>NZ_LKEG01000041.1:76759-141603 GCF_001645105.1 Pseudomonas marginalis
GGTCTGATCCAACAGCTTGGTCGTCTGCCAGGCCGCCACGGGAGCAAGCTCCCTCGCCACAGGTCCGACGCAATACCCAGAATTGTGTAGCAGTCACCTGATGAATCGACTGACACACCGCTATCGGGAGCAAACCCCCTCCCACAAGGGTTATGGGTTGTATTCGGGATCAGGTACAGTCTACTGACACCTCGTCAGCTGTGAGTCTCTATGCCCTTCCTGGCCCGCACCCACCCCCGCCTCTCCGCCGCCGCCGTGCTCGGCCTTGCCGTGGGCCTCCTGGCGCCGGCCGACACCCTCGTCAGCAAAATCCTCATCGGCTGGAACGCCGGGGTCTGGACTTATCTGGTGCTGATGCTGTGGCTGACCCGCCGCGCCAAGGCCGAGGACGTGAAGCGCATCGCCGAGGTCGAAGATGAAAACGCCGGGCTGGTGCTGTTCACGGTGTGCATCGCGGCCATTGCCAGCCTGGCGACCATCACCTTCGAACTGGTCGGCAGCAAAGACCTGGCCACCTCCGAACGCCTGCTGCACTACGGCTTTACCGGGCTGACGGTGATCGGTTCATGGCTGCTGATCGGGGTGATTTTCAGCGTGCATTACGCCCGCCTGTATTACACCTGGGGCGGCAAGGAGCCGGCGCTGCGCTTCGCCGAAGGGCTGCTGACCCCCAACTATTGGGACTTCCTGTACTTCTCCTTCACCATTAGCGTGGCGGTGCAGACCTCGGATATAGGCGTGGCCACCCGGGGCATGCGCAAGGTGGTGCTGGGGCAATCGTTGATCGGGTTTCTGTTCAACACGGCGATCCTGGGGTTCTCGATCAATATCGCCGCCGGGCTGTTCGGTTGATGCTGCACAAACCTTCTAGACGCCCACCCGGCGCTGGGCGCTAATAACCTCACGTATTCCGCTTCGGTGAGTGATGACCGCGCACAATTGGATCGACCTGTCCCAGGACGCCGACACCGGCATCGAGACCCTGCGCGCGCATTTCGAAGGCCATGCGTATGACCCGCATTGGCACGACAGCTACCTGATCGGCGTCACCGAACAAGGCGTGCAGCAATTCAATTGCCGCCGCACCCGCCATCACAGCGTGCCCGGCCAGGTGTTCCTGGTGGAACCCGGCGAACTGCATGACGGCGATGCGCCCACCGCTGGCGGCTTCACCTACCACATGCTCTACCTCGACCCACAATGGCTGGCGCGGGAAGTAAGCGCAGTGTTCGAAGAAGCACCGCAGGGCAGCCAGCTGAGTTTCACCAGCACCTTGACCAGCGACCCGCGCCTGGCGCTGGCCACCAGCCAGGCCTTCCGGACCCTGCACAGCGGCGAACTGCGCATCGTGCGCCAGCGCGCCATGGACCAATTGCTGGAACGCCTCACCGGCCAACTCTACTGGCGCACCCGCTACCGCGAAGACCCACGTCTGCCGCTGGTGGCGCACAAGGCCCGGGAATACCTGCATGCCCATCTGCAGGTTGACGTGGGCATGGACGAACTGGCCCTGGCCTGCGGCGTCGACCGCTTCCGCCTGAGTCGCGCGTTCAAGAGCGCGTTTGGCCTGCCGCCCCATGCGTATCTGGTGCAACTGCGCCTGGCCCGCGCCCGGCACTTGCTGGCCAGGGGTGAGCAACCGGCCGATGTCGCGATTGCATTGGGTTTTGCCGACCAAAGCCACCTCGGCCGCTGGTTCGTGCGCGCCTACGGCTTGACGCCTGCCGCGTACCGCAAGCGCTGCTCAAATCTTCCAGACAGGTCACACGCCGGCTTGTGAAGATCGACGCCATCGATTGATCTTCTGGAGTCTCCCGCCATGCTGCCGTTTATGTTGTTTGCCTTTGTTGCGTCAATTACCCCTGGGCCTACCAATATCCTGGTACTGAGCAACAGCGCGCGCTATGGCTTCAAAGCCGCCCTGCCGATCATTCTGGGAGCCTGCCTGGGTGCTGCCGGGATTGTGCTGTTGGTTGGCTCGGGTGTCGGCCACTCACTGGCGCATTTGCCCAGGGTTCAAACCGCCATGCAATGGACCGGCGTGGCCTGGTTGAGCTACCTCGCCTGGCAGATTTACCGCGCGCCGCCCCAGGCCTTGCAAGCGCATTCAACCCAAAGACAGCTGGGCATGACCGGTGCCGCCAGCCTGCAACTGATCAATCCCAAGGCCTGGATGATGGCGCTTGCGGTGGTCAGTGTATTTGCGGGTAACGGTGCCGAGCGCCAGAGCCAGGTGCTGAGCCTGTCCCTGGTGTTTTTCCTGATATCGCTGCCATGTCTCGGGGCCTGGGCTGTGCTGGGTGCGGGGTCGGGCAGGTTCCTGCGTTCGCCGCGTGCGATGCAACGTTTCAACCGGTGCATGGCCCTGCTTCTGCTGGGCTCGACCTGGCTGAGTGTGCGGGTCTGAACGCAAAAAAAGGGGGAAGCCGAAGCGTCCCCCCGCTCAAATGAACGAGTGCCTTAGAAGTCGTAACGTACGCCGAAGTTGACACCCCATGGCTGGTCAATCTTCTTGCCCTGGCTGGTTTCGACGTCAGCATGCAACTTGACGCTCTCCGATACCGACATCGCCAAACCGGCTGCCAGCTCAATACGCGAACCCGACAGGTCGTTGTTGAAGCTCTGGTCGTTGATGAACACTTTGTTGCTTTGATCGAACTCATGGGCCACGGCGGTACGCAAGTAAGGCTGCAACACACCGCCGCTTTCCAGCTGGATGTTCTTGCCGGCGGTCACGCCAAGCTTGCCCACCACGGAGCTGGAGCGGTCACCCTTGGCCTGCAGGCCGTTGGTCAATTCGTAGCTCTGCGCCTGGGTGATGGTCGCCGACAACTGCCCGTACGGTTCAACGAAGAAATCGTTGTCCAGCTTGATATGGCGACCGAACTCAGCCGAGGCGCCCACGGCATTTTGCGCGTAGTTGCCTTTGGCTTTCTTGCCGTCGCTCATGGTCACGTCGTTTTCAGTGTGCAAGCGGTTGAGCTTGGCCACACCGTCGAAGTACAGCCCGCTTTCGGCGTCGAGCCAGGTGGCATAACCGCCCATGTAGTAACTGTTGACCTCACCGGTGCTGCCACGGGTCAGGCTGAGGTCCGAGGTACTGGTACCGGCCATGACACCAGCGATCCATTGCCCGTCGCCGCTCGACAACGGCGCATCGGCACCGATGGTGAAACCCTTCTGGCGCTGCGTGTAGCCCGCACCGTTCTTGTTCGCCGCCACGTCGAACTTGTTGCCGTAGCTGCGCATCCACATCCCGTTGCCCGCGCCCTCACTGAAGCGCAATTCGCCCATACGCGTACGCAGGATGCTCATCTCGCCGTACAGCACGGTTGGCGCGCTGTTGAACAGGGCCAGCACCGAGTGGGCACTGGTGCTGGTGCCCTTACGGTTGGGATCGAGGAACCAATCGGTGCCATCCTTCTGCAAGCCGTAGGCGTAAGCCCCGACATCTACCGTACCGCTGGCCAGGCTGAACTGCGCATCACCACCTTCGGTGTGGACCACTTTGATCGGCTCGCCGTCGGCCAGGTTCGAACCGCTGGCGGCCAGCATCAGGCTATGGTTGCCTTCAGCCTTGCCGTCCACATTGAGGAAGTCGGTCTGATGGGTCAGAAAGTCAGTATTCATGATGAACGTGCCGTTGCCTTCCAGGCTCTTCACGTCCAACCGGTAGAACTCATCCGGCCCGCCGAAATGCACGGCGCCGCCGCCCATCTTCAGAGCCGTGACGTTACTGTCGCCCACCAGTACCCAGTGGGATGCATCGTTCACACTCAGCTCGGCGACGTTTTTCAACTGGCCGGTCAGCCAGGCGCCATTGTTGAGCTGAGCTTTGGCAGTGCTGCCCTCTTCGACCACGATGTCACCGAACAGCTCGCTGCGGTCGACATTCAGGTTGGCGGTAGAGCCGTCGGTCACCTCCAGGAGGTTGCCGTTGCTACCGAAAAGGCTTGAGCCGTTTCGAACCTGGATGTCGGCGTTGATGCCGTCGCGGGTGACAATCGCGGCACCGTCTTTGCTCTGAACACTGGAGTTGTCCAGCACAAGGCCGCTCTCCATGAAGCCGGAGCTGCCATCGATGCCCATTTGCACACCGTACTTACCCCCCACGATCTGGCTGTTGGTGGCATTGGCCTGACCGCTGTACAGCGCCAGCCCCAAACCAGCGGCCCCTGTTGCTTCTACCTTTGAATCGATCAAGTCCAGCACGCTATAAGCGGTGACAGCAGCGCCACGTTGACTGCCAGTGATCGTGCTGCCCAAGACTTTGACAGTGGAACCTGCTGTGCTGCTGTCATTTCGACCCGCCACCAGACCGGTACCACTGTTGTGGACAATATTACTGTTGGTGATCAACACGTTGCTGTCCAGAGCACGCAGCGCAGTAGACGACGTGCTTCGAGCGATGATCTCGCTACCGTCGATACGGATATCGGAATAGTACGCCGTGATGTCCTGAGTAGAACTGCCCGGCTCAACCACCAGGGTGGCGGACTCAGCACGAATTTCCTTGGTGGTTGCACCTTTGACGGTGAGCCCGGAGCCGGGCTGTAACTCAAACCGGTCCGGGGTAAAGCCTGGCACCACGAAATCATCAGGTTTGGTGACAGGACGCGCATCAGCAGCTTGCGCCACCAGCATGAGCAACGTGACAGCGTTGACCTTCAACGCAAGACTTAAAGGAGATGGTTTGAAATTGAATACAGACGACATTTGACGTACCTCTGGGTGGCGTTCCTTTACGGAAAAATCTGACCGGTTCCAAAGTGCGTAGGAGCCTGTCAATCGAGGGGTGCCAAGGTATCCAGAGTGATTACCGTCATATGTAGGAAGAATCCTAAGTAGCCGAAGTAAAGACTGGCATCTATGCTCCAAACATTTGCCCTGCCTCAGGCAAAGTGATGCATTTTTTAGACAAAAAAATGCCCAAGAGCGGGGTCACCGCTCTTGGGCATCAGCCCTCAGACGCAACTATGGGCCGGGTACGGCAGCTCCATCACAGAAGGTTCCGTTAGAACCTGCTGAACCCGTTCTGTGGCCACGTACAAGGTGGGTCGCGTCATTTGAAGACAAAGGACCACCGGCCAGCGGAATGCTGTAGTGAAGTTTTGCCGAACCGGCAAGTCTCGTTGAAAACGTCGGCTGAATGGTTTTAAAGATCGTTGCGTAGGGCCCAAGATCTACGGTGAATCCCTGATTGATTTCAGACTGTGTCTGAATGGTCTTGGTAACCGTACCGACGGCAGCGGCTACTGGAAGAGTAGCCGCATCATCACTATAACCCTGCCAATCCAGCGTCACTACCATGCCTATCGCAAACTGAGTGCTCGGCGGAATATTTACCAGAAGATTAACCGGCGCAGTGCCTGACGGTAGGAAGCTGTTGCAATTGATGACACCAACCGGTGTGGTTCTTTGAACAACGGGTGCATCCAACTGCACAAAGTTCGCCGTTACATCCACTGTTGTAGGGTCTGCTTGTTGAATATTAGTAGTGCCTGCCGACCCGATGGTGTACCACGCCAGTTTGGTACCGTTTTTACCCGCAACGATGGCAGCCCATGGAATGTCCAGATCAATTATTTGATTGGCTGCACCATTGGTTACGAGCCTCTCAGGCGGAACAAACAGCCCGTCATAAAAGAGTCTGATCGTAAAAGGAAAGGCGTCGGGTGTAGGTGGTTTGTCCCAAAGCGTAATACGCGCAATCGCATCACGGGGGGCATGTTCGGGTCTCAACTCATTGTCAGGCCCCTCACCGCCCAATAGTAATCTCCCTTTAACAAGCACTCTGTTCAAGTCTGGGTTGATCAGACCCGGTCCGGTTGGATCAGGTCCTACCACATAAAGATCCAGGTCGGTCACAGCCGTCAGCACTGAAGGGTAATTGACCGAACGACGCTTGACCGCATAAGAAACCGTCAGCGCAAGCAAGCCTTTCGTGGCGCCGTAGAGGGCTACCAACGTTGCATAATCAACCGGAACAGGTATCGGGAATGTCGCACTCGATACGGGAAAGTCAGGCAAGGTTCGCGAGCCGATACTGGTCGTGAGCGTGACACTGAGCATATCGTCTGAGCGCAGCACGTTGTCGTATTGAGGGATGCGTGCGACCAACCCATTGAGTGCCGCCACATCCGCCCGGTTGGTCAACCCATCACCGGGAACGGCCAAATCGATGGTGGGCGCTTTAAGGTTGGACGGATTGGGAAACAGGCTCACATCGAAGTTGAAGGCGCCGGACTGCCGCGATTGATTACCCGATGCATCGACGATGACATAGCGCAAACTCTTCAGCCCGTCAGGATGGCCTTGGACAACCGACAACGGCAGAGGAAAGGAACGGTCTGCGGGAATGGGCCAAAAGGGATCCGGATTACCAACGACGGGTAGGTAGGCTTCATCCGAGTTGGCATAATAGAACAGTGCCCGATCGCCTGGGGCTTGGCCTTGGTTCGCATAGGGGGGAATGGTGAATATGGCCGATTCGTTGGGCTTGCCTTGGAAGTAATCAGAACCGACGGAGTCAGGCAGGTCAGCGGGAGGAATGGGGGCAGGGATGGTGCCGACGAAATCCTCGTAGGGTGCGTCGAGATCGACAATCAACAACTGAAAGTCAGACAGCCCACCGTTGCCAACTAGAGATTCAACTTCGTATTCAATCCTGTGAATACCTGGACCACGACGTGCACGCGCAATATTCACGGGATGCCCTGTTGCCGGAACTGAAAACACAAACTCTTGGCTGAAAGGCTCTTCGGGCTTATTTTCATCATTAGCCCACAACCAGACCTTTACGTTGTCAGGTTTAAGGGGATCGGTACTGGCGTCTCCCCATGGGGGAATGGTAAATTCCAACGTCTCTTTCAGCGCAGCTGCTCGTGTAATCAAGCCAGGAAAACCAGGCACCTGCCCCTCTAGCGTGCCATCGTCCAGTGCCAATGTTCCAGGGTTGGCCAGACGCGAATTTTTGAAGTTCTGAATGGCATCCAAAGTCTTTTTGTTCATGTTTTTCTCCAACTTCTTCACGTGGGTCGTTAATTTCAGGGTGCACACAAGCGTGCGAAGTAACATCGCAAAAACCGCTTTTTCAATGATTTAAACCTAGTTACTACATCTGTTCAGCCAACGCTGAATACTTACTTACGCGAAACGAGTGTTGCCTCACCTTCATTCGAACACGTAATAACATCACCCGCCTTGCAGTAACCTCCTACCGGGTAGTTCAGATCAACTCGAATATATTTACTCAGCGATTCACCTATGAGCACACCACCACGCCTGACCTGATACCAGGCTCGCGCCGAGCCGTAGTTTCGCATCGGCACAATTTTATCTTCATAGGGCTTGACCGTGACATTCAACCCATTTGCCAGATCATTGTAATTATTGAAGCTTTGACTTTCAGCGTATCTCGAACTTTCAATAACCGGTGGTGCCCAGTTATTACTTGAATAACCTTCCCAGAAGAACCTTACAACATCATTAAGCTCAAATTGATGACCGGGTCCTATAGACCACTCAACACCATAAAACACCTCAGGCTTAGAGCAACAGCTCAAATAAGCAGCCGCCCCTACCAATGTATGTTTCAGCACAGGCGCTGGGAAAGAAATCAGCGTACCTGTATTAACATTCACAAACGTGTTATCCGATTGCTGATCATTCACCCCATTACTGGTGGTGTAATACACCGGTAATGCCGGATTGATGACCCCCTCCATCACGGCCCAGGGAATCACAGTGGAAAACACCAACTGCCCTTCCACATCGCCTGGCTGGACGGTGTAGGTCGCAACCGGCCCAACGCCGTTCCAGAAGAACCGCAGGAGCTGGCCCGTCAGCGGGTTTTCGTAAAGCCGCACGCGGGCGCGGGCCCCTGCCGGATTGTCATCATGGTTGACGACGTTCGGGGTGTTTGAAACAAGCCCCCTCACCTCCGCCACCGGCAGATCCAGATTGAGCAATGCCGGCGCATTGGCGTGGTCCTGCCCGGCGATGGTCAGATTGACATTGACAGGTATTGCGAAGGACGGGAAAGGCGGCAGGCTGCCGCGGATAATCTCGTAGCGCACTGGCACGGTTTCCGCCGCCAACGGGTCGGTCAACGGCCCACGTAGCACCGCCCAATCAATCGGCACGTCAGTGGGGAAGCCAAAGACTTCCTGGGTCGGCGTGGCACGGCCCTTCCAGTACACGCGAACCTGATCCCCTGGCGCCCAGTCGCTGTAGCTATTAACCCTGACAAAGATGCCGGCCCTGGCATCTTCACGATTGATTAATGAATCAAAGTAACGTTCAGGCGGGAAGATTTCTGGTAAAGGTCGTGGCCCCGGCAATGGGATCAGCGCCAGCTGGAATGGCAAACCGGCACTGAGGTCACTGAAGTTGCCGGCCCTGTCAAAAATCCGATGAAAAATATAAGCAGGGCCATTGGACAGCGCGCGAAACTTATCTGCCGACAGATAGGCGATCAACGGGTCGCTACTCGACGCCAACTCATAAGTTCCATCCTCACCGGCAACCGGCGGGTTGGGCAAGTTGGACAGGTAAAAATGAATGACATCGCCGTCATTTCGGCCCGTATAAGGCGGAACGTGAAACGCGACCGGGTCGTTGTTCTGCAGATAGGCCTCACCCACTGCTGGTGAGGGAGGAACCACAAACTCAAGGTGATCCGCAGGGTTCAATAACTGCGGCTCATCCATGTCGACAGTCAGTGTTCTCTTAGGGTCCAGTACGGTGATCCCACCGAATGAATCCGTGACGGAGTAATACAATTCAACAGGACCCGATTGGGCTCGCAGTACGACCAATGGAATAAACATCACATGTTCAAGTGGCAGCGCGGGTGGCGGCGCGTTGACCGTCTTCGAATCCTGGTAAACCACGCTGCCCCCCCTGGCCCAATAAATGGTCAGGATATGAGGGGTATCCAGCGGTTCAGGCGGCGGTCCCCACTGGGGAATCCGAACGTCCAGTGGCGCGAGCATCCGCGCGGCCGGTATCAACCCGGTGGGGTCCAAGGGGTCGACGCCTGGAATGTCCATCGGATCGAGTGCCAGCACGCCGTTGGGGTTCGGTGTGTAAGCCCCAGCGCTGATGCCTGTATCGGAATTGGCCGGCATGACAACGTCCTCAACATTGCTACGAAAAAAGAACCAGCAATCGAGAAAAGGCTGGTCAACGGTTGAGGAAATTAAATACTCAATCACTTGCGCCCGATACTGTCAGAACTCACAGGTAGCATCGGCCGCTGGTCGGATTTCAATCGATGAGGCGGGAGACGTTCACGGTTTTTTCTTGACGACTTATTTCGTATGGTGTTTCCTGAAACCGGTTTCAGGCTGCTCCAGCATTCGTCTATTCCAATAAGAAAGGCCCGCCCTCGTGACCACTTTTTCCGCTGCCCAACGCAGCCGCGTGACCATGCTTGACGTCGCCGAACGCGCCGGTGTTTCCAAGGCCAGCGTGTCACGCTTTATCGGCGACGACCGCGCCCTGCTCTCGGATGCCATTGCCCTGCGCATCGAGCAGGCCATCGAACAACTCGGCTACCGCCCCAACCAGATGGCCCGTGGCCTCAAACGTGGGCGCACCCGCCTGATCGGCATGCTGGTGGCCGATATCCGCAACCCCTATTCCATTGCCGTGATGCACGGTGTCGAAACCGCTTGCCGTCAGCACGGCTACAGCCTGGTGGTGTGCAACACCGACCGTGATGACGAGCAGGAGCGCCAGCACCTGGCGGCACTGCGTTCGTACAACATCGAAGGGTTGATCGTAAACACCCTCGGTCATCACCTCGACCAATTGCTGGAACTGCAACGCGAGATGCCCCTGGTGCTGGTGGACCGCAAGGTCGAGCCGCTGCACAGCGACTTGGTGGGTCTGGATAACCCGGCGGCGGTGCGCATGGCCGTGGAGCACCTGGAGCAACAGGGTTATCGCGATGTGTTACTGGTGAGCGAAGCCACCGATGGCACCAGCTCGCGGCTGGAGCGTGTGGAAAGTTTCAAGGCCGAGATTGCCCGCCGTCCGACATTGACCGGTGCGGTGCTGGAACTGGGTGGCGAACTGGAAAATCGTCTGGAGACCTTCCTCGCGAACGCCGGCCCCAAAGCCTTGTTCTGCGCCAACGGCGTGGCGGCGCTGGCCTGCACCCGAGCGCTCAAGCACCTGGGCTGCAACCTGTTCGAGGACGTCGGCCTGATCGCCCTGGATGACCTTGATTGGTACCCGTTGGTAGGCAATGGCATCACCGCCCTCGCCCAGCCGACCGAGGCCATCGGCGCCACCGCGTTCGACTGTTTGCTCAAGCGCTTGCGCGGTGACACTGAGCCGACCCGCACCTTGGATTTCTTGCCACGACTCATCATCCGAGGCTCAACCCAACCCCCGGCTCCCATCTGTTGATTTTTCGCACAAAAATGAAACCGGTTTCAGAGGTAAACAACAATGCATAAGTACCCCGTCTCCATCAGCCTTTCCAGCTACGGCGCCGACCTTGTCCGCCAGCAGGGCCAATTGAGTTTTGTCGCGCTGCTGACGGCCGCAGGCGCCCAACGTATCGAATGGCGTGAAGAATTGCTGAGCGTCGAACACCCCCACGAACTGGCCCAGGCCGCTGCCGAGCAGGGTCTGGAGTCGGTGTTCTCATCGCCCCTGGAACTGTGGGTCGCCGGCCGCGCCCAACCGAATGCCGAGCTCGCGGCCACCCTGGATCGGGCGCAGGCGTTCGGCTCGCGCTGGTTGAAAGTCTCCCTCGGTTACTTCACCGACACCAATGACCTGGAAAGCCTGCACGCCCTGCTCAACCGCCACCCGGTCCGACTGTTGGTGGAGAACGACCAGACCTTGCACGGCGGCCGGATCGAGCCGATGCAGCGTTTCTTCACCGAAGTGGAGCGCCTCGGTTTGCCGGTCAAGATGACCTTCGATATCGGCAACTGGCAGTGGCAGGACCAGTCCGCGCTCACCGCCGCGCGCCTGCTGGGACGGCATGTGGATTACCTGCACTGCAAGGCCGTGGCGCGCCGCGCCGACGGCAAGCTGGTGGCCCTGCCGCCTGGCGCCACCGACCTGCATCTGTGGGAACAACTGCTCAAACACATGACTCAAGGTATTACCCGGGCGGTGGAATTTCCGTTGCAGGGCGATGACCTGGTCGCGGTCACCGCGCAGCAAGTTGCCGCCCTCGCCCTGCTGGGCCAACCTCGTGCGGAGAATGCGCATGTCTGAGATCGATATCCTCTCGTTCGGTGAAACCATGGCGATGTTCGTCGCCGAGCACACCGGCGACCTCGCCCAGGTCGGGCAGTTTCACAAACGCATTGCCGGGGCCGACAGCAACGTCGCCATCGGCCTGTCACGCCTGGGCTTCAACGTGGCCTGGCTGAGCCGGGTGGGCAATGACTCCCTCGGGCGTTTTGTGGTCGACACCCTGAGCAAGGAAGGCCTGGATTGCCGGCATGTGGCGGTCGACCCGTTGCACCCCACCGGCTTTCAGCTCAAATCCCGCGAAGACGCCGGAGACGATCCCCAGGTGGAGTATTTCCGCAAGGGTTCGGCGGCCAGCCACTTGTCCGTTGCCGCGATCAGTCCAGCCTTGCTGAAAGCCCGCCACCTGCACGCCACGGGCATTCCGCCGGCGTTGTCCGAGGCGACACGCGAATTGTCCGTCGAGCTCATGACGCAGATGCGCAAGGCCGGGCACAGCGTGTCATTCGACCCCAACCTGCGGCCATCGCTGTGGGCCAACCAACAGACGATGATCCGCGAAATCAACGCCCTCGCCGGCCTGGCCGACTGGGTCCTGCCGGGGCTGAGCGAAGGCCGTTTGCTCACCGGTCTCGATGACCCGGCCGACATCGCCGCGTTCTACCTCGACCAGGGCGCCGAAGCCGTGGCGATCAAGCTCGGCCCGGACGGCGCCTACTACCGCACCCAGATGGACCAAGGCTTTGTCGCCGCCGTACGCGTGGAAAACGTGGTGGACACGGTCGGCGCCGGCGACGGTTTTGCCGTGGGCATGATCAGCGCCCTGCTGGAAAACCTCAGCTTCCGCGAGGCGGTACAGCGCGGCAACTGGATCGGCAGCCGCGCCGTGCAGAGCCGCGGCGACATGGAAGGCCTGCCCAAGCGTTCAGAGTTACCCAGTCGATCCGTTGCATAACTCACACCCTGTTGCCACAACTACAACAAGCTCAGGAGCAACCCCATGGACACCGTGAAACTCGCCACCCGCCGTTGGTGGTACATCATGCCCATCGTTTTTATCACCTACAGCTTGGCGTACCTGGACCGCGCCAACTACGGCTTCGCCGCCGCCTCCGGGATGGCCGAAGACCTGATGATCACCCCCGGCATGTCGTCATTGCTGGGGGCGCTGTTCTTCCTCGGTTACTTTTTCTTCCAGGTGCCGGGGGCGATCTACGCGCAAAAGCGCAGCGTGAAAAAGCTGATTTTCGTCAGCCTGATCCTCTGGGGCGGCCTGGCCACCCTGACCGGTGTGGTCTCCAACGCCTACATGCTGATCGTGATTCGCTTCATGCTCGGCGTGGTCGAAGCCGCGGTGATGCCGGCGATGCTGGTGTACCTGTGCCACTGGTTCACGCGTGCCGAACGTTCGCGCGCCAATACCTTCCTGATCCTCGGCAACCCGGTGACCATGCTGTGGATGTCGGTGGTCTCGGGCTACCTGGTGCAGCATTTCAGCTGGCGCTGGATGTTCATCATCGAAGGCCTGCCGGCGGTGCTGTGGGCGTTTATCTGGTGGAAGCTGGCCGATGAGCGTCCAAAGGATGCCAAGTGGCTCAGTGACAGCGAAAAGCACAACCTGGAAACCGCCCTGGCCGCCGAACAGGTGGGCATCAAGGCGGTCAAGAACTACGCCGAAGCCTTCCGCTCGCCCAAGGTCATCATCCTGGCGCTGCAGTTCTTTTGCTGGAGCATCGGCGTGTATGGCTTTGTGCTGTGGCTGCCGTCGATCCTCAAGGCCGGCTTGCAGATGGACATGGTCGAGGCCGGCTGGCTGTCGGCGCTGCCTTACCTGGCGGCGGTGATCGGCATGCTGCTGGTGTCGTGGGGCTCGGACAAGCTGCAAAAACGCAAACGCTTTGTGTGGCCGCCGCTGCTGATCGCCTCCATCGCGTTCTATGCCTCTTACGCGCTCGGCGCCGAACACTTCTGGTGGTCCTACACCTTGCTGGTGATTGCCGGCGCGTGCATGTACGCGCCTTACGGGCCTTTTTTCGCGATTGTGCCGGAGATCCTGCCGGCCAACGTCGCCGGCGGCGCCATGGCGCTGATCAACAGCATGGGCGCCCTCGGGTCGTTCGGCGGTTCGTACCTGGTGGGTTACCTCAATAGCAGCACCGGCTCGCCCGGCGCTTCGTACCTGCTGATGAGCGGCGCGTTGATGCTGTCGGTGGTGCTGACGATTTTTCTCAAGCCCGGCGCCAGTGACCGCACGCCGGAGCCAAACCTGGAATTGAAGGTAAAGACCGCATGAAAAAGTCTGTCGTGTTGTACAAAAAACTCTCCGCGCCGCTGATGGCCCGCCTGCATGAACAGGCCGAGGTCACGCTGATCGAAGCGCTGGACGACACCGGCCTGGCCAAACTGCGCGATGCCCTGCCCACGGCCCAGGGCCTGCTGGGTGCCAGCCTGCGCCTGGATGCCAAATTGCTGGACCTTGCGCCCAAACTGGAGGCCGTGGCCAGCGTATCCGTGGGGGTCGACAACTACGATATCGATTACCTGACAGCGCGCGGCATCCTGCTCAGCAACACCCCGGACGTGCTCACCGAAACCACCGCCGACACCGGCTTTGCCTTGATCCTGGCCACTGCCCGCCGCGTGGTCGAACTGGCCGATATGGTGCGCGCCGGCCAGTGGAGCAAGAACATCGGCCCGGCGCATTTCGGCAGCGACGTGCACGGCAAGACCCTGGGCATCATCGGCATGGGCCGCATCGGCGAAGCCCTGGCCCAACGCGGGCATTTCGGATTTGGCATGCCGGTGATTTACCACAGCCATTCGCCCAAACCGGCGGTGGAGGCGCGTTTTGGCGCGCAGTACCGCAGCTTGAACGACGTGCTGCAACAGGCCGATTTTGTCTGCCTGACGCTGCCGCTCACCGCGCAGACCGAGAAGCTGATTGGCGCCGATGAGTTCGCGCGGATGGGCCCGGAAACGATCTTTATCAATATCTCGCGGGGCAAGGTGGTGGATGAAGCTGCGCTGGTGGAAGCGTTGCAACAGCGCACGATCCGGGCGGCGGGGTTGGATGTGTTTGAGAAGGAACCACTGGATCACGATTCGCCGTTGTTGCGCTTGAACAATGTGGTGGCCACGCCGCATATCGGCTCGGCCACCCATGAGACGCGCGAAGCGATGGCCACGTGTGCGGTGGATAATCTGTTGCAGGCGTTGGCCGGGGAAAAACCGAAGAACCTGGTCAATCCAGGGGCCTGGGAGCAGTAGCGCTGACACAACACAGAGCAAATGTGGGAGGGGGCTTGCCCCCGATGGCGGTGTATCAGTCAACCAATGTCTAGCTGACACATTGCAATCGGGGGCAAGCCCCCTCCCACATTTTGACCCTATTTCGGGTCAGATAACGAACCTGGCCACCATCGCATTCAAATCCACCGCCAGCCGCGACAGCTCATGGCTGGCCGCGCTGGTCTGGTTGGCACCCGCCGCCGACTGGGTCGCCAGGTCGCGGATGTTCACCAGGTTGCGGTCAACTTCACGGGAAACCTGCGCCTGTTCTTCCGACGCGCTGGCAATCACCAGGTTGCGTTCGTTGATCAGGCTGATGGACTGCGTGATCTGCTCCAAGGCGACGCCGGCGGCGCGGGCCATTTCCAGGGTGCCCTGGGTGCGCTGGTTGCTCTGCTGCATGGACTGCACGGCTTCACCGGTGCCGTTCTGGATACCGGCGACCATTTTCTCGATCTCCTGGGTCGACTGCGCGGTGCGATGGGCCAGGGCCCGCACTTCGTCGGCGACCACCGCAAACCCGCGCCCGGCTTCACCGGCACGTGCCGCTTCAATGGCGGCGTTGAGCGCGAGCAGGTTGGTTTGCTCGGCAATCGCGCGGATCACGTCCAGCACTTTGCCGATGTCACGGCCTTGGGTGGCCAGGCCTTCGATCATCGCCGCCGTGTTCTGCACGTCCAGGGTCATGGTCTGGATCGCGCCAACGGTTTCCATCACGCGGTCGCGGCCTTCGCGCGCAGCTTGGTTGGACTGCCCGGAGGCTTCGGAAGTCGACACCGCATTGCGTGCCACCTCCTCCACGGCCGCCGTCATTTCGTTGACCGCCGTGGCCGCCTGGTCGATTTCATTGTTCTGTTGCTGCAAGCCTTTGGAGGCCTCTTCGGTGACCGCGCTCAGCTCTTCAGCCGCAGACGCCAGCTGGGTGGCCGATCCGGCGATGTGCTGGATGGTCTGGCGCAAGTTGGCTTGCATGGTGGACAAGGCACTGAGCAACCGCGCCGGTTCGTCCTTGCCGTCGTCTTCGATGGTTTTGCTCAGGTTGCCACCGGCGATGGTTTCGGCCACTTCCACGGCTTTGCGCAGTGGGGTGACGATGCTGCGGGTGAGCAACCAGGCCAGCAACACGGTGAGCAATGCGGCGGCCACCGAGACCACGATGACGCCGGTGATGGCGCCCTGGTAACTCTGCCCGGCTTCAGCGTCGGCTTGCTTGGCATCCGCCGCATTGAGGGCGATCAGTTTGTTCAACTGCTCGCCCATCTGGTCGGTGCCGTCCTTGATCCGTGTATTGATCAAGGCGCGCATTTCATCCACCTTGCCTTGCTTGGACAGCACCAGCATATCGGCCTGGGCCTTGAGGTAGTTGTCCAGGGTGGTGACAAACGTCTTGTACAACGCCACCTCCTCCGTCCCCATAGGCAACGCCGCATAGCCGGCCTGGGCGGTTTTCACCTTGTCCGCCAGCACGCCGATGCGGGTTTCGGCTTCCTGCAGGCCGGCGGGTTCGCGGTTGACCAGTACACGGAACGACAGGATGCGCAGGCGCAATACGTTTTCCGTGATGTTGCCGAGGAAGGTCACGCTAGGCAGTTGCGTGGCGCTCATGTCCACCGAGGACTGACGGATCTGCGTCATGCGGTTGACCGCAAACACCCCCAGTAAAATCACTAATAACGCAATGAAGGCGAAACCGAGAAACGCTCGAGGGGCGATATTCAGCTGACGGAGGGACATAGGCGGGGTGCTCTCAGAAATTGTGTTTGCGAGCGTCCCTGCCGCGAAACGATCCGTCAGCGTCAACGCGCTGCCCAGACCTTGGTCACCACTGTTGTCATTGGTATGTGGGCCTATAAGCGTTATCGGCCGGGCCTTGGATTTTGCGCAGGGGGTTTATAAATATTTATTTACACTTCTGAGCATAGGCAGTTTCTGGCATCCTGCGCCTCCCTTTTCTGACCCGAGCCCGCATTTTGTCTGACGCTCAAGCCCCCCGCCCGCGCTATAAATCCGACTTGATCTACGGCCTGGAAGACCGCCCGCACTTCACCGCGGCGGTTTTTGCCGCGTTGCAGCACGTGCTGGCCAGTTTTGTCGGCATCATCACCCCCACGCTGATCGTCGGTGGCGTACTCGGCCTGGAAAGCGAAGTGCCGTACCTGGTGAGCATGGCGCTGTTTGTGTCGGGGCTCGGCACCTTCGTGCAGGCGCGCACGTTCGGTCCGATCGGCTCCGGGTTGCTGTGCCTGCAGGGCACCAGTTTTTCCTTTATCAGTGTGATTCTCAGCGCGGGCTTCATGGTCAAGGCCCGCGGCGGCGGCACCGATGAGATCCTCTCGACGATTTTCGGCATCTGCTTTTTCGCCGCCTTTATCGAAGTGGCGCTCAGCCAGTTCATCGGCAAGCTGCGCAAGCTGATCACCCCGGTGGTCACCGGCACCATCATTACCTTGATGGGCTTGTCGTTGATCAAGGTGGCGGTCACCGACATGGCCGGCGGCTTTGGCGCCAGCGACCTCGGCGCTGCGAGCAATATGGGGCTGGCGGCGCTGGTGCTGCTGACGATCGTGGTGCTCAACCGCTTCAACAACCCGTTCCTGCGCCTGGGTTCAATCGTGATTGGCCTGACGTTGGGTTTCGTCGTGGCCTGGCTGCTGGGCCGTGTGGACATGGCGGCGTTGCCGCAGGTGCCATTGATCAGCGTGCCGGTGCCGTTCAAGTACGGTTTCTCGTTCGACTGGGTGGCGTTTATCCCGGTGGCGGTGATTTTCCTGATCTCGCCCCTGGAAGCGGCCGGTGACCTGACCGCCAACTCGATGATTTCGCAGCAGCCGGTCAAGGGCCCGCTGTACATCAAGCGCATCAAGTCCGGCCTGCTGGCCGACGGCCTCAACTCGGCGATGGCCGCCACCTTCAACAGCCTGCCGATGGTGACCTTCGCCCAGAACAACGGCGTGATCCAGTTGACCGGCGTGGCCAGCCGCTACGTGGCGTACTTTATCGCCGGCCTGCTGGTGCTGCTGGGCCTGTTCCCGATGATCGGGGCGGTGTTGCAACTGATGCCCAAGCCGGTGCTGGGCGGCGCCACGTTGATCATGTTCGGCACCGTGGCCGTGGCCGGGATCAAGATCCTCGCCGAAGCCGGGCTGCACCGGCGCAATGTGCTGATCGTGGCGATCTCCCTCGGCATGGGCCTGGGTGTCGCCGCCGTGCCGGAAGTGCTGCGCGAGCTGCCCAAGGCGCTGCATAACATCTTTGAATCGCCGATCACCGTGGGCGCGTTCTGTGCAATCCTGCTGAACATTTTCCTGCCGGAAGAGTTCATAGAGCTGGAAGAAGATGAATTTGATCCGGAGTCCTCTACCCTCAAAGTCATGCAGGACCCGGACGTCACGAAATAGGAGCACTTTTAGATGCGCAAGCTCATGGTTCTATCGCTGTTGCTGCTGACCCTGAGCGCCTGCGCCCTGTTCCCCAGCCGCGACCCGGTGAGCATCAACGTGGTGGGCATCGAGCCCCTGCAAAGCCAGGACCTGGAAGTACGCTTCGCCGTGAAGCTGCGGGTGCAGAACCCCAATGAAACGGCACTCGACTACAACGGCGTGGCCCTGGACCTCGAGGTCAATGGCCGGCCGCTGGCGTCAGGCGTGAGTGATCAGAGCGGCTCCATTCCACGCTTTTCCGAGACGGTTCTGACGGTGCCGGTCAGTGTTTCGGCATTCTCCGTGTTACGTCAGACCCTGGGCCTGAGCCAGACCCAAAGCTTGAACAACCTGCCCTACGTGCTGCGAGGCAAACTGGCGGGCGGGCTGTTCGGTACGATGCGCTTCGTCGACCGTGGCACGCTGGACCTGCCGAACACCGCGACGTGGTAAAGCCGCCTGAAATCGATCTTGTAAGCGATGAAGATCAAAGGTGGGGGCAAGCCCTAATGCCAGTCAGTTAAGCGCGAATATTGTACCTGTGGCGAGGGAGCTTGCTCCCGTTGGACTGCGCAGCAGTCCCAGTCTTTCAAGTAAAGAGCTGGGGCCGCTTCGCGGCCCAACGGGAGCAAGCTCCCTCGCCACAGGTTACTTTCTCCCCTTTCAACCGCTTAACTGACTGGCATCAGGGCTCTCCCCCCCTCCCACATTTCGAACGTGTGTCAGTCAGTGATAGAGCGCACGCCCGGCTTGGCGCGCTCATCCACGATCAACTCGAACACATCCGGCCGGGCGTAGTGACCCACCACGTCATAGTCGTAGCGCGCACGCACCAGGTCGTCCGTGTTGATCTGCGCCGTCAGCAGCCCGGCTTCGCCCTGCAACGGTCCGGCGAGGATGTCGCCCATGGGGCCGATGATCACGCTGCCACCAGCGATCAACGGGCGCTCAGCCGGCCAGTTGGCGACCTCGACGCCCAACGCCTGCGGCGATGCCTGCACCTGGCACGCACTCACCACAAAACAGCGGCCTTCATGAGCGACATGGCGCATGCTCACTTGCCACATCTCGCGCTCGTCCACGGTCGGCGCGCACCAGACCTCTACGCCCTTGGCGTACATTGCCGTGCGCAGCAGCGGCATCATGTTTTCCCAGCACACCGCACCGCCGATACGCCCCACCGCCGCGTCGATCACCGGCAACGTCGAGCCATCGCCTTTGCCCCAGATCAACCGCTCGGTGCCGGTGGGCATCAGCTTGCGGTGCTTGGCCACCAAGCCACCGATGGGTTCGAAGTACAACACCGTGCAGTAGAGGGTGCTGCCGCTGCGCTCGATCACGCCGAGTACCAGGCTGGCGCCGGTACGGGCGGACAAACCGGCCAGCGCCTCGGTCTCCACGCCGGGTACGTCGATCGCGTTGGCAAAGTAGCGCGCATAGGCTTCGCGGCCTTCGGGCAGGCGATAACCCAGTTGCGTGCCGAAGCTTTCGCCTTTGGGATAGCCACCGAGCAGCGCCTCGGGCATCACCACCAATTGCGCGCCACTGCGCATTATCTCCGCCTCGTAGCCGAGGATTTGCGCCAAGGTCTCGGCCTTGCCACCCGGCAACGCGCCTATCTGTAAAGCGGCCACAGTAGAAACAGGCATCACACACACTCCGAATAATAGGGTTGCCCATTCTCCGGCCAGCCTCGATCATGAATAAAGCCCACTTCAATGCTGAATGATATGAGCAAAATGAATATCGCAAACGTTGACCTGAACCTGCTGAAGACCTTCGAGGCCCTGCACGATGAGTCCAGCGCCAGTCGCGCGGCGCTGCGCCTGGGTGTGACGCAATCGGCGATCAGTGCCGGCCTGCGGCGTTTGCGCGATGTGTATGGCGACCCGCTGTTTGTGCGCACCGGCCGGGGCCTGGCGCCGACCTTGCGCGCCAATCAGTTGAAACCGGTGATCAGCGAAGCGCTGGACCGTTGTCGGCAAAGCCTGGCGATGATCGATCCACAGACCCAGCACTATCAGGGCCGCTCCGTGGTGGTAGGGTTGTCGGATGATTTCGAGATCGCTTACGGCCGCCGACTGATGGAGGCCATCGCGCAGCGCCTGCCGAAACTGCGGGTGATTTTCCGTCAGACCCACAGCCAGATCGTCGGCAACGCCCTGCTTGATCGCAGCCTGGATATGGCGATCACGGCGGGAGGTTTTGCCGAACGCCGGCTGAGTCGGCGGGTGCTGGGAGAAGGTGATTACGCTTGCCTGGTCGACCCCAACAGCCTGGCGCCGGGCCAGCAAGGCATCAGCCTGGACGAGTTCGTGGCACGCGAGCATGTGCTGGTGTCGTCAGGCGGGTTTGTCGGGATTACCGATGAGGGGCTCGCGGCACTGGGGCTGAGCCGCCAGGTGTGTGCGTCGACCAGCCACTTTGCCGCGCTGGCATTTCTGCTCACGGGCAGCCAGGCAGTGGCGACCATTCCGGGGCATGCCGCCGAGGCCATCGCCAGCCTGACAGGCTTGCGCACACTGCCCTGCCCGCTGGCACTGCCGCGTTACCCGGTGGAACTGGGGTGGCTGACCCAGGCCCAGCTGGATCCGATGCTGCTCAAAGTGCACGAGGCGATTGTCGCCAGCTTTACTTCGCCGCCGCCATCAACTTGTTGACCTCACTGCGCACCATGTTGGAGAACTCCGGCGGCGACATGCCGTCCAGCTCCGCACGGACCCATTCGGCCCACTTGCCCTTGCGTTTGGCACGCTCGCCGAACAACCGCGCCGCCTCACCCTTGGCCTTGCCCAAGTTGGTTTGCCACAGGTCGTAGAGACGGGACTTTTCATCTTCCAGCTCGGCGCGTTCGGCGAGGGTCTTGTTGGCCAGATTGAAGCTCATGTTGAATTACCTGCTGCACAAATAGGCGACATCTTACACTGTAGGTCGAAATTTCTTGATTCGGATTGCAGCTGAAAAGGCTGCCGGGCAAAAAAACTGCAACTTTTGCCTCAGCCCGAGACTCCATTGTTCACTGCCACCTTTACCTGCAAGGAGTCACACAATGGCCCGTAAATCTGCCGCGCAAGCCGTCGAAGAACAAATCAAGGATCAAGCGTTCAGTGAGCTGACTGCACTGATCGAGGAATCGGACAAACTGCTCAAAAGCAGCGCCTCCCTGGTGGGCGAAGAAGGCGAAACCCTGCGCGAGCAGGTCGCCATCAAGCTCAAGCAAGCCCTGGACTCGGTGTCCAATGTGCGCGAGCGCAGCAAGCCTGTGGTCGATGCGACCGAAACCTACATCGGTGGCCATCCATGGCAGACCGTGGCCATTTCCGCAGGCTTTGGCCTAGTGGTCGGCCTGTTGTTGGGCCGCCGTAACTGATCCACGTTTACCCGCGAGGGTGCCGCCCGGCGCCCTCGCGATCATGTGCATCATTCCCCCGCCAATCGGTACAAGTTCGCCACGTCTTCGGCGCCAATGGCGATCCCGTTTTCATTGGATTTTTCTCGCTGGCGATGACGTCGGTCACCCGGCAGACGCTTGAGCCCCACGCCGTGCATCTGGCGCACCAATTCCTGGCTGCGTTCGGCAAAGCCCTGCCCGGCCGATTTGCTGGGATCGATCAGAATCACCAGCTGTCCGGTCCACGGCGTCTTGGCGCCTGGGTGGCCTGACCAATCAAATTCGAACGAAAAATTACCCCCGGTCAGCGCTGCAGCCAGCAGTTCGACCATCATCGACAACGCCGAGCCTTTGTGCCCGCCGAAGGGCAGCAAGGCGCCCCCCTCAAGGATGGCTTTCGGGTCTTGGGTGGGCTGGCCGAGGCTGTCCACGCCCATGCCCGGTGGCAAACGTTCGCCCTTGCGCGCGGCGATCTGCACGTCGCCGTGGGCGATTGCGCTGGTGGCCAGGTCGAACACCAGCGGTGGCCCGTCGGCACGGGGCGCAGCGAATGCAATCGGGTTGGTGCCAAACAGCGGCCGGTCGGCGCCATGCGGCACCACGCAGGTCATGCTGTTGACCACGCTGAGCGCGACAAGGCCTTCTTCGGCAAACGGTTCGACATCCGGCCAAAGGGCGGCGAAGTGATGGGAGTTTCGGATCGCCAGCACCGCAATCCCGGCGCTGCGTGCCTTGTCCACCAGCAGCGCGCGCGCGGCGTGCAGCGCCGGCTGGGCAAAACCATTGGCCGCATCGACCCGCACAAACCCACTGGCGACGTCTTCAACGATGGGCACCGCCTTGCCGTTGACCCAACCACTGTCCAGTGTCGACACATAACCGGGGATGCGGAACACCCCATGGCTATGGGCACCGTCGCGCTCGGCGTTGGCGCAGTTTTCGGCCAATACCTGGGCCACTGTTTCAGAGGTGCCGTGGCGGATAAAGATCCGCCGCAACAGCTGGGTCAACTGCGCACTGCTGAGCCGCGTGAGCGAAGGTTCTTGGTCCAAAGGCGATGCTGACATCTGTAGCTCCCGTTTAATTATTGGAATCGGCAACTGCGTACGAACAATCGGCACCCTCGATTAAACAGGGTTTCCCTCGCGGCTGTCGACCACCGCGCGCCGCGCGCACCAGACATATCTACTGCCGGGCCGCTGTACCGCGCTTTAGCCTCAAGACTCACCGGACGGGGCCGTCGCACCGTCTGAACGTCTTTAAGGAACGCCTCATGAGCCAGGTACAACCGCCTTACTTTTTTACCGAAGCCTTGCGCACAGGCTGGAAGGAACGCGAACGCGAACGGCACTTCAGCATCACCGCCAAGGACATCGGGTTTCTGCGCAACCTGTCGTTCGCCACCGACGCCACGCGACGCGCGCAAGAACCGCCAATGATCGCCCAAGCCCTCTGGCTGAACAAAAACACTCCGTCGGCGCTGGAGCTGGCGGGCAGCTTCATGATGAGTTCGACAGGCGACTACACCCCGGCGTTTCTCTATACGCCCTACGGAGGTTTGGAGAAGTTCGA
The DNA here is from genome assembly GCF_001645105.1 of Pseudomonas marginalis. Lineage (GTDB taxonomy): Bacteria > Pseudomonadota > Gammaproteobacteria > Pseudomonadales > Pseudomonadaceae > Aquipseudomonas > Aquipseudomonas petroselini. The sequence goes on from NZ_LKEG01000041.1 coordinate 99,653, forward strand.
TAACCGTGCACGCTTGCTCGTCGAGCTGACCGAACGACTCAGGGACGCCACACAAGCGGATGACCTGTTGCAGTTCATCGCGTTGGGCACACGCGCCGGCTTGATCCTGGACAACCGCCTGGTGCTGACGTCCGAGGATATTGCACAGGATGTTTTCCAGGCGCAAAAAAAAGCCCTGGACCGCCAGCAAACGCTCAACCTGCAGGCGGTGCTCGCCGAGCTGGTTAAACTGCCCAGCCTGGAGACGATGCTTCAGGCCCTGCTCAAAAGCGTGTTTCGCCCACTCCTGCCCACGCTCGACCCCAGCCGCGCGCGGGTCAACTTTTTCAAGGTGGGGTCCACCGACGGTGAACCTCGACAATGGGTCAATTCGCTGCCGATCACCGATGCACTGCTGTTGCGCTATCGTCAGCAGGCTTGGCCCGTGGGGCAGACACGTGAGTTTTTCCATCCCCAATACACCCCCGTATCCAAAGCACTGACCCCGTGGGAAAACGGCCTGGAACAGGCGTCACGGCAGTTGTCGTCGTTCTTGCAAAACACCTTGGAGACTTTCTGGAATACCGACACGCCACACGGCACCTCGCGTCGCACATTCCTGGCACAAACGATGGCGCACAAGGCCCGGATCGATCTACTGCTCAAACGCCAGGACGCGATCATCACCCCTGAAGAAGCGGATGAACTGGCCGCCCTGTTCCTCCCTGACGGCGCTCCGCGCGCCCAAGCCAGTGGCGGGCTGCGCTGGGAGACCGTGCGGTTCTGGGAACACGCGGCGCATGGTGTCGAGTTGACCAGTTGCGTGATGATTGGCAACGCCCACACCTGGTTTTACTCGCCGCCCAAAGGGCTGCAAGTGCTGGCCGACCACGCCGACCTGATCCAGACCTTGAAGGCGATGGTGAAGGCGCCCGCCTATGAAGACGATGTCTACAACTTTATGTCCCTGGAGGAGCGCCTGCTGTTTATCGGCTTTACCGAGCCTCAGGTCACCGGCAATCTCATCGTCGGCAACGTGTTCGAACACTTGATGGAACGCATCATTGATAAGCAGGTAAACAACCTGATCTATGTGCTCGGCCAGTTCCGTCGCGAACGCGGCGATATCAACCTCTCGGCGCTGCTGGACCATGCCCTGGACGTGCGCTTCATGGTCGACGACCGGCTTCTGGCGCTGGACAGCGCACAGCGCTGGACCACTCACTCCGTATTGGCCGACCCCACGCGGCCGGTGTCGGCCGCCGCCAAGCGCGCAGAACGGCTTTACAAACAGCTGATTGATATCCCAAAGGCACTGGAAGACCTGATGAAGCCATTGCCCTCGGTCATGGACCCGCTGATCGATAACTTGAGACAGCGTGAGCGCCAACAGCTCGATCCGGCACGGGTATTCATCAATCGCTACGCTGACAGCGCCGACCAGCGTGCCGTGGCGTTGCCTCTGGAAAGCCAAAGCCTGGAGGATCACTTCATCGGCCGCCTGGCCGAAGGTCTCGGACCGGTTCCCGAGACCCGTCATTACGGCGTTTATCAGCCACGCAACGGCAAGCATGCCGAGAAACTGTCCAACCTGGACGTCAAGGCCCTCAATCGGATGGTCGAGGGCGTGCTGACTCATTTTAAACACCAGGACATCGGCGATATTCCCCGTGCACGCCTTGAAAGCCTGTTGCCGCTGATGGGCGACATGATGTCCAAGGCGATATTGAGCCAGGCGCACCTGCGGCGCCTGAACAAGAGCTTGGACGCCAGGGACGAGTCGATCATCCAGGCCGTTTTTGACAGCGATACCCCCGACCGCCGTCGACGGGAGGACCTCCAAGGGTTCATCCCGGATGTCTACTGCGTCACCGTCGAACGTGAAGGGCAAAGCCTGCGCCACCGCTTGGCCAATTGCCTGATGCTCACCGAACGCGGCGGCCTGGACCACCATCACTCGGGCCGCGCGATTCTCTGGACCCCGGCGTGGGGCCTGGAAAGCTTCGCGTCCCCGTCGCTGGCGAAAGAACAACTCAAGGCGCGGCTGGAAGATCCCGACGCACGCCTGGCGCTCCTGGAAAACCTTGACCCGCGCCAACGCCTGCCCCATGCCAGATATACCTTGGGGGCGTTCTGGCTGATCACCGAGCCCATCAGTGAAAACCGCCAGCAGTCGTGGATCGACCACTACATCGCACAAAGGGCGCATTGGCTGGCACAGAAGCCGACCGGCAAGGCATTCTTGAATCGTTTAGCCGTGCTTCCCGCGTCGCCCTTGGAGGGCGCGGCGCAGCTCGCGCATTATTTTGTCGCGCAACGCTCGCTGCCGGCCTGGTTGGGCATGGCGCCGCCTGATGAGCAACGCCACCATGCTGAGTTGCTGGAACAATACCGACGCAACACCCTGGATGAGAAAGACTACCTGTATGAGCTGTTCTCGTTGCGCCAGCATGTCCACGACACGCTCAGCGACATGCTGGTGGACTACACCCTTTACCCCGAAGACGTGTTTATAACGCCAACACTTGCGTTGGGTGGGCAGCGGCAGAACCTCGTCGATTACGCCCTGGCGCACATCAATGAGCAGGCGAGTTCCTTCACCGTGGAATCGGGCGCCAAGACCCTGACCGAATCGACTGTCCGCCAACTCCTCGCGAACTTGAAAATTGCCAAAAACGGCCAGGACTACCTCAAGGAAAAACTGGAAACCGACCAACCGGGCGCCCAGGCGCGTGAGCGGCGTTTCGTCCAGCAATTGCCGTGGCAGCTGTTGCAACACGCCCATGCGCTGAAACTGCAGGAGCAGTTATCGGACGCCGGCTACACCCTGATTCGCCAGGTATTCGACATGCCGGACGCCATCGCGCGAGCCGCCGTCGACGGTGCCACGGCGAGTATTCGCCCCCTTGAAATGATTGCGACACCTCGCGCCAGCATCGCCAAGGCGCTGGGCCTTTATCTGATCAGTGCCGGCACCACAGGCCCGTTGATTCTCTATGCGCCGTACTACCCCAGCCACTGTTTCAAGGAGTTCGAGAGCACGGCGCAGTTTCTCAACCAACTGAATGTACCCGGCAGGCTGCAAGACTGGATCGTTGCCCACCTGCTGGGTGCGCACAAGGCCACGTATAAAAACCTGCTGGCGGGTACCAAAGGTGCGACATCGGAAATCACCTTGGCCAATCAGCCGATCAAGGGCCACGCCATCAAACAGCTGTACCAGGACAACCGGCAGGTGATGGGACGCATGCTTGAGCATCAGCTTGACCCTGATGGCCAAGACTTCTGGGACACCATCAAGCACCTGTTGAGCAGCGGCGTGCAGCGCGCGGCAAGGTTCTTACCGGGCAAACTGCAGCTACCCTTGCTGATCTGGCAGAGCTACACCCTGTTCAAGGACTCGGCCGAGGCCCTGCAACAGCACCATTGGCAGGATGCACTGCGCTCGTTCATCTTCGGTGTTGCGCGAATGGCGACGGTGGAGCAATTAGTGCGCACGCCGGTGCCCAAGGCGCAACCGCCGGTGTTCAACGAGGTGGATGAACGCGACCTGAAAACCCCTGCAGCCCCGATCGCGCCAACCCTCACGGACATCGACGTGACAGACCCCAGGCGTACGCGCCTGCAATCCTACGAAGTCAACGATGTAGCCTTGGCGGACTTGCACATACAGCCGAAAACCGGGCTTTACGCCACCTCCGATGGCAAAGCGCTCTACGGCGCAGTGGAAGGTAAGGTCTACCCGATCAAACACGCCAAGCGACTGCGAATAGCCGGCAAAGCCCCCGGCAGCGACGGCCCCCTGGTGTCCAGTACCCGTCTGCAGCGTCTGGTCCTGGAACCGCACAATCACAGGCTGCAATACGGCAAGGCGCTCTCGCGGTTGGGGAATAGCTACGTGACCCGCTCTAGCGCCAAGATGTTCTTGAACATCGAAGCGACGGGTATGGAACAGATTCGCCGGCTGTATCCCACCAAGGCCATGCAAATCATCGAAGCGCTGGATCTGGCGCGTTTCTATGCGTTCAACGCCATGCACAACCTGGTGCAACTCAAGCAGCTGACACCCGGTACCCGCCTGGAGGGGTTCCTGAGGCAATTGTTCGACGCCGACAACATCGACGAAAGCATGCTGAAAAAAATGAGAAAAGTTCTGATACCGGTGTGCAAAGCCTTGGTGGACCCCAGCCTTGATCTGTTGAACAACTCACGGTTCGTGGTGGGCACCGGCAGTGATCCCACTGAAGGCGTGATAGCGTTCGTCATCGCCAAAGACCAGAGCAAGCAAGTGTTTTTCACCGAACGGTTTTTTGATCAACAACTGCACCAATACACCCACCTATTGACCGAACCGTTCGACATTGACGGCCATGCACGAGCGGCCACGCTGATTCACGAGTTCGCCCATCTCTACACGCCCGCCCACGATATCAGCACGGCTGAATCACGCCGGCCGTTCTCGGACCTGATCGAAATCTTGACCGTGACCGGCAGGCTCGCCCGCGACAGTTTGCAGCAGATACAGCGCGAAGCCTTGTCATTGGCCACCCCGCGTCACCAGCTGTTCTCACGCTGGAACGATTTCTCGGGCATGTGGGAGAGCTTCGACTCTATGGACTCCGATGATCCCATCTTTAAAGCCGTCCAAAAGTCCACGGGCAGTACGACTGTGGAAGATGCGCGCGACGCGTTTCTGGACAGCACATCACCGGACGCACGCATTGACACGATTCTGTGCAACGCCGACTCCATCGCTCGTCTTATCTGCGAGATGGGACGCCATCTCGACCCTATACCGACGACACCTTGAACCTAGGAGACTGGACACGCCAATTAATGAGAATGAGTGCTATATGGCAGGTTTCAACCGCTGTATCGCCTAAATTCGTTCAACATTGATGTGCAATCGCCATGACCGCTGTTCTCGTCACGGGCCCGTGAAGTTAGAATGACGGAAATCAGGATGGGTCAATGCGCGAACAGTCTCTATCAGAAGCCGAATATGACGCGATCACCGATGCCGCTGCGCATTGGTGCATGCGCATGCACGCCGTTGACTGCACGGAGGGCGAACGTCAGGCGTTTACCCAATGGCACGATGCCCATCCGCTGCATGCCTTTGAATATGCGGCGATGCTCGAAATCTGGGACGTCGCCGACCACCTGCCACGCCACGAACCTGCGCCAGTAGTGGTGCCCTTCAAGCCCCGCAGCCGGGCGCGTACCTACGCAGTGGCAGCGGCGATTTGCCTGGTCGCCCTGCCCCTCGCCGCTTTTACCGGCTGGGAAGCTGGGTGGTTGCCCAGTTCCTATGAGCGCTTCGACGCCACCACGGGTTTACGCCAGGTCACCCTGGGCGATGGCAGCCAGGTGGAACTCAACCTTGGCACCGAGCTGGTCTACAGCAACTACAAGGACCAGCGCCGGGTCACGCTGAACAAGGGCGAGGCGTTCTTCAAGGTCAGCCATGACAACGCCCACCCGTTTATCGTGCGCGCCGGCAATGGCCAGGTACGCGTCACGGGTACCCAGTTCAACGTGTGGAAATACGAAGAACAAGTACGGGTGATGCTGCTCGAAGGCTCGGTACAAATCGCCAGCGACGCGGTACACGGCAGCGTGCCCCTCACGCCCGGCATGCAGGCCAGCTATCAGCAGGGTGACGCCACGCCTCGCGTGCAGCCGATCAACCCGGACGACACCGCACTGGCCTGGCGCCAGGGCAAGCTGATCCTCGACAACCTGGCCCTGGCCGATGCGTTGCCGCTGATCAATCGTTACCTGAGCAAACCGGTGATGCTGGCCGACGCCAGCACCGGGGCGATCCGCATCGGCGGCATCTACAACATCAACGAGGTCAACAACCTCGTGCCCTCCCTGCCCAAGGTGCTGCCGGTCTACCTGACCCAGAACCAGGACGGCAACCCCGTACTCAATTCCATCCCGCGTAAAGCCCCTAAAGGCTGAGTCTTCGCCCTCCGGCGTAGGCTTGCGCGCGCCCGACGTGTCCGTTTTTTTTACACCTCCCTGCCCTGAACCGCCCACGGTGAGCGCGTTCATCGTTTTGTCATGCGCGGTGTTTCAACGCTGATACAGGGAGGTGAAGCGGTTGTGCAGTGGCTGGGTAGCCTGGGCTTTAAGGGTCGCTGTCTCACGGCTGATACAGTGCGGCCATCATTTTGCCTCGCATTTATCGCAACCCATTGAATAACCGAGACAAATAAAAAGCGGCACGGCTTCTGCTCTCTCCCTTACAACGCTGTTTAGGGTCAGCGTGAAGAATAAGGAATGCCGCCGTGATCACACTCACTCAAGGTTCGATGAACGTACTGCTGGTCAGCTGTGTACTCAGCGCCAGCATCAGTCTTCCGACCCTGGCAGCTGACGGCGTGATCGTGACCGGCCGCGACGTACAAGGGCACATGTACGGACGACCTTCATTCGGTAAAGACCCCTACCCCACCACCGCCAACGCCAATCCAAGCCACGAGATCCTTGGTTCCACGCGTGAGCTCAGTGACATGGACATCGGTGGCATCGCCAGTGGCGCGGGCATTACCCGCGCCATCCTGCCCAACGGAAACATTCCGGGCCTGAACAACACCCAAAACAGTGTCTCCACACTCGGTTCCGGCTCAGCCGCCGGTCACGGTGCCGGCGCTTCCGTGGGTGGGCAGATCAGCGATTCGATCCAGCGTGGCATGGCGCCCTTGAACAACATCGGCAGCATGATGGGGGGCAAATAATGAACCGTTCCCTGCTCCTTCTGGCCCTGCTGGGCAGTGCCTCGGCGATGGCCGACAACACCGCGGTGATCAACAACAGCGGCCAAGCCTACAACGGCAACGTGATGATCAACCAGGCGGCGGGCAACCAGCAGCAAACCGCCAACAACCGCGCCGTCGCACTTGGTGGCCAGGGCACCACCCGCAATATCCAGAACATGAACGGCAAGGTCGACCCCTCTCTGGCCGCCAAGGCAGCGATCGAGGGCACCTCTTTTACCAATGGCAACGGCATGTTGGGCATCAACCAGTCAGCCGGGGCCAATAACCAATCAGTCAATGCCGTGCGGATCAGCATCAACCCTGGCCCGCAAGCCATAGACGACAGCGTCCTGTTGCAACAGAACACGACGACGCTGGCAACCGACTCAGGGCTCACCCCCACCACTGGCAGCCGCCAGGTCGTGACAAGCGACCTGGCCTTCACAGGCAGCCGAGGAGTGATTCAGGTGAACCAGAGTGCTGGGGTGGGGAACCGAGTGGCTAACACCCTGGGCATCACTATCAAGTAACAGCTTGGTAGCACTGGCTAGACCGTACCAACACTTAACCAACTAATTAGAAGCAAGGAGAAACACCATGAAACCTCAAATGGCCCTGAAACCAATGGTTTTCGCTCTCGCCGCCCTGATGGCTGCTGCTGCTCAAGCAGGTGGTGGCTGGCACCCTGCGCCTCAACCAACCGGTGTGGTTGCCTCCGTGGTCACGGATGTACAAAACAGTGTCGGCAACAAGTTTGACGACACCAAAACCGAAAACAACGCCTCTGCCGATGGCTCGGTGACCGGCAATAGCGGTAACGTCGGTGTGAACGTTCAAGCCGGCAGCGGCAACCAAGCCGACAACTCTGGCGCGATTTCCAGCGCCAAAGGCGACTTCGCCACCGTATTTGCCGTGGTCGATGTGAATCAAAACAGCGGGCTGAACAACTTCGTCAACAAAGGCACGCAAAACAACGCCTCCCTGGACAACTCGGCTAACGGTAACTCCGGCAACCTGGGCTACAACGGCCAGGCCGGTCAAGGCAACCAAGGCAAAAACAACCTGGCGATCACCACGGCTGATGGCAAAAACATCGCAGCGGCCGCCAACACCGAGCAAAACTCGCTCGCCAACAACTACCTCAACACCGCTGCTACCAGCCACGGTTATGGCCGTGGCAGCAAACCTCAGTACGTGTCCAACAACTCCAGCCTCGACAACTCGGTTAACCGCAACTCCGGCAACGTGGGTGTGAACCTGCAATCCGGTGCCGGCAACCAAGGCAGCAACAGCCTGTCGATCGGCCAGGGTTGCAGCGCCTGCGCCAGCGGCGTGCGCTTCTGATCCAACGGGGCCTTGGCAACAAGGCCCTTTTTTACTCCCTGTTTTTTATATCAGTAGCCAGCAGGTCACACGATCATGCGCCTCGCGACCCTCACCCTCCTGATGTTGCTCACCGGCCCTACATGGGCAGGCACCATGGCGATCTCCGCCATGCCTGGCGGTGCAGTCATCTACAAGAAGGTCGAGAGTATCCGTGAGCGCCGGTTCGCCAACCTGGTGGAACAGAAAACCGATTTCAGCTGCGGTGCTGCGGCACTCGCCACCATTCTGCGCCAGGGCTATTGGCTGGACGTAGACGAAGACCACGTCATCAAAGGCATGCTGGTCAATGCGGACCAGGACCTGGTACGCACCCAGGGCTTTTCCATGCTGGACATGAAACGCTACCTCGAAAGCATCGGCATGCGTGCCCGGGGCTACAAGATCGGTCCAGACACCCTGGTGACCGTGAAGATCCCTGTGGTGGTGCTGCTGGAAATTCGTGGCTACAAGCACTTCGTGGTGTTGCAGCGCGCGGACAAGGACTGGGTCTATATCGGCGACCCCGTGCTGGGCCATAAGCGCTATTCACACGACGACTTCGTCAAGGGCTGGAATGGCATCGTTTTCGCCGTGCTGGGTGAAGGCTACGACAAGGCCAATGCCTTGCTCGACCCGCCCACGCCACTGACCGCCAAGAACCAGTTGAATGAGTTCAGGCCCGTAGGCGATGCCGAGCTGATGGATTTCGGTTTCATCCAGAGCGACTTCTTCTAAAGAAGCGCAATAAGGGGCAGGACGCTCCAGGAGCGAAAGATGAACACTTCCCGTTGGCTGACGGTCTTGTGTCTGGCAGCCTCAATGCCCGCTTATGCTTCATCAGGGTTCAAACCGATCGAACTCAAGGATTCGGAAATGGCCGAGCTGCGCGGCCGCTACGTGATGCCGGGGCGGATCATCAGCTTCGGTATTGTCATGAGCAGCACCTGGACCAATGCCGTGGGTGACACCATCACCGGCAAAGCCAGCATGCAAGTCGATTCATCGACCATTACCCCTCAGTTTTATGTGCAGACCACCGGCTCGGCAGGCACCGGTACGAACCAGAATACCGGCACCGGCAACGTCACCGGAGGCGCAGGCCTGGGCACTGGCACCGGCGTGACGCAAAGCGTGCGCACCGCCGGCGACGGCAACACGGCGTACAACAATGTCGGTATCAACGTCACTGAAAACGGCTTTGCGCCTTCCAATATTGTGCAATCGGGGCATGTCTTGGTGGCCGGCGGTACGGTAACCGGCGACAGCGCGGCGGGCCGCGTAAGCGTATCGGCCAACAATGGCGGCTTGCAGATGGCGATCCAGGCCAACCATAACCAAGGCAATAGCCTCCAGCAGATTGGCGGCGGGCAAGTGCTGCAAGGCACGGTGTTGACCGGTAATACCAACTTCGTCAACAACATGACCCAGCTCAACGTGGTAATGGGCAATAACGGACTGAACAACCCGGCGTTGAACTGCAATTTGGATCAACTTAAAGGCCTACGCACTCTCGGTTATTGAACTACGCTGACCCTCGACACTTTCGCATTAGAAAAGGACGGCTTATTTCATGCATCGATCGTTATCGTTACGCGCGGTGGTCTGTTTAAGTACGCTCTTGCCAGCATCCATGCTGTATGCCGCGCCAGACGCCGATATCGAGACCCTCAAACAAGAACTCCTGGAACTCAAGCAGCGGTACGACGTGCAGCAAAAAGCCCTGGCGGTATTGGAGCAAAGGGTACGCCAGGTTGAGGATCAACCGGCGACACCGGCGCCCAAGCGCCTGGCGAAATCCCCGGCGGACTTCCAGAAGGCCAGCGGTGCAACCGTCGCCGGTACCGGCGCTGCGGCCGCCTCGGGTGGTGCGGGCGGCGGCGGCAGTTCCTATGGTCAGTCCCTCAAGGACGATTCGGCGCCTGCGCAAAGCGTCAGTAACCTCTATAACGAGGCCAGCGGCTTTTTCGGCAATGGCAAGTTCAGCTTTGAAACCGGTGTCTCTTATGCGCGTTACGACGCCCGCCAGTTGACGCTTAACGGCTTCCTGGCGCTGGACTCGATCTTCCTCGGCAATATCAACCTGGACCGGATCAAGTCGGACAACTGGACCCTTGACCTGACCGGTCGCTATAACCTCGATAACCGCTGGCAGTTTGATGTGAACGTACCGGTGATCTACCGCGAATCGACCTACCAGTCGGGCGGTGCCGGTAACAATGGCAACGCCACATCGGAAGAGTCGGTGACCCGCGACCCGACCATCGGCGACGTCAACTTCGGCGTGGCATACAAATTCCTGGATGAAACCCCCACCCTGCCGGATGCGGTGGTGTCGGTACGCGTCAAGGCGCCAACCGGTAAAGAACCCTTTGGCATCAAGCTGGTCAGGTCTACCGCCAACGACAACCTGTACGTCCCGGAAAACCTGCCTACGGGTAACGGTGTCTGGTCGATTACTCCGGGCATATCCCTGGTCAAGACGTTCGACCCGGCCGTGCTGTTTGGTTCGCTGTCCTACACCCACAACTTCGAAGAGTCATTCGATGACATCAGCAGTGACGTCAACCAGAAAGTCGGCGGCAAGGTCAGCCTTGGCGACAGCTTCCAGGTCGGCATGGGCGTTGCCTTCGCGTTGAACGAAAAGATGAGTATGTCGTTCTCAGTCTCCGACCTGATACAGCGCAAGAGCAAGCTCAAACCTAATGGCGGGGATTGGCAGTCGGTGGTGTCCAGCGACGCCAACGCCGGCTACTTCAACGTAGGGATGACGATTGCCGCATCGGACAACCTGACGATTGTGCCGAACCTGGCGATCGGGATGACGGATGATGCGCCGGACTTTACGTTCAGCCTGAAGTTTCCGTATTACTTTTGATTGAGGAGGGGCTGCTTCGCCGCCCAACGCGGGCGGTGCGACAAGCCCGTTTACCACAACAAAGGAAAAGCCCCGCAACGATAAGGGTCGTTGCGGGGCTTTTCGGTTTACCCGCCCTAGCGGATCTGGTGTTTGTGCAGCAACCGGTAGAACGTGGGCCGGGACACCCCCAGCACGCGGGCGGCGACACTCAGGTTGTCACTGTGCCGGTTGAGCACATCGCACAGTGCCTGGCGTTCGGCGCGGTGCTTGTAGTCTTCCAGTGTAGCCATGGGCGGCGAAATTGCCTGCCGGCCCTGCAATCCCAGATCAACGGCTTCGATTTGGCGCCCTTCGGCCAGTACCAGGCCGCGGCGCACGCGGTTGGCCAGCTCGCGGACATTGCCCGGCCAGGCGTGCTCGCCCATGGCGATCAGGGCGTCGTCACTGAAGCTGCGGGGGCGGCGGCCGGTTTCCTGGCTGTAGAACCGTGAAAAGTGGTTGGCCAACATCGCGACGTCGCCATGGCGTTCGCGTAATGGCGCGGTGACCACTTGCAAGACGTTGAGGCGGTAATACAAGTCTTCGCGGAAGGTGCCCTTCTCCACTGCGGCTTCGAGATCGACGTGAGTCGCCGCCAGTACGCGCACATCCACGGGAATCGGTTGGCTGCCGCCCACGCGTTCGATCTGTTTTTCCTGCAGAAACCGCAACAGATTGGCTTGCAGTTCCATCGGCAGATCGCCGATTTCATCGAGAAACAGCGTGCCGCCGTTCGCGGCTTCAATACGTCCGACCTTGCGCTGATGGGCACCGGTGAACGCACCCTTTTCATGCCCAAACAGTTCGGATTGGATCAAGTGTTCCGGGATCGCCCCGCAGTTGATCGCCACAAACGGTTTGGCGTGGCGCTGGGATTGACGATGCAGGGTCTTGGCCACCAGCTCTTTGCCGGTGCCGCTGTCGCCACGGATCAACACCGGGGATTCAGTGGGCGCCAGCTTGGAGAGCAATTTGCGCAGTTCGCGGATCGGCCGACTGTCCCCCAACAGTTCATGCTCGGGTTCATCCACCGGCGTCTGGCCCTTGCCCCGTAAGCGTGCCATGCCGAACGCGCGCCCCAGCGTCACCTGTACGCGGGCGACGTCGAAGGGCAAAGTATGGAAGTCAAAAAACCATTCGCAGACGAAGTCACCGACGTTCTGCAGGCGCAACACGTCCTGGCTGAGTACGGCGATCCATTCCGTGCCGCTGCGGCCGATCAGCTCCTTGACCGCTTCCGGACGCTCCAGATGGTACGGTTGCAGGCGCAACAGGCCGACATCACAGGATCGGTCACCCACCGCTTCCAACGTACAGCTGTCGACGGCCCACCCCGCCGTCCGCAAACCGGGCAACAGACCGTGGCAGTCGTCACAGGGGTCAACCACTAGCAATCGACGTTGAACGGGGGGTCCACCCATGACTGTTCCTTGGCGTCAAAATTGTTAAAGTTATTTAGAAACAACAGTTTGTGACGTCTGCTGCTAACCCTAGCAAGGTCTTGACGCGGGGCTTGTACCGTTTCGCTATAAGTCTGGGCAAAAAGCCACTTTCGCGCGTTTACGCCAAAAAAGTTAGGCACTGCCAGAACTTTCATTCAGCTTTCAAAACAGCCGCTTACATGACGTCCATCACTAAAAGTTGAAAATAGTTGCTCTAACATGTGACCCGTACCCCGCCATCGTGCATCAGTACAAGTAACCCGCCGCACGGTCAGCCCAACCGCCGGCACTCACTTGAATGGGCAATGAGAGAGAACCCACATGAACGCCCCGCTCCGCATCAACGAAGCTCTTTTGATCGCAGACCGTGCTTTCCAACCCTTTCAGTGCGTGGCCTGGCACGATGGCAACGGCGCCCTGAGCCTGAGCGTCATCGACCGTACCAATAACCGTATCGGCAGCAAACAACTGTCGTCGAGTGCCTATACCGACCCGGCGCAACTGGAAAACTTGCTGTTGCAAGCGCGTGCCGAACTCGACAAAGATGGCCACCAGTTGCAGTCCTGGGTAATGCCAAAGTAAGTCGACCGTGTAACTTGCGCGCCATGTGTTAACGGCGCGCAAGTTCAGAGTTAGAACACGCGTCGCTTAGGGTGCCGCGAGAATAAACCGTTCGATTGCTTCGGCGGCGCCATCTTCGATGTTGCTGCCCGTCACCACACTGGCCTGGCGCTTGACGGTTTCTTCCGCCTGCCCCATGGCAATCGACAACCCGGCCACCTGAAACATCGCCGGGTCATTGCCACCATCGCCAATCGCCGCCGTTTGCTCCATGGGCACCCCCAGGTGCGCCGCTAAGGTCTTCAAGGCCTCGCCCTTGTTGGCCAGCATCGCGGTCACGTCCAAGTACACCGGTTGCGAACGCGACACCTGGGCCAGCCCCTGCACCTTGGGTTGCAATCGCGCTTCCAGCTCCACCAATAATTGCGTGTTGTGACTCGCGGCGACGATCTTGTCGACCCGGTCCAGGTAGGGCTCGAAACTCTCCACCACCACCGGCCCATAGCCCAGGCCATTCGCCTCGCGTGGCTCCATCGGCCCTGGCGGGTCACGGCGCAGCCAGTCGCCATCGGCAAACACCCACACTTCCACCTCCGGCTCCGCTGAAAACAGCGCCAGGGTAACCAGCGCCGCTTCCGCCGGCAGATGATGGGCAACCAGGATGCTGCCATCCGGGTTGATCAAGGTGCCGCCATTGAAGCCCGCCACCGGCACATCGATCCCAAAGGTTTCGATCAGGTGCAGCATGGCCTTGGGCGGGCGCCCGCTGGCCAGGCTGAACAACACTCCGGCTTCGCGCAAGGCGCGCACCGCGTCGGCGGTGCGTTGGCTGAGGCTATGATCGGGATGCAGCAAGGTGCCGTCCACGTCACTGAGGATAAAACGGATGGGATGAATCGCTGCGTCACTCATCCGAGGCTGTGCCAGCTGCGGCCATCACGCTCCAGCAAGGCGTCGGCGGCGGCCGGGCCGTCCTCACCCGCCTTGTAGGCCTGGATCCCGTCATCTTCCTTCCACGCATCGAGGAATGGCTGCACCGCACGCCAGCCGTTCTCGATGTTGTCGGCGCGCTGGAACAAGGTCTGGTCGCCGGTCATGCAGTCGTAGATCAGGGTTTCGTACCCGGTAGACGGTTGCATCTCGAAGAAGTCCTTATAGGCAAAGCCCAACTGGATATTGGCCATGTCCAGGGTCGGCCCCGGCTTTTTCGCCAGCAGGTCGAACCACATGCCCTCATTCGGTTGGATCTGGATCTTCAAGTAGGTGGGCTTGAGCTCATCGACCTCGGTGTCACGAAACTGCGCATACGGCGCGGGCTTGAAGCAGATGACGATTTCGGTGTCGCGCACGCTCATGCGCTTGCCGGTGCGCAGGTAGAACGGCACGCCGACCCAACGCCAGTTGTCGATCATCACCTTGAGGGCGACGAAGGTCTCGGTGCTGCTGTCAGGCGCCACGTTGGCTTCTTCGCGATAGCCCGGCAATTGTTTACCGCCAATTTCGCCGGCGGTGTACTGCCCGCGTACCGAGTTGGCCCGCGCATCCTCCAGGGACCAAGGGCGTACGGCGCCAATCACCTTGGCTTTCTCGCCGCGCACGGCGTCGGCGCCAAAGGCTGCAGGCGGCTCCATGGCCACCATCGCCAGCAGTTGGAACAGGTGATTGGGCACCATATCGCGCAACGTGCCGGTTTTTTCGAAGAAATTGCCACGCGTTTCTACGCCGACGGTTTCGGCGGCGGTGATTTGCACGTGGTCAATGTAATGGTTGTTCCAGAACGCTTCGAACAGCACGTTGGAGAAACGGCTGATCAGGATGTTCTGCACCGTTTCCTTGCCCAGGTAATGGTCGATGCGATAGATCTGCTTCTCGCTCATCACCTTGAGCAGGCTGGCGTTCAGCGCTTCGGCGGTGGCTAGGTCGGAGCCGAAGGGCTTCTCGATGACCACGCGACGGAAACTGTCGTCGGTCTCCGTCAGCAGGCCGGCACTGCCCAGGCGCTGCACCACGTCGCTGAAGAAGCGCGGTGCGGTTGCCAGGTAGAACACCGCGTTGCCGGTGCCGCTGTCGGCGATCTTCTTGCCGATGTCGGCGTAAGTGCTGTCGTCGAGGAAATCGCCCTCGACGTAGCTGATGCCCTTGGCCAATTGCGCCCACAGTTGTGGGTCGAGAGCGTTATCCGCGTTGCCCTTGACCTTGCTCGCGGCCTCGGTACGAATGAAGTCCTCGAGTTTCTTGGCGAAATCGGCATCGCTGATGGCGTTGTGATCAACGCCGACAATGCGCAAGCCATCGGCCAGCAGCCCATCCCGACTGAGGTTGTACAACGCCGGCATCAGCAGGCGCTTTACAAGGTCACCATGGGCACCAAACAGAAACAGGGTGGTGGGCGGAGCGGGTTCGGCCTTGAGTTTCTTGCCGTTGGCGGTCATTTTTTGGAAGTCTCCACGTGACCACCAAAGCCGAAGCGCATGGCAGAGAGCATTTTGTCACCGTAGGTGCTTTGCTGGCGCGAGCGGAAGCGTGCGAACAAGGAGGTGGACAACACCGGTACCGGCACGGCTTGTTCCATGGCGGCTTCGATGGTCCAGCGGCCTTCGCCACTGTCGGCAACCGACCCGGAATAGCCCTCCAGTTTCGGGTCGGTGGCGAGGGCGTCGGCGGTCAGGTCCAGCAACCAGGACGACACCACACTGCCACGGCGCCAGACTTCGGCGATATCGGCGACGTTGAGGTCGAAGCGCTGGTCTTCCGGCAGGTTTTCCGAGTTCTTGGTCTTGAGGATGTCAAAACCTTCGGCAAACGCCTGCATCATCCCGTACTCGATGCCGTTGTGGATCATCTTGACGAAGTGACCGGAGCCCGCAGGGCCGGCGTGGATATAGCCCTGCTCGGCACGCGGGTCGGCGCTGGCGGAACGGTCCTTGGTGCGCGGAATGTTGCCCAGGCCCGGCGCCAGGCTCTTGAAGATCGGATCAAGGCGCTGCACGGTCTGGGCGTCGCCACCGATCATCATGCAATAGCCACGCTCCAGGCCCCACACGCCGCCGGACGTGCCGACATCGACGTAGTGCAGGCCTTTTTCAGCCAGGGCCTTGGCCCGGCGAACGTCGTCCTTATAGTTGCTGTTACCGCCGTCGATGATTGCATCACCGTCTTCGAGCAGCGTACTCAATTCATTGATGGTGTCTTCAGTGGGCGCGCCTGCCGGCAACATCACCCACACGGTGCGCGGCTTCTGCAGCCCGGTCACCAGCGCCTTGAGGTCGGCAACGCCGGTGGCGCCCTCTTCACTCAGGCCTTTTACAAATGCTTCGTTACGGTCGTAAACAACGGTGGTATGCCCATTGAGCATCAGGCGCCGTGCAATATTCCCGCCCATGCGGCCTAGTCCGATAATCCCCAGTTGCATGTGCTGATGCTCCTAACTACTAAAAAATGTGTGACATAGTTTATAGCGCAATGAGGCTAATGAGGGTTAGTCCAGAGCGGATCCGTGTAGTTTCATGACAAAAAAGTAGCCATCATTTCACCATCACGGTGATAAAAGTCACAGGACCGTGAAAAATAAAAAAGTTCCCTTGTTACAAAAAAGAATTCAGAATTGCTTCCGACTGATGCCGAGAACCTCGAATCAAGCGTTCTGGCACCGCGATCTACCGGCTATTTGCGAGGTAAGCAATGAGCACAGCACAGATGACCCGCCCGCCACAGACCCTCTACGTCAACATCCGTCGTGATGAGTTGCGTCAGTTGAAGGACGAACGCGATCAACTGCAGCAGGAAGTCCTGCGCCTGCGTTCGCACATCATCCAAGCCCAGCTGGACCAGCCTTCCAGCGCCCAGCCTGCACTCTGCTAAGCCTCGTCACCACTTTGTAAGATAACGGCTACATAAATCTCACAAAGTTTTCACATGCCCCTCCCGATACTCCCGCCCGAAGGGCCACCCCATGCAAGGGTGGCCTCTGTTGCGTGCGCCCCTGCGCGTCAACTGAAAAATTATCGGGTTGGAGCGCTGGATGGCGATGTTCAAACGCAGCACCACGTCTGCGAAAGGCTTTGATTGGGCCGGTTTTGGCTGGTTGTTTCTGTTTTTCTGGTACTTCTCGGGTATTACCCAACTGCTGATCCAACTGACCGGCACCTCCGGTTTCAGTGGCTTTCGCCAAGCTTTTTTCATGAGTGCGCTGTGGCTGGCGCCGATGCTGCTGTTCCCTCGCCGTACGCGCCTGCTCGCCGCCTTGATCGGTGTGGTGCTATGGGCGTGCTCCATGGCCAGCCTGGGTTATTTCTTCATCTACCAGCAGGAATTCTCCCAAAGCGTCATCTTCATCATGTTCGAGTCGAACATCTCTGAAGCCGGCGAATACGCCACCCAGTATTTTGCCTGGTGGATCGTGCTGGCGTTCATTGCCCACACCGCCTTCGCCGTATTCCTGTGGACGCGCCTGCGCCCGGTCTACCTGCCTCGCGGCCAGTCGATGCTGGCAGCTGCAGCGATTGTTGTGGCGGTGGTGGGTTATCCGCTGGTCAAGCAGATCGCCACCAGTGACAACATGGAACAGGCCATCGATCGCTTTGAAACCCGTATCGAACCCGCCGTGCCGTGGCAGATGATCGTGGCATACCGTCGCTACACCGAACAGCTGGACAACATGCAAGGCATGCTCACCAGCGCCAGCCAGATCCCGCCCTTGAAGAACCTCAAGGACAGCATGGCCGGCCAGCCGTCCACGTTGGTGCTGGTGATCGGCGAGTCCACCAACCGTCAGCGTATGAGCCTCTATGGCTACCCGCGCAACACCACGCCCGAGCTGGACAAGCTGCGCGACCAACTGGCCGTGTTCAATAATGTCATCACCCCGCGCCCCTACACCATCGAAGCGCTGCAACAGGTGCTGACCTTCGCCGACGAAGAAAACCCGGACCTGTACCTCAAGACCCCGTCGATTGTCAGCGTGATGAAGCAGGCCGGCTACAAGACCTACTGGATCACCAACCAGCAGACCATGACCAAGCGCAACACCATGCTCACGACGTTCTCGGAACAGGCCGACGAGCAGGTGTACCTGAACAACAACCGCAACCAAAACGCCCGCCAATACGACGGTGACGTGCTCGCGCCCTTCTCCAAGGCCCTGGCCGACCCTGCCGAGCGCAAGTTCATCGTGGTGCACTTGCTGGGCACTCACATGAGCTACCAGTACCGCTACCCGCCGACCTTCGATAAGTTCACCGACCGCCAGGGCGTGCCGGATGGCGTCAGTGATGCACAGTTGCCGACCTACAACAGCTACGACAATGCCGTGCTGTACAACGACTTTGTGGTGTCGAGCCTGATCAAGGACTACGCCAAGACCGACCCCAACGGCTTCCTGCTGTACCTGTCGGACCATGGTGAAGACGTCTTCGACTCCGCCGGCCACAGCACCCTGGGCCGCAACGAAGGCAAGCCGACAGCGCCGATGTACACCATCCCGTTCATGGCCTACGCCTCACCGAAATGGCGCGAAACCCACGACTGGAGTTTCGCCGGCGACCTGCAACGCCCGTACAGCAGTTCGCAGTTGATTCATACCTGGGCCGACCTGGCCGGGCTGAGTTTCGATGAATGGGACCGCAGCAAGAGCCTGGTCAGCGACAGCTTCAAGCCACGCCCCTTGTTGATCGGCAACCCCTACGAGCGCCAGCAGAAAGGCTTGATCGACTTCAGCTTGATCAAACCGAAAAAGGCCACCACCGAGGTGGTACTCCAAGCACCGCTGTAACAGAAAGATAACAATCATTCTCGTTTAAGCCTAAAGTTCCACGCCTCCTTTCGTCTTTGAGCCAAGGCCTTCTCTTACTGAGAAGGCTGCAAAGACGACAAGGAGTCTTCCGCGATGTTTGCGCCCTTTACCCGTTCCATGACCTTTACCCTCGGCCTCTTCAGCGTGGTGGTGAGCCCGGACCTGCTGGCTGAAACCAACCCCGAAAGCTACACCCTCAAAGACAACACCCTCGAACTCGGTGCCACGCGCATCAGTGCCGATGGCCTCGGGGCTACCACCGAGCACACCGGGGCCTACACCACCGGTTCGATGAGCACCGCCACCCGCCTGAACCTGTCCGTCAAGGAAACCCCGCAGTCCATCTCGGTGATCACTCGCCAGCAAATGGATGACTTCAACCTCAACACCTTGACCGAAGTGCTGCGCCAGACCACGGGCATCAACGTCCAGCACAACGACTCCGACCGTGTGTCCTACTCGTCCCGTGGCTATGGCATCAACAACTTCCAGATTGACGGGATGCTCAACACCTTCGGCTACATGAAGTCGGATTCCGATACCATCATTTACGACCGCATCGAGGTGGTTCGCGGTGCCACGGGCTTGACCACCGGCGCCGGCGACCCGTCGGCCACGGTGAACATGGTGCGCAAGCGCCCCACCGCCCAGTGGCAGGCCAAAACCGGCATCAGCGGTGGCAGCCATGACAACTACTACAGCTACGTGGATGTCGGCGGCCCCCTGGCATACGACGGCAAGCTGCGCGGGCGCACGGTGCTGGCCTACCGCGACAGCCAGTCGTTCCGCGACAACTACGGGCTGCAGCGAGCAGTCGGCTACGGCATTCTCGAAGGCGACCTGTCAGACGATACTGTGCTGGCCGTGGGGTTTGATTACCAGAACAAACAGGTCCAAGGCACTTCCTGGGGCACCGTGCCTTACTGGAACAGCCAGGGTGGCAAGGCCGGGCTCTCACGCTCCACCAATATGGCGGCGCACTGGAGTTCCTGGCCACTGACGGACAAGACCACCTTCGCCACCCTCGACCATCGCCTGGGCGGCGACTGGCATGTGAAGGCCGCCTACACCCATCGACAAAGCGACACGGATGGCAAGGTGTACTACGGCGGTGCGGGGTTCCCCAACGCTGACCGCAGCGGCATGACGGCATGGGCAAGCCATATGCTCGGCACCTCGAGAATGGAGGCGGTTGATCTCAACCTCGCCGGCAGCTACGCGTTGCTGGGTCGAGAGCATGAACTGATGATGGGCTATGGCGAGGCCACGCAACGCGACGTCTCCCCCTTCATGCGCAGCAGCCTGCCTGCCAGCTACTACAGCATCGAAGACTGGAAACACATGGGCGGGATCGGCAAGTTTGCCGACACCGTCACTGACCTCAAGGGCGAGCACAGCAGCAAGCAGCAGAAGGCCGGCTACCTGGCCACGCGCCTGAGCCTGACCGAACGCTTGCATGCGGTACTGGGCAGCCGCTACGGCAGTTGGGAACTGGTCAGCGCTGCGCCTGCCTATAACGCCGACAACCAACTGACCGCCGCCAACAAGACCCGCCAGACCCACAACGATATGTGGACGCCCTATGCCGGGCTGCTCTACGACATCACCCCGCAATACACCGTTTACGCGAGCTACACCGACATCTTCAAGCCGCAAAGCCTAAAGGACGCCAGCAAGAAATACCTAGAGCCCGTGGTGGGCAGCAACTATGAGGTGGGGATCAAGGGCAGTCTGCTGGAGGAGCGACTGAACGTGGCGGCTGCGTATTTCTGGAGCACACAGGACAACGTCGCGGAGCGGGATGATTCGGTACCGCCGAACCCGACCACAGGCGAGGAGTACTACAAGTCCGGCGGTAAAGGTAACAAGGTGAATGGCTTCGAGCTGGAGGTGGCCGGCGAGGTGATGCCGGACTGGAACCTGACGGCAGGCTATACCTATACCCACTCGGTGAATGGCTCCGACAAGCGCAACAACACCGGCCAGCCGCTGAACCTGCTGAAGGTGTCCAGCGCCTATCGGCTACCGGGCTCATGGCGCAACCTGACGGTCGGCGGCGCCGTGAGCTGGCAGAGCGAAATCTACGATTTCAGCAACAGGCCGACAGGCGCTCGGGACGGTGACGGAAACCGGATCACCACGCGGGCGAAAATCACCCAGCAGGCCTACTCCGTGGTCAACCTGATGTCGCGCTACCAGTTTGACGAACATGTTTCGGCGTCGGTCAACGTCAACAATCTATTTGATAAAAAATATTACGAGCGCGTCGGTTTCTATAACGGCGTGTATTGGGGTGACCCACGTTCGATCACCTTGGCACTGGATTGGAAGCTGTAAGATTTTTTAACCAGGAGTTAACGAAATTGTTAACTTCTGGTTTTTTTCGCGTTAATTCCTACTTAATAAATCGACTCCACACTCGCCCCATGAATCTGATCAAGGACAGAGCGGATACCGATCACTTTTAATGGGAACACTGCCATGAAACTCTCCACCTTGATGCTTGCCACCCTGATGACCCTGACCTCTGCCGCGGCCTTTGCCGAAGGCGGTTCGGAGCGTTCGAAGGCGTTCTACAACGACTTCGCGTTCATGCAGCAAAAGACCCACGGCACCGCTGAACAAACCGCGCAGGCCGATGGAAAAAACATGAAGAAAGAGGCGACCGATAAATCCACCGCCGAGCAACAACCGAATACTTGATTCAACTGCGAATTTGATTTAACCGCACTGCCCTTTACCATTCCGCTCCTATGGCTAAGGTGAACTTGGCGCCATTTAATGGCGCCTTTTTTTTGCCACTTATTGATTAAAGCGGTTTGTTCCAGAACAACATGCGCCCATGGGCCGGATCAAATTTCGAGTCATCAAAGCCGAACTTGCGATACGCCGCTTGAGCCACATCATTGCCTTCAAGCACTTCGAGGGTGATCTTGCAGCAGCCACGCTGCCGGGCGATTTCCTCGACCTTCTGCAGCATTTTCTGGCTCAACCCCAAACCACGAAAAGCCCCCATCACCACCACGTCGTGAACGTTAACCAGCGGGCGACACGCAAACGTGGAGAAACCTTCAAAGCAGTTCACCAGCCCCGCCGGCTCACCCCCCACAAACGCCAGCACGCTGAACGCATGGGGGCGCTTGGCCAGTTCACCCGGCAGTTGCTCCAGCAGGTCGGCGGGCAGGCTGTGGCCTCCGCCCATCGGGTCTTCGGCGTAATGGTTGAGCACATGGCCAATCGCTTCGGCATGCACGGGGTTGGTGTAACTGGCTTGCAGCACCAGGATATCTGGGGTGTCCATTTCCATCCTCGATCACGATTACAAGGGAATCGCTCCCTGTGAGGGGCACGATTGTAAGCGTGGAGCAGGAGGCAGATGAAGGAGATTAACTACAAATATGCGCATGAAAGCGCGAAGGTTGACCCTTCGAAAATTCGCAATCAGCTGATTCCGAGGTTTTTTCGCACAGACGTCAGCCAAAGCGCTGCAATTGCATTTCTTGCAGACGGCTCAGTGTCCTGCGAAACGGGAATTCCAGATAGCCCTCGGTATAGAGGCTCTCCAAAGGCACCTGCGCCTCGATAAATAACGGCACTTTGCGGTCGTAGCACTCGTCCACCAGGGCGATAAACCGACGTACGCTGTCATCGTGCACCGACAACGCCGGCAATTCGCGATCACCGGCCACCACACGCAGGGCACCGTCTTCGGTGCCGCGTGCAATCCGGCCCGGGCGTTTCTGCGCGCTGAGGTTGGGCACTTCGCCCAGCAGGATCGCCTTGAAGCGATCGCACAACAGCATGAAATCCATTGCGGCCAGGGGCTGTTCGCACAGGTCGGCGTAGCGGCACCAGAGCACCGTGGCGCCGGACCGCACGGCGACGATGGAACGATGCCCCACGACAACCGGCCCGCTGTGGGTGGGCTGGCCTTCGGCCAACTGCTCGAACACGCCCGCCAGCGCCTCGGGCTGATTGACCCAGTAGCGCTGAATACCCGCGCCCGGGTGCAACCGGTGATCCTCCCCGCCGTCCACCGTGACCACTTGCATGTGCTGCTTTATCGCTGCAATTCCCGGCAAAAAACGCTCTCGGTTGAAGCCGTCGGCATACAACTGATCGGGCGGTTGGTTCGACGTGCAGACCATCACCACGCCCTCCTCGAACATCACCTGGAACAGGCGCCCGAGGATGATCGCGTCACCAATGTCATTGACGAACAGTTCATCGAAACACAACACCCGTACTGCCTGGCTCAGTTCCCGCGCCAGGGCCTGCAAGGGGTCGTGAGTACCGGTCAGTTGGAACAAGCGCTGATGCACCCACCCCATGAAGTGATGAAAATGCTGGCGGCGCGCGGGCACCCGCAGGCTTTGGTAGAACTGATCCATCAACCAGGTCTTGCCACGCCCGACCGGCCCCCACAGGTACACACCGGCAATCGGCGCCTGGCCGTGGTGCAGGGCATGGTGGCAGGCTTGCAGGGCATCCACCGCCTGGCGCTGGGCGTCGTCGGCAACGAAACCCGGTTGAGCAATGGCGTGTTGGTAGGCAGCGAGGGGCGAGTCGAAAGTCATGCCCGCCAGTATGACCTACAGGGAAATATCCAGCCGTGAAATCTTGCCCTGCGCATTCAACCGAAAGGTGTAGCGCAGCTCCAATGGGCTGCCGGGGAAATTGCCGGACACCACATTGCTGACCAACACCTTGCCGGTACGGTGTTGCACCTTGAGCACTTCGACCCGTGGTTGGTAACGACGCCCGGTGTCTTCCATCCAGCGCGCAATGGCGGCGGTGCCAACACGGTGCTGGCCCTCATCGAACACGTTGGCATCCTCGGCAAAACACTCGGCGACAGCCGAGGTGTCACGGGTATTGGCCGCCGCGAGATAGGCCGCGATGGCCGGCGCCAACTCAGGGATAGACATGGCACAGCTCCTTTCCAGATGATTTGTGCGGCCATGCTAAGCCAGGGTTGTGTCAGTTTTTGTCAGGAGTAAACGGCGCGGACTCACTCTGCTCCATCAACTTGCGCCAGGCCCGCAGCCAGTCACTGCGGCGCCCCGGATAACGCTCACCGCACGCTTCGGCATTCGCCACACGGTCGGTACGAAAGGTGCGATAGGCGCCGCGTAACTCGCACCAGGCCACGATCACCCGCACCTCATTCAAGAACCCCAGGGCCAGTGGCCAGATCAGGCGTTGGCTTTGGGTCTGGCTGGCGTCCGCGTAATCGATGTGCAACTTGGCCTGGTGGCGGATGGCATCGCGAAATACATTCAGGGGCACACGGTTTTCCGGGTAGCCGAACCCTGGCGGACCGGGCAGCAGCGTCGGGTTGCGCAAGGCTTCCTGGGCGGCCGGGTCAAGCACATCGGCGATTTTTGCCAGGGCATTGGCGGCGGCGCGGCTGAGCACGTCATCGCCGCGTTGGTCCACATAACGCAAGCCGAGCACGATGGCTTCGGTTTCCTCGGCGTTCAACATCAAGGGCGGCAGAAACAAGCCGCTGCGCAGCACATACCCTACCCCCGCCTCGCCAAAAATCGGTGCACCCAAGGCCGTCAGCTCAGCAATATCGCGGTACAGCGTACGCTCGGACACCTCCAACTGCGCCGCCAGCACGGCAGCGGTCACCGGACGTTTCTTACCCCGCAGGGCCTGGAGCAAAGTCAGAAGACGAGTGGTACGCGACACAGGAATGCCTGCCGAAAAAGGAAACGTGCCGCAGCTTAGCAGAGCCCCCTGTCAGAAAACGTCAGCAGTAAAAAAGCCCCTTGACCGCCTACATTGCAGGCTGGGGTCAGGGTCAGGGTCTGCGAAAATAAAACACCCTGCGAAAGCGCAGCCTTCGCAGGGTGTGGGGGTGACCCTCTCATTAAACGGCCTGGTGAACAGGCCGTTTTTTATTCAACACTGCCGCTTACGCAAGGCTCTTGCTGACCACCTCAAACACATCACTCGACAACTCGCCGGACGCCAGAATGCGCTCCAGTTCCGCCTTCATCAGCGCCTGACGCGCGCTGTCGTATTTGCGCCAGCGGGTCAGCGGCGCCAACTGGCGCGAGGCGATTTGCGGATTGAAGCTGTTCAACTGGATCACCAGGTCCGCCAGGAAGCGGTAGCCCGAGCCATCCGCCGCATGGAAGTTGATCAGGTTCTGCCCGGCAAATGCGCCGATCAATGCGCGCACCTTGTTCGGGTTCTTCAGGGTGAACGCCGGGTGCTCCATCAACGCCTTGACGCGCTCCAGCCCACCCGGCAACGTGCTGCCGGCCTGCACGCTGAACCACTGGTCCATGACCAATGGGTTGTCCTTGAAGTTTTCGGCAAACACCGCCAATGCCTGGGCCTTCTGCGCTTCGAACGGCGAATTCACCAACACCGCCAGCGCGGTCAGGCGCTCGGTCATGTTGTCGCTGGTGTCGAACTGTTCCAGTGTCGCCGCCAACACGTCCGGCTTGCCGCTGAGCATCAGGTAAGACAACGCGATGTTCTGCAAGGCGCGCCGGGCAAAGTGCTCAGCCGCCGCCACGTACGGCGTTTGCTTGGACAGCGCGCGATTGGCCTGGTAACGCAACCACAGCGGTTCATGCAGGTTGTCCGCCAGTTGCTTGCGGGCAAACTCACGGGCCGCATGGATGGCGTCCACATCCGCCACTTCGCTGATTTCAGTCAGGTAGGCTTCACCCGGCAGCGACAGCATTTCCGCCACCATCGCCTGGTCCAGACGCTCGTCGCTCAGCACACTGCGCAACGCAGTGATCAAGCGCTGATCCATCTTCAAGGCCTGGCCTTGTTGATGCTGGGCAACCAGTTCCTGCAACACCTGTACCGACAACTGCTGGCCGGCATCCCAGCGGTTGAAACCGTCGCTGTCGTGCTGCATCAGGAACATCAGTTGGTCACGGCTGTACGGGAAGCTCAGCTTCACCGGCGCCGAGAAACCGCGCAGCAGCGAAGGCAACGGCTGCTCCGGGATATCAACGAAGGTGAAGGTCTGCTCGGCCTCGGTCACCGAAATCACCCGTGAGGTGGCACCCGCAGTCGCCTCGCCGGCCAGGCGCAAGGCAATACCTGCGCCCTGACCGTCCAGCAAGCCCAGCTCCACCGGGATCACGAACGGCAGTTTTTCCACCTTGTCCGTGGTTTCCGGGCAGCTCTGGCGAAAGGTCAGGCTGTAGGTCTTGGCCGCGGCGTCGTAAGACTCGCTCACCGCCAGGCGCGGCGTACCGGCCTGGCTGTACCAGCGCTTGAACTGGCTCAGGTCGGCGCCGTTCGCGTCTTCCATGGCCTTGATGAAGTCGTCGCAGGTCACGGCCTGGCCGTCATGGCGTTCAAAGTACAGGTCGCTGCCTTTGCGGAAGCCTTCGGCGCCGAGCAAGGTGTGGATCATGCCGACCACTTCCGAGCCCTTTTCGTACACCGTCAGGGTGTAGAAGTTGGAGATCTCGATAAAGCTGTCCGGGCGCACCGCGTGGGCCATCGGGCCGGCGTCTTCGGCGAACTGGTGGGTACGCAGGTACGCCACATCCTGGATACGCTTGACCGTGGCCGAGTTCATGTCGGCCGAGAAGCCCGAATCACGGAACACGGTGAAGCCTTCCTTGAGCGACAGCTGGAACCAGTCGCGACAGGTCACGCGGTTGCCCGACCAGTTGTGGAAGTATTCGTGGGCAACGATCGCCTCGACCCGCTGGTGCGCGGCGTCGGTGGCGGTTTCGGCGCGGGCCAGCACGGCGCTGGAGTTGAAGATGTTGAGGCCCTTGTTCTCCATGGCGCCCATGTTGAAGTCGTTCACGGCGACGATCATGAAGATGTCGAGGTCGTACTCGCGGCCATAGGTTTCTTCGTCCCAGCGCATCGATTTCTTGAGGCTGGTCATCGCGTGCTGGCACTTGTCGATGTTTTCCGGCTCGACGTAGATGCGCAGCGCCACTTCACGGTCCGTCATGGTGGTGAAGGTGTCTTCGACACACCACAGGTCACCGGCCACCAGCGCGAACAGGTAGGCAGGCTTCTTGAACGGGTCTTCCCAGGTCGCCCAATGACGGCCGTCTTCGCCGGGACCGCTGGCGATCGGGTTGCCGTTGGACAGCAGGATCGGGTAGCGATGTTGCTCGGCGATCACCGTGGTGGTGAACGTGCTCATCACGTCCGGGCGGTCGAGGTAGTAGGTGATCTTGCGGAAGCCTTCGGCCTCGCACTGGGTGCAGAACATGCTGCCGGATTTGTACAGGCCTTCCAGGGCCGTGTTGGTTTCCGGGTGGATTTTTACCGTGGTATCGAGGGTAAAAGTCTCGCTCTTGGGATGCACCGTCAGGTGACTGTCGGTCAGTTGATAATCATCGGCCGTCAGTTCCTGATCGGCCAGGTTGACACTCAACAGCTCCAGTTGCTGGCCGTCCAGCACCAGCGGCGGCAAACCGGCACCGCGCTCAGGGTTGCGGCGCATCACCAGTTGCGCGTGGACCAGGCTGTGGTCCTCGAACAACTCGAAGGTCAGGTGCGTCTCGTCGATCAGGTAGTCCGGCGCCTGATAGTCCTTCAGGTAAATCATCTTCGGTTGTTCGGTGCGCATGGGTGGCATCCTTCTACTGATGCACGGCGAGCTGGTAGGCCGTGTACTTACGAATATTGATAACGCCGGTGTCGAAGATCAGGTATTGGCCCTTGATCCCCAGCAGCGTGCCTTCGGCTATCGGGTTCTTGTCCAGGTTGAAGCTGACGATCTTGGTCGGGTACTGCTCGACCGGATAACGGATTTCGATCGGTTCAATGTCGGCAATCGTTTGGATGGCCTGCAAGCCAAAGCGTTCCTGCAGACTCACCAGGCCTTCGGCGCAGGAGGCGAACAGATCGTCACGCACCTGCTTGAGGTCGACCGATTGCGCATCGCCCTTGAGCAGTGCACGCCAGTTGGTCTTGTCGGCCACCTGGCTGCGGAACAGGTCCTCGACGAAGCCCGATTGCTGGCGGGTGGCCACGCGCATGATCGGCAACGCCTGGCTCGCCCCCTGGTCCAGCCAGCGCGTCGGCAACTGGGTGGCGCGGGTAATGCCGACCTTGATCCCCGACGAATTCGCCAGGTACACCACATGGTCGGTCATGCAGAATTTTTCGCCCCAGCCTGGATCGCGGCAGGTGCCGGCGTCGTAATGGCAACGCTCGGGGCTCATGATGCACAGGTCACACTGGGCCAGCTTGGTCATGCACGGGTAGCAATAGCCCTGGCTGAAGCTGGTCTTGGTCTTGCGGCCGCAATGGCTGCAATGAATGGCGCCGAGGTATTCCAGGCGCACGTGAGTGCCGATCAACGGGTTGACCGGCACCTCCGTATCGCCGAGGCGAAACGCGTATTGAACGGTCGGCTCACCGAGTTGCACCGACATCTTGCTGACTGCACCGCGACCAATTTCAATCAATGGATCGCATCCGACTTGAACAGGATGTTCGGCACGGTGGTCGATTTCGACTGGCATTCCTGCGGGCCCATGTAACCGGTGCGCTGCTCTTCCGGCAGGTTCTGGAGTTCCCAGGCGATCATCGCCTGCAACGACAGCTCGCGCTGCTCGGCGGTGAGCTTGCGGCCATCGGACCACTTGCCGATTTCCACGGCGAGCTTGAGGCTCTCGTAGATGTCCGGGGTGATGTTTTCGATCATTTCAGCAAAAGATGACATGTGAACAGCCTCTGAGGTTCAGCGAGTACAGGGTTGACGGGCCCGGCCCGTCAGAATTCCTTGGAGAGCTTGACCTGTACAAGCTCTTTGTCCAGCAAGCGCCGGAAGATCTGCGGCGCCGCGAAGGTGTAGGCGGCAAACGCCAGCCACAGCCAGTTGACCATCTCCGCCACTTGCGGATAGCCCTGGTCCGTCAGCGTAATCACTACGACACGGTAGACCACGAACATGCACAGCAGCAGGATGATGGCGCGGGTGGCGCTGCGCTCGTTCATCCAGCTATTGAAACGCCACCAGGTGCCGAGGAACACATTGCTGCGTGCCTTGACTGCCGTGAGCAGGTGCAGCGCGGCGACGTTGGTAGCGTTCTCCTGCAAGGCCCAGATCGCGTGGTCGCGGGCGCCATTGATGTCCCCTTCACGCAACAACAGGTGACCGAGCACCACCACCGCTGCCGCATTCGCCGGGTCAGCCTGCAAGGCCTGGCGGGCGAACTGGTACGCCTGGTCCCACTGGCTGCTAGCACGGTGGAACTGCGCCAGGGCCACCAGGTTGGCGGGGTCGTCGGGGCCCAGTTGCAAGGCTTTTTCCAGCGGCTCGCGGCTCTGCGCCAGGCGTCCGGTAAGCTGGTACAACTCGGCCTGGCAACGGTAATACGCCGGGTTCAGCGGTTCCATGTCCAGCAGTTGGCTCACGTGTTCCTGGGCCAGCTTGAACTTGCGCAAGGCAATCGCTACTTGCGCGGCGGCATAGTGGGACAGCGGCAGCTGCGCGTCGGCGGCCAGGGCCAGTTGCACTTCGCGCTTGGCGGCATGCACGCGGCGCATGTTCATCAAGCAGATCGCCAGCAAGGCATGCGCCTCGGCGGAATGCGGATCGCTGGCCAGCAGTTGGCGCAGTGCGTCGATGGCGCCGTCATTGTGGTCAGCCTGCAGGCGCTGGTAGGCCAGTTGCAGCAGATAGTCGGTATTCATCAGCTCACCACCAGGTACCACAGGGTGTACGGCAGCCATTTGACGACCATGCCTTTGAGCACGAAGCCACCAATCAACGCCAAGGGAAAACCAAAGCGGCTCAGCTCGCCGCCGTAGTACTGGTAAATCTCGATGGTCGCGTTTTGCTGCATATACAGCAGGTAACCCAGGGTGAGTTTCCACACCACCAGCACCAGCAACGCGTATTGGATTTGCGCCTGGGTTTGCAGATAACCGGCACCCACCAGTTGCAGCAATACAAAACCGATCACGAGGCTGCCCAGCAGTGCCACGCCGGCCAGCACCCATTCGCGCACCCGGGTCGGGCTGCCGACGGCGATGGAGTTGAACACAAACCACGGCAAGCCCAGCCAGGCACCGCCCAGCATCAGGCCCAGCAGCGGCCAGAACGGCGAGACCGCCCACTTGGCCAAGGCGCCGGGGCGCGGTTCATCTTCGATGCGATACCCACCGTACTGCGCCATCAGCGACCCTTCCCGTGTTTGTCGAGGAAGGCGAGCACTTCGTCGTACTGGTTGCCTTCATTGGCATACCGCGCGTAGTTACGCGCCGTGGTCAGCCATTCCAGGGTGGTGGCGCGCACTTCTTTCAAGGCGTGCTTGAAATGCCGATCACAGATCGACTGCTCGGCGCCACTCTCGATGGACGCTTCAATGGCCTCGTCGGCAGCGGTTTCCACCAGCTCGCTGAGGTCGGCGCCGGAGAAGCCCGAGGTGTTCTTGGCCAGGAAGGCAAAGTCGATGTCGTCGGCCATGGGGCGGCCTTTCATCATCGCCTTGAGCATCGCCTCCCGCGCCGGGCGATCCGGTGGCGGCACAAACAGTACGCGGTCAAACCGGCCGGGGCGGCGGAATGCCGAGTCGACCGACCACGGCACGTTGGTCGCGGCAAGGATCAGTACGCCGTGGTTGTCATTGGTAAAACCGTCCATCTCGGAGAGGAACTGGCTCACCAGCTTGGACGAGGTCGACTCGCGGGTATTGGCGCGTTTGCCACCGAGCGCTTCAACCTCGTCGAAAAACATCACCGCCGGCGCCTGGGCCCGCGCCTGCTCGAACAGCGCGTGCAACTTGCGTTCGGACTCGCCGATGTACATATCCAGCACATCGGAAATCGCCACGTTGAAAAACGTCGCCTTGCATTCCCCCGCCGTCGCGCGGGCCAGCATGGTCTTGCCGCAGCCCGGCGGGCCGTACAGCAGCACCCCGCCGCCGACTTTCTTGCGAAAGCGCTGGAACAGGCCCGGTTTCTGGTACGGCAGGATGATCTTTTTATGGATGGTCTTTTTCAGCTCATCCAGACCGCCGATATCATCGAAGGTCAGGGTTTCGTTTTCCGGCACCAGCAGGCGCACGACTTCGCTCTGGTCGGTGTCGTCATTGGAGATCACGCGCAGCCGCGGGCGGCCCTCGGCGCCTGGGAAGTCCACCACCGAAACATTCAGGCGGCGCCACAGTGCCATGTCTTCCAGGGCGGGGTTGGCGTCCACCGCTGCGCGGTATTCCACCTGGGCTTCCTTGAGGCGCTCCAGTGCCGCCAAGGCACGGGCCTTGAGCAGGCGCGCAGCGGGGTCTGCACCTTCGATCAAGGGCAACGCCTTCTGCGCTTGCCCATCGGCCAGCAACAGTTGCGCCGCCGCCAGCTTCAAGGCTGCGGCCTCTGGCCATTGCTCAAGGTCGGCCGGCAACAGCTTCAACCCGCGCGCGTGTTCGCCACGCTCAAGGCTGGCGCCCAGCAACAGGGTCAGCAGTGCGACGTTGCCGGGGGCAGCGGACAGCGCGGCCTCCAGCTGGTCGAACGTCGAATCATCCATGGAGGTTCCTCAAAAGTGCGGTTGCGGTGCGCAGGAGGCTCATGTGAGCACCTCCGGCCGCTCGACATCGACCCACACGAACTTGCGCGGGTCGAGACGGGTTTCCTGGTCCAGGCGGTACGCCACCAGCTTGCCGTACAGCACCGCGCTGTAGTCCAGGCAGGCCAGGTTGTCGCGGATCGGCGCCGGCTTGCCGCTGCGCCAGTAATGCCCGACGAACAGCAAGGGCTCGTCGACGCCATAGCGCAGCAGGGAATTCTTTTCGGTGGACGACAACGGCGTACGCGCCACCGGCTCCGGCAAGGCGTCGGGCTGGAACACGATGTCGCCATAGGTTTTCGGGTCGTCTTCCCAGAACTTGGTGCGGAAGAACGAACGCGTCAGACCGTCGCCACCGGTCAGCGTGAGGCCATCCGGCAGGCGCATATCGGTGCCGCGCAGCAGGCGGTCGAAGGCGTTGCAGGCAAAACTGCCCGGCACGGCGGCGGCCTGCAGGAAGTGCTGGTCGATGCAGCCGTCGGGGAAGGTCGCGCGCAGCGGCTGGATAAAGCCCTCGTCCCAGCACGCGTGCACCACGCGGAAACGCCCGGCGTCGACAAACAGCGGCATGTCATAGAACCAGCCGAGGAAGTCGTGCCAATCGTCCGGGTGGTGTTCGAACTGGGTCAGGGTTTCCTGGATCAACCGCGCATGCCGTGGGCTGTGCTCGCGCACAAACTGCTTGCCACTGCCTGGCGGCGCCGGTGTGCTCCAACCCAAGGCGTTGAATTCGTGGTTGCCCATGATGCACAGCGCCTGGCCGGCCTCAGCCATGTCGTGGACGATATGCAGCGCCTCGCGGATGCGTGGGCCACGGTCGATGATATCGCCGAGGAACACCGCCATGCGCGACGGATGGCGCCAGGTGCCGCCCTGCTTGTGGTAGCCCAGCCGGTCGAGCAAATGCTCAAGGGTATGGGCGCAACCGTGCACGTCACCAATCAGGTCGTAGCTACGCGCGGGATCGAGCATCAGTCGCCTCCACCCCCCAAGCGGCTGCCCCAGCCCAGCTTGGTGCGGCACACTTCGTAATAGTTGTGGTCCAGCGGATGGATCAACCGCAACTTCTGTGCCTTCTTGCTCACGGTGATGGTGTCACCGGGGGCGCAGGTAAAATGGTTCTGCCCGTCGCAGGAGACTTGCGGGTAGATCTGCATGTCTTTGGACACCACGATTTTCAGCTCACTGTTCCCGTCGACCACAATCGGCCGGCTCGACAACATATGGGGATACATCGGCACGATCACAATGGCATCCAGCTTGGGATGCATGATCGGGCCACCCGCCGAGAGCGCGTAGGCCGTAGAGCCGGTGGG
Source organism: Pseudomonas marginalis (assembly GCF_001645105.1). GTDB lineage: Bacteria > Pseudomonadota > Gammaproteobacteria > Pseudomonadales > Pseudomonadaceae > Aquipseudomonas > Aquipseudomonas petroselini. The sequence continues at coordinate 132,299 of NZ_LKEG01000041.1, forward strand.
CGTGGCGACGATCAGGCCGTCGGCCTTCTGGCTGCACACGAACTGGCCGTCGATATACAGCTCGAACTCGATCATCCGCGTCGATTTGCCGGGGTGCAGCACCACGTCATTCAAGGCGTCGCCCTGGCCGATGGCCTCGCCGTGACGGCGCACTTCAGCTTGCAGCAGGAAGCGGTTCTCCACCAGGTAATGGCCGTCGAGCACCTTGGCCACTTCGACTTCCAGCTCATCCGGGCGGATGTCGGTGAGGAAACCCAGGCTGCCCCGGTTGATCCCCAGCACCGGCACATTGTGCCGCGCCAGCGCGCGAGCGGCGCCCAACAGGCTGCCGTCGCCGCCGACCACGATGACCATGTCGCAGACTTCACCGAGCATCTTGCGCGACGAGGTCTGCAGGCCGTGGCCCGGCAGGATTTCAGCGATGGTGTCTTCAAGGATCACATGCAGGTGGCGTTCCAGCAGGAATTTTTTCAGCCGGCGGACGGTGTCCAGCACCTGGGTACTGCCCAGGCGACCGATAATTCCGATATTGCGAAATTGCTCCATGGGGCTCCTGCGGGATGTGGGGTGCGGCGAAAAAAGAACGATTATGGGCGAAAGGCCGCGTCAGGCAAAATCCTTTGTCGCCGTGAAGCCTTGATGACAATGGTTCTCGGCCCCCTGCACCCTCGTTAAAAGGCTATGCTCGGACCATGACTGTGTTCCCGGATCTGCACAACCTGCCCCGCCAGCTGCGCCACCCCGAAGTGCGCGACCTGGCGTGGGTGATGCTTGCCCCGCCGATGCTCGCACAGACGCCGTGGCCGCAGCGCCACCCGCTGACCGGCAGCGACTGGGTGCAAGCGCCGCATCGGCTCGAACACTGGCTGCGACAATTGGACCAGGACAGCAGCGCCCTGCAGCAATGGCTGAACCTGTCACGCACCCGGCGCCTGGGCCTGTATTACGAACGCCTGTGGCAGTTCGCCGTGCACCATGCGCCGGGCGTGGAACTGTTGGCGGCCAACCTGCCGATCCGCCGCGCCGGGCATACCCTCGGCGAGCTGGACATGCTGCTGCGCGACCGTGATGGCGTGCATCACCTGGAACTGGCGATCAAACTCTATCTCGGGCCGCAAGACGGCAACGGCCAGGACGCCGCGCAATGGCTGGGTCCGGGCTGCCATGACCGACTGGACCGCAAGCTCGCGCATCTGGCCCAGCATCAACTGCCGATTTCAGCGCGGGCGGAAAGCCGTGAGGCGCTGGAAGCGCTGGACATCCAACAATTCGACGCGCACTTGTGGCTGGGCGGTTATCTGCTGTATCCCTGGCCTGGCCAAGCCCAGGCGCCCGTTGGCGCCCATCCCCAGCATTTGCGTGGGCGTTGGCTACATCAGCGTGATTGGCAGGCATTTGTCAGCGCCAGCGCACCGGGCTACTGGCAACCCCTGCCCCGGCATGCGTGGTTGGCGCCGGCGCATTACGCGGCGGATGAGGTGTGGAGTGAAGCGCGGATGCAGGGCTGGCTGGCCGACCTGGACCCGATGGCACCGGCGCAGTTGCTGGTGCGGCTGGTGCAGGTGGGTGAGGATTGGGAGGAAGCTGAGCGGTTATTCCTGGTGGCGGATCTTTGGCCGAATGTGCCGGGGGCTGGCTGAGTTTTTGTAGTGAGTTTCAGGGCCTCATCGGGGGCAAGCCCCCTCCCACAGGTGAGCACATTTCTTCTGTGGGAGGCGGCTTGCACCCCGATAGCGGTTGCCCAGGCACTACAGCTGATCGATATGCCGATACTCCAACTGCAACCTGATCGCCAACTCCCGAGCCCGACCCAACCTGATCGGCCCGCGCTCGATATCCACCAACAACCCCGGACACGCCAGCAGCGACAACCCGTTAATATCCTTGAGTCGCCCGTCAGTAATCACCAGCAAGCGCTGCCGCTCAGCCGGATATCGCTTGCGCCGTACCGCCAGCCATTCCCCGGCTTCGGTCAATGCCGCCAGCAATGGCGTGCCACCGCCCGCCCCCAACTGCTCCAGCCAGCCCGCCAAGCCCTTGGCTGCTTTCAATCCCTGTACCTGCCACTTCGGCACTGGCCCGCTCGCGGTCAACAACGCCATCCGTGCCCGTTGGCGGTAAGCGTCATCAAATAATTGCGCCAACAAGCCCTTGGCGTCGGTTAACGCCCGATGCCGCCGTGTAGACGCCGACGCATCGACAATCACCAGCCACAGCTCATGGGCCGCACGACTGCGCAGGTGAAACAGCAAGTCCTCTCGCGATTGCGGCCGACCACCGAGCAAAGTGCCCGGCCAATTGATCGCGCCTTGCTTAGCGCTGCGTGCCTTGCCGTGCCTGCCGCTGTCCAATCGCCCTGCCTTGGGCCGGGCATCCGCCCCCGCGTCAGGCCGGGGGCGAATGCCTAGGGCTTTTTTGGCCAGGCGGGCACATCCCGACGAGCGCCGGTGGGTAACGCCGGGGCGGGCATATCACCCCATTGGCCTTGGCCGGGCGAGGTGTCCGACGGTTTCGGTGCCTGGCCTTCAGGAGGCGGGCTGGACGGTGGCGCTTGCTCCTGACGGCGATGGCGCAGGGCAAACTCGGCAACGGCTTCGATATCTTCCTCGGCGATGGCGTTGGCCCCCCGCCATGCGGCATGCGCCCTCGCGCCTCGCAGCCAGACAAGGTCCGCGCGCAGGCCGTCGACACCGGCGGCGAAGCACCGCTCGGTGATCTGCGCCAGCGCCCGATCATCCAACTCGATACTGTCGAGCCGCGCCCGCGCCTGGGTACAACGTTCGCGCAAGGCTGCTTGAGGCTCCGACCATTGCACGCAGAACACCGCGGGATCGCTGTCGAAATCCAACCGCCGACGGATGATCTGCCCGCGCTCGGTCGGCAAGGTCTGCCCGCTCAACGCCACGTTGAAACCAAAGCGGTCGAGCAGTTGCGGGCGCAGCTCGCCCTCCTCCGGGTTCATGGTGCCGATCAGCACAAACCGCGCCGAATGGCGATGGGAAATGCCGTCGCGCTCGATCAGGTTGGTGCCGCTCGCCGCCACGTCCAACAGCAGGTCCACCAGGTGATCGGGTAGCAAGTTGACCTCGTCGACATACAACACGCCGCCGTCAGCCTTGGCCAATACGCCGGGTGAAAATTGCGCACGGCCCTCGCCCAATGCGGCGTCCAGGTCCAGTGTGCCGACCAGGCGCTCTTCGGTGGCGCCCAACGGCAAGGTCACGAACTGTCCGCTGGCCAACAGGTCCGCGAGGCCGCGCGCCAGGGTCGACTTGGCCATGCCGCGCGGGCCTTCGATCAGCACGCCGCCGATCTTTGGGTCGATGGCGGTCAGGCACAGCGCCAGTTTCAGGTCGTCTGCGCCGACCACGGCGGACAGCGGGAAATGGGGAATATCAGTCATGCGAATTCTCTTTAAATCCTGCCTGTGGTGAACGGGCTTGCCCTGTGGTGAGCAGGCTTGTCCTGTGGTGAGCGGGCTTGCCCCGCGCTGGGCGGCGAAGCCGCCCCCCCTGCGATACACCGCGTTATACCTGAAAAAATGAGACGACCTTGTCAGGGCCGCTTCGCAGCCCAGCGCGGGGCAAGCCCGCTCACCACACAAAAAACCAAATACGTGTTAGCTGTCTTCTTCTATATCCAGCAACAGGTTTTCCAACGCCTCACGGTACGCCCCCGGCTCCTGCCACATCCCACGCTGCTGGGCTTCCAGCATGCGTTCGGTCATATCGCGCAGTGCATCCGGGTTGTGCTGTTGCACAAAGGCCCGGGTGTCGGGGTCGAGCAAATAGGCGTCGGCCAACAAGGCGTATTGGTGATCGTCAATCAGCGCGGTAGTGGCGTCGAACGCAAACAGGTTGTCCACGGTCGCCGCCATCTCGAACGCACCTTTATAGCCATGGCGCTTCACGCCTTCGATCCACTTGGGGTTGGCGGCGCGGGAACGGATCACCCGGTTCAGCTCTTCCTTCAAGGTACGGATCTTCGGCAGGTCCGGCTGGCTATGGTCGCCATGGTAGCTGGCGGCCTTGTCACCGCTCAGGGTTTCCACGGCGGCGAGCATGCCGCCCTGGAATTGGTAGTAATCATTGGAATCAAGCAGGTCGTGCTCGCGGTTGTCCTGGTTCTGCAAAACGGCCTGAACCTGGCTCAACCGCTGGGCGAACTGTTCGCGGGCGGCGGTGCCCTCGTCGGCGCCGCCATACGCGTAGCCGCCCCAGTTCAGGTAGACCTCGGCCAGGTCTTCGCGGCTCTGCCACAGGCGCCCGTCGATCGCGCCCTGCACACCCGCGCCATAGGCGCCAGGCTTGGCGCCGAAGATGCGCCAGCCGGCCTGTTTCGCCGCAGCCTCTGCGTCCAGGCCGGACGCCAGCAAGGCCTCGCGCTCACTGCGCACCTTGGCCGCCAACGGGTTCATAGCGTCCGGTTCGTCGAGCGCGGCCACCGCCTGCACCGCTGCATCGAACAGGCGGATCAGGTTAGCGAAGGCATCCCGGAAGAAGCCGGACACCCGCAGCGTCACGTCAACGCGCGGCCGGTCCAGCAAGCTGATCGGCAGAATCTCGAAGTCATCCACGCGCTGGCTGCCCGTCGCCCACACCGGGCGCACGCCCATCAGTGCCATGGCCTGGGCGATATCATCGCCACCGGTACGCATGGTCGCGGTGCCCCATACCGACAGGCCGAGCTGGCGCAGATGGTCGCCATGGTCCTGGAGGTGTCGCTCCAGGATCAGGTTGGCCGACTGGAAACCGATGCGCCAGGCGGTGGTGGTGGGCAGGTTGCGCACGTCGACGCTGAAAAAGTTGCGTCCGGTGGGCAGCACATCCAAACGCCCGCGACTCGGCGCACCGCTGGGGCCAGCGGGCACGAAACGGCCGCCCAAGGCGTCCAGCAGCCCGCGCATTTCCGCCGGCCCACAGGCGTCCAGGCGTGGCGCCACAACGATACGCAGGCTTTCGATCACCGCTTTCACGTCTTCCCAGCCGGGCTCTTCCAACTGCTCCAGCGGCCCTTCCAACGCCTGCTCGATCAACCGCGCCGCGTACAGCTCCAGGCGCTCACGGGTATCACCGGCAGTGCGCCACAACTGAGCGTCAATCTTCTGCAACACCTCGGGACGCCGTCCGGTCCAGGGTTCGGCCAGGGCGCAGTCCAGCGGGTCGAAACCCAAGTCAAACGCCTTGGCCAGCACCCGCAGCACACTCGACTGCGGGCCACGGCCATCGCCACGCGGGATGCGCAGCAAAGCCAGCAAGGTGTCGATACGCAAGCGGCCGGCGGGCGACTCGCCAAAAATGTGCAGGCCGTCGCGGATCTGCGACTCCTTCAGGTCGCACAGGTAGGTGTCCAGGCGCGGCAGCCACACGGCCGCGTCGGCATCGCTCTCCAGCTCCAGCTCCTGGTCGATGCGGGTTTCACGCACCAGCGCGAGGATGTCTTTCTGCAACGCCAGGGCGCGGCGCGGGTCGAGCAATTGCGCTTCGTAATACTCGTCGGCCAACAACTCCAGGTTGCGCAGTGGGCCGTAGGTTTCGGCACGGGTCAGCGGCGGCATCAGGTGATCGATGATCACCGCCTGCGTGCGCCGCTTGGCTTGGGCGCCCTCGCCCGGGTCGTTGACGATAAACGGATAGATATTCGGCAGCGGCCCCAGCAGCGCGTCGGGCCAGCAGTTCTCCGACAGGCCCACACCCTTGCCCGGCAGCCATTCGAGGTTGCCGTGCTTGCCCACATGGATCACGCCATGGGCGCCGTAGGTGTGGCGCAGCCAAAAGTAAAACGCCAAGTACGCGTGAGGCGGCACCAAGTCCGGATCGTGATACACCGCGCTGGCGTCCACCTGATAACCCCGCGCCGGTTGGATGCCGACAAAGGTCAGGCCCAGGCGCAGGCCGGCGATCATCATGCGACCGTCGCGGCACATCGGGTCGTTCTGCGGCGGGCCCCAGCGTTCCAGCACCGCCTGGCGATTGGCCTCGGGCAAGCGCTGGAACAGCACCTCGTAGTCATCCAGCCCCAGGCTTTGATGGCACGGGCGCAGGTCGAGGCTGTCCAGGTCGTTGGTGACACCGCCCAACAGGTCGTGGATCAACGCCGTGCCGCTGTCGGGCAAGGTGTCCGGCAGCGGATAGCCTTCGGCTTGCAGGGCACGCAGGATATTCAGCGCGGCGGCCGGGGTATCCAGGCCCACGCCGTTACCGATCCGGCCGTCGCGGGTCGGGTAATTGGCAAGGATCAGCGCAACGCGTTTATCCGCATTCGACACCCGCGCCAGCTCGACCCAACGCCGCGCCAGCTCAGCGACAAAATCCATGCGCTCAGGTGCGGCGCGGTAGCACACCACATCCGACTGGCTGCGCTCGCTGCGCCAGGCCAGGTCCTTGAAACTGATCGGCCGGCTGATGATGCGCCCGTCCAGCTCCGGCAAGGCAATGTGCATGGCCAGGTCACGCGGGCCGAGGCCTTGCTCGCTGGCTTCCCAGCCGGGCTGGTTGTCCTGGGCGCAGATCGCCTGGATCACCGGGATATTGCGGCGAAACGGGCGCAGGTGCGGCGCTTCCGGGCTGGACTGGGCAAAGCCGGTGGTGTTCAGGATCACCGCCGCGCCGACCTCATCCAGCCAGTCCTCGACCACCGTCAGGCAGCCCGGCTCTTTCAAACTGGCCACCGCCATCGGCAACGGGTTGAGGCCCGCCGCCTGCAAGCGCTGGCAGAACACATCGATAAAACCGGTATTGGCCGCCTGCAAATGCGAGCGATAAAACAGCACCGCCGCCACCGGCCAGTCAGCGTTCCAGTCGGCCTGCCAATCGGTCAGACGGGCATTGGCGTGACGGGGATGATAAATCGCCGTGCGCGGCAGGGTGTGCGGCGCTTCCCAGGCGTAGTCGCGGCCCAGGTAACCACTGGCCAGGCAGCGATAGAAATCCAAGGCATTGCCCAGGCCGCCCTGGCGCAGGAACTGCCAGAGGCGATCACGCTCTTCTGCGCCGACGGTGCTCAACGCGCTGAGCTCCGGGTCCGGGCGATCATCCCCCGGTACCAGGATCAACTGCACGCCACGTTCGGCCAACTCCACCAAGCGCTCGATGCCGTAGCGCCAATAACCGATGCCGCCGTGCAGCGAAATCAGGATGACCTTGGCGTGGCGCAGCACCTCATCGACGTACAGGTCGACCGAGGCATGGTTCTGCACCTGCATCGGGTTGGCCAGGCGCAAGCTGGGGTAGTCGTCGGGCAACTGCTGGGCCGCTTCGGCCAACAGCGCCAGGCTGGAATCACCGCTGCACAGGATCACCAGTTCAGCGGGGGTTTGGCCAAGGTCGGCAATATTGTCGTCCGAGACAAAACCACCGGGCTGAGTCCTGAGCAGGTGCATGGGTTAAACGCTGAGGGCTGCGCGCAGTTGCGCTTCGAGACCTGCCGCATCCAGGTCCTGGCCGATCAGCACCAGGCGCGTGATGCGCGCTTCGTCGGCGCCCCACGCGCGGTCGAAATGCTTGTCGAAACGCGTGCCCACGCCCTGGATCAGCAGACGCATCGGCTTGTTCGGGATCGCGGCGAAACCTTTGACACGCAGGATGCCGTGCTGCACCACCAATTGCGTCAGGGCGTCGAGCAGCAGCGCTTCGTCGGCTTGCGGCAGGTCGATGGAGATGGAGTCAAACGCATCGTGATCGTGATCGTCTTCACCGTCGTGGTGGTGATCGTGATGGCTGTGGCGTCCGTCGATATGCTCTTCGGCACCGGCGTCCAGGCCGATCAGCACGTCCAGCGGCAGGCGACCGCTGCTGGCTTCGATGATCTTCACCGCTGGCGGCAGTTCTTCGGCGACTTCCAGGCGCACGCGGGCCAGGTCTTCGGCGCTGATCAGGTCGGCTTTATTGAGGATGACCAGGTCGGCACTGGCCAACTGGTCGGCGAACAGCTCGTGCAGTGGCGATTCGTGGTCGAGGTTCGGGTCGAGTTTGCGCTGGGCATCGACCTGGTCCGGGAACGCGGCGAACGTGCCGGCGGCCACGGCTGGGCTGTCGACCACGGTGATCACCGCGTCAACGGTGCAGGCACTGCGGATTTCCGGCCACTGGAAGGCTTGCACCAAGGGTTTTGGCAGGGCCAGGCCGGAGGTTTCGATGAGGATATGGTCAAGGTCGCCGCGACGGGCGACCAATTCGCGCATTACCGGGAAGAATTCTTCCTGCACGGTGCAGCACAGGCAGCCGTTGGCCAGCTCGTAGACGCGGCCGTTGGCTTCTTCTTCGGTGCAACCGATGGAGCACTGCTTGAGGATTTCACCGTCGATGCCCAACTCACCGAATTCATTGACGATCACCGCGATGCGACGGCCCTGGGCGTTGTCGAGCATATGGCGCAGCAAGGTGGTTTTGCCCGAACCGAGAAAGCCGGTAACGATGGTGACGGGAAGTTTGGCCAGTGTTTTCATCGGATGCCCTTGGGGGCGGGCATACGGGACGATAGGCCCTGCGACGGCGCGCAGCAGCGGATTTCGTCACCGGATCACCCCGCCCGGTTGAAGTGGAAAATCGGTTACGAGGCAGGTCTCCTGGCTTGGGGCTTGCGGGTCTTGCGACCGGCGCTGGCTGCGCCTTCCCGCCTGGTGGCAGTGGCGTGGCAGTCAGATGAACCCTTTACAGTTGCGGGGGCAGCCGCGGCTTGGACCGCGTTCCCTTCTTAGCTTCGGCCTGGGCCGAAGAACCTCGAGGGTGCAAGGCTACGCAGTGCTTGGGGGATGGTCAATGATGGGGTTGGGTTGGGTACATATCCGTTGCTGCGGTAACGGCAGATATGGGTTCCGCCCTTACGGCGGGTCACTTTTGAAAGGAGCCCAAAAGTAACCAAAAACGCTTCGCCCCAACACTCGGCACCTCGCTCACGCTCGGTGTGCCCGTAATTCGCCAGCGTGTTTAACGGGGCGCCTAAGATCAAGATCAAAAGCAAAAGCACAGCGGCCTGACAGCCGGCTTGAGTGGTATAGAGCAAAGGCAAACGCGGCGGCCTTAAAGCCGACCGGAGTTGCGTCTGTCGATCGCGGTCTAAATGTGGGAGGGGGCTTGCCCCCGATTGCAATGTGACAGCCACAACTTCATCAGCTGACACACCGCCATCGAGAGCAAGCCAGCTCTTACACGTACCTGCTTTTGATCCAACCACTCAGGTCGGCTACTAGGCCGCCGTGCTCTTGCTTTTGATCTTGATCTCAGGCGCCCCGTCAAACACGCTGGCCGAACGCAGGCTTGAATCCGTGGGTAACCCGGCAGGACGCCGGGTTAGCCGCCCCGCGC
>NZ_LKEG01000041.1:141622-238407 GCF_001645105.1 Pseudomonas marginalis
GCCATAAGCCGCCGTTACCCAAATAACGGATATGTACCCACATCCCCAATTGACTCCCCTCCCACCCCCATGCTCTCCTACACATCTTGTTTCGGGTGCCCTGCAAAGGGTGAAACGGGAAACCGGTGACTCATGCACACACGCATGACAGTCCGGTGCTGCCCCCGCAACGGTAAGCGAGCGAAACGTCATATCCACTGTGCCAGCCGGCATGGGAAGGCGACGTTTTCAGGCATTGAGCCCCTCGCAAGCCCGGAGACCGGCCCGAAAAAATCAGATAACAAACCCGCGGTGGGCGGGCGCTGTTCAGAACTCTGCGTGCCTGGCTCGCGGGGTTTTCATGCGCTCGTTTCACCCTGACACCTGAAAGGGACGCGCCATGTCGATCATCAGCAGCACCTCGCACTCCGCCAGCAGCACCTCTACGTTGAGCCAACGCCTGACCGCCGCCATCGGCGCGTCGATCCTCGGCGCGTGCCTGGTGTACTTCGCCGGTTTCTCGCACATCGAGGCCGTGCACAACGCCGCCCACGATACCCGCCACAGCGCCGCGCTCCCGTGCCACTGAGACCTGCCGACATGATCAAGCGTATCGCGCAAACCGCAGGTTTCACCGGTCTCCTGGCCGCCCTGCTGCTCACCCTGCTGCAAAGCTTCTGGGTCGCCCCGCTGATTCTGCAGGCGGAAACCTTTGAAAAGGCCCCAACCGTCACTGAAGTGACGCATGAACACGCTGCCGGTGCTGCCGCGCATACCCACGACGCCGAAGCCTGGGAGCCGGAAGATGGCTGGCAGCGCGTGCTGTCCACCACGGGCGGCAACCTGGTGGTCGCCGTCGGTTTCGCCCTGATGCTGGCCGGCCTGTACACCCTGCGCGCACCGACCCGCACGGCTCAAGGCCTGCTCTGGGGCCTGGCCGGTTATGCAACCTTTGTACTGGCGCCGACAATGGGCCTGCCGCCCGAGCTGCCAGGCACCGCCGCCGCCGACCTGGCGCTGCGCCAGACCTGGTGGATCGGCACCGCCGCCTCTACCGCTGCAGGTATCGCTTTGATCGTGTTCGGTCGCAACGGGTTGCTGAAAGTGCTGGGCGTGGCGATCCTTGCAGTACCGCACGTAATAGGCGCACCGCAGCCTGAGGTGCATTCGATGCTGGCACCGCAAGCCCTGGAAGCACAGTTCAAGATCGCTTCGCAGTTGACCAACGTCGCGTTCTGGCTGGCCTTGGGCCTGATCAGCGCCTGGCTGTTCCGCCGCAACCGCGACGATCAATACTCCGCATGACCCTGGTGGTCGGCCTGGGCTGCCAGCGCGGCTGTGATGTTCATACCCTGCTGGGCCTGTTTGATGCCGCCCTGGCCGAGGGCGGTATCGAGCGCCAGCGCATCACCGCACTGGCCAGTATCGCGCGCAAACAGGATGAACCGGGGCTACTGGCACTGGCCGCGGCCCTGAACCTGCCGCTGCGTTGTTTCAGCGCAGAACAACTGGCGCCTTTCGCAGACCGCCTGAGCCACAAATCCGCGATCGCCTTTGCCCATACCGGCTGTTACGGCATCGCCGAAAGCGCCGCCCTGGCACTCGCCGAACACCTTGCTGACGCCCCTGCCCGCCTGCTGATCACGCGCAAAAAAAACGCGCAGGCCACCTTTGCATTGGCTTGCGCCGGCTGAAATCCCGATAATCGCCCTTCCCGATCATGAACAATATTCATGCTCGCCCGTTTTTCGACAGGAATCACCATGACCGTCTACTTCATCGGCGCAGGCCCCGGCGACCCGGAATTGATCACCGTCAAAGGCCAGCGGCTGATCCGCAGTTGCCCGGTGATCATCTATGCCGGCTCGCTGGTACCCGCTGCCGTGCTGGAAGGCCATCAGGCAGAAACCGTGGTCAACAGCGCCGAACTGCATCTGGAACAGATCATCGACCTGATCAAGACCGCCCATGCCAAAGGCCAGGACGTCGCCCGCGTGCACTCCGGCGACCCGAGCCTGTATGGGGCGATTGGCGAACAGATCCGCCATCTGCGCGAGTGGGGTATCCCGTTCCAGATCATCCCCGGCGTGACCGCAGTCGCCGCGTGTGCGGCGTTGTTGGAAACGGAACTGACCCTGCCCGACATCGCCCAGAGCGTGATCCTGACCCGCTACGCCGATAAAACCACGATGCCCGCCGGTGAAGACTTCGACAGCCTGGCGCGACATGGCACGACCATGGCGATTCACCTGGGGGTCAACCACCTGGAAAAGATCGTCGCCGAACTATTGCCACACTATGGCGCCGATTGCCCGATTGCCGTGGTGCACCGAGCGACTTGGCCGGACCAGGATTGGGCGGTGGGCACGCTGAGTGACATTGCCGGGAAGGTGGCGGCGAAAGGGTTTCGGCGCACGGCGCTGATCGTGGTGGGCCGGGTGTTGGCGAGTGACAGTTTCAGTGAGTCGTCGCTGTACCGGGCCGGGCATGCGCATTTGTATCGACCATGACAATCAACATGCACTTTTAATCGCAAGCAGCTGATTTAAGTTAATAAATTAAAATAAAAATGCCGGAGCGGGCTTACTTCAACAGTTAATCTTGTTTGTTAGATAATTAACGCAAGCCATTGAATTTTAAGCATAAAAAAACGGCGCTCACGGGGCGCCGTTTTTCTGTCCGCAGTGAACACCTTACTCAGTAGTAGGCGTTTTCTTTCTGCGTGTGGTCGGTCACGTCACGGACACCCTTGAGCTCCGGAATACGCTCGAGCAAGGTGCGCTCGATGCCTTCACGCAAGGTCACATCCGCCTGACCGCAGCCCTGGCAGCCGCCACCGAACTTGAGCACGGCGATGCCGTCATCAACCACGTCGATCAGGCTGACCTGACCCCCATGGCTGGCAAGCCCAGGGTTGATCTCGGTTTGCAGGTAGTAGTTGATGCGCTCGTTGACCGGGCTGTCGGCGTTGACGTTCGGCACCTTGGCGTTTGGCGCCTTGATGGTCAATTGGCCACCCATACGGTCGGTGGCGTAGTCGACCACGGCGTCGTCGAGGAAGGCTTCGCTGAAGGCGTCGATGTACGCGGTGAAGCTTTTGAGCCCCAGGGCGGTGTCTTCAGGTTTCTCTTCCCCCGGCTTGCAGTAGGCAATGCACGTTTCAGCGTATTGGGTGCCGGGCTGGGTGATAAAGACGCGGATGCCGATACCTGGGGTGTTCTGCTTGGACAGCAGGTCAGCCAGGTAATCGTGGGCGGCGTCGGTAATGGTTATGGCAGTCATGGAAACTCCTCACAGGCTTGCCGGCAGTTTACGCCAAAATATTACGCAGGTACAAAGTCCTAGTGTTTTTGTCGGGATAGTGGTTTTTTTGATGGGTGTGCCTAGCTGTTATTTGTGTTCAACGGGCGCCTAAGATCAAAAGCAGGCTGATATCCACCTGATGCATGGCGATCAAACTGTGGGAGGGGGCTTGCTCCCGATGGCGGTGTGTCAGTTGATGCCTCTATAGCTGTCCCACTGCTATTTCAAATAACGGATATGCCCCTGCCCCCTCACAAATTCTCGTACCGATTCATATCCAACACCCCCTCTTCCACCGGCGTGGTTTCACGGATGTACCGCGACAAATCATGGAAATATTGCCAAAACAACGGATGACTACGCCGCACACCCCACCGATCCACAATCTTCTCAAACCGCTTGGCATCGTGAGCCTGCTCCATCTGCGCAACAAACTCCGGCACTTCCTGAGCCGGGATGTTGAACATGAAGTTCGGGTAGCTGCTGAGCACGCCCGGGTAGAGGGTCACCGTGTCCAGGCCCGGCTGGTAGCGATAGGCCTCCCCCAGCAGAAACGCCACGTTACTGTGGGCCCGGTTGCGCAGCATGCTGTAGACCACGCGCTTGCCGCCGGCCGTCTCGACACGCAGCATCGTGGCCTCGGGCAGTTGGTCGATGACCTTGAGCCCGGCGGCCGGGCGCGACGTCAAGCGGCTAAGCGCCTGCTCAGCATCCTGTAAGGCCGGATCAACACCGTCACGGGAACAATACGCTCCACTACAACGGTTGATCGGATCCGGGCTGGCGTTCAAATCGCCATAACGGCTAAGCAACTGCTTGGCAAAATCGCGCTTCGGGTCTTTTTCATCCAAATGCAAGCCGGTGGGCTTATCGTCATCAATTGCCTCGTAATCCAGCCACAACTTGAGCTTCCCGCTGTTCTGGTACCAGTCATCCATAAAGCCATCACGGGAATCAGCCGGCATCAGGCGCAGGAAGTTCTGCTCAGCGCCATTGCGGATCAAGTCGAAGTACAACCGCGTCTGGGCCTGGTGCGACACATTGCCGAACACATCGAAATTCACCGCCAACTGGTAATACGTACGCTCCAGCAGCGGGTAGTCGAACAGCCACATCGTCTGCGGCACTTCGCCGATCAGGCCTTTGGTCACCGAGGCACTGTCGAAGTGGCGGAAGATGCTCAGCAAGGCATTGTCATTGCCCGCCCACAGGCTCGACCAACTCGGCGGCGGCAGGTCGGCGTAGCTGTCACGGCGCAGGGCCTCGTACTCATTGCGTTTGTCACGGTAGGCCAGCCATAGGCTGAGTACACTGCCGACGTCATCGTTCTGCCCAGGCATGGCCAGCAATGGCGTGGCCTGGCCGCGATAGCGCGCATCAGTAATGTACAAGTCGTGGTCCGGGTCCTGGAACAGCGTCCAGAAGTTGTCGCGGATCACGTCCGTGGCGATCTGCCCACGGCACACCGGCCCGCGAATAAAGGTGCGTACGAAGTATTCGGCGTTATCCAGCATGAACTGGTAGCGCGCCTTGGCCGGGATGGCTTCGAAGGTTTCGAACGGGTTGGCGCGCCGGCCAGGGCCGTAGCCCGGCAAGGCGTTGACCTGCCAGTTATCGGCGTAGAACAACGCCTTGATGCGCGCCATCTTCTCGGCACTGAACGGGTAGGTGATGTGGGTTTTATGCACGATCACGCCCTGCACCGGCCACAGGCGGTAATACACACGGGTGCCGGGGTCATCATTAGGGCGTCGGGTGGCAATCAGGTCGATCGGTTGACCGCTCGGCGTGCGCGAACGCACCCACTGGAAGAAATGCCCCGGCTCGCCGTTCTCAAAGTAGATATGAGCGAGGAACAAATGCTCGAACAACCAGCGCGCCACGAGGCTTTCGCGGGCGCCGGGCTGGTTGAACAGGTTCTCCCACTGTTGCACCTGCAGGGCTTCCTTGGCGCTTGGCGCCAGGCCTTGCTCATCAATCGGCGCGCCGGAAGCCAGCCAGCGTTGCAGGGTCTGGTACTGCTGGTCGGTCAGGCCGGTGACCGCCAGCGGCATGCCTTCCTTGGGATGGGCACCGGCGTAGGCATTGAACTCGCCGGGCATGGCGCACAGGTTTGCGCGGTTCAGGCCCAGCACGATGTCATCCGGCAGCTTGGCATTGGGCACCAGCGGGGCGTTATGGCCCAACTCCAGCATGCGCGCCATCAAGGCAGCCTGGCTGCCCTGGGCGTCCAGCACCGAGTAGAAGCCCTTCTGCTGCCAGGCTTGCTTGCCAAAGGCGTCATAGAACAACCGGGTGGTCGGCGTGGCCTGGCTGCGTTCGCCATCGTAGACCGGCATTTTGCTCGCTCCGCGCGCCGCCCCCTCGGCACTGCCCAGGTTGAGTTGGCAGGCGGAGTCGTAGCAGGCATGGCAGGCCACGCATTTCTCGGTAAAAATCGGTTGAATGTCGCGGGTGTACGAAATCGCCGGGGCGGGTCCGTCGGCCTGTGCAATGCAGGCGACCAGCGCCAGGACGGCGCTGGTGATGAGGCGAAGTGACATGTATCCGGTCCCGATTCAATGCGTGCGCTGAAAAATTGCCGTGATTCTACCGATGTCGACAGGCCACCAACTTGAACGATATTCATGCAAAACCTGGACGTGCCGCAAATCGGCACAGGTTTGCTATGATCCACGCCCTCCGTAATGCCTGACCAGAGTAGTCCCATGTCCGATCGTAGCGTTCGTCTGCAAGCCCTTCATCAAGCCCTCAAGGAACGTATCCTGATCCTCGACGGCGGTATGGGCACGATGATCCAAAGCTACAAGCTGGAGGAGCAGGATTACCGTGGCAAACGCTTCGCCGACTGGCCAAGCGACGTCAAGGGTAACAACGACCTGCTGGTGATCACCCGTCCGGACGTGATCGGCGGTATCGAAAAAGCCTACCTGGATGCCGGTGCCGACATCCTCGAAACCAACACCTTCAACGCCACCCGCATTTCCATGGCCGACTACGGCATGGAAGAACTGGCCTACGAACTGAACGTAGAAGGCGCACGCCTGGCGCGCAAGATCGCCGACGCCAAGACCCTCGAAAACCCGGCCAAGCCGCGCTTCGTCGCCGGCGTGCTCGGCCCGACCAGCCGCACCTGCTCGTTGTCGCCGGACGTGAACAACCCCGGCTACCGCAACGTCACCTTCGATGAACTGGTGGAAAACTACACCGAGGCCACCCAAGGCCTGATCGAAGGCGGCGCCGACCTGATCCTGATCGAGACCATCTTCGACACCCTCAACGCCAAGGCTGCGATCTTCGCCGTGCAAGGCGTGTTCGAAACATTGAATATCGAACTGCCGATCATGATCTCCGGCACCATCACCGACGCCTCCGGCCGTACCCTGTCGGGCCAGACCACCGAAGCGTTCTGGAACTCCGTGGCCCATGCCAAGCCGATTTCGGTGGGCCTGAACTGCGCCTTGGGCGCCAGCGAACTGCGTCCGTACCTGGAGGAGTTGTCGAACAAGGCCAGCACCCACGTCTCCGCACACCCGAACGCCGGCCTGCCGAACGAATTCGGCGAGTACGATGAATTGCCGTCGGAAACCGCCAAGGTCATCGAAGAATTCGCCCAGAGCGGCTTCCTCAACATTGTCGGCGGCTGCTGCGGCACCACGCCGGGCCACATCGAGGCCATCGCCAAGGCCGTGGCCGGGTATGCGCCGCGTGTGATCCCGGACATTCCCAAGGCCTGCCGCCTGTCGGGCCTGGAGCCGTTCACCATTGATCGCAGCTCACTGTTCGTCAACGTCGGCGAGCGCACCAATATCACCGGTTCGGCGCGTTTTGCCCGCCTGATCCGTGAAGACAACTACACCGAAGCCCTCGAAGTCGCCCTGCAGCAGGTGGAAGCCGGCGCCCAGGTGATCGACATCAACATGGACGAGGGCATGCTTGATTCGAAGAAGGCCATGGTGACCTTCCTCAATCTGATTGCCGGCGAGCCGGACATCTCCCGCGTCCCGATCATGATCGACTCCTCCAAGTGGGAAGTGATCGAAGCCGGCCTCAAGTGCATCCAGGGCAAGGGCATCGTCAACTCCATCAGCATGAAGGAAGGCGTCGAGCAGTTCATTCACCACGCCAAGCTGTGCAAGCGCTACGGCGCCGCCGTGGTGGTGATGGCGTTCGACGAAGCCGGCCAGGCCGACACCGAAGCGCGCAAGAAAGAGATCTGCAAACGCTCCTACGACATCCTGGTGAATGAAGTCGGCTTCCCGCCGGAAGACATCATCTTCGACCCGAACATCTTCGCGGTCGCCACCGGTATCGAAGAGCACAACAACTACGCGGTCGATTTCATCAATGCCTGCGCCTATATCCGTGACGAATTGCCGTATGCGCTGACCTCCGGCGGCGTGTCCAACGTGTCGTTCTCGTTCCGTGGCAACAACCCGGTGCGCGAGGCGATCCACTCGGTGTTCCTGCTCTACGCAATCCGCAACGGCCTGACCATGGGCATCGTCAACGCCGGCCAACTGGAGATCTACGACCAGATCCCGGCCGAACTGCGCGATGCGGTGGAAGACGTGGTGCTCAACCGTACCCCGGAAGGCACCGATGCCCTCCTCGCCATTGCCGACAAGTACAAAGGCGACGGCAGCGTCAAGGAAGCCGAGACTGAGGAATGGCGTGGCTGGCCGGTGAACAAGCGCCTGGAACATGCGCTGGTCAAGGGCATCACCACCCACATTGTTGAAGACACCGAAGAGTCCCGACAGTCGTTCGCGCGTCCGATTGAGGTGATCGAAGGCCCGCTGATGTCCGGCATGAACATCGTCGGCGACCTGTTCGGCGCCGGCAAAATGTTCTTGCCCCAGGTGGTGAAATCCGCCCGCGTGATGAAACAGGCCGTGGCCCACTTGATCCCGTTCATCGAGCTGGAAAAAGGCGACAAGCCGGAAGCCAAGGGCAAGATCCTCATGGCCACCGTGAAAGGCGACGTGCACGACATCGGCAAGAACATCGTCGGCGTGGTGCTCGGTTGCAACGGTTATGACATCGTCGACCTGGGCGTGATGGTGCCCGCAGAGAAAATCCTGCAGGTGGCCAAGGAGCAGAAGTGCGACATCATCGGCCTGTCCGGCCTGATTACGCCGTCCCTGGACGAAATGGTGCATGTGGCCCGCGAGATGCAGCGCCAGGACTTCCACCTGCCGCTGATGATCGGTGGCGCCACCACCTCCAAGGCGCACACGGCGGTGAAGATCGAGCCCAAGTACAGCAACGATGCAGTGATCTACGTCACCGACGCCTCGCGCGCCGTGGGTGTGGCGACGCAGCTGCTGTCCAAGGAACTCAAGGCCGGCTTCGTCGAGAAGACCCGCCTGGAATACATCGACGTGCGTGAACGGACGTCCAACCGCAGCGCGCGTACTGAGCGCCTGAGTTACCCGGCGGCCATCGCCAAGAAGCCGCAGTTCGACTGGAGCACCTACACCCCGGTGGTGCCGACCTTTACCGGCGCCAAGGTACTGGACAATATCGATCTCAAGGTACTGGCCGAATACATCGACTGGACGCCGTTCTTCATCTCCTGGGACCTGGCCGGTAAATTCCCGCGCATCCTCGAAGACGAAGTGGTCGGCGAAGCCGCTACCGCGCTGTATGCCGACGCCCAGGAAATGCTCAACAAGCTGATTGACGAAAAACTCATCAGCGCCCGCGCCGTGTTCGGCTTCTGGCCGACCAACCAGGTGCAGGACGATGACCTGGAAGTCTACGGTGACGATGGCCAGCCGATTGCCAAGCTGCACCACCTGCGCCAGCAGATCATCAAGACCGACGGCAAGCCGAACTTCTCCCTGGCTGACTTCGTAGCACCAAAAGACAGCGGAGTGACCGACTACATCGGTGGTTTCATCACCACCGCCGGCATCGGCGCCGAAGAGGTCGCCAAGGCTTATCAGGACGCTGGCGACGACTACAACTCGATCATGGTCAAGGCCCTGGCCGACCGTCTGGCCGAAGCCTGCGCCGAGTGGCTGCACCAGCAAGTGCGTAAAGAGCACTGGGGCTACGCCAAGGACGAGCAACTGGATAACGAGGCGCTGATCAAGGAGCAGTACAGCGGTATCCGCCCTGCGCCCGGCTACCCGGCGTGCCCGGACCACACCGAGAAAGCCCAGCTGTTTCAACTGCTGGACCCTGAAGCCCGCGAAATGCAGGCGGGCCGCAGCGGCGTGTTCCTCACCGAGCACTACGCAATGTTCCCGGCAGCGGCGGTGAGTGGCTGGTACTTCGCCCACCCACAGGCGCAGTACTTTGCCGTGGGCAAGGTCGACAAGGACCAGGTGGCGAGCTACACCGCCCGCAAAGGCCAGGACCTGAGCGTGAGCGAGCGGTGGCTGGCACCGAACCTGGGGTATGACAACTGATCAGCCAGGCGCTTGCCGGGCTAGTTGCCCAGTTCGGCGATTTCGCGGGTGGAGAGTTCTCTTCTCAACCCGCGTAGCTCAACCTCATTGGCTTTTTGCAACGCATCGACTTGCTCGAGATACGCTGGATTGATGTCAGGATACTGCTCTTCCAGAGTCTCCGATTGGTCGGCCAGCGTCTGTTGCACCTTAGCGAACTCGGTTGGGTATTTTTCCTGCAGATAACTTTTCCAGTAGTCACGCGTGATCAGTTGCTCGATAAACGCCGGGGTCTGTTCCTCGGCTATCACGCTGGCGTAGGCCACGTCCAAGTCAGCAGCCTGTACCCCTGACACACCACGGTAGAGCATGGTAGAGGGCTGCGTGGGGAGATCCAGGCGTTGCGCCAACCCGGTTCGATACGCCAGGCGGATCTCCGCCGGGTCCGTCCCAGGGAAGCGCTGAATGCGCTTTCTCGCCAGCGCCTCAACCTCCCCCAGGCGAAACAGACGCCTGGAAAGCTTCAGTAACGTCCGGCCCTTATCGGAGGGATCCATGCGACGAAGGGCATTGAACTCATAGACCCCGACTTCCACATCGTTGAACAACAGTATTCGACCATCACCACAGGTCGCCTTATTCCTTGAGGTCCGTGCAATGAGCATCAGGCGTTCGCTCAACGCCGGGTCGCTGTGCGCAGCCTCCAGAACGTCCCAAACCCGCTCTGTCAGCCTGACGCGGTCCTGCTGAAAATCACTGGTGTGCTGAAGTTGCGCCAACATGTTCGAGAAGTCCTGCGTGGTGTCCTGGGCCAACACTTCGCGCCATATCTGGTGCTTTTCCGAGTCGGCGGCCACGCCGTCGAACCATCGGGCTTTTTGCGCCGCAGGTGTCTCTACGTCAGGGTGATCGCCAAAGTGCTCGTCATCAGCTTCAGGCCCGTACCCCGCGATCATTTGGTCAATTTCCTGCGTGGTAAACCCAAGCCCTCGCCCGGTTTCGCGCTCGTATTCACGCAAGCGTATCAACTCCTCCTCCAGCAACAGGTTATCGGACAAGTCCGTGCCCGCCATCAAACCGGCATGCTCGGGCAGAAAGGCGTCGAGCGGAATCCGCTGTATTTCCAAATTACTCCGCAAGTCCAGGCGAGTCAGTTGGGGTGACTGCAGCACGCCTACCGGCCAATCGCTCAGTCGGTTGCCACTCAGATTAAGGCTTTGCAACCGGTCAAGGCCGGTGACGTCAAAGTCAGGCAGACGATTGCCTTCCAGGTCCAGCACCTGCAACAGGGGCAAAGCACGCAACTGGCGCTGCAACCGTGCTGCGTCGAGAAAACCGTTCTGGCTGGCGTTCAACCGAACAAGGCGTTCACACTGCGTTACCGCCTCCGGCAATGCGCCCAGCCCGTTGCCATTCAACGTCAGGCTGTTCAATCGTGGAAATGCGCGCAGAAACTCGTCCGAAGCGCTCGTTAGCCTGACGTTGCTCAGGTCCAGCGCACCGACATGGTTGAGCGTGACCGGCAGTGCCGGCAAGTCGCCAAGGATCAAGCCGCTCAAATCCAGCGCATAGTCGTTAGGGATGTCCTGCGGGGCATGCACCTCGCGCAGTGTTTCGCGCCAGCACGTCAGAAGCTGGTCAGCGGCGCGGCGGCGGTCAACCGCGTTCACCCACCCGATGCGGGTGCGAACAGCAGGCGTGTCGATCCAGGCATTAAAGCGCTCGATCATGTGCGCCTGCTGTTGCTGCCACTGGCGCAGCGTGGTTTCAATTTGCGTGGCACTCACGCTCTGTTCCAGCCAGGCGTCTATTCGTTCAATGGCTTGCGCCGCGCTCAACTGCGGATCCAGGCGTTGCAGCTGTTCGGCCGATGTCAGGGCTCCCCCACCCGCAGCGTCCAGCGGCAGCGGCAACAACAAGTCCGGTTGCTCCGAGGCCTCTATCGGGAAATACATCGGATCACCTCCGGTTCTCCCTGCGGCCAACACAGTGCGCTCAATGCCGAATGGCCTGGCATACATCGTTGCCAAGGGCGACCCAGGCGCGGTGCGGTTAGCGAATGTCTGCGCCTTGCTCATCGCTTGCGGGCTCAACCGGCAACCCCGCAACGAGGTACCCGCCAACAGGACATCGTGGCCAACCAGCGCAGCATCGGGAATCTCCGTAATAGCGCTGTGACTCAAATCCAGAAAACCCAGCTTTGGCAGGGTTAGCACACCTTCCGGCCAGGCCCGAACCTGGGTCTGCCCCAGGTCCAGCGACACCAGGTCCCTGAGCGAGCTGACGGTCAGGTTGCCGACCCGGTTCCTCGATAGGTCGAGCCTCTGCAAGGAGGTCAGCCGGTTCAACCGCGCCTGCATTGACGCGGTGATCGTCAGTTCATTTCCCGCCAGATTCAGTTCGCTCAGTTGCCCCAACGTCTCAAGGGCCCGTGGCAGCTCCGTCAGTTTATTGCCACTCAGGTTGAGCAGCCGCAGCTCAGGAAAGCTGCGCAGGAAGTCATCGACCTGCGTTGCAGATAGCTTTGCATCCGACAGGATCAGGTGACGGATCTGGGGAAATACCTCATCCCCCAGCGCCGGCAGATCACCTGGCGCGCCATAGTTCGTCAGGTCCAATACCTCGTTCAACGGCTCGCGCCCCAGACCCGAGTACTCTCGGTCCAACACTGTGCGCAGTGTCTGCGCACCGATACGAGACGGGCCAGCCACCGGCTCGCGCGACCCATACCGGGCAGCCAGCGCATCACGCCGACATTTGCGAATCCTGTCGGCCAGCACCCGACGTTGTTCGACGAACATTTCCCCGCCATCGACGCGCACGGGCGACTCCTGCCACGTCACCAGCGCCTCGTCCGTGACGCGATAGCGCTCAAGCAATGCCTCGACATGCTCCAGCAGCGCGCGCCCCGCCAGTCCGTCCTGCTTGAACGCTTGCAAGGCGTTGCCCGCCATCCCTCGGTCCTGACTATTCAACGTGCGAAGGCGCTGCAGACAGTACTGCGTGACCATCTGCGACTCATCCACCAGATGAGCCGGGTTTTCGTGCACGTAGTCAAACGCCCGCCTGAAGGCGCGGGGCTCCAGCGCCCCCCAGTTCAAGCGCAGGCTGCGCCATAACGGCTCGTGCCCACTGAACAGCGCATCGGGCAGCGAGGGGATATCCAGGCCTGACAGGTCCAGCGACGCCAAGCCTGCATGCGCGAGAAGCCCCGTCGGCCATTGATTCGACGGCCCCGCCAGGGTCAAGTCCCGCAAGTTCGTCAACACACTGTAATCCAAGGCTGGAAGTTGACCGGTCAGGTGTAACTTCTTCAGTTGAGTCATCCCCTGCAGCGCTTGCACCAGGTCTGGCGAGTACTCTGCGGCCTCAAGCTTTAGCTCGGTGAGGGTGTCCAGCGTGGACAACTCACCCGCCAGGGCGGGCATGTCCGCAGCAACGAGTTGAAGATCGAGGCTTTCCAGCGCGGGAAACGCTTGCCTCAACGTGCCGTCGAGGAGTTGGGTGCTGTTTATCCGCAGCTTGCGCACATGCGAGAAGTCGGCCGCCCATTGCGGCAACGCCTCTGCGCCCAGTAGATCAAGCTCGAAAACCGCCGCCTGCCCGCGCCGCACGCCGTTTCGCCAGCACCGGAGGATCTGCGCGGCATAAAAATTTCTGCGCAGCCCCGGAGCCCCTTGTGCGTCAGCATGGGCCCAGGTCAGCAGCACCCTGCAGAGCTCAACAAACTCCCTGCGGCGGTTTTCCAACAGGTGGAAAACCTGCTGTTCGGAGTCACCCGCACTCATGCGCTCCCTGATGAACTGCAAGGCCTGTTCATCAGACACATTAGGATAAACACTGCGCACCCTGGCGATCAGCGGCTCATCAGCAAAGCCCGCGACATCACCGCTGGCAGCGTAGCCAATCCGGCCAGAGGCTGTACGTACCAACCGCCCGGCCCCGCCCTTGAGCGATTCGCGCTTGAGGATGCGGGACATGTCATCGCGGTGGCTGCGTGCATAGTCAGTCACCTGTTTGTGTAACGCCTCGCCCGGATGACCCTGCAATGCATCGCGCAAGGTATCGGGCAGCACTTCCACCAGCGATTCGAACAGATTCCGGCCGGCCTTGGGCACACTGTTCAACGCACGCCCTTCGCTATCGAAGGCACGAAAGGCGTCCTCGTTCCAGAGCAAATAAAAGCGCGTCGGCGCCTGCTCGCGGCCAATGCTGTCTACCAGCGGCCCTTTAAGGCCGCGGGCACGCACTTCGACGCGGATATCCGCCGACCAGCCGGGCAAGCGTTCCAGGGTGTGCAGCGCCAACCGGTCACTGGCCGACGACGCCATGCTCTCCAGGTACAAACCGGCTAGCGCCCGACTCAAACTGCCTTGATGCAGGTGAACACGAATTTCTTTTGCCAGCCGCAGGGGAATGCGACCGGTGCTGCGGAGCTGGCTCAACGCCTCGGCACTCGCACCGCCCAGTACCTGCCCCGCCGCTTCCGGCGACAAGGATGGGAAACTGCGCTGAAGTGCCTGGGTATCGACATCGGGAGAGGCTTGTCGACTCATCAGGTTTTTTACCAAGGCCTGTTTTCTGAGCTGAGCCCGGTCGGCCAAACGGTCCCTGAACAGCTGCGTTCGATCTACGCCTTCTTTCGCACTTTCGCTGCCCAACAGTTGCCGGGTGCGCGCTTCGTCGAGGCCTGCCAATACGCGTTCCGGCAGCTTCCCGGCATCGACTTCGGCCTGGGTGATCTTGATGGTCGGCCTTGTATGGCTGGGCGCCGAAACCGAACCAAATCGCTGCGAGTCCCCCGCCAGCCCAGGACCGTTAAATACCTCGACGACCTCCTCAGCCGGCCAACTCGGCATTTCCACGGCCAGCGGCACCATGAATTGGCAATGGCCCTCCAGGCACGCGCCTTGGCGAATCTGCCCGATCACCTCGTCTGCTTGCTGATCCACTTCAAACACCCGGACCATCTCCGACAACACCGGCGGCGGTGCGTGGTGATCGACGTGTAACGCTCGCAGCTCATCGTCACTGACCCCACTGGCATCGGCGATCTGCTCCAGTTGCGCATCGGAAAAACGCTCCATGTGCGGCCCTGTTCGCCGCAACAACGCGGTGCGACTCCATTCCAGCGGACGTTCCAGGGTGTGGCGCCAGGCGCCGTGACCGTTGTGCTGCAGCATCGGCTGGTAGGCATCCGCGTCGGTCGGGTGCTTGATTGCCCACTGGTCGAGGGTTGGGTCGAAGGTCTTTTCATAGACGTTGCCGTCAATATTGACGTAAGTCTTGCCCCCCACTTCAAATTGCCCCAAGGCATTGGGGGTGAGGCCCTCAAGGGAGACACTGCTTTTGTAGGTCGCCAGGTCTGGATGCCACAAGCGCAGCTTGCCGAACGGCAGTGCGACCTTGGTCATGCCATTGACGAACCTCGAGGGCACGATGGGTGGCGCTTTACCCGCCACCGCGCCCAATGCCGCCATGAAGGCGACGTTCGCCATCACCGATTTAAGGTGCGTCCACGCCTCCTCGGCGTCGCCATGCCGCCACGACTGCACGCCTTGGTACACCTCGTAGCTCAGTTGCACAGCCGTGACAGCCAGCATCACCTCACCCAGCCCAGGCACAAAGAACGCCGCCACGTTGAGTACGTTGAAGCCCCATTCGGCGTAGTGCTTGAGTCGCTCGATCCAGGCCTTGTGGTCAACATCGGCGGTCGGTATGGCCAGCAATTTGGCGTTGGATTTTATCCTGGCGAGATGAAAGTCATAGCGCGCGTCGAACACTTCACCGTCGATGAAGTCCTCCTCCATCCCCAGGTTCAGCGCTTCGTTCCAGACTTCCTCATAAATCCCGCCGGCATAGGCGCCGGGATTGTAGGAGGAACGTGGGTAGACCGGGTTCGGGTTCCAACGATGGACCTTGAGCTGAAGCTTGAGCCGGCGGAAAAACTGTGCCGATTCATCCTGAGGCACAAAGCCTGAGAAAAAATGCTGATACTGGGGAGATCGCAGCTTGATCGCCAGGTCCTTGGAGAATTCGCTGGCCGTGGCGTATTCCTTGACGGGACTGACCGGATCCCCGGGGATGTACACAATGAAGCGCGTCTCGGGAGGTGTGGACTCTTGGACCAGACCACTGCCGGGTAATAGATTAAGCCAGGGTTTTTTGAGGAGCGCTCTGGTTCGGCGGGAGCTTGCCCCGATTATCAGCACATCGCTCAATGCTGAACCCAGCACCTCCAAGCGACTGAACGCGACCGGCTTGCCATCAAGCTTGGCTTGGCCCTTGCCCTCCAACACCGCCAACAGCAGGGTAAAGGCCGCTTCATCAATGGCCGACGTCATCCGCGCAATATGGGCCTGCACGCGCAAGCGGTCCTTGTTTGCCATGATCGTGTGTTGGCGTACGGTGGCAGCGTTGTCCGGCGCCTCGAACACCTGGCTCAGGTGCTCCTGGTATTGCCTGCCCAGGTCCAGTTCCCGGCACAGGCTGGCGAACGCCGCGGGTTTGATCGATAACTTATCGCGAATGCTGTAGCGGGTTTTGCCGAACGGGTAAGTCCTGGTCTCGTCATAGAGGTGCATCTCCAGCGAGCCCTCGGGGGCGAGTGCGCTGGTCTCCTGCAGGGAGACTTCGTCAAAGGGCTCATCGGCCTCGAAGTTGCGCAGTGCTGCTTGTAACAGCGATTGCTGGTCGACGGTGTTCGGCGCGCGCAGATGAAACAGATGGGTTGCCACCGGATCAGGCGCTTGCCCGAATGTGGTGCGCAAGGCCTGCGCCAGCAGCGGCTTGCAGAATTCGGTGATGCCTTGGAAATCCTTGAGGGTCTTGGCCAATTGCTGGCTTGAGGTGCTGCTTTGCATCTGGCTGTCGAGCAACCCTTGACGCAGCACCGAGGAGGCCTGGGCGAAAACGGCCGGGTGGGCCTTGATAAACCGTTGGGCGGGATCACGCGCCCTGGTCATGGCCTGCAGGTGAGCGCCGTGCAAATGCCGCGTCCAGTCAGGCAGGCGGCTCTTGATAAATGGGACATGAAGCCCCTTGGAAGGTGTTGGCATGGGGTTATTCCTGATACCTCATAGAGAGGCATCAGGAAATCACCGCCACCTGCCGGCAAGGCGGTAGATGTTTAGGCCGTCGCTGCCGGCAAGCCGCTGAGCCTTTAGGGCTTTACTGGCCGATCTCGGTTCGTTCCAGCCTGGTCAATTCAAGTGTGAGGTTGACGGCTTCAATTTGAAGTTCCAGGTCGCAATGGATCAAGGCCTCCCGATAGCGCTCGCCAAAGTCGGGATACAGGTTTTCCAGGCGCACATGCTCCGCCTCTCGACGGGCTTGCAGCGCGACGAACCGGCTGCGGTATTTGATCTTCAGGTGGTCCGACCAAAACCCACGCGCTATCAGGTCCTGGAGCAGCTCTTCACCCTGCTCCGCCTGGGTCACCTGGGCAAACATGACATCGAGGTCTGCCGGCGTCACGCCGGACGCCCCGACATACAACATCCCCCGCGGCTGCTCGGGTAACTGCAGGCGCTCGGCCAGGCCCACACGGTAAGCCATGCGAATCTCCGCCGGGTCGATTCGCGGCTTGCGCCGAATGACCTCACGGGCCAATGCCTCGACTTTATCCAGACGAAATAACCCTTTACCCAGTCGCAGCAGTACGGGCCCTTCCTGCCCGGCTTCGACGTTTTTCAAGGCATTGAACTCCAACGCCTTGAGGGTCAGGTCGGTAAAGTTGAGCATCCGCCCGTCACCGCAGGTGTAGTCCGCATTCGCTTGGGCAAACAGCAACTCCCGGAGCGCGTCGTCGCTGTGGGCAGCCTCCAGCAATCGCCACACGCGTGCGGTGAGCCCACGCCGATCAGTGGTGAAGTCACGGGTTTCCTTGAGTTCGGCAATGACACTGAAGAAGTGTTGGTGACCTTCACGAGCCTTGAGTGCCCGCCAAATAAGCTGTTTTTGAGCCGCATCGGTTTCAGCGCTGCCAAGCCAGCGGTCGAGCTGATGGGCCTCTTGCTCGGTCACGTCCTCAGGCTCACTGTCACTGTCGGCTTCACTCACTTCATACGAGGTCGTCTCGGTATCCGCGCCCTCGAAACCACGCTCAAGCTCACGCGAGGTGAAGCGAAAGTTGATGTGAGTGTCCTGCCAGTAGTCATAGATCTGCGCCATGGTTTCACGGGACAGCAGGTTGTCCCGCAGGTCGGTGCCACGCATCAACGGGTCATGACCTTGCAGGGCTTCTCCGGGGATGCTCGTCAACTGGTTGTTGCGCAGGTCCAGGTACTTGAGTTCCGGGGCCTGAAGGACGCCGTGGGGCCATTGAGTCAATTGATTGCTACGCAAATCCAAGGACTCCAGCCGGGCAAATGCACTGAAATCCAAGCCTTCCAGGCTGTTCCAGCCCAGATTGAGCCGTTGCAGTTCGGGCAGGCTGCCAAGCCGTTGTTGCAACGCCGGCGTGTGGGTCAGGTAGTTGTTGGAAACATCCAGTTGGACCAAGTGTTGCAGACTGCTGACCGCGTCGGGCAACTGATCGAGCCCATTACCGCCCAGGTCAAGGTGGCGCAGATTGGGGAACACCTTGAGAAAATCATTGGAACCCTGCTCACTGATCCTGGCCATGTTCAAGCTCAGGGACGTGACCTGTTCCAGCGTAGCGGGCAACGCCGGCAGATCCCCCACATGCGCCCGCGACAAGTCCAGGATGAGTTCCCGCGCAGGCATTTGCGCCAGGTTTTCTTGGCGCCATACACTCAGAATCGCGTCGGCAGCCCTTCGCCGCAACGTCGGCGTTACCCTTTCGTCGAGCAATGGGAAGGGTTTGATGTCAATCCAGGTGTTGAGCGCGTGTCTGAATGCCTGGTACTCCTGGCGCCACGCCGAGAGGCGTGCGTCGATTTGCAGCGACGTGAAGTGCTGGCTCCGCAAACGGTCGACGATCTGCTGCGCTTCCCTTTCGCCCATTGCCGGGTCCAGCAGGCGCAACCTTGCCGGGGCGCTCAATGGCGGCTCACCCTCAAGCGGCTCGGATGAAAGCTGAGGTAACACGCTCGAGGCGCGAAGCTCGTCGTCAGACGCTGGGTAATATTCCCTTTCACCCCAATTTGTTCGTGTCTGTAACAAGTGGGCATTCGCTGACGACCCCTGCCCCGCCCGGAAGCGCGCGATAATCTCGTCGCGCCGTACAAAGGCGGTGTCGGTCAATGGGCAGCCTCGCAAATTAGCCGTGGCCACAAGCCGCACTTGGTGGGGTTGTACCACCTCAGGCACAGTGGTGATGCCACTGCGGCCCAGACTCAGGTGTTACAGGTGCGGTAAGTCGAGCACCCCGCTTGGCCATTCAACGATAGCGGTGGCACTCACGTTCAGCGATTGGAGCGCTCGCAGAGCACTGACGTCCAGTGTGCCAAGGCGGTTTCGGCTCATGTCGAGGCGCTCAAGGGCAGTCAGTTGATTCAGGCGAACCTGCATACCGGGGTTGACGGTCAAATAATTGCCCTGCAGCTCTAACTCTTTAAGCTGCCTCATGCCTTCAATCGCCGACGGCAGATCATCCAACCGCATCCGGGATAAATCGAGACGTTCGACCTGGGGGAATTTGCGCAAAAACGTGCTGAGTTCAGGCTCGGTCAGACTCAGTCCGCGGAGGTTCAAACTGCGGATGTGCGGATAAGCCCCCCCAGGTAAATGCGGTAGGTCGTTCAGCCTGCCACCTGACAGGTTAAGCACTCTATTCACCGGTGGCATCTCACGCATATCAGCGAAACGCTCCAAAAAACCGTTGCGCCAGCACGCCAATAGCCGGTCAGCAACGTCCTCCCGGTGGTAGCGGTCAGCCGCATAGCGTTCGACCCTGACCGCCTTGACCTTCCACTCATCCAGTTCGCGGACCAGGTCAGCGTACGCCTGACGCAAGGTGCCGATTTCATCGAGCATTGCCTCAACCGAAATTCCCGGCGCCCGTAAACCCACCGGATAATGCTCTCTGGCCGTGTTCAATAACCCGTCCAAACACTCTACGCGGTACATTTCGGTCATGCTCCGGACGTCCGCCAAGTGAGCGGGATGCTCAAACAGGTAGCGATACACCGACATGAACGATGCGTGCTCGAGCCTTGACCACCCCAGGCTCAACCCGCGCCATAAGCGCTCGTGACCGACGAATAACCGCGCCGGCACGCTTGCAATCGGGTTGCCGTCCAGCCTCAATGCGTCCAGCTGTGGCAGGTCCAGCACGCCTGTCGGCCAACGGGTCAGTTGGCAAAACGTGAGGTCCAGCGACTTGAGCTTCTTTAGTTCACTGACGTCGATGCCCTCCATCGCCCCTCTCAGGCTCAAGTGTTCAAGGTGCGCCATGCCGTTCAACTGCTGCTGCAGTGCAGCCGAATACACGAGGCCGTCGCCGTGCACATGCAAGCCGGTGATTGCGGCGTTGCGTGTGATAGCCGGCGGCAGCGCTGCGCCTTCGGCCAGTGATACCGACAGGCGGCTGACCGAGGGAAACTGCTCCAGCAACGCCGTACCGGCGGGCCCCTCCAAGTCGGCAGCGTTGACTGTCAACCTGACTACATGGGAAAAATCCGCCTCCAGCCGGGGCAGGTTTTCGACGCCCGATAAATCCAGGTGTTCGTTGACAGCTACGCCACGATAGGGCGTCGAGCGCCAACAGTTGATCAACTCACTGGCCAGCGCACGCCTCATAAGACGCAGACCTTCGGCCACGATGCGCTCAGGCGACTGCTCCACCGTGGCCTGAAAACGCTCTGTAGGCTCGTGCGCCCCGACCCACTGTTGCAGCGTGCCCTGTAAGCGCTCCAGCTCACTCTGGCGACTGCTGAGCAGGCTGAGCATTTGCTGATCAGTTCGACCGGCCAGTAACTGCCCCTGGACAAATTGGATGGCCGAGCGGTGGTCAATCTGCGGATAGATATCACGCACCCTGGCCACCCATTGCGGGTTGGCCGGGAACCCTGCCCCGCGCCCGCTGAGCACGTAGCCGGTGTAACCAGGCTGCAGCCGCTTGAAGCGCGGTTTGATCGGCTCCTGGCCCAAGGCACGGGAAATCGTCTCGCGATGCCCCACCGCATACTCAGCCAGGGCTTTTTGCAGCTCGCCGGACTGGCCCACATGGGGCAGCCCCAAATCACCGCGCGCGCCGTCCGGCAACGCGTGCAGGATGGATGCAAACAGATTGCGTCCGTGCCGGGGCACGCTGTTCAACGCGTTGCCGTTATCGTCGAAGGCCTGGAATTGATTGTCATGCTTGACCAGGTATTTGCGCTGCGGTGCCGTCTCGCTGCCGATACTGTCCAGCAACGGCCCTTCCACGCCGGTCTCTCGCACTTCAAGGCGCACCGCGTCGGACCAACCTGCCAGATGCTCCAGGGCGTGCAGTGCCAGGCGGTCGCTGTCGGTGGAGGCCAGGCTTTCCAGATAGAGCCCCGCGCACGCGCGACTCAAGCGGCCCTGCTGCAACAGGATCCGGGCCCGTTCCGCCATCTTCAGCGGCAGGCGCTTGGTCTGCGACAGGTGCACGTGCTCAGCTGGCGTAGCGTTAGCCAATACTTCGCGCGCCGCTGTGGTCGAGAGCCCGCGAAAGCTGCGCCGCACGTCCTCCAACGCGGGCACGACGGGCTCGGTACCGCGCGCGATGCTGTCGAAGATCGTCGCCTTCTGGGTTTGCAGAAAATCGGCAATCTGCTCCCTGAACACCGCGACCCGCTCAGCGACCACCCGTGCGCCCTCACCGCCAAGCAAACCGGTAATTTCCGGCTCATCCAACGCCGCCAGAATCAGCTCGGGCAGCTGGCTGCTGGACACTTGCAGGTGCGTGACCTGAATCACCGGCTTGACGCCCCCGACCGACGTGCCCCACCGGCTTGACTTGCCCGTGAGCCCAGGCCCGTCGAACACCTCGATACAGCGCCCGCGCGGCCAACGTGGCATGTCGACGACCAGCGGCGGCACATAGTTGTAGCGGTTGTCCGGCACGCGCTGCCCCGCGCGCGCCTGGTCAATCAGTTCATGCACCTGCCGATCAATCCGAAATTGCTTCAGGGTTTCCTCCAACTGTGCAGGCGGCGCCTTGTGATCACTATGCATCCGGCGCAAAGCGTCGTCGTCGACACCGCTGATTTCGGCGACCTGCAGCAGCTGCGCATCACTGAAGGCATCGGTCGACGGCCCTATCCGGCGCAACAACGTCAAACGATCCCAGGTGTGTGGCCGTTCGAAGCGGTGACGCCAGGCGCCCGCGTGGTTATGGCTCAACACCGGCTGGTAGGCGTTGGGATCGCTGGGGTGCTTGATCCGCCATTGGTTGAGCGTGGCGTCGAAGGTCTTTTCATACACCTGGCCCTGCAGACGAATGTAAGTCTTGCCACCCGTCTCATACTGGCCCAGGGCGTTTGGCTTAAGGGCGGGAGGCAACATGACTGCGCTGTTGTACGCACGCAGGTCGGCGTTCCACAGGCGTGGTTGACCAAAAGGCAGCTTGACCCTCTGCAAACCGTCCACAAAAGCACTGGCTTTGATCACCGGAGCCCTGGCCGCCACCGCGCCCAGCGCTGCCATGAAGACAACGTTCTGCAACACCGACGCCAGATGTTGCCAAGCCTCATCGGCATCCCCCACCTGCCAGGCCTCGACGCCCTGGTACACCTCGTACGTCAGTTGGGCCGCAGTCACCGCCAGCATCACTTCCCCAAGGCCCGGCACGAAAAACGCCGCGACATTCAGCACGTTCAGGCCCCACTCGGCATAGTGCTTGAGCCGCTCGATCCAAGCCTTGTGGTCGACCTCGGCGGTGGGTACGGCCAGCAACCTGGCATTCGCCTTGATCCGCTCCAGATGGCGGTCATACAGCGTGGAAAAAATCTCGGGCTTGTGAAATGTCTCGTCGGGGTGCAGATCGAGTTCGTCGTTCCAGACCTCCTCGAAGATGCCATCGACGAACGCGTCAGGGTTATAGCCAGGCCCAGGCGGTTTCGGGCTTGGGTTCCAGCGGTACACCTTGAGCTGAAGCCTGAGGCGGCGGAAAAAGTTCGCCGACTCGTCCTGGGGCAAGAACCCCGCAAAGAAGCGCTGATAAGTCGGCGAACGCAGCTTGACGGCCAATGCCTGGGCAAACGCCTTGAGTGACGGGTACTCCTTGACCGGACTGGCCGGATCACCCGGGATGTAGACGATGATGCGCGTATCACGTACCAAGTACTCACCCGCAGGCGGTATCGGCAAATGCGTGGGAAAGACCAGCGTAGTCCCAGGCTTGCGTGGGGCTGAGCCGATAATCAGCACATCGCTCAATGCCGCGCCCAGCACGGTCAATTGGCTGTACACCACCGGGTAGCCATCCAGCATTGGCCCAGGCTGGCCATCGAGTATCTTCAGTAAGGTCGCATAGGCAGTCTCATCAAGATTGGCCTGCAAGCGCGCTATGTGCGCCTGCAAGCGCAAACCGGCCTTGTTGGCCGCGATTGTCTGCCGGCGTACCTCGTCGGCCGTGGCCGGGGTTTCAAACACCGCGCCAATGTGGTCCTGATACTGCTTGCCCAGGTCCAGTGTGCGACACAGTTGGGCAAATGCTTCAGGCTTGATCGCCAGCTTGTCACGAATGCGGTAACGCACCCTGCCAAACGGGTAGTGCTCAGTTTCATGGTACCGGTGTTGTTCCAGTGCATCTTCTGGCGCCAAGGCGCTGGTTTCCTGCAGCGCCACCTCATCGAACGGCTCATCGGCCTCGAAGTTGCGCAGTGCCGCCTGCAACAGGCTCTGGGCGTCGGCACGATTGGGCGCGCGCAGATGAAACAGCTGGGTTTTGTTGACGTCCGGTGCCAGGCCAAAAGTGTCGCGCAACGCCTGGTTGAGCAACGGTGTGGCGAAGTCTGTGAGGGTCTTGAAGTTCGCCAGGGTCTTGGCCAGGGTTTGACTGGCGGACAAATAGCCGGCCTGGCTATCCAGCAATGCTCGGCGCAACGCAGGCCGGGCACTGGCAAAAAGCTCAGGCTGGGCGGCTGTTAACGCCTGCAGCGGGTCGCGCGCGCGATGCAATCGCTGGATGTCGGCGGTCGTCAGCTGTTCGAGCCACTTGGGCAGGCGTCCTTTGATAAAGGTGACGTGAAGCCCCTCGCTGATGGGGCTGTCGAGTGGTGACATGAGGCATGGGTTCCTGATGCTGTTTAGGGAGCCTCAGGACATCACGCGGATCAACGGGCGAAGCGGTGCATAGTTGCGCGGGTTCTGTTGTATTGGTTTCGCTGCGGTCATTGCCGCGGAACTGACTATGCTGGATACACAGGGCGCTAACCCTGAACCGGGAGGGTGTTATGGACGACTCAGGCAACAAACCGCCAACGTTCTGGCAAATGCTGCACAGCGTGGTCGCTGCCGCCTTCGGCGTGCAAAGCGGGAAGAATCGCGCACGTGACTTCACGCACGGCAAGCCCAGCCACTTTGTCGTCCTGGGCATTCTGTTCACGGCCGTGTTCGCCTTGACGCTGTTCGGCATCGTCAAGTTGGTGTTGCACTTGGCGGGGGTGTAGAGCACGCGGAATAAGGGAACGGGCGGGCCGTTCCCTTATTCCGGATGTTACGGGTCCTGCTGCGGATCTCGCCCTCTTCCTACTGATGGCTGACCCAGAACACGGCGGTTCCCACCACTAGGATGATCAGGAACAGAATGGCCCAGGCATCAACGGTGCTGTCGGGTTTACGGGCTTTTGTCGAATTGCTCATCGCATCGCCTCTTGTCGGTTTTATAGGTGATTGCATTAAGACTCGACCACAGTAAAGTCCACACTTGCCCCTATGACAAATGTGGATATCGAGATAATCAATCTCATTAGTCGATTTGGTTCTTTGCATATACTCAAACATCACTTTTGCGCATAAACGCAAACTGGTATCGTGCCCCCGCTCCGTTGGGAGTGCGCGGCCGTGCGCGCAGATTTGCCGAGAACAGGACCTATATGTACGTATACGACGAATACGATCAGCGCATCATCGAGGACCGCGTCAAGCAGTTCCGTGATCAGACCCGACGCTACCTAGCAGGTGAACTGAGCGAAGAAGAGTTCCGCCCTCTGCGCCTGCAAAATGGCCTTTATGTTCAGCGCTTTGCGCCGATGCTGCGGGTGGCCGTGCCTTATGGCCAACTGACTTCGCGCCAGACGCGCATGATGGCCAAGATTGCCCGTGACTTCGACAAAGGCTATGCCCACATCAGTACCCGCCAGAACGTACAGTTCAACTGGCCGGCGCTGGAAGATGTGCCGGACATCCTGGCTGAACTGGCGACCGTGCAAATGCACGCCATTCAGACCAGCGGTAACTGCCTGCGCAACGTGACCACCGACCAATTCGCCGGCGTGGCCGCTGACGAACTGATCGACCCACGCCCCTGGTGCGAAATCGTCCGTCAATGGACCACCTTCCACCCCGAATTCGCCTACCTGCCGCGCAAGTTCAAGATCGCCATCAATGGCTCGACCTCGGACCGCGCCGCCATCGAAGTGCACGATATCGGCCTGGAGCCGGTGCACAACGCGGCCGGCGAGCTGGGTTTCCGTGTACTGGTCGGCGGTGGCCTGGGCCGTACGCCCGTGGTCGGCGCGTTTATCAACGAGTTCCTGCCGTGGCAGGACCTGTTGAGCTACCTCGACGCCATCCTGCGGGTCTACAACCGCTACGGCCGTCGTGACAACAAATACAAGGCCCGGATCAAGATCCTGGTAAAAGCGCTGACCCCTGAGGTCTTCGCCCAGAAAGTCGACGCCGAGATGGAACACCTGCGCGGCGGCCAGACCACCCTGACCGAAGCCGAAGTGCACCGCGTCGCCAAACACTTCGTCGACCCTGAGTACAAGGCCCTGAGCAATCAGGACGCCGAGCTCGCAGCGCTGGATAAAGAGCATCCAGGCTTCGCCCGCTGGCGCACCCGCAACACCCTGGCGCACAAAAAGCCGGGTTATGTGGCGGTCACCCTGTCGCTGAAACCAACCGGTGTTGCACCGGGCGATATCACCGACAAGCAGCTGGACGCCGTGGCCGACCTGGCCGAGCGCTACAGCTTCGGCCAACTGCGCACCTCCCACGAGCAGAACATCATCCTGGCGGACGTGGAGCAGAGCCAACTGTTCACCCTGTGGGGCGAGCTGCGCGAAGGCGGTTTCGCCACGCCGAACATCGGCCTGCTGACCGACATCATCTGCTGCCCGGGCGGCGACTTCTGCTCCCTGGCCAACGCCAAGTCGATCCCGATCGCCGAATCGATCCAGCGCCGTTTCGACGACCTGGACTACCTGTTCGACATCGGCGAGCTGGACCTGAACATCTCCGGTTGCATGAACGCCTGTGGTCACCACCACGTCGGCCACATCGGCATCCTGGGCGTGGACAAGAAAGGCGAAGAATTCTACCAAGTGTCCCTGGGTGGCAGCGCCAGCCGCGATGCGAGCCTGGGCAAGATCCTCGGCCCGTCCTTCGCCCAGGAAGCCATGCCCGAGGTGATCGGCAAGCTGATCGACGTGT
This sequence comes from Pseudomonas marginalis, assembly GCF_001645105.1. Lineage (GTDB taxonomy): Bacteria > Pseudomonadota > Gammaproteobacteria > Pseudomonadales > Pseudomonadaceae > Aquipseudomonas > Aquipseudomonas petroselini. The sequence continues at coordinate 167,833 of NZ_LKEG01000041.1, forward strand.
ACATCGAACAGCGCACCGAAGATGAGCGTTTCATCGACACCTACCAGCGCATCGGCATTGACCTGTTCAAGGAGCGCGTCTATGCAGCGAATCATTAAGAACAACGAAGTCCTCGACGAAACCTGGCACCTGCTGCCCAAGGACGCGAGCTTCGACGGTATCTCCAACTGCGACGACCTGATCGTGCCGTTGGCACTGTGGCGCGAACACGGCCACGCCCTCAAGGCCCGCGATGGCGGCCTGGGTGTGTGGCTGGACGCCGATGAAGAAGCCGAAGAAATCGGTGAGGACGTGGAACACTTCCAAGTCATCGCCCTGAACTTCCCGGCCTTCACCGACGGGCGCAACTACTCCAACGCACGCCTGCTGCGCGACCGTTACGGTTACAAAGGCGAGCTGCGCGCGATTGGCGACGTGCTGCGCGACCAACTGTTCTACCTGCGCCGCTGCGGGTTCGATGCCTTCGCCCTGCGCGCCGACAAAGACCCGTACGAAGCGCTGGAAAGCCTCAAGGACTTCTCGGTGACGTACCAAGCAGCAACGGATGAACCGCTGCCGTTGTTCCGTCGGCGCTGAGCCTCAAATGTGGGAGGGGGCTTGCCCCCGATGGCGGTGGATCAGTCAATGAATCTGTTGACTGGTTCTCTGCTATCGGGGGCAAGCCCCCTCCCACATTGGCATCTACTTGCTCTGTAGACCGGTCTTGATCGACGCCAGCACCTGCTTCTGCCCCATCGAACACGGCACGCCTTCCGGCTGCGCCCGCACTGCCTCGATCACCTCCAGCAACTGCGCCTTGCTGTGGGCCAACTGCGCCTGCATCTCTTCGATCTGCACGACCTTGCATTCCAGTGCCTCAATCAACTCCTCGCGCTTGTGCTCCCCCGGCGCAGGCATCAGCGCCTTGAGTTCCTGCAAGGTAAAACCTGCCTGCTGCGCGCTCTGGATCAGTTGCAGGGTTTGCAGCGCCTCCGGCGCGTAACGCCGGTAACCGTTTGCCTGGCGCCCCACCTGGCTGATCAGCCCTTCGGCCTCATAAAAGCGGATCCGCGACGCCGCCAGCCCGCTCTGCTTTGCCAGCTCACCAATATTCATCACCGCACCTGCTTGACATTAAAGTTAACTTTAAGCTTAGCCTGAGACCTCCTCTGCTCAGGAGTCAACCCATGTCACCCTTTGAAGCCCTGCAACTGCCCAATGGCCAAGTCCTCTCCAACCGCATCGCCAAAGCGGCGATGGAAGAAAACATGGCCGATGGCAATCAGGCGCCGTCCCGTGAATTGAAGCAGCTTTACAAAGCCTGGGCCGCCGGTAATCCCGGTTTGTTGATCACCGGCAACGTGATGGTTGACCGCCGCGCCATGACCGGCCCCGGCGGCGTGGCCCTTGAGGATGAGCAATACCTGGCGAGCTTCAGTGAGTGGGCCGACGTCGCCCGCGGCAACGGCGTGCACTTCTGGGTACAACTCAGCCACCCAGGCCGCCAGACGCCGGCCAACCTACGCCAGCAAGCCATTGCACCGTCCGCCGTGGCACTCGACCTCGGTGGTTTCTCGAAGATGTTTGCCACGCCCAAGGCCATGACCGAAGACGACATCCAAGACGTGATCCAGCGCTTTGCCACCAGCGCACGCCTGGCCGAAAAAGCCGGGTTTACCGGCGTGCAGATCCACGGCGCCCATGGTTACTTGCTCAGTCAGTTCCTGTCGCCATTGAGCAACCAACGCACCGACCGCTGGGGCGGCGCCCTGGAGAACCGCGCGCGCCTGTTGCTGGAAGTGATCCGTGCGGTACGCGCCAGCGTCAGCCCGTCGTTTTGTGTCGCCGTCAAACTCAACTCTGCCGACTTCCAACGTGGCGGTTTTGCAGAAGCCGATGCACGTGCCGTGGTCGCAATGCTCAACCCGCTGCCCATCGACCTGCTGGAGTTATCCGGTGGCAGTTACGAAGCACCCGCCATGCAAGGCGAAGCGCGTGACGGCCGCACCCTGGCGCGTGAGGCGTACTTCCTCGAGTTCGCCAGTCAACTGGCAACCATCGCCAAGATGCCGGTGATGGTCACCGGCGGCATCCGTCGCCTGCCCATCGTGCAACAGGTACTGGACAGTGGCGTCGCCATGGCCGGGATCGCCACCGCCCTGACGCTGGAACCCCACTTGATCCAGCACTGGCGCGAAGGCCGCGACCCCAACCCGCAACTCAGGCCTATCGACTGGCAACGCAAGCCCCTGGCCTCTCTCGCCATACTCGCCGTGGTGCGCTACCAGATGCGCCGCCTCAGCCGCGGCCATTCGCCCAAAGCCAACGTCGTGCCGTGCATGGCGCTGGTGCGCGACCAATGGTTTCTGGCGCGGCGCACGCGGCAGTACCGGGCGGCTATGACGCAATCTTCACATTAAAGGCGGAGCATTCGCCGTGATCGAACTGTCCCCTATTGATCAGCAGTTTTTAACCTCACTGACGATTGGAGTTCTTCATGGCGAAAATCAACCTGGCCCAGCAATTGGCGACCACCCTTGAGCAGGCGGGCATCAAGCGTATCTGGGGCCTGACCGGCGACAGCCTCAACGGCCTCACCGACGCCCTGCGCACCATGGACAGCATCGAGTGGATGCACGTGCGCCACGAGGAGGTGGCGGCCTTCGCCGCCGGTGCCGAAGCAGCGGCCACGGGTGAACTGACGGTGTGCGCCGGCAGCTGCGGGCCGGGTAACCTGCACTTGATCAATGGCTTGTTCGATTGCCATCGCAACCATGTGCCGGTGCTGGCGATCGCCGCACAGATTCCGTCTTCGGAGATCGGCTTGAACTATTTCCAGGAAACCCATCCCCAAGAGTTGTTCAAGGAGTGCAGCCACTTTATCGAGCTGGTCACCAACCCCGAGCAGATGCCCCACGTGCTGCACCGCGCCATGCGTTCGGCGATCCTCAATCGCGGCGTGGCAGTGGTGGTGATTCCGGGTGACGTATCGCTGCTGGAAGTGGAGGATAAGCTCAAGCTCTGGCCAGCCCTGCACGCGCCGCGCACATTGCCCGCGGAACAAGACCTGCAACGCCTCACCGAGCTCCTGGAAAGCAGCCAGAAGGTCACCCTGCTGTGCGGCAGCGGTTGCGCCGGCGCCCATGACCAAGTGGTGGCCCTGGCTGACGCGCTGGGCGCACCCGTGGTGCATGCCCTGCGCGGCAAGGAACATGTGGAGTGGGACAACCCGTTCGATGTGGGCATGACCGGCCTGATCGGCTTCAGCTCCGGTTACCACGCCATGCTCGGCTGCGACACGTTGATCATGCTCGGCACTGACTTTCCTTATCGCCAGTTCTACCCCACTGACGCCAAGATCATCCAGGTTGACCGCAACCCGCAGGCCCTCGGCCGCCGCGCCACGCTGGACCTGGGCATCGCCGCGGATGTCAGTGAAACCATCGACGCCCTGCTGCCGCGCTTGACGCGCAAGACCGATCGCAGCTTTCTCGAGACCTCCTTGAAGCAGTATGAAAAAGCCCGCCAAGGGCTCGATGACCTGGCTCAACCGTCGAAGGCCAATCGGCCGATCCACCCACAATACGTGGCGCGTTTGCTCAGCGAGTTGGCGGATGACGATGCAATCTTTACCGCCGACGTCGGCTCACCGACCGTGTGGGCTGCGCGATATTTGAAGATGAACGGCAAGCGCCGCCTGATCGGTTCGTTCAACCACGGCTCGATGGCCAATGCCATGCCCCAGGCCATCGGCGCGCAGGCGGCCTTCCCGGATCGCCAGGTGATTTCGATGTCCGGTGACGGCGGCTTTGCCATGCTGATGGGGGATTTCATTTCCTTGGCGCAGTTGAAACTGCCGGTGAAAGTCATCGTGTTCGATAACGCCTCGCTGGGCTTTGTCGCGATGGAGATGAAAGCCGCAGGCTACCTGGACGCCGGTACCGAACTGAAAAACCCGGACTTCGCCGCCATGTCCAACGCCATGGGCATCCTCGGCATTCGCGTGGAGCAATCCGAAGACCTGGAGCCCGCCCTGCGCCGCGCCCTGGCCCATGATGGCCCGGTGCTGGTGGATGTGGTCACCGCCACCCAGGAGTTGGTGATGCCGCCGACAATCAAGCTGGAACAAGCCAAGGGCTTCAGCCTGTACATGCTCAAGGCGGTGATGAGCGGCCGGGGCGATGAAGTGATCGAACTGGCGCGCACCAACTGGTTGCGCTGACCCTCATTGGCGCAAGGAAGCGCCGTAGCTGTGGCGAGGGAGCTTGTTCCCGTTGGACTGCGTAGCAGTCCCAGTCTTTTCAAACAAAGGCCTGGGGCCGCTTCGCGGCCCAACGGGAGCAAGCTCCCTCGCCACATTGAGAGTAAACACCTTTAAGTGGGCGGGTAATCAGCCGTGCTGCTTGGCCACCCACTTGGCGTAAGCATCAATAAACGCCTGCAGGAACGGCTTGGTCTTTTCAGACACCTTGCCCGCCTCGTCAAATACACTGCCCGCGCCGCCCAGGTAGGCCTCCGGCTGCTGCATGCAGGGCACATCGAGAAACACCAGGGACTGGCGCAGGTGATGGTTGGCGCCAAAACCACCAATCGCCCCCGGCGACACGCTGATGATCGCCCCCGGCTTGCCACTCCAGGCGCTCTGCCCGTAGGGCCGAGAACCTACGTCGATGGCATTCTTCAAGGGCGCGGGCACGGAGCGGTTGTATTCCGGGGTCACGAACAGCACCGCGTCGGATGAGCTCACGTGTTGACGGAAAGTACTGTAGGCTGCCGGCGGTGTCGCACCGTCAATGTCTTCGTTGTAGAGCGGCAAGTCGCCAATTTCCACAATGTTCAACTTCAGGTTGGCAGGGGCCAGTTCGGCCAATGCCAGCGCGACCTTGCGGTTGATCGAGTCTTTTCTCAAGCTGCCAACCAGGACGGCTACGGTGTAGACCTTGCTCATTGGGGGTTCCCGACGTCTGACTAAAGGAGCTTGTAGTTATAGAGTCTTCGCGGCGTGTTCACCAGAAGGTTTTGATAATCCTCCGGGCATTGGCATCACGCAGTGACATGTAGGAATCATCTGAAAAGATTAGCGAATAGTATTTTTATTCCGTAAGTAAACTACCCCGCTCCCTGACGGTCTACAGAACCGCAAATCGAGTGTTTATCTCCAGAGGTTCTAAACAGATGGCAGCAGTACTAGTCGGACAGTTTCATGCCAGAGACGCAGAAGGACGTGTGTATTCGGTGCATGAGTTCCAGGAATCCAACCCGGCGCAAGGCGACCTGGCTGGCTCGGCACCTACCACCACCTACAAGCTGGCCATTGGCGATCGTGTAGAAAAGCTGGAAGGCGACGAATTCAAGTTGATTCAATCGGGCACGATTCTCGTGCGCGAGTCGCGAACCACCCTCGCGTCATAAGATCACGCCTTATCCACCTGCTCAGTCCTGGCCATTGATGGCGTCGACTGGGCTGGGGTGATCACGGCCGGCGGATCTCCGTGACCTCAATGCCCTGCTCCCCCTCGACCTTCTTCAAGGTCACCATCAAGCGTCCCCGCTCGCCCTGCACGGCAAACATCGAACGCTGGTAGCCCGCGCTGTGGTAACCCGGATACGCGACCACCTGCCTGACCAATGCCACTTCCAGGACTGCCCCCACCTGTTCGGCCACCTGTTCCTGGGAACGGATGAACGTTTCAAGTGCCAGGTTTTCCGGCGTGCTTTCGTTTTGAGCGTTGAAGAGATAAGCAGCCACGCACCCGACGGTCACCAAGACCAGCAGTTGCTTGGCCGTTACCCCGAGGATCGAGGGTAGAGGCATGTGAGACCAGACCTGTTTTTGTTGTTAATGCCGGCAGCCGGCTTTGGTCGTTGATGATCAGCGCAGCCATTCTATTGAATACCCGGCGCGCTGCACATAGACTCCGGCGATGCGTTTACGTCATATCGAAGTGATTCAAGCCATCTTGCAGACCGGACACCCAGGCTTGGCCGCCGAGTGGTTGCAACTCCCCGTGGGCGATGTGGACGCGGCGCTCAAGGAGGCCGAGGCGCAATTGGGCTTTATGCTGTTCGCCAGCGTCCGTGGACGCTTGCAGGCGACACGGGAAACCCTGGAGCTGCAGGCGGAAATCGCCCACGTGTATGAGGCGCTGGAACCAGTGCAGCGCCTCGCCAGCCGCCTGAAACACCATCACGCCCCGACCCTGCGCGCCCTCTGCACCCCGCCCCTGGCCAATCAACTGTTGCCGCAAAGCATTGCGCTGCTGCGCCGACGCTTCCAGGACACGCCGTGCAACCTGTCAAGCCAGCCGACCCGCGAGATCGTCAGGAGCCTGCTGCTGCACGAAGCCGACGTAGGCCTGAGCCTGCATGACCCGGAACACCCACAGATCCACAGCACCGTGCTGGCCCAAGGCAAACTGCAATTGCTCGCGCCCCATGGCTGGCTCAAACCCAAGCAGAAGTACATCGCGCTGCAGGACCTGGCCGGGCAATCGATGATCGGGCTCGAAGGCCAGGACCCGCTCAGCCGCTTGCTGGATGCCAAGCTGCAAGCCCTGCGCCCGCTGCCGGTGGTGCAGACGCGCGTACAGACTTACCAGATGATGCGCAGCATGGTGGAAGCGGGAGAAGGCCTGGCGGTGGTCGACCCTTTCACCGCGTTCGGCGCACGCGAGGCCGGGCTGGATGCGTGCCCGGTGTCGCCGCCAATCATGGTCAGCCTGTATGCGCTGACCCTCAAGGAGGGCGTGACCTCCCCAGCGCTGAATGCATTGCTGGAGATCGTGACGCAGAAGGCCGAAGGCCTGTTGGCGGGCTAAGCCTTGTCGACTTCGCTCTTGAACAGCCGATACCAGAAAATCGCCACTTCGCGGGTTTGCGGATCAATGCCGCGATAGCGCAGGTGGTCGATGCCGCCCATCACGTAGCCGCAGCGCTCGTACAAACGGCAGGCCCCGAGGTTGTTGTTCTGGGTTTCCAGCATCATGCCGGGCAGGTTTTTCTTGCGGCTCCAGAACTGCGCCACATCCAGCAGCGCCTTGGCCACGCCATGGCGCCGGGCGGGCAAGGCCACAGCCAATTCGTCGACATGGGCAAAGCCGTTCCAATTGGTGCTGACCACGATGTGTCCTACCGGGCGGTCGTCCAGGTAGGCCATGAAGATCGCGCTGTCGGGCGCGTCGCGAAAACTGGCGAACTCTTCCGGATCGATGCCATAGCACTTGCGGTACGGCAAGATGCGCTCCACAGGCCATTGATCGACCCGCTTGCCCATCTGCGGCTCACCGTAGGCGCTGACTTCAAAGCTGAAATCATTGCCCCACACATAGGCGTCAAAGCCTTCGTCGGCGACCCGTACACTGAGCCCTGGATACTTCGGGTTCATTACAGCTTGCATAAACATTCTTAACCCTTGATGCAATCGACGGTGTAACAACGACCACTGCCGTCATCTTCGTGTTGTAACCCATGAACATCGGCGACAAAACCGGGGAAACTGCTATCGAACGTCCGGGCAAAGGCCAGGTAGTCGATAATCGAACGCGTCGACTCGGTGAAGCGCTCGCCCGGCATGATCAGTGGAATACCGGGCGGATAAGGCACCAGCATCACGGCTGCGATGCGCCCTGGCAAGGCATCGATGGAAACCGCTTCCACTTCCCCCCTGACCAACTGGTCGTAGGCATCCGCGGGTTTCATCGCGATTTCCGGCAGAACGGTATACATCCGTTTAAGGTGCTTTGCAGTGGCGTTGCTACGGTAACAGCTATGCAGTTGGTCGCACAGGTCGCGCAGGCCCAGGCCTTGATAGCGCGTGGGGCCTTGGGCAAACACCGATGGCAAACAACTGGCCAGGCTCACGTTGGCGTCGTAGCTGCGCTTGAACTCCAGCAATTCGGTGAGCAAGGTACTCCATTTGCCTTTGGTAATACCCATGGAGAACAGCACGAGGAAGGAATACAACCCGGTCTTTTCCACCACCAGACCACGCTCCCAGAGGAACTTGCTGACCACGGCAGCCGGAATCCCGCAATCGCTCAGGGCGCCGCCGGCGTTGAGGCCGGGCATCACCAGCGTCACTTTGATCGGGTCCAGCAGCACGTAGTCCTCGGCGACCTCGCCAAAGCCATGCCAGTCAGCCTGGGGATGCAACAGCCAATCAGCGGTGACGACCCGGTCGATGCCCGCCACCGACGGCGGTTGCCAGATGGTGAACCACCAATCCTCGGCGGCAATGTGCTGGCGCAAGTTGGCCAGCGCCCGACGGAAGCTCAGGGCTTCGTCGAACATTTCCTGCAACAGCGAACGCCCGGCCGGACCTTCCATCATCGCCGAGGCCACATCCAGCGAAGCAATGATGCTGTACTGCGGCGACGTCGAGATATGCATCATGAAGGCTTCGTTGAAACGGTCACGGTCCAACTGACGCGCGCCGCCGTCCTGCACGTGGATCATCGAAGCCTGGCTGAACGCGGCCAGCAGTTTGTGGGTGGAGTGGGTGGTGAACACCAGCGGGCTGTCCGGCGTGCGCGAAGTGCCCATGCCGTAGCGCCCGGCGAAGAACTCATGAAACGCCGCGTAGGCGTACCAGGCCTCATCAAAATGCAGCACCTCGACGCTGTTGCCCAATTGCTGCTTGATCAACTCGGCGTTGTAGCACAGGCCGTCATAGGTGGAATTGGTGACCACGGCCATCTTGACCTTGGGCGCCCGGCCACGGGTCAACGGGCTGGCGTCGATCTTGGCGCGGATCGACTCGGGGCTGAATTCGCTCAAGGGAATCGGGCCGATGATCCCCAGTTCGTTGCGCTCCGGGCACAGGTACAACGGGATGGCGCCGGTCATGATGATCGAGTGCAACACCGACTTGTGACAGTTGCGGTCCACCAGCACCAGGTCATCGCGCCCGACCATGGAATGCCACACGATCTTGTTGGCGGTGGACGTGCCGTTGATCACGAAGAAGGTGTGGTCCGCGCCAAAGTTGCGGGCGGCGCGGGCCTCGGCTTCGGCCAGCGGCCCGGTGTGGTCCAGCAGCGAGCCCAACTCGGGCACCGACACCGATAAGTCCGAACGCAGGGTGTTTTCCCGGAAAAATTGATGAAACGCCTGCCCCACCGGGCTTTTGCGGTAGGCCACGCCGCCGCCATGGCCGGGGGTGTGCCAGGAATAGTTGGAATCAGCGGTGTGCTGCACCAGCGCCTTGAAGAACGGCGGCAACAGGCCATCCAAGTAAGTGCGCGCCGCACGGGCAACTTGCCGGGCGAGAAACGGCACGGTGTCTTCGAACAGGTACAGAATGCCGCGCAGTTGGTTAAGCTCGCTCATGGCGTCGGCCGGCGCATTTTCCAGGGTGACTTGCTCGCCCAGGGCAAAGATCGGCAGATTCGGCGCCCGCAGCCGCGCGAGCCGGATCAGCTCGACCATGTTCTGCAACAGATGGGTATTCTCGCCCGCGCCTTCGGCGGCGATCAGCATGCACGCCAGGCCATGATGGGTGGAGGCCACCAGCCGGCCCTCGGCGTAGTCCACTGCCGAGAAAATACTGAAGCCCTCCTGTTCCAGCTCTCGAGCGATGCCTCGGACCCGGTCACCGGCGACGGTGTCGGCCTTGATGTCGCGGTGCACGATAAGGACGGGGAACTTCAGGTCTTTGTACATGAGTGCTTGTCGTCCTGAGGGCTATGCACTCAAGGGTAGAAGCTGGGAGTGGATGTGGCGAATGAAGATTTCGCAGGCAGATGGAGATCAACGGTGGGAGGGAGCAAGCCCCTTCCCACCTTTGGATTGCGTGCAGCCAGGCTATTGCTGGGTCAGTTGAGTCCACAACGCCGGCGCACCCGCCGACTTGGCAATCGCTTCCAACCTTGCCGCATGCTCGGCCAAGTCTTGCTCACTGGCACGAATAATAGGCGTGGGCTTGCGATCAGCCGGCAGCCGGCGGATTTCCGAAGGACGGTTACCCGAGCCTTCCGCCGAGCCCGTGCCATCCGACGCGTTGCCCGCCAGGGACAGGCTGGTCTGCCCGCCGGTCATGGTCAGGTAGACGTCGGCGAGGATCTCGGAGTCAAGCAAGGCGCCGTGCAGTTCACGGCCGGAGTTGTCGACGCCATAACGTTTGCACAAGGCATCGAGGCTGTTGCGCTGGCCGGGGTGACGCTCACGGGCCATCATCAAGGTGTCGAGGATCGAGCAGTGCTTGGAAATGTCTGCGCGATCGGTCTGCCCCATCAGGGCGAATTCGTTGTTGATGAAGCCGACGTCGAACGCCGCGTTATGGATGATCAACTGGGCGCCGTTGATGAATTCGAAAAACTCATCGGCGACTTCGGCAAAACGCGGCTTGCCCTTGAGGAATTCGTCAGTGATACCGTGGACGCCGATCGCGCCTTCGTCACTGTCGCGGTCCGGTTGCAGGTAGACGTGGAAGTGACGACCGGTGAGGCGGCGACCCATCAATTCGACACAGCCGATTTCAATGATCCGGTGGCCGTCGGTCACCGGCATGCCGGTGGTTTCGGTATCGAGTACAACAGATCGGATGGCCATCAGGGTTCAGCTCTCAACGGTGTGGTGTGCAGTGTGGTGTGCGTCAACGGGCGCGATCTTAACACGTGAGTCGCCATCAGCTCTGCTTGTAGCCGCGCACTTCGTCCACGCCCCGGTTGGCCAGCTGGTCCGCGCGCTCGTTGCCAGGGTGGCCGATGTGACCGCGCACCCATTTCCAGGTGATGTCGTGGCGATTGCATTGCTCGTCCAGCAGCTGCCACAGGTCGGCATTTTTCACCGGTTCCTTGGCCGCAGTCTTCCAGCCACGCTTCTTCCAGTTGACCATCCACTCGTTGATGCCCTTCATCACGTATTGCGAGTCGGTCACCAGCAGCACGTTGCAGCGGCGCTTGAGTTCTTCCAGGCCACGAATGGCGCCCATCAGTTCCATGCGGTTGTTGGTGGTGTTGGCTTCACCGCCCCACAACTCTTTCTCCACGCCCTTGCACACCAGCAACGCGCCCCAGCCGCCAGGGCCCGGGTTGCCTTTGCAGGCGCCATCGGTGAAGAGTTCTACGCTATCGGTCATCGGTTACTCGGTATTCATTCAAGAAGAGGGTTGCGCATCGCTTTGCTTGCGGTTGACCTTGGCCATCGGCATCGGCACCAGTTTGCCCATCGGCTCACGGCGCACCTGCTGCACCGGCCGCAGCCCAACCACGATCTTGCGCGCCACCAGCAGATAGAAGCCGCCACCCGCCAACTGCCAGGCACCTGCGCGGCGCTCCCAACCGGCCAGGCGGCCTTGCCACTTGGTCGACGCAAGCGGCGGACGATAGCACCCGAAGCGGCGTTTCTCCAGCGCGAAGCCCAGCAGGTTAAGCCAGTCGCCCACCCGCTGCGGTGAGATGCAACGCGCCTGGCGCAGGCCATCGTGGGCGAACGCATGGCGCAGGCCCCAGCTGCTCCAGGGGTTGATCCCCACAATCAGCAAATGGCCACCCGGCCGTACGCTGCTCGCCGCTTCGCGCAGCAAGCCATGGGGTGACAGGCAGAAATCCAGGCCATGCTGCAACACCACCACGTCGGCGGCGTGCTCGCTCAAGGGCCAGGCCTGTTCTTCGCAGACGATCTCCACCCCCGGCAACGGCGCGCCCAAGCGCACATTGCGCTGCACTTGGGGCGCACACGGCGGCGTTTCGGCCGAAGGGCCGTAATGCACCAGATAGCCACCAAAGAACCGGCCCAGCTCGTCTTCGAGCATGCGCCGCTCTTCGTCCAGCAGAAATTGCCCGATGGGACCGGACAGCCATTCGCGGGCGGCGCTGATCAGGGCCAGCCACTCAGGATCGGCCTGGGCGAACGCTTTATCAGTCATTGCATTCTCCAACTCGCCTAGACGTTCTAAGATGCACCAATGTGTTCAGCTTGGCGAATCGAAGAATGATACAGATCAGTGCCCTGCCCGCCTTCACCGATAACTACATCTGGTTGTTACAGGACCCGCACACCCAACGCTGCGCCGTGGTCGACCCCGGCGATGCCGCCCCCGTGCTGGACTGGCTCGAACAGCATCCAGGCTGGGCCCTCAGCGACATCCTGGTCACCCACCATCACCATGATCATGTTGGTGGCGTCGAACAGCTCAAAGGCGCTACCGACGCCAAGGTCTACGGCCCGGCCAACGAGAAGATCCCCGCAAGGGATGTGGCCTTGAACGATAACGACCGCATCACGGTACTCGGCTGGGACTTCGACATTTATACAGTGCCCGGCCACACCCTGGGCCATATCGCCTTTTATCACACCGGCGTGCTGCTGTGCGGCGACACCCTGTTCGCCGCCGGCTGCGGGCGCCTGTTCGAAGGCACGCCGGAACAGATGTACACCTCCCTTGAACGGTTGGCCGCCCTGCCCGCCGACACACGGGTGTACTGCACCCACGAATACACACAAAGTAACCTCAAGTTCGCCCAAGCGGTGGAACCGGATAACGCCGATATCGCCGAACGAGTGGAAAGCGTCCGCCAACTGCGCGCCCGTGGCGAGATCACATTGCCTTCCAACCTGGCCCTGGAGCGGCTGACCAACCCTTTCCTACGTACCTCTGAAACATCCGTTAAACAAAAAGCGGACGAACGGAATGGCCGCGACAACCGCTCTGGGGCCGAGGTGTTTGCTAGCTTGAGGGCGTGGAAAGATAAGTTCTAACCAGAAGCAATCTGATACGTAATTTCTGAATGGTTGACCGGAACCGAACGGGTTTCTAGAATCGCCCGACATTTTTGCCCGGAACTTACTTCCAGCCAATGTCGTCATCTATTCGTAAATCCAACCATTCAGACGCATTGACCCGCCTGGCTCAAGCTGTGGCGGTGGCTGTGTCCGCCACGCTGGCGGGCTGCCAATCAAGCAATTTCACCGCACAATCCACCGTGCAACCCAAGCCGAACCTTAGCGCCAAGATCAAGCAGAAACCCGTCATCTGGCTGTCAGAGAAGCCTGCACCCGAAGTGCCCCAGGACGTCTGGGAACGCATGCGACGGGGCTTTCAATTGCAGGAAGGCCTAGGTGTCAACCCGCGCATCGAGCAACAGCGCCTGTGGTTCGCCAGCAACCCTTCCTTCCTGGAGAACGCCGGAGAACGCGGCAGCCTCTACATTCACTACATCGTCGAACGCCTTGAAGAACGCAACATGCCCCTGGAGCTGGCGCTGCTGCCGGTGATTGAAAGTGCCTACAACCCGATGGCCTATTCGCGCAGCGATGCGGTCGGCCTGTGGCAGTTCATCCCCTCCACCGGGCGCTACTTCAACCTGCGCCAGACCCGCGCCTACGACGGCCGCCGCGACATCACCGCCTCCACCACCGCCGCCCTCGACTACCTGACCCGCCTGCACGACATGTTCAACGGCGACTGGCTGCTGGCCCTGGCCGCCTACAACGCTGGCGAAGGCACGGTGAGCCGGGCAATCGAGCGCAACGAGAAGCTCGGCCTGCCGACCGACTACTGGAACCTGCCGCTGCCCCAGGAAACCAAGGACTACGTGCCCAAGTTCCTGGCACTGTCCCAGGTGGTGCTGGCGCCCGAGGCCTATGGCGTCAACCTGAACCCGATCGCCAACACGCCGTACTTTGAAGTGGTTGAAGTCAAGCAGAGCATGGACCTGTCACGGGTTGCCGCGCTGGCCGAGATCGACGAAGACGAACTGTTCCAGCTCAATCCCGCCCTGAAACAACGCACCACCTTGGACGGTCCCCAGCATTTGCTGGTGCCCAGCTCCAAGGCGCAACTGCTCACCAGCACCCTGTCGACGATGAAGCCGGAAGAATTACTGGCGATGCGTCCGAAAAAGCAAGTATTCGACGAAGTCGAGACCGCTCGGGTGGCCGGCCGCAGCCGCAGCTACAAAGTGCGCAGTGGCGACAACCTCACGCTCATCGCCAAGGCCAACAAGGTCGACGTGCATGACCTGCAACGCTGGAACAAGCTCAACGGCCAGGCCCTCAAGGTCGGCCAGACCCTGGTGATGCAGGACACGCGCAAGCTGGTGGCCAAGGCCGACAGCAAGAAGCCAGTGCAGTACAAAGTCAAGAAAGGCGACTCGCTGTACATCGTCGCCAAGCGCTTCAACGTTGAGATGCAACATCTCAAGCGCTGGAACCCGCGCACAGGCCAGGCCTTGAAGCCAGGGCAGATGCTGGTGGTATCAGGTCCACGCTAAGTTTCATGAACACTGGGGAACCAATGTGGGAGGGGGCTTGCCCCCGATAGCAATGTACCAGCCAACAGATTCATTGGCAGGTCTACCGCTATCGGGGGCAAGCCCCCTCCCACATTGGCCCTGCATCAGCCGACTGGCTTTTTCCAACCGGAACAAGCTGTTACTGTACCGATCATAAAGCCCAAGCCGCCTGGATCGGATCTCTGACTTGAAGCGTCCCCTCCTTCTACTAATAAGTCTGGCCTTGAGCTTTGGTGCGAACGCGACGATTACCGAGAGCCACGGTTATACGCAGTTCGGCAGCCTCAAGTACCCGGCCAAATTCACCCACTTCGATTGGGTAAACCCTGCAGCGCCGAAAGGCGGGACATTGCGGGTCATGGCATTTGGCACCTTCGATACCCTCAACCCCTATACCTTCAAGGGCTCAAGCCCGGTTTCCACGCCCAATTTCCTGCAATACGGCGTGAATGAGCTGAATGAGCCATTGATGGTCGGCACCGGCCTTTATGCGCCGTCCGGCGATGAACCCACCTCCAGTTATGGGCTGATCGCGCAGTCGGTAGAGTACAGCGAGGACCGCAGTTGGGTGGTGTTCAACCTGCGCCCCCAGGCGCGCTTCCACGATGGCAAGCCAATCACCGCCTACGATGTGGCGTTTTCCTATCGCACGCTGCTGACCGAAGGCCACCCGCAATACCGCACCAACCTGCAGGAAGTGGCACGGGTGGATATCCTCAACCGTCACCGCATCCGCTTTGTGTTCAAGCGCGCCGGCAACCCGTTGCTGATCCTGCGCCTGGGCGAGTTGCCGGTATTGCCCCAGCACTATTGGAAGAACCGCGACTTCAAGGCCACCACCTTCGAACCGCCGCTGGGCAGCGGGCCATACCGTATCACCCAGGTCAGCCCTGGGCGGCAACTGGTGTTCGAACGGGTCAAGGACTACTGGGGCAAGGACCTGCCGGTCAACCAGGGTTTCTATAACTACGACAAGGTCGAAGTGGAGTTCTACCGCGACAGCGACGTGGCCTTCGAAGCCTTCAAGGCCGGCGAGTTCGATATCTATATCGAGCACCAGGCCAAGAACTGGGCCAACGGCTACACCTTCCCGGCAGTGAACCGGGGTGATGTGATCAAGGCGCAGATCGCCCACCAGATCCCGACCCAAAGCCAAGGCCTGTTCATGAACACCCGGCGGCCGACCTTCAGCCAGACCAAGGTGCGCGAAGCCCTGGGGCTGATGTTCGACTTCGAATGGACCAACCGCACCCTGTTCAGCAGCGCCTATAAACGCACCTTGAGTTACTACCCCAACAGCGAGTTCGCCGCGACCGGCGTGCCCACCGGGCATGAATGGCTGATGCTCTCGCCGTACCGCGACCAGTTGCCGGCCAACCTGTTTACCCAGCCGTTCAGCCTGCCCCAGACCGACGGCCGCGGCATCCCCCGCGAGACGCTGCGCCACGCCCTGGCGTTGCTCGGCGAGGCCGGTTGGAAACTGTCAGGCCAACGGCTGCTGAACAAGGACGGTCAAACGTTGCGCTTCGAGATCCTGCTGGTCAACCCGAACCTGGAGCGCATCCTGCAGCCCTACGTCGAGAATCTGATCAGCATCGGCATCGACGCACGCCTGCGGACCGTCGACCGCGCCCAGTACAAGCAGCGCCTGGATCAATTCGACTTCGACATGATCCTGATCACCCTCAACCAGACCTTGAGCCCCGGCCTTGAGCAGTGGCAGTACTTCCACTCCAGCCAGGCCGCGATCAAGGGCAGCAAGAACTACGCAGGCATCGCCAACCCGATTGTCGATCACCTGCTGGAACAACTGCTGGCCGCCAAGACCCGCGAGGAGCAACTGGCCGCCGGCCGTGCCCTGGACCGCGTGCTGCTGTGGCAGCACTACAGTATTCCCAACTGGTACCTCAACTATCATCGCTTGGCGTACCGCAACCGGTTCGCCTTTGTCACCACACCGCCCTACAGCCTGGGCCTGAGCGCGTGGTGGCTGAAAGCTTCGGAGAAAGCCCAATGATGTATTTGCGTACTGCCCTGCTCGGCAGCCTGCTGCTGTGCACCGTGGCCCAAGCCGCCCCGCAACATGCGTTGACGCTGTACAACGAACCGCCGAAATATCCCGCCGACTTCAAGCACTTCGACTACGTCAACCCGGACGCCCCCAAGGGCGGCACGTTCCGCGAGTCGGCCATGGGCGGCTTCGACAGCCTCAACCCCTACATCAGCAAAGGTGTGCCGGCCGATAACCTGAGCCTGATCTACGACACCCTGGCCATGCAAAGCCTGGACGAGCCCATCACCGAATACGGCCTGGTCGCCGGCAAGATCGAAAAAGCCCCGGACAACAGCTGGGTGCGGTTCTACCTGCGCCCCGAAGCACGCTTCCATGATGGCCAACCGATCCGTGCCGAAGACGTGGTGTTCACCTTCCAGGAACTGATCAAGGAAGGCTCGCCGATCTATCGCACGTATTACGCCGACGTCGACGAAGTGATCGCCGAAGACCCGCTGAAGGTGCTGTTCAAGTTCAAGCGCACCAATAACCGCGAATTGCCGCTGATCCTCGGGCAACTGCCGGTATTGCCCAAACATTGGTGGGCGACCCGCGACTTCGCCAAGGGCAACCTGGAAGTGCCGCTGGGCAGCGGGCCGTACAAGGTGGCCGAGGTCAAGGCCGGGCGCATGATCCGCTATGAGCGAGTCAAGGATTACTGGGCCAAGGACCTGCCAGTCACCCAAGGTTTCTACAATTTCGATAACCGCATCACCGACTATTACCGCGACAGCACCGTGTCGCTGGAGGCGCTGAAGGCCGGGCAGTTCGATTACTGGCTGGAATTCAGCGCGAAAAACTGGGCCAATGCCTACAACATCCCGGCAGTGACTGAGGGCCGCTTGATCAAGGAAGAAATCCCCAACGGCAACCCCACCGGGATGCAGGGCTTTGTGTTCAATACGCGCAAGCCGATGTTCCAGGACGTGCGCGTGCGCAAGGCCATCAGCCTGTTGCTGGATTTCGAGTGGAGCAACAAGCAGCTGTTCAATGGGGCCTATACCCGCACCCGCAGTTATTTCGAAAACTCGGAAATGGCCGCCACCGGCCTGCCCGGCCCAGACGAGCTGGCGATTCTCGAACCGCTGCGCGACAAGATCCCGCCCGAAGTCTTCACCCAGGCCTTCGAACCCTCCAAGACCGATGGCAGCGGCATGATCCGCAACCAACAGCGCGAGGCGTACCAGTTGCTGCAGGACGCCGGCTGGCGGATCGTCGATGACAAGATGGTCGACACCACCGGCAAGCCGGTGAAAATCGAATTCCTGCTGGCCCAGACTGAGTTCGAACGCATCCTGTTGCCGTTCAAGCGCAACCTGGCCGACCTGGGCATCGACCTGGTGATCCGGCGAGTGGACGTCTCGCAATTCGTCAACCGGATCCGCTCGCGGGATTTCGACATGCTGGTGGGCAGCTTCCCCCAGTCCACCTCGCCGGGCAATGAACAACGGGAATTCTGGAAATCCTCCAGCGCCGACAAGCCGGGCAGCCGCAATTACATGGGGCTCAAGGATCCAGCCGTCGACCAGCTGGTAGAAGAACTGATCGATGCACACTCGCGAAAAAGCCTGGTGGCCCACGCCAAGGCGCTGGATCGCGTACTGCAATTTGGCTACTACGTGATCCCCAACTGGCACATCAAGACCTACCGCGTGGCGTATTGGAATCACCTCGGGCACCCCAAGGTCCCGCCGCGCTACGACGTCGGCACCGCGACCTGGTGGGCCAAACCTAACGTCAAACCGGCTATTCCTTTAGACACAAGCACCAACGCCGATCCGGCGAGCGGAGGCGATTAAATGCTGGCCTATATCTTTCGCCGCCTGTTGCTGATCATCCCGACGCTGTTCGGGATCCTGCTGATCAACTTCGTCATCATCCAGGCCGCCCCCGGTGGCCCCGTGGAGCAGATGATCGCCAAGCTCGAAGGCTTTGAGGGCGCCACCAGCCGCATTGCCGGCGGCGGGGCCGAAGTGTCGGTGGCCGGCTCCAGCAGTTACCGTGGCGCCCAGGGCCTGGACCCGACGCTGATCAAGGAAATCGAAAAGATGTACGGTTTCGACAAATCGGCGCCGGAACGCCTGTGGATCATGGTCAAGAACTACGCCCAGCTGGATTTTGGCGACAGCTTCTTCCGTGACGCCAAGGTTATCGACCTGATCAAGGAAAAGATGCCGGTGTCCATCTCCCTCGGGTTATGGAGCACGCTGATCATGTACCTGGTGTCGATCCCCCTCGGGATCGCCAAGGCCACCCGACATGGCAGCCATTTCGACGTATGGACCAGTTCGGCAATCATCGTCGGTTATGCGATCCCGGCGTTCCTGTTTGCGATCCTGCTGATCGTGGTGTTTGCCGGCGGCAGTTATTTCGACTGGTTCCCCTTGCGCGGGCTGACGTCGAACAACTTCGACGAGTTGAGCTGGGGCGGCAAGGTCCTCGATTACTTCTGGCACCTGGCGCTGCCGATTACCGCGCTGGTGATCGGCAACTTCGCCACCATGACCCTGCTGACCAAGAACAGCTTTCTCGACGAGATCAACAAGCAGTACGTGATCACCGCCAAAGCCAAGGGTCTGACCAACCACCGTGTGCTGTACGGCCATGTGTTCCGCAACGCCATGCTGTTGGTGATCGCCGGTTTCCCCTCGGCGTTCATCGGCATCTTCTTCACCGGTTCATTGCTGGTGGAGGTGATCTTCTCCCTCGACGGCCTGGGCCTGATGAGCTTTGAAGCGGCGATCAACCGCGACTACCCGGTGGTGTTCGGCACGCTGTTCATCTTCACCCTGCTGGGGCTGATCGTGAAACTGATCGGCGACCTCACCTACACCCTGGTCGATCCGCGAATCGACTTTGCCAGCCGGGAGCATTGAGATGAATCTGTCCCCCCTCAATCGCCGCCGGTTCGAGCGGTTCAAGGCCAACAAACGCGGCTGGTGGTCGCTGTGGCTGTTCCTGATCCTCTTCGTGCTGAGCCTGGGCGCAGAGCTGATCGCCAACGACAAGCCGCTGGCCGTGCACTACGATGGCGGCTGGTATTTCCCGGCGCTCAAGCGCTACCCGGAGACCACCTTTGGCGGTGAATTCCCGCTGGAGGCCAACTACAAGAGCCCCTATATCCAGGAACTGCTCAAGGCCAAGGACGCCTGGACGTTGTGGGCACCGATTCCGTTCAGCTACCAGAGCATCAACTACGACCTCAAGGTGCCCGCACCGGCGCCGCCCTCTTCGGTGAACTTGCTGGGCACCGATGACCAGGGGCGCGATGTGTTGGCGCGGGTGATCTACGGGTTCCGCGTGTCGGTGCTGTTTGCCCTGACCCTCACGGTGCTCAGCTCGATCATCGGCGTGATCGCCGGGGCCTTGCAGGGCTTCTATGGCGGCTGGGTCGACCTGGCCGGGCAGCGCTTCCTGGAAATCTGGTCCGGGTTGCCGGTGCTGTACCTGTTGATCATCCTCGCCAGTTTCGTGCAGCCCAACTTCTGGTGGCTGCTGGGGATCATGCTGCTGTTTTCCTGGATGAGCCTGGTGGACGTGGTGCGCGCCGAGTTCCTGCGCGGCCGCAACCTCGAATACGTGCGCGCGGCCAGGGCCTTGGGCATGCAGAACGGCGCGATCATGTTCCGCCACATCCTGCCCAATGCGATGGTCTCGACCATGACCTTCATGCCGTTCATCCTCACCGGTGCCATCGGCACCCTCACCGCCCTGGACTTCCTCGGCTTCGGCTTGCCGGCCGGGTCGCCATCGCTGGGCGAGCTGGTGGCCCAGGGCAAATCCAACCTGCAAGCGCCGTGGCTGGGCATGAGTGCCTTTGCCGTGCTGGCGATCATGTTGAGTTTGCTGGTGTTTATCGGCGAGTCCGCTCGCGATGCCTTCGACCCGAGGAAATGAGATGAATCAGGACAATCTGATCGAAATCCGCGACCTCTCCGTCGAGTTCGTCACCGGCGACCATCACCAACGCGTGGTGAACAACGTCAGCTTCGACATCAAGCGCGGCGAAACCATCGCGCTGGTGGGCGAAAGCGGCTCGGGCAAATCGGTCACCGCCCACTCGATCCTGCGCCTGCTGCCCTACCCGCTGGCGCGGCATCCTTCCGGCACCATCAACTATGCCGGGCAGGACCTGCTGACACTGAAAGAAAAAACCATCCGGCACATTCGCGGCAACCGCATTGCGATGATCTTCCAGGAGCCGATGACCTCGCTGAACCCGCTGCACAACATCGAGAAACAGATCAACGAAGTGTTGGGCCTGCACAAGGGGCTCACCGGCAAGGTCGCCACCCAGCGCACCCTGGAGTTGCTGGAATTGGTGGGCATCCCCGAGCCGCACAAGCGCCTCAAGGCCCTGCCCCATGAACTCTCCGGCGGCCAGCGCCAGCGGGTGATGATCGCCATGGCGCTGGCCAATGAACCCGAACTGCTGATCGCCGATGAGCCGACCACGGCCCTCGACGTGACGGTGCAGTTGAAAATCCTCGAATTGCTCAAGGAGCTGCAGGCACGGCTAGGCATGGCGCTGCTGCTGATCAGCCATGACTTGAACCTGGTGCGGCGCATCGCCCATCGCGTGTGCGTGATGCAAAAAGGCTGCATCGTTGAACAGGCCGATTGCGAGACGCTGTTCCAGTCGCCCCAGCACCCCTACACCCAGGAACTGCTGGCGGCGGAACCCAGCGGCGGCCCGGCGACCAATGTGATTGGCCCGCCGTTGCTGGAAGTCGATGACCTGAAAGTGTGGTTTCCGATCAAGAAGGGCTTTTTGCGCACCACCGTCGATTACGTCAAGGCGGTGGACGGCATCAACTTCAGCCTGCCCCAGGGACAGACCCTGGGCATCGTCGGCGAAAGCGGCTCGGGCAAATCCACCCTGGGCCTGGCGATTCTGCGGTTGATCGGCAGCAAGGGCGGCATTCGTTTTGAAGGTCAGCAACTGGATCGGCTCACCCAGCAACAGGTGCGACCGTTGCGTCGGGAAATGCAGGTGGTGTTTCAGGACCCGTTTGGCAGCTTGAGCCCGCGGATGTGCGTCAGTGAGATCGTCGGCGAGGGGCTGCGCATCCACAAGATGGGTACGCCTGCCGAGCAGGAGGCGGCGATTATTGCGGCGCTCAAGGAAGTGGGGCTGGATCCGGAATCGCGGCACCGGTACCCGCATGAGTTCTCTGGCGGTCAGCGGCAGCGTATTGCCATTGCCCGGGCGTTGGTGCTCAAGCCACGCCTGATTCTGCTGGACGAGCCGACCTCGGCGCTGGATCGCACGGTGCAGCGGCAGGTGGTCGAGTTATTGCGCAGTTTGCAGGCTAAGTACAACTTGACCTATCTGTTTATCAGCCATGATTTGGCGGTGGTTAAGGCGTTGAGTCACCAGTTGATGGTGGTGAAGCATGGGCAGGTGGTGGAACAGGGGGATGCAGCGGGGATTTTTGCTGCGCCGCAGCATGGGTATACGCGGCAGTTGCTGGAGGCGGCGTTTTTGGTGCCTGCTGCTCGTGTTGATTGACGCAGTACCTATCCGTTAATGGGGGATGGCTGTCCGCCCTTACGGCGGGTCACTTTTGAAAAGAGCCGGGATACTGGCCCAGCCAAACGTATCGACCTGATGTAGGGAGATCAAACGGTGGGAGGGGGCTTGCCCCCGATGGCGGTGTGTCAGCTGATACCTCTGCAACTGCCCCACTGCTATCGGGAGCAAGCCCCCTCCCACACTTGACCGAGATCGACAGTCAGAAACCGGCCGATTCCAAGGCCGCCACTCTGGGCGGAGAGATCAATCAGCTCTGCTTTTGATCTACACCGCGCCATGCCGAGCCTAGGCGAGGCAGCGAGTAGTGGGGCGAAGCGTTTTTGGCGCGCTTCCAAAAGTGCCCCGCTGTAAGAGCAGAACCCTAAGTAGCCGTTACCGAAGAAACGGATATGTACGCCAATCCCATGGAACTTTGCCAGGAAATAACCGCCTGAATCCGGTACGCTCACCCTTTTTACTCAAGGAGTTACTCCCCATGGCCAAAGCCACCGCCCGTCACATCCTCGTTTCCACTGAAGACAAGTGCAACGAACTCAAGGCCCAAATCGAAGGCGGCGCCGATTTCGCAGAAATCGCCAAAGCCAACTCCAGCTGCCCTTCCAGCCGCGACGGCGGCAACCTGGGTTCGTTCGGTCCAGGCCAGATGGTCAAGGAATTCGACACCGTCGTCTTCAGCGCCCCGGTCAACACCGTGCAAGGCCCGGTGAAAACCCAGTTCGGCTACCACCTGCTGGAAGTCACCAGCCGCCAGGACTGATCCTGTCTGTGCTGATGCTATAAACAACGGCCCGCCTTTTGGTGGGCCGTTGTGCATGTGATGACTGGCGACGCTGATGCCGTTAGCGTACAAATCCCTTTTATTCTTCACACGGCGTTCAAGGCTGACAATGCGATTGGCTTTTTCCTACATGCTGAGCTCGACCCTGGCCCTGCTGCTGGCCAGTTCCGCCGTGATCGCGGCGCCCCAACCCTACCTGACGGTGTACGGCGAACCGGCCAAGTACCCCGCCGGCTTTACCCATTTCGACTACGCCAACCCCAACGCTCCCAAAGGCGGCAGCCTGCGCCGCTCGGCCATCGAGATTGGGCGCTTCGACCATGTGCTGCCGTATATCGACAAAGGCATCGGCGTGTCCCAGGTCGACGGCTGGCTTTACGCGCCCCTGGCCCAGCGCTCCCTCGACGAGCCCTACACGGTCTACGGCCTGGTCGCCGAGAAGATGGAACGCGCCGACGATGGCCTGTCGCTGCGCTTTTTCCTCAACCCCAAGGCACGCTTTGCCGACGGCAAGCCGATCACCGCCGAAGACGTGCGCTACAGCTTCGACCTATTGATGACCCAAGGCAGCCTGCGCTTTCGCACCCTGTTCGCCGACGTCAAGCACGTCGAGGTCGAGGGCGAGCGCCAGGTACGCTTCGATTTCTCCAGCAATGAAAATCGCACCCTGCCCCTGGATATCGCCACCCTGCCCGTCTTCCCGGAGCACTGGTGGAAGACCCGCGACTTCGCCAATGGCGGCGGCTATGAAGCGCCCCTGGGCAGCGGCCCGTACAAGGTCAGCAAGATCGACTCCGGCAGCACCATCACCTTTACCCGCGACCCGAACTGGTGGGGCAAGGACTTGCCCGTCAGCCGTGGCCTGTACAACTTCGATCACCTGAGCCTGGAATATTTCGGCGACACCGAAGTGGCCCGCCAGGTACTGCGCGGCGGCGCCTATGATTTCAACCGCGAATTTTCCGCCACCGGCTATTCCATCGGTTACAACGGCCCGGCCCTGGATGACGGTCGCCTGCAACGCGCGCACCTGGCCAAGGAGATGCCGCAACCGGCCCAGGGTTATGTGTTCAACGTGCAAAAACCAGTCTTCAAGGACCGCCGCGTGCGCCAGGCCCTCGCGATGCTGTGGGACTTCGAATGGGCCAACCGGCAGATGATGCGCAATATGTATATCCGCCAACAAAGCTTCTTTTCCAATAGCCCGTTGGCGGCCAGCCAGCCGCCGACCCAAGAAGAACTGGCGATTCTTGAACCGTTGCGCGGCCAGGTGCCCGACGAGGTGTTCACCCAAGTGTTCAAGGCGCCGGTTACCGACGGCAGCGGCATGATCCGCGACAAACAGCTGCAGGCACTGGCCTTGTTGGAAGAGGCCGGCTGGAAACCGGACGGCGACAAGCTGGTTAACGCCGAGGGCGAGCCGCTGGAGTTTACCTTCCTTAACGCCCAATCTGGCCTCGAACGCCTGTTGCTGCCGTACAAACGCAACCTGGCGCAGATCGGTATCACCCTGAATATCCGCCGTATCGACGCCTCCCAATATGTGAACCGGGTGATGGCACGGGACTACGACATGATCGTCACCGGCTTCCCGGTCACTACCTCGCCGGGCATGGAGCTCTACAACTATTTCGGCTCGGCCGCCGCCTTTGACCCCGGCGCCAACAACTACATGGTGCTCAAGGACCCGGCCGTCGACAGCCTGATCAAGGGCCTGGTCAAGGCCGACACCCAGGCGCAGATGCTCACCTACGCCCACGCGCTGGACCGCGTGCTGCAATGGAACTACCTGTGGATTCCCAATTACTACCCGCCCGGCACGTCCGCCGCGTGGTGGAACCGCTTCGGCCGCCCGGCCATCGAGGCGAAAAACGACGAAGCCCTGGAAACCTGGTGGGAAATCAGCCCCACACCCCTGACCAACGAGCAAATGAAGGCTGAGCTGAACAAACGCGGAGGTGCACGCTGATGTTTGCCTATATCGTGCGGCGCCTGCTGCTGATCATCCCGACGCTGGTGATCATCCTGTTGGTAAATTTCGTGATCGTGCAGGCCGCTCCAGGCGGGCCGGTGGAACAAGCCATAGCCCACCTGCAAGGGATTGGCGGCGGTGGCGTCGGCGGTTCATCCGGCGAAAGCATCAGCGGCGGCTCCCGCGCCAGCCGTGGCCTGGACCCGAAGCTGATCGCCGACATCGAAAAACAGTACGGTTTCGACAAGCCCGCGCCGGAACGCCTGTGGCTGATGCTCAAGAGCTATGCGCAGTTGGACTTCGGCAACAGCTTCTTTCGCGGCAAGACCGTGATCGACCTGATCCTGGAAAAAATGCCGGTGACCATTTCCCTCGGCCTGTGGGCCACGCTGATCACCTACCTGGTGTCGATACCCCTGGGGATTCGCAAGGCGGTGCGCCATGGCAGCAGCTTCGACGTATGGAGCAGTACCGCGATTGTGATCGGCTATGCGATGCCTGCGTTCCTGTTCGCGATGTTCCTGATCGTGGTCTTTGCCGGCGGCACCTCGCTGAACTGGTTCCCGGTGCGCGGGCTGGTGTCGGAAAACTTCGAAGAGCTGAGCACCGTGGGCAAGATCGCCGACTATTTCTGGCACCTGGTCTTGCCGGTCACCTCGCTGGTCATCGGCGGGTTCGCCACGCTGACCATCCTGACCAAAAACTCGTTTCTGAATGAAATTACCCGCCAGTACGTGGTGACTGCGCGCGCCAAGGGCTTGAGCGAACGGCGCGTGCTGTACGGGCATGTGTTCCGCAACGCGATGTTGCTGGTGATTTCGGGCATTCCGCAGGCGTTTATCGCGGTGTTCTTTGCCGGCTCGCTGCTGATCGAGGTGATCTTCTCCCTCGACGGCCTGGGCCGTATGAGCTACGAAGCCGCGGTGTCCCGCGATTATCCGGTGGTGTTTGGTTCGCTGTTTATCTTTACGTTGTTCGGCCTCTTGATAAAACTCATCGGCGACCTCTGCTACACCCTGGTGGACCCGCGTATCGACTTCGCCGCGAGGAACGCCTGATGCTTAATCTGTCTCCCGTGGCGCGTCGGCGTTTCGAGCGGTTCAAGAAGAACCGTCGCGGCTGGTGGTCGCTGTGGCTGTTTATCGGCCTGTTTATCCTGACCCTCGGCGGCGAGTTGATCGCCAATGACAAGCCCTTGGTGCTGAGTTTCAAGAACGAGCTGTATTTCCCGGTGTTCAAGCGTTACACCGAGCAGCAGTTCGGCGGCCAGTTGCCGTTCCAGGCCGACTACCGCAGTGACTACGTGCAAAAGCTGATAGAGCAGGACGGCGGCTGGATGCTGTTCCCACCGATCCCGTTCAGCGACGACACGCCCAACTACGAACTGACCCGCCCTGCCCCCAGCCCGCCCTCGGCGGTGAACTGGCTGGGCACCGATGACCAGTCGCGGGATGTGCTGGCGCGGGTGATCTTTGGCGCACGCGTGTCGATCCTGTTTGCCTTGGCGCTCACCGCGATCAGCGCTGCCATCGGCATTGCCGCCGGTGCATTGCAGGGCTATTACGGCGGCTGGGTGGATTTGATCGGCCAGCGCGTGCTGGAGGTGTGGTCCGGGCTGCCGGTGCTGTACCTGCTGATCATCCTGTCGGGTTTTGTGGAGCCGAATTTCTGGTGGTTGCTGGGGATCATGGCGCTGTTTTCCTGGCTGGCCCTGGTGGACGTGGTGCGCGCCGAGTTCCTGCGCGGGCGCAACCTGGAATACGTCAAGGCCGCACGAGCCCTGGGCTTGGGCGACGGCAAGATCATTCGCAGGCATATCCTGCCCAACGCCATGACCGCTACGTTGAGCTACCTGCCGTTTATCCTGACCGGGGCGATTTCCACCTTGAGCGCCCTGGATTTCCTCGGTTTTGGCATGCCGGCGGGCAGCGCGTCGCTGGGTGAACTGATCGCCCAGGGCAAGCAGAACCTGCAAGCGCCGTGGCTGGGCCTCACGGCGTTTTTCACCTTGGCGCTGATCCTGTCGCTGCTGGTCTTTATCGGCGAGGCGTTGCGTGACGCCTTCGACCCCCGTTCATGAGTGCCTCCCCTATGAACCTGATCGAAATCCGCGACCTCAACGTCGCTTTCAGTGGCCAGACCGTGGTCCGCCACCTGAGCCTGGACGTTCGCCCCGGCGAGTGCCTGGCGCTGGTGGGTGAGTCGGGCTCCGGCAAGTCGGTGACGGCCCATTCGATCCTGCAACTGCTGCCGGAAGCGGGCACCGACACCACCGGTTCCATCACGTATCGCGGCCAGGAGTTGATCGGCGCCTCGGCCTCGACGTTGCAGAAACTGCGCGGTGACCGCATTGCGATGATCTTCCAGGAGCCGATGACCTCCCTGAACCCGCTGCACAGCATCGAAAAGCAGATCGGCGAAACCCTGCTGCTGCACAAGGGCTTGGGCGGCAAGGCGGCGCAGGCGCGCATCCTCGAATTGCTCGAGCTGGTGGGCATCCAGAAACCCCAGGAACGCCTCAAGGCTTATCCGCATCAATTGTCCGGCGGCCAACGCCAACGGGTGATGATCGCGATGGCCCTGGCCTGCGAGCCGGAGCTGTTGATCGCCGACGAACCCACCACCGCCCTGGATGTGACCGTGCAGCGCAAGATCCTGCTGCTGCTCAAATCCCTGCAACAACGCCTGGGCATGTCGCTGCTGCTGATCAGCCATGACCTCAACCTGGTGCGCAGCATCGCCCAGCGCGTGTGCGTCATGCGCGCCGGCGAGATCGTTGAGCAGGCCGACTGTGAGACCTTGTTCACCGCGCCGCAGCATCCTTACAGCCAACTGCTGCTGGATGCGGAACCGGCCGGTGATGCGCTGTGCAGCGATGCGCGCGAGACGGTGTTGCAAGTGGATGACCTGACCGTGCAATTCCCCCTTGGCGGCGGGTTGTTCCGCCGCAAGACCTACCTGCGTGCGGTGGACGGCATCAGCCTCAGCGTGCAGCGCGGCAAAACCCTGGGGATTGTCGGCGAGTCCGGCTCGGGCAAGTCCACGCTGGGCCAGGCGATCCTGCGGTTGCTCGACTCCACCGGCAGCATCCGCTTCCAAGGCGAAGCGCTCGACCCGCTGAATAACCAGCAAATGCGCCCTTGGCGCAAGCAGATGCAGGTGGTGTTCCAGGACCCCTACGGCAGCCTCAGCCCACGCATGACCGTGGAACAGATCATCAGCGAAGGCCTGGAAGTGCACGCGCCGTGCAGCCTGGCCGACCGCGATGCGCAGGTGATCCAAGTGCTTAAGGACGTCGGCCTCGACCCGGCCAGTCGCCACCGCTACCCGCATGAATTTTCCGGTGGGCAGCGCCAACGCATCGCCATCGCTCGCGCCCTGGTACTCAAGCCGGCGCTGATGCTGCTGGATGAACCGACCTCGGCGCTCGACCGCACCGTGCAGAAGCAAGTGGTGGCATTGCTGCGTGAGCTGCAGGAGAAATACGGCCTGACCTACCTGTTCATCAGCCATGACCTGGCCGTGGTGCGGGCCATGGCCCATGACATGATTGTGGTCAAGGACGGTAAGGTGGTGGAGCGCGGCGCCAGCCATGAGGTGTTCGATGCACCGCAACACCCGTACACCCAAGAGCTGCTGGCAGCGGCGCACATCCCCTTGTAAACACGCCCGCTCCCACAAGGATCGCGATTCCATGTCCAATTTGTGTTGGTGGCCTAAACATGAACATCACCGATAACCTCAAGGACTACCAACAGGTTCGTGGCCTGGCCATCCAGTCGCTGTTCGAGATCATCGAGCAGTCCAGCGAAGGCACGGTGATTGTCGACCGCGACGCCAATATCGTCTGGATGAACGAGCGCTACGCCAAGCGCTTCGGTCTGAAAAGCGCCGACGAAGCCATCGGCCAGCCATGCGAGCAGGTGATTTCCAATAGCCTGTTGCGCCAGGTGGTGCGCAATGACCAGCCGATCCTGCTGGATATCCAGGACACGCCCAAGGGGCCACTGGTGGTGATGCGCTTGCCGATCCACAACGAGGCCGGCGCGGCGATCGGCGCAATCGGGTTTGCGTTGTTTGATGAGCTGCGCAACCTGTCGCCGCTGATCGAGCGCTACCTGAGCATGCAGCAAGAGCTGGCCTCGACGCGCTCGCTGCTGCGTTCACGCCAGAGCAAGTACAACTTCGCGCATTTCATCGGCACCAGCGCTGCCAGCCTCGAGGTGAAACGCCGGGCGCGGCGCAGTGCGAGTGCCGAATCGCCGGTATTGCTGCTGGGCGAAACCGGCACCGGCAAGGAATTGCTGGCCCAGGCGATTCACGGTGCCTCCACGCGGGCGCACAAGGCCTTTGTCAGTATCAACAGCGCCGCGATTCCCGCTGACCTGCTGGAGGCCGAGTTCTTCGGCACTGCACCGGGCGCGTTTACCGGCGCCGACCGCAAGGGCCGTCCGGGCAAATTCCAGATTGCCCAGGGCGGCACCTTGTTCCTGGATGAAATCGGCGACATGCCGCTGCCGCTGCAAAGCAAACTGCTGCGGGTGTTGCAGGAAAAGGAATTCGAGCCGGTCGGCTCCAACGAGATGCTGCACAGCGATGTGCGCGTGATCGCGGCCACGTCCATGGACCTGGAAGCGGCGATCAAGCGCGGTGAGTTCCGCGCCGACCTGTATTACCGGCTGAATGTGCTGCCGATCCAGGTGCCGCCGTTGCGTGAACGGCTGGACGATATTCCGGCATTGAGCGAGGCGATCCTGGAGGAGCTGCGCAGCCAGCATGAACTGGACCACGCGGCGTTGGCCTTGCTGGCACAGCATGCGTGGCCGGGGAATATCCGTGAACTGCGCAATGTGCTGGAGCGGGCGGCGTTGCTGAGTGATGACCTGGTGCTGAATGCCGGTGAGATTCGTGCGGCGATTGGCACTTTCACCCCCGTGGAACGTGGCAGTGCCGTGCCGGCGGTTGAGGGTGAGTCGTTCAGCGCAGCGCGGGAGCGGTTTGATCGGCAGGTGATTGGCGCGGCGTTGAGGGCGTGCGAGGGAAATGTGGTGGAAGCGGCCAAGCGGTTGGGGCTTGGGCGGTCGACGCTGTACAAGAAGATGGTGGCCCTGGGCATCGACTAATCTCCAAAAAGAGACACCATTATCAATATAGAGACTTTCTAATGTGGGAGGGGGCTTGCTCCCGATGGCTTTGTTTCAGTTGCTTGTGAGTTG
The DNA here is from genome assembly GCF_001645105.1 of Pseudomonas marginalis. Classification (GTDB taxonomy): domain Bacteria; phylum Pseudomonadota; class Gammaproteobacteria; order Pseudomonadales; family Pseudomonadaceae; genus Aquipseudomonas; species Aquipseudomonas petroselini. The sequence continues at coordinate 197,601 of NZ_LKEG01000041.1, forward strand.
ACTGACACACTGCCATCGGGGGCAAGCCCCCTCCCACATTGGTTCATCATTTGTCTCAATTTAGAGACAGTAGCTGAAACGGCATACCACCCACCAAAGATTATCTATATTTTTCAACCACTTAAATAATTGGCACACATCTCGCTATAGCCCTTCTCCAAAGCCTCACCCACAAAAATAACAATTCGATGGAGACACACCATGAGTGTGATCATTGCCCTGGCAGCCCTCGCGCTGCTGATGCTGGCTGCTTACCGTGGCTATAGCGTTATCCTGTTTGCCCCCATCGCCGCCCTCGGCGCTGTCCTGCTCACTGACCCTTCCGCCGTCGCCCCTGCGTTTACTGGGGTGTTCATGGAAAAGATGGTCGGCTTCATCAAACTGTACTTTCCGGTGTTCCTGCTTGGCGCGGTGTTCGGCAAGCTGATTGAGCTGTCGGGCTTTTCACGCTCGATCGTGGCGGCGGCGATCCGCTTGCTCGGCACGCGCCAGGCGATGCTGGTGATTGTGCTGGTCTGCGCCCTGCTCACCTACGGCGGCGTGTCGCTGTTCGTGGTGGTGTTTGCGGTGTACCCGTTCGCGGCGGAGATGTTCCGCCAGAGCAATATCCCCAAGCGCCTGATCCCGGCGACCATCGCCCTCGGCGCGTTCTCGTTCACCATGGACGCCCTGCCCGGCACGCCGCAGATCCAGAACATCATCCCCAGCACGTTCTTCAACACCACAGCCTGGGCCGCGCCCTGGCTGGGGTTGATCGGTACGATCTTCGTATTCTGCGCCGGCATGCTGTACCTGGCGCGCCAGCGCAACAAGGCGCAACGTGCCGGTGAAGGTTATGGCACCGAGTTGCGCAACGAGCCGGAAACCGCCGAGAACCTCACCCTGCCCAACCCGTGGATCGCGCTGTCGCCGCTGATCCTGGTGGGCGTGATGAACCTGTTGTTCACCCACTGGATCCCGCAGTGGTACGGCAAGACCCACAGCCTCAGCTTGCCGGGGATGAGCACGCCGGTGACCACCGAAATCGCCAAGCTGACGGCGATCTGGGCGGTGCAGGCCGCATTGCTGGTGGGCATCGTCATGGTGCTGGTGTTTGGCTGGTCGGCGATCAAAAGCAAACTCGCCGAAGGCAGTAAAAGCGCGGTCAGCGGTGCGCTGCTGGCGGCGATGAACACCGCGTCGGAATACGGCTTTGGTGCGGTGATCGCCTCGCTGCCGGGCTTTCTGGTGCTGGCGGACTGGCTCAAGGGCATCCCCAACCCGCTGGTCAACGAAGCGATCACCGTGACCCTGCTGGCCGGTATCACCGGTTCTGCTTCCGGCGGCATGAGCATCGCCCTGGCGGCCATGTCCGAGAGCTTTATTTCGGCGGCCCATGCGGCCAATATTCCCCTTGAAGTGCTGCACCGCGTCGCGGCCATGGCCAGCGGCGGCATGGACACCCTGCCCCACAACGGCGCGGTGATCACGCTGCTGGCGGTCACCGGCCTGACCCACCGCGAAGCCTACAAGGACATTTTCGGCATCACGATCATCAAGACCCTCGCGGTGTTCGTGGTGATCGGTACTTTCTATGCCACCGGCATTGTGTGAGGTTTTCATGACGACATTGAACGGCAAGACCGCCCTGGTCACCGGTTCCACCAGCGGCATCGGCCTGGGCATCGCCCTGAGCCTGGCCAAGGCCGGCGCCAACCTGATCCTCAACGGCTTCGGCGACGCCCGTGCGGTCGTCGCCCAGGTGCAGGCCTTCGGCGGCAAGGTCGGCCACCACCCGGCCGACGTCAGCGACCCGGCGCAGATCGCCGACATGATCGCTTACGCCGAGCGTGAATTCGGCGGCGTGGACATCCTCGTCAACAACGCCGGCATCCAGCACGTGGCGGCGGTCGAAGACTTCCCCGCCGAGCGCTGGGACTCGATCATCGCGATCAACCTGTCGTCGGTATTCCACAGCACGCGTTTGAGCCTGCCGGCGATGAAAGCCAAGGGCTGGGGGCGTATCGTCAACATCGCCTCGGTGCATGGCCAGGTCGGTTCGGTGGGCAAGGCAGCGTACGTGGCGGCCAAGCATGGCGTGATTGGCTTGACCAAGGTGGTCGGGCTGGAAACGGCCACCAGCAACGTCACCTGCAACGCGATTTGCCCTGGCTGGGTGCTGACGCCGCTGGTGCAGAAGCAGATCGATGATCGCGCCGCCAACGGCGTAGACCCGCAGCAGGCCCAGCATGATTTGCTCGCGGAAAAGCAGCCGTCGCTGGAGTTTGTGACGCCGCCGCAGTTGGGTGAACTGGTGCTCTTCTTGTGCAGCGAAGCCGGCAGCCAAGTGCGCGGCGCCGCGTGGAATATCGACGGCGGCTGGCTGGCCCAGTAACAGCGGACAATGGCATTCAAAATGTGGGAGGGGGCTTGCCCCCGATGAGGCAGTGCCAGTTGATACATCGGGTGGTTGACACACCGCAATCGGGGGCAAGCCCCCTCCCACATTGGCCCGGTGTTGTCTGGATGAATTAATACATAAAAAGAGACCTGCCTATGTCCGAGATCCTCTGGCAACCCTCCCCGGAGCGCATCGCCAACACGCGGATGGACCAGTTCCGGCGCTTTATCAATGACCGCTACAGCGTGCAGCTCAGCGACTACCCGGCCCTGCACCAGTGGAGCATCGACCAGCGCCCGGACTTCTGGCGGGCGATCGTGGCGTTCTTCGACGTGCAGTTTCGCAGCCCGCCCAGCGCAGTGCTGATCGAAGACGCCGAGATGCCCAGCGCCCAGTGGTTTCCCGGTGCGACCCTGAACTTTGCCGAGCACCTGTTGCGCCGCCGCGATGATCACCCGGCCGTGGTGGCCATCAGCGAAGACGGCCAACGCGAACAGTTGACCTACGCCGAACTCGCCGCCCATGTCGCCGGCCTGCAAAAAAGCTTGCGGGCTGCCGGTGTCACTCAAGGCGACCGCGTCGCCGCGTGCATGCCCAATACCTGGCAAACCCTGGTGGGGATGCTTGCTAGCACCAGCCTCGGGGCGATCTGGTCGTGTTCATCGCCGGACTTCGGCACCCAGGGTGTGATCGACCGATTCGGCCAGATCGAGCCCAAGGTGCTGATCACCTGCGCGGGCTACCGCTATGCCGGTAAAGACATCGACCAGACCGCCAAGCTCAATGAAATCCTCGCGCGCCTGCCGTCCCTGGAGCAGTTGATCATTGTGCCGTACGCACGGCCCCAGGCACGGGTCGAGAACTATCAGACCCATGCCCGCGTCACGCGGTGGTCGGACTTCTACCGGCCTGGCGGCGAACCTGAATTCGTCGCGGTGCCGTTCGATCATCCGCTTTATATTCTCTATTCCAGCGGCACCACCGGCGTGCCCAAGTGCATCATCCACGGCACCGGCGGCGTGCTGCTCACGCACCTCAAGGAACACGGCCTGCATGCGGACCTATCCCGCGATGACTGCCTGTTCTACTACACCACCTGCGGCTGGATGATGTGGAACTGGCTGGTGTCGGTACTGGCCATCGGCGCCACGGCGGTGCTGTATGACGGCTCGCCGTTTCATCCGGGACCGGAGCGCCTGATTGACCTGATCGACGCGGAAAAGATCAGCGTGTTCGGCACCAGCCCCAAGTTTCTCGCCACGCTGGAAAAGGCCGGGTTGCAACCGCGCCTGAGCCATGACCTGGGCAGCCTCAAAGGGCTGATTTCGACCGGCTCGCCGCTGTCGCCGCAGAGCTACGACTACGTGTACCGCGAGATCAAGGGCGAGCTGTGCCTGTCATCCATGTCCGGTGGCACCGATATCGTCTCCTGCTTTGTGATCGGCAACCCGGTGTTGCCGGTGCGGCGCGGCGAAATGCAGTGCAAGAGCCTGGCAATGGCGATTGAAGTGTGGGACGACCAGGGCCAGCCGCTGGTTGGCGAAAAAGGCGAACTGGTGTGCACCCGGCACTTTCCGGCCATGCCCATCGGCTTGTGGAACGACCCGGATCGCCAGAAGCTGCGCACCTCGTATTTCAGCCAGTTCGCCGGTGTCTGGGCCCAGGGCGACTATGCCGAGCAACGCCCCAACGGCAGCCTGTTGATTCACGGGCGTTCCGACGCAGTGCTCAACCCCGGTGGCGTGCGTATCGGCACGGCAGAGATTTATCGCCAGGTGGAAAAAGTCCCGCAGGTGCTGGAGAGCCTGGCCATTGGCCAACGCTGGCAGGATGACGTACGGGTGGTGCTGTTCGTGCGCCTCAATGACGGTGTCGAGCTGGATGAAGCCCTTGAGCAGCAGATCCGCCAAGTGATCCGCGCCAACACCACACCCCGCCACGTACCGGCGAAGATCCTCGCTGTCACCGATATCCCCCGCACCATCAGCGGCAAGATCGTTGAACTGGCGGTGCGCAATGTGGTGCACGGCGAACCGGTGAAGAACACCGACGCCCTGGCCAACCCGCAAGCCCTGGAACAGTTTCGCGACCGGCGCGAACTGACTGAAAGATGAAAGGTTTCAGCGCTGACGCACTCATTTGAAGACAATCCCCGAATGCATGCTATTTTTCGGGGGTAGTCACCCATTCCCGACTCACGGGATAATGGGTGTTGTCATCTTTCAAAGCGTTACGCTCAGGGTTTTTACATGAAGGCAACCTCCACCGGCAGCGAAGCCGCCGCAATGATTGCGCGGCTGGACTGGGCGCAAAGCCCCCTCGGTGAGGCCAATGAGTGGCCGCAAAGCTTGCGCACGGCCGTGGATATCGTCGTCCACTCGCCGATGCCGATGCTCCTGCTGTGGGGCAACCAACTGACGCAACTCTACAACGACGCCTTCGCCCAGTTGGCCGGCAACAAGCACCCCGACGCCATGGGCCAACCGGCGCACCAGACCTGGCCGGAGCTGGAAAGCTTTACCGCGCCGATCTACGACGCCGTGCTCAGTGGCCAGGTGCGTACCTTCAGCGAGCAGCGCTTCGTACTGCAACGCCATAATCGCGACACTGAGATCTGGCTGGACCTGACTTACAGCCCGATCCGCGACGAAAGCGGGTGTGTCGCCGGCATCCTGGTCACCGCCATCGAAACCAACGAACGCCGCAAGGCCCAGCACAACACCGAACAACGCTTGCAGCTTGCACTGGCGGCGACCGACGCGGTGGGCACCTGGGACTGGGATATCGGCGAAGACCACTTTATCGCCGACGCCCACTTCGCCTACCTGCACGGCGTCGACCCCAGCGAGGCTGGCAGGCTGCCGATCAGCGACTACCTGCAAGGCGTGCATCCCGAAGACCGGGGCATGGTGGCGCGCAGCATCAAGCATTGCATCACCTTCGGCACCGAGTACGCCGAGGAGTACCGCCTGTTGCAAGCCGACGGCCAGGTGCGCTGGGTGTTCGCCCGCGGACGTTGCTACAAGGATCACCAAGGCCGCCCGGCGCGCTTCCTCGGCGCCGCGCTGGACCTGACCGAGCGCAAACACACCGAGCAGGCGCTGCGCCAAAGCCAGACCGAGCTGCAACTGATCATCAACGCCATGCCGGTGCTGATCGGCTATGTCGACCATGAACAGCGTTTTCGCCTGAACAACAGTGCGTACCTGGAGTGGTACGGCATGACGCCCCAGGAGCTGTACGGCAAGACCATCCGCGAAGTGCTCGGTGACGAGGTGTATGCCGGGCGCGCGGACAAGATCGCCGCCGCGCTGAAGGGCAAGCCCTGCAGCTTCATGACCATCACACCGCACTGCGACGGGCGGCCACGCCATGCCTTGATGAAGTACCTGCCGCGCTTCAGCACTGACGGCTCGGTGAATGGTTTCTACATCTTTGTGATCGATGAGACCGAACGCAAACTCACCGAAGAAGCCCTGCGCCACCTTAACGAAAACCTTGAGGAACGGGTCGCCCAGCGCACCCAGGCACTGGCCGAGGCCAACCAACGCCTGCAAAACGAAATGTTCGAGCGCGAACGCGCCGAAGATGCCCTGCGCCATGCGCAGAAGATGGAAGCGGTGGGCCAGCTCACCGGCGGTATCGCCCACGACTTCAACAACATGCTCACCGGCATCATCGGCAGCCTGGACCTGATGCAGCGCTATATCGCCGCCGGGCGCAGCGATGACATCGGGCGCTTTACCGATGCCGCCGTGTCCTCGGCCCATCGTGCCGCCGCCCTGACCCACCGGTTACTGGCGTTCTCGCGGCGCCAGTCGTTGGACCTTCAACCGCTGGACCCGAACCAGTTGGTGGCCTCCCTGGAAGATTTATTCCGGCGGACCAAAGGTGCGCACATCACACTCAACGTGCAATTGGGCCACGACATCTGGCCGGTGAACACCGACGCCAGCCAACTGGAAAACGCCCTGCTCAACCTGGTGATCAATGCCCGTGACGCCATGCCCGATTGCGGCGAGATACTCATCGAAACCGCCAACAGCTACCTGGACGGCACCGACATCACCACCCTGGAGCCGGTCAAGGCCGGCGACTACGTGATGCTCGGTGTGTGTGACAACGGTACCGGCATGGCGCCGAAAATCCTCGCCAAGGCGTTCGACCCCTTCTTCACCACCAAACCCATCGGCCAGGGCACCGGGCTGGGGCTGTCGATGATTTACGGGTTTACCCAGCAGTCCGGTGGCCACGTGACGATTCAGAGTGAACCGGGCCAGGGCACCTGCGTGCGCCTGTACCTGCCGCGCCTGCACGGTACGTCGCTGGAAAGCAGCCTGCCGCCCCACTCGGGCGAGGCGCCAGTGGCGCTGGCGGGTGAGGCGGTCGTGGTGGTCGAGGACGACCCGGCGGTGCGCATGCTGGTGGTCAATGTACTCGATGAGCTGGGCTACACCGCACACCAGGCCGCCGATGCGCGTACCGCATTGCCGCTGTTGGAATCGGACTTGCGCGTGGACTTGCTGGTCACCGACGTCGGCCTGCCCGGCATGAACGGCCGACAACTGGCCGAGATCGCCCGCCAGCACCGGCCGGGCCTGCGCGTGCTGTTCATGACCGGTTACGCCGAGAAAGCCGCCGAGCGCCAGGGGTTTCTCGAGGACGGCATGGACATGGTTGCCAAGCCGTTTTCCATCGACCTGCTGGCGACCAAAATCCGCAGCATGATCAGCGTCGACCCATGAGTTCAGGCATAATCGCGCGCCGTCGCACACCTGGTAGAGATCAATGAAAGCCCAAGCCCGTCATATCCTGGTGAAAACCAGCGAAGAAGCCGAACAACTCAAGCAGCGTATCGCCAAGGGCGAGGCGTTTGATGTGCTGGCCAAGAAGTACTCCACCTGCCCGTCCGGCAAACGCGGCGGTGATTTGGGCGAAGTGCGGCCAGGGCAGATGGTGGGGGCGATTGATGCGGTGATCTTCAAGAAGCCGGTGAAGGTGGTTCACGGGCCGATCAAGAGCAAGTTTGGGTATCACTTGGTGCAGGTGTTTTACCGGGATTGAGGGGTTGGCTGCGGACCGCTATCGGGGGCAAGCCCCCTCCCACAAGTGACTGCATTCCTCCAGATGAAATGCGGTCAACTGTGGGAGGGGGCTTGCCCCCGATCCGCCGCAGGCGGCCATTCACCCCCTGGGAATCAACGCCCCCGGCACCTGGATAACCCGGCTGGCCAACCGATGCCCGGCCAAAGCCGCCGCCTCCGGAGTGCCACCCTTAAACCGACTGGCCAGGTACGCTGCACTGAACGAATCCCCCGCCGCCGTCGTATCCACCACCTGTTCGACCTTGATCGCCGGCACCGCAAACCGCTCACCCTTGCACCGGATCAGGCACGCATCCGCGCCACGTTTGAGCACCACTTCTTCAATCGCCGGGTACGCCGCGAACACTTGCTCACTGTCGGCGTAGCCAAACAACGACCGCTCGTCATCCTCGGTCAGCAAGGCGATATCCACTTCTGCCAACACCGTACGATACGCCGCGCGCGCCGCCTCGACACCGGCCCACAAACGCGGCCGGTAGTTGTTGTCGAACACCACCTTGCCGCCGCGCCGACGGGTTTCTATAAGGGTCTGCAGTAAACGCCCACGGCCAATTTCCCCCAGCACTGCCAGGGTGATGCCGCTGAAATACACCACGGCATAGTCCGGCAAGGCGGCCAGGATCGGTTCGGCGGCGGGCGTGGTGAAGCAGTCGCGTACGGCGGCTTCGTTGCGCCAGTAGAGGAATTTGCGCTCGCCGTTGGCGTCGGTCTGGATGCAGTACAAGCCTGGCAAACGTCCGGTCAGGCGCTGGACCATGCCCAGGCCGAGGCCTTCCTCCGTCCATTGCCGGCACATGGCATCGCTGAAACTGTCGTCGCCCAGGGCGGTGACGTAGTCGACGCTGCCGGTGTCGCCCAGTTCGCGACGCAGGTACACCGCGGTGTTCAGGGTGTCGCCGCCGAAGCTCTGGTGCAAGCTGCCGTCGGCGCGGTGTTGCAGTTCGATCATGCATTCGCCGATCAGGGCGATTCGGAGTTGGGTGTTCATAATGATTGTCTCGGGCGTGGCTGATGGCCTCATCGGGGGCAAGCCCCCTCCCACCGTTTGATGTGTGAACCTATTCAATGGTGGGAGGGGGCATACCCGCGATAGGAACGGCGCGGTCTAGAAGCAGGTATGCAGAGACTCGATGACCTGCAACTGCTCATCCACCAGGCAGCCGACCTGCCACTTGTCAAAGGTCAGGCACGGGTGCGAAGTGCCGAACGAAATGATGTCACCAATACGCAGTTCAACCCCTGACGCTACGGTCATGAACGCGTGCTGGTCCATCACCGCCGTGACCTTGCACGCCCCCACGTCATCGCCTTGCGCCGGGAGAATCCCGGCCTTGTAGCGCTTGAGCGGCACCGGCAGGCCGGCGTCGTAGGCGACGTCGCGCTTGCCCAGGGCGATCACCGCAAATCCCGGCTCGGGCATCGATTGCACGTGGGCCCACACTTCCAGGGCCGGGCGCAGGCCTTCGCTGAGGTCGCTGCGGCGGTCGAGCACGCAGCATTGCGCGTCTTTGTAGATGCCGTGGTCATGGGCGACGTAGCTGCCGGGACGCAGCACGCTGAGGAAGCGACCCGCGGCGTTTTGCTCTTCGAACGACTCGGCGATCAGGTCATACCAGGCCGAACCCGAGGCCGTGATGATCGGTTTGGGCAAGTCGAAAGCGCCATTGTTCTGCAGGTCCACCGCCAGGCGCACCAGGCTGGCGGCGAAGTCGCGGATGCCGCTGATGGCGTGCTCGCCGTGGATCACACCTTCATAGCCTTCGATACCGGTGAGGGCCAGGGACGGCTGCGCCTTGATCGCCTTGGCCAAGTCGCGCACCTCCTGCTCGCTGCGGCACCCGCAACGGCCACCAACCACGCCGTATTCGATCATCACGTTCAGGCGCAAGCCACGGGCGGCGAAGAACAGGCCCAGGTCGGCAACGTTATCGGGGTGATCGACCATGCAGTGGAAGTCGAAATCCGGGTCGGCCAGCAGGTCGGCGATCAGCGCCATGTTCGGCGCGCCCACCAGTTGGTTAGCCATCAGCACCCGGCGTACACCGCCGGCATAGGCGGCGCGGGTCTGCACCGCGTTGGCCAGGGTGATGCCCCAGGCGCCTTGGGCGAGCTGGCGCTGGAACAGCGCCGGCATCATGCTGGTCTTGCCGTGGGGCGCCAGTTCCGCGCCGCTCTTGCTGACAAAGTCCTGCATCCAGCGGATGTTGTGTTCCAGGGCGTCGCGGTGCAGCACCAGGGCCGGCAGGCTGACATCGCGGACCAGGTGGGCACCGACGGCGGCGGCGCCTTTTTCAACAGCGTTGAGGGCAGACATGGAAACTCCTATTCGTTGATGCGCCGGGCCAGGTTGTTGGCGCTTTCGATCAACACCCGGCGATAGTCGTTGTAGTTTTTGCTGGCATCGGCGCGTGGGGCGACGATGCACAGGGTCGCAATGCTGATGCCTTGCGCGTCCCGCACCGGGGCGGCAAAGCAGTGGGTAAAGGTGTCGGCCACGCTGTCGAAGGAAAAGAACCCATCGAGGGTGGCCTGGCGGATTTGTGCCAGGAACGTCTCCAGCGGCAGGCGCTGGCCGTCCGGCAGGATAAAGTCATCATGGTCGATCAGGTCGACGATCTGCTGGTCACTCAAGTGCCCCAGCAACAGGCGCCCGGACGCCGTCCACGGGATCGGTGCATTTTCACCGATGTCCGAGGAAATGCGAAAATGCCGCTCGCCCTCGCGCATCAGCGCCACTGTGTATTTGCGCCCGTTGAGCAGGCACATCTGCGCGGTTTCGTGGGTCTGGCTGACGATCTCCTGCAAGGCATGGTCGGCCTCGCGGGTCAGGTCGAAATGACGCAAGTGCGCCTGGCCGAGAAAGTACAACTGGCGGCCGAGGTAGACGTGGCCGTCCTTGCCCACCGTTTCCAGGATGCGTCGCTCCAGGAGCGACGCGACCAATTCGTAGACGGTGGACTTGGGGCTGCCGATGCCGCTGGCAATATCATTCGGGCGCAGGGGCTGGCCGATTTCCTTGAGAAAATCGAGGATATCGAATGCACGGTCCAGGCCTTTGGCGCGGCGTTTGATGGTGTCTTCGGTCATGGCAATTTCGGTCCGGTCGAAGTTGTTGGGTACGACACAATTCTACTGTGGGAGGGGGGCTTGCCCCCGATGAGGGAGTGTCAGCACATGCATGTGTGACTGACTCACCGCCATCGGGGGCAAGCCCCCTCCCACATTGGATTTGCGGTGGGCTTGAGAGTGGGGGCATTTAGCCTTTTTTCTTGTAGGCCACGCAATCGATCTCCACCTTGCAATCAACCATCATGTTGGCCTGCACACAGGCGCGCGCCGGGGCGTGTTCCGGGGTGAAGTATTCGCCGAACACCTTGTTGAAACTCCAGAAGTCCCGTGGGTCTTCCAGCCACACACCAACGCGCACCACGTCTTTGAGCTCGTAGCCGGCTTCTTCAAGGATCGCCACCACGTTACGCAGGGTCTGGCGGGTTTGCTCGATGATCCCGCCGGTGATGATTTCGCCGTCCACCGCAGGCACTTGGCCCGAGACGTACAACCAACCGTCCGCTTCCACGGCGCGGGCGAAGGGACGGGGCTGGCCGCCGCCGGCAGTACTGCCGGCACCGTAACGAGTGATGCTCATAAAACTATGCTCCTGATTAAAAACGAATGTTCTTGAGAAATTCCGCCAGGCGCGGCGATTGCGGGCGTTCGAAAATATCCTTCGAGGTGCCCTGCTCTTCAATGCGGCCCTGGTTCATGAAAACGATCTTGTCCGAGACTTCATAGGCAAAGCGCATCTCGTGAGTGACCAGCAACATGGTCATGCCCTCCTCCGCCAGGCCCTTGATCACGCTGAGCACTTCGCCCACCAATTCCGGGTCGAGGGCCGAGGTGACTTCGTCAAACAGCATCAGGCTGGGGTTCATGGCAATCGCGCGGGCAATCGCCACACGCTGTTGCTGGCCGCCGGACAGCTGGCCGGGAAAGTGGTTGCGGCGCTCCAAAAGTCCTACGCGGTCCAGCCATTTTTCTGCCAATACCACTGCCTCGTCCTTCGGCATTTTCTTAACTTTCAATAAGCCCAAGGTGACGTTCTGTAACGCGGTCAAGTGCGGGAACAGGTTGAACTGCTGGAACGCCATGCCGGTCATCGCCCGGTGCTGGGCAATCACGCGCTCGGGGTGACGCACGCGCTTGCCGGCGATTTCGCTGTAGCCGATGGACTCCCCATCCAGGGTGATCTGCCCGCCCTGGAATTCTTCCAGCAGGTTGACGCAGCGCAACAGCGTGGTCTTGCCCGAGCCGCTGGACCCGATCAAGGTCACCACATTGCCGCGCTGCATGGACAGGTCGACGCCCTTGAGCACTTCGACCTCACCGTATTGTTTACGCAGGCCGCGGATGTTCAGCAGCGGTGGGTTGGTGTGAGGTTGGTTCATGGCAAGGCCACCCGCTTTTCAATGTAGCGCCCGAATAACTCGATGGCGTAGTTGATGACAAAGAACAGAAACCCGGCGAACAGGTAGAACTCCAGGGTCATGAAAGTGCGCGCAATCACTTGCTGGGTGCTCAGCAGCAACTCGGCCACGCCGATCACCGAGAGCAAGGTCGAGGCCTTGACGATTTCCGTGGAGGAATTGACCCAGGTCGGCAGGATCTGGCGCAGCGCCTGGGGCAACAGCACGTAACCCAGGGACTGGTAGAACGTCAGGCCGATCGCCTTGCCCGCTTCCAGTTGCCCACGGGGAATGGCTTGCAGCGCACCGCGCACGATTTCCGACACGTGGGAGCCGCAGAACAGCGTCAGCCCGACCGCACCGGCCTGGAACGCGCTGATCTGCCAACCGAGCGCCGGCAGCATGTAGAAACACGCCAATACCAGCACAAACACCGGCGTGCCACGGATCAGGTCGACGTACAGGCGGAACGGCGCACGCATCCAGAACTTGCCGTAGGTGAGGACCAACCCGGCGACGATGCCGATCAGGGTGCCAAAGATAATCGCCAGCGCTGACACATAAACGCTGGCCTGGAAGCCCGCCCAGAGTGTATCCCGGGCGATCCACAACTCATGCAGCCAGCTGGGGGATTCGTACATGGAAACCTCGCTTAACGACGGATCGCCAGGCGCTGTTCCAGGTAACGGAGCAGCATGGCGATGAGGTAACAGGCAGCCACGTAGAGCGCGGTCGTGACCAGCCAGGTTTCAATCACCCGGTAGCTTTCGACGTTGATCTTGCGGGCGTAATAGGTCAGCTCGGGCACCGCGATGGCGGCGGCGAGCGAGGTGTCCTTGAACAGCGAAATGAAGTTGTTCGACAGCGCGGGCAGCACGTTGCGCAACATCACCGGCACGGTGATATACGCGCGGATACGCCACTCACCCAAACCGATGGCCAACCCGGCTTCACGCAAGCCCTTGGGAATGTTCAATAGTCCGGCGCGGAATACTTCGGTCAGGTAGGCACCGGCGTACAGCGACAAGGTGATGATGAACGACGGGATCTTGTCCAGGCGGATGCCCAGGCTGGGCAAGGCGAAGTAGATCAACAGGATCAGCACGAGGATCGGCGTATTGCGGATCACCGTGACGTACACCGAGGCGAGCACGCGCAGCGCCTTGTGCCTGGACAGCATGGCAAACGCCATCATCAAACCGATCACGCAGCCAATCGCAATCGACAGCAGCGCCAGCTCAAGACCCAGGCCGAGCCCCGCCAGCAAGCTGGGGAAGTCGCGCCACACGGCGGCAAAGTTCAACTGATAGTTCATGGTCGGCAGTACCTGATTGGGGCGCCTTCAGCGACGCCCCAGGTTTTCGATTTACTTGAACTCAACCGGGAAACCGATCGCCGGCTCCGGCAGGTCCACACCGAACCATTGCTTGAACGAGGCCTTGTAGGTCGGGAACTCCACGCCGGTCATGGCTTCATGCAGCGCGGTGTTGACGAAGTTCAGCCAGTCCTGGTCGCCACGCTTGACGGCGCACGCGTAGGTCTGTGGGCTCCAGGCGTAAGCCGGGCTGCGGTAGCGGCCTGGGTTCTGCACCATCAGGTACTTGACCGAGGACTGGTCGGTGGCGGCGGCATCGGCGCGACCGGAGTTCACGGCCTGGTACATCAGGTCGACGCTGTCGTACTGGTCGACCTTGGCCTTGGGCAGCGCCTGGTGCACCAGCTCTTCGGCGTAGACGTTTTGCAGCACGGCCACGGTGACGCCGTCGCCGGCGGCCTGCAGGTCTTCGATCTCTTTGTACTTGCTGTTGTTCGGCAGCAGCAGGCCCACGCCTTCGCGGTAGTACGGCAGGGTGAAGGCCACCTGCTGCGCACGGCTGGCGGTGACGGTGATGAACTGGCAACTCATGTCGACCTTGTCGGTCAGCAGGTTGGGAATCCGTGCATCGGAGGACTGCACCACGAACTCGACCTTGCTCGGGTCGTTGAACAAGCCTTTGGCCACAATGCGGCCGATGTCGATATCAAACCCCTGCAACTTGCCATCCGCTCCCTGGAAGTGCCACGGCGCATTGGTACTGCCTGTACCCACGATCAGGTGCCCACGCTTGAGCACATCATCGAGCTTGCTGTCCGCCGCCTGCACTACGCTGGCGAGGGAAGCCGATGCGGCGAAGAGAAAAACACACGCTTTAAACACGGAAGGTCGGTGATGCATGACAAGCACTCCAGGAGTTGTGTATTCCGCTATACCGGAACTTAGTATGTAACAACGGAATAGACAGCAGAAAGTGTGCCACACGCGGTAACAGAAAAATATGACGTATATAAATTCGTTATATATCAGTCAGATGACTATTCACGGGCGGCAAGGCGTTACGCCAGCATCTGGAATCACATTGCTACCCAACGCCCCACATGCCGGTGACAGGCCTCACTCGAGTGCGCCACAACGACCTTGGCGCGCACCGTTGCAGTGCGCAGGCAGCCTGGAAAAATCCCCACGCTGGACTAGCCTTGGCACATCTCTGCCGACAAGGACCCCGCCCTGATGAAGCTCCGTCTCACCCTGGTTTTGCTCGCTTTCCTGACGGCCGGCAGCGCCTCGGCCAGCAACGACCGTCGCGAATGCAAAGAAGAACTGCGCAAGCTCAATGACGCCTTGAGCACCAACTACACCAGTCAGAACCACCATGGCTACCGCCAGGCGAAGGCCTCACGGGACAATCTGGAATACAAGAAATGCGCGAGCCAGGCACGCAAGGCGCGCGAACGCGTAGAGCGTGACGACCTGTGAAGGTTGACAGTAGACGGGGGTGATATCCCAGCTTAGCTTTGGCCAGAACACCGAAGCCGACAGGGAGATCATCATGGGAATTGCCAAGGACATCATTGCCTGCAATGAGGACTATCAGCCCATGCTGGCAGCGCACTCAACCGTTTTCATGCTGTTTGTATCGCAGACCTGCCCGGCGTGCGCGAGCGCTGTGGAGCTTTTTGAACCCATCGCCGAAAACTACGAGCCGACAGTGAAAAGCGTGGTGCTTGATACAGCCAAAACGCCCAGGCTCGAACAGGTCACCGGCACGCCCACGTTGGTAGTGCACGCCAATGGCAAAATCAAGGAAATACTCAAGGGGTTTGGCCCCTGGGAAACCCAGGAGCAAACACTCAAGGAGGTATTCAGCCGCTATGCGCGGCAGCAGGCTCCAGATGAACCTGCGTGACCCGCCGCTCCTCCACCACCGCCACCGTCAGGTGCCAACCTTCATGTTCCAGGCTATCGCCCACCATCGGCAGGCGGTCCAGCAAGCTCATCACCAAACCGGCCAGCGTCTGGTAATCCTCAGTCGCCACCGCTTTAAAGCCCGTCCGCTGACGCACCTGATTGAGGTTCAGCGCACCATTGGCGCGGAAACCGGCACCCTCTTCAACGATATCCGGCCCTTCGATCTCACTGGCGTCCGGCAACTCACCAGCGATGGACTCGAGAATGTCGGTCATGCTCAACACGCCCATGAAGTCACCAAATTCGTTGATCACGAACGCAATGTGGGTGGACTCCTGGCGCATCTGCTCCAAGGCGTTGAGGATCGAAAAGCTCTCAAGCAGATTGATAGCGCGGCGCGCCAAGTGCTCCAGGTTCGGCTCATTGCCGGCCAGGTATTCCTTGAGCAGTTCCTTCTTGTGCACGAAGCCCAGCGGCTCGTCGACGGCCCCGTTGCGGATCAACGGCAGCCGCGAGTAGGACGAATGCATCAGTTTCAGGCGAATACTGTCGGGATCATCCGCCAGATCGATGCAGTCAACCTTGGCCCGTGGCGTCATCAGCGTGCGGATCGGCCGTTCGGCCAATTGCAGCACGCCGCTGATCATCACACGCTCGCGTCTATCAAACAGCGGGCCTTGGCTCGCGTCCGACTCGCCCAGCAGATCGGCAACCTCTTCATCCACCTCCTCCACCGCCAGGCTGCGGCCGCCGAGCAAACGCATCACCGCGTGGGCGGTGCGCTCACGCACCGGCAACACACCTTGCGCGGACTTCTTGCGGCGTGAACGGGCGATCTGGTTGAACACTTCGATCAGGATCGAGAAACCAATGGCCGCGTACAGGTAGCCTTTCGGAATATGGAAGCCCAGGCCTTCGGCGGTCAGGGCGAAACCGATCATCATCAAGAAGCCCAGGCATAGCATGATCACGGTCGGGTGCGCATTGACGAAGCGGGTCAATGGCTTGCTCGCCACAATCATCAGGCCGATGGATACGATCACTGCGATCATCATCACCGCGAGCTCGTCCACCATGCCGACGGCAGTGATCACCGCGTCGAGGGAGAACACCGCATCGAGCACCACGATCTGCGCCACGATCGGCCAGAACATCGCGTAGGCCACATTGCCCGTGCGCTGGGCCACGTGGCCTTCGAGGCGCTCATGCAATTCCATGGTGGCCTTGAACAACAGGAACACACCACCAAACAGCATGATCAGGTCACGCCCGGAGAAGCTCTTGTCGAACACCTCGAACAGCGGCTGGGTCAGGGTCACCAACCAGGAAATACTCGCCAACAGGCCCAGGCGCATCAGCAATGCCAGGGACAAACCGATCAGGCGCGCACGGTCGCGCTGCTCCGGTGGCAGCTTGTCCGCCAGGATCGCGATAAACACCAGGTTGTCGATGCCGAGCACCAGTTCCAGCACAATCAAGGTCAACAGGCCGAGCCAGGCCGTTGGATCCGCTAACCATTCCATTTATAGAGTCTCTTCAGTCAATGTTCAGAATGCCGGGCACGGCAAAGTGCGGTCAGTGGACCGGTACAAGGCTAGCAGTCGGAATACGGGGTGTTCGAAAGGCAACAGCGGCAGCGGATGTCTTGGGGAAAGACGACTGGGAGGCTCCGAGAGGGTGTTCATGCAAGTCCTGAAATAACAAAAGGACTTGAATCCTACATTCGAAACACAAATCTCCTACAACGCAAAACTATTACAAAACCTGTACTTCAAGCACACCAAAGCCGATGAGGGAGGGGGCTTGCCCCCGATAGCGGTATTTCAGTTACACCTAGGCTGGCTGATACACCGCATTCGCGAGCAAGCCGGCCCCCACATTTTAATCTGCGCCATGTCAGGTTTTGCGCGTCGCGTCGTCAAGCGCCAAAATCGTATGGGCATTCGTCACCGTCGTGGCGAGCGTGTTGATCACCCCCGACCGCAACGCCCCCAGCGTCGCCGCCGCCTTGGTGTTCTCGCTGGCAATCGCCACCACATCCGGGATCCGAAACAACTCCTGTACCGTCAGGCCGATCACCCGCCCCTGAATGGCGTTGACTGCGGGCTGCCCGTGGATGTCGATAAAGTCGTACCCCATCATGTCACCCACGGTGCCGGACAACCGCGCCTGGGCGATTTCCTGGGGCGAGAACCAGCCCATGCGCACCATGTTGCTGTTTTCGCTCATGTCACCAATGCCAATCAACGCGATATCCGCCCGCCGCGCCCGGTCGAGAGTCGAACGCACCGTATCGTTATTGATCAACACGCCACGCAGTTCCGGGTTGGCCACCAGGGCCGGGGCGTACAGGCTTTCACTTTCACCGCCAAACCGCAGGGCCAGGCGCCGACAGATATGGTCGGGGTTCATGTATTCGCCAGCCTTGAGCGAACCGCCGATCGCGCAAACAAACGTGCAGTTGCGCGTCACCGGCAGGAACACGTTATCGGCCACCGCACCCACGTTGCGCCCCATGCCGACGGCGACGATCATGCCATCGCTCAATGTCTTGTTCAGGTAGTTGGCCACCAGGCTGGCGACGGCCGAACGCTGGGTATCGGGGTCGCTATGATCGACCGCGATCAACGCGCGATCCAGCTTGAAGCGCGTGACCAACGCCTGCTCCAGCTCGTTGTTCATGGCCGGATGCTGCAGCACGCGCACCTCGACAATACCCTCATCGCGCGCACGTTTGAGCAGGCGACTGACCTTTGCCCGCGACAGGTCGAAGCGCTTGGCAATGGCTTCCTGAGTGACGTTCTCGAGGTAATAGAGCATCGCCACTTCGGTCATCTGATCGATATCGCTGGCAATGCGCTGGGTACTGTCACTCATGGGGACGGGCTTCCGTTTCGGCGTCAAAGGCGCATTCTCCCGACTCTGGCCCCGTTTAGTCCACTACTGATGCCCATCGCGCTCGATCGCATTGATCCGGTCCACCTTGGCCCCGGAACGCGCGGCTTCGAACTCCGACTCCAGGAACGACTTGACGATGCTCTTGGCCAGCTCGGCGCCGATCACCCGCGCACCGATGGACAGGATCTGCGCATCGTTGCTCTTGCGTGCGCGCTCCGCCGAGTACGTGTCATGGGCCTGGGCCGCCCGGATGCCCAGCACCTTGTTAGCGGAAATGGCCATGCCGATCCCGGTGCCGCACACCAGCACGCCCAGTCGCTGCTGCCCGGCATTGATCGCCGTGGCCACGGCCAAGGCGATGTCCGGGTAAAGCACGGGCGCGGTGGAATGGGTGCCGAAGTCCGTCACTGGATAGCCCAACGCCTCGATATGACGCTTCAACAGCTCTTTGAGCTCAAAACCCGCTTCATCGCATCCGATAGCCACCGGGAAAGGTGTGTTCATGGCGTCTGGCTCCGCTGCCGTGATCGTACTTACGACCGATCAAATGATCATTCAGTGAAATTCCGCTCAGACATTTCTCGGTCATACGCCCCTCTCTGTCAAGCTTGATTTAACTGACTCGTCAGTCAAACGCCTCTGCAAAGGCGTTATTGCCGACAAAGATGAGAATCAGCGCTTTTACATTAAAGAGATTGACTGATCAGAATTTCATTTGATACACATATGTGCACAGCGAAACATGACTCTGCGACCTAATAAGAATTCACAGCACGAGGACACGCCGATGGCCACGCCATTACTGCTCCAGGCTGAACACGTCGCCAAGGCTTACGCCGGGGTTCCTGCCCTGCGTGACGGCCGCCTCTCGTTGCGGGCCGGTAGCGTCCACGCCCTGTGCGGCGGCAACGGCGCAGGCAAATCGACATTCCTGAGTATCCTGATGGGCATCACCCCGCGTGATTCCGGGAGCATCCTGCTCAACGGCGCAGCGGTGCAGTTCAACCGCCCGAGTGAAGCCTTGGCGGCGGGGATCACGATGATCACCCAAGAGCTGGAACCCATCCCCTACATGACCGTCGCCGAAAATATCTGGCTGGGACGCGAACCACGTCGCGCCGGCTGCATTGTCGACACCAAGACCCTGAACCGCCGCACCCGCGAGTTGCTCGAAAGCCTGGAGTTCGAGGTCGACGCCACCCGCCCCATGCACCGCCTGAGCGTGGCGCAGATCCAACTGGTGGAAATCGCCAAGGCCTTCAGCCATGACTGCCAGGTGATGATCATGGACGAGCCCACTTCAGCCATCGGCGAGCGCGAAGCGGAAACCCTGTTCAAGGCCATACGCCGCCTCACCGCCCGGGGCGCCGGTATCGTGTATGTGTCGCACCGCCTCAGCGAACTGGCGCAGATCGCCGATGACTACAGCATCTTTCGCGACGGCGCCTTTGTCGAAAGCGGGCGCATGGCCGATATCGACCGCAACCATCTGGTGCGCGGCATCGTCGGCCAAGAACTGACCCGCATCGACCACAAGGTCGGCCGCGAATGTGCCGCCGACACCTGCCTGCAGGTCGACAACCTGAGCCGCGCCGGCGAGTTCCACGACATCAGCCTGCAACTGCGCCAGGGTGAAATCCTCGGCATCTATGGCTTGATGGGCTCAGGGCGCAGCGAATTCCTCAACTGCATCTATGGCCTCACGGTGGCTGACTCCGGCAGCGTCACGCTGCAGGGCAAACCCATGCCGATCGGGCTGCCCAAGGCGACCATCAATGCCGGTATGTCGCTGGTCACCGAAGACCGCAAGGACAGCGGCCTGGTGCTGACCGGCAGCATTCTTTCCAACATTGCATTGTCAGCCTACAAGCGTCTGTCGAGTTGGTCGCTGATCAATGCGCGCAAGGAAACCCAACTGGCCCAGGACATGGTCAAGCGCCTGCTGATCAAGACCACTTCCCTGGCGTTGCCGGTGGCCTCCATGAGCGGCGGCAACCAGCAGAAAGTGGTGCTCGCCAAGTGCCTGTCCACCGAGCCGGTGTGCCTGCTGTGTGACGAACCCACCCGCGGTATCGATGAAGGCGCCAAGCAGGAGATCTACCACCTGCTCGACCAGTTCGTGCGTGCCGGTGGCGCCGCCATCGTGGTGTCGTCGGAAGCTCCGGAGTTGCTGCACCTGAGCGATCGCATCGCCGTATTCAAAGGCGGCCGGCTGGTGACCATCAGCACCGACACCGCCCTTTCCCAGGAAGCCTTGTTGAGTCTTGCCTCATGAATGCCAAAACACTGTCTACACCTGCCGCCGCCCCCATTGTTGCCGCGCCGCGCAATCGCCTGCACCTGTCTCTCGACCGTTTCGGCCTGCCGCTGGTGTTTATCCTGCTGTGCGTGGTGATGGCGTTCTCCAGCGAATACTTCATGACCTGGCGCAACTGGATGGACATCCTGCGCCAGACCTCCATCAACGGCATCCTCGCGGTGGGTATGACCTACGTGATCCTCACCAAGGGCATCGACTTGTCGGTGGGTTCGATCCTGGCCTTTGCCGGGTTGTGCAGCGCCATGGTCGCGACTCAGGGTTACGGCCTGCTGGCGGCGGTCAGTGCGGGGATGTTTGCCGGGGCGATGCTCGGCGTGGTCAATGGCTTCATGGTCGCCAACCTGTCGATCCCGCCGTTCGTGGCCACCCTGGGCATGCTCAGTATTGCGCGGGGCATGACCTTTATCCTCAACGACGGCAGCCCGATCACCGACCTGCCCGACGCGTACCTGGCGTTGGGCATCGGCAAGATCGGCCCGATCGGTGTGCCGATCATCATCTTCGCCGTGGTCGCGCTGATGTTCTGGATGGTGCTGCGCTACACCACCTACGGCCGCTATGTGTACGCGGTGGGCGGCAATGAAAAGAGCGCACGCACCTCAGGCATCGGCGTGCGCAAGGTGATGTTTTCGGTGTACGTGGTCTCGGGCCTGCTCGCCGGATTGGCCGGCGTGGTGCTGTCGGCGCGCACTACCTCCGCCCTGCCCCAGGCCGGGGTTTCCTACGAGCTGGACGCGATTGCCGCCGTGGTGATCGGCGGCACCAGCCTGTCGGGCGGTACCGGCAGCATTGTCGGCACACTGTTTGGCGCATTGTTGATCGGCGTGATCAACAACGGGCTGAACCTGCTCGGCGTGTCCTCTTATTACCAGCAGGTCGCCAAGGGCCTGATCATCGTGTTCGCAGTACTGATCGACGTGTGGCGCAAGAAAAAACGCTAGAGAACGACCGATAACAATAACTGGAGTTCTATTTATGAAACTTGGTACCACCTTGGCCGCCGCGGCGGCCCTCTCCCTGCTCGCCAGCAGTATCGCAATGGCCGCCGATGGCAAGACCTACAAAATCGGCGCAGCCGTCTACGGCCTCAAGGGCCAGTTCATGCAGAACTGGGTCCGCGAGCTCAAGGAACACCCGGCGGTCAAGGACGGCACCGTGCAGCTGACCGTGTTCGACGGCAACTACGACGCCCTGACCCAGAATAACCAGATCGAAAACATGGTGACCCAGCACTACGACGCGATCCTGTTCGTGCCCATCGACACCAAGGCCGGTGTCGGCACGGTCAAGGCGGCCATGAGCAACGACGTGGTGGTTATTGCCTCTAATACCAAAGTCGCCGATGCCGCCGTGCCCTATGTGGGCAATGACGACGTGGAAGGCGGCCGCCTCCAGGCCCAGGCCATGGTCGACAAGCTCAACGGCAAGGGCAACGTGGTGATCATTCAGGGGCCGATCGGCCAGTCGGCGCAGATCGACCGGGAAAAAGGCGAACTGGAAGTGCTGGGCAAACACCCAGGCATCAAGATCATCGAGAAAAAGACCGCGAACTGGGACCGCGCGCAGGCCCTGGCGCTAACCGAAGACTGGCTGAACGCTCACCCAAAAGGTATCAACGGCGTGATTGCGCAGAACGATGACATGGCCCTGGGCGCCGTGCAGGCCTTGAAGTCTCACGGGCTGACCTCCAAGGACGCGCCCGTCACCTCGATCGATGGCATGCCGGATGCAATCCAGGCGGCGAAGAAAGACGAAGTCACCACCTTCCTCCAGGACGCCCAGGCCCAATCCCAGGGTGCGCTGGACGTGGCGCTGCGGGCGCTGGCCGGCAAGGACTACACGCCGAAGTCGGTGATCTGGGAGCGCTATGCCAAGGACGTGAAATGGGGCGATGGCACCGCCAAGACCTACATCCTGCCGTGGGTGCCGGTCACTAACGCCAACGCCGACGCCCTCTACAAACAAGTCAGCGGCGGTAAATAGATGTTGACTTGAAATACGGTCGAGTGTGAGAGCTGGCTTGCCTGCGATGGCATCCATCGGGTGTGACTGACACACCGAGGTGTCCGCATCGCAGGCACGCCCGCTTCCACATTGGATCTCCACCGTTTTCGAAAATGGAGTCATTCATGTCTGGATTCTGGAACCAAGCTTTCGACCTCAGCGGCCGTTGCGCGGTGATCACCGGCGGCGCCGCCGGGATCGGCCTGGCGTGCGCCACCCTGCTGGTGGATCGTGGCGCGCGCGTGGCCTTGCTGGACCGCGACCCCGCAGTCGTCGAAGTTGCCGCCAGCCTCGGCGCCGGGAACCTGGGAATCGCCGTCGACCTCAGCCAGATCACCCAGGTGCAACACACCATCGACACCGTGTTCGAACACTTCCAACGCCTGGATTACCTGATCAACAGCGCCGGCGTAGCGCTGTTGGACAAGGCCCTCGACGTCGACGAAAACGCCTGGGATACCACCTTGGACATCAATCTCAAGGCCAGTTTTTTCGTGGCCCAGGCCTGCGCCCGGTACATGCTCGCCAGCGGCAGCGGGCGGATCGTCAACCTTGCGTCCCAGGCCGCCGTGATCGGCCTGGACCGGCACGTCGCCTATTGCGCGAGCAAGGCGGCCATCGTCGGCATGACCAAGGTACTGGCCATGGAATGGGCGCCGCAGATCAACGTCAACGCCATCTCCCCGACCATCGTCGAGACGGCCCTGGGCAAAAAGGCCTGGGCCGGTGAAGTGGGTGAAAAGGCCAAATTGCAGATCCCGGCGGGCCGCTTTGCGCAACCGGAAGAAATCGCCGGGCTGGCGCTGTACCTGCTCAGCGATGCGGCGCAGATGATCACAGGCGCCAATATAGTGATCGACGGCGGCTACAGCATTCAGTAATTCATTTTTTGTCGTGAGGTTTTGTCATGTCCACCGTCACCGAACGCACACCTGAGCAACTGTCCCCGGTCATCCCGAAAACCATGCAGGCCGTGGTCTGCCACGGCCCTGAAGATTACCGCCTGGAAACCGTCGACGTGCCCACGCCCGGTCCCGATGAAATCCTCACCAAAGTCGAGTTGTGCGGCATCTGCATGGGCGATATCAAGACCTATCGCGGCGCCCCTTCGTTCTGGGGTGACGCCGAGCAGCCGCGCTATGTGAAACCGCCGATGATTCCCGGCCATGAATTCGTCTGCCGCGTGGTCGCCCTCGGCCCCGGCGCAGAGAAACGCGGCGTGAAAATCGGTGACCGGGTGATCTCCGAGCAGATCGTGCCGTGCTGGGGCTGTCGCTTCTGCAACCACGGCCAATACTGGATGTGCCAGAAGCATGACCTGTATGGCTTCCAGAACAATGTGCAGGGCGCCATGGCCCAGTACATGATCTTCACCAAGGAAGGCATCATCCACAAAGTACCGGACTCCATCGCCCCGGACGAAGCGATCCTGATCGAACCGCTGGCGTGCTCGCTGCACGCTGCGGAACGCGCCAACGTGGACTTCGACGACGTGGTGGTGGTCGCCGGCGCCGGCACTCTGGGCCTCGGGATCATCGGCGCGGTGCGCATGCGCAACCCAAAAAAACTCATCGTACTGGACATGAAGCCCGAACGCGCCGCCCTCGCCCTGCGCATGGGCGCCGACGAAGTGTGGAACCCGGCCGAGGTGGATGTGCTGGCGAAAATCCGCGAGATCACCGAGGGCTACGGTTGCGACATTTACATTGAGGCCACCGGGCACCACAAGGCGGTGAACCAGGGCCTGGCGATGCTGCGCAAGCTGGGGCGTTTCGTCGAGTTCAGCGTGTTCAATGACGAGGCGACGGTGGACTGGTCGATCATTGGCGACCGCAAGGAACTGGACGTGCTGGGCTCACACCTGGGGCCGTACATGTACCCACGTGCCATCGACTTCATCGGCAACCGCAAGATCGACATGCGCGACGTGGTGACCCATAAATTCGCCTTGGCGGACTTCAAGGAAGCCTTTGCGGTGATGGAGCGTGGCGACAAGTCGCTGAAGGTAGTCCTCGAACCTTAAGAACACACGCAGCTGACCATTGTTGCCTTTTAGAACAAGAACAGGAACCCGCGTTATGAATCGAGTCATCAACGATCCGGACCACGTGGTCGAGGACATGCTGCGCGGTATTCTGGTCGCGCACCCCGAGTTGCGCCAATACGAGACCAATCCACGAGTCATCACCCAAGCCACGCCGCCTGCGCCCGGCCGTGTCGGCATTGTGACCGGCGGCGGTTCGGGCCATGAACCGGCCTTCCTCGGCTACGTCGGCCCAGGCCTGGTGGATGCCGTGGCCGTCGGCGAGGTCTTTTCCTCACCTACCGCCAAGAGCTTCTTCGACGCCTTCCGCGCCGCCGACCAGGGCGCAGGCGTGGCCTGCCTCTACGGCAACTACGCTGGCGACAATATGAACGTGAAACTGGCGATGAAAATGGCCGCCAGCAAAGACATGCGCATCCGCACGGTGGTCGCCAACGATGACGTTGCGTCCGCCCCCAAGGCCGAGAGTGCCAAGCGTCGTGGCGTGGCCGGGGAAATTTTCATGTGGAAACTCGGCGGCGCCGCGGCCGCCCAGCACTACGACCTCGACGACGTGATTCGGGTCGCGCAGAAAACCGTCGACCACTGCCGCTCGATTGGTATCGGCCTGACGCCCTGCACCATTGCGGCGGTGGGCAAGCCGAACTTCCAGATTCCCGATGGCCAGATGGAGCTTGGCATCGGCCATCATGGCGAACCGGGCATTGAGGTGATCCCGATTGAGCCCGCCGCCGCCATGGCCGAACGCATGCTGGCGCCGATCCTGGCCGACCGCGACTTCAGCCAGGACGACAGCGTGGTGGTGCTGGTCTCGGGTCTCGGTGCCACGCCGATCATGGAGCTGTATATCTTCTATGCCGAGGTCGAAACACAGCTCAAGGCCAAAGGCTTGAAGATTCACCGCTGCTATGTCGGCAACTACTTTACGTCCCTGGAAATGATGGGCGTGACCCTGACCCTGCTCGGCCTCGACGCGGAGCTTACAACCCTGATCGACCAACCCTGCCGCTCCATCGGCATGACCCAGGCGGAGTGAACCATGAGCCAGCATTTTTCCACCCGTGACGGCAGCGCCATCGTCGCCAACCTGGTCAGCGTGATCGTGGCCAACCGTGAGTACCTCAGCGAGGTCGACGGCGCCATTGGCGATGGCGACCACGGCATCAACATGGCCAAGGGTTTCGCCCATTGCGGGCGCACGATCGAAGGCCGCCAACTGACCTTGGCCGAAGCACTGGATGAGCTGACCCTCAGCTTGATGGAAGGGATCGGCGGCTCCATGGGCCCGCTGTACGGCAGCCTGTTTATCGGCATGGCCGATGAAGTGCGCGACAGCGATAACATCGACGCCGCGAGGTTTGCGCAGTTGCTGCGCGGGGGCTTGACCTCGCTGCAGGACATTACCGAAGCGGGCGTCGGCGACAAGTGCCTGATGGATACGTTGATTCCGGCGGTGGAGGCGTTTGAGCAGGCACAGGCATCCGGCGCCTCCTTCAGTGATGCTCTGGAATCAATGAAACGCGCTGCGTCCCAGGGACGAGACTCAACGAAAGATCTGGTGGCGAAGATTGGTCGAGCCAGTCGGCTCGGCGAGCGGTCGCTGGGGGTGCTGGATGCGGGGGCGGTGTCGTGCTGCCTGATCCTGACGCGGTTGGCCGACTCAATACAGCCTAGGTTGGCTTAGCAGACTTCTTTTGAGTGCACAGAGCAACCTGTAGTGAGCGGGCTTGCCCCGCGCTGGGCTGCGAAGCGGCCCTAAACCCTACTACCGCGGTTTGTCTGAAAGCGCGCGGTGACTGGATGGGGGCTGCTTCGCAGCCCAGCGCGGGGCAAGCCCGCTCACTACAGTGGTAGCTATCGTTAGAAAGAGATCATCTGCATTCTGGCAATCGGATTACCAGAACCGCTGCTGGGTCAGCCGGCTCCACCACGTCAGCAATACCCGGTCTACCGAGCCACTGGCCGCCAGGCCTACGCGCTCCTGCAAGCTCTTGCGCTCGGCATAGTGCAGGTGGAACACCTCGGCGGTCTTGGCCTTGGTGGCCAGGTATTCGTCGCTGGTTTGCAGCTCGTCGACCAGTTGCTTGTCGAGGGCTGCAACCCCCAACCACACTTCCCCGGTCGCTACGTCATCGATGGCCAGCTGCGGGCGGTAACGCGAGACGAAGTTCTTGAACAGCTGGTGAGTGATGTCCAAGTCTTCCTGGAACTTCTCGCGGCCTTTCTCGGTGTTTTCACCAAACACCGTGAGGGTGCGTTTGTACTCGCCGGCCGTCAGGACTTCAAAGTCGATATCGTGCTTCTTCAGCAGGCGATTGACGTTGGGTAACTGCGCCACCACGCCAATCGAGCCGAGGATCGCAAACGGGGCGCTGATGATCTTCTCGCCGATGCACGCCATCATGTAGCCGCCACTGGCCGCGACCTTGTCGATGCAAACAGTCAAGGGCACGCCGGCCTGACGGATACGCGCCAGTTGCGACGAGGCCAAGCCATAGCTGTGGACCATGCCACCGCCGCTTTCCAGGCGCAGCACCACTTCGTCCTTGGGCGTGGCCAGACTCAGTAAGGCGGTGATTTCATGACGCAGGCTCTCGGTGGCCGAGGCCTTGATATCGCCGTCGAAATCCAGCACAAACACCCGAGGCTTGGCGTCGGCTTTGTGCTTGCCCTTCTTCTTTTCGGCTTTGCCTTCGGACTTGCGCAGGGCCTTGAGCTGGTCCTTGTCGAGCAGGCTCGACTCCAGGCGCTCACGCAGGCCCTTGTAGAAATCATTGAGTTTGCTGACCTGCAATTGGCCGGCGGACTTGCGACGGCCCTTGCTGCGCAGCGCGGCAAAGCTGATCAATACCACCAGAATAGCGACCACCAGGGTGACGGTCTTCGCCAGAAAGCTCGCGTATTCGGCCAAAAAATCCATAGTTCTCCTTACAAGTGCGGTGCGCCGGGCGCGGATTGCCCCAGCATACCGACGGCATCGCGTTCGGGCCAGTGATCAAACAGCCAGCAACCCTGCGCTCTAACGCGCTTTTAAAACAAGCGTATGTTTTTTCATTGACAGCTCGCAGGCATCCTCATAACCTCGCCTGACTTTCAACGTACCGGGAAAACGGACGTGGGCAGCATCTATCTGATTCGACATGGCCAGGCCTCCTTCGGTGCAGACGACTACGACGTCCTGTCGCCCGTCGGCGTGGAGCAGGCGCAAGTGCTCGGTCGCCACCTGGCGGACATGGGCCTGGTCTTCGACCGCTGCGTGGCCGGCGACCTGCGCCGCCAGCAGCACACCGCCACCGCCGCCTTCGATCAGTACCACGCCCTCGGCCTGCCGGTGCCGGCGCTGGAAACCGATAGCGCGTTCAACGAATTCGATGCAGAAGCGATCATCCGCGCGCTGCTGCCCGACCTGCTCAGCACCGAACCCGAGGCCCTGGAGATCCTGCGCAATGCCGCGCAGAACCGCAGCGAATTCCAGCGCATCTTCGCCCTGATCATTGACCGCTGGCTGGCCGGCACCTATGACCCACCTGGGTTGGAGAGCTGGTTGGGCTTTGTGGAGCGCGTCCAAGGTGGCCTGCAACGCATTCTGGAAGCGGCGGACAACTCGCAGAAGATCGCAGTGTTCACCTCCGGTGGCACCATCACCGCCCTGCTCCACCTGATTACCCGAATGCCCGCGGCCCAGGCCTTCGAACTGAACTGGCAAATTGTTAACACCTCGCTCAACCAGCTGAAATTCCGTGGTCGCGAGGTGGCACTGGCTTCCTTCAACAGTCATACCCACTTGCAACTGTTGAAGGCGCCGCAGCTCATCACGTTCCGATGAACTGCGGCCAACCGTGACCCCTAGGTCACTGGACTCCACCCTAAAGGATCGAAACCATGACTGACGTAGCCAAAGCTGTAGAAGCAATGAAAGCCAAATTCAACCCAAGCGCTGCCGAAGGCTTGGACCTGGTGTTCGGTTTCCGTATCGACGACACCAAGAACTTTTCTCTGGTCGTCAAAGACAAGACCTGTGAACTGCAAGAAGGCGAGAACCCGGACGCCCAAGTGACCCTGGTCATGGACAGCGAAACCCTGGAAGGCATCGTCGACGGCTCCACCGACGGCATGCAGGCCTTCATGGGCGGCAAGCTGCGCACCGAAGGCGACATGATGCTGGCGATGAAGCTGAGCGAGCTGTTCCCTGCCTGATTCACGGGCCACCCTGAATCCTGATCCCGCCCTTACAGGCGGGATTTTTTTTGCCCGTCATCTCGAATTCAACACCGGCTTATTGAGCTTTTCTGCAGGTTTACCCTGCCCGCGCAAGTACAACGCCTCCACCAGTTTCTGCCGTTCATCCTGGGGCAAGGTGCTGGCGAACTGCGCCAATGTCGTGTCCACCAACGCGCGAAGTGCCATATCCGCTTCGCGGGCCTTGGCCAATTCGGTGACCAGCACGTCCCGGTCCAACGCGGGTGCTTCCAGTTGCTTGATCACCCCCAGGCGCGCCGCACGCCCGGCCATGATCAACGGCTGGCTATCAGCGCTGTTGTGGCGCAACAGTTGACGCAACTCCCTGCGCCGCTCCGGCGGCAACTTGATCATGGCCTGACGCAAGCCATGCTGGTTGACCACCATGTCGGCAGGCTTGGCGCCGGCCATCCAGTGGTACAGGCCACCGCCCACCCCACCAATCAAAAACACATTGAGCAATACCGAAACAAGCAACCACGGTTTCAGGGATTGGGCGGTCATTGCTCGGCTTCCTCGGCGTTGACGGTAAAGATGACTTGCGCATCACCCTGATCGAAGACGCTGGGCAGCACCTCGGAGGACAGCATCGGCAGCGGCACGCTCATGGACGCCACCAGCATGCCGGTGACGACCCCGGCGATGCCCACGCCCACCAGGCCCGCAGGTGACAGCCAAGCGGCATAGCGCGACCAGAACGACACGCGGCGCGGCGCTGACTGACGGATCTGCCGGGCCAGGGCCGGGTCAGCCAATACCGCTTGATGGCTGTCCAGTTGGGCGTCCAGCCAGCCCGCCTGTTCCAGGGCTTCGCAGGCGCTGGGGTTCGCGCTGTCGAGCAGCGCCTGGGCCGCGCCTTGCTCGGCCGCAGGCCAACGCCGTAAGTCGGCCCCATAGGCGTCGGCCAGATAAGCAAATCGTTCGGGTGTCATGATGTTCCCCTTCCTGGGCGGGCAAGCCCGGGTGTGTCGGCAAGTTGACTGCGCAACTGGCGTCGGGCCCGCGACAGCAGGCTCTCCAGTGCCTCGACGCTGATATTCATCAGGGCCGCGGCGTCGATGTTCGACAGCTCCTGGTAGTACTGCAACACAATGGCTTCGCGCTGACGCTCGGGCAATGCCGCCAGGGCAGCGGCCATGCGGGCGTTGCGCTCAGTGGTTTCCAGCTGTTCATCCAGCGGCGGCGCGCTGTCTGCCAGCGCCAGCGTGTCCGCCTCGGCCAGCGGGCGCTCCTTGCGCCGACGCAAACGGTCATGGCACAGGTTGAGCGCCACCCGGTGCAACCAGGTGTCGAAGCGCGCTTCGCCACTGCGCCAACTGGCCGCATGCCGCCAGATGCGCAGGAAGCTTTCCTGGGCCACGTCCCTGGCTTCGTCGGCATCCCCCAGGATCCGGCCGGCAAGCGCCAGCAGACGCGGCAGTTTACGCGTCACCATTTCGTTGACGGCCGCAGGTTCGTTGTTCCCGATACGCGCCAGCAGTTCAACGTCCGGATCAGTGTCTTTCAATCGGGCAGTTCTCTAAGACTTCAGCGGATCCAATGCCCTTCACGCCAGTACCAGTTGGGGCCATGCGCCTCCCAATGGCCCGGTTCCCAACGCGCATTGCGCATGACCGGCTGCCAGTGCCCGGGCACCCAAGCGTAGCCGCGCCCTTCCCAGCGCCAGTGCCCACGGTCCCAGGCGTAACCCGGGCGTTCCACGGGGATCACTTCCACACGTGCCGGCGGCGGCGCCTGGCGGATGATGATTTCGGTCTGGGCAAACACCGGGGTGCTGATACACGCGGCGAGGGCCAGCGGAGCAAGCAAGGCAAAACGCAATTTGGCCAGGGGTCTCATGGCAACTCCTTCATGCAACGCGCGAAAGTGCAGGTCGCTGATGGGTTGAACGGCGGGTACGAAATAATCCGTCGCAGAATGCGCGGATTATTGACGGGCAGTATTGCCCAGGGGATGGCGGGGCTTGATGAAATGTTTGAAAGCTTCGCGACGGATTTATACAGCTGGCAGCGTTGAAGGATTAACGCTGATCAACCCGAGAGGAAACACCATGTACCGCCGACTTTCCATGCTGGTTGCCGCATTGCTGATCGTCAGTCTCAGCGGCTGTGTGATCGTGCCGGAACACCGCCATTGCTGCTGGCGTTATTACGGCGCGCTCGACACGCCGTCCCACACCGTCAACGGCTAGCTGACCGCCGCAAACCCACGGCGCCCGGCCTTGATCTCGGTGCGCAACTCGCCAATCAGGTTTGAGATGGAACGGATGCTGTCCAAACCCTTGGGGGACACGCCCGTCAGCAACAGCTCGACCCGACCGGACACCGACTCAAAGATACCTCCCGTCTGCTGCGTCGGTGAGCACTTGACTCCACGCGCCGATCAAAAGACGCTCTTGGCTTTTGGCCATCATTGTGAGCAGCCCACCATGAGCATCGACCCTCCGAGCCAGCCCGACAGCGATGTGTACAAGACCTTGCTGGAGTCGACCAAGGCCATCCCCTGGCGCATCGATTGGCAGACGATGACCTTCAGCTACATCGGCCCGCAGATCGAGACATTACTCGGCTGGACCCCGCAAAGCTGGGTCAGCGTGGACGATTGGGTCGAGCGCATGCACCCGGACGACCGCGAATACGTGGTGAATTTCTGCGTATCGCAATCTCGCGCCGGGGTGGACCACGAGGCGGATTACCGGGCGCTGACCGTGAACGGCGACTACGTGTGGATTCGTGACGTGGTGCATGTGGTGCGCAAGGACGGTGAGGTCGAGGCGCTGATCGGTTTTATGTTCGATATCAGTGAGCGCAAGAAAACCGAAGAACACTTGGTGCGCCTGCAAAAGCAACTCGAGGAATATTCCTACCAGGATGGCCTGACCGGCATCGCCAACCGGCGCATGTTCGACACCGTGCTGGAACGGGAATGGGCCAGCGCCCAACGCAGCCAGTTACCCCTGTCGTTGATCATTCTGGATATCGATTTTTTCAAGCAGTACAACGACCACTACGGCCACATCAAGGGCGATGAGTGCTTGCGCCACGTCGCGCACACCCTGTCCAAGGCAGCCAACCGGCCACGGGATTTCATTGCGCGTATCGGTGGCGAAGAATTTGTGTGGCTGCTGCCGGAAACCGATGCCGCGTCGGCCAGGCAAGTCGCGCAACGCTGCCTGCATCTGATCCGCCAGCAGCAGATCGAGCATGGTTTTTCGGCGGTCTCGAACCTGCTGACCTTGAGCCTCGGCGTCGGCACTCGCCTGGTAAAACCTGAGAGTCCGATGCTGGTGTTTGTCGAAGAAGTCGACAAGTTGCTGTACCAGGCCAAACGTAACGGGCGCATGCGTGCGGAGTTCAGCAACGCCGAAGTTTGACCTCGAGGCCAAATTTCAGGCAAAAAAAATCCCAAGTAGCTGATGGAAACTTGGGATTTAAAAATGCATAAACCGTGGGAGGTGAACGCCCGGCTATAGTACCGACTGTAAAAAGCCGTAACAAGATTATTTTATTCCTTTCGTCGGATTAAAAGCGCCGTAAGTCGTTCAATAACCACACCTTTTTTAAGGTAGCCAGGTATATAAGTGCCACTTTTTGGTGCAACTAGCACCTATATTTCCACTTATAAAAAAGGGTTATTGGATTAACGCGGTGTGGCACTTTTCGGTGTTTGCCCGATCAACTGCTCGCATGTGTCTCGGGTTTCAAGAGTATTAGACAACACCGAACGCGCCACACTTTCCACCTGCCTGCACAGTGCCAGGCGCTCATTGGCGGCTTCCCGTTCGCGGTCCACGTCGGCGTTGAGCCGGACGAAATAGATCCCCAGCAACACCGCGACGCAGAGTACTGCGACGATGAAGTAGCGAAAGCTATGGGAGGACGGCAGCTCGGGTGCGTTCATGAGCTTAGGGCGCCCTGCTCTTCTCGTAACGTACGTCGTCGCCCTCGACCTGCCCCGTCACCGCCCAGCCGAGGCGCCGATAAAACCCGTTGGCACGGACGTGGTCGCGCCCGTCGGTAATCAAAAACAGCGTGGCATGGTGTTCAAACAACGCGGCTTCGGCCACCGCCATGAGTTGACGGCCCAGGCCCAGGTTCTCGTGGGTCGGCAACACGAACAGCGCAAATACCTCGCCCGTGGCCAGGTCGACCATGCTGAAGGCGGCCGGCTGGCCATTCACTTCAGCGATCCATGCGCAGGGCGCGGCGCGGATGCTATCGGCCAGCACCTGCGGGGTGATGCCCAAACCGGCCATCTGCGCGACGCTCAAGTGGTTTTGCACCACTGAAGTACGGATAGTGAACAGCGTATCGACATCGTCCTGTGTCGCCGCCCGGATCGTTGTTTGCATACTGGCCTCCCTGATGAAGGTCGCAATTGTATGCAAATACAAACACAGCGATTGTCGTGGATTTGTAAACCTGTGGCCTACACCGCATCCCCCTGCTGTTGGCGACGAAACTGCCCCGGCGACAGCTCGGGGGCCTGGTCGATGGGGATGTCTTCCAGGTCCAGGGGATCGCAAGTCAGTTGAGTAACGCGGGTGCGCCGCTGGACGGGTGCCCTACCGCACTCACCGGTTGCAGTGCGGTACGCGAAAGCTTTTTCGCCTGGGCTTGCAGGTCGCGACGGGTCAGGTCGATGCCGACACCGTACCCCCAGACGTGGGAAAACGCCTGTTCCAGGCTGATGTTCACGCCGCCTTTGCCGATGGCCACCACCCGTTCCACTTCGTGGTGCAAGTCGGCGGTCAGCGGCGGATAAGCGATCACGCCTTCGGCCGGCACCACGGCGTCCGCCGGTTTCATGAAGAAGAATGGCGGCTCACGGTCCGGGTCATGCCCCATCTCACGCGCGTGCTCGCTGTAGTTGCGGCCCACACAGAACACCCGGCGCAGCGGGAAGCGCGCCGCACTGCCCTGTACCGCGAGGGATGGGGTTGGGGTGGGTGTCAATACATAGTCAGTCATCGCCTGTTCCTCTTCATTTACCTGGCCCCAGTATGGCGAGGAGCGCCCAGGCGAAGTTGGACAGGCTTACGCAGATTTTGCACTGACCGGTGCTTGCACCTGCTTCTCCGGGTTCAGCAGGCGATAGAGTGGCAAGCACGCCGCCTGGATCAGCAGCATGCGGATCACCTGCATCGCCGTCACCAGCGTCACGGCCAGGCCCAGGGCCTCGGCGGTGAGGCTCATTTCCGGTGCGCTGCCGGGCATCATGCCCAGGGCCAGCGACAACCACGGCATGCCCAACCCGGCGCCGAGCGCCCAGGCAGCCAACGCTGTAGTGATCACCGAAGCGGTCAATAACAGCAGCACCTTGGCCAGCAGACCCGGCGCACGACGGAAGAAACTGCGGTCAAACGCGACGCCCAATGCACAGCCGATCAGCAACTGCCCGCTGCCGCTGAGCCAGCCCGGCATGCTCATCGACAAGTTATTGCAGCCCACCCCCACCGCGCAGATCAGGAACGGCCCGAACGTCCACGGGTTGGGCAGCTTGCATTGCTTGAAACCCAGGGCAGCCAGCCAGCCCATCGCCAGGATGAAGATCAGCCATGGCCAGATCACCGGCAATGGCGCAGGCGCAGCCACCGCGGGCAGGCCGAAGGTGGCAACGGCAGGAACCGTCAGCAGGATCAGCAGCAACCGGATGCTGTGGGCGGCCGCGATGAACGCAGTATCCGCCTGCCGTTGGCGCCCCAGGTGCACCATCTCGCTGGAATTGGCGGGCATCAAGGCGAAGAACGCCGTGCCGAAGGGCACGCCCCAGCGATGCAGGATCAGCACCGAACACAACGCCAGCACCAACGTCAGCAACACGGCCGTGACGATCAGCCCAAGGTGGGCCGCCACCTGCTGCATCACCGGCAACGTGAAATGACAGCCGATGGCGACCGCCACGATGAGTTGCCCGACGTGGCGCCCATGGGGAATCTCCGGCACCCGGCCAACGGCGCAGCGAGTCAGCATCACGGCCACCAGCGAGCCAATCACCCACGGCAATGGCCACCCCGCCCAACTGGCAAGGCTACCGCCCAGGGCGCCGACGATCAGGGTGACAAGCCAATAGGCGCGAAAGTTGGGCATCGTGTGGCACTCGGCATGGAGAAGAATGCCGACAGGTTATAGACTTGCCTTCATCACAGAAAATATCTATTTGTGAAGCAACTCATCACACTTTTTTATGCGAGCCCGTATGAACCTGAAAGCGTTGGAGTACTGCGTCGAAATCGCCCGTCAAGGCAGCTTCACCAAGGCGGCCCAGGCGTTGCACGTGGCACAACCGGCGCTGAGCATGGCGGTGAGTCGCCTGGAAGAGGAGCTGGGCGTAGCCCTGTTCAATCGTGCCACGCGGCAGATCAGCGTGACGGCCGAGGGGCAATTGTTCCTGGCGCGTGCCGAGGCGTGCCTTGAAGGGTTGGCCGGTGCCCGGCGTGAATTGCAGGACCTGACCCAGTTGCACAGCGGCGAGATCCGCGTCGGCGTGCCGCCGATGTATGGCATCCGTCATATTCCCGAATTGCTGATGCAATTTCGCGCCCGCTACCCCGGCATCGCCATGCATGTGGTGGAAGGCAGCGCCGATGACATCAGCAATCGCCTGGCCACGCGGGACATCGATGTGGCGCTGCTGGAGTCGCGGCGGGTCGACCCGGATTGGGAGTCGGTGTTGCTCGGCAGTGACGAAATGGTGTTGTGCATGCATGCGCAGCACCCACTGGCGGCAGCGTCGTCCATCCCGGCCGCGCGCTTGCAGGACGAGCCGATGCTGGTGTTCGACAACACCTTCCTGCAGCGCCATCTGCTGGACGCCTTTTGCAGCGCGGCTCGGGTTCGGTTCAGCATTGCCCTGGAGAGTAATTTCGTGCCGCTGGTGATTACCGCCACCCGCAGCGGAATGGGCATATCCACCCTGCTGCGCTCAGTGCAGGAGCAGGAACCCGGGCTCGCGGGTGTTTCTTTCGAGCCCGCGCAGTTCATGCACTTCAACCTGTGCTGGCGCGCCAACGAGTACCTGTCCCAGGCCAATCAGCGATTTATTGAAACGGCAAAGGCGTATTTCCAGGACGATGACCGCTCACCGTTGTCGGGCTAAGCGGTCACTTACGCGCGACTTTATAGCGCACGCAATCCTGGTAGAAACCCTGGCGAATCGCCTCAGGCTTGAGCCGCGAGCGGCTGTCGTAGGTTTGTTCGGTGATGCCCATGGCCATCATGCGCATCCACGATTTATTGAATTTCATGGATTGGATCTTCTGCCGCGCCGCATACAGCGACACCCCGGACAACTTGAGCTCCTGGGCCCTGGCGGCGGTGCCGGCGCCCCAACTGCACATGTACTTGTCACCTTCGCGCAGCTCCCGTGCCTGCACGGCAGCCGCGCCGCCGGCCAGGGAGCAGGCGATCAGCATGATTACAACAGTGCGCATTTGCATCCCCACCTAACCACCTGAAAATAAAAGCGATTCTGGCGAGGATTTTGTTACAAGGGGGCCATTAAAGTGCCTTATTTGCCCCTTATCACCACTGGTAAGTCGCACTTGCCTGCACGGTGCGCTGCGAGCCATACCAGCACCACGAGTAGGAATAGCAGGACGCGACATACTCTTTATTCGCCAGGTTGGTGGCGTTGAGGGCCAAACGCAGGTTGTCCTTGAGGTGGGTAATGTTCGGGATGTCGTAGTGCACCGCTGCGTCAAACAGGGTATAGCCCGGCACTTTGAGGGTGTTGGCGGTATCGCCCCAGGACGAACCGACATATCGCGCGCCTGCGCCAACGCCGAAGCCCTTGAGCTGGCCGTCGTGGAAGGTGTAGTCGGCCCACGCGGAGGCGGTGTGGCGCGGCACGCCGTACGTGGTGGTGCCTTCGGCAGCGATGGCCGGGCCTACGCCGATGTCGCTGATGGGCGCATAACGCACGGTGTTGTTGGACTTGCTGAGGCGGTTGTCCAGGTAGGCATAGGCGGCGGTGATGTCCAGGTTATCGTTGAGGCTGGCCTTGCCTTCCAGTTCAAAGCCACGCGATTGCACTTCGCCGTCCTGGCTCTGGCAACGGCCGGTGCCACACAGGTGAGTGGGGTCCGGGTCGGTGGTCAGCACGTTGGTCTGGCGCAGGTCGAAAATAGCTGCAGTGATAAAGCTGTTGCTGCCCGGCGGCTGGTACTTGATGCCGATTTCATACTGCTTGCCTTCGGTCGGCTTGAACACCGAACCGCCGTAACCGGTACCCGATTGCGGGTTGAACGACTCCGCGTAGCTGGCATACGGCGCCAGGCCGTTATCGAAGAGGTAAACCAGGCCGATACGGCCGGTGAACGCCTTGCTGTCCAGGGACGACTTGCTCTTGGCACCGCTGCTGAGGGTCTGCGTGCTGTTATCGGTGCTGGCCCAGTCATACCGACCGCCCAGCAGCAACACCCATTTGTCCCACTTCATCTGCTCTTGCAGGTACACACCGGTCTGTTCGCTGCGCGAGGTGCCATCGGTGGTGTAGGCCGGCACGGGGACCGCCGCGCCATACACCGGATTGAAAATATCCAGGGTCGGGCCTGCGGTGTAGACGCCTGACCCGGACAGGGTGTCGGTGCTGGTGTTCTGGTAGTCGAGCCCCATCAACAAGGTGTGCTGCAGCGGGCCGGTGTCGAATTTGGCCTGCAACTGGTTGTCGAGAGTGTAGGCATCCATGTTGACATCGCTGGCGATGGTCGAACGGCGAATGGTGCGGTAATCCGTCTGCAGGTAGTTGCTGTAGAGGCTGCGATACTGGCCTTCGCTGCGCAGGTAGCGCGCATTCTGGCGTACGGTCCACACGTCATCGAAGTGATGCTCGAACGCCCAGCCAATGGAGTAGTACTCGCGGTCGCTTTTCTCGAAGTTCTTTTCGCCATCGTAGAAATCCACATCGATGCTGCGCCCGGTCGGGCTATGCAGCACCGAGCCCCAGGCCGGCACCGAACCGTAGGACGCACCTTTGGGGTCCTTCTGGAAATGCCCGAGCAGGGTCAGCGAGGTGGCGTCGTCCGGGCGCCAGGTGAAGGCGCTGGACAATGACTGACGGCGCGTCTCGGTGTGCTCTACCTGGCCATCCGCATCGTCGAAAAGCCCAGCGACACGGTAGGAATACACGCCCTGATCGTCCAGCGGGCCACTCAAGTCGAAGGTGGTGCGCGTCTTGTTAAAGGTGCCGTATTCCACACCCACTTCGTGAAACGGCGTGTCCAGCGGGCGCTTGCTGACCATGTTGATGACCCCGCTCGGCGTGCCCTGCCCGTACAACACAGACGCCGGGCCGCGCAGCACTTCCACGCGCTCCAGGTCGAAGGCGTCTTTCTGCGGCAAGGCGTCACGGCTCGATGGCATGCGCAGGCCATCGAGGTAGGTGGCCGGGGAGAAACCGCGGATGGTCAACTGGTCGAGACGCGACGCGGTGGCGCCACGGGTTTCCGGGATGACGGCGGCGCTGTAGCGCAGGATCTGGTTGAGGCTCTCGGCGTTTTGCGCACGCATCTGGTCTTTGGTGACGATGGAAATCGACTGCGGGGTTTCGATCAGCGCGGTATCGGTCTTGGTGCCCGACACGCTGCGCGTGGCCACATAGCCGGACACCGGCCCGGTCGGGCTTTCGCTCTGGTAGGCGCCGCTGATGGTGGTGGCCTGCAGCTCCATGGCGCCGCCGGTCTCCGGGATGGCTTCCAGACGGTAGCGATCGGCGGAGATCTTCAACGCTTGCAAACCGCTGCCGGTGAGCAACTGGTTCAGCGCCACATCGGTGTCGTATGGACCGCTCAATCCCTTGCTGCGCTTGCCCCGGGTCAAGCTTGCATCGAATGCCAGTACCAACCCCGCCTGCTCGACCAGGCTATTGAGCGCCTGGCTCAAGTCACCGGCAGGAATCGAGAAGCTGCGCACGGTGCTACTGCTCTCTTCGGCGAAGGAGGACTGGACGGTGAGCAACGGCACGGCGGCAAAAGCCATCGCCACTGACAGGGCCAGTGGATGCAAGGGACGAGCGAGACGCGACATGGGAAATCCTGCGTAAGGGAGGTTCTATTAACCATGACGGCCATGTCGGGAAATCGGGCAAGGATGAGAGCGATTTTTATTTGAGACGTGCGAATGCAATCAGGTTTATCGCTTTTTTGTGTAGCCGTTTAGCTGGGTTTCTCGCGGATTTTCCCGCTGTGTAGTCGGCCTTTTCTGAATTTCTCAACCGTTCATCCAGCCGCTTTTTGCTGCGGCATGCTCCGACGCCTTGCCCTCTGTCGAGACGTCACGGATGACCCACGCTTCCCACATTGCCCTGATCGAACATGAACTGGACGGCTTTCATCAAAGCCTGGTGATTTATCGCCAGCAGATGGGCGCGTGGTATTCGCGTGCGCTGGACGCCGTGAGCCATGGGCTGGACATGCCGTCGTTGTTGGGGATGGACCGGGTGTTGCGGGTGGGGGATGCGCAGCAATCGGTGAGCCTTTCCGATGCTGACTTTTCGACCGTGACCCGCTGCCCGGTGGGCGGCGAGCTGAAGATCGAGAGCCTGTTCGAGTCGGTGTATGACGTGCCGATTGGCAATATCCCGGTCGAGGTCATCGGGCTGGATGATGGCAGTTCCACCGTGATCATGCTGGATGAACAGGGCAAGGGCTCGCACCACTGCGCGGCGGGCGAGCGCTATCAGGTGCGGGTGCAGGGCGGGGTGTCCGAGGAACAGGTCGACGCGCTGTTTGCCTCTTACGCCGGGCTGACCGGGGATCTGGAGCGGTGGCTTCGGGAGCAGTGGTCTGGCTTCAAACCGCACTGGGAACGCTCAACCGCCAGTGCAATTGGCAGCGGCCTGTTGGCGGGCAGTTGGGCGGCGATTCGTGATGTGTGGGACAGCATCAAGCTGGTGCAGGCGATTCTTGAAGACCCGCTGAAGTACGTCGAGCAGTTGGGCACCGAAGCGGCCAAGTTGGCGCAGATCGCCACCGATGCGCCCAAGGTCATGGAAAAGGCCATGTTGCTGGCCAGTGACGAGGCAGCGCTGTACCTGATGTTGCGCACGGCGATGATCTGGTTGGATGCATTGCCACCCAGTGAAATAGCGAAAGTGGCGGCTGGGTTTGTGGTGTCGCTGCTGATCGACTTGGTGATTGGCGTGGTGTTGACCATCGCCTTGCCGGCGGCGGGTGTGGCGTATTTGAGTCTGCGGTTGGTCAAGTATGGGGCGCAGATTCTTGATGCAGCGGTGAGCTTTGTTAAGGGTCTTTTGGCGATTCTGACAAAGTTCATGCAGGCCATGGATCGCTATAAGGCGGTCGCGGTTCGCGGGGTGGTCGGCGCGCTCAAGCAAGGCACGATGCAGATGCGCTGGAAGGCGCGGCAGAACGCGGT
Organism: Pseudomonas marginalis; assembly: GCF_001645105.1. Lineage (GTDB taxonomy): Bacteria > Pseudomonadota > Gammaproteobacteria > Pseudomonadales > Pseudomonadaceae > Aquipseudomonas > Aquipseudomonas petroselini. The sequence continues at coordinate 237,655 of NZ_LKEG01000041.1, forward strand.
GCTGAAGCAGAAAGAGCCTGTGGATGATGTGCCGGCTGCTGCTCGCAATCCCAACGGGGATGCGGCTGCCTCTTCCGACAAAACAGCCACTAACGGTTGCCCGGTGTCGATGGTCACCGGCGAGGAACTGCTGACGCTGACCGATGGGGCGTTGGGCGGGGTGTTGCCGTTTGAGTGGACGCGCTTGTACCGCACCAGTGCGGTGGAAATGGATTGTGGGTTGGGGTTTGGTTGGAGTCACTCGCTGGCGCATCGGCTGAGTGTTTCCGGTGATTCGGTGGTGTGGACCGATCATGAAAATCGGTCGACTGCCCTGCCCTTGCCTACGGTTTCTCGGCCTGCGATTACCAATAGTTTGGCGGAAGCGGCGATTTATCTGGGTGCTGTCCCCGATGAGTTGGTGCTGGCGCAGGCGTCACGGTTCTACCACTTTCGCGACGGTGTGCTGACGGCGATCAGCGATGCGTATGACAACCGGTTGCGCATTTCCCGCAATTATCTGGGGCAGATTGAGCGGCTGGATAACGGTGTCGGGCGTTCGTTGTTTTTGCGTTATGCGTCGGGGCGGATCGTGGCGGTGGATTATCAGATCCATCGGGCCACGGGTCTTGAGCCTTTTGTCTGGGTAACGGAACAGAACGTTGTTTCCTACGCGTATGACGGTGCTGGGCGACTGGTTTCTGCGACCAATGCTGTCGGTGAACGCGAGGTTTATCGGTACGACGAACAGCACGTCATTCTTGAGCGTGGTTT
>NZ_LKEG01000041.1:238415-246075 GCF_001645105.1 Pseudomonas marginalis
GGCCGGTGGGGCGAGNCTTCTTTTGGGAGTGGGAACGGGCTGGCAAGGCGGCGAGGTGTGTGCGGCATTGGGCCAGCTTTTCGCAGATGGACACGCGGTATGCCTGGGATGACAACGGGCAGGTCACGGTGTTTAACGCCGACGGCAGCCAAGAAGTCTACGTGCATGATCAGCGGGCGCGGCTGGTGCAGCGGGTGGATCCGGACGGTGCCGAGCACTTTAAATCCTACGATGAAAAAGGCCGGCTGACGGTTGAGCAGGACCCGCTGGGGGCGGTGACGGCGTATCAGTACGACGACGCTGGACGCTTGGTGGCGTTGTTTCCGGGGGAGGATGAGCCGACGACCTACGAGCATGACAATGGGTTCGTACGGGTTGTGCGGCGTGGTGAAGCGGTTTGGAAGTATGAGCGGAGTGATCAGGGCGATGTCATTCGCAGGACCGATCCTGACGGAAATTCGACTGCCTACAGCTACAACAAATACGGGCAACTGACGCAGGTTTGGTATCCGGATCACAGCTGTCAGAAGTTGGTTTGGAATGAGCGTGGGCAGTTGCTTGAAGAGCAGTTGCCGAATGGTGNGGATCAAGCGTTATCGCTATGACGANNNNTCTTGGCCGGCAGGTGGCCCGGGAGGATGAACATGGGGCGCTGACCCAGTACCAATGGGACAGTGTTGGGCGGTTGATTGGCGTTGTGCTGCCGGGCGGTGCGCTCAGGGAATACAGCTACAACCCCTACGGAAAAATCACTTCCGAACGCGATGAACTGGGGAACGTCACCCGCTACGAATACGCCGACGGCCTGCACCTGATCAGCCGCCGCATCAATGCCGATGGCAGCCAGGTCAACTACCGCTACGACAACGTGCGTTTGTTGCTGACCGAAATCGAAAACGAGGTTGGCGAGACCTANNTGATGACGGCAGTCAGCAGGTTACCCGCTACGAGCGCGACCATGCCGGTCGACTCGTAAGAAAAACCCTGCCTGATGGTGGTGCCGTCGACTATGCCTACGACCGCCAGGGCAACCTCCTCAGCGTCGAAGATGGCCATTGGGCCCTGGCTTACGAATACGACGCCCAAAACCGCCTCGCCGCCGAACACCAAGGCTGGGGAACCCTGCGCTACGGCTACGACGCCTGCGGCCAACTAACAAACCTGCGCCTGCCCGACAACAACCGCCTCACCTTCAACCACGACAAAGGCGGCCACCTGGCCACCGTCGAACTGAACGGCGAGATCCTCACTTCGCATCTCTACAAAGCCGGCCAGGAACACCAACGCCAACAAGGCCAACTGATCAGCCACTACCACTATGACGACCAGCAACGCTTGCACGCCCACGCCGTCACCCAACAGGAGTACACCCTCTACCAACGCCATTACGACTACGACAAATCCGGCAACCTCACCCGCCTGCTCGACACCCGCAAAGGCGAGCACCACTACCACTACGACCCACTAAGCCGCCTCACCCGCGCCGACCATTCCCAAGGCGAGCAAGAACGCTTCGGCCACGACCCCGCCGGCAACCTGCTCATGCAAGACCGGCCGGGCCCCGACATCGTCGCCGGCAACCGCCTGATGATCCAAGGCGACCACCATTACGACTACGACGCCTTCGGCAACCTCATCCGCGAACGCCGCGGCAAAGGCCACGCACTCGTCACCGAGTACCGCTACGACTGTCAGCATCGGCTGATCGGCATCACCCAACCCAACGGCCAAACCGCCAGCTACCGCTACGACCCGTTTGGGCGGCGTATCAGCAAAACCGTCGACGACGTAACCACCGAGTTCTTCTGGCAAGGCGACAAACTGATCGCCGAGCACCACGCGGACCGTCACCGCAGCTACCTCTATGAACCGGACAGCTTTCGTCCACTGGCTCTACTGGAAGGATTCGGCCCAAAAGAAACCAAGGTCTACCACTACCAACTTGACCACCTCGGCACCCCACAAGAACTCACCGACACCGAAGGAGAAATTGTCTGGTCCGCGCACTACCGTGCGTACGGCGAAATCACCCGGCTCGACATAGGGAAAATCGACAACCCGCTACGCTTCCAGGGCCAATACTTCGATCGAGAAAGCGGGCTGCACTACAACCGCCATCGCTACTACAATCCGGATATTGGTCGGTACCTGACGCCGGACCCGGTGAAGCTGGCGGGTGGGATCAATGCGTACCAGTACGTGCCCAACCCTACCGGATGGGTTGATCCGCTGGGTTTGAACACTTGTCCCGGTGGAGAAGGATGCAAGCCATCTGTCGATGCTAAAAGTCCGAAGATAAGTGCTAACTCCAATCAAGACGAGCCAACCCTGCCATACTCTCAGGGAGAGATCGTCAGGGTTAGACACTACACCAATAGGAAGGGGCTGAACGGAATAGAGCAAGATGGGGAAATTTTAGCACTTGATAACAACAGGGTTTACGTGGAGCGAGCAAGAAGTAAGATCTTAAGCGCTGCTGATGTACAAAAGCGCTATCAGGTCGATGTAAGCCGGGGAAGAGACTACGTAGAAACTGACGTTCCGAAACACATGCTGGAAGAGAAGAGAAACCCAAGATACGGTTCGATCGAGCTTACAATTTGGGGGAATCTAAAATTAATAAACCCTACTTTCGTTAGGAGAAAGTAAAATGTTGAATACAAACAAAAAAATAACAATCTCTGGGGAAGATGCTTTAGAGGCGCTGACAGAGATCGAATTCATACTGGTTTCACTACGAAAAATGGGCACTTACTATATTGACAGGCCTTCTGAGGAGTATCAGCGCGCCACAACTGATTTTATTGACAACGCTCGAATCACATCAAGACTTGCTAAGGTGAGAGGACTAATCACTGCAGGATTTGATACAACTTTGGGCGACGACGATATGGATGACTTAGAGCGGCACATGCAAGAATTAAAATTCTGGAAACCAGCATAACACTAAAGATTAAGGTTTATTCATGCCAGGCAATACGAAAAAAAGTTCGGCAAAAAAACTCCGCACCTCTAGCTTTCATTCAAAACCAGGTACCCCTTGATAAATTATCTAGAAGAAGAAATAGACGAAACACTCAACGCATTAAATATCAAAAACAAAAAGCTGACTGCGAAAGACATAAATAATTTAATAAAATCACTCACAAGAAATTCTTCAAGTTCGAAAACACCATTCTGGACCCTATGCTTTTCCACGAGAGCAGTAGCCAATACAGCTCAAGTTTTTGGCAAGAAATAGCAGGCAGTATAAAAAGTACACATTTAGTCCTATTGGTTTTTGATACTGACCACAGAGCATGGGAACTCAAAAATCCGAATGATTTTGCGTACCTTATAAGGGAAACAATTGGATATCCATTTTGGTTAACGGATCGCAACCTAACGTTCTTAATCCACTTGGATTACCACGACTGCGCAAGTTCAACATAAACGCATTGAAACAAAACGTTGAACGGACAAAAATGATGACCACAAACCTTGTCGCAAGTCAAAGCATCTACCTAAACCACATCAAAGCTGACAACCTCATATATTGAATACAATTAAGACTAACAACCCAATATGGAAATCCAGTATGACACACAACAAAAAACCATTTACAGGATCACAACAGCAACACACAATTCAGTTAGAGATCCCTAAATCACCTAACAAAAAGTTAGCACGATCAGTCATCTGCGTACCGCTCACCCCAGAAGCCATGAAATTACTGGATACAGATGACTGCCCAGACTTATTATTTGAAATACTCTTCCTCTCTGACGAAGATCACCGCGAACTTCTGGAGTCTGGCGTGCTGGAAGCTATAAACAAAGCGACTGGCAAGATAATTGATGACTACGAAGACGAGTCCATTGATACGTCTGAAGACCTGCATATATCCCTAGCCATACTTAAAGATTTTTTTGCAATCAAAAACTCAGCAACATTAAGAGAGCTAATCCACCTAAACAGCGTCGCAATCAATAATAACACCGGATTATTTTTCTTTTTCTAATTCATACTCAACCATTCAAAACAAATTTAAAATGACTATCAAACCTCACATCAACTAACATCAAAGAATCTCAGGTAGTAGCAGTCAGTGAACTGATAGAGGAAGAAGTCACATTACTCATTGATCGAGCGACGGTGACCTGCTTTGCAAGCACATTGACTGCACATCCTGACAAGCAATCAGGCCCTCACCCCCACGCCACCACCAACAACCCCACCCCCAACACCAAACACAATGGCGAATAAAAATACGTATCCCACCTCGCAAACCGCGACCCACCCACCTTCTTGAAAAACCCCACCAACTCCGAATCCCCAATCGCCCGCGCAAACATCACCACGGCAATCGCGCTGATCCCCCACTGCAGCGCACCATGGGACACCGCCGAGAAGTACAGTCCAGCTCGCAGGCACACCAAAAGCGCAATCGCCACCAGCCCCATCGCCACCAGGAACGTCCCCAGCGCCGAGGGCTTGAACGCTGGCTTTGGGCCGCTGGCGAATTCGCCGGGCAGTTGGGGGATGGCGGCGAGGCTGCCGAGTTTGCCGCCGGCGGCCCAGTAGAGGTGGACCATGCTGATGCAGGTAAAAACGCCGACAATCCATCGTGCGACAACAAAGCTCATGGCTGGCTCTCCCTGAAAGGTGCGAAACAGAATAGTCGCCCTGAGATTTTCTGCAGGCATTTCGTCGGCGGCTGATGGTAAAGTGCCGCCCCATGAAACTTGCCCGTGCCGATCGCTCGCTCATTGCCTGGATGCTTTACTGCTGCGTCCTGTTCAATGTGTTCGCCTGCAGCATCGGTCATGGGCAGATGGTCGGGATGCAGCTCAATGGCATCGGCGGTCAGTTTTGTACGGTAGACCCGCGCACCCAGGCGCCCACGCCGTCCAATGCCCCTGAAGAGAATTTGCCTACGCTGTCCAAGGCGTTTGGTTGTCCGCTGTGTTCCACCGGCGGCATGGGCCCTGCGCTGAGTTCCAGCCTGAATGTGGCGGTGTTGCCACAGCCTCATGCCCCCCCGCCTGCCGTAGTCCTGGCTGCTGACATCCCTGCCCGCTTCACCTGGCCCACGGCCCACCCGCGCGCGCCGCCTGCCTTCGCCTGAGTCCTTCGCTTTCTGATCTGCACTGAGCACCGTTTCCGCCAGGAAATACGGATGGCTGTGCGTTGCTTTCAAGCCAAGTTTTTCAGGATTCAACCATGAAACATCTACCCCTGTTGGCGGGCCTGTTCGGCTGCCTGCCTGTCTGCGCCTGGGCCCTTGAGTTGGCCCCGACGACCATCGATGGCGAACAAGCCGCCGAGCCCGGTTTGGCTTTGGACCAATCCAGCGGCGCGGCGTCGCGGTTGGGCTTGAGCGTGCGGGAAACCCCGGCGTCAGTGGCCATCGCCACTCGCAATGACATCGAGCGCCACGGCGCCAAGACTTTCCGCGATGCGGCCAATACCTTGCCCGGCGTCAACGCCAGCGCTCCACCGGGATTTGGCGGGTTTGTCTCCTACCGGGGCTTTACCAGCAGCCAGATCACCCAGATGTTCAACGGCATCAACGTCGCCACCGGCCTGGCACGACCGGTGGATGCGTGGATCTATGACCGGGTGGAGCTGGTGGGCGGCCCCTCCTCGCTGATCAACGGCGCAGGCTCAGTGGGCGGCTCGCTCAACTACGTGACCAAGCTGGCCACCCGTGAGGAACAGGCTGCCGAAGGGCAACTCACTTACGGCAGTTATGACACCGCCGGCATGGCCTTCGGTGTCAATCATGCCCTGACCGACCCCGGCGCCGAGGTGCAGCACTACGCTCGCCTGGATGTAAGCCGCAACACCAACCACAGCTACATCGACCGCGACCAGCGCGACGCCTGGAGCCTGGCGTTTTCCTTGCTCAGCGATCTCACCCCGAACCTGTCCCACACCCTGGCGCTGGAATACCAGGACGAGCATGAAGACAGCCCCTACTGGGGCACGCCGGTGCTCAACCCCAAGGTCGGCGAACTGAAGATCGACAAGCGCAACCGCTTCAATAACTACAACGTCGCCGACGGCCGCTACGAACAGCGCACGCTATGGGTGCGGTCGATCATCGACTACCGCCTCAACGACAGCACCACGCTGAAAAACACCCTCTACCATTTGGACAGCCAGCGCGATTACCGCAACCTGGAGACCTACCAGTACAACGCCGACAACAGCGCGGTAAACCGCTCGACGGCCTATCAGGTGCGCCATCAGGGCGAACAAAACGGCAACCAGTTCGAGTGGCGCCACGAGGACCACATTTTCGGCCTCTCGACCACCTGGTCCGGCGGTTTCGAGTACAAGGTCAACAGCACCACCAACACCCCACTGAATGTGCCAGGCAACAGCGTGGTAGACCCGAACAACTTCGATCCCGGCCACTTCTATGACATCCCGCGAACCCGAGAGAACTTCGGCAAGGACAAGACCAACGAAGTCACCACCCAGGCATTGTTCGTGGAGAACCGTCTGGGCCTCACCGATAAACTGTCGCTGCTGACCGGCTTGCGGTATGACGCCATCGACCTGGACGTCACCAATCACCGGGCGATAACCGCCACCAACCCCCGCCACTTCAAACGCCGCTGGGAACCGGTGACCGGCCGCGTGGGCCTGACCTATCAGTTCATCCCCTCGGCCAATGTGTATGTGCAATACAGCACCGCCGCTGAGCAACCGACGACCACCACGCAAGTGTTTGAGGTCTCGACGGGCAAACAGTGGGAAGTGGGCAGTAAGTTCGACTACCTGGACGGCCGTGGCTCGGCCACCGTGGCGGCCTACAAGATCGAGCGCAAGGACTTTGCCGTGACCGATCCGCTGGATCCCACCAACAGCATCCCGGTCGGCGCGCAGTCTTCCAGGGGCATCGAGTTGGCGAGTTCACTGCGCATCACGCCCAGGCTGCTGGCGGAAGGCAACTTCGCCTCGGTTGACGCCGAATACGATGACTTCAATGAGAAAATCGCCAGCGGCGCGGTAGTCTCACGCAAAGGCAACACGCCCACCAACGTGCCCAAGCGCGTGGGCAACCTGTGGCTGACGTATGATTTTGCCGAGGACTGGCAAGGTGGCGTGGATGCGCGGTATGTGGCCGAGGTGTATGCGGACAATGCCAACACCCAGACGGTACCAGCCTACACGCTGTTCGGAACGTTCCTGCGCTATAAGGTGGACTCGCACACCTCGGTGACGGGCCGGGTGCGCAACTTGACCAATGAGGTGTATGCCGAGTTTGCGCATGTGTCGCCGGCGTATTACTTGGGCTCGCCACGAACCTTTGAGTTGGCGGTACAGACCCGGTTCTAATCTTGGAATGCAACTGAATGTGGGAGGGGCTTGCTCCCGATAGCGGTGAATCAATCAACCATGCCGTGACTAAGACGCTGCAATCGGGAGCAAGCCCCCTCCCACACTTGATCTGCATTGAACTGAAAGAGCCGTGGTTATTTCAGGCTGGCTTCAACCTTCTGCGCCAGACCCGGTTCTAATCTTGGAATGCACCTGAATGTGGGAGGGGGCTNCTCCCGATGGCGGTGAATCAGTCAACCATGCCATGACTAAGACGCTGCAATCGGGAGCAAGCCCCCTCCCACACTTGATCTGCATTGAACGGAAAGATCCGTGGTTATTTCAGGCT
>NZ_LKEG01000041.1:246140-287528 GCF_001645105.1 Pseudomonas marginalis
GGGGGCTTGCTCCCGATAGCGGTGAATCAGTCAACCATGCCGTGACTAAGACGCTGCAATCGGGAGCAAGCCCCCTCCCACACTTGATCTGCANTTGAAAGATCCGTGGTTATTTCAGGCTGGCTTCAACCTTCTGCGCCACATCCTCGGTCAACCACGCCTTCCACACCTCGGGATGTTCCTTGAGAAACGCCTGGGCCACCTCACGTGGCGCGGTGTGATTTTCGCTCATGGTCGCCAAGGCTTTATTCAGCGGTTCAATCGGAAACTCGACCTTTTCAAAGAACTCAGCAATCTGCGGATGTTCCTTCTGGAACGGCGTAGAAACGCCGATACTCAACTTCGACGCCAACGACCGCGTCGGCTTCGGATCAGGGTTATCTGCATCCGTCAGGGTCTTCCACGCCTCGGCATCAAACGGCGGTTCTTCCAGCTGGATCAGCTTGTAGCGTCCCATCAGCGGCGTCGGCGACCAGTAGTAGAACAGCACCGGCTTGCCACGCCGGATCGACGAGGCAATCTCGGCATCCAGTGCCGCGCCCGAACCGCTGCGGAAGTTCACGTAGCTGTCATCCAGGCCGTAGGCCTTGAGCTTCTGTTTGTTGACCACTTCCGAGGTCCAGCCGATCGGGCTGTTGAGAAAGCGCCCTTTGCCTGGGGATTCGGGGTCCTTGAACACGTCCTTGTAGCGCGCCAGGTCCTTCACGCTCTTGAGCTCGGGTGCGAGGGGCTTGATGCCTTTGGCAGGGTCACCCTTGACCACGTATTCCGGCACCCACCAGCCTTCGGTTGCGCCTTTGACGGTATCGCCCAGGCCTACCACCTTGCCTTCGGCCTCAGCCTTGACCCACACCGGGCTGCGGCCGGCCCATTCTTCGCCGATCACCTGGATGTCGTTCTTCGCCAGGGCGGTTTCCAGGGTGATGGTGGTGCCCGGCAAGGTGTCGGTGGGCAGGTCGTAGCCCTTCTCGACAATCACCCGCAACACTTCAGTGATCAGACTGCCGCTTTCCCAGTTCAAGTCAGCAAAATGGATCGGTGCCTGGGCCGCTGAAACCGGCAACGTCGTCGCTGACAGTGCCAGGGTCGTCAGGGATGCTGCCAACAGTGTTCTCAATCCTTTCATGCCTTCGCACCTCGCGATATCGCAGCCAATGGCGGACGGCTTTGCTGCGTATGCGCGAAGCCTCTGAACAATTAAGTCAACTCAACTGTAGTAGAGGTTCCGGGAGATAACGGGGGTTCGCTGTTTTTACTGATTATTCACTGGCCTTGAACGTCACCAGTTCACCCTTGCGCCATTTGGCGGCCTTGCCGGTCACGGCCTTCAGGGTTTTGGTCAGGCCTTCCTGCAGTTGCTCGGTGGCGGCAAATACCAGCATCACGCTGTGGCCTTCCTTGAACACAATGCCCTGGCCTTCGGCTGAAGACACAAAGGCGTATTCGCCCAAGCCATAGACGGTCAACTTGATGTCGCGAAACTTCAACTCGAACTTGCCGCCTTCACGACTCGGCAACACCGCCGCGCGGAAATGGTCACCGACTTTGAGTTCCAGGCGGGGCTTGTCATCCACCACCATCGCCGCTTCGGTGTCGATTTCGGCGATGTAGATGCCTTCCGGCGTCTGCTCGGTGATGTAAACGAAACGGGATTGAAACTGTTTAACCAACTTTGCGCGCAAATCACCCAGCACGAATAACGCGTGCATATCCAGATTACTGACTGCCAAGGAAACGCCCCCACATCGAAAAGAGCGCTGTCCGCCAGAGCGGGCAGCACAAAAAAACGGCCATCACGGCACGACCACATCACTCATTCTTTGAAAAAAACTGAAGATAATCCCGCCATCGCGCCGTAAGACGAGTGCGCACGTATGCGATAGACCTTGTGCGAGGTCATCAGGCACCACAGGAGATCACAGGTTCCACGGCACGAGAATACGCGCCGACCAACTTCAGAGAATAACCTGATTAAAAATGCAGTTTTCCGACACGCAAACACAAATAAACACACTGTCATGGAACCGTGCGCGGGCCAGCGACAACAATACTAAAACAGCAGCAAGGATCAAAACCACTCAAAACGCTGCAATAACGTCATCCGGCTAGATCGAAAGGAGCAGGCCATGCAACGATCACCCTACAGCGCTATGTCTTCGCACACCCGTTCATCCTGTCAGGACAGCGCTCAATTCTACCGTTTGAACGGCTTTGGTGGGTACTCGGATTCGGTTCTCTACCAAGTCGTACCCGCCGGCAGAAACTTCTTCCACATCCGTGAAGTGCTCAGCGGTCGAATCAAAGGCTTTCGCAGCGATCATGTCAAGGCCTGTGAGCTGGCCAAGAAACTTGAGGCCCTGTTGCAGGCCTCCCACAGCGCAATCGTTTCGTCCGCCGGGTAACTTAACTGCGCCGCCGACCCGCAACAACTGCCATACTGGCACGTCCACTGAAGTTTGTGCCCCGCGGGCCAGGTTTCTCCAGTGCAGTTATCTCCAAGGGAAGGCTCTACGTGACGGAATTTGATATCGGCGAATTTTTCATCCATGGCGACGCAAGGGAGGTAGACGGTGAATTTCAAGCAGTGATTGTCATGCGGGCCAAGCCACCGCTGACCACTGTCACCACACACCAGGTGGAAAAAGACCGCTGGTTCAAAACCGCCGACGCCGCCGCCATCGCCGCAAAGGACGCCGCCAAGGCGTTAAAGAACGCTGTGGATGCCGGGGCCCTGAATTCCTGACATCCGATAGAACTCTACCGCGCCACAACCCTCCCATGCATAACGACCACCCTGCATGGAGAACGAAAATGGACGCGCCAATCCCCACCCTTGAAACCCTGTTTGAACAATTGGGCCTGGATTCAACCCCGGACGCTATCGACGCCTTTATCGCCGCGCACCCTTTGCCTGACGACGTGAAGTTGATCGATGCGCCTTTCTGGTCCGCACAACAGGCAGGTTTTCTCAAGGAAGAGCTGCGCGAAGACGCCGAATGGGCGATCGCGGTGGACGAACTCAACCAACGCCTGCATCAACCGCACTGACGGTAGATATCTACACAACGTTCAAAGGCTGAAAAATCTCCCTGTAGTGAGCGGGCTTGCCCCGCGCTGGGTGGCGAAGCCGCCCCAAACCAAGCGACCTAGTTCTATCTGGAACTCGGCGATGTCTTTATTGGGGCGGCTTCGCCACCCAGCGCGGGACAAGCCCGCTCACTACGATATGTGTCGATACCTATGCCCATTCCGGAAAAGCCTAATTTACGTCAGCGCCTCACAGCCTCGGGTTTATAGCCCAGGCGCAAACCACCCCAATGCCGGCCCTTGACCATGATCGGCACCGACAGATCGTGCATCAGCTCCCCGGTGTCGCGGGTATAGGTTTGCAGCAGAACTGCCTGTTGATGGCTGCCACAGCGGATTCCGGTGCGGTCTTCGAACTTGCGCTTGGTGCGGTTTTGCACCGCATCCACCTGGATATCGCCGGTCAGCGCCTGGGAAAACGCTTTGTTGTGCGTCGGCACATAGCCCTGCGGCGTGCAGGCGATGGCGAACACCAACCCTTCATGCCGTGGCAACAGCGCCTCCTGGATCGCCGGCAGCACCTGGTCGGTGTAGCCGTCAAACCGGGTGTGGTACTTGCTCGGGCTGGTGTTGGCAATCGGCGTGTAGCTGCGGTCGAACAGGTCATCCAGGCTGATGCGGTTCTGTTGCACATCGGCTTCGAATTGCGCGGCAATCCGGCTCGCACCTTCGCGGGCTAGGTCGTAGATGCGCTGGTGGTAGTCATCCAGCCCGACTGCCGCCAGGCGCTCGCTGATGGTTTCGGCCTGGCCTTCCATCTGCACGGCGGCATCGGCCAGTTGACGGGTTTGCTGGTCACTGACGGCCAGGTCGCTGCGCATCTGTTCCACGGCATGGAACAGGCTGTCGAGCTGGGTACGATTGGTGTCGGTGCCCTGGGCGATTTCATTCACCTGGCCTTCCACACCCGCCGCCAGCGTTGCGATACTTTGCAACTGCTCGCCAGCGTGCTCCACCTGCTCGACGCCAGTGTGCAGGTCCGCCGAAAGCTGGCGAATCTGCTCCACCACCTGGGCGGTACGTTGCTGGATATCCGCCACCATCACGCCCACTTCATCGGTGGCCGTGGCCGTGCGGCCGGCCAGCCCGCGCACTTCATCCGCGACCACCGCGAAGCCACGACCGTGTTCACCGGCCCGCGCCGCTTCAATGGCCGCATTGAGTGCCAGCAAGTTGGTCTGGCTGGCGATGGACTGGATCACCAGGGTCACCCGCTGGATTTCTTCACTGCGCTGGCTCAAGGCTTCGATCAGTTCACGGCTCGCGTTGGCGCGCTGGCTGAGTTGGTGCATGCGGGTAATTGATTGGGCCAGCACTTCGCGGCCCTCGGTGCTGCGCTGATGGGCTTGGCTCGCGGCTTCCAGAGCCTCACGACTGAGTTGGGAGGTGATCTTTTCGGTGCCAATCATCACTTCGGCACTGCTGACAATCTGCTTGGCGGCGCTCAACTGCGACTGCAACCGGGCGGCCAGTTGCTTGACCGAATAGGCCACGCCGGCAGCGGACAATGCGTTATGGCTGGTGGTGTGGGACAGGTCGCGAGTCAGCTCGCCAATGGCATCGACGGCCTCGGCAGACGCAATAACCGGCGTGCGGCGTTTCAGCTGAGGCAGCCAGATCACCAGCAAGGCCAGTGGCAGGCAGAGGTACAGCGGCAGGCTGGCAAACGCCAGGCCCAGCAGTAGCAACACCAGGGCGACGCTCTGCATCAGCTGCGTGAACCAGCCGGGCAAGCCGCGCACCACCGGTTGCGGTGGCACTGCTGCGCCCATCAGAGATCCGTCTCCAGCCATCTTCGCCACCCCACTGCTTGTCGTTATTGTCACTGCATTAAACGCCACTATCGGGCCATTATCCATGGGCCTTTAGTGGGGTAGCTTGCAGCAGATCAATGGACGGGGTGTAACGGGGTTTTTCCCTGGGGGAACGGCGTGGCGATCCCCCAGCTTCACCGCATCAGGCTTGGCGCTGATGCTTGTCGATCTGCTCGTGGCGCTCTTGCGCTTCGATGCAGTATTTGGTGGTTGGGCTGATCAGCAGGCGCTTGAGGCCAATAGGCTCGCCGCTGTCATCGCACCAGCCAAAAGAATCTTCCTTGATGCGTTCCAGTGCACGCTCAAGTTGCGGCAGCATGCGCTGGTCGCGGTCGATGGCATTGACCAGCCAGGTGCGCTCTTCTTCCACGGAAGCGGCGTCAGCCGGGTCAGCCGGGGTGTCCAGGCTTTCAATGGCGATGCGGTTCTGTTCGATGCGCTCGTGGTGTTCCACTTTCATGTCTTGCAGCAACTTCTCGAAAAAAGCGTGCTGTTCGGCATTCATGTAGTCATCCGCCGGCATGGCCAGCAACTTTTCCTTTGTCATTGATTTCTCTATAAAAAATACGTGCATTAAGGCGAATAAGGGAGCGTTCCGGTCGGCCTCTGCAGGTCTCGGAAAGGCGCCGTCCATTTCAAGCGCCACCCGGCACTCAATTTACGAGGGGCGGCAGTCTAAGGCCGACTTGAGGGCGCAGCAACTGAAATGACAGGCAATTTTTCCGAGATAACCCCAAAAGGCACCAGGACGGGCTTGGCGAATGGTTATCGGAGTGCGTTTATAGCAAGAAATTCAGTGTTGTGGAGCTATATAGAAGACAAACGGTTAGAACGGCCTGATAAAGATCAAGTGTGGGCGTTGGGCTTGCCCGCGATGCAGGCGACTCGGTCCGTCAGGGCTACCGAGTGGATGCAATCGCAGGCAAGCCAGCGCCCACATTTGATTGGTGTTGGCCGTAAGACGATCTCAGCGTTTGAGCTTGCGCTTGTTGCGATACTGGTCAATCACCACTGCGACCACAATGATCAGGCCCTTGATGATGTCCTGGATATACGCGTCCACCCCGACAAAGGTAAACCCGCTGGCCATCACCCCGAGGATCAGCGCGCCGATCACGGTGCCGGTGATGCGCCCTACCCCGCCCGCCAGGCTGGTGCCGCCGATCACCGCCGCAGCAATCGCATCCAGCTCATAGGACATGCCCATGCCGGCCTGACCCGTCGCAGCGCGAGCCGAGGCCACTACACCGGCCAAACCTGCGAGCAAGCCGGCGATGCTGTAGACGATGATCAGATGACGCTTGACGTTGATCCCCGACGTCCGCGCCGCCTGCATGTTGCCGCCGATGGCGTAGGTATACTTGCCGTACTTGGTGTAGCGCAAGGCGATGTGGAAGATCACCGCCACCACCAGGAAGATGATCACCGGCATCGCGCCATGGCCGATGGCCGTGTACGAGTCCGACAGCATACTCACCGGCTGGCCTTCGGTGTAATAACGTGCCAGGCCGCGCGCCGAAACCATCATGCCCAAGGTGGCGATAAACGGTGGGATACCGGTAACGGCGATGATGCTGCCATTGATCGCACCCGCCAACAGCCCCACACCCAGCCCCATGGCCACCGGGATCCACACCGGCAAGTCGGTCAGGCTCGGGAATACCGCCCGGGAAAAATCGGACGTCTGCGCCAAACTGGCGGCGATCATCGCCGACAATGCCAGCACCGAGCCGGAGGACAGGTCGATACCGGTGGTGATGATCACCTGCGTCACGCCGATAGCCAGCAGCCCGATGATCGACACCTGCAGGATCATCAGCACCAGGCGCTGGGAGTTCATCAGGAAGCTCTGGTCACGCACGATCCAGCCGAACAATTCAAACACCAGGCCGATACCGATCAGCACCAGGAAGATGCTCAGCTCGGTGGGCATGCGTCGACGACTCTTGGTTGGCACCGTCGCCGGTTTGTTATCCGTTATTGCGTTCATAGCCAATCACCTTTTTTATTCTGTACGTCAGTGGACTGCCGTCATCCCGGAGGCCAACTGCATGACTTTTTCCTGGGTCGCTTCGCTGCGATCCAAGGTGCCCATCAATTCGCCTTCGTGCATCACCATGACCCGGTCGCTCATGCCCAGCACTTCGGGCAGCTCGGAGGAAATCATGATCACCGCCATGCCTTCGCTGGCCAGGAACGAGATCAAGCGATAGATCTCGGCCTTGGCGCCCACGTCGATGCCCCGCGTGGGTTCATCGAGGATCAGCAGGCGCGGGTTGGTCATCAGCCAGCGCGCCAGCAACGCCTTCTGCTGGTTGCCGCCGGACAAGGTGTCGATGCACTGTTCAAGGGACGGGGTTTTCACCCGCAGCTTCTTGCACATGTCTTCGCACAGCGCACGCAGGGCTTTCTGCTGGATAAAGCCGTTACCCGAGTAATGCGGCAGCACGGCCATCTCCATGTTTTCCAGCACCGACAGGCACGGGAACAGGCCGCTGAGCTTGCGGTCCTCGGTCAGCAGCGCAAAGCCTTTCTCGATGGCCATGTGCGGGTCGCTGATACGCACCGCCTTGCCGTCCAGTTCAATCTGCCCGCCGTCGCTTGGGGTGATGCCGAAAATGGTTTCCGCCACGTTGGTGCGGCCCGAGCCCATCAACCCGGCGATGCCGAGGATCTCGCCGGCATGCAGGTCAAAGGAGACGTCCTTGAACACACCGTCCAGGCGCAGGTCGCGGACCGACAGCAGCAGGTCGCCGATCGGCGTCTCGCGCACCGGGAACAACTGGCTCAGTTCACGGCCGACCATCATCGAGATCAGGCTGTCGCTGTTCATGCTGTCGGCGCGTTGCAGGCCGATATAGTGGCCGTCACGAAACACCGCCACTTCATCGGCGATGGCAAACACTTCGTTCATTTTATGCGTGATGTAGACGATGCCTTTGCCCTGGGCCTTGAGGTCGGCAATGATCGAAAACAGGTGGGCCACTTCCTTCTCGGTAATAGCCGACGTCGGTTCATCCATGATCAGGATGTCGGAGTCGTAGGACACGGCCTTGGCAATCTCGACCATCTGCCGCTCGGCGATACTCAGGTTGCCCACGTGTTCCTCGGGGTCCAGGTTGATGCGCAGGCGTGCCAGCAATTCTGCCGTGCAGCGGTGCATTTCGCGGTGGTTGACCATGTGCAGGCTGTTGAGCTGCTCGCGGCCGATCCAGATGTTCTCGGCGATGCTCATGTGCGGCATCAGGTTGAGTTCCTGGTGGATCATTGCGATCCCGGCCTTCTGGGCCGCCAGGGGCGTTTCAAATACGATCGGCTTGCCGCGCAGGCGAATTTCCCCGGCGTCGGGCTGGTAGATGCCGGCGATGATTTTCATCAGCGTGGATTTGCCCGCACCGTTCTCGCCCATCAGCGCCAGCACCGTGCCAGGGCGTACGCGCAATTGCACGTCGGCCAGGGCTACGACGCCGGGAAAGCCTTTGCTGATGTTGACGATTTCCAGCAGGTAGGGTTCGTCCAGCGGCAACGGCTGGAGGCCGGGGGGCTGCGAGACAGCGGCTTGAGCGAGCATAGGGAGGTACTCCATCGGCAGGGCGGGCACGACCGCCCTGCCGGTTTATTGTTGTTATGTCAGGGCTACTTGAACTTGGCGACGTTTTCCGGAGTGATCAGTTGGAACGGAATAATCACGTTCTGCTCGACCGGCTCCTTCTTGGCCATTTTGCGCGCCGCTTCCACCGATCCCACCGCCTGACCCTTGGCGTCCTGGAACGCCGACGCGGCCATGTCACCCTTGGTGATCGCGTTCAGACCGTCCGGGGTGCCGTCGACACCTGCGATCAGCACGCTGCCCGGCTTGGTACCCGCCGACTTCAGGGCCATGGACGCACCGATGGCCATCTCATCGTTGTTGGCCAACACGGCGTTGAATTCGCGACCTTGGGTCAGCCAGTCGTTGACCAGGGTCATGCCCTTGTCACGCAGCCAGATGCCGGTCTGTTCCTGTTCGATCTTGATGTCCGGGTATTTGGCCAGCACCTCCTTCACGCCCTTGGTGCGGTTGGTGGTGGAGTTGTTCGCCAGGTCACCCAGCAGGATCACAATCTTGCCCTTGCCGCCGAGTTTCTCAGCGATGTATTGCATCTGCAGGCGACCCGCCTCTATGTCATCGGAGGTCACCGCGACCACATCCTTGGGCAAGTCTTTCTGGTCGGGACGGCGGTTGACGAAGACCAGCGGGATGCCCGCCTTGGTCGCCGCACTGATGATGTTCTTGGTCGAGGCGGTATCCACGGGGTTGACGATGATCGCGTCGACTTTCTGACTGATAAAGTTCTCGACCTGGCTCAGTTGCTTGACCACATCGGCACGCGCGTCCTCGAACTGCAGCTGCACGCCATCGCCCTTGGGATAGGACTTGGCTTGCTTGTCCATGTCTTCGCGCAGGTAAGTCAGGAAGGTGTCATCGAAGGCGGACATGCTCACGCCTATCTTCAGGTCGGCAGCCGAGGCAAAACCACTGGCCAGCAGCATGGACAAGGCCAGCGCGGTAAAACGGATCGGGGTCTTCATGAACGGTCTGTCTCCACTTTCTTGTTGGTTTTTTGGACGTTGCGTTTTTCAGAGCTCGGCAGGCAGCCGGACGACCGGTGCGCCTGGAATGCAGCACACCAGCGCGCCTTTGTTTTCGACGCACAGCACATTAAGGAAGTAGAAGTAGAACGGCCGGGCGCGGGGCAGACCGCGTGGCGTGTGGGCAGGGCGTAAAACTCGCAGTACAGCGTTGAAGATTTTCATCTGACGGTACCTGGTTGTTTTTGATCTTGTTTTTGTTGAGTCGTGCGAATCGAGTCCGAACGTACTTTATGCAACCTGGAAAAGACTTTATTGGAAAATAATTTCCATATCAACCTGTTTTAGAATTTTATTCTATTTTTGTTGAAACCACCTGCTGGCGCTCGGCGCTCAGGCGTGCGGCGTCCAATATACGGGTGGTTTCCAGCGCATCATAGGCGTCCACCGGCAACGGCCCCTGCCCTTGCACCGCCAGTTGCAACTGCCGATAGAACTGCGTCCAGCAGCCCTTCTCCGACGGCACTCGCTCGCGTTCCGGGCCTTGTTCGAACCAGCCCCAGCGTCGGTGTTCTTCAGCGCCCCAATGCTCGCCTTCGGTCTTCGGCGACTTGCCGGCCATCAAGGCGTCTTCCTGGCCGTCCAAACCCTCGACGGTGTAGCAGCCGGCGGTGCCACTGACCCTGAAACGCGGGGCCTGGCTGTTTTGCAAGGCATTGCCCCACAGGTGAGAGATCACCCCGTTGGCATGGGTCAGGGAGACAAAGAAGCCATGATCCACGGTGGGGTGTTCGGCGGTGTAGTGCAGTTGGGCGAACACCCGATCTACCGGCCCGAACAGTTGCAGGGCCTGATCGACCAAATGGCTGCCCAGGTCGCGCAGCCAGCCGCCACCGCTGGCGTTGCCCACGGCTTGCGGGCTGTAGCGTTCCACGCGGGATTCGAACCGGGTGATGGTGCCCAGAGCGCTGGCGTCGATGAGTTTGCGCAGGGTCAGGTAGTCCGAGTCCCAGCGCCGGTTCTGGTAGACACTGAGCAAAGAGCCCTGGCGTTCAGCCGCAGTGATCAGGGCTTGGGCCTGTTCGGCGTTGGCGGCGAAGGGTTTGTCGCTGACCACCGCAACGCCGTGTTCGATGGCTTCCAGCACTAATGCGGGACGCCCTTTAAGCGTGGTGGAGATCACCAGCGCATCGACCCCGGCTTCGACGATCTGGCCGATGGAATCAAAGGCCTTGAGGCCTGGGTGGTCGGTTGCCAGTTGCTGGCGGCGTTCCGCAGACCGGGTGACCACGCCGACAAATGTGGCACCGGCCAATGTTGCAATCAGCGGCGCATGAAAGAAGCGCCCTCCATGGCCGTAGCCGACTAGTCCGATTCGCATACCTACACTCCTTGCTTGAAGTGAAAACCAGATTCAAATGTGGGAGGGGGCTTGCCCCCGATTACAGTGTGTCAGTCAATAAATATCTATCTGATCCACCACCATCGGGGGCAAGCCCCCTCCCACATTTTTGACAGTATTTCTCCAGTGATTCAGCCGTAGAAACGTGGGCGATCCGGCAAGCTTATCTTCACAATCTGCTCACTGCCCTGCGCTTCGATACACGCATCCGCCGCCACCGCCGCCGCGAACCCGTCCCACGCCGACGGGCCGCCGACCTGCCCGGCGCGCACGCTGTCGATGAACGCCTGCAACTCCACGTCGTATGCACCGATAAACCGATCCTTCCAGTCCATCAGAATCGCATTGGACAGCTTCGCCCCGCTGCGCAGTTGCACCTGGGATGGCTCCGGCAGTTTGGCGATACCGGTCTCCCCCACTACTTCGCACTGGATGTCGTAGCCGTACTGGCAGTTCACAAACACTTCCACATCGATGCGTGTGCCCTTGGCGGTTTCCAGCAGTACGATCTGCGGGTCACGCAAGTGCGCCAAGGCCTTGCTGGATTTGCGCGGGAACACCACTTGCACCGACACGTAGTCATCGTTGAGCAACCAACGCAATACATCCAGCTCGTGGATCAGGGTGTCGGTGATCGCCATGTCGGTCTTGTAGTTCTCGCCCACCGTGGGGTTGCGATGGGCGCAGTGCAGCATCAACGGCTCGCCGATCTGGCCACTGTCGATCACCGCTTTGAGGGCGCGATAGCCTTCGTCGTACGGGCGCATGAAGCCGACCTGCACCAGGCGCTTGCCGTAGGCCACCTCGGCGTCGACGATCCGGCGACACCCCTCGGCGGTGACCGCCAGGGGTTTTTCGCAGAACACCGGTTTGCCGGCGGCGATGGCGGCGAGCACGAATTCTTCGTGGCTCGGGCCCCAGGAGGTGACGAGCACCGCCTCGACCTGCGGCGAATTGATCAAGGCATGGCCGTCGGGGTATACCTCGGCGTCCAGCTTGAGGTCCGCAACCACCTTGGCGGCCTGCTCAAGGTTGATGTCGGTCACCGCCACCACCTGGCTGTTGAGCAAAGTCTGGCTGCAACGACGAATATGGTCCCGGCCGATGGCGCCTGTACCGATCACTCCAAGCTTCAAAGACATACAAACACTCCTCTTGTTATTAGTACTGCCGGGCCTTCGCCAGGTGTTCATTGAGTTTTTTTGCGGCGGCATTCGTGCGTTCGCTGGTGGACACCTGCGCCACGCCCACGCGCCACCACGAGAGGTAGCCGTGGATCATGGTCTTGGGCAGCACCTTGATATCGATCAGCGTCGACACCGTTTGCGTACGCGCGTCCGCCAGCGCCGATTCCAGTTGTTCCACGGTGCTGACCTTGTAGGTCTTGCAGCCATAAGCCGCCGCGCTCATGGCGAAATCCACCGGGACCAGGCCACCATCGAGCTTGCCGCTCTCAGGGTTGCGGAAGCGGAATTCGGTGCCGAAGCTGTCCATGCCATTGCCGATCTGCAGGTTGTTGATACAGCCGAAAGCCATGTTGTCGAGCAGCACCACGTTGATCTTGCGCCGCTCCTGGATCGAGGTGGCCAGTTCCGAGTGCAGCATCATGTAGGAGCCATCACCGACCAGGGCGTAGACCTCCTTGGTCGGTTCGGCGAGTTTCACGCCCAGGGCGGCGTTGATCTCGTAGCCCATGCACGAATAGCCGTACTCGACGTGGTAGGTGTTGACACCCTTGCTGCGCCACGCGCGTTGCAGGTCGCCGGGCAGGCTGCCGGCGGCGGCGACGATGATGGCGTCATCCGCCAGGCTTTGGTTGAGCACGCCCAGCACGCGGCTTTGGGTCAGGCACGAGCCGGTCAGCTCGATGAATTCACGCAGCACTGCACGGTCCAGGTGGTCGTCGACCTCGGGCACGAAGCCGTCGCCGGCGTATTCCACCTGATGCACGCGGTCCACTTCGGCATCCAGCTGCGCCTTGGCGTCGCGCACCTGCTCGCCCCAGCCGGAACGGTAGTCGCCCAGGGCATCGGCGAGCGCTTCAAGCGCGACCTGCGCGTCGGCCAGCACCTGCACGCCGTCGAGCTTCAGGGCATCGCACGGGCTGATATTGAGGTTGAGAAACGTCACCTCGGCGTGCTTGAACAGTGATTTGGACGAGGTGGTGAAATCGGTGTAGCGCGTGCCGATCCCAATGATCAGGTCGGCCTCGGGCGCCAGCAGGTTCGCCGCCAGGCAGCCGGTTTCACCGATCCCGCCCACGTTCAACGGGTGACTGGAGACGACAGCACTCTTGCCCGCCTGGGTCTCGGCAAAGGGAATATCAAAACGCTCGGCAAACGCTTGCAGCGCGGCATTGGCGCCGGAGTACTTCACGCCGCCACCGCAGATGATCAGCGGTTTGCGTTTGCCTCGGAACGCCGCCAGCGCGTCACCGATCATCGCGGCAGTGGCCGGGCGACGTTCAATACGGTGCACGCGTTTCTGCAGGAAGTAATCGGGATAGTCCCAGGCCTCGGCCTGCACATCCTGGGGCAATGCCAGGGTCACGGCGCCGGTTTCGGCCGGGTCGGTGAGCACGCGCATGGCGTGGATCGCAGCGGTCATCAACTGCTCGGGGCGGTTGATGCGGTCCCAGTATTTGCTCACCGAGCGAAAGGCATCGTTGGTGCTGATGCTCAGGTCGTGGAACTGTTCGATCTGTTGCAGCACCGGGTCGGGCTGACGGCTGGCGTAGACGTCGCCCGGCAACAGCAGCAACGGAATACGGTTGGCCGTGGCGGTCGCGGCGGCGGTGAGCATATTGGCCGCACCGGGCCCGACCGAGGCGGTGCACGCGTAGATCTTGCGGCGCAGGTGCTGCTTGGCGAAACCGATGGCCGCGTGGGCCATGCCTTGCTCGTTGCGACCCTGGTGCACGACAAGGTCACCGCTGTCCTGCTCCAGGGCCTGGCCGAGGCCCAGCACATTGCCGTGGCCGAAAATCGTGAACACCCCGGCGACAAATTTGCTCTGCACGCCATCGACTTCGATGTATTGGTTATCCAGGAACTTCACCAGGGCCTGGGCCATGGTCAATCTTGTTGTGGTCATGTTCGCACCTTGAATGAATGCAAATCTGTCGATCAACCGCGATCACCTGTCCGGTATCAGGTCCGGGATTTCTGCAGGTGGGCGATGCTCGCGCCCAACGCTTGCTGGATGTCGGCCAGGCCATGCACGCTCTCGGAAAACGGCTCGAACGACAGGTAGCCGCTGTAGCCGCTGCTGAGCAAGGTGTCGATCTGCGCCGCGTTGCCGAGGATGTCGCCCTCGCCCACCAGCACGCGGTGGCCGTCGCGAATCGAATTCAGCGGTGCCTCGGCATCTTCCACGCCGGAGATATGCACCAGGCCGGTGAGTTCCGGAAAGAACTCATGCTCGCTGGCCAGGTGATGGTGAAAGGTGTCGTGCACCAGGCGGAACACATCCAGGCCGCCGATGGACTGGATCGCGTCCACCGCCACGCGTTTGCGGCGCATCGCGCACTCTTCAAAACCCAGGGGTTCGATAAAGCCGAGAATCCCGTATTCGCGCAGGATCGGCGCCAGCTCGCTCAGGGCGGTGCGCAAGCCGGCAGCGCGCTGGGCTTCATTGCGCGTGTCACCCGGCTCGTTGAACGGGCACATCACCAGGCCCTGGGCGCCGCATTCGCGCGCGTAGGTCGCCAGCGTGATCGCCTGGGCACGGCGTTCGTCGTTCCACACATCAAAGGGGTACAACGCGTTGATCGACAGCACCGTGATGCCTTGCACCGCGCACAGTTCGCGCACGCGGCTGGCCGGGGCGCCGAATTCAATTTGCCTGTCCGCCAGGTCGTTGCGGATCTCGATGGCATCGCACTTGAGCGCTACCGCCAACTGGATGAAATCCGGCAGGGACAATTGGGGAGCGACCATGCGGTTAAGGGCGAAACGTAAAGGCGATTTCATTGTTGTTGTTCTCCGTCCAAACCGCTGATTAAAGGTCCAGCAGCCAGCTGTGCTGCGGGTCGTTATGGAAATGCCAGGCGCGCTTGGGGCCGGCCATTACGTTGAGGTAATAGGACTCGTAGCCATACGGCACGCTGACCGGGTGATAGCCCTTGGGCACCACCACCAGGTCGCTGTTTTCCACCGCCATGGCCTGGTCGATGCTGCGGTCGTCGGTGTAGACGCGCTGGAACACAAAGCCCTGGGGCGGGTTGACCTGGTGGTAGTAGGTCTCTTCAAGGAAACTCTGGTGCGGCAAGTCGTCGGTGTCGTGTTTATGCGGCGGGTAGCTCGACGAGTGCCCGGACGGCGTGCGCACCTCCACCACCAGCAGCGAATGCGCCGGCTCGCTGTCAGGCAGGATGTCGCACACGTAGCGGGTGTTGGCGCCTTTGCCGCGCACGCTGCGCCTGCAGTTTTCCGGGCGGATCAGGCGTGGTTCGTAGCCTTCTGTGCCGGGAGCGGCGCAGACGGCAATCTGTACATCGCTCAAGGCGGTGACTTGTGCATCGGTGCCCGGTGGCAGGTAGGCGGCGAACGGGGATTTGTCTTCAAACACCGACTGGCGGTCCCCCAGGTTCTGCCAGTTGAAGCCTTCGCCCTCAATGTTCACCCGGCCGCTTAGCAGCACCAGGCACAGCTCCTGATCACCGGCGCTGACCGGCAGGGTTTCGCCGAGGCTCAGGCGGTAGGCGGCAAAGCCCACGTACTCCAGGCGCCCTTCTTCCAGGGCGACCATGGTTTTTCCGCGTTTGCTGCTTTTGACCAACAAGCTCATTTTCCGGTCCTCTCATTCAACAGAGCACGTAAGGTGTCGTAGCCTTTTTTCGCATAGATATAGCTCGGCGCCACAGCCGGGTCCTGCTCGGCCTCCACCACCAGCCAGCCTTGGTACTGGGCGGCGAGCAGCACATCGAGCAATTCGGCGAAGTCGATATCGCCATCGCCGGGCACGGTGAAGGTGCCGTTGACGATGCAATCCGGAAAACTCCACATCTGGTTGCGCGCCAGTTGCACCACCGGTTTGCGCACGTCCTTGAAGTGCACGTGGCAGATACGCCCGATATGCTTGCGCAGCACGTCAATCGGCTCGCCGCCGCCCATGTAGCAGTGGCCGGAATCGAACAGCAGGCCGACTTCCGGGCCGGTACGGTTCATCAGTTGGTCGATGTCTTCCGGGGATTCAACATAAGCGCCCATGTGGTGGTGGTACGCCAGGCGCACGCCCTGGGACAGGGTAAAACGCGCCAGTTCGGTGAGTTTGTCAGCGTAGTCTTGCCAGGCCTGTTCACTGTGAAAACGTGGGCGTTCGATCAGGCGGATGCGCGAGCCCTGGATCGAGTCGGCCACCTCGCCGTACACCAGCACCGTGGCGCCGTTCTGTTTGAGCAGCTCGACATGACCGGCGATGGCTTCGATTTCCTCGGCCACCGAGCGACGGGCCAGGCGGCTGGAGTACCAACCGGAGACCAACGCCAGGTCGTAGGGGCGCAACACGTCGCCGACGCCCTTGGCATCCTTGGGGAATTTACCATTGAGTTCGAAGCCTTCGTAGCCGATCTCCTTGCCTTCGCTCAGGGCGGTGCTCAGGGGCGTTTCACCGCCCAGGGCCGGCAGGTCGTCGTTGCTCCAGGAGATCGGGTTGATGCCAATTCGGATTGCGGGCATGGCTGCACCTTTTATTTTTATCTAACTTAAGCCGAGTGAGATTTGCTCTTTGTGGGAGGGGGCTTGCTCCCGATAGCGGCGTGTCAGGCAGCACTTCTGTAACTGGACTGCCGCCATCGGGAGCAAGCCCCCTCCCACATTGGATTGCATTTCAAGTTGAGGACGGTATTCAGTCTCGGGCACTGCGCCAGGCGTTGATCAACTGTTCGAAGGTGGCCTGCACCTGTTGAATCAGGGTTTCATCGTCGATCTCGCCGGCCATCCACGCCCGGCTCGGTTCCTGGAAGATTGTGCGACCCACGGCAAAACCCCGGCAGGTCGTACTCTGGCTGGCTTGCTGGAAGCCATCGGCGAGGAACTCGGCCGAGGCATTCAGGCCCAGCAGCACCACGCCTCGGCAGTACGGGTCGCGCTCCAGGATCAGTTCGTCGAGCTTCTTCCAGTCCTCGGCCGACTGCGCCTCGATCTTCCACCACGCCGGGTAGATGCCCAGGTTGTACAGGCGCTTGAGGCTGCGATAGAGCACGTCGGGGTAAGTGGACGGGTGATCCTTGGGCGGGATGACTTCCAGCAGCAGTTCATGGCCGCTGACGATAGACGCCTCGTACACCGCCTTGAGTTGCGCTTCCTGTTCCAGGCGCAGCAGCGGCTCGTCGTCCGGGTGGAATTGCACCAGGCACTTGATGATTTGTTCCTGGGGCCAGGCAATCAGGTTGCTGCCCACCGAGCGGCCATGTTCGAACGCCAGCGGCCGCGAGTTCTGCACCTCCACCGGGCGCGCGATCCACCAGCCGCGACCGCTGGCGGCGTTGAGGGCGTCCTGGCCGAAGCGCTGGTCGGCGAGCAGGCCGACGTCGGCTTCCACGCCTTGCTCAGCGAGTTTTTGCTCGACGCGTTCGATGGCCTGGATAAACAGTTGCTTGATGGCGCTGATGCGCGTCGTGTCTTGTCCACCTTTCTGCGCCAGGTCCACCAACTGCCAGCGGTGGTCAAAGGCAAACACGAACAGTTGCTTCCAGTTCTTGCGCGGCACCGTCACGCGGTGCAGGCGCTGCAGCGTCACGTCCTGATCCGGGCGCGTAATCGGCACCGGGCTGTTGAACAGGTACTCGAGCTCCGCAGGCGTCGGCATCGCCGGCGCACAGGCGTGCCGCGAAACGACCAGGCCGCCGCACGCATTGGCCAACTGGCTGCACCGTTCATCACTCGCATCGTTGATCCAGCCACTGAGGAACCCCGACATGAACGCATCGCCGGCGCCCAGCACATTGAGCACTTCCACACGCACACCGGGGTAGATGGCGCCGTCTTCCAACCGCGCGGGAATGGCGCCGTGGATGACTGTGCAACCCTGCGGACCGAGCTTGACCACCAGGGTCGCCGGGGTCAGTTCGCGCACCTTACGCAAGGCGGTGAGCAAGTCTTCGCTGCCCCCCGCAATCAGAAATTCTTCTTCGGTGCCGACGATCAAGTCGAAGCGCGGCAGGATTTTCTGCACGTGCTGGCTGACATTCTGATCGGCGACAAAACGGGTTTCGCCGTCGGCCTTGCCTGCCAGGCCCCACAGTACCGGGCGGTAGTCGATATCCAGCACGCGCTTGACGTTGTGCTTGGCCGCGTAATCCAGCGCCTGGATGCTGGCCTTGTACACGCCGTCGGTGGAGAAATGCGTGCCGGTGATCAGCAGGGCTTTACTCGACGCGATAAAGGCTTCGTTGATGTCTTCGGCACGCAAGGCCATGTCGGCGCAGTTTTCGCGGTAGAACACCAAAGGGAAGGTTTCGCGGTCCTTGAGGCCGAGCAACACCAGGGCGGTGAGGCGCTCCGGGTCGACCTTGATGCCGCTGACATCGCAGCCTTCACGCGCCAGCGATTCCACCAGGAAGCGCCCCATATGGTCGTCGCCGACCCGGCTCAACATCGCCGACTTGAGCCCCAGCCGCGCGGTGCCGAAAGCGATGTTGGCGGAGGATCCGCCGAGGTACTTGGCAAAGCTGGATACGTCCTCAAGCCGCGCACCTACTTGCTGTGCATAGAGGTCGACGCCCAGGCGCCCGAGGCAAATCAGATCCAATTGACGCCCACTGGCAAAACGAGTCTGGCCCATGCTGGCTCCTGTTATTTTTATCAGCCTGCGTTGTGCCGCCGTGGCGACGGCAAACGCTCTTGGTGGGAGCAGACTAGAACGTCCTGCGGCGCCAATCAATATTTATTCCATATATTTTTTCATTGGAATATTTTTTCCATTAAGCTTGTACAAGAGCATGCAAGCGGCAGTGCATCGTTTCAGCAGGCCACGGCCGCCGTGATGCCGAGGTATTTTTTTGCGCCTACCCTGTAGACTTGCGCCACCCATCAGCGCATCAGAAGAACACGCCAGAAGGATTGCCCATGTCCCGCACCGATCCCGAGACCACCCTGGAAGACTCTATCGCCAGCCCTCCGATCAATGCCGAGCGCCTGTTGCAGCTGATCACCGACGAATACGAGAGCCTGCCGCGCCAACTCAAGCGCATCGCCAGCTACATGAGCCAGCAGAGCGACCGGATCATGGTCGACCGCATCAGCGACATCGCCCGTGAGTGCGAAGTGCACCCGTCGGCCATCGTGCGCTTCTCCCAGCGCTTCGGTTTCAGTGGGTTCAGTGAGATGCAGGCGCTGTTTCGCGAGGCCTACACCCACAAGACCACACCGGTGCAGAACTACCAGCAGCGCATCCGCAGCATGATCGCCAACAAGTCGCAGAAAGCCAGCGGCGGCGACCTGGCGCGCGAGTGCGTCAACGCCACCCTGTCCGGAATCGAGCGCCTGGGGCTGGAACTGGATGACGTGGCCTTCGACAAGGCCGTGGACCTGGTGGTCAACGCCGACAACATCTACGTGGTTGGCGTGCGCCGCTCCTTTGCGGTGGCTGATTACCTGGTCTACAACCTGCAGCACACCAACAAGCGCATCCATCTGATCTCGGGCCTGGGCGGCAGCTACCGCGAGCAGATGCGCAGCGTGCGTGCCAATGACCTGGTGATCGCCATCAGTTTCACGCCCTACGGCAAAGAGACCCAGCACTGCCTGCGCATCGCCCAGCACCACCAGGCCAAGACGCTGATCATCACCGACAGCAACCTGTCGCCCCTGGCCAAGCGCGCGAACGCGGTGCTGTTGGTCAATGAAGGTTCGTCGTTTGCCTTCCGCTCGTTGAGCGCCACCCTGTGCCTGTGCCAGGCGCTGTTTATTGCGGTGGCGTACCGGTTGGAGTTGAAAGTGGACGAGATCCACGAGCAGGTTGGGTTTGATGACTGACCTGCTGCCCCACCTTTTGATCAGTAAATAGCCGCCAGCGCGCGCCGTGGTGACAAGTTGGCTAGCGCTACACACCACCCAATGTGAGAGCGGGCTTACTCGCGAAAGCGCCGTGTCAGTCAACTCATGAGTCACTGATACACCGCATTCCCGAGCAAGCCCGCCCCCACAGTTTTTACCGAGTAAGACGTGCTATCAGTGCACGAATATCGCGATCAGGATGATGATCGGGATTGGGATACCGAGGAACCACAGAAGTAATGAGCGCATGATGTTCTCCTTGAATTAACGTACGAAGTGTTCGGTTTCGACATACACCACGGCATCGCGACGGCGACCGCCGAAGGTGGCTGCGAAGCTGGCGAAGAATGCACCGATCAACAGCGCGATAAAGGTCCACAGCGAGGTATACGCAGCGACTTTGGCGGCCGTGTCAGCGGCTTGCTTGGCTTTGAGCTTGGCGTCTTCAACGGCTTTACGGGCATCGCCGTAGACCTTGTCGATTCGCGCCTCGGCATCCGCCTGGCTGAGGTTGGTGCGTTGGCTGATCAGTTGGGCCAGGTAGGCACGATCTTCGGCGGCAAGCTGGCCGTCGTTGCTCAGGGTGCGAGTGAAGATGCGTGCAACCACGCCGTGGGCCGCGTCTTCACTGACGGCAACCGGGCGATCATCGCGGAACAGGCTGTCAACGTAGTAATCGAAGTCGCCGCCGTTGACGCCCTTGGCGGCACTGCCGGCCGCTTGGGTGATACCACTGGCCGCGCCCGCTGCGACGCTCGCACCGGCTTTGACGCCACCGCTGACGACACTGCTGACCGAACCCACCACCAGCACCGCCGTGATCAGCGTGGCAACAGCCCAGGCCAGGAAGCCGTGGGCGGTGTCGCGAAAGTACACCTCATCGCCGTGCATATTGGCCCACTTCACGCGCAACCGACCGGCGATATAACCGCCCAGCCCGGACGCGACGATCTGCGTGAACGCCAGCCAGACAATCGTGGAAATGCCAAGCCCCTTGGCACTGATACCGCTGTCGGCCCACGGCGACACCGCCGAAAAGCCCAGGCCGAAGCCCAGCAGTACCAGGATCAGCGACAACGCAGCCGCGGCAGCGGCCCCGGCAAAGATTGCCCCCCAGGAAACCCCGGAGAGCGCGCTCGACTCTTGCAGCGTGGATGAGGATGTGATCATTGTTGTTTTGCTCCAAGGCAGAAAAATAGTGTTACAAGTCTCAAAAGGGACAGTGCAGTCACCATGCCAGTCGCGATTAAATTTAAAATCGTTATATATCAATAGCTTAAGTATTTTGAACTTACCAAAACCATGCAAGTTGCAAGAATCGATCGTTTAAGGCGGGCGTTATGCATTCCATGCACTGAGCGGTGATGAAATCTGTGTCAGTTTTGCCAAGATGAAGTTTTATTTAGGAAGCGTTCAGGCATTTCTTGGCAAAATGTGTCCACTTCTAGTGTCAATCGCTCACCAGGTAATCCTATGACCCGTATTTTGACCATCGAGGATGACGCCGTAACAGCCCGCGAGATCGTCGCCGAGCTGAGTAGCCATGGACTGGATGTAGACTGGGTAGACAACGGCCGCGAAGGCCTGGTCCGCGCAGTGAGTGGCGATTACGACCTGATCACCCTCGATCGCATGCTGCCGGAACTCGATGGCCTGGCCATCGTCACGACCCTGCGCACTATTGGTGTATCAACACCGATCCTGATGATCAGTGCCCTCTCCGATGTCGACGAACGCGTGCGCGGCCTGCGGGCCGGGGGTGATGATTACCTCACCAAGCCGTTCGCCTCGGATGAAATGGCCGCCCGCGTCGAAGTGCTGCTGCGACGCAAAAGCACGGTCAAGGAATTCGAAACCGCCTTGCGCGTGGCCGACCTGGAACTGAACCTGATCAGCCGCGAAGCCAGCCGCGCCGACCAGCCCTTGAGCCTGTTGCCCACCGAATACAAACTGCTCGAGTTCCTGATGCGCAACACCGGGCAGATCCTGTCGCGGATGATGATTTTCGAGGAAGTCTGGGGCTATCACTTCGACCCAGGTACCAACCTCATCGACGTGCACATCGGTCGCCTGCGCAAAAAGATCGACCCACCGGGCCTCACGCCGCTGATCCGCACGGTACGAGGTTCCGGTTATGTCATTGCTGAACCCCTCTAAAGGCTGGCGCTCCTCCAGCAGCCGTTTGCTGGCGCTGTACAGTTCGTTGTTCGTGGCCTGGAGCTGCATCCTGATGGGGGTGTTGTATTACGAGGTTTCCGGGTACCTGGGCGACCTGTCGCGCCATTCCCTGCTGCAGCGCCAGCACTTGTTCCAGCGTTTTGACGGCGAAGAACTGGTGGAAGCCCTGACCACCAGCATGACCTTCGACATGAAGGGCGTGGACGCCTACGGCCTGTTCGACGAGCAGTTCCGGCCCTTGAACGGGCCGATCCGCGCGATGCCGCCGGACCTGCCCCTGGACGGCAAGATTCACGCCCTGGCCAATTGCGTCGACTCCGACGACCCCAAACTGCCCAAGGACAGCTGCGACGCCGTCGCCACCCACACCGACGACGGCCGCTGGCTGGTGCTGGTGCGTGCCAACGGTTCGTTGTTTGGCGTGACCCGCATCATCTGGCATGCGCTGTTGTGGGCGCTGTCGCTGACGATCATCCCCGGCGCCGCCGGCTGGCACTTGCTGCGCCGCCGTCCGTTGCGGCGCATTCGCGGCATCCAGGCCAGCGCCGAAGCCATCGTCGCCGGTGACCTCACCCACCGCCTGCCGCTGTCCGATCGGCGCGACGAACTGGACATGCTTGCCGCCATCGTCAACGCCATGCTCGACCGCATCGAGAAGCTGATGAACGAGGTCAAGGGGGTGTGCGACAACATCGCCCACGACCTGCGTACCCCGCTCACGCGCCTGCGTGCGCAGCTGTATCGCATCAAACAGGAGGCTGAGGCGGAGTCGGACTATGCGGTAAAGCTGGACGACGCGATTGCCGAAACTGACACCCTGATGGCGCGTTTTCGCGGGCTGTTGCGGATCTCCGAACTGGAAGACCACCAGCGGCGCTCAGGTTTCCTGGTCATGGACCCGTTACCGCTGCTGCGCGAACTGCATGACTTCTACCTGCCCCTGGCCGAAGAAGGCGAACTGCAACTGAAGCTGGAAATCCCGGAGTCCCTGCCGTGGATCACCGGCGACCGCGCCCTCCTGTTCGAAGCCCTGGCCAACCTGCTGAGCAACTCGATCAAGTTCTCCCCTCCGGGCGGCGAAGTGATGCTGCGCGGGGTCAATGATGCCGGCAGTACACGCATTGAAGTGCATGACTCGGGGCCGGGTATACCCGCGGCGGAGCGTGACGCGGTGTTCCAGCGTTTCTATCGCGTGGATGAAAGCGACCAGCAAGGTGGGTTCGGGCTGGGCTTGTCGATTGTGGCGGCGATCATCAACTTGCATGGGTTCAAGTTGGAAGTGGGTACGAGCGCCCAAGGGGGCGCGCGCCTGATTCTGGAGTGCCGCCAACAGTTGATGCCTGAAGCCTGATCCATCAGGCAGTGAGGTCCACAGGTGGTGGGGCTTTCTCCCTCCCACATTTGAGCTGCTTTGATTGTTGGATCAGCGCTCGAGCCGATATCGATCACCCAACCTGGGTCTACTGGTGAAGCCAGCCAAGGCACAAATCCATCTGGCTCAACAGTGATTAACCTGTGGGAGGGGGCTTGCCCCCGATAGCGGTGGTTCAGACAGATATGAATTGACTGACACACCGCTATCGGGAGCAAGTCGAATCGTCGCACCGCCCCTCCCACATTTTATTGCTGGGCCTGAAGGATGGAATCAGGCCGGGAAGTTGGCTCGCAGCGCGTCCAACCCACCGCTGTAGACACCGGAAAACAACTCCTCCACCGCCGAATCCGTAGTCCCCACCGCCGGGGTGAACACACCGGACCAGGTGACTTTCGCCGACGTCTCACTCAGCGCTTCAACCTGCAACGTCGCCAGGTACGCACTCACCGGAAACGGCGACTGCTCGATGGTGTAGCTGTAAGTACGACCCACGTTATCGAACGTCTGCAAACGCTCGACCACCACGCCGCCATCGGCGGTTTCCAGATGCCGCACACGGCCGCCATCGCTGGGCTCGCTCTTGACGATAAACGGCAGCCAGTCCGGCAGGCTGTTGAAGCCGCCGACCAATTGCCAGACCTGATCGGCCGAAACCGGAACTTCAATGACCGAAGACGCTGTTGCCACGATTAATACTCCCTAAAATGAAAAACAATTCAGATTGCCATGCTGTCGACAACACCACCGTCGACCCGCAACGCGGCACCGGTGGTGGCAGAAGACAGGGGTGAAGCAATGTAAGCCACCAAGTTGGCGACTTCATCTACATTCGCCGCCCGCTGGATGATCGACGTCGGCCGTGCATGACGCACGAAGACATCCGCCTCGTCCCGCGCACTGCGCCCGGATTTCTGGGTCGCGTCCTTGAGCATCTGCTCCAGGCCATCGGTGAAGGTCGGGCCCGGCAGCACGGCGTTGACCGTCACACCCGTCCCTGCGAGGCGCTTGGCCAAGCCATGGGACACCGCCAGGTTAGCGCTTTTGGTCACGCCATAATTGATCATGTCCGCCGGCGTCGCCACACCGGATTCCGACGACACGAAGATCACCCGCCCCCAGCCTTGCTCGACCATGCCCGGCACGTAATGGCGCGCCAGGCGTACGCCGGAGATCACGTTGACCTCGTAGAAGCGCGTCCACTCACTGTCCGGCGCTTCAAAGAAATCCACATCGTTGAAGATGCCCAGGTTGTTGACCAGGATGTCGGCACGCGGTTCGGCGGCGAACAGTTTTTCTGCGCCTTCGACCGTGCCGAGGTCCGCCACCCACCCGCGCAGGTCCGCGCCTGGCACGGCCTGACGGATGCTCGCCAATGCATCATCCACCTTGCCGGCGTCACGTCCGATCACCACCACCGTGGCGCCGGACTGTGCCAGCGCGAGGCTGATACCCAGGCCGATACCGGCGGTGCTGCCGCTGACGATGGCCACTTTACCGCTTACATCAATTTTCATCGGTTGAACTCCTGAAGTTAACGCGGCAGTGGTGCACGGTTCGAGATCAATCGGGCATCGCGCAGGGCCTGCCAGAAGGCTGCCGGGATTTTCTCTGACAACGCCGCGACGTCTTCGGCAATCCGCCCCGGACGACTGGCGCCTGGAATCACCGCCGCCACGGCCGGGTGCGCCAGGGAGAATTGCAGGGCCGCGGCTTTCACGCTCACGCCAAACGCTTGGGCAATCGCCTTGATCTGCTCGACCTTTTGGATGATCGCCGGGCTGGCCTGCTGGTATTCGAAATGCTCACCACCGGCGAGAATGCCGGAGCTGTAGGGGCCACCGACGACGATCTCGACGTGCTGCGCCAGGGCCGCGTCCATCAGGCGCTGCAGGGCGCGATCGTGGTCCAACAGAGTGTAGCGGCCGGCCAGCAAAAAGCCGTCGGGTTGCGCTTCGGTCAGGTCCAGGGTCAGTTCGCAGGGCTCGACGCGGTTCACACCCAGGCCCCAGGCCTTGATCACACCCTCTTCGCGCAGCCGGGTGAGGACTTTGAACGCGCCGGTGCGGGCTTGGTTGAAGTACTCCAGCCACTGGTCGCCATAGAAGTCTTGGGCGATATCATGGACCCACACGATGTCCAGGCGATCGGTCTGCAGGCGTTCCAGGCTGTCTTCAATCGAGCGCATCGTTGCATCGGCGCTGTAGTCGTTGACCATCTTGTTCGGGCGACCGTGTTCGAACACGCCGCTTTTTTCGCCAAGGTCACGGGGGCTTTCTTCGACTTCATCAAGAATCACCCGGCCGACTTTGGTGCTGAGCACGAAGTCATCGCGGTTGTACTGCGACAGCGCCTGGCCCAGACGCAATTCTGAAAGGCCCGAGCCATAGAACGGCGCGGTGTCGAAGTAGCGCACGCCGGCGTTCCAGGCGGCCTCGACAGTGGCCTGGGCTTCTGCTTCGGGGATGGCGCGGAACATATTGCCCAGCGGTGCGGTGCCGAAGCCCAGAACGCCTGGCAGTGTGTCTTTCAAACTCATGGTGGGATCCTCAATCGGTTCGTGGTCGCGGTGACCGTTGAGCAGAGGCTAGATTGCCTAGATCGGACCGTCCAAGACATACTGCGACCAACTTGAGTCGCTACAGGTCTTAAAGAAAAGGTCCAACATGATCGATCTCCGTCAACTGCGCTATTTCGAAGTGGTCGCTGAAGAAGAACACGTCGGCCGGGCCGCCGAGCGCCTGCACATCTCCCAATCGCCGTTGAGCCGGCAGATCGCCCAACTCGAAGAACGCCTGGGCCTGACCCTGTTCGAACGCAGCCAGCAACGCATCCGCCTGACCCGTGACGGCCAGACCTTCCTGGCGGAAACCAAGGCGCTGCTGACCCACGCCAATCGCCTGGAGTCCCTGGGCAAGCGCCTGGGCCGCGGTGAAGAAGGCGGCCTGTGCATCGGCTATATCGAAAACGCCATGCACGCCGGTTTACTGCCCAACGCCTTGCGCGTCCTGAGGGACGACCGGCCCACCGTGCATATCAAGCTGTACAACCTGCCATCCCTCGAACAACTCGAAGGCCTGCGCCAACGCAGCCTGGACATCGCCCTGGTCGGCGAACCACCCGCCGCCGATGACCCGGACCTGACCGCGCTGCAGGTGCTCGACGACCCCATGCTGCTGGCACTGCCCGAGCATCATCCATTGGCCCGCCAAAACGCGCTGTTGCCGGAACACCTGGCCGACCAGGAATGGATCGGCGTGCAGCGCAAACCCGGCGCCAACCCCGCCGACGACTTCGTCGCCGCCTGCATCCGCGCCGGTTTCACCCCGCAGATTCCCATGGAGGCCGGTGAGCCGTTTACCGCCTTGGGGCTGGTCGCTTCGGGGCTGGGCGTGGCGATGGTGCAAAAAGGCCTGAGCCGCAATGCACCACCGGGCGTGGTGTTGCGGGAGTTGCCGTGGATGACCTACACCACGCCGCTGTGGGCGGCGTGGCATCGGGTTAATTTGCGGCCGTTGGTGGAGACGTTCAGGAGGGTGTTGACCGAGCCCGAGGGCTGAACGCTAGCCAGAGCACTTGTTTGTACCTGTTAGAAATGACAGTTGTTTAAGGCCTGCCCACGGCGTTTACTGGCGTTGAAACCAACGTGCAGCCACTGCGCGTTTGGCTTGGAAGGCAAACATTCCAGGGACGGACTTGTCATGCAACGTATCGGAAAAAACGCGATCACTCCAATGGCACTGATCGGTGTCGCCTTGTTTTGCGGTAATGCTGCGACGGTTAACGCGGCAACGTTCATCAGTTCGGGTAACGCTGCCGGAGCGCAATGCGAAACGGTCGGAGTCAACGATAACGCACAGGTCGTTGGTAACTGTTCCCCCTTTAGTGTCAGTGCCAATAACAATCCCTGGTACGCAGCAACACCGGCCGGCCCTCAACAGATCTTGCCACCGCTGGTCAACAGGAAGCCCTGCCGAGTCGAAGCCATCACCAACAGTGGCTGGATAGTTGGAAGTTGCTCCAACGCTACCAATCGGCGGTTTGCGGTGTTCTGGAATACTGCGACACCTAATAGCGTACCGACGAAGACGGCACCGTTGCCGGGGACCCTCCTGTTTCCCCTATTTCGACCTGCCGACGTGCAGACATTGCCAACCGCAGTGAACCAACAGGGGACAGTACTGGCCCAAAGCTTCAATAAGAGCTTACTGGCTACGGTGGTGTTGTACACCGCGGGAAATGCCACACCCCGCAGGGTTTCAAGCTACGGAGATAACTGCTCCGGAGTCGATGTGAACAACACCTTGATCAACGGCTACCCCAGTATCGTCATGAACTGTCCCGGTGAAGATGCTACCCCGGTCCCTACGATCGCAACCTGGAACGGTAGCGCCTACGTCATGACGGTTCTGGCTGTCCCTCCGGGAGCCAGTTACTGCTCGGCCGTGGGCATGAACGATCAGCTTAAGGTGCTCGGTACCTGCTTCTTCAATAGCTCGACCGATGAAGTGCCACAAACCGCATTCTGGGGAACACTAACCGGCCTCCCGGATCTGCTCACAATGCCGCTGAATGCGCAAAACCACGCCGTAGCGATCAACAACGCCGGGCACTACGTCGCGTACGGTAATGACCCTTCAGGCGTCGACAAACCACTTTTCGTGCAAGACCCGACTGACTCGTTCAGCGTGCAGTCGATCCAGCCATTGCCAGGCAGCATCCAAACCACCGTCGCGGGTTTTGCAGACAACGATACGATTGCACTGAACTGCATTGATGCCAACCAACACCCCTGTGGTGGATATTGGACCTCCGCCACGGGAACCGCAGCGGTGCCGCAGCTTCCGAGCGGGTCGATAAGCCAGCTCAATGGCATCAACCCTTCTGGATCGATTGTTTATGGAACAGCCTTAAATGCTACGGAAGACAACAAGGCGGTCACCGCGACATTACCCTGAACTTTAAGTCTTAAGCATCGTTCTCTGGCACTGCCAGAGAACCTTTACTCAACAGGAGGTCGTCGTGAAGATAGCAACCGGGTTGTGCTGCTGGGTCTTAACGTTGAGCTTGGCATTTGTCTCTACCTATACATGCGCGATGAGTCTGAAAGGAAAGTCGTCAGAGATAGGTACGCCGTATGGGTATGATTTTTGGTATCAATTCCCAGGACAACTATCAATAAATTTTCAAATGTTTTCAGCCGTTAATTCCTGGGAAGTTGATTTTTACTCCTTTAAGAACTGACCGAAATTGGATCACAGGAATATTTAGTCCGAACACCTGTAAAAACAAAAAAGCAGCTGAAAACCTGACCTCCTTAAATGTTGTTAACCAAACATCTCCCGCAACCGAAACCACATCATCCCCAGCGCCAACAGCGGCGAACGCAGCGCCTTGCCGCCGGGAAACGTCATGTGCGGCACTTGGCTGAACATATCCAGGCCCTGGCTGTGACCGGCGTGGATACCCTCGGCCAGCAGCCTTGCACACCAGTGCGTTACGTTCAGCCCATGCCCCGAATACCCCTGGGCATAAAACACATTCGGGTACTGCTTCAACCGCCCCACCTGCGGAAAACGGTTGGCCGTGATGCCGATCTTGCCGCCCCACTGAAACTCAATGGCGGTCTGGGCCAATTGCGGGAACACCTTGAGCATTTTCGGCTGCATATAGGCGGCGATGTCCGCTGGGTCGCGTCCGGAGTAATGGCAGGCGCCGCCGAACAACAGGCGTCGGTCGGCGGACAGTCGGTAGTAGTCCAGGCCGACTTTCTGGTCGCACAGCGCGAGGTTTTGCGGGATCAACGGGGTGGCGATGTCCTCCGATAACGGCTCGGTGGCGATGATGTAGCTGCCGGCCGGAAGCACCTTGCCGCTCAAACGGGGCTCCAGTTCCTCCAGGTGCGCATTGCACGCCAGCACCAGGCTGGCCGCGCGCACGGTGCCACCGGCGCAGCGCACCTGCACGGTGTCGCCGTGGAGCAGTTCCAGCACTTCGGTGTGCTCGAAAATCCGCACGCCGAGGGACTCGGCCAGCCGTGCTTCACCCAATACCAGGTTCAGCGGATGCAAGTGCCCGGAGCCCATGTCCACCAGGCCACCGGCATACACTGTCGAGCCAACCACTTGTTGCATGTCCTGTGGGCCGACCAGACGGGTTTCATGCACGTACCCCAGGTCGGCCAGGTGTGCCTGCTCGGCCTTGAACGCGGCGAACTGTGCCGGCGTATTGGCCAATTCACAAAAGCCCCAGCGCAGGTCGCAGTCGATGCTGTGCTCGCGAATGCGCTCGCCCACCAGCGCCACCGACTCAATCCCGGCGAGTTCCAGGTAACGCACGCCCTCCTCGCCCACATGCTTGGCGAACCCCGACACATCATGGCCGATGCCGCGAATCAACTGCCCGCCATTGCGCCCGCTGGCGCCCCAGCCGATGCGCCGGGCTTCCAACAGGACTACCGAGAGCCCACGCTGAGCCAGTTCGATGGCGGTGTTGACGCCGGTGAACCCGCCGCCGATCACGCACACGTCAGCGGTCAGGTCGGTGCCCAGTGCCGGACGCTCCGCCAGGGCGTTGGCCGTGGCCCGGTAGTAGGAGTGGGCGTGGTCAGTTGACTGGATCATTTATTGGTCTTCACTTTGCTCCACGCGCGAGTCATCAGGCGCATGGTCGCCGGGGTGGGCGTGGTGGAAATGTAGAGTTTGTCGAGCACGGCCTGTGGCGGGTACAACTCGGGGTTGTTTACCAGTTCCGGGGCCATGAAAGCCTTGGCGGCCGGGTTGGCATTGGCATAGCCCACCGAGGCGCTGACCTTGGCGATCACTTCCGGGTCGAGCAAGTAGTTGATGAACGCGTGGGCCTCTTTCGGGTTACTCGCGTCGGCGGGAATCGCCAACAGGTCGAACCACAGGTTGGAGCCTTCCTTGGGAATCGAATAGGCGATGTTCACGCCGTTCTTGGCTTCCTTGGCGCGGTTGGCAGCTTGGAACACGTCGCCGGAATAACCGAAGGCCACGCAGATATCGCCGTTGGCCAAGTCCGAGATGTACTTGGAGGAATGGAAATAGGTGATGTACGGCCGCAGCGTCAGCAGCTTGGCTTCGGCCTGTTTGTAGTCCTCGGGATTCTCACTGCGTGGGTCCTTGCCCAGGTAGTTGAGGATGGCCGGGAACAGCTCGTCCGCCGAATCGAGGAAGGCCACGCCGCACTGGTTGAGCTTCTTGATGTTCTCGGGCTCGAACAGCACCGCCCACGAATCGATACGGTCGACGCCGAGCACCTGCTTGACCTTGTCGACGTTGTAACCGATGCCATTGGTGCCCCACAGGTACGGCACCGAGTGTGCGTTACCGGGGTCGTTTTTCTCCAGCAGCGCGAGCAGCTTGGGGTCGAGGTTCTTGAAGTTGGGCAGTTGCGCACGGTCGAGCTTGAGGAACGCACCGGCCTTGACCTGTCGCGCCAGGAAGTGGTTGGACGGGACCACCACGTCATAGCCGGTGCGCCCGGCCAGCAACTTGCCCTCCAGGGTTTCGTTGGAGTCGAATACGTCGTAGACCGGCTGGATCCCGGTCTTGGCCTGGAAATCGGCCAGGGTGGTCTCGCCGATGTAGTCGGTCCAGTTGTAGATGCTCACCGTCGGTGCCGCCTGGCTGGTGCTGCTGAATGCCGCCACCAGTGCCAGCGGGAGAAGCTGTTTCACAAGACGCATATCGACACCCCTTTATTGGTTGTTAGACGCTCAACAGCACGAACCCACGCGCCCAGGCACTGCTTGAGCCTGTCGCAGTCCATGGCTGGGGGACTGGCGTCGGCTTGTACACCTGGCGCATTGAGGTCTATCTTGAGGCCGCTGCCCGTCGGCATCTATCCACTTTGCACGCACCACAACGCACCATTAGAGTGCGCCCAGGGTATCCCATGACACAGTCGACCGCTTTGCGGGTACAGGCCTTCACCACCGGTGATGTGGCCGCTCAATGCGGTGCGACACCCGGCTGGGTGCAGCAGTACCAGCAGATGTCCCCAGGGCATTTCGCCGGGCAGATCCGCTACCTCGACCTGCAAGGCGTGCAGGTGTACGAAGAGCGCATGAACACCCGCGTGGAGCAGCATTTCAACGCGCCGCCAGGGTCGTTGGCGTTCTGTTTCGACGGCAGCGACAACGCGCTGTACGTGCTCAATGGCGAAAGCCGCAACACCTGGATCACCCCGGAAAACTACCGCGAAGTGGCGGTGGTGTTCGGGCCGCAATTTGTGCAGCGTCATGGGCTGGATGTGGCAACACTCGAAGGCTTGTTCATGGCCCCGCTGACGTGCCAACAGAATGCGCTGTTCAGCCGTTGGTTAAGTAGCACGCTGACACGCTTGCCCACGGTCACCGACCCCGCCCCCCTCACCCAACAGTTGCTGGACGATTGCCTGTTCATCCTCGACAACGCCTGCGTCTGCCTGGACCGCCACGCGTTGAAGCGGCGCAGCGACGAACGCCAGTTGATGGCGCGCATTGGCGAATGGGCGGCAGACGTTCCGGACGAAACCGTCAACCTGCTGGAACTGGCCCGGATTGCCGGCGTGCCGTTGCGCCAGTTGCAGCAGGGCTTCAAGACCTACACCGGCATGAGCCCGGCGCAGTGGTTGCGGCTGCGACGGTTGAATGGGGCGCGACGGGAGTTATTGAACTCACCCGGCACCACGGTGGCCGAGGTGGCGATGAATTGGTCGTTCTGGCATTTGGGGCGGTTTTCCAACAGTTATCGCGCGCTGTTCAAGGAATTGCCCAGTGAAACGTTGAAACATCACCACTAACGGAGAAACCTTCTCAATACCTTGTAAAACCTGGCCGATATGCCTAGCTTATGCGCCCCCCGCCCCGCGCTTTAAGGCCTTGCCCCCATGGTTTTGCGTTTTCGTCCCGTCGTCACCTCACGTTTCGCCCTCGGCCTGCTGCTCAGTGGCGGCATCGGTAGCAGCCTGGCGGCTGAAATTGAGCTGCCGGCGGTGAAGGTCCAAGGCCAGGACACGTCAGGCTACCGCAGTGAAACCGCCTCGGTCGGCAGCTTCGATGACGCGCCGCTGCTGGACACCCCGGCCTCGATCACCGTGATCAACGCCGCGCTGATCAAGGACCAGCAAGCGCGCCTGCTCAGCGAAGTGCTGCGCAACGACGCCTCGGTGGGCGACAGCTATGCGCCCATCGGCTATTACGAAAACTTTGTGGTGCGCGGCTTCTCGCTGAACGCGGCCAGCAGCTACAAGATCAATGGGCGCACTATCACCGGCGAGCAGAACGTTGCCCTGGAAAACAAGCAGCAGGTGGAAGTGCTCAAGGGCCTGGCGGGCTTGCAAAGCGGCATCTCCGAGCCCAGCGGCGTGATCAACTACGTGACCAAGCGCCCGGAAGATGTGCGCTCGGTGACCGTGTCCACCGACGATCGCGGCAGCGGCTATGTCGCCACCGACGTTGGCGGCTGGTTCGGCAGCGAGCAGCAGTTCGGCCTGCGCGCCAACGTCGCCCATGAAGACCTCAATTCCTATGTGGAACACGCCAACGGCCAGCGCGATTTTGTGGCCCTGGCGTTCGACTGGAACATCAGCCCGGACGCCGTGCTGCAACTGGACGCGGAGTACCAGGACAAGCAACAGCGCTCGGTGCCGGGTTACCAATTGCTGGGCGGCACGGAGGTGCCACACGGCGCCTCGCCGAAGAAACTGCTGGGGCACCAGACCGGCTCCAAACAGGTGGGCATCGACTCGCTGAACCTCAATGGCACGTTCGAGTACCGCTTCAGCGATCAGTGGAAAGGCAGCCTCAGCGCGGCACGCAGCAAGGTGATGATCGACGATTACAGTTCCTTTGCCTGGGGTTGCTATGGGTCGACCAGTTGCACATCAGGCGTACCGAACTACTTCAGCCCAGAAGGCAATTACGACGTCTATGACTACCGCAGCCCGGACGACACCCGCCGCGACGATGAGGTGCAGGCCGCGCTGACCGGGCTGTTCGACACCGCCGGCCTCGGCCATGAGCTGACGTTCGGTACCAGTGCGTTCCGCCGGGTGATCGACAAGCGAAAATCGGTTAACGAACTGATCGGCACCACCAACATCGACGTGGACGCACCCTCGTTCACACCGACCGACAAACCCCTCAACGCCAGCCATCGCACCCTCGACAGCCGCCAGTACGGCCTGTTCGTCACCGACCGCATCCGCTTCAACGAGCAATGGCAGACGATCCTCGGTGGCCGCGAAGTGCGGCTGGACGAAAAGGCCTTCGACGGTGTCACTGGCAGCCAGGCGCGCCACA
The DNA here is from genome assembly GCF_001645105.1 of Pseudomonas marginalis. Taxonomy (GTDB): domain Bacteria; phylum Pseudomonadota; class Gammaproteobacteria; order Pseudomonadales; family Pseudomonadaceae; genus Aquipseudomonas; species Aquipseudomonas petroselini. The sequence goes on from NZ_LKEG01000041.1 coordinate 279,871, forward strand.
CCCAGCAATACGTGTTCCTGCCGCGGGCATCGTTGATCTACAAACCGGTCGAGAGCATTTCGCTCTACACGAGCTACAGCAAAGGCCTGTCCCTGGGTGGTACCGCGCCATGGTTCGCCAGCAACGCCGATGAAACCCTGGCACCCACCACCTCGCGCCAACTCGAGGCCGGGGTCAAATACGACTGGCGCCGCATCAGCTTTGCCGCCGCCGTGTTCCAGACCCGTCAGGCCTACCAGTACGCCAAGCCTGACGGCGCCGGCAACTTCACCTACGTGCAACAGGGCGAGCAGAAGAACACCGGGCTGGAACTGTCGGCCAACGGTTGGGCCACCGAGCGCCTGCAAATCGCAACCAGCGTGGCCGCGATTCGTGCGCGGGTCACCGGCAGCGGTACGCCGGACTATGAAGGCCACCAGGCGATCAACGTGCCCAAGCTGCGCGCCAGCGTGTATGCGGACTATGCGTTGCCATGGGTGAACGGCCTGGCGGTGCTCGGTGGCGTGCAGTACAGCGCCAAGAAGTCCGCCAACCGCACCGGCACTGTTGAGGTGGGAGATTACGCGGTGGTGAATGTGGGCAGCCGCTACACCACCCGAGTGGACGGCTATGAGACGGTGTTTCGCCTGAGCGTCGACAACCTGTTCGACAAGCGCTACTGGCGCGACGCGGGCGAGTACATGGGCGATGACTACCTGTTCCAGGGCGCGCCACTGACGGCGCGCCTGAGTGCATCGGTCAACTTCTAAGGATTACTTGGGCATCTTGCGAAAGCCCACGGCCAGGCGGTTCCAGCTGTTGATGGTGGCGATCGCCACGCTCAGGTCGACCTGCTCCTGAGCGCTGAACTCGTCGGCCAACGTGTTGAAATCTTCATCCGGGGCATGGGTCTGGCTGAGCAGGGTCAGGCTTTCGGCCCAGGCCAGGGCAGCGCGCTCACGTGGGGTGAAGAACGGCGTTTCGCGCCAGGCCGACAGGGTGTACAAGCGGCGCTCGGTCTCGCCGCCCTTGCGTGCATCGGCGGTGTGCATGTCGAGGCAGAAGGCGCAGCCGTTGATCTGCGATACGCGCAAGCGCACCAGTTCCAGCAGTGGCAGCTCGATGGACAGTTTGCCGACGGCGGCTTCCAGGGCGAGCATGGCTTTCATGGCGTCTGGGGAGGCGGTGTAGAAATCGGTACGGGTTTGCATGGTGATATTCCGGGCCAGTGGGGATTGATGGCTAGGTTAGTCATCGGGGCTTGGGGGAGGAATATCCAATTTTGGGTAAGACGGGGTGACCAATTGTTTGTGTGTGTGTGTGTTGGGTACATATTCGTTATTGGGGTAACGGCTGCTATTGGTTCCGCTCTTGCAGCGGGCCGCTCGGTGTGCCCGTCATCCGACAGGGATTTGGGGGCCGCCCAAGATCAAAAGCAGATCAAAAGCAGGCTGATATCTACCTGATGTATGAAGATCAAACTGTGGGAGGGGGCTTGCCCCCGATGGCGGTGGGGCATTTGCAGATGTATTAGCTGACACACCGCAATCGGGGGCAAGCCCCCTCCCACATTTGACCGAGATTGACAGTAAGAAACCGGCCGGCTCTAGGCCGCCGTGCTCTTGCTTTTGATCTTGATATTAGGTGCCCCATCACCCCGGCAACGGAATAACCCGCAAAGCCCGCACCGACTTATAAGAAAAACTCGAATAAATTTCCTTAACGCAAGGCAGCGTCTGCAACACCTCCCGCGCAAACTCACCAAACGACTCCAGATCCCTAGCCACCACTTCCAACAAAAAATCATAGCGCCCCGACACGTTATGACACGCCACCACCTCCGGAATCTCCAACAACCGTTGCTCAAACGCTCTGGCAATCTCCTGGGTATGACTCTCCATCATAATGCTGACAAACGCCGTCACCCCATACCCCAGCGCCTTGGGCGAAAGGATCGCCTGATACCCACTGATCACCCCACTCTCCTCCAGGTTGCGCACCCGGCGCCAACACGGTGAGGTCGTCAGAGAGACGCGGTCGGCCAACTCAGCCACCGTGAGTCGGGCATTGCCTTGCAAAGCGTTTAAAAGGGCTTTATCGGTGCGGTCGAGACTGGCGGGCATAACGTGCCTCTGATTGTTATTTTTAGACGATTTTCATCCCAGGACGCGGGAATTGGCAGCAAACATTGCAAAGTTCATCTCTGGTTATGAGCATAGCATTGTAGGAAATAAGGAGCGCCCGACATGAACAATAAACACAACACATTCGGCTTTTCCACCCGCGCCATCCACCACGGCTACGACCCCAAGGAACATCACGGCGCGCTCGTACCGCCGATTTACCTGTCTGCCACCTTCGCATTCCCCACCGCCGAATACGGCGCCGCGTGTTTTGCCGGCGAAGCCGCCGGCCACTTTTATACGCGCATTTCCAACCCGACCCTGGCACTGCTGGAGTCACGCATGGCGACGTTGGAAAACGGCGAGGCGGCAGTGGCTTTCAGTTCCGGCATGGGGGCGATCGCCGCCACGTTCTGGACCCTGCTGCGTCCCGGTGATGAAGTGATCGTCAGTCAGACGCTGTACGGCTGCACCTTCGCCCTGCTGCACCACGGCATCGGCGAATTCGGTATCAAGGTGCGGCATGTCGACCTCACCGACCTGGCCGCCCTGCAAGCGGCACTCTGCCCCGCCACCCGTATGATCTACTGCGAAACCCCGGCCAACCCCACCTTGCAACTGGTGGATATCGCCGCCGTGGCCGCCCTCGCCCACCAGCAGCCCAACGTCACCGTGGTGATCGACAACACCTACTGCACCCCCTATCTGCAACGCCCCCTCGACCTGGGCGCCGACGTGGTGGTGCATTCGGCCACCAAGTACCTCAGCGGCCACGGCGATATCACCGCGGGCATCGCCGTGAGCAGCCAGGCCCTGGCCCAGCGTATTCGCCTGCAAGGCCTCAAGGACCTGACCGGCGCGGTGATGTCGCCCCAGGACGCCTCGCTGTTGATGCGCGGCCTCAAGACCCTGGCCCTGCGCATGGACCGCCATTGCAGCAATGCCCAGGCGGTGGCCGAAGCCTTGCAGGCGCACCCGGCCGTGCAGTGGGTGACTTACCCCGGTCTGCGCTCTTTCGCCCAGTACGAACTGGCGACACGGCAGATGAAACTGCCCGGCGGCATGATTGCCTTCGAACTCAAGGGCGGGATCGACACCGGCCGGCGCTTCATGAATGCGCTCACACTGTTCACGCGTGCGGTCAGCCTGGGGGATGCAGAGTCACTGGCCCAGCACCCGGCGAGCATGACCCATTCCACCTACACACCGGAGGAGCGTGCGGCGCACGGCATCAGCGAAGGGTTGGTGCGTTTGTCGGTGGGGCTGGAAGATATCGCCGACCTGCTGGCGGATGTGCAGCAGGCGCTGGCCAAGTGCGCCCGTACTGTTACGCGTCCTTCTAAGCTTGTGAATATTTAATCCGATTTTTTCAGATTGGATCCCCTTCCCGTCGCCAGGCTGTACTAGCATAGGTTCCGGCGGGAAGGACTATCACGGTAGGTTATTCGCATTGGCTAGCATCTTAATCCCCGCCGCTATAAAGCCGAATGCCTGCACGCCTCATGGACGAAATGATGAACTCACAGTTGTTCCCCCATATTGGCAAGGTCATCGCCAGCACCGGCAGTCGCCATTTCCCACGCATGCTGCATGACCTGATCCTCACTCAACTGGCAGTGGACGCCACCCACATCACGCAATTGCAGGTCAGCGCCGACGGCCACACCCAACGCAAGATCAGCCCGATCTACACCGACTCGGTCGCGCCACTGGGCGAAGAACAACCCGCCGCCCAACTGCACCTCACCCGCCGCAGGGACAACGTGCGCTACGTGCTGTCGGTGTATCGCTCACACCAGTCCGACAGCTTTTCGCCGCAGGAGCGCAGCATGCTGCAGGACTTCTCCACGTTGCTATTGCCGATGGTGGAAAAGCACATCAGCGCGATCCAGCCATGCCGCACGGGCAGCGAGCCTGTGGTGGCGGAAAACCAAGGCATCGAAACCCTGCGCCGACGCATTGAAGAGCGCTTGGTGCAATCGGGGTTGAGCCTGTCCAAGCGGGAGCTTGAGGTGTGCGTGGGCCTGCTGGCCGGGCGTACCGCGCCGGAGTTGGCGGAGCAGTTGGCGTTGAAGGTCAACACCATCGAGAGCTACCTGAAACGCGCGGCGATCAAGCTGGGAATCAGTGGGCGGCATTCGCTGTTGCGGTGGATGTATGCCACTGAGGACACCGCTGGTTTTTAAGACAACACCGATCACAATGTGGGAGGGAGCTTGCCCCCTCCCACATTGGCTCCTCATTGGCAGACCGGTCTCAATCCCTTGCCAGTGCTTCAATCGGGTCCAGCCGTGCCGCGTTCCGCGCCGGCACAAAGCCAAACACAATGCCGATCAGCGTCGAGCAAGCAAACGCGGTGATGATCGAGCCCAGTGAAAACACCATCTCCCATTCCTTCACAAACAACGAAAACAGAAACCCAAGGGCATACGACAGCGAGATCCCGATCAGCCCGCCAATCAGGCACACCATCACCGCTTCCACCAGGAACTGCTGGCGAATATCCGACTGGCGCGCGCCGACCGCCATGCGAATGCCGATCTCACGGGTACGCTCGGTGACGGACACCAACATGATATTCATCACCCCGATGCCGCCCACCAGCAGCGAAATCACCGCGATCAACGACAACAACAGCGCCAGGGAGCGACTGGTTTTCTGCACTGTCTGCATGATGCTGTCGAGGTTGTTGGTGAAAAAATCCTTGGTGCCATGGCGTTGCAGCATGAGTTTATTGACGTTGTCTTCCACCACTTTGCTCGGCTGGCCGTCCTTGATACGCACGGTGATGCTGTCCAGATGGCGCTGGCCGAGCAAGCGCCCCGCCGCCGTTTCATAGGGCACCCACACGTTCAGCGCCTTGCTGGCGGCGAACATGTTTTTATTGTCAGCGGTCACCCCAATCACCGTGCACGGCAGGTTCCCCACCAGGATCACCTGGCCCAGCGGGTCGACATTTGGTCCGAACAGACGGTGCCGGGTGTTGTGGTCGATCACCACCACCTGGGCCTGACGCCGTGCGTCGCTTTCACTGAAGGCGATACCGGCCTCGAGCTTCAGGCCCTTCACTTTGAAATAGCGGTCGCTGACGCCATTGACCTGCGCATCCAGGTCGATATTGCCAAAACGCAGCAACAGGTTGCGGCCCACCACCGGCGTGGCGCTGTCGACGTAATACAGCTGGTTCAACGCGTCCACATCCGAGGGCATCAAGGTCTCAATGGCCGAGGCGCGACTGTCGCCGAAACTGGTGCCGGAAAAGATATCGATGGTGTTGCTGCCGATCGCCTGGATGTCCTTGAGCACATAGCGCTTGGCGCCTTCACCGATGGCTGAGATCGACACCACCGAGGTAATGCCGATGACAATGCCGAGCATGGTCAGCAAGGTGCGCATGCGATGGGACACCAGCGCGACCCAGGCCATGTTGAACGCCTCCTTGAACAACCCCAGGCTCGCCACCAAGCGCCGGGCGCCGCTGCGCCTGGGCTCAATCGGGGTGTCGCTGGGCAGTTCCAGGCCGACACCGTCGTTGGCCTTGTCGCTGACAATCTCGCCGTCACTCACCTCGACGATACGTTGGGCATTCGCCGCGACCTTGGGGTCGTGGGTAACGATGATCACCGTGTGCCCGGCCGCGTGCAGCTCGGCGAGGATGCGCATCACCTCCTTGCCGCTGTGGGTGTCGAGGGCACCGGTGGGTTCATCGGCGAGGATCACTTCGCCGCCGTTCATTAACGCTCGGGCGATACTCACCCGTTGCTGCTGCCCGCCCGAGAGCTGACTGGGGCGATGGGTGGTATGGCCCGCAAGGCCCAAGCGCGTGAGCAATTCCCGCGCGCGACTGTGCCGCGCGTTTTCCGGTGTGCCTGCGTAAATCGCCGGCATTTCCACGTTGTGCAAGGCACTCAGGTGCGCCAGCAAGTGATAGCGCTGGAAGATAAAACCAAAGTAGTCGCGGCGCAGTTCGGCCAACTGCTCGTCCCCCAGCGAGCGGGTCTCGATGCCATTGATCTTGTAGCTGCCCGCCGTGGCGTAATCCAGGCCGCCGAGGATGTTCATCAGGGTGGACTTCCCGGAGCCTGAGGCACCGATGATCGCGACCATTTCCCCGGCATGTATCGTCAGGTCGATGCCCTTGAGCGCGATGAATTCACGCTCGCCGGCCATGAAACTACGGGTGATGCCCTTGAGTTCCAACAGTGGCTGGGTCATGCGTCAGTTCCCCGCCACGGCCGGCGTGGCGTCGCCGATCACCACTTTGTCACCTTCGGCCAGGCCGTCGAGGATCTGCACCTTGACGTTGTTGTTGATCCCGGTCTTCACATCCCGCGAAACCGCCTTGCCCTTGGCGTCCAGCACCCGCAACGGGTAGCTGCCATCGTTATTGCGTGCGCCAAGCGCCGCCACCGGCACCATCAACGCGGCCTGGGCAGTGTCGAGCACGATACGCACCTGGGCGGTCATGGCGATGCGCAGGCGGTGGTCGGGGTTGGGCACATCGAACAGCGCGTTGTAGAACACCGCGGTGTTCTGCTTCGGCGTGCCGGCGGCCTGGGTTTCAAGGAAATTCTGCGGCGCCGGCTCGGTGCCGCGCAGCTTGGCGTAGTAGCGTTTGTCGGCCTCGCCGAGGATGGTGAAATACACCTGCTGGCCGGGGCTGATATGAATCACATCCGCTTCGGAGACCTGGGCCTTGACGGTCATGGTGTCCAGGTCGGCCAACTTGAGCAGCACCGGCGCCAGTTGGCTGGCGATCACGGTCTGGCCTTCCTGGGTGACGATGCCGACCACATCGCCGTCAATGGGCGCGACGATACGGGTGTAGGCCAGGTTGACCTTGGCCGTGTCGATCTGGATATGGGCGCTCTTGATCTGGGCATCCAGGGACAACAGGTTGGCCTGTTGGACCTGGAAGGTGGATTCGGCGTCTTCGAAGTCCTGGCGCGATACCGACTCGTCGTCCTGCAGGCCCTTGTAGCGTTCGTACACGGACTTGGCTTGCTTGAGCTGGGCCGCCGTCGCACGGCGTTGGGCCTGGAGGTTTTCTTCGTCGACCTGGGCTTTGCGCAGGGTGTTTTGCAGGATCAGTGGGTCGATTTCGGCGAGCCATTGGCCCTTCTTGACCTTGTCGCCGACCTTGACCTTGAGGGACTTCAATTGGCCGGAGACTTGGGCGCCGACGTCGACTTGCTTGATGCCTTCGAGCAGGCCGGTGGCGAGGACGGCGTTTTCGATATCGCCGCGTTCGGCGGTGGCGGTCAGGTATTGCGGCGCATCGGCGGGGGCTTGCACGGTGTAGATGATCAGGCCGATGGCGATGGCCAGTGTTGCGAGCATTCCTAGTTTGCGTAACCGTGACTTTTCCATAGGTAACCTTTGATCGTGTACATATCCGTTATTTGGGTAACGGCCGCTTATGGTTCCGCCCTTACGGCGGCTCACTTTTGAAGAGCGCAAAAGTAAGCAAAACGCTCTTGCCCCAACACTCGGCACCTCGCCTAGGCTCGGTGTGCCCTCACTCCGGCTTGAATCCGTGGGCCGCCGTCATGGGCC
>NZ_LKEG01000041.1:287544-318764 GCF_001645105.1 Pseudomonas marginalis
GAGATCAAAAGCCAGATCACAAGCAGATCAAAAGCAGGCTGATATCTACCTGATGTATGGAGATCAACTTGTGGGAGGGGGCTTGCTCCCGATAGCAGTGGGACAGCCATATCTGCATCAACTGATACACCGCCATCGGGGGCAAGCCCCCTCCCACATTTGAACCGCGATCGACAATCGCAATACCGGTCGGCTCTAAGGCCGCCGCGCCCTGCTTTGGCTTTGGCTTTTGACCTTCGGCGCCCCGTAAACCCACGCTGGCCGAACGCAGGCTTTGGAGCGTGGGTAACCCGGCAGGACGCCGAGTTAGCCGCGGACTGATATCTAACTGATGTATAGAGATCAAACTGTGGGAGGGGGCTTGCCCCCGATAGCAGTGGGACAGCCACAGATGCATCAACAGACACACCGCCATCGGGGGCAAGCCCCCTCCCACATTTGGACCGCGATCGACAAACGCAATACCGGTCGGCTCTAAGGCCGCCGCGCCCTGCTTTGGCTTTTGATCTTCGGCGCCCCGTAAAACCACGCTGGCCGAACGCAGGCTTTGAAGCGTGGGTAACCCGGCAGGACGCCGGGTTAGCCGCGGACTGATATCTACTTGGTGTATGGAGATCAAACTGTGGGAGGGGGCTTGCTCCCGATAGCAGTGGGACAGCCAAAGAGGCATCAACAGACACACCGCCATCGGGGGCAAGCCCCCTCCCACATTTGAACCGCGATCGACAATCGCAATACCGGTCGGCTATAAGGCCGCCGCGCCCTGCTTTGGCTTTTGATCTTCGGCGCCCCGTAAAACCACGCTGGCCGAACGCAGGCTTTGGGGCGTGGGTAACCCGGCAGGACGCCGGGTTAGCCGCGCTTGGCCAAGGATGGCCCATCGCGGCGGCCCACGCTCCAAAGCCGGAGTGAGGGCATGCCGAGCCTAGGCGAGGCACCGAGTGGTGNAGACCTTTTGGTTACTTTTGGGGCGTTTGCCAAAAGTGACCCGCTGTAAGAGCGGAACCCTAAGTGGCCATTACCGCAGCAATGGATATGTACTCGGTATACAGCCTTCAAGACACCACCTCCCCAACCACAACCCCACCCAACCACCACCGCGCCAACCCAAAAACATTCGGCGCCTTGAGCAACGTAAAGTGATTCCCCCCGCCATACCAAACCTGCAACCCACTCCCCTGCCGCCGCCACCCCTCAATCATCCCCCCCTGCTCCCGCTGATTCCCCGCCGCATCCAGCGCCGGGTCTTCAGCCAATACCAATCGCACCACCCCGTTAAAACGCTGAACAGGCCGATACGCCGTGCGCAAAGCCGCCGCATACGTCCGCCCCGGCCCATCCATCGCATCCACCGCGGCGCGCGCCGGCAACAACCCAACGCCGACCATCCCTGCGTGTAGCCGCTGGCGCTGCGTCACCTCATCACACCCGGCAAAGTCGACCCGATCAATCCCCAGCGATTTCCCGGCCGACAACTGCATCGCCTCAATCAAGCGCATCAACGCCGCCGTGGTGGTGTAAACCTTCGCGGCCCCACCAGGCGACTCACTGTCGATCACCGTCAACGACGCCACCTCCCGCCCGGCCGCCTGCAACCGCAACGCCATCTCCAGTGCGACCCAACCACCAAATGAGTGCCCGACCAAATGCACCGGCCCCTGCGGACACGCTTGCTCCAGCGCCGCCAAGTAACACCGCGCCGCCGCTTCCACCTGGCTATGGGGCACCGCCTCCCCCTCCAACCCGCGCGGCTGCAAGCCGAACAGCGGCCAGTCGCGCCCTAGCGCTTCGCCTAGGCCCACAAACCCGGTGACGCTATCTCCGGCCCCCGGCACGCAGAACACCGGCGCATACCCCGCCCGGCCACTCTGAATTCGCAGCAACGGTTGATGCTGCGCCTGAACCACCGGCGCACTCGTCGCCAAGGCCTCGGTCAGCGCCTGCCCCAGCGCGTGGATATGCGGCGCCTGCATCATGCTCTGGTGATCTCCCGGCACCTCCACCTGGCGCAATTGCCCTGGCGCCAAGGCATCGATCCAACCCAGCGAATCACTGCGTCGTGACAACTCGGTCGGACGCTCACTCGCGCTGAACAGATGCACCGCAACCGGCAACGGGAACACGCTGTAGTGCGCCAGCGCATGCCCGTGCCCGACTTCCCGTTCGATAAAGCTCAAGAGGTCCGCGTCCGCAGCCGCCGCCATTTGCGCGTATAGCAGACCTTGATCGCGACAGCGTTGCAGCAGGTCCGCAAAGTCCAGCTGTCCAATCTGCGACTCCAATTGCCCAAGGCTCGCCAGTTCATCCACACCTCCCTGTGCTTTCCAATACGCCGTGCACTGCAACAACAAGTGCCGCTTAAGCGCGTCCGGCCCGCTCCAGCGCGCCTTACCCTGGTCGGTCATGCGCGGCACGTAGCTGTCAATCAAACCGAGGAATGCCACCGGTTCATCCAGCCCCAATAGTTGCATTGCCACTTCATAGGCCAGCACTCCGCCGAACGACCAGCCGGCGACCCGGTAAGGCCCATGGGGTTGAATGCCGCGAATCAACCCGACCAGCCGCGCGGCAAGGCCTTCCATGGTGTTCAGGTGCGGCTCGCCCAGCGCCAAGCCTGGCAGGCCGTAAATCGGATAGTCACCGGGCAGATGCTGGCCCAGCGCCGGGAAATACACGTCCATGCCACTGAACTCATGGACCAGGAACAACGGCGCTTGCGTCCCGCTGCTGCGCACCGTGATCACCGAGGTGTCGCGCACCGGCGCATCCGTACGCTGGCGCAGCATCGCGGCCACCGAGGCCACGCTGGCGTGCTGGAACAGCTCGGCCAGCGACACCGCCAACCCCGCTTCGTCCATCAGGCTGACCAGCCGGATCGCCAGCAATGAATGCCCGCCCAACTCGAAGAAGCTGTCATGACGACCGACTTGCTCCACCTTCAACACCTCGGTCCACAGCGCCGCCAGGCTCTGCTCCAGTGCATCGGCTGGCGCCTCGAAATCGCGGCGGTTCAAGGCTTCCAGGGCAGGCACCGGCAAGGCTTTGCGGTCGACCTTGCCGTTGGCCGTCAACGGCAGGTGCGCCAGCGGCACAAAGGCCGACGGCAGCATGTATTCCGGCAGTTGGCCCTGCAGGTAGGCGCGCACACTGTCGATGGCGACGGGTTCATCGGCCCAGGTGAAATACGCCACCAGGCGCTTGTCTCCCGGCGCGTCCTCACGGGCCAGCACCACCACATCCTGAATACCCGCGAAGGTCGCCAGGCGCGCTTCGATCTCGCCCAATTCAATGCGGAAACCACGGATCTTCACCTGGTCGTCATTGCGCCCGATGCATTCCAGCAGGCCGTCCGCCGTCCAGCGGCCGAGGTCGCCGGTGCGGTACATCAAGGCGTCCGCGTCGAATGGGTCGTGCACAAACTTTTCAGCCGTCAGCGCCGGTCGATTCAAGTACCCCTTGGCCACGCCATCCCCGCCGATGCAGATTTCACCGGTCACGCCCAATGGCACCGGCTGCAACTGCGCATCCAGCACATGGATCTGTGTATTGGAAATCGGTCGACCGATGGGCACGCTGTCGGCGTCCTCCGCAAGCGACCGGACTTCGTAGGTAGTGGCGTAAGTGGTGGTTTCGGTCGGTCCGTAGCAATGCACCAGGCGCAACGCCGGTGCACGCGCCAACAGGCTGCGGAATGCCGCCGGGTCGGCACGCTCGCCGCCGCACAGCAGGATGCGCAAGCCCGCCAGGGCCTGGGGAATCAGCTGCACGTACTGGTTGAACAGCGCCGTGGTGACAAACAGCACCGTCACGTCCGCCAAGGCCACGCCAAAGGCCGTCGGATCGAGCAAGGTGGCGTGGTCGATCACCTGCACCTGGCCGCCGTTGAGCAACGGCCCCCATACGTCCATGGTGCTGGCGTCAAACGCCGGGTTGGAGGCAAAGGCCACGCGGTCGCTGGCGTTGAAGTCGGCGTAGCCGTTGTTGAGCACCAGGTGCGTGATGCCGCGATGGGGCACCAATACGCCTTTGGGCGTGCCGGTAGAGCCGGAGGTGTACATGATGTACGCCACGCTGTCGGAGGACTGCGACAGGTCCGGGTTGTGGCTCGGTTGCGGATCGAGGGCCAGGGTGTCCAGGTCCAGGCGCTGCGCCGGGTAGTCAACGGACGCGTCGCTGCGGGTCAGCAGCCAGGCCGCACCACTGTCCTGCAGCATGAAGCCCTGGCGCTCGGCGGGGGCGTTGATATCCAGCGGCACATACGCGGCAGCGCATTTGAGCACGGCCAACTGGCTGACCAGCAGGTCCAGCGAGCGCGGCAGCAGGATCGCCACATGATCGGCGGGACGCACCCCAAGGCCCATCAGATGATGAGCCAGGCGATTGGCGCGCGTGTTGAGTTCGCCGTAACTCATTGTCACGACGCCGTGTGACTGCTCGCCCTGCAGCGCCGCCAGCGCAGCAGGACGGGCCTGGGCCTGGGCTTCGAACAGGCGTTGCACCGTGTGCTCGCGCGGAAAGTGCCGCGTGGTGGCATTGAAATCCAGCAGTTGCTGGCGTTCGGCGGCGGGCAGGATCGGCACGTGGCTGATGGCAGTCGTACCGCCCTGTTCCAACGCCTGCACCACCTGCTCCACGGCAACCTGCAGGTAATCGCACAAACGGCGGGCGCCCTGCCCCACGGCCTTGAGGGAGAACCCCTGACCCAGGTCATCCACGCTCAACGACAGGCCGTAGTTGCTGTGCTCCTCGGCCTTGAGCAACTGGATACCCTGTAACGCCTCGGTTGCCGCTTGCGGCGCGCTGTGGCGATAGTTGAACAGCGTATTGAACAGCGGCGTCGTTGCGGGCACGCCACTGCAGCGCTGGGCCAATGCCAACGGCGCCTGCTCATGGCTGAGCAAGTGGGTAAGGCGCGTGTGAGTGGCCCGCAAGGCGTCGCGCACCGAGTGCTGGCCCAGGTCGACCCGCAGCGGCAGGGTGTTGATGAATACGCCCATGGCGCGTTCGGCGCCTTCACCGCCTTGCAGGCGGCCGAGCATCACGGTGCCGAACACCACCTGCTCGCGGCCCGAGACCTTGCCCAGCACCTGGGCCCAGGCCAGGTGCATCAGGCTGGCGGCGCTCACCCCGGACTGGCGCGCCTGAGTACGCAGGCGTTGGCTCAACGCCGGGTCGAGGGCCCGTTGCACTTGCTCCGTGCGGCCCAGGCTGTCGACTTGTGTCGGTTCATCGATCTCGCCGAGCATCTCACGAAAGAACGCCTCGTGATCGTCAACGCCCAGGCGGGTCTGGGCCACATAGTTGCGGTACGGCACGGCCGCGCCCAACGTGTGCTGCGTGCCCGACAGGAACGCCTGCAGTTCGTGTTGCAGGATCTCCAGGGCGACGTGGTCCATCACCAAGTGGTGAAACAGCAACGTGGCAGTGTCCTCGGTGCACACCAGGCGCATCAGCGGTGCCTGGGCCACATCGAGCCGTTCCGGCACCGGCCCGTTTTCGACGCACAGCGGGGCTTCGCGCCATACCACCTGCACTGGCTCTTCCAGGCCGTCCCAATGGAATGACGAACGCAGGATGTCGTGACGCTGGATCACCGCCTGCAAGGCCAGGGCAAACGCGTGCATCCGCTGCGGGCTGTCGAACGCAAACTGCGCCCGCAGCACATAGTCGTCGCCGGTCTGCACCGCGCGATGGTGATAGAGCATGCCGGCCTGCAACGGCGCCAGCGGGTAGATGTCCTGCACATTCGCCGCACCACCGGGGATGCAGGCGACGATACGCTCGATGGCCAGCTGATCCAGCGGGATCAACGGCAACATGTCCGGGGTGATATAAGCGCAATCGGCCGCAATGCCATTGTCCGGCACCGCGACTTCACGACCACCGCCCAGCGCCGCCGCCAAGGCCGACAACGTGGGCTGACCGAACAACACCTTCACATCCGCCGACAACCCGAGGCGGCGCATGCGTCCCATCAGGCTGACCGCGAGCAGCGAGTGCCCGCCCAGCTCGAAGAAGTTGTCGTGACGGCCCACGCGTTCAACGTTGAGCAGTTCGGCCCAGAGGCTGGCCAAGGCAATTTCGGTATCGCCCTGGGGTGCTTCGTACTCACGCGCCACCACTGAATCCAGGCCCGGCGCGGGCAGTGCCTTGCGGTCGAGCTTGCCGTTGGGGCTCAGCGGCAAGGCGTCGAGATGCACGAAAATGGCCGGCACCATGAATTCCGGCAGATGGTTCAGCAGGTGAGCGCGCAACGCGTCGATTTCGCTGAAAGTACCTGTGTAGTAGGCAATCAGCCGATTGTCGCGGGCGATCACGGCGGCTTCGCTGACCGGTGGGTAGTCGGTGAGGCGTGCCTGGATCTCCCCCAATTCAATACGCAGGCCACGGATTTTCACCTGATCGTCATTGCGCCCCAGGTACTCCAGCGTGCCATCCGCCAAGTAGCGGCCGACGTCACCGGTGCGGTACAGGCGGCCATCGGTGAACGGGTCCTTGAGGAAACGCTCGGCGGTCAATTCAGGCCGGTTCAGGTAGCCGCGCGCCACTTGTACGCCGCCGATGAACAACTCGGCGACCACGCCCAATGGCACCGGCTGCAGGTGGGCATCCAACACGTACATACGGGTATTGGCGATCGGTTTGCCAATCGGTGTGTTGTCCGGCGTCACCGCACCGGCGCAGTTCCAGGCCGTCACATCGACGGCGGCTTCGGTCGGGCCATACAGGTTATGCAACTGGCTGCCTGGCAACTGCTGCTTGAAGCGCCGCACGAGGCTGCCGGGCAAGGCTTCGCCGCTGCACATCACGCGGACTAACCCTTCGGCCTGGCTCACATCGCCATGGGCCAGGAACACATCCAGCATCGACGGCACGAAGTGCAGCGTGGTGATGCGCTCAGCCGCAATCACCTCGCACAGATAGGCCGGGTCTCTGTGGCCGCCAGGGCGCGCCATCACCAGGCAGGCGCCGGTGAACAGCGGCCAGAAGAACTCCCACACCGACACATCGAAGCTGAACGGGGTTTTCTGCAGCACCCGGTCATGGGCTTGCAGGCCATAGGCGTCCTGCATCCACAGCAGGCGGTTGACCACGCCGGGGTGGTCGTTGATCACGCCCTTGGGCTGGCCGGTGGAGCCGGAGGTGTAGATCACGTAGGCACTGACGCCAGCCACTGGCAGGTTATCGACGGGTTGGTGCTGCCAGGTCGGCTGGTCCAGGTCGACCACGGCCACGTCCCCCAGCAGTGCACGTGTCGCGCCTTGGGCCAGCACCGTGACAGGCGCGCTGTCTTGCAGCATGTAGGCGATACGCTCCAGCGGATACGCCGGGTCCAGCGGCACATAGGCGGCACCGGCCTTGAGGATCGCGTACAGGCCGATGACCATGTCCAGGCCCCGTTCGACGCAGATCGCCACCCGTGAATCCGGCTGCACGCCAAGCGCCAACAGGTGGTGAGCGAGCTGGTTGGCCCGCGCATTCAGCTCGGCATAGGTCAATACCTGGTCACCGGCCTTGACCGCCACGGCATCCGGCGTACGCATCGCCTGCCCTTCGAACAGGCCATGCAAGGTCTGGTCGAGGTTGTACGCCACCTCGGTGGCATTGAAGTCGAACAGCAGATGCTGACGCTCGCGCTCGTCCACCAGCGGCACCTGCTCCAGCACCGCCTGGTCGTTATCGACCATGGCCTGCAGCACGCGGGTGAAGTAACCGATATACCGCTGCACTGTCGACTCATCGAACAGCGCCACCGCGTATTCCAAAGCACCGATGATCGTGCCCTGCACTTCCCCCAGGTCCAGGGACAGGTCGAACTTGGCAAAGTGGCTGTTCTCGACGATACCTTCCAAAGCCAGGTCGCCCAGGGCCAGGGTCGGCGCGCTGCTGTCCTGCCAGGTCAGCAGGGTCTGGAACAGTGGGCTGTGGGCCAGGCTGCGCGGCGGGCGGGTGACTTCCACCACTTGCTCGAACGGCAGGTCCTGGTGGGCCTGCGCCGCCAGGGCCTGGGCCTTGACCCGCGCCAGCAGCGCCTCGGTGCTCGGCTCGCCGGAGGTGTCGATGCGCACCGCCAGGGTGTTGACGAACAGGCCGATCAGCCCTTCCACCTCGCTGCGCGTGCGATTGGCCACGGGTGAGCCGATCACCACATCCTGCTGCCCGGACAACCGCGCGAGCAACGAGGCCCAGGCGCTCATCAGGGTCATGTACAGCGTGGTGCCGTGACGTTGGCTCAGCGCCTTGAGCCCGGCGGTGAGGCGTTCGTCCAGGCGCACGTCGACGCTGCTGCCGGCGTAGTCCTGCTCTGCCGGGCGCGGGCGGTCGGTGGGCAACGTGAGCAAGGCCGGCGCACCCGCCAGCGTCTGCTGCCAATAGGTGCTCTGGCGGTGCAGCACTTCACCGCTGAGCCACAGGCGCTGCCACACGGCGAAGTCGCCGTACTGGATCGGCAACGGCGGCAATGGGTCCGCCTGGCCGTGGCTGAAGGCCTGGTACAGCGCCATCAGTTCACGGGTGAGCACGCCCATGGACCAGCCATCGGAGACGATGTGGTGCAGGGTCAGCAGCAACACATGGTGATCGTCAGCCATGACCACCAAACGCCCGCGCAGCAGCGGCCCGCGCTCCAGGTCGAAGGGTGCCGAGGCTTCGCCGTGGATCAACGCGTCCAGCGCCTGCTGGGGTTGCGGGTGGCGGCGCAGGTCCTGCACTTGCAAGGGCAGCACGTCTTCGGCGGGTACGATTAATACCTGGGCGTCATCGCCGTGCTGGGCAAAGCGGCTGCGCAGGGTTTCGTGGCGCGCGACGATGCGGGCCAGCGCGCGTTGCAGCGCCTCGACGTGCAACTGCCCACGCAGACGCAGGCCGATAGGAATGTTGTAGGCGGTGTTGGCGCCTTCCATCAGCGCCAGGAACCACAGGCGCTGCTGGGCGAAAGACAGCGGCGTGTCTTCGTCACGATTGGCCGGGAGGATATCCGGCAAGGTGCTGCGACCGGACTGGGCCAACACCTCGGCGACCGCCGCGAGTTCGGCATTGGCAAACAAGTCGCCGAGCAGCAACTCCACGCCGAGGCGCTGGCGGATCTGCGAGACCATGCGCATGGCCAGCAGGGAATGCCCGCCCAGCTCGAAGAAATGATCGCGACGCCCCACCCGCTCCACTTGCAGCACATCGGCCCAGATCTGCGCCAGCACGTTTTCGATTTCACCTTCGGGGGCCACGTACTCGCGGGTAAACACAGCGGCCATGTCCGGCGCCGGGAGGGCCTTGCGGTCGAGCTTGCCGTTGGCGGTCAGGGGCAACGCGTCCAGCTTCACGTAGGCGACCGGCACCATGTAGTCCGGCAAATGCGCCACCAGGTGGGCGCGGAGTTCGGCCACCACCAGCGGGTCGAGTTGGCGGTTTTCGGTGAAATACGCCACCAGCCGCTCTTCACGCACCAGCACCACGGCTTCCTGGATACCCGCCAACTGGTTGAGCTGGGCTTCGATTTCGCCCAGTTCGATGCGCATGCCACGGATCTTCACCTGGTCATCATTGCGGCCCAGGTACTCAAGATTGCCGTCCGGCAGCCAGCGCGCCAGGTCGCCGGTGCGGTACATGCGCCCGGCGTTGAACGGGTCGTGCAGGAAGCGTTCGGCGGTCAGCTCCGGGCGGTTCAGATAGCCGCGCGCCACACCTTTGCCGCCCACGTACAACTCCCCCGCCACACCCAGCGGCACCGGCCGTTGCTGCTCATCCAGCAGGTACACCGTGGCATTGGCGATGGGTTTGCCGATGTGCAACGGCTGGCCGGCCTCGACCTTGCCGGAGGTGGCGACCACCGTGGCTTCGGTGGGGCCATAGTTGTTGATCAGGTCAAAGCGCTGCGCCCGGCCGAACTGGCGCAGGCGATCACCGCCGATCAACAGGGTGCGCAGCGTCGGGTGTTCGATCTGCTGGCTGAAGGCGTACTCGGCCACCGGCGTGGGCAGAAAGCACACGTCCAAGGGCTGCGCGCACCACCAGGCCAGCAGCGCGTCGACATCCTCGGCGCCGTCATGGGCCGGTGGCAGGTGCAGGGTCGCGCCGACGCAGAGCGCCGGCCAGACTTCCCAGGCCATCGCGTCAAAGCCGAACCCGGCAACACTGGCAGTGTGGCGCCCGGCGCACAAGTCAAAGGCGTTGCAATGCCAGTCCACCAGATTGGCGACGGTGTGGTGCTCCACCATCACGCCCTTGGGCAGGCCGGTGGAGCCGGAGGTGTAAATCACATAAGCGAGGTTGGACGGCGTGACCGCCACCTTGGGGTTGCTCGCCGAATGGTGCTGCCAGGTGTAGCGATCGAGGTTGATCACCGGCACATCCAGGGCCGGCAGGCGTTCCAGCAAGGCCTGCTGGGTCAACACCGCCACCGGGGCGCTGTCGCTGAGCAGGTAGTTGAGGCGCTCGGCCGGGTGCGACGGGTCCACCGGCACATAGCAGGCGCCGGCCTTGAGAATCGCCAACAGGCCGGCCAGGGTGTCCAGGCCACGGCGGGCGACGATGGCAACGCGGTCGTCGGGCTTGACCCCCAGCGCCAGCAAGTGATGGGCCAGCAGGTTGGCTTGCTGGTTGAGTTCGGCATACGTCTGCTGGCGGCCCTGATGCACGGCGGCAATCGCATCAGGCGTCAGCGCGGCCTGGGCTTCGATGCGCCCGTGCAGCGTGGTGCCTTGGGGGAAATCCGTGTGGGTGGCGTTGAAGTGTTCCAACAACCACTGCTGCTCGGCGAACGGAAGCACTAACACTTGGTTGAGCGCAGTGCCTGGCGCCTGCTCCAGCGCGGTCAGCAGGTTCTCCAAGGCGGTTTGCACGTAGGCACACACGCGCTGCGGATCGACCAGGTTGCTGGCCAGCAGGCTCAGGGCAAAGTCATCGCCAAGGTCGTCGACACTCAGGGTCAAGGGGTAGTTGGTACGTTCCTCTGCGCTCAACGCAGCGATCCCCTGCCAGGCCGAGATCGCTTCGTCACTGGCGGCCGAGGCACTGTGGCGATAATTGAGCAAGGCGCTGAACAACGGCGTCGGCGCCACCACGCCACTGCACCGCTGGGCCAGCGCCAACGGTGCGTGTTCATGCCGCAGCAACGTCGTCAGCCGCGCATGAGTCGCCTTGACCCCGGCGCGCACGTCCTCGCTGCCCACGTCCACGCGAAACGGCAAGGTGTTGATGAAGATACCCAGCGCCCGGTCTGTGTCATGACTGCCCTGCATGCGGCCCATCAACACCGTGCCGAACACCACCTGTTCCTTGCCGGCCAACACCCCCAGCACCTGCGCCCACCCCAAATGGAACAGGCTGGCTGCGCTGACCCCCAGTTGCCGTGCCTGTGCTCGCAGCCGTTGCGACAGCACCGCCGGCAGCGCCAGGTGTACCTCGCTAATGCCCCGCGCATCGCCCTGCACATCGCTCAAGCCAAACGGCAAGGTGGGCTCGCTGATGTCGCCAAGCATCTGGCGGAAGAAGTGTTCGTGTTCCTGCTCGCTGATCCCCAACCGCGCCTGAGCCACATAATTGCGAAACGGCACGGCCTGGCCCAACGCCGCGCCCTGTCCCAACAGGTAGGCCTGCAGCTCGTGGCACACCACTTCCAGGGCGCTGTGATCAAGGGCCATATGGTGGAACAGCAGGCTGGCAACGATACGTTGATTGGCCACGTCTTCGGCCCGCACCAGACGCAGCAACGGCGCCTGGGACACGTCGAGGCGATAGTGGCGAGCATCGAACAGGGCGTGCAGTTGCGTGGCGATGTCGCCGTCGGCCGGGTCCAGCGCCAAGGCCTGCACCGGCAGGCGCGCGCGGCGCCACACCACTTGCGACGGTTGCTGCACACCCTCCCAGACCACCCCTGTGCGCAGGATGTCGTGACGGTCCATCACCGCTTGCAGCGCCTGGGCAAACGCCTCGAAACGTTCCAGGCTGTCGAAGGAAAATTGCGATTGCATCACGTACGGGTCGCCCCGCTCGGCACTGACGTGGTGGAACAGAATGCCTTCCTGCAACGGCGCCAGCGGGTAGATGTCCTGGATATTCGCCACGCCGCCGTCGACGCTGGCGACGATACGGTCGATTTCGTCCTGGCTCAGTGTCGACAACGTCAACATCGCCGGCAGGATGCGTTCGGCGTCCGCCGGGATGCCATTGGCGGGCACGTCGACCACGCCCGCCTTCGTCGCCGAGTATTCACCGGCCTTGATCAGTTCGATCAACGCCGGTTTGTGCTCGCGCAAGGCGGCGAGGATTGCCGGGTCGCTCAAGGCTTGCTTGTTGCCCTGCACCGATAGCTGTTCGCCCTTGAGCGCCAGCTGGATGTCCTTGGTCTTTAGCGTCGCCAGCAGTTGGTTGATGCTCACAGGACGATCTCCATTCGTTCAGTCAATGCGGCGTAGCCAGCCAGGGTCGGCTGTTCGAACAATGCGCGCACGTCGGCTTCCATGCCTTCCTGGCGCAAGCGCCCGATCAGGCTGACGGCGAGCAGCGAGTGCCCACCCAGTTCAAAGAAATTGTCATGCCGCCCTACCCGCTCCACGTTGAGCAGTTCAGCCCAGAGCCGGGCCAGCAGGATTTCGGTGTCCCCTTCGGGGGCTTCGAACGCGCGTACCCGCCGTGCGTCCATGCCCGGTGCCGGCAGGGCCTTGCGGTCGAGTTTGCCGTTGGGGCTCAAGGGCAACGCGTCGAGGTGCACGAACAGCGCAGGCACCATAAAGTCCGGCAGGTGCAATAGCAGTTGGGCACGCAGGCTTTCGACGGGCGTGTGCTCGCCGGTGTAGTAGGCAACCAGGCGCTCGTCGCGGGCCACCACCACGGCGTCCTTGACCGATGCGTGTTCGCTCAAGCACGCCTGGATTTCCCCCAGTTCGATACGCAGGCCACGGATTTTTACCTGGTCGTCGTTACGCCCCAGGTACTCGATATTGCCATCGGGCCGGTAACGGCCCACGTCCCCTGTGCGGTACAGGCGCCCGCCGGTGAACGGGTCCTTGAGGAAGCGCTCGGCCGTCAGTTGCGCACGGTTCAAGTAACCCCGCGCCACCTGCACCCCGCCGATAAACAACTCGCCCACCACGCCCAATGGCACCGGTTGCAACTGTGCATCCAGTACGTACATGCGGGTATTGGCGATGGGTTTGCCAATCGGTGTGTTGTCCGGCACTTCGGGCCGCGCACAGTTCCAGGCGGTCACGTCCACCGCCGCTTCGGTGGGGCCATACAAGTTGTACAGGCCGATGCCCGGCAATTGCTGCTTGAAGCGCCGTACCAGGCTGCCCGGTAGGGCTTCGCCGCTGCACATCACACGGACTAACCCTTCGGCCTGGCTCACATCGCCATGGGCGAGGAATACGTCGAGCATCGACGGCACGAAGTGCAAGGTGGTGATACGCTGCGCCTCGATCACTTCGCACAGATAGGCCGGGTCCTTGTGCCCGCCCGGACGCGCCATCACCAGGCGCGCACCGGTGAACAGCGGCCAGAAGAATTCCCACACCGACACGTCGAAACTGAACGGGGTTTTCTGCAGCACCGCATCCTCAGCGTTGAGCCCGTAGGCGTCCTGCATCCAGAGCAAGCGGTTGACCACCCCGGCGTGCTCGTTGATCACCCCCTTGGGCTCGCCGGTGGAGCCGGAGGTGTAGATCACGTAGGCGGCGTGGCGAGCGGTCAGGCCCGGGACCTGGGGGTTGGTCGCGGGCTGGTGCTGCCACGTGACGTGATCAAGCTCGATCACCGGCACGTCGCCCAGCAGTGCGTGGGTGGTCGCTTGCGCGAGGACCACCACCGGCGCGCTGTCCTGCAGCATGTAGGCGATGCGCTCCTGGGGGTAGGCCGGGTCCAGCGGCACGTAGGCGCCGCCGGCCTTGAGGATGGCGAACAGGCCGACCACCATGTCCAGGCCACGCTCGAGGCAGATCCCCACCCGAGTATCCGGCAGTACGCCGCGCTCACGCAGATGATGGGCCAGGCGATTGGCGCGTTCGTTGAGTGCCTGGTAGGTCAGCCGTTGCTCTGCGGCAATCACCGCCACCGCCTCCGGCGTGCGCTCGGCCTGGGCTTCGAACAGCCCCTGCAGAGTCTGATCGAGATCGTACGGCACCTCGGTTGAGTTGAATTCGACCAGCAGCGTATTGCGCTCTTCGGCGCCCAGGATCGGCAAACGATCGAGCGCGTGTTGCGGCGCGTGCTCCAACGCCTCGACCAGGCCCGACAGCGCGGTCTGCAGGTAATCGCACACGCGTTGCGCATCGACGCGTGCCAGGGCGGTGATGTCATAGCCATCGCCCAAATCGTCCACGTTCAAGGTCAACGGGTAGTTGGTACGTCCGTCGTTGACCAGGGTCTGCATGCCTTCCCAGGCCTGCTGCGCCTCTTGCGAGCGGGTGGCCGCGCCACGGTGACGGTAATTAAGCATTGAGCTGAACAGCGGGGCCGGGGCAGCGACCCCACTGCAACGCTGGGCGAGCGCCAGGGACGCGTGTTCATGGCCGAGCAAGGCGCTGAGCCGTTCGTGGGTCGCCCGTACGGCGGCACGTGCGCCTTGACCGTCGATATCCAGGCGCAGCGGCAACGTATTGATAAATACCCCCAGGGCGCGGTCTGCGCCCTCGCCGCCTTGCAGGCGTCCGACTAATACGGTGCCGAACACCACGCTGTGGCGGCCCGATGTCGCCGCCAGCACCTGGCCCCACGCCAAGTGAAACAGGCTCGCCGTGCTCACCCCCATCAGCCGGGCCTGGGCCCGCAAGCGGCGGTTGAGGTCGCTGTGCAGGCGCAGGCTGTGCTCCTCGATGGCGCTGCCGTCGCCGCGGACGTCCTGCCAGCCGAAGGGCAAGGTCGGCTCGTCGATGTCGCCGAGCATTGCGCGGAAAAAGCCTTCGTGCTCCTGTTCGCTCACGCCCAACCGCGCCTGAGCCACGTAGTTGCGGTACGGCATCGGTGCAGCCGCTGGCACTTGCCGGCCGAGCAGGAAGCCCTGCATTTCCCGCAGCACGACGTCAAACGCGGTGTGGTCGAGGACGATGTGGTGGTACAGCAATACCGCGACCACCCGTTGATGGACGGGATCCTGGGCGTACATCAGGCGGATCAGCGGGGCCTGGCTGATGTCCAGGCGATAGCGTCGTGCATCGAAACGTTCGTGCAGGCCGGCCAGTACATCGCCTTGCAGGTGCAGTGCCTGCACCTGCAGTTCGGCGGTGCGCCACACCACCTGCAGCGGTTGCGCCAAGCCCTCCCAGACCACGCCGGTGCGCAGGATATCGTGACGATCGATCACCTGTTGCAACGCTTGGGTGAAGGCGTTGAGACGTTCGAGGCTGTCAAACGCCAGGTGCGTTTGCAGCAGGTACGGGTCGCCCTGCTCAGCGGTGATGTAATGGTAGAGAATGCCCTCTTGCAACGGCGCCAGCGGGTAGATGTCCTGCACATTGGCCGTGCCGCCGGGTACTTGCGCGACCACTTGGTCGATCGTTGCCTGGTCGAGCTCCACCAAGGTCAGCAGGTCCGGCGTAATGCGCCGGCAGTCGGCGGGAATGCGATTAACCGGCACCTGCACTTCGCGGCCACTGCCGACGGCGGCGGCCAGTGCAGCCAGGGTCGGCTGGCTGAACAGCACGCGCACATCGGCACTCAGGCCGACCTGGCGCATGCGTTCGATCAGGCTGACGGCCAGCAACGAATGGCCGCCCAGCTCGAAGAAGTGGTCATGGCGACCGACCTGTTCGACGTGCAAGACCTCGGCCAAAATGCGCGCCAAGGTGGTTTCAACTTCGCCTTGGGGCGCTTCGTATACACGGGTCAGCAGCGCGGCGTGATCGGGTTCCGGCAGCGCCTTGCGGTCGAGCTTGCCGTTGGCGGTCAGCGGTAATGCGTGCAGCTTCACATAGGCGACCGGGACCAGGGCATCGGGCAATTGGGCTTGCAGCTGCGTGCGCAGGGTGTCGATGTCCAGCGGTTGCTGTGCGGTGAACCAGGCAATCAAGCGACCTTCGCGCACCAGTACCACCGCTTCGCCGACGCCGTCCAAGGCGGCCAGGCGGCTTTCGATTTCCCCCAGTTCCACCCGTACGCCGCGCAGCTTGACCTGGTCATCGTTACGCCCCTGGTACTCGATGTTGCCATCGGGCAGCCAGCGCGCCAGGTCGCCGGTGCGGTACATGCGCCCGGCGTTGAACGGGTCTTGCAGGAAGCGTTCGGCAGTCAGGTCGGGCCGGTTCAGGTAACCCCGCGCCACCCCGCTGCCGCCCACATACAGCTCGCCCGTCACCCCCACCGGCACCGGGCGCAATTGCGCGTCCAGCAAGTAGACGCTGGCATTGGCGATCGGCCGACCGATATGCAACACCTGCCCGGCGCGCACGCGGCCGGAGGTGGCAACCACGGTGGCCTCGGTGGGACCGTAGTTGTTGATCACCGCAAAGCGCCGCTCGTGAGTGAACTGACGCAGGCGATCGCCGCCGATCAGCAGGATGCGCAACGTAGGGTGTTGCAGCTGCTGACTGAAGGCGTATTCGGCCACCGGCGTCGGCAGGAAGCTGACGTCCAGCGGCTGCGCCAGCCACCAGGCCAGCAGCTCATCGATGTTTTCATTGCCGACGTTGGCCGGCGGCAGGTGCAAGGTGGCCCCCACGCACAGTGCCGGCCACACCTCCCAGGCCATCGCATCAAAACCGAACCCGGCGACGCTGCTGGTGTGGCCCGTGGCCCCCAGGCCAAAGGCTTCGCAGTGCCAATGCACGAGGTTTTCCACGGTACGGTGTTCCACCATGACGCCCTTGGGCTGGCCGGTGGAGCCGGAGGTGTAGATCACGTAGGCCAGGTGCGCCGGGGTCAGCGTGTCGAGTGGTGGGTTGGTGATTGCTAGCTGCTGCAAGCGTGGGTCATGCAGGTCTACGCTGGCGACCTCGCCCAATAAAGCGCGGGTACTGGCTTCGGCCACCGCCACCACGGGTGCGCTGTCGTGCAGCAGGTAGGCGATGCGCTCGGCGGGATACGCCGGGTCGATGGGCACGTAACCGGCACCGGCCTTGAGGATGCCCAGCAAGCCCACCAGCATCTGCGGGCCGCGACGGCAGCAGAGCGCGACACGGTCGTCGGGCTGTACACCGAGTGCCAGCAGGTGATGGGCCAGTTGGTTGGCGCGCTGGTTGAGTTGTTCATAGGTCAACGCCTCACCGCCTTGCAGCACCGCGACGGCCTGGGGTTGGCGTTCGGCCTGGACCTCAAAGGCACCGTGGACGGTCTGCCCCTGCGGGAAATCATGGACGGTAGCGTTGAAGTCGCGCAGCAGGGTTTCGCGTTCCGTCGCCGGCAGCATCGGCAGTTGGTTGAGCGCGGCCTGTGGTGCGCTTTCCAAGGCGGCCACCAACTGCTCCACAGCGTTGTGCATGTAGGCGCACAGGCGCTGGGCGCCGATCTGCGGCAGCGCCAACACGGTCAGGCCGAAGCCCTCACCCAAATCGTCCACGCTCAAGGTCAACGGGTAGTTGCTGCGCTCTTCACCGCCGAGCAATTGCACGCCTTCCCAGATGCCATGGCCATCGCGGGCCATTTCGTCAGGGCTGCTGTGACGGTAGTTGAGCAACGCACTGAACAACGGCGATGCGTTCGCCACGCCGCTGCAACGCTGGGCCAGCGCCAGGGACGCGTGTTCATGGCCGAGCAAGGCGCTCAAGCGCCCATGAGTCGCCTTGACCGCAGCAGCGGCAGTCGCCGCCACGTCGACGCGCAGCGGCAGGGTGTTGATGAACATGCCCAGCGCGCGGTCCGCACCGTCACCGGCCTGCATGCGGCCCATCAACACGGTGCCGAACACCACGTCGTCACGCCCGGACACCAGCCCCAGCACCTGTGCCCAGGCCAGGTGCATCAGGCTCGCCGCGCTGACCCCCAACTGCCGCGCCTGCTCGCGCACCCGCCGTGCCAGCGCGGCGTCCACCGGCTGTTCGGCCTCTTCGATATCACGCCCATCGCCCTGCACGTCCTGCACACCGAACGGCAAGGTCGGTTCCTCCACGTCGGCGAGCATGTCGCGGAAGAACGCCTCGTGCTCCTCCACGCTGACGCCCAGGCGCGCCTGGGCCACGTAATTGCGAAACGGCGCCGCCACGGGCAAGTCCTGGGCCTGGTTGAACATGAACGCACGCATCTCCTGGCCCACCACGGCCATGGCGGTGTGGTCCAGCGCCAAGTGGTGGAACAGCAGGATCGCGGCGACCCGGTTGTGCTGCGGATCCTGGGCATACACCATGCGCAGCAATGGCGCCTGGGTGATATCCAGACGGTAGTGGCGAGCGTCGAAGCGTGCGTGCAGCTGCTCGATGATGCCGCCGTCCGCCGGGTCCAGGGCAACCTCCTGGACCCTCAACTGCGCCTCGCGCCACACCACTTGCACCGGGCTGTCCAGGCCTTCCCAGACCACGCCGGTACGCAGGATGTCGTGGCGGGCCACCACCTGTTGCAGCGCGCCCATGAACCCATGCAGACGCTCCAGGCTGTCGAACGCCATGCGCGATTGCAGCAGGTACGGATCGCCCTGCTCGGCGCTGATGTGGTGGTAAAGAATGCCTTCCTGCAACGGCGCCAGTGGGTAGATGTCCTGCACATTCGCCGCACCACCCGGCACGTTCGCGACAATACGCTCGATGGCCGCCGGGTCGAGCCGCACCAACGTCAGCATCGACGGGGTGATCTGCGTGCAACCCAGCGGAATACCATTGGCCGGCACCACGACTTCCCGGCCGCTGCCCACTGCAGCGGCCAGCGCCGCCAGGCTTGGCTGGTTGAACAAAACGCGTACGTCACAGCTCAGGCCAACCTGGCGCATGCGCTCGATCAGGCTGACCGCCAGCAACGAATGCCCGCCCAGTTCGAAGAAATGATCATGACGCCCGACCCGCTCCAGCTTGAGCACGTCCTGCCAGATCTGCGCCAGCTGGGTTTCCACTTCGCCTTCCGGGGCTTCAAAACCACGACTTAACAGCGCGCTCTGGTCCGGCACCGGCAGACCCTTGCGGTCGAGTTTGCCGTTGGCGGTGAGCGGCAACAGCTCCAGCCACACATACGCCGACGGCACCATGTAGTCCGGCAACTGGCCCTGCAAATGCGCACGCAGGGCTTCGATCTCCAGCGCTGCACCGGCCGTGTAGTAGGCGACCAGGCGTTTGTCGCCCGGCTCGTCTTCACGGGCCAGCACCACGGTGTCTTTCACGCCAGGGAAGCTGGCCAGGCAGGTTTCGATCTCGCCGGGCTCGATACGGAAACCACGGATCTTCACCTGCAGGTCGTTGCGCCCCTGGTACAGCAAGGTGCCGTCCGCCTGCCAGCAAGCCAGGTCACCGGTGCGGTACAGCACGCCGTCGCCAAACGGGTTGGGGATGAATTTCTCGGCGGTCAGTTGCGGCTGGTTCAAATAGCCCGTGGCGACGCCCGCACCGCCGATGTACAGCTCGCCGACCACGCCCAGCGGCACCGGTTGCTGGCGCGCGTCCAGCACGTAGGCCTGGGCATTCGCGATCGGCTTACCGATGGGAATACCGCCCTCGCCGACCCGAGTGATTTCAAAGGTGGTGGAAAACGTGGTGGCTTCGGTGGGCCCGTAGCCGTTAAGCAGGTGCTGGGGTTTGCCGTGTTCGAGCACCCGGCCGATCACCTGCGGGTCGAGCACGTCACCGCCGACAATCAGGTAGCGCAACTGGGGGAAGACCGGCATCAGCGCATCGGCGTACTGGTGGAACAGCCCCGCGGTCATCCACAGCACGCTGACGGATTGCTCCTGCAACAGCGCAGCGAACGCGGCCTGGGACAACAGCACCGCGTGCTCGACCACCACCACGCAACCGCCATTGAGCAACGGCGCCCACACATCCAGGGTGCTGGCGTCGAACGCCGGGTTGGAGGCGAACGCCACGCGGTCCCGCGCGTTGAACTCGGCATAGCCGTTATTGAGCACCAGTCGCGAGATGGCGCGGTGCGGCACTTGCACGCCTTTGGGCGCACCGGTGGAACCGGAGGTGTAGAGGATGTAGGCGACACTCTCCGAGGACTGGGGCAGTTCAGGGTTACGCGGCGACAGGCCGTCCAGGTTCAGGTCGACCAGGCTGGTGAGCACCCGATGCGCGCCACTGTCTTGCACGATAAACGCCTGGCGCTCGACCGGCGCATTGACGTCCAGCGGTACATACACCGCCGCGCATTTGAGGATCGCCAGTTGGCAGATCAACAGGTCGAGCGAACGTGGCAGCGCAATCGCCACGCTTTCGCCCGGCTGCACGCCCTGGTTGAGCAGGTGATGAGCCAGGCGGTTGGCGCGCCGGTTGAGGTCGCGGTAGCTCAACGACAGCGGGCCATGCACCGCTGCCACCGCTTCCGGACGGGCCAGCGCCTGGGCTTCGAACAGTTGATGCACGGTGAGGTGCGCTGGGTAGTCACGGGCAGTGGCATTGAAGTCCACCAGCAATTGGTGGCGCTCGGCGGCCGGCAGGATCGAGATGGCCTGCAGCGGCGTGGTGGGCGCCTGCTGCAAGGCGGTCACCAGGTGGCGCAACGCGGTGAGCATGTAGTCGCCCACGCGCTGCACGTCCAGGCTCGCCACGCCTTGCACGGTCAGGGTAAAGCCTGTGCCCAGGTCATCGACGTTGAGCACCAGCGGGTAATTGCTGCGTTCTTCGGAACTGAGAATCTGGATGCCGGAGGCCGCGAACGGGCTGTGCCCCGGCGCCTCGCCCGGTGCGCTGTGACGATAGTTGAGCAAGGTGCTGAACAACGGCAGCGAACCCGGCACGCCACTGCAACGCTGGGCCAGGGACAACGACGCGTGCTCATGCCCGAGCAACTGCGCCAGGCGCGCGTGGGTGGCGCGTACACCGGCTTGTACGCCGACGCTGCCCAGGCTGACGCGCAGCGGCAAGGTGTTGATGAACATCCCCAGCGCCCGGTCGGCGCCCTCGCCGCCCTGCATGCGCCCCAGCAACACGGTGCCGAACACTACCGCCTGCTGGCCGGACACTTGCCCGAGCACCTGCGCCCAGGCCAGGTGCACCAGGCTCGCCGTGCTCACGCCCAATTGCCGCGCCTGTTCGCGCAAGCCCAGGCTCAAGGCCGGTTCCAGCGGCAGGTGGGCTTCAAGGATGCCGCTGCCGTCGCCATTCACGTCCTGCAACCCGAAGGCCAGGGTCGGCTCGTCGATATCGCCGAGCATCTCGCTGAAAAATGCTTCGTGCTGCGCCTGGCTGACCCCAAGCCGTGCCTGGGCCACATAGTTACGGTACTGCACGGCGTCGGGTAATTGCGCGCTGTTGCCGGACAGGCTCGCGCTCATTTCTTCCACCAACACCTGCAGGGCGGTGTGGTCCAGCAGGATATGGTGCAGCAGCAGGATGCCGACGAAACGGTCCTGTTCCTCGGCGTAGGCAAAACGCATCAGCGAGGCACGGCTCAGGTCGAGGCGGAAGTGACGAGGATCGAAGCGTTGCTGCAGTTGCTCAAAAGGCTCGTCGATACGCTCGACGGCCAGCGCGGCCTGGCGCAACACCACCTGCACCGGCTCATTGAGGCCTTCCCAGAGGATCGCGGTGCGCAGAATGTCATTGCGCTCGATCACGCTGTGCAGGGCCTGGATAAACGCGTCCACCGCCGCCTGGTCGTTGAAGCTGAACTGCACCTGCAACACGTAGGGATCGCCCTCGGTGGTTGCCAGGTGATGATAGAGAATACCGGCCTGCAACGGCGCCAGGCCGTAGATGTCCTGCACGTTGCTGATGCCGCCGGGCACGCGCTGGATGATGTGGTCGAGGGCCGCCTGGTCCAGTTCCACCAGGGGCAGCATGTCCGGGGTGATGTGCGTGGTGGCGTGGGTTATCAGGTTGGTCGGGACCTGTACCTCTTGCTGCCCGCCCACCGCCGCCGCCAGTGCCGCCAGGGTCGGCTGGCCGAATAGCACACGCACGTCGGCGCTGAGGTCAACCTGGCGCATGCGTTCGATCAGCTTGACCGCCAACAGCGAATGGCCGCCCAGTTCGAAGAAGTTGTCGTCACGCCCCACGTGCTCGAGCTTGAGCAGGTCTTGCCAGATCGCCGCGATGGCGCTTTCCACCGCGCCTCGGGGGGCTTCATAGCCCCGTCGAGCGAGGGCATCGGCGTCCGGTGCGGGCAGTGCCTTGCGGTCAAGCTTGCCGTTGGTGGTCAACGGGAATTGATCCAACTGCACAAAGGCGCTGGGCACCATGTGTTCGGCCAGGCTCAGCAGCAGGTGGTCACGCAGGTCGGCGGCGCGCAGTGCGCCTTCGGCAATCACGTAGGCCACCAGGCGCTTGTCACCCGGCGCATCTTCACGGGCGATCACCACGGCGTCACGCACACCCTCGGCGCTGGCCAGGTGCGCTTCGATCTCGCCCAGTTCGATGCGGAAACCGCGGACTTTCACCTGGTCATCGTTGCGGCCCAGGTATTCGACGCTGCCGTCGGCCAGCAGTCGACCGAGGTCACCCGTCTTGTACATACGCAGGCCGGTGGCCGGGTCGGGCAGGAAGCGCTCGGCGGTCAGCGCGTCACGGTTGAGGTAACCGCGCGCCACACCGGCGCCGCCCACGTACAACTCACCGACCACACCCAGCGGCAACGGCTCGCGACGCGCGTCGAGCACATACAGTTGCAAATCGGGAATGCGCACGCCAATCGGGCTGACACCGACCAGTTGTGCATCCGCCGCCTCCAGGGCGCGGTAGGTCACGTGCACGGTGGTTTCGGTGATGCCGTACATGTTCACCAGCTGCGTGCCGGCGTTGATCGCCCGGGCGTACCAGGGCTTGAGCATGCCCGGCTCCAGCGCTTCGCCGCCGAAGATCACCTGGCGCAGGGAATGGGACTGCGGGTTCTGGCCCTGTGCGGCGATCAATTGGCGGAAGGCGCTGGGCGTCTGGTTGAGGATGCTCACGCCCGCTTCGCACAGCAGCGTGTAGCACTCGTCCGGTGAGCGGCTGACCAGTTGCGGCACGATCAGCAACTGGCCGCCGTGCATCAGTGCGCCCCAGATTTCCCAGACCGAGAAGTCGAAGGCGAAGGAGTGAAACAGCGCCCAGACGTCGTTGCGGTTGAAGTCGAACCAGTGCTCGGTGGCCGTGAATAAGCGGGCGACCTGGCGGTGCTCGATCATCACGCCCTTGGGCTGGCCGGTGGAGCCGGAGGTGTAGATCACATAGGCCAGGTGGGCCGGGCTGACGTTGACCCGCGGGTTGACGATGGATTCACCGCGCAGGCCGTTGAGGTCGACCTGTGGCAAGTCGCCAACCAGATGGCGCGTGTTGGCTTGTACCAACACGGCCAAGGGTTCGCTGTCGGCCAGGGTGTAGGCGATGCGCTCCAGCGGGTACGCCGGGTCGATCGGCACGTAGCCGGCGCCGGCCTTGAGGATGCCCAGCAGGCCGATGATCATTTCCGGGCCACGCGCCACGCAGATCGCCACGCGGTCATCCGGGCGGATGCCCTGGGCCAGCAGGCGGTGGGCGACTTGGTTGGCGCGCTCGTTGAGCTGGCGGTAGGTGAGGCGCTGGTTGTCGAAGCGCAAGGCAATGGCTTCAGGCTGGGCGGCGGCGTGGGTTTCGACGTGCTGGTGGATCAGGGCGGTGTCGGCGTAAAGCGCGGGGCTGTGATTGAAGCGATGCAACAGGCTGTGGCGTTCGGTGTCGGGCAGGATAGTCAGGCCGCTGAGCGGCATATCCGGTCGCTGTTCAAGGGCCTCGGCCAGGCTTTCCAGAGCGGTATGCAGGTAGGTGGCGACACGTTCGGCACCGATGGACGCGTCGACCATCACGGTCAGGGCGAAATCTTCACCCAGGTCATCGACGTTGACCGTCAGCGGGTAGTTGGTGCGTTCCTCGGCGTTGAGTACGCGGATGCCCTCGGCGATCTCGATCACCTCGGCCATGTCCGTGGCGGCGCTGTGGCGGTAGTTGAGCATGGCGCTGAACAGCGGCGTCGGTGCGGCAACGCCACTGCAACGCTGGGCCAGCGCCAGGGAGGCATGTTCGTGATTGAGCAAGGTGGTGAGGCGTTCGTGAGTCGCCTTGACCCCGGCGCGCACGCTCTGCTCGCCCACATCTACGCGCAAGGGCAAGGTGTTGATGAACATGCCCAAGGCCCGCTCACCGCCCTCGCCCGCGCCCATGCGGCCGAGCATCACGGTGCCGAACACCACCGCGTCGCGTCCAGAGACCACGCCCAATACGCGCGCCAACGCCAGGTGCATCATGCTCGCCACGCTCACGCCAAGCGGTCGCGCCAGGGTGCGCAGACGGCGGCTCAGTGCGCTGTCGACGGCAAGGCGTGCCTCATCAATACCCAGGCCGTCGCCCTGTACGTCCTGCAAACCGAAAGGCAGTGTCGGTTCCTCGATATCCGCCAGCATCTCGCGGAAAAAGGCCTCATGGGCCTGCTCGCTGACGCCATGGAGCACCTGGGCGATGTAGCTGCGAAACGGCACCGGTTCTCCCGCCTGGGATTGCTCGCCGGCCAGGTACAACTGGATTTCATGGCGCACCACATCCAGGGCGGTGTGGTCGAGGATGGTGTGGTGAAACAGCAGGGTTGCCGCCACACACCCGGTGAGCGAATCCTGGGTAAACACCAGGCGCAGCAGCGGTGCCTGGCCCAGGTCCATGCGGTCGTTGCGCGCATCGAAATCCACGGCTTCGCACGCCAGGCTTGCCTTGCGCCACACCACTTGCAGCGGTTCGTCGAGACGCTCCCAGACTATCGAGGTGCGCAGGATATCGTGGCGATCGATCACCCATTGCAACGCCTCGGTAAAGGCGTGCAAACGTGCGCGACTGTCGAACTCGAAATGCGCGTGCAGCACGTAGGGGTCACCCTGCTCCGCCGACAGATGGTGGTAAAGCATGCCTTCCTGCAGCGGCGCCAGCGGATAGATGTCCTGCACATTCGCCGCGCCCCCAGGGATGGCCGCGACGATACGGTCGATAGCCGCCTGGTCGAGGCTGACCAGCGGCAGCATGTCCGGCGTAATGCGGTAGGCCGGACTCAGCCAGTCACCGCCATGCTCGGCCACCAGTGCCAGCAGCCGGGGTTTGTGAGCAATCAGTTGATCCCACAGCGCATCATCCAACGCCTCGTCGTCACCGAGGATGATCAGGTCGCCTTCTTCCAGTTGCAGACGGATCGCATGGGTGGAAATCGCTGCCAATAATTCGCTGAACTGCATGGGGGTAACCTGCCTGGTAAGTCACGGTTGAGGAGAAAGTCCGTTTTCAGCTGCCGCGTAAATCGGGTGCTGGGCGCCGCGCATCCAAAAAATAGCGGGCGCAGCCGGGGGCCTGGAGAGGCTTCCGGCAGGCTTGGAAAATTAAGGGATTTGGCAGGCGGGGGGTGACATGGTAAGCGGGGACAAGAGAGATCAGGGTTGGTTCAATCTCAATGAAAACACCTTACGCCTGTGGCTGGCGGGCCCTTGTGGTGATCGGGCTTGTTGTGGTGAGCGGGCTTGCCCCGCGCTGGGCTGCGAAGCGGCCCTAATCCGGCCAACTCGTTTTACCTGAAAGAACGCGGTGGCCGTGTTGGGGCTGCTTCGCAGCCCAGCGCGGGGCAAGCCCGCTCACCACAAAAAGCCCACTCACTACAACGAGCCTGCCCATCACAACAGGCCCGCCCACCACAGATTCAGGCGGAGGGCAGTTTGAGGTGGCGGGCGTACCACGGTCGTCTTGGCACGCGCTTGAACAGGCCCTGTAATAGGTTTTCGTCTTCACCGAAGGTAATGCGCAGCGCCAGCTTCATGGTCTCCGGGTCCATCTCCATCGACCGGCCCATCTGCAGGCCCGGTGTGGTGCTGCAGCCATGGGTGTCCGGGCCGAGCCAAGGGTCGCCGACTTCCACCCAGCGGCCCGGTGCGAACCAGGCTACGCCGTTGACCTCCATGCGCCTGACTTCGCCTGGATTGAAGCGTTCATGGGCGCGGAACCAGTCTTCGATACGGTCATCGATCCAGCCGTGGAAGTGCCAGAACACCGGGTTGACGTGCGAGGAAAACGGATCGCCTAGGAAGTCGTTTTCCGCCGCGTACCAGCGCGGGGCGAAGTCGGAGGGGTCGCGGGCGAAGGGCACGGGCGCGCCGTTCGACGGGTCGCGCGGCACTGAGGCCCAGCGCATGTGCAGCCAGTCGTGCAGGCCCAGTTCCATCTCGGAGCCCAACTGCCCCAGGGTGAATTTGGCCAGGTAGCGCGGGTCGCGGTATTGGGACTCCCAGACCTGGAAGTTACTGTGGTAGGTCTCGGCGCTCTTGATGTCGCTGACCCACTGGGTGTAGTCGCCGTCGTCCGGTGCCGACCAGGTCGGTGGCAGCGCGAAGCCATCGTGGTTGTCGAAATAGCGCAGAAAGCCCAGGCGATCACGCTCCAGGGCCGGTTGCGGCTCGGGGAACTGCGGCCATGAGGGCAGGTCCTGCATTGAGCGCGCGGTGCCGAGCATGTGCCGGTGCATGAAGAAGAAGTCGATCCCCGAGCCGTTACGGTCCTTGCGCTTGCCCCGTGCGTCGCGCTCCTGGCCACGCGGGCCGGGCTGCCAGCCGATGCCACGCAGGGCGTCGCGTTTTTCTTCGGAGAGTTTGTGCCACTGGTCACGACTGGCGTGCCACAGCTGGTGGAACAGGCGGTGCTCGGGGGAAATCAGCCAGGCCAGCAGGGTCGGGTTGAGGCCGATACGCTGGCGGGCTTCGGGGAACCACTGTTTATGGGCGATGAAACGGTTGTCGCGCTCAACGAGCGCCAACGGGCGGTCGAGGTCGAGGATCTGCCCGCTGAGGGTGCCACTGCCGGCGTTGCCGAAGTCGGCCCAGACTTCGTCGAGGGTCATCTTGAATTCATAGGCCGGCGTGCCATCGGCCGAGTCCCGGTCGATCAACCGCCAGTACAGCACGGCGCTCTCCCCGGTCAGCAGATCACCGAGCACGCGGTAACGCGGTTCGCCTTCGGCGCGCAGGTTGGCGGCGGTGTCCAGGTAGCCGCGCAGGCCACGCCCACGGGGGGCGATGTCGAGCAACAGCGCCAGGCCTTGCAACGGCAGGTCCTTGAGGCCGGCATCGCGGCCTTCCAGGCGCAGGTCCCAGACCCCGCGCAGCGTGTTCGCCAGGTGCTGGCCGGCGGTGTCGGCCAGGTCCACGGTGGCTTCGCCGGGGGTGATGGGGAATTCTTCTTCGCGCGTCAACTCGCGATGGGCATAGAAGGCTGCCGGCACAGCGGCGCCTGTCAGTGCCAGGCCTGCGATGAACCCACGTCGAGAGATGGTCATTGTCTACCTTAGGAAACGGCTTTATCAGAGCTAGAACGTTTGCACGCCGGGGAAATTTACCGCCACGCCCTGCCCGCCTAAATTTCCCTGCCCATCACTCGTTCCTCCCTGATAGCGAAGGCCTCAACTGACTGAGATGGCAATGACAAAACCACGTTCGAAAAAGGCGCTGTATATCGGCTTGCCGCTGGCACTGGCCATCGGTGCCGGGGCCGGTTTCCTGGTCTGGGATCACTGGTTCAAGGGCAACGCCGGTTACCCGCTGGAGGTGATCAAGCAGGCCAATGAAATGCAGGATCGGCTGCTGTCGTTCGACAGCCACATCACCGTGCCGGTGGATTTCGGCACCGCCGGCAACGAGGCCGACAAGGACGGTGAGGGCCAGTTCGACCTGGCCAAGGCGGCACGCGGGCGCTTGTCCGGTGCAGCCCTGACGATTTTCGGCTGGCCGGAAATCTGGAACGGTCCCAACGCGCCGCACAAGCCCACCGACGGTTTTGTCGAAGCCGCGCGCCACGAACAGGAAGTGCGCTACACGATTATCAGCGGCATGGTGCGCGACTACCCCAACCAGGTCGCCATCGCCTACACCCCGGATGATTTCCGGCGCCTGCATGGCGAAGGCAAATTCGCGATTTTCATCAGCATGCTCAACGCCTACCCGCTGGGCAACGACCTGAACCAGTTGGACCTGTGGGCGGCACGCGGCATGCGCATGTTCGGCTTCAGCTATGTGGGCAATAACGCCTGGTCGGACTCGTCGCGCCCGCTGCCGTTTTTCAATGACTCCACCGACGCCCTCGACGGTTTGTCGGAGATCGGCAAGCAGGCGGTGCAGCGCCTCAATGACCTGGGGGTCATCATCGATGTGTCGCAGATGTCGACCAAAGCCTTGGAGCAAGTGGCGCAATTGAGTCGTACGCCGATGGTGGCGTCGCACTCGGCGCCGCGCGCGGCAGTGGATATCCCGCGCAACCTGAGCGACAAAGAGCTGCAACTGATCAAGCACAGCGGTGGCGTGGTACAGATCGTGGGGTTCTCCGCCTACCTGCGCCCACTGAGCCAGCCGACCCAAGACAAGCTCAACGCCCTGCGCGCCCGCTTTGACCTGCCACCCCTGCCCAACTTGGCCATGGCGCTGATGCCGGGCGACGCAATCATCGCCGCCTGGCCCGAACACAAGTTCGGCGAGTACGCCAGCGCGCTGTACGCCATCCTCGATGAGGAACCCAAGGCCACCCTCAAGGACCTGGGGGATGCCATCGACTACACCGTGCGCAAGATCGGCATCGACCATGTCGGCCTGGCGTCGGACTTCAACGACGGCGGCGGCGTCGAGGGCTGGAACAACGTCGGCGAAATACGCAACGTCACCGCCGAACTGATCCAGCGCGGCTACTCCGAAGCCGACATCGCCAAGCTGTGGGGAGGCAACTTCCTGCGGGTGTGGGACCAGGTACAAAAAGCCGCCAAGCCCTTGGCCAACCGCTAATCATCTAGAAGCCCGTCCATGACCGACCGCCGTACGTTCCTCAAACAGGCTGGTGTATTTGCCGCCAGCCTGCCACTGGGCGTCGCCCTGCTCCCGCAGGCCGTCGCCGCCAACGCAACCGATGCCCCATGGACGGGGCTCAAGCAACTGTTTAACCAGGACCCGGACTACCTGCACTTTTCCAATTTCCTGGTGGCTACGCACCCCAAGCCGGTGCGCGAGGCCATTGAGCGTTACCGCGCACAGATCGACCGCAACCCAGGGCTGGCCATGGACTGGGACCTGCAGGAAGCCTGGAAGCGCGAAGGCCAGGTGCGCGAGTGGGCCGGCCGCTACCTGAAGGCCGCACCGGCGCAGATCGCCCTCACCAGCAGCACCTCCGAAGGGCTGGCGATGATTTATGGCGGGATCAAGGTACGGCCGGACCAGGAGATCCTCACCACCGTCCACGAGCACTATGCCACCGAGTACAGCCTGGACTTTCGCGTGCGCAAGGAGCAGACCCAGGTTCGCAAGATTCGCCTGTTCGACAACGCCAACCGCGTGTCCATCGACGAGGTGCTGGGCAACATCCAGCGCAATATCCGCCCCAACACGCGCGTACTCGGCATGACCTGGGTGCAGTCCGGCAGCGGCGTGAAACTGCCCATCGGCGAAATCGGCAAGCTGGTGGAAGAACACAACCGCAACCGTGACGACAAGGACCGCCTCCTCTACGTGGTCGACGGCGTGCATGGTTTCGGCGTGGAAAACCTCGATTTCCCGGACATGCACTGTGACTTCTTCATCGCCGGCACCCACAAGTGGATGTTCGGCCCACGCGGCACCGGACTGGTGTGCGCCCGCGACCCGCAAAACAACTACGTGACCCCCATGGTGCCGACCTTCTCCGAAGACAAAGACTTCGCCACCAGCATGACCCCAGGCGGCTACCACGCCTTTGAGCATCGCTGGGCAGCGGACGAGGCCTTCAAACTGCACCTGCAGCTGGGCAAGGCGCAGGTGCAGGCGCGCATCCATGCGCTGAACACCGAACTGAAAGAGCAACTGCTGGCACACCCGCAGATCGAACTGGTGACCCCGCACAGCCCCGAACTGTCGGCCGGTTTTACCTTTTTCAGGGTCAAGGGCCAGGACAGTGACGCCGTAGCCGCCTACATGATGAGAAACCGTGTGGTGATTGACGCGGTAGACCGTGATGTCGGCCCGGTGATCCGCACCGCGCCTGGCCTGCTTAACTCTTCCGCAGAAATCCAGCGCTTCATGACGTTGCTGGGCCAGCGGGTGTAACGCACACCTTTTCCACGTTGAATGAGAGGACTCCATGAACAAACCCCTCACGGCATTGGCACTCACTGCCCTGTGCGGTGCCTTGCTGCCAAGCCTGGCCCAGGCCGCCGCGCCACAACCCGGCAAAGTGTTCAAGGACTGCAAGGACTGCCCGGAAATGGTGGTGCTGCCCGCCGGCACCTTCACCATGGGCACGCCAGAGGATGAAGTCGGCCGCGAGCCGGATGAAGGCCCGATGCACGACGTGACCTTCGCCAAGCCGTTCGCCATGAGCCGCTTCCACATCACCGCCGGCGAATGGGACAGCTACATCCGCCAGACCGGAGTGAAGATCGCCGACGGTGACACCCGCCCCGGCCGCGAATGCATCGCCAGCAAGCCACGCTACCCCCAGGGCCCGCGCCAACCGGCAGTGTGCATGGACATGGAGGACATCAAGCAGTACGTGGCCTGGCTGTCGAAAAAAACCGGCCAGCAATACCACATGGTCAGCGAAGCCCAACGTGAATACGCTGCGCGCGCCGGTTCTACCGGGCCGTTCCCCTTCCCGTTCGATGAGGGCAAGGGCTACAGCATCGCCAAGCACGCCAACACCTATGGCCCGGCCGATGGGTACAGCTACTCGTCGCCGGTCGGCAGCTACCCGCCGAATGCATTTGGCATGTACGACATGCATGGCAACGTCTACGAACGGGTGGCCGACTGCGAGCACGCCAACTACATCGGCGCGCCTACCGACGGCAGTGCGTGGATGGCGCCGAACTGCGAGGGCTACATGATTCGCGGCAATGACTGGGGAGAAGCGCCAGTGTTCTCGCGCTCGGGCAACCGCAACAACATCTACCCGCAGACGCGGGGGGATTGGATTGGGTTTCGGGTGGTGCGCGACCTGTAATAACGCAGGAGATCAAATGTGGGAAGGGGTTTGCCCCCGATGGGGGTGTATCAGTACCTGACCTACCGCCATCGGTGGCATAAGTATCTACACAACGCTGCAGCAACCACGGTAACCAAGGTAACCACGATGCGAAGCGAGCCGCTCTTGATCCTGATCTTGATCTAGCTTTTGATCTCAGGCGCCCCGTCAAACACGCTGGCCGGAATTCGACAGGGATTTGGGGGG
>NZ_LKEG01000042.1 GCF_001645105.1 Pseudomonas marginalis
GCTTGTTGTGGTGAGCGGGCTTGCCCCGCTCACCACAACAAGCCCGCTCACCACAAAAGCCAGCTCCCACATTTGATTTGTTTCGCCTGATAGACTGCCCACACTTTTTCCGCCCGCGAGCCACTCCCATGCTCCACGTGTTATTCAGTGTCTACCTGAAAATGCTGGTGCTCTACAGCCCGTTCTTCGTGCTGTCCTGCTTTATCAGCCTTACCCGTGGCTACTCCAGTAAAGAGCGGCGGCGCCTGGCCTGGAAAGTGGCGCTGGCCACCCTGGTATCGAGCGTGTTGCTCTACCTGTTCGGCCGGGTAATTTTCAGTGTGTTCGGCATCACCGTCGACGCCTTCCGCATCGGCGCCGGCAGTGTGCTGTTCATCTCCGCCCTGGGCATGGCCCAAGGCAAGTCGGCGGTGCAGACCGACAACGTGCAGCAGGACGTCACCATCGTGCCGCTGACCATCCCCCTCACCGTCGGCCCCGGCACCATCGGTGCACTGCTGGTGATGGGCGTGAGTCAACCGCACTGGGATGACAAACTCACCGCCATCCTCAGCATCGCCCTGGCCAGCCTCACGGTGGGCGTGGTGCTGTACCTGTCCAACCGCATCGAACGTATCCTCGGTGACCAGGGCTTGCAGATCGTCAGCCGGTTGATGGGCTTGTTCGTGTGCGCCCTCGCCGCGCAAATCATTTTCACCGGGGTACGCGGCTACCTGGTGCCCTAGATCCGGTACTTGGCGATCGCCAATTGCACCTTGTCTCCCGCGCTTTCGCGCATCAGTTGGATGGTTTTTTCGTTGACCACCGAGGTGTTCAGCACCAGGCAGGTCTGCCCGCTGAAGGCTTCGAACGAAGAGCTGTCCCACTCCAGGAACGGCAACCCCACCTGTTTGCTCACGCCGTGGGTGCTGTAGGTCACCAGCACCATCATGAGTTCACCATCGGTTTCAGCACAGGACGCCAGGCCGAAATCACCGCCTTGGTGTACCGAACTGTTGCGTTTGAACAACTCGAAAGTCGCAGGCGTCTGCTTCAACGCCTCCAACGCATCGGCCGCCAGTTTCGGCAGCGCGGTGAGCAGCGTTCCGGACAATGACGTAGCCGCCCACAGCGCGGCCATGATATTCAGCGCCGCCAATTGCACCGTCAGGCCTTTTCCCGAACGGGAGATCCGCTCGAAGCGGCTGCGTACCGGCAGCCAGCCCAGGCTGATCATCACCTTGATAAATTCTTCGTACCAGACCTCGGTACCGCGTTGGACTTTCAACACATCGCTTACGTAGCTGCTGGCCAGCAGGTAGCTTTTACGGATGTATTCCCGATTCAGGCCGGACAGCCCTTCGGCAAATGAAATGACGCTGTTGTTGACCACCGCCGCGTTGAAGTTGTCCTCGGTGTCCAGCGGTAGGTCCGCCTGCGTGCCTGACGCTCCCGGCAACTTGTAGGCGGCAATCAACTTGCGCCTTTTTGTACTGTTGATCCTTTTGTGATGTCGCTCCATTTTGATTCTCCACAAGCACCCCAACTCGAGGCTTATGTTCACCCTAGTCCACTGCCCGACGGGTTTCCCAGGCGATAAAAACCCCTTGGTGCGGCCCGTCAAACCCTGGCACCCAGCAATCACGCAGGGTGCCTGGCGAGCTTCCGGATTTCGTCGCCATAAAAAGAAAAAGCGCCGAACAACATCAGAAAAATCCCTGCGTCATTCGGCGCTTTCAGGCAGCCCAGCGGCGGTTTTCAGGACGCGGGTTTCTCGCCGTACCACCGCGGCGTGTACACCCACTCACCGCCACCGGCACGGGGGAAAGTGCAGGTGGTGGACGAGCCGATCAGCACCATGGTGCGCATGTCCACCTGTTCCGGCGTCAGTTGCCCAAGCGTGGTCACACGCAGGGTCTGCCCCGGGCGACCGATATCGCGGCCCAGCACCACCGGCGTTTGCGGCGTGCGATGCAGGGCGACGATTTCCAGCGCGCGCCCCAGTTGCCATGGCCGCGAACGCGAGATCGGGTTGTAGAACGCCAAGGCCAGGTCAGCCTGGGACGCCAGGTCCAGGCGCTCTTCGATGATTGACCAAGGCTTGAGGTTGTCCGACAGCGACATTACGCAGAAGTCATGGCCCAACGGCGCGCCCGCCTGGGCGGCGGTGGCCAGGGAGGCCGAGACACCGGGCAGGATTTGCAGGTCGACCTGATGCCACGCCGGGTCGCTGGACGCGTGCAAGGCCTCGATCACCGCAGCGGCCATGGCGAACACGCCAGGGTCGCCGGACGACACCACCACCACCGAGCGACCTTGGGCCGCCAACTCGAAGGCGTGACGCGCGCGCTGCATTTCTTCGCGGTTGTCGGTGCAGTGCTGCACCTGATCATCGCGGAACGGACCGGCCATGCGCACGTAGGTTTCGTAGCCAAGCACGTCGGTGCAGCGTGCCAGTTCAGCCTTCACGGCGGGCACCATCAACTCGGCCGCACCAGGGCCCAGGCCGATCACGGCGAGGCGACCACGCAGACGTCCGACGCGCGACAGGTCCAACGGCTGCTCAGCGACATCAATAACGATATCGGCCTCTTGGCTGACGCTGACAAACCGCAACGGTACACCCAGTTCCAACGCCGCCTCATGCAACGACGCTTCGGCCATCTGCGTATCGCTGGCCAGCAGGCACGCCAGGGATTGCACAGCGATGCCGGCCTCATGCAATGCCGTGCGCACACGCTGTGCCAGTTGCGCGCCGGGCTGGCAGGTCACGCTGACGTTCTTCGGATAGATCAGTAATTCATTGGCGGCGGGTACGCGCTCGGCACTGCCCACGTGAATCGCCAGGCGTGCCTGCTGATCCTGGGGCAGGTTGGCCTGGTCCAGCCAGGGCGCCGCGCCTTCGATGCGCACGCTTTCGCCGGCCAGCAGGTCGGAGACGAAGCGCTTGCCCAGCTCCAGATCGGCCAGCTCATACCCCTTGGGTGGGTTGAGCAGGCAGGTGCCGAACCGCAGCTCGCCACTGGTGGTAATCGCAGCGGCCACGTCCAGCGCAGCGGCAATGTCCCGCGCCATGACGTTAACACCACCGAGGCCACCGAGCAGCGGTACGACGGCGCTGCCGTCTTCGGCCACGGCCAGCACGGCAGGCTCTTCGCCCTTTTCCAGCAGCAGCGGCGCGAGGGTGCGGATCACGATACCTGCAGCGCACAGCGCAATCAGCGGCGTGCCGTGTTGATAGAGCTGGCGCAGGGTCGCGCCGAACTCGCTGTAAGTCTGGTCCGCACCTTCAACGCGCCCGGCCAGGCCGTGGATCAGGGCGCCGGGGTACACCTGCTGGATCTTGCGCGCAGTGGCCAGGCTGCCCTGGCCGAGGATGACAATCGCCGGGCTCATCAACCTTGCCACCGTTCACCGGGCACGATGATCAGCGAGAAGTACGGTGAAGACATCGGCTCCACCTGATCGAGCGGCACGATCTTCTGGTTGGCCATGGTGGCGCGTTCGACATACAACGCGCGCTCGGCCAGGCCGAGTTCTTCCAGCACCTGGCGCACCTTCGGGAAGTTGCGCCCCAGCTTCATGATCACCGCCGCATCGGCGTCCGCCAGGCGGCGCTTCAGGTCCTCATGGGGCAGCACGCCCGAGAGCACCGACAGGCTCTGGTTGCGATACACCAACGGCGCGCCCAGTACCGAGGCGCCGCCGAGCATCGAACACACGCCAGGGATGACCTGGGCGTCGTAGCGTTCGGCGAGTCGGTCATGCAGGTACATGTAGGAGCCGTAGAAGAACGGGTCGCCTTCGCAGATCACCGCCACATCGCGGCCGGCGTCCAGATGCGCGGCAACGTCGACGCTGGCGGCGTCGTAGAAGTCGCTGATCACTTGCTCGTAGGACATCGGCGCCGGCAATACCTCGGTGGTCACCGGATACACCAGCGGCATCAGCGTCTGTTGCGGCACCAGGTGGTCTTCGATGATGCCGAAGGCATTACCCTTTTTGCCCTTGGCCACGAAGTACGCCACCACCGGCGATTCGCGCAGCAGGCGCAGGGCCTTGAGGGTGATCAGTTCCGGGTCACCGGGGCCTACGCCCAGGCCGATCAAACGTCCGCGTGCCTGCATTATTCGACCTCCGTGGCCAGGGCATTCACGGCGGCCGCGGCCATGGCACTGCCGCCCAGGCGGCCCTGCATGATCACGAACGGCACGCCACGGCTGTCGGCGGCCAGCATCGCCTTGGATTCGGCGGCGCCCACAAAGCCGACCGGGAAGCCGAGGATCAACGCCG
Source organism: Pseudomonas marginalis (assembly GCF_001645105.1). Classification (GTDB taxonomy): domain Bacteria; phylum Pseudomonadota; class Gammaproteobacteria; order Pseudomonadales; family Pseudomonadaceae; genus Aquipseudomonas; species Aquipseudomonas petroselini. The sequence goes on from NZ_LKEG01000042.1 coordinate 4,273, forward strand.
GTTTCGGTGCGCCGGCATCGAGCATTTCCAGCAGGTAGAACAAGGCGGTCGGGGCGTTGCCGATCACCACCACGCTGCCTTCCAGGTGCGGGCGCCACAGCTCCAGCGCAGCAGCGGAACGGGTGTTGCCCAACTCGCGCGCCAAGTCAGGGACGCTGTCGTCACGCAAGGTGCAGATCACGGGGTTGTTAGCCGGCAAGCGCGCGCGGGTCACGCCTTCAGACACCATCCGCGCATCACACAGAATCGGCGCGCCGGCAGCCAGCGCATCGCGCCCGGCCTTGCCCGCACCTTCGGAGAACTGCAGGCCGTCGATGGCCTCGACCATGCCGCAGGCATGAATCACGCGCACCGCGAGTTTTTCCAGGTCGGCCGGGATGCGGTCCAACTTGGCTTCCGCGCGAATGATGGCGAAGGAGTTGCGGTAGATCTCCTGACCGTCGCGGATGTAATCAATCATCGGTGTTGCTCCGTGGGCGAGCGCGCAGCAAGGCGCCCGTCGCTTCAATAGAAAGGGTGCGCGCGTGCAGCCGGCCAAACCCTGGGTGGGCTGCATCGCGGAAATAGAGGTCGTAGTGGCCGGGGCTCACTGCCAGCAAGGTCACCGGCGCAACGTGCGCCGCGGCGCAGGAACGTGGGCAGCCGGACACGTGCACGTCGACGCCTGGGTCGAGCGCGGCCAGTTGCTGGGCGTCCGCCTTGGTGTCGGCCAGGCCTTTGCCGCAGCCGCTGGAGCCCGTGCAGGCGGTCATGCGCGCCAGCGGTTGGTCAGCTGAGCAGAGGAAGCCCAGTTGCGCCAGGCGCTCGGTCACGGCGTGAGGCTTTTCAACGTTGGGCAGCAGCACGCCCTGCCAAGGGGTGAAACGCACGGTGCCGTCGCCGTACTCGCTGGCGAGTTGTGCGACGCCCGTGAGCATCGCCGAATCCAGGCGGCCCAAGGGTGCGATGGCAGCGACATAGAACTGATTTTTTTGCGCCTGTGGATAAGTCCCAAGGTGCAGCAAAGCACCACTGGGCGGGCGATTGAAGCCGTCGACCGGCAGTAGCTTCAGGTGCAAACGGCTCAGCAGGTTATCCACAGGCAGGTGACGCATGCGGGTTTGTTCCGGGGTGGCGAGGTCAAGAAACGCCTCCAGCACCGCCACCACCAGCGCATGGCCCTGCTCCAAGGGCAGGGCCGCCAACGGTGCATCCAGCCCAGGGCAACCGGCCAGGCCGAACGCGAGGAGCGTCTCGCCATTGCGCACGAACGCCGACAGCCACAGATCATGATGATGTTCGAGCATCGCCAGCGCTTCACCGCCATCCAGTTGCACGGCGAACTTGGCCGACAGCTGATGAAAACGCGGATGAGTTTGCAGGGTGGCGAGGATTTCATCGGCCAGCGGCCGGGTGTCGAACAGCATCTGCGGGTCGATACCGGCGCTGGGGCTGAGCATCAGGTTGCGTACGTCGTCACCGGCGGCGTTGCTGGGCCCGAGGTCGGCGGCCAGCAGCCTGGCGATCAAGGCGTCCTCTTCGGCGCCGATCCCGCGAATCTGCAGGTTGGCGCGGTTGGTCGCCTCGATCACCCCGCCGGCATAGTCCTGGGCCGCACCCGCCACCGCGCGGGCTTGCGCTGCGGTGATCGAACCACCGGCCAGTTTGATCCGGCAAATGCCGCCATCCAACGCCTGGACGATACGCAGCAACCCCGGACAAGCCGAGGGGCGCAAGGTATTCACAGCGGGCGTTGGGTTCACGGGGCTACCGGTTTGCAGGTAAAGGCGCGGTATTATGCCTGCTTTGTCCGGCGGCATGAAAAGCCTGCCCGTCGGATGTCGTTCAAGGAATCCATATGTCGCCCTGGCTGACGGTTGTAGGCATCGGTGAAGACGGCTTCAAGGGGCTGGGCAGGAATGCCCGGCATGCCCTGTTGCGCGCCACGCGGATTATAGGAGGTCAGCGCCAGTTGGACCTGTTGCCGGTGTGTATTCGTGGCGAGCGCCAGGTGTGGCCGAGCCCGTTTTCGCTGGCGCCGGTGCTGGCGCGACGCGGGGAGCCGGTGTGTGTGCTGGCGAGTGGCGATCCGATGTTCTATGGCGTGGGGGCGAGTTTGGCGCGGCAGGTGGTGGCGGATGAGCTGCTGATCTTGCCGGCGCCTTCGTCGGTATCGTTGGCGGCGGCGCGGTTGGGTTGGCCGTTGCAGGAGGTGGTGACGTTATCCGTGGTGGCCCGGCCGCTGGCGGCGCTGAATGCGCACCTGGCCAGCGGGGTGCGGTTGTTGGTGTTGAGCAATGATGGCCGCAGCCCGGCGTTGATTGCTTCGCTGCTAAGCGAATCCGGGTTCGGTGCTAGCCGTTTGTCTGTGTTTGAACACTTGGGCGGCGCGGATGAGCAGCGCATCGACGGGTTAGCGCACTCGTGGGAACACACCTCGGTCGCCGATTTGAACCTCGTCGCCATCGACTGCCTGGCCGACGCCCATACTGCTCGCCTGTCGCGTCGTGCAGGTTTGCCGGACTCAGCCTTTAAGCACGACGGCCAACTGACCAAACGCGATGTGCGCGCCATGACCCTTGCCCGTCTTGCGCCGATGCCCGGCGAACTGCTGTGGGATGTGGGTGCGGGCAGCGGCTCCATTGGGATTGAATGGATGCGCACGCATCCCAGTTGTCGCGCGCTGGCGATTGAAGCCGATGAAGGCCGCCAAGGCCTGATCGAACACAACCGCGAAGCCCTTGGCGTGCCCGGCCTGCAACTGATTCGCGGCAAGGCCCCCGCTGCATTGCTTGGCCTGGAAGCACCGGACGCCATTTTCATCGGCGGCGGCGTGACCCGTGACGGTGTGCTCGATACTTGTTGGCAACAGCTACGACCGGGCGGACGGTTGGTCGCCAACGCCGTGACCCTGCAAAGTGAAATGACCTTGATGAACTGGCGTGCGCAACATGGCGGCGAGTTGACCCGCGTCCATGTCGCTCAGGCGCAGCCATTGGGGGAGTTTGATACATGGCGCCAGGCGTTGCCGATTACCTTGCTGGAAGTGGTCAAGCCGCTATGAAACGCATCCTGCTGTTGGGTGGCGTTACCGAAGCGCTGGCCATCGCTCGTACATTGGGCCCGGAACATATCTATAGCCTGGCCGGGGTTGGGCGCGTGCCCACCGACCTGACCTGCCAGGTGCGGGTCGGCGGTTATGGTGGGGCTGAGGGGTTGGCGCGGTTTGTACGGAATGAGGGGATTAGCCTGATTCTCGACGCGACCCATCCGTATGCCGCGCAGATCAGCCGCAATGCTGCCGAGGCCGCGCAGTTGAGCGGCGTGCCATGTTGGGCCTTGCGCCGCCCGGCGTGGCAGCCGCAGGCGGGGGATGATTGGCGCGAGGTCAGTGATTGGGCTTCGCTGATTGAAGCGCTCAAACCCTTCAAGCGTCCCTTGTTCACGTTGGGGCGAGAGCCGTTGCAGCACCTTGATGAGATCCCGCCAGAGCAGTTCTGGACACTGCGCGCGTTGGATGTGTATCCGGGGAACGAGCGCTGTGAAGTGATCGGCGCGCGTGGGCCGTTCTTGATCGAAGATGAGCGTGCGTTGTTCGCACGGCGTGGCATTGATGTGCTGATCAGCAAGAACAGCGGCAGCACCGCGACGGAGCCGAAGCTGGAAGTGGCAAGGGAGCTTGGAGTGCCGGTGTTGGTGTTGAAGCGGCCGGTGTTGGCAGCAGTGGATCGAGAATTCACTACTGTGCCTGCGGTTCTACAGGCAATCACCACTCTCTAAACACCATCGATTCTATGTGGGAGGGGGCTTGCCCCCGATAGCGGTAGATCACTCACAGATGTATAGACTGACACACCGTAATCGGGGGCAAGCCCCCTCCCACCTTTAGAACTGCATCATCACGCAGCGTTTTTCGTTTGCCCGACACCATCATGCACACGATCAGCCAGCAGCAGCGCCAGCTCAATCAACTGCGCAACGCCGAGCAATTCCTCTCGTTTCGAGCCTTCCAGGTCAAACGCAAGATCGCAACTCAGCGCATTCGCCGAGGCAAGGGTTTCGCTGAGATTGACCAGCAGGTCTTCGGTGCTGAAGCCGTCGGCTACGGTGAATAGCCGGTGGGGGGGATTTGGGGTGGGTTTGATCATTGTGAAGCTCCTTAATCTAAGTGGAGCTGCCACTCATCGCCGCGACGCGATAGGGGTGGCAGCTGTACGCAGGTTCGCGGACCGGAGATCAAGGAAGCCGGCATACCCGAAGGTATCCCGCGCACAGCCACCATAGCGCCGCACAGTAGACGATAAAAAAGCGTCAACTGAAAGGAGGCAATGCTTGATCCGTTCGGGCCGCGACGCCCGACCGCTGAGTTTGCTGCGGTGTACGGAGACTAGAGATTGAGTGTCCTAGGGACAACCTTAAAGGCCTGTCGGATATTTCTGCTTGCCCCTATTCATTGCCGAACACCGGCCAAATGTGGGAGGGGGTCGCCCCCGATAGCGTCAGCCCAGTCAACAAATCAGTGGCTGACCCACCGCCATCGGGGGCAAGCCCCCTCCCACATTTGAACTGTGCAGCGTTGAAGATCGGCATCCACTCGATTACCCGTCTATCCTCAAACCAGCCACTGCGACACCAAACCACACCCACCCTTTTTACTTATCCCCCCCGATCAGGCTAAATACCCTCCTGATCGTTTAACCCTACGGATTGTCCGCCATGGCCCGTCAACGCTTTGCAATCGCCTGGATCGCCTGCCTTGCAGTGCTGTTCAACGCCTTTGCCATGCCGATGGCCAGTGCGATACAGCAATCGCAAGACCCGGCGCAGCAATTGCTGTGGGGCAGTTTCTGTTCCTCCAACGGCGCGAGCCTTAAGACGATTGCGCTGGGCAAGCTGGAAATCCCGGCGCCGCAGCAGGACGATCACTCCACCATGCAACATTGCTGGTGTTGTTCGGGCTCACCTTCGTTGGTGGCGTTGCCGGGGCACGTGCCGCAGTTGTATGTGACGCGGTTCGACGCATTCCGAAATCTGACGCCGTCTGCGCTCCAGCAACCCACCCCGCGCCAGCAATGGCCAAGCCTTAACCCCCGCGCCTCTCCAACGGTCTGATTTCTTCGCAAGTGAACTGCGTTTAGAACCGTTCTGGAGAACTGCCATGCTCAAATCTTCCCTGCTTCTGGCTGCGTTGTTGCTGCCGGTGTTCAGTGCTGCCAATGCCGAGGACTATAAGGCCGGCGACTTGGTGGTCAGCGAACCCTGGTCCCAGGAGTTGCCGCCCAATGCGCCGACTGTCGCGGCCTATTTTGTCATCCATAACACCGGTGAAAGCCCGGACCGCCTGCTCAGCGTCGAGACACCCGTGGCGGACAAGGCCGAGCTGCATGAGCATGTCATGCAGGGCGACTTGATGAAGATGCAACAAGTGCCGAGCGTGGCGGTACCGGCCAAGGGTGATTTGACCTTCGCGCCCATGGCGTATCACGTGATGCTGCTGGGCCTCAAAGACCGCAGCCTGTTGGCCGACGGCAAGCAATTCCCACTGACCCTGACCTTCGAAAAAGCCGGCAAGGTCGAGGTGGAAGTGTCGGTGCAGAAAGTGCCGCCCATGGCTGGCCACGAGCACAAACACCCTCAATAGACTGACACTCGATGGGCGCCCCTCGCGCCAGGTTATCCCCACACTCCCGCCTGAAACGCGGCAGTTGGATCAGCCTGTTCGCCATGCTAATGATCTTTATCGGTCCGCTGATTTCCCAAGCGATGCCGATGGACCACCACGCCGGTATGTCGATGGACATGCCGATGGAGCACGGCGAAGCCCATCACAAGAAAGCCCCTGACGAACACCACGCCCTCTGGTCCAAGTGCGGCTATTGCGACCTGCTTTACAGTTGCCCCGCCCTGCCCGGTGGCATTTCAACCTTTACCCTGAGCAGCCCGCCACCGGCCAATGCCCTCACCCCCGCCACGCGCCTGGGTCATGCCCGGCAGAGCATCTTCCCCGGCGCCCGCAGCCGCGCGCCGCCCATCGCCTCGTAAGCAGTTCACACCGTTACTTCACCCCGGCCGACTTTAGACAGACAGCCGCAGGCTGCTGGCCGTGTTGTTTACGATTGATTGATGGAATTTGTCATGTCCAGGTTTTCTGCTGACACCCGTTTGGGATGTACCCCCATGCTCGCTGCCTTATGCGGCGCATTACTGGCTCCCCAGGTTCACGCTGACGAGCATGAACTGAGCCCCACCGTGATCACCGCGATCGCCCCCAGCTCGCCACTGACCGTGATCACCAACCCCAAGGACCCACGCCAGCCGGTGCCCGCGAGCGATGGCGGCGACTACCTCAAGACCATCCCCGGCTTCGCTCTGGTGCGTAATGGCGGCACCAATGGCGACCCGGTGCTGCGCGGTATGTTTGGCTCACGCCTGAATATCCTCACCAACGGCAGCATGATGCTCGGCGCCTGCCCCGGCCGCATGGACGCCCCCACCTCGTACATCTCGCCGGAAACCTACGACAAGCTCACCGTGATCAAAGGCCCGCAAACCGTACTCTGGGGCCCCGGCGCCTCCGCCGGCACCGTGTTGTTCGAGCGCGAGCCGGAGCAATTCGGCGAGTTGGGCACGCGCATCAATGCCAGTGTGCTGGCCGGTTCCAACGGACGCTTCGACAAAGTCATCGATGCCGCTGCCGGTGGGCCGCTGGGCTATGTACGGGTAATCGGCAACCAGGCCCATGCCGATGACTACAAGGACGGCAACAACGACACCGTCGCCTCGCGCTACGACAAGTGGAACGGTGATGTGGCGGTCGGCTTCACCCCCGATGCCGACACCCTGCTGGAACTCACCGCTGGCCGTGGCGATGGCGAAGCACGCTACGCCGGGCGTGGCATGGACGGCTCGCAGTTCCTGCGTGAAAGCCTGGGGCTGCGCTTCGAAAAATCCAACATCGGCGACGTGCTGGACAAGGTCGAAGCCCAGGTTTACTACAATTACGCCGACCATGTGATGGACAACTACAGCCTGCGCACACCGTCGGGCACCGGCATGATGGCCGGGCCGATGGCCTCCAACGTCGACCGGCGTACTCTCGGCGCGCGGATCAACGCCACCTGGCGCTGGGCCGATGTGCAGTTGATCAGCGGCCTGGACGCGCAGACCAATGAACACCGCCAGCGCAGCAGCATGGGCATCGACACCTACAAGGACTTGCCCAAGGTCAAGGACGCCAACTTCCACAACTACGGCGTGTTCGGCGAACTCACGTGGTACGCCGCCGACCGCGATCGCCTGATCACCGGCGCACGCCTGGATCGCGCCTCGGCCAAGGACTTCCGGCAAACCACCGGTTCCGGCATGAGCGCCCGCACCAACCCGACCGCCGATGCCACCCGCGCCGACACCTTGCCATCAGGCTTTACGCGCTATGAACACGACCTGGCCGACAGCCCCACCACCCTCTACGCGGGCTTGGGCCACTCGGAGCGGTTCCCGGATTATTGGGAGCTGTTTTCCCCCAACACCGGCGCGGTCGGTTCGGTGAATGCCTTAGACGGCGTGAAGCCGGAGAAGACCACCCAGCTCGACTTCGGCGCGCAATACAAAGCCGAGGCGCTGGAAGCCTGGGCCTCGGGTTACATCGGCCGGGTACAGGACTTCATCCTGTTCGACTACAGGCCAGGGATGATGGGTACCACTTCCCAGGCGCGCAACGTCGACGCACGCATCATGGGCGGCGAACTGGGCACGGCGTACAAACTGACGCGCAATTGGAAGGCCGACGCCACCCTCGCCTACGCCTGGGGCAAGAACAGCAGCGACGGCAAGGCGCTGCCGCAAATGCCGCCGCTGGACGCACGCCTGGGCCTCACCTACAGCGAGGATGACTGGAGTGCCGGCGCGTTATGGCGCGTGGTCGCGGCGCAAAATCGCATCGATCAGAACAAGGGCAACGTGGTCGGCAAGGACTTTGACAAGAGCGGCGGCTTTGGCGTGTTCTCGCTGAACGCGGCGTACCGCCTCAATAAACATTTCAAGGTCAGCACCGGCGTCGACAACCTGTTCGGCAAGGCCTACGCCGAGCACCTGAACCTGGCCGGCAACGCCGGGTTCGGCTACCCGGCCAGTGACCCGCAGGCCATCAAGGAGCCAGGCCGAACGCTCTGGACCAAAGTCGACATGAGCTTCTAAGAGCATCGGGGGCAAGCCCCCTCCCACATTTGAAGGTGTTCACAAAATCAAAAGTGTGGGAGGGGGCTTGCCCCCGATGACGGCCGACCAGACACAAAAAACTCAAAGCCTTGCGGAGCCCCCGATGAGCATTCAAAAAGTATCCTTCTACAACCTGGCCTGGCGCTGGCATTTCTACGCCGGCCTTTTCGTCGCCCCTTTCATGGTGCTGCTGGCCCTGACCGGCATCATCTACCTGTTCAAACCCCAGCTCGACCCGCTGATGTACGGCGACCTGCTCAAGGTCCAGACCGCCGAACACGCATTGAGCGCCGACGAGCAACTGCGACGCGCCCAGGCCGCCTACCCCAACGGCGCGATCAGCAAGTACCTGCCGCCGGCCGACGCCACCCGCAGCGCACAATTCGTGATGCACAACGGCGGCCGCGAAGTGACGGTGTTCATCGACCCGTATCGCGGCACCGTACTCGGTGAGCAGGACGCCAAATACAACCTGCAAGCCATCGCCCGCGCGCTGCATGGGGAGCTGATGATCGGCACCGTCGGCGATCGCCTGGTGGAACTCGCCGCCGGTTGGGGCGTGATGCTGGTGGTGTCGGGCCTGTACCTGTGGTGGCCGCGCGGCAAGTCCTCGGCGGGTGTGCTGTGGCCAAGGTTCAGCAGTCGCGGCCGGGTGTTCTGGCGCGACATGCACGCGGTCACGGGCTTCTGGGGCGCGTCGCTGCTGCTGGTGATGCTGCTCAGCGGCATGACCTGGACCGGCTTCTGGGGCAAGCAATACGCCGACCTGTGGAACAGGTTCCCGGCGGCCATGTGGAACAACGTGCCGCAGTCCGACCAGCAGGCGCGAGTACTCAATACCGCAACGCAACAGACCGTGCCCTGGGCCCTGGAAAACACGCCGATGCCGATGTCCGGCGACCATGCCGAACACATGAACCACGGCGCGATGCACTCAGCGCCGGCCGCGCCCACCTTGCGCCTGCAACAGGTGGTCGACCTGGCGACCGCGCGCAAGGTCGAGCCCGGCTACAGCATCACCTTCCCGACCACGGCCGAGGGCGTGTTCACCGTTGCGGTGTTTGCCAACGATCCACGCAACGACGCCACCCTGCATGTGGACCAGTACACCGGCAAGGTCCTGGCCGATGTGCGCTGGGCGCACTACAACACCGTCGCCCGCGCCACCGAGACCGGCGTGATGCTGCACGAAGGCAAGATGTTCGGCTGGGTCAATCAACTGATCGTGCTGCTGATCTGCCTGATGATTCTGCTCAGTGCGATCAGTGGCGTGGTGATCTGGTGGAAGCGCCGGCCAACGGGCGGCCTGGGCGTTCCGCCGTTGCGGCATGATCTGCCGAAGTGGAAAACCGCGATGGTGATCATGCTCGCCCTCGCGATCATTTTCCCGCTGGTGGGGGCCTCTCTGATCCTCGTGTGGGCGCTGGATTGCCTGGTGCTGTCACGCTTTTTTGGCCAACGTGAATCTGCCTCAGGTTCGGCATGAAACAGGCGAGATGCCCGGTACAGAGCCCTTCTGTAGCCTTGCGCGGACTTTTGTCCCGCAGCGAATAAGTGTTAACTTATAACACTTTCTGCGTTATCGTTGCTCGCCGCGCCCTGCGGCGAGTACCCCTCCAAGAAGACCGATCGACCGATGAACAAGTACCTCGCGTCCAGCCTGTGCCTGCTCGCCCTGCATAACAGCGCCCAGGCCCTGACCTTGCCCGCCAGCCCTGTCACCGCCACCGCCGTGGACCACGAACACGTTGACCTCAACACCCCGACCACCGCCGGTTCGCGCTTGAATCTCACGGCCTTGCAAACCCCCGGCAGTGTCGAGAGCCAGACCGGCGCGCAGATCCGCGCACGCGGCGATGCCAGTGTGCAGGACGCAATCTCCCGCGCCACCGGTATCAGCCGTACCGGCACGCCGGGCGATGGCGGCACGTCGTTGTCAGCCCGTGGTTTCACAGGCCAGGGCTCGGTCATGCAGTTGTACGACGGCAACCGCATGTACATGGGCATGGGCACGTCGACCTTCCCGGTAGACACCTGGTCGGTGGAACGCGTTGATGTGCTGCGCGGCCCGGCCTCGGTGCTGTACGGCGAAGGCGCTACGGGTGCGGTGATCAATACCGTGCCGAAAAAGCCGTTTGAAGGCGAGATCGAAAACCACCTCCGCCTGGGCTATGGCTCTTACGACCGCCAGCAACAAGCCCTGGACAGCGGCGGTTCGCTGACCGACACCCTGAGCTATCGCCTGAACCTCAATCGCCTGCGCAGCAATGGTTTCATCGACCGTGGCGACGCCAGCAGCGACTTCGTCAGTGGCGCCCTGCGCTGGCAGGCGGCGGACAACTTGAGCTTCACCCTGGCCAGCGACTACGGCGACCAGCGTCCGCAAAACTACTTCGGCACGCCACTGATCAACGGCCAGTTGCACAAGGGTCTGCGCGACAAAAACTACAACGTCAGCAACGACACCCAGCACTACAACGACCAGTGGACGCGCCTGACCAGCGAGTGGCAGATCAACGACAGCGTCAGCGCCACCAACGAATTGTTTTACCTGAAAAACCAGCGCCGCTGGCAGAACGCCGAGAACTACAACTTCACCAACGGCCAGCTCACTCGCAGCGGTAATTTCGGCATCAAGCACAATCAGGAACAGGTGGGCGACCGTCAGACCTTCACCTTCAAACACATACTGTTCGGCCTCGACAGCCAGACCGTGACCGGTGTGGAATACAACCGCATCCGCTTCCGCCTGGCCAGTAACTCGCCGTTCAACGACGTGCTGGCGAGTGGTCAGCCTATCGATATCAATCACCCGGCACCCGCCGCGTTCGACAGCCAGAACGCGTTCAAGCCACTGTTCGCCACCACCACTAAAACCGTCGCCGGCTTCGCGGAAAACCGTTTGCAACTCACCGACTCACTGTCGCTGATCACCGGCATCCGTCGTGACTACGCCCATGTGGACCGCGATGATCTGCGCGACGGCAGCCAGAGCGACAAAACCCTCACCGGCAACAACTGGAAGGCCGGCCTGGTCTACGCGATCACGCCCGATACCTCGGTATACGGGCAGTACGCCACCAGCACCGACGGTGTTGGCGGCCTGATTTCCCTGAGCCCAGGCCAGCAGCAGTTCGACCTGTCCACCGCCAAGCAGACCGAGGTCGGCATCAAGCAGGCCTTCTGGGACCAGCGCGGCGAATGGACGTTGGCGGCGTATCACATCGTCAAGAAGAAACTGCTCACCGACGTGCCGGGCGACCCGGACCTCAAGCAGCAAGTCGGCCAACAATCATCACGTGGCCTGGAAGCCAGCCTCGACCTGCAACTGCCACACGCCTGGCAACTGCAAGCCAACGCGGCCATCGCCCATGCGCAGTACGACGACTTCAAACAGGACGTCGGCGGCGTGCAAGTGTCCCGCGACGGCAACCGCCCGGTGGACGTACCGCGCCGCACCGCCAACCTGTGGCTGAGCAAGGCCGTGACCGAGGACATCCGCGCGGGTGCCGGCGTGCGTTATGTCGACGCGCGTTACGCCGACATGGCCAACCAGAACGAGCTGCCGAGCTACACCGTGGTCGACGCCAGCGTGTCGTGGAACGCTATGCGCAACACCACCCTGGGGCTGCAGCTGAACAACCTGTTCGACCGCACTTACGCCGTCAGCCAGTACAACGACGGCCAACAATGGATCCTCGGTGAGCCGCGTGCCCTCTTCGTCACTGCGGACTACACCTTCTAAATGACCAAAACACCGTTCCACTGTGGTGGACTTGAGAGCATTGATGACGTCACTCACCCTCACCGGCCTCAACTGGTCACCTGCCGGCCACTGCCATCACCAGTTCCACCTGCGTGAGGCCAGCCTGCAGGTCGGCGCAGGGGAGTTTGTCGGGCTGATCGGGCCCAATGGCAGCGGCAAGACCAGTCTGTTGCGCTGCGCCTATCGGTTCAGCAAGCCGGCGCAGGGTGACGTATGGCTTGCGCACCAGAACGTGTGGAAGCAGAGCGCCAAATGGTGTGCGCAGCGCATCGCGGTGGTCTTGCAGGAATTCCCCGACGCCTTCGGCCTGCGGGTGGATGAGGTGGTCGCCATGGGCCGCACGCCCCACAAGGGCCTGTTCGATGGCGACACGCTGCACGACCAGAAGATGATTCAGCAGACGCTGGAATCAGTCGGCATGCAGGGCTTTGGGGACCACGCGTTCGCCACCCTCTCCGGCGGTGAAAAACAACGCGTCATTCTGGCTCGCGCGTTGGCCCAGCAACCGCAACTGCTGATCCTCGACGAGCCCACCAACCACCTCGACCCGCGCTATCAGCTGGAGCTGCTGCGATTGGTCAAACGCCTGAACATCGGCACTCTGGCCAGCATCCACGACCTCAACCTGGCGGCTGCATTCTGTGATCGCCTGTACGTGATCAACCACGGGCGCATCGTCGCCAGCGGCACCCCGCATCAGGTGCTCACCGCCGCCTTGCTGCGCGACGTGTTTGGCGTCGAAGCACTGATCGACACCCACCCCTTGTCCGGCTACCCCCGAATCACCTGGATAACCCAACCATGATCCTGCGCGCTCTGCTTGCCGTTACCTTGCTGTTCAGTGCCGCCGAGGCGTTCGCCGAAGCGACCCACTACCCCGTCACCATCAAGAGCTGCAACCGTGACGTGACCTTCCAGGAGGCCCCGAAACACGCGGTCAGCCATGACATCAACATGACCCAGATGATGCTTGCCCTGGGCCTCAAGTCGCGCATGGCCGGTTACAGCGGGGTCTCCGGCTGGAAGTCGGTGACGCCGGAAATGGCGCACCTGCTCGATGGCTTGCCGGAGCTGGCGAGCAAGTACCCATCGGTGGAAACCTTGCTCAATGCCAACGTGGACTTTTTCTTCGCCGGTTGGGACTACGGCATGCGAGTGGGCGGCGACCTGACGCCGAACACCCTGCAACCGCTGGGCATCAACGTGTATGAGTTGACCGAGTCGTGCGCCTTTGTGATGAAGCGCCCGGCCGCCACCCTGGACGACACCTATAACGACCTGCGCAACCTGGGCAAAATCTTCGATGTGCAGGACCGCGCCACTGCCTTGATCGCGCAGATGCAGGCACAGGTCGCCGACGTGCAAAAGGACCTGCCGGCCGATAAGCCTCGGGTGTTCCTTTACGACAGCGGTGAAGACCGCGCCATGACGTCCGGCCGTCTGGGCATGCCCCAGGCGCTGATCGAAGCAGCCGGCGGGCGCAACATCCTCGATGACGTCGACGCCAGCTGGACCCGCATCAACTGGGAGACCGTGGTGGAGCGCAACCCGCAAGTGATCGTGATCGTCGACTACAGCGAAATCACCGCCGAACAGAAACAGCAATTCCTGCTGAACAACCCGGCCTTGCAAGCCGTGGACGCGATCAGGAACCAGCGCTTTATCGTCATCCCTTACGTGCAGGCCACGCCGGGCATCGACAACGTGCTGGCCGTTGAAACCCTGGCCAAGGGGTTCCACGGCGAATGATCACGCGTCGCTACGCCCTGCTGCTCGTCGCCCTTGGCGCGGTGTTGCTGTTCTCTTGCGTGATCTCGCTGGGCTTCGGCCCGGCGCGGGTGCCGGTGGAGGTGGTGGGGCGAATCCTGCTGTACAAGACCTTTGGCATCGGCGAGGCAACCTGGTCGGCCGGGCAGGAACCTATCGTGTGGCTGATCCGCGTGCCGCGCCTATTGCTGGGTGTCTTGGTCGGCGCTGGGTTGGCCTTGATCGGCGCGGTGTTGCAGGCAGTCACGCGCAACCCGCTGGCCGACCCGCACCTGCTCGGTGTCACTTCCGGCGCCACGTTGGGCGCCGTGATCGTGGTGTTGCATGTGGGTGAAGTCATCGGGCTGCTGACCCTGCCCATCGCTGCGTTTGTCGGTGCACTCGCGAGCATGCTGGTGGTGCTGGCGGTGGCCAGTCGCAACGGTCGGCTGGAGAGTGATCGCCTGCTGCTGTGCGGCGTGGCGGTGTCGTTTGTGATGATGGCCGCCGCCAATCTCTTGCTGTTCATGGGCGATCATCGCGCCGCGTCGGCGGTGATGTTCTGGATGCTCGGCGGGCTGGGCCTGGCGCGCTGGGAGTTGTTGGCCATCCCCGCCGCGAGTGTGCTGCTTGGGCTGGTGCTGCTGCTCGGCATGGCCCGCCCGCTGAACGCGCTGATGGCCGGTGAACAGACGGCCGTGACCCTTGGCCTGAACGCACGCACCGTCCGCCTGAACGTCTTCCTGATTGCCTCATTGATGACCGCCGTATTGGTGTCCATCAGCGGCTCCATCGGTTTTGTCGGGCTGATGGTGCCGCACATTGCCCGCCGCCTGGTGGGCGCCGAGCACCGGCGCTTATTGCCGGTGTGCGCACTGCTGGGCAGCCTGTTCCTGGTGTGGGTGGATGTGGCCGCACGCACCCTGATCGCCCCCGAGGATCTACCGATCGGCGTCGCCACGGCAGCGATTGGCGGGCTGTTCTTCATTGGCTTGATGCGCAAGCGTTGAGTCATACCGGTCACGCGTCACAGTTCATCCTTGTCGCGGCCATACAGCATGTCATCGGTATCCGGCAGCGATTGCACACCGTTGTGGGGCCAGTCAGGCCCCAACACGCCACGGCGGGTCCAGAAGTCATCGGTTTCCAATACCGACAGGTTACCCACACGCCTCATTCGCTCCACCAGCACACTGGGATCAGGGGCCAGGCCAGGGCCGAGCAGCGCACTCTCCTCCTGCGTATGGCCAGGGACATACTTGAGTAATGCGCCCTCGCGACAGACCAGGTAGCAGCTCTCGGCCACCGGTAGGTTGGTTCTTACAATCGACACATAACGCCGCCAGTCATCCAGCGACGCGAAGCGCTTGAGCAAACGCAGGTCCTTCGCCTCCAGGCTGGTGGTTGAAGGGATGACTTTATAAAACGCCTGGATCGCGGCGATGTTGTAAAAGTACAGGGCGTAGGCATTCGTCAGGTTGAGTCCAAAGCCGGCGAGACGAAACAAACGCGCCAGGCTCCCCGGAAACGGCAGCGACCGATCCTCCACTGGCTCCAGTGCCACAAAGCCGGACTCATCCGGCGGCACCAGCACCGCCCCCAGGTACTCGATGCCATTGAAGCGCCCCACACGCTTTTGCGCGGAGCGGGCGGCGTCATCGGCATAGAAATACAACGCATCGCAAAACAGATGAGCGTACGGCCCGCTGCCCGAGTGGCCCGTCACGACTTTAGGTGACCAGTCCAGCCCCACCTTCCCGACACTGGCCCATATCGGGCTGCGCACCCAAACCTGCATGTCCCCCCGTGCCGCAAGACTGCGGACATAATCCTGCATCTTCAGCGAACCATCGAGCAGGCTCGCGCGAAGGCGCGGCGCCTGGTTGAGCATCTCGAACAACAACGCACTGCGCTCAAAGTCATACTGCAGCAGCGCACCGTCGGCGCACATCAAGTACAGCGTCAGCACCCGGCCATTGCCAAAGCGTTTTGCAGCGCTGAGTGCGTTGACCACCTCCTGCGGCCAAAAAAAGTGCTTGGCCATTTCACCCTCAAGACTGGACGCCTGGACGGTCGGCGCCTGCAAATACAGGCCATCCCACACGTAGCCTTGAGGTAACTGGCCAGCAACCCATACTTGCTCAAGCTTGACGAAGCTCTCACGGGCCAACGGCGCAGTCGCCATATAGCGCTGCTTTTTGGCTGATTTGAGCACGTAGCCAAAGGTCAGTTGCGCTGGCGTGGTCGACCCCAACTGCAGGGCGCGTACCGCATCGATGGCCCGGGTATACAACGGGCTGCACGGTGGGTCGGCCAATGCCTGGCGGATCTCCCGCGCCGGCGGTTGCTCAACATTCCAGACGAACGTGTCTACCAGTAACCTCGCCGGCCCCCACAGCACGCTGCCACTGATCACCCGCAGGTCACCGGCCTTGGCGACCTCGGTCACGAACTCCGTAGGCAGCAGCGTCCCCTGGCGTATTTGCTGTTCGACAAGATTGTCGGTGTAATCGCCCCTGACCGCATTCAGCGGAGCCAGGCGACTTCTAAGAGCGGCCTCTTCGGCGGAGTCCGTGCGCTGATAGCTGAGAATCGAGCCATCCGGGCCGAACAGGTATTCGCGCTTGACCTGCGTTTCATGCAGCAACAGATACGCCAACACCGCGCTGGGCAGCATGCTTTTGTAAACGGCTTTTTGTGCTGCGGCCAACAAGAGCTCCACCTCCACGTCCAACCGCGAGCGATAGCGCGCGACGATAGAAGCGCCGCCTGGATACAACCCCTGCGAAATGGCTTCGTCCGGGTAAATCCAGTTCCGGGCAAACCCTTGGGGAGGCACTGCCAGCGGGTCGGTCGCGGTAAACGCGCCATTGGCGAGGCGTAATACCACCCCACCGTAAGCACGCTGCCGAACCGTGCCCACCAACGCCTGCGCATGGCGCGCTGCATCATCGGCACTCGCAAAAGTGGGACCAAGGCGGCGACGCGTCATGGCCGAGTAACCGTTCCAATTCGGGGAAACCAAACCTTCCTTGTCCCAATACTGGCTGGTCCGCAGGACCGTCAGCTGACCCCGCTTGGCCGTCTCCCTGACGAACTCCACGGGTGTCTTTGCACCGGAGTTCAATTGCGCAATGGTGTCCTCGAGGTTTCGCTCCAGCGGCCCCCCACCGCCCAACTGAAACGGCAATGACACATACCGCAGCAATGCGCCTTCGTCGGTCGAGAAATAAATCGGCAGGTACTGCCCGGCGTTGTATTTCTCCCCCCGACGCTTGGCGTCATAAAGTGCGGCGTACAGATCGCCAGGCTGCACAAAATAGCGGGCAAGCCATGAGTCAGCGGCCCCCAGGCCTGTGGGCTGCCATTGTTGGGAACGAAAGAGTGCATGTAACACAAACCCCTCGGGAAAGCGGAAGTCGCCGGGCTTTTCGGAGGAGGCAAAGACACTGTTGAGGTTGAAAAGCGCGTAGCGGGCACTCACGCCAACCACCTGCGAGGCGACGAACTCGTCGCTTTTCGGGTGCCTGAGAATGAAGCTAAAACAGGATTGATGGGCAAGACTACGGCCATGAACCCGGGCATGCAGGTTGCGAGCGGCGTCATCGGCACTGCCGAAGACTGCGCCGAAAGTGGCGTAATCCGGTGCACCGACGCGGGGGGCATCAGGCAAATTGGGCGACCAATCGCTATGGAGCACAGAGCGTGGGCCCCACAATCTACTGCCTTCAATGACCTTGATCTCGCCGGCCTCGGCCAGGTGAATGACCCACTGTGCGGGCGTAATCACACCATTGGCCATTTGCTCACGGATACGGCTGCCGCCCGCACGCGGTGCGACGTTTTGCAAAAGTAATTGCTCGACGAGCGTCTGACTCGGCGTGTAAGCCAGCAAACAGTCCCGCCCCCCTGACAGGAACGCCACGCGCTTGTGCCGGATGACCTCACGGATTTCATCATCGGCAAACGCCTGCATGTTGATCATTGCATCATCCCGCGTCCAACCACGCAGCTCGACCCAGGCCGGGTCAACCATGGACAAGGCCGGATGAGAACCATAACGACCGTGTAACTGATAGAGCTCCGGCGGGATCAAAGGACCCTTGCCCCCTGCCGGGAAAAACAACGGTTTGTCGAAGGGGTTTGCGTCGCTTTCAAGCGGTTCGGTAATGACAAATCGGCCGTCCTCTCCCTTGAGCACATAGCCGCCGTAATAGCGATCGCGTCGATAGCCGATCTGCTCGTGGGCATGCGCCGCCGCGTCGACGTCCGACAAAAAGGATCGACTGAGCGCCACCTCATAAAATGAGGTCAACAGCGTCGAACGGTCATCCACGCGACCTTCATAGCGCCACAGTTCGCCGGGCTGCACCACCGACAGGTCACCGACGGCCAGCACCCGACGCACGTACTCACGCGGCGTCAGGGTTCCCGCCAGGAGCGCTGCCTGAGCGCCGTTGTCGTTGAGCACACCATCACTTTGCACCAGCGCCAGGCGGGTGTGTTCAGCACCACCCGGCAGTTTGAACCGTAACAGAGCACCGTCCTCAGCCTTCATGTACAGCGCAAGGCCGCGGGCTTTGTCTTGAATACCCGCGGTCAGGCGCGATTGGGTGATGGCCGCGACCATTTCCGCAGGCGTGAAAAAGTGCGCGTATAACCAAGGCTCTCTTTTGGGAAACGCGGTTTCATCCGGCCTGGAGGTGTAATAGATCGCCTCGAGCCGCCATTGCGAAGGAAACCTCGGCTTGCCATCCGGGCGCTTGGGGAACAGGCCATCGAGCGCGAACAGCGGCTGACCCGTTGCCTGCGGATAGGTGGCGACATAACCGTCACTCTGGGTGTGCTTGAGCACAACCCCCATTGTGCGAGCGGGCACTGCTGTCGGCGCGTTCGCCAGGGCACTCAGAACAGCCAGTTCAGCACGGCCAAACACCTGAGTGAAGGCGGGTTGCTCCCGAACGGTGCCTGGCAGCGCGACCGGCTTGCCGACTTTCCAGGCCCGCGTGACCTTGCCACGCACACCACCCCACTCGGCAATGGGCTCGATCACGCGCAACTCTCCCGCCTCGGCGAGCAGCCAGATCAGATTTTCGAAAACGCTGGACTGTTCAATCGGCAGTTTGCCGGTCCATTGCTGGTAAAGGGTCTGCTCCTGGGTCGAGTCACTGCTCACATACTTGAGCAAACTGCCGTTCGGCCCAGACAGGTAATGCGCGCGTGCCGTCTTTCGGTGTTCGACGATAAACCTCATGTCGGGAATGGAAAAAAGGCTCTGGAAAATCACCACCTGTGAGCCTGTCATCCCAGGGTTCTGCCGCGCGACCTCGTCGGGGTCCAGCGGATGAGAGTGGTAGTAGGCCTCGCCCGTATAGCCTTCGGGCAGCACGAAATCGCCATTCTTATCGGTGGGTAATATCAAGGCGTGATCGAACATGACGTGTTGGTCCGGCACCGGCTCGGTGGCGTAGAACCGACCACCGCGCTTGAAAATCGCCCCACCGTACTCGCGGTCACGGCTGTGGCGAGCAATGCGCTCATGTGCCCAGCGGGCGGCATCATCAGGCGTGACAAAGGGCGGGCTCAGAGGGGGAAGTTCCGCACGGGCGGCGGGCGGATTTACCGGAATATTTTCCATGGGCATTCACTGGCAATAGGGATAAAAGTACGGGCCATCCTGGCCCATGCCCACCCACCCATTGCGTTGCATAGCTACCTCGCCCTGTTTCGGGGCTGCGGCTGCACTCACGCATCAATCCGGCGCCAACCTGGTGCACGTCTGTGCATAGCGGAGCCATCCCGCCTCGTGGCCACACGCCCTAGCCCTCTCGGCACAGCCTTTGCAATCGCTTGCTCAGCAGCTGTTTCTACCCTCATAAAAACATTGAGTTTCTGGAGATCGCACCATGAAGCGTCGCAGTCTGATCAAGGCTTTCACCCTGTCCGCCTCCATTGTCGCCATGGGCCTGACCTGGACCGTGCAAGCCGCCGAGACCATCAAGGTCGGCATCCTGCATTCGCTGTCCGGGACCATGGCAATCTCCGAAACGTCGCTTAAAGACATGGCGTTGATGACCATCGACGAGATCAATGCCAAGGGCGGGGTGAACGGCAAGATGCTTGAGCCGGTGGTGGTGGACCCCGCGTCCAACTGGCCCCTGTTCGCCGAGAAAGGCCGGCAATTGCTGACCCAGGACAAAGTCGCCGTGGTGTTCGGCTGCTGGACCTCGGTGTCACGTAAATCGGTGCTGCCGGTGTTCGAGGAGCTCAACGGCCTGCTGTTCTACCCCGTGCAGTACGAAGGCGAAGAGATGTCGCCGAACGTGTTCTATACCGGTGCGGCGCCGAACCAGCAGGCGATTCCCGCAGTGGAGTACCTGATGAGCGAAGAAGGCGGCAGCGCCAAACGCTTCTTCCTGCTCGGCACCGACTACGTGTACCCGCGCACCACCAACAAGATCCTGCGTGCGTTCCTGCATTCCAAAGGCGTGGCGGACAAAGATATCGAAGAGGTCTACACCCCATTCGGCCATGCCGATTACCAGACCATCGTTGCCAACATCAAGAAGTTCTCCGCCGGCGGCAAGACTGCGGTGATTTCCACCGTGAACGGCGACTCCAACGTGCCGTTCTATAAAGAACTGGCCAACCAGGGCTTGAAGGCTACCGACGTGCCGGTAGTGGCGTTCTCGGTGGGTGAAGAGGAACTGCGTGGCATCGATACCAAGCCACTGGTGGGCAACCTCGCGGCCTGGAACTACTTCCAGTCGGTGGAGAACCCGGTGAACACCAAATTCGTCGCCGACTGGAAAGCCTACGCCAAGAAGCACAACCTGCCGGGCGCGGATAAAGCCGTGACCAACGACCCGATGGAAGCCACCTACGTCGGTATCCACATGTGGGCCCAGGCCGCCGAAAAAGCCAAGTCCACCGATGTCGACAAAGTGCGTGAAGCGCTGGCCGGCCAGACCTTCGCTGCGCCGTCGGGCTTCACCCTGACCATGGACAAGACCAACCATCACCTGCACAAGCCGGTGATGATCGGTGAGATCCAGGCGGATGGACAGTTCTCGGTGGTGTGGCAGACCCAGGAGCCGATCCGCGCGCAACCGTGGAGCCCGTACATCCCAGGCAATGACAAGAAGCCGGACTACGCCGTCAAGAGCAACTAAGCCCCACGCGCCGATAAAAGTGTGGGAGGGGGCGTGCCCCCTCCCAGATAAAGCTGGTCCGCGCATGATCAGGACATTTGTTTATGCCCACTGCCCTCTACCGCTATTTCCTGGCTTTGCTGCTGTTGCTGCCCCTGGCCGCACACGCCAGCGACGCCGAAGACTTCCTGTCCGCCAACCCGAGCCAACAAGCCAAACTCCTCCAGGACTGGGCCGCCCAGCCCGACCCGGCACGCATCGAGTTGGTGGATGCCCTGCAACAAGGCCAGCTCACGCTCAACGGCGAAACCAAGACCGTGCGCCTGAACAACCGCCTGCGCGGCTTGATCGACAACGTGCAGGCCAGCCAACAACTGCTCGCGGCCGACCCGAAGGTGCGCCTGGCCGCTGCGCAAACCCTGCAAAAAAGCGCACAACCTGCGCAGTTGAAATTCCTCGACCAGCGCGTCGCCGCTGAAACGAATGAAGACGTGCACACCGCACTCAGCCTGGCCCTGGCCAATCTGCAACTGGTCGACAGCGACCCGGTGGTGCGCCTGGCCGCCGTGCGTTTGCTCGGCAGCACCGGCGACCCACTGGCCCGCACGCGTCTTGAAGCCTTGCTTGCGCCCGGCGTCGAAACCGATACCGCCGTGCACACCGCCGCCGAGACCAGCCTGGCCCAGGTCAAACGCAAATTGATGCTCGGCGAGATCCTCGGCCAGGCCTTCAGCGGCATGTCCCTGGGGTCGATCCTGTTGCTGGCGGCCCTCGGTCTGGCGATCACCTTCGGCCTGCTCGGCGTGATCAACATGGCCCACGGCGAGATGCTGATGCTCGGCGCGTACTCCACCTATGTGGTGCAGATGCTGATGCAGCGTTATGTGCCGGCCGCCATCGAGTTCTACCCGCTGATCGCACTGCCGGTGGCGTTTTTTGTCACCGCCGCCATCGGCATGGCCCTGGAACGCACGGTGATTCGCCACCTCTACGGCCGGCCGCTGGAAACCCTGCTGGCCACCTGGGGCATCAGCCTGATGCTGATCCAGCTGGTGCGCCTGGTGTTCGGTGCGCAAAACGTCGAAGTGTCCAACCCCGCCTGGCTGTCCGGCGGCATTCAAGTGCTGCCCAACCTCGTGCTGCCCTACAACCGTATCGTGATCATCGCCTTCGCGCTGTGCGTGGTGGTGCTGACCTGGCTGCTGCTGAACAAGACCCGCCTGGGCCTCAACGTGCGCGCGGTTACCCAGAACCGCAACATGGCCGCCTGCTGCGGCGTGCCCACCGGCCGCGTGGACATGCTCGCCTTCGGCCTCGGCTCCGGTATCGCTGGTTTAGGCGGCGTAGCACTGAGCCAGATCGGCAACGTCGGCCCGGACCTGGGCCAGAGCTACATCATCGACTCGTTCCTGGTGGTGGTGCTCGGCGGTGTCGGCCAGTTGGCCGGTAGCGTCATGGCCGCCTTCGGGCTGGGCATCGCCAACAAGATTCTGGAACCACAGATCGGCGCCGTGCTCGGCAAGATCCTGATCCTCGCGCTGATCATTCTGTTTATCCAGAAACGCCCGCAAGGACTCTTCGCACTGAAAGGACGGGTGATCGACTGATGAACCAGCCATTGATGCTTACGGCCGCGCAAAAGGCCGGTCCCAAGGTGACGATTGCCGTCGGCGTGCTGATGCTTGTCGTGCTGCTGGCGCTGCCTTTGCTGTCACTGCTGCCGGCGGACAACGCGTTGCATGTCTCGGCCTACACCCTGACGCTGGTGGGCAAGATCCTCTGTTACGCCATCGTCGCCCTGGCGCTGGACCTGGTGTGGGGCTATGCCGGGATGTTGTCCCTCGGCCACGGATTGTTCTTTGCCCTGGGCGGTTATGCGATGGGCATGTACTTGATGCGCCAGGCGTCCGGCGATGAGTTGCCGGCGTTCATGACCTTCCTGTCGTGGACCGAGTTGCCCTGGTATTGGGTCGGCACCGAGCACTTCCTCTGGGCGATGTGCCTGGTGGTGCTGGCGCCGGGCTTGCTGGCGCTGGTGTTCGGTTTCTTCGCCTTTCGCTCGCGGATCAAAGGCGTGTATTTCTCGATCATGACCCAGGCCCTGACCTTCGCCGGGATGCTGCTGTTTTTCCGCAACGAGACCGGGTTTGGCGGGAACAACGGCTTCACCAATTTCCGCAGCATCCTGGGGTTTGGCATTACCGAGCCGGGCACGCGGGCCGTGTTGTTTGTGGCCACCGTCGCGCTGCTGGTGGCGAGTTTGTTCCTCGGCTGGCGGCTGGCACAGAGCAAGTTCGGCCGGGTGCTGACCGCGTTGCGCGATGCCGAAAACCGTCTGATGTTCTGCGGCTACGACCCCCGTGGCTTCAAGCTGTTCGTCTGGGTGTTGAGCGCCGTGCTGTGCGGTTTGGCGGGCGCGTTGTATGTGCCGCAAGTGGGCATTATCAACCCCAGCGAAATGTCGCCGACCAACTCCATCGAAGCCGCCGTGTGGGTGGCATTGGGCGGGCGCGGCACGCTGATCGGCCCATTGCTCGGCGCCGGTGTGGTGAACGGCATGAAGAGCTGGTTTACCGTGGCCTTCCCGGAATACTGGCTGTTCTTCCTCGGGGCGCTGTTCATCATCGTCACCCTGTACCTGCCCAAGGGCGTCATCGGCTTGCTGAAGAAATGAGGAACGTCATGCTCGAACCTGTTTTTGATGCGGGCAGCGGCCGCGATGCCATCGGCCTTGGCCAGGCCGCCGGCAAGGGCCTCAACACCCGCCACGGCACCATCCTGACGCTGGAAGACATCAGCGTCAGCTTCGACGGTTTCAAGGCCCTCAACGACTTGAACCTCTACATTGGCGTCGGGGAATTGCGCTGCATCATCGGCCCCAACGGCGCGGGCAAGACCACGCTGATGGACGTGATCACCGGCAAGACCCGCCCCAGCCACGGTACCGCCTGGTTTGGTGAAAACCTCGACCTGACCGGCATGAGCGAAGTGCAGATCGCCCAGGCCGGCATCGGCCGCAAGTTCCAGAAACCCACGGTATTCGAAGCGTTGAGCGTGTTCGAAAACCTGGAGCTGGCGCAGAAGACCGACAAATCGGTGTGGGCCAGCCTGCGCGCGCGCTTGAGCGGCGAGCAGAAAGACCGTATCGAGGAAGTGCTCGACACCATCCGCCTGACGGCCTCGGCGCATCGCCAGGCGGGCCTGCTGTCTCACGGCCAGAAGCAGTTCCTGGAGATCGGCATGCTGCTGATGCAGGACCCGCAACTGTTGCTGCTGGACGAACCGGTGGCGGGCATGACTGACGCTGAAACCGAATTCACCGCCGAACTGTTCAAGCGCCTGGCGGGCAAGCATTCGTTGATGGTGGTGGAACACGACATGGGTTTTGTCGGTTCGATTGCCGACCACGTCACGGTGTTGCACCAGGGCAGTGTGCTGGCCGAAGGGTCGCTGGAACAGGTGCAGGAAAATGAGCGGGTGATCGAGGTTTACCTCGGTCGCTGAGGCTTTATGTGGGCGCTGGCGCCCACAAGGGAATCGTGGAGGTTTTAAACATGTTGCAAGTCGACACGCTGCACCAGTACTACGGCGGTAGCCACATCCTGCGCGGGCTGTCCTTTGATGTGAAAGTCGGCGAAGTCACCTGCCTGCTCGGCCGTAACGGCGTAGGCAAGACCACCTTGCTCAAATGCCTGATGGGTTTGCTGCCGGCCAAAGAAGGTGCGGTGAACTGGGAAGGCAAAGCCATTACCGGGTTCAAGCCGCACCAGCGTGTGCACGCGGGGATTGCCTACGTGCCTCAAGGCCGAGAGATTTTTGGGCGGCTGACGGTGGAAGAAAACCTGTTGATGGGGCTCTCGCGTTTCCCAGGCGCCGAAGCCAAGGAAGTGCCGGCGTTTATCTACGAGCTGTTCCCGGTGTTGCTGCAAATGAAGCACCGCCGTGGCGGTGACCTGTCCGGCGGCCAGCAACAACAGCTCGCCATCGGCCGCGCCCTGGCCAGCCGCCCGCGCCTGTTGATCCTCGATGAGCCCACCGAAGGCATCCAGCCGTCGGTGATCAAGGAGATCGGCGCAGTGATCAAGAAACTCGCCGAGCGCGGCGATATGGCGATCCTGCTGGTCGAGCAGTTCTACGACTTTGCCGCCGAACTGGCCGACCAGTACCTGGTGATGTCCCGGGGTGAAATCGTCCAGCAAGGCCGAGGTGAAAATATGGAACGTGAGGGTGTACGTGGTCTCGTAACCATCTAATCTGTAGCCTCCTGACGATAAGCACACGCCATGAACCTGCCCGTTTCCCCTGCCCTGTTCACCCCCAGCTGGCACGCCGAGCTGGAACTCGGCTACGCGCGTTTCGGCGACACCACGCGCCCGGTAATGCGCCGCCACCTCGGCCCGCTGCGGGTGCAAAAGCACCTGTACGCCGAAGGCCCCGAGGTGTGCCAGCACATCATCGTGCACCCGCCTGGCGGGATTGCCGGCGGTGATCGCCTGGATATCAGCGCCCATGTCGGCGCCGGCGCCTGGGCGCAATTGACCAGCCCTGGCGCGGCCAAGTGGTACCGCGCCGGCGGCCCGGCGTATCAGCAACTGGACCTCTGCGTGGAAGCCGGCGCCACGCTGGAGTGGCTGCCCCAGGAAACCATCGTCTTCAGTGCCGCCCAGGCCGAACTCACCACGCGTATCGAACTGCAAGGCGATGCGCGGCTGTTCTACTGGGATGTGGTCGCCCTGGGGCGCCCGGCCAGCAATGAGCGTTTCGACCTCGGCCACTTCCAATCGCACCTGGATATCCGCCGTGACGGCCAGTTGCTCTGGCATGAGCGCCAGCGCATTGTGGGCGCCGACGGCCTGCTCGATTCGCCCATCGGCCTGGACGGCCAACCAGTGTTCGCCACGCTGCTGGTGACCGGCGATATAGAACCCGAATTACTCGAACACTGCCGCGCCCTGCCCCACGCCGTGCGCGGCGACCTGACCCAACTGCCCGGCTTGCTGGTCGCCCGCTGCCTGGCCAGCGAAGCGTTGCTGGCGCGGGGATGGTTGATTGATTTATGGAAATTGTTACGCCCCGTCATGTTTGGGCGAGAGGCGGTCGCACCACGAATCTGGAGCACATGAAGATCAATATGTGGGAGGGGGCTTGCTCCCGATAGCGGTGGGTCCGTGACAGATGTATTGCCTGACACTGCCCTATCGGGGGCAAGCCCCCTCCCACACTTGATCTCCATTGTATTTACGAATGTATTTCACGACGGACTGAACCATGGACCTGACCCCACGGGAAAAAGACAAACTGCTGATCTTCACCGCCGGCCTAGTGGCCGAGCGGCGCCTGGCACGCGGCGTGAAGCTCAACTACCCGGAAACCATCGCCTACATCTCCGCCGCCTTGATGGAAGGCGCGCGCGACGGCCGCACCGTGGCCGACCTGATGCACTTCGGCACCACCCTGCTCAGCCGCGAACAGGTGATGGAAGGCATCCCGGAGATGATCCCGGATATCCAGGTGGAAGCCACTTTCCCCGACGGCACCAAGCTGGTCACCGTCCACCAACCCATCGCCTGAGGCACGGCCATGATTCGTGATGCGACCCAAAACGATTTGCCGGCGATCCGCGATATCTACAACGACGCGGTGCTGAACACCACCGCGATCTGGAACGAACAACCGGTGGACCTGGGCAACCGCCAGGCGTGGTTCAGCGCACGGCATGCCCAGGGTTATCCGATCCTGGTCAGCGTCGAAAACGCGGAAGTCACCGGCTACGCCTCCTTCGGCGACTGGCGCCCCTTCGAGGGCTTCCGCTACAGCGTCGAACACTCGGTGTACGTGCGCAACGACCAACGCGGCAAAGGCCTCGGCCCACAGCTGATGCAAGCCCTGATCGAACGCGCCCGCACCTGCGGTAAACACGTGATGGTCGCCGCCATCGAAAGCGGCAACCAGGCCTCGATCCGCCTGCATGAGCGCCAAGGCTTCATCACCACCGGGCAGATGCCCCGAGTGGGTATCAAGTTTGGTCGCTGGCTGGACCTGACCTTTATGCAACTGGCTTTGAATCCGGGCGCGGAACCGCCCAAGGAGTGAGATCGATGAATGCCGCGCACCTGCGTCGAGTCAATGCAGAAAGTTTTGCCCACTACCGCCTGGGGTTGATCGAGCTGTTGCTGGACGCGGTGAAGCACGGTGCTTCGGTCGGCTTCATGGCTGACTTTGATGAGGCTCAAGCGCGCGCTTATCTGAGCGGCGTACAAGCGAGCATTGAAGACGCCAGCCTGCTGCTATGGGTCGTGGTACGCGACGAACAGGTGATCGCCAGCGTGCAGTTGGCGCTGTGCCAGAAGGCCAATGGCCTGAACCGCGCCGAGGTGCAAAAGCTGCTGGTGCACAGCAGCGCGCGCCGGCATGGCCTGGGCCAACAGTTGATGAACACCCTGGAACTCGCCGCGCGCCAGCACAAGCGCGGCTTGCTGTACCTGGACACCGAAGCCGGCTCGCCGGCCGAAGCCTTCTACCAGTCGCTGCGCTACACCAAGATCGGTGAGCTGCCCGACTACTGCCAAAGCCCGGACGGGCGCTACAGCCCGACCGCCATCTACTTCAAGACCCTGGGGCAACCTGCATGATTCCTGGTGAATATCAGATCCAGCCTGGCGATATCGAACTCAACGTCGGCCGCCGCACCGTCACCCTCAGTGTGGCCAACAGCGGCGACCGGCCGATCCAGGTGGGCTCGCATTACCATTTTTTCGAGACCAATGACGCGCTGACCTTCGACCGCGCCGCCAGCCGTGGCATGCGCCTGAATATTCCGGCGGGCACGGCGGTGCGGTTTGAGCCGGGGCAGAGTCGAGAAATCGAGTTGGTGGATTTGAGCGGCGGGCGGCGGGTATTCGGGTTTGCCGGGCGGATCATGGGCGATCTTTAGGGCCTCATCGGGGGCAAGCCCCCTCCCACATTTGAATGTGTTCACACATCAAGGGTGGGAGGGGGCTTGCCCCCGATAGCGATTTCATATTCAACACATATCTTCAGGGCAATCACATGAAAATCAGCCGCCAAGCCTACGCCGACATGTACGGCCCCACCGTCGGTGACAAGGTCCGCCTGGCCGACACTGAGTTGTTCGTCGAGGTCGAAAAAGACTTCACCGTCTATGGCGAGGAGGTGAAATTCGGCGGCGGCAAAGTGATCCGCGATGGCCAGGGCCAGAGCCAGTTGCTCGCCCATGAAGTGGTGGACACGCTGATCACCAACGCGCTGATCATCGACCACTGGGGCATCGTCAAGGCCGACGTCGGCCTGAAAAACGGCCGCATCCACGCGATCGGCAAAGCCGGCAACCCGGACATCCAGCCCGGCGTGACCATGGCCATCGGCGCCAGCACCGAAGTGATTGCCGGCGAAGGCATGATCCTCACCGCAGGCGGCATCGACTCCCACGTGCACTTCATCTGCCCACAGCAGATCGAAGAAGCGCTGACCAGCGGCGTCACCACCATGATCGGCGGTGGCACGGGACCTGCCACAGGTACCAACGCCACCACCTGCACCTCGGGCCCGTGGCACCTGGCGCGCATGCTCCAGGCCAGCGATTCGTTCCCGATGAACATCGGTTTCACCGGCAAGGGCAACGCCAGTTTGCCCGAGCCATTGATCGAGCAGGTCAAGGCCGGCGCCATCGGCTTGAAGCTGCATGAGGACTGGGGCACCACCCCGGCCAGTATCGATAACTGCCTGAGCGTGGCCGATGACTACGACGTGCAGGTGGCGATCCACAGCGACACCCTCAACGAATCCGGCTTCGTCGAAACCACGCTGGCCGCGCTCAAGGGCCGCACCATCCACACCTATCACACCGAAGGCGCCGGTGGCGGTCACGCACCGGACATCATCAAGGCGTGTGGCTTCTCCAACGTGCTGCCCAGCTCGACCAACCCGACCCGGCCGTTCACCCGCAACACCATCGACGAACACCTCGACATGCTGATGGTCTGCCATCACCTGGACCCAAGCATTGCAGAAGACGTGGCCTTCGCCGAAAGCCGCATCCGCCGCGAAACCATCGCCGCCGAAGACATCCTGCATGACCTCGGTGCGTTCTCGATGATCAGCTCCGACAGCCAGGCCATGGGCCGCGTCGGCGAGGTGATCACGCGCACCTGGCAGACCGCGGACAAGATGAAAAAACAACGCGGCGCCTTGCCCGGCGACGGTCCCGGCAACGACAACTTCCGCGCCAAACGCTACATCGCCAAGTACACCATCAACCCGGCGATCACCCATGGCATCAGCCATATTGTCGGCTCGATCGAAGTGGGCAAATGGGCCGACCTGGTGCTGTGGCGCCCAGCGTTCTTCGGCATCAAGCCGACCCTGATTCTCAAGGGCGGCGCGATTGCCTCCAGCCTGATGGGCGACGCCAACGCCTCGATCCCCACCCCGCAACCGGTGCACTACCGCCCGATGTTCGCCAGCTTCGGCAGCTCGCTGCACGCGACCAGCCTGACGTTTATCAGCCAGGCGGCCTTGGACGCCGGATTGCCCGACGCCCTGGGCTTGAAGAAGCAGATTGCCGTGGTCAAGGGCTGCCGGAACGTGCGGAAAGCCGACTTGATCCACAATGACTACCTGCCGGATATCGAGGTGGACCCACAGACCTATCAGGTCAAGGCCGACGGCGTGTTGCTGTGGTGCGAGCCGGCGGAGGTGTTACCCATGGCCCAACGTTATTTTCTGTTCTGACGTCGGTCAGTCGCGGGTACAACGTGTGGCTGATGAGCCCGCCGGGGATGTAGCCGAAGACAAGGTCATGGCCGATACCTTATTGGGTGATGAAGCCGTCATCGTATTCATCACCCACAAGACGCAGGCCTTAACTATGCAGGGTTGTCCGGTTATGGCTGTTCGGCCATTTCAGCAGCGGTCAGCCCTTTGATGAGGGCTTGCTTGAGGGTCGACCACTCATTCATCAAAGCGTTGCTGGCGTCACGGTAGCGCTCGCTTGTGAGGTCATCTTCGGTGCTCAAGGCTTCAAGCCGCGCCAGGATGGGGTCGCGGTTAGCCGCAAACTGATCGGCGTATTTGCGCTGTAAAAACACCTGCCAGAACTCGCGCTGGGTGGTGGCGATAAATGCCTTGGCCGAGCCCTCCAATCCCAGCACTTCAGCTTCGGCCGCGGCCAGCATCTGCGGGGTAACCTGCGCAGTGGCCAGGTAGACCGCCTCTTGCGGTTGCCCCGGTAAGCCCAGGCGGTCGCGCAAGCCGATACGGTAGGCCAGGCGTATTTCCACGCGGTCGATCGCCAGGGCCCGTTTCACCTTGCTTTTGAGCGTGTCGTGGGACTGGGCAATGACTTCAAGACGCGTGTCGGCATCTCGCTGTGCAATACGCTCCACCTCATCAAGACGAAACAGGCCCTGGGCCAATTTGAGCAAGCGGGTTGAGGCCTGTGCATCATCAACCACGCCCACTTCCTCGTCAGACAGGCGGCGCAATTCCAGCCGGCTGAACACCAACGTAATACCGTCTTGGCAGGTGTCTACTTCACCCGCCAACTCAAACAGGCTTTCGCGTAGCTCACCCGATTCGGCCGCCGCATCCAACAGGGCCCATACCCGTGAGGCCAGATTCGAATAGGCGTTTTTGTAATCATCGGTTTTGCTCAACTCACTCAACAGCCTGAAAAACTTCTCACTGGGCAGGATTGTTCCGTCGGGTTCCACACCCGGTGCCTCGCGCTCGATCAGCGCTGCGTTGAGCAGTGTCCAACGCTCGGTCCTGGCGGCCCGCTCCCCCTCAGCCACATCACGCATCCATTGCGCCAAACGCTCGCTGGCGCTGGCTATCAACGGCTCTGGCGCCGTCACTGCCAGCGGCCCTTGGGGCACCCTGCCCGGCTGGGTGACCCGTACGTGCACCTCGGCGTAGTCGTCGAGCCCCTGGGCGGAAAGCGGGTTGCCGTCCAGGTAGGTGGCGATAAAAATTCTGCGCATGGCGACAGGGTCCTCGTCAGCCGGGTCCAGCAGCTCGTTGGACGCCTGGGTGATCTGATTGTCACGCAGGTCGAGGATCTCAAGGTTCACCAGCTCGCGCAGGCCCGAGGGCATGCGGGTCAGGCCCATACTGACCAGATCAATGTGGGTCAGCCACGTGAGGGCGCTCAGATCCAGCGCGCCCTCCAGAGGGTTGCCTCGCAGTGTCAGCCGACGCAACGTCGTGCAGCGTTGCAAGAGCGGGGTATCGAGGGTGGTCAGATCATTGTTGGCTACGTCCAGGGTTACCAGACGCGTCTGCTCACCCAACGCCGCAGGCACCTGCGTCAGGCGGTTGTTGGGGGCCTCGAACGTTTTCAGATGAGGGAACGCGCGTAAAAACTCGGCCGGGACCTCAAGCAAGCTCATGTGCCCCAGGTCGATAAAGCTGATGAACGGAAAGGACCCGGCAGGCAAGACCGGCAATGTGGGCGCCTCGAAACCGTTGAAGCTGAGTTTGTAACCCATAAACCGGTGACTGCGACTGTAAACAGGCTCCCCTGCGACCTCCTGCCAACTGTTGAGCAGCTTCATGCGGATGACGCTGCGCGCATAATCGGTCGCCCGCACCACCTTGCCCTCTTGCGCGGGCCACTCCAGGGCCAGCCCATGCCAGGCGTCGAGGGTCTGCTTCAAACTGGCGAACTGCGCCTCCAACTCGGTGAGGCGCGCCCCGCGCCGGTCAGCCAGGCTGCGCAAAAAGCTATCGACTTCGCTGGTGCGCCAATAGGGGTAGATCTGACGCACTCTTGCGCGGTCCTGATTGGTCACTTCGCAACCGCCGTTCATAAGGCCACCTCCCCACACACGGCATTCAAGGGGTAGCCGTCACGACGGGCGGCCACGCGCATCACGCGTTCAAACCAAGGTGTTTCCACCGGCAGGTTCAAGGCCTTTCTCAGGGCCTTGGGTGCCAGTGCGTTGTCCTGAATCGCGTGTTTCAACGCAGGCGCCTCACTCACATGCGGCCGTCCCATGGCGGTACGTTCGCTATCGGGCAGAGCATGTTGCAACGCGGCATACAGGGTGTCCGGCGCATGCAGCTCATGGCCTTGGCCGTCGAATGCCTGATACCGCGTGCCGTTTTTCACCAGCACTTTGGTCTCAAGCGCAAACGGTGGACCAACGCTGGTGCGCAGCGAGCCGGACAGGGACTCATCGCGAAGCTCAATGCGCACCTCGCCGCTCCATCCCGGCAGGGTTTCCAGGGTTTTAAGCACCAGCGTTGGCGTGTCCGGATTGGCCGGACTCTCCAGGTAAAGGCCTTCATACGCCCGTGCTATTCGTACACGCTGCTGCAGATAGCGCAGTGCTTCGCTGATCCGCAGCGGTATCAGTCGGCGTTGCTCGGCGCTTGGACCAAAAGGGGTGTTCAGGGTCTCAAGCTCCTTGGGTGTCGCTCGGTAAAGTACCTCCCGAGCGATGCTGGTGGGCATCTCGGGGAAACGGCGTTGGATCACCTGAATCAATGCCCGTTGTGAATCACCACTCAGCAGCGGTTCGTCGCTGTAAAGACTGTTGAACAGCCGCTGCCCACTGCGCTCGGCGAAGGCGGCCAGCCGCTGCTGCAACTGCGCGGCCCGCGCCGTGGCGTCCGCAGGGGCGTGCTGGCCCAGCACCTGTTTGATCTGTTCGTCGTTAAGGAATTGCACACTACGTTCGGGCAGTTTCCCGGCCATCAAGTCGGCCTTGGACACCCTCAGGATGTCACCTGCCATTGCGCTGTGCTGGCCATAACGCGCCTGCTCACCGAACGGGCTGAACACCTCGATGCCGGTGTTGGCGGGCCATCCAGGGAGGTCGACCATCAGTGCCGCCGCGTAGTCGCACAGCGTGCTGCTGCAACGGCCGCGACGTATCTGCTCAATGACCTCACGCGCATCGGCATCAGCGGCAAAGCGCCGTAGCGTGTCCTTGAGCAGGCCGGGAAACGGCTCGGACTCGACGTACAGCTTGCGTAAGACGTCCTCGCTCATCGTGCTGACGGCCAATATCTGCTTACGCTGCACATCATCGAAACGCTCGAACGCGACGCCCAGACGGTCACGCAGCTGCGCACCTTGCCATTGCAGCAGCTGGTCGAGTTCATGGGTCCAGACCCCTTCGCCGTTGTGGCGCAAGCGCGGTTGGTAGGCGTTGCCGCGCGTGGGATGGCGCGCGGAGTAATGACCGCTTTGCGGGTCTTGCACGACCTCGTACTGCTGTTCGTCCAGCAGCAGTACCGAACGCCCCGCTAAACGATACAGCCCCAGGTGATCCGGCTGTGAGTCGGTGGGCAGCGGCACACGTCGGGCATACGCCGACAGGTTTGGCTTCCATAAGCGCGTTTGACCGTTGGGCAATTTGACGGCCTTCAAGCCCTCGACAAATGGCGAGGCCACGTAGTGAAAGATCACCGCCATTTCCGCCAGCGTCGCCAGGCTTTCCAAAACGTCGGTCAGGTGCGCCCACGCGGCCTCAACATCGCCCTGGCGCCAATCACGCACGCCCTCGAAGACACTGCTGATCAACTGGTTGGCGGTCACCAGCAGCATCGCGGCGCCCACGGGCGGTGCCACAAAGGCGGCAATGCCGACGACGAGCATGCCCACATTTAGGAAGTTGGACAGTCGGCGCTCGCGCGTCTGGGTATCTTCCTTGGCGGTGGAAACCGCCAGCACCTGACCATCGTCCAGCCGGCGCTGACGCCACTGGCCGAACATTTCGTACCAGATGCCTGAAAGACCGACCCACTGGAAGTTCAGCGACAGGCTGATATGCAGTTCAACATTTTCCCGAGGGTCACGTCGCCAGTGACGATCCTCGATGGGGCCTTTCAAGTTCGAGACAGGGCTGAGGTATTTGAGGTAACCGCGCAGGTCGTCCTTCCAATTGCTCCCCGCTGGAGAATCCAGAACCTTTTGAGTCAGGCGCAGGAAAAAGTGCGGCCGGTCCTTCTCCGAGAGAAAACGGCTGAAAAAACGCTGGTAGTCGGTGAGCACGTCGCGCCCGCTGTCAATACGGCTGCCCTCGGGCCGGTACATCAGTTGGTGGGTCAACTCTGCTTCGAAATCACGGAAGGACGGATAGGTTTTCACCGGGTGATCGGGGTCATCCGGGATGTAGGCAATGACGTAACCACCGTCGTAGCGGTTGGCGTGTGTGCGAAAAAACACGGCACACTCCGTCAGGTTGTAGCCCAGGATGCGCAGCGGGCTGTAGGTGACCGGGCGTCCGTTGTCCCGGACATCGTCTTTGTCATGGATCACGTCAACCAACAGCTCGTAGTGCCGAAGTTCGATGTCTTCTTTGAGCAGCGCCAAATACGCCGCTGCTTTTAACGCCGCCTTTTGGTTCAAGGTGTACGCGGTGGAAATGGCGACTTGCTCCGCCTGCGTACCGCCGTGGAAAAAATCATTTAAGTGTTTGGCGTAAAGCCCACCGATATCCAGGGTTCGGCAAATCGCTACAAACTGCGCCAGTGTGAGCTTGATCCGAACGATATCGAAATGTCCCTGGGCATCGGGCGCACTGATAAATGAAGACACGCTGTCGAAGTAATCGGGCTGGGCTTCAAACGCCTCGAAGTTGTTCAGGGCCGCCTGTAACAGAGAGAACGTGCGGGTGCGATAACCCGCCGTATTAACGCCCACGGGTATGCCGAAAAACGTGTATTCCACCGGGTAATAAAGCCGCAGCCAGGTGTTATCGACATCCAGCTCATGGCCGGCCGCTTTGAGGGCCGCCACCAGCAAGGGTTTGGCGAAGTCTGTGATGTCCTGAATGCCCCGGTTCGACAGATCGAACTGGTTTTGCGCGTGGCAACTGGCCTCGGTCAGTGTTTTCAAGACTGACTGCTGGGATTCGGTGAGTGCCTCGTACCCGTCGGGGCTGTCGGGCTGTATCGCTTTGAGGGCTTTGCGCCGAGCCGTTGACGATTGCAATAGGCACTGCGGGATGGCGTTTTTGATCAGTTCAAAGTGGACGCCTTGATGGCGCGTCACGGGCCTGTTTGGGGCTGACAGTTCTGGCATTGCGGGGACCTGCGCGTAAATTAAGACGGATCGCTTAATCTACGCATGGCCCCCTGCAGATGGACGTCAACTAAATACCCCTTAGTTGCTCCAGGCTTCCCTCGGATCGAACGCGGCCTTTTGCGCCAGTTCCTGCCACAGCGCCTTGACCTCGTCATCCGTGTTCTTCGGCATGACCGCCTTGAGTTGCACAAACAGGTAGCCGCGCTGCCCGGCCTTGTTCAGCAAGCCATGGCCCTTGGCGCGCATACGCTGGCCGTTCTGGCTGCCGGCCGGCACCTTGAGGTTGATCTTGCCGGTGAGGGTCGGCACCGCCACTTCCGTGCCCAACGCCAATTCCCATGGCGCCAGGGGCAGGTTGATGATCAGGTTTTCGCCGTCCACTTCGAACTTGGGGTGCGGGGCAAACTTGATGATCAGGTACAGGTCGCCATTGGCCCCACCGCCAATCCCCGGCGCGCCCTGGCCCTTGAGGCGGATACGCTCGCCATCGGCCACACCGGCCGGGATCTTCACATTCAGGCTCTTGGTGGTGTTGCTGACATGGCGGCCCGAGGCGTCGTATTGCGGCACCTGGAAGCTGATCTGCTTGGACTCGGTGGACAGCGTTTCCTCCAGGAATACCGACAGCTGCATCTCCACGTCCTGGCCTTTACGCCCGGCAGGACGGCGCTGGCCACCCCCGAAGGCATCGCCGCGCGAGCCGAAGATCGAGCTGAAGAAGTCCGAAAAATCCTCACCACCGCCGCCACCGCCATAGCCGCCACGGCTCTGCCAGCCCGGTGGTCCCTGGAACGGTTGGCCGTGTTGGCCGTATTTGCGCAGTTCGTCGTATTCGGCGCGTTTGTCGGCGCTTTTAAGCGCTTCATAGGCTTCGGATGCGTCCTTGAACTTGGCTTCGGCGTCTTTTTCCTTGCTGACATCAGGATGATACTTGCGTGCGAGCTTGCGATAGGCCGCCTTGATTTCCTTGTCATCGGCGGTCGGCTCGACACCCAGAATCTTGTAGTAGTCTTTGAAATCCATCGGCGGTTCACCATCCTTTATCGAGATCGCACAGCCCGGGGCACAACGTGCGCTGCTTTGCACCTGTTGAGTCTTGTGGCCTGGGGGTGCGTCAAAGTGTTATCGGCACTTGCCGTATGCAGCAGATGTGGGGGCAAATCCCCCAGTTTCAAGCACGATTTAACGGATGGTCGGCCTACGCATCCGCCCTCGACTGGCATACACTGCGCGGCCGTTTTTCAACCGGAACCCGATAGACATGAAAAACCCATCCCCAGCCCGTGCCTGCGGTATCGACTTTGGCACGTCCAACTCCACCGTCGGCTGGATCCGTCCCGGCATGGAAACGCTTATCGCGCTGGAGGACGACAAGATCACCCTGCCGTCGGTGGTGTTCTTCAACTTCGAGGAGCGCCGCCCGGTCTACGGTCGCCTGGCGCTGCACGAATACCTGGAGAACTATGAAGGCCGGCTGATGCGCTCGCTCAAGAGCCTGCTGGGTTCCAAGCTGATCAAGCACGACACCAGCGTGCTCGGCACCGCGATGCCCTTCACCGACCTGCTGGCGCTGTTTATCGGCCAACTCAAGAGCCGCGCCGAAGCGAACGCCGGCCGCGAGTTCGAAGAAGTGGTGCTGGGCCGCCCGGTGTTCTTCGTCGATGACGACCCAATGGCCGACCAGGAAGCCGAAAACACCCTGGTCGACGTGGCGCGCAAGATCGGCTTCAAGGACATCTCGTTCCAGTACGAGCCGATTGCGGCCGCATTCGACTACGAGTCCACCATCGAGAAGGAAGAGCTGGTGCTGATCGTCGACATCGGCGGGGGTACTTCCGACTTCTCCCTGGTGCGCCTGTCCCCGGACCGCCGTCACAACGACAACCGCCACGATGACATCCTCGCCACCGGCGGTGTGCACATCGGCGGTACCGACTTCGACAAACAGCTCAGCCTGCAAGGCATGATGCCGCTGTTCGGCTACGGCAGCCGCATGAAAAGCGGCGCCTACATGCCCACCAGCCACCACATGAACCTGGCCACCTGGCACACCATCAACTCGGTGTACTCGCAAAAATCCCAGCTGGCCCTGGGCAGCATGCGCTACGACATCGAAGACACCGGCGGCATCGACCGCCTGTTCAAGTTGATTGAACAGCGCGCCGGGCACTGGCTGGCGATGGAAGTGGAAGAAACCAAGATCCAACTGACCCACGAAGACAACCGCCACGTGTTGCTGGACCGGGTTGAACCGGGGTTGAGCGTGGAGCTGAGCCGGGCACTGTTTGAGTCGGCCATTGATGGCTTGCTGGAGCGCGTGCGCAACAGCGTTACGCAACTGCTGACCGACGCCTCGGTGAGCGTGGCGCAGGTGGACACGGTGTTCTTTACCGGGGGTTCCAGCGGCATTCCGGCACTGCGCCACAGCATCTCGGCGATGTTGCCGAATGCGCGGCATGTGGAAGGGAATATCTTTGGCAGTATCGGTAGCGGGTTGGCGATTGAGGCCAGTAAGCGCTACGGCTGCTGAATTTCACCTGAAACACCGGGGTGACGCCATCGGGGGCAAGCCCCCTCCCACACTGACTGTGTTCACACGTCGACAGGTGTAACCACAGTACATGTGAGAGGGGGCTTGCCCCCGATGAGGCCCGCCCAGGCAAACATGCCTTAAACCATTCCGCCCAGCTTCAGCTCACTCTTCAAATACGCATAATAAATCGGCCCCGCCACCACGCCCGGCAGGCCGAATGCGGCTTCAAACACCAGCATCGCCAACAGCAACTCCCACGATTTGGCACTGATCTGCCCGCCCACGATCCGCGCGTTGAGGAAATACTCGACCTTGTGGATCACGATCAAATACCCCAGCGCCGCCACCGCCACCCAGATCGACAGCGACAGCGCGACGATGGTGATCAGGGTGTTGGACATCAGGTTGCCGATGACCGGCAGCAGGCCGAGCAGGAAGGTCAGTACGATCAGGGTCTTGGTCAGCGGCAGGTGGATCCCGCACAACGGCAGCACCACGGCCAGGAATATGGCGGTGAAGGCAGTGTTTAGCGCGGCGATCTTGATCTGGGCGAAAACAATGTTGCGAAACGCCTGGACCAGCAGGTGCAGGCGGTCGAACAGCGCGGCGGCCAGGGGTTTGCGTTTGGTCAGGTCGGGCACGCGTTGCAAGGCGATGATGGCGCCGAGCACCATGCCGATCAGCAGTGTAACGAACATGTGGGCGGCGTCTTTGCCGACCAGTTGCAGTTCACTCAGGTGCTTGCTCAGCCAATCGCCGATGGCCACGCGGAACTCGGCGGCACTGGCGGGCAGGTAGGCGTCGAGGAACGGCGGCAATTGGCCGCGCGCACGGTCGACCACGCCCATGAATTTGTCGAGGGACGCCCCAGGGTTTTCCGCTTCGTGGAGCAGGAAGCTGATGGCGCCAGCAAAGATCAGGGCCAGCACGCTGACAATCAAGGTGCCAAGCAAAGCCACCGCCAGCCAGCGCGCGCGCCGACCTTCGATCAACCGTTGCAGTTGGGGGGTGAGCATGTTGACCAGTTCATAGACCAACAAGCCGGCCAGCAGGCTGGGCAGCAATTTGAGCGGCAGCACCAGCAGCAACCCGCCGAAAATGATGATGTAGCTGGCCAGCAACAACACATGACGCTGAGAAAACGTTGGCATACAGCCTCAAAACGAGCGGCGTTAAAGGATGGGCAGTCTGCCAGCCTTGAGTGAATCAAGCGAGTGGGTAGGTTGTGAATGCGATCAAGTGTGGGAGTTGGCTTGCTGTGGTGAGTGGGGCTTGCCCCTCGACGGCATCACCACACATCCAAATGGGGCTGCTCCGCAGCCCAGCGCGGGGCAAGCCCGCTCACCACAAAAAAACCGCTCCCACCGTCGAGGGGCGTAATCAGCTACCTTTCAGGCAGGTGCTCATAAAGGTTTTACGCGCATCACCGGTCAGCGCTTTGGTTTTCGCCGACGCATTGCAATCCTTCATCTTCTGCTGCTGCGGTGTCAGGGTCTTGGCGTCATTGGCCGCCGGGGCCGACAGGCAGGTCTTCATGAACGCCTTGCGCTCGTCGCCCTTGAGCGTCTTGGTGGTGGCTTCGGCGTTGCAGGTGGTCATTTTGTTTTGCTGGGCGGTGGCGGCAAAACCCTGGGAACACAGCAGCAGGCCCATCATCAACAGCGGAATTCGCAACATCTTCATGGAGTTTTCTCCCTGTTACCGTGCCGGAGGGCACGGCCTACCCAGCAGTGTAGTCAAAGCTTGTTACATCTTCATCGGCCGCGGATATGCGTCCGACGGTACTGCTCAGGGGTGCAACCGGCCTGGCGCTGGAACATGGCAATAAACGCCGACGCGGTGCTGTAGCCGAGGTCGAACCCCACCTGTTGCACGCTGCGGTCGCTGTCGAGGGCCTCGATGGCCGCCAGGTAGCGCAGGCGTTGGCGCCACTCGCCAAAGCTCATGCCCAGTTCCCGCACAAACTGGCGCGCCAGGGTGCGTTCGCTCACGTGCACCTGTTCGGCCCAGTGCGCCAGCGGGCGGTTGTCGCCGGGGTCGGCCTGCATGCCTTCCAACACACCGAGCAGGCCGGGGTGACGGGCGTAGGGCAGGAAGCACTCATGGATTGGCGCTTGCTTGAGCTGGTCCACCAGCACTTGGGCCAGGCGGATGTCAGCGTCGGTGTGCGGGATATTCACGTCACGCTGGGCGAAGTCGCTGAGGATGGCCTTGAGAATATCGCTGATGGCCAGGGTACAAGGCTGCTGCGGCAGTTGCTCGCAGAGTTCCGGCGCCAACCCCACCGAGTGATAGACGATCGCTTCGGCGTTGTAGGAGCTGTGCTCGGTATGCGGCGGCACCCACACGGCGTACTGCGGCGGTGACATGAAGCGGCTGCCGGCCACTTCCATGCGCATCACCCCCCTCGCAGAGTAATCCAGCGAGCCCCAGAAATGCTGGTGTGGGGTGCATTCGGTATCCGGTGCGAAGTCCGAGTAGCGGAAGTACACCGGGCTCGGCAACCGAGGGAAATCCGCAAGGCGTACGTTGTGCTTGGCCATATTGTCTGGATACAAAGGTCGTTTGTCTGGATCGCAGTATAAGCTTCGATCCAGACAATGGATAATCCTGCCTCATCTACACACCGGGCTCCTTTCGATGCAATACGCTTATCCCTTGCTGGCCATTTTTATCTGGGCCGGCAACACCGTCGTCAACAAACTGGCTGTGGGCTCGATCTTCCCGGCGGAAATCGGCTTTTATCGCTGGCTGCTGGCGGCGCTGCTGTTTACGCCATTCATGGTCAAGCCGGTGATCGCCAATTGGGCGCTGATCCGCCCAAACCTGGGCAAAGTGTTCATCCTTGGCGTACTCGGCATGGCGGTGTATCAAAGCCTGGCGTACTACGCCGCGTCGCTGACCAGCGCCACCAACATGGGCATTATCCTGTCGCTGATGCCGTTGATGGCGCTGACGGCGGCCATCATCAGCCTCGGCCAGCGCCTGACCTACGGCGCGCTGACCGGCGCGGTGCTGTCATTCGCCGGCGTGGTCGTGGTGGTGTCGGCCGGCAGCCTCGGCGCACTGCTGGAGCATGGGGTCAACCTGGGCGACGGCATGATGCTGGTCGCGACCCTGGCGTATGCGGTCTACAGCACCCTGCTGAAGAAATGGCAACTGCGCCTGCCACCGCTGGTGTTGCTGTATCTACAGGTACTGGTGGCGGTGGTGGTGCTGTTTCCGCTGTTCCTGTTCTCGGCCAAGGCCGGCCTTGGCTGGGCGAACATTCCGCTGGTGCTGTATGCATGCCTGCTGGCTTCGATGTTGGCGCCGCTGGCGTGGATGCATTCGGTGAAGACCTTGGGCCCGAGCCGCACAACGTTGTTTTTCAACCTGCTGCCGCTGATCACCGCGTTGATTGCCGCCGTGGTGTTGAAGGAGGAACTGGCGCTGTATCACTTGGTAGGCGGTCTGCTGACCTTGGGCGGGGTGATCTTGTCGGAGCGCTGGACCACGCCGGTGCGTTAAACCCCGGCCGCCTTCAAGCGCCGGGCATGCTCGACAAACAGCCGGATCGGCTCGGCCCCCTTGCCCACCAGCCCGAGCGACTGGTTGACGATATCAAAGTGGTCCAAGGGGTAGTCATCACCGATCACCAAGCCCAGGTGTGAGCTGTAGCGCCCGACCATGCCGTCGCACTGGCCCTTTTCGCGCACGAAGCTGCGGGCGAACACGCGGCAGCTGCGATTCGTGCCGTCGAAAAGGTTGCGGCCACGGTCGGTGATACCCGGTTGCAAGGTGCCGGACCACGAGTAATAGCGCACGCCATTGACCTCCTCGGCGCCCTGCCCGCCCCATGTCTGCGGCAACCCCTGTGGATAGTTTTGATTGA
Organism: Pseudomonas marginalis; assembly: GCF_001645105.1. Taxonomy (GTDB): domain Bacteria; phylum Pseudomonadota; class Gammaproteobacteria; order Pseudomonadales; family Pseudomonadaceae; genus Aquipseudomonas; species Aquipseudomonas petroselini. The sequence continues at coordinate 45,595 of NZ_LKEG01000042.1, forward strand.
ACAGCGCCACGCCGGCGCTGGTCAGGGAGTGGTGGGACGCCTGCAAATCCGCCTTGAAGCGTGGCCCGCGGTACCCGGTTTCCAACACGCCCATCACCCAGGCGGCCAGGTGAAACAGCGCGCTCATGATCCGACCTTTGGCGCCGTCAACGGGGTAATGGGTGTGGATATGGTCTGCCAGTTCCGACCCATGGTTGGGCCCGGCCACCGAGGTCACCGACGCCACCCACTCCGGGCGCTTGGCCGCCGCGTATCGGGCAGTGAGTGCGCCTTGGCTATGGCCGATCAGGTTGACCTTGTCGGCCCCGGTTTCACGGCGAAGGCGCTCGATCTGCACCAGCAATTGCTCGCCGCGCACCTCGCTGGAATCCAGCGGCGCCACGTGTACGGGAAACACCTGCGCCCCACCCGCCCGCAGTGCCGGGACGATGCCGTACCAGTAGGGGAACCACCCCAGGCGCACGAATCCGAGCATGCCGGGCACCAACACCAGGGGGTAACGCGTGGCTAATGACTGCGGCATGGGCCGAACGTCCGTGATCAGGAAGGGATGCCAATAGGCTAGCCGAGTCCCGCGACGAGGTTGTGACATAAATCCGATAAAACTTTTTGCGCAGCCCACCACTCACAACTGGAAGCGATCACGCCGACAGAGCGTGGCGTAAACCCGGATTAGCCCCAGGAGATTGAGATGACTGAAGCAAACTTGACTGACGTTGCGACCCTGCGCAGCCGCGCCCGCCAGAACGTCGAAAACGGTGCCGTGACCGAGGGTTACGACGCCGACCGCGAAGAGATCATTCGCCTGCTGAACGCCTCGCTGGCCACTGAGCTGGTCTGCGTATTGCGCTACAAGCGTCATTACTTCATGGCCAGTGGCATCAAGGCCGCGGTGGCCGCGCAGGAATTCCTCGAGCACGCGACTCAGGAAGCCGAACACGCCGATAAACTCGCCGAGCGCATCGTGCAGCTGGGCGGTGAACCGGAGTTCAACCCGGACCTGTTGTCGAAGAACTCCCACGCGCAGTACGTCGCGGGCAAAGACCTGAAGGAAATGGTCTACGAAGATCTGGTCGCTGAGCGCATCGCCGTGGACAGCTACCGCGAAATCATCCAGTACATCGGCGATAAAGACCCAACCACGCGCCGTCTGTTCGAAGAAATCCTCGCTCAGGAAGAAGAGCACGCCGATGACATGGCGGATATTCTCGAAAGCCTGTAACCCAGCAACACGCAATACCTATGTGGGAGGGGCTTGCTCCCGATAGCGGTGGATCAGTCAATTGAGATATCGACTGATATGCCGCCATCGGGAGCAAGCCCCCTCCCACATTTGTTAACTGTGTATGACCCGTTAGCCTTTCACGGTCTTGGGCGCCTTGCCTTCCTTCATCTGTTGCAGCAACGGTGCGCACTCATTGGGCTCACCACCGCTTGGGGCAACCAGTGCCAGCAGCCCGGCGGCCGGACCAGCGATGACACCCAGCGCCACCATGCCTGCGCCACGCAGCGCCAGGGGGATGGCTTTCACACCGGCATTCGGCTTGATAAACGGTCCGTTCACGTACAACGGTGAACGCAGGGAGAACAGGCGGAAGCCTTTAGATTCCGGGGTGACGGTCAGGTCCAACTGCTCCGTGGCCATGTTCGCCGTGCCATCGATGTAGATGATGGCGTTCTCCGTATCGAACACAAACAACCGCGTCGTCGCCAGGCCGGTCTTGATCCCGAAGTCTGCTGCCGCGCAGTTGATCTTCACTTCCTTGTCGCCAAACAAGCGACCTACCACGTAGTTGCCCACATTGAGCCCGGCGATTTCCATCAGGCCACGGCTGATTGCGCCGTCGTTGATCAGCATCTTCAGGTCACCGTTGGATGTGCCCAGCAGCGCTGCCACGGAATTACCGCGACCGGAAATATCGGCATCGCCGTTCAGTTCACCAAAGCTGGTTTTCATCGGTTCGAACGTCGGGAACAACTGCTTGAGCTTGAAGTTGCGCGCGGTGAGTTTGGCGCGGCCTTCCATCGGGGTCGTGCGACCGTTCAAACGGATTTGTGCGTCCAACTTGCCGCCGGCCACGCCGAAACGCAGGGGTTCGAGGCTCAGTTCGCCGTCATTGAGCACCAAGTGGGTGTAGAGGTCGGTGAAGGGCAGATCGGCACTGTGCACGATGCGCTTGCCGGTAAATTCCACATCGGCATCCATGACACGCCAGCGCTCGGTGCGGAACTCTTCCACCGGCAGCACTTTGTTCGCGGGTTGCTTGCTGTCAGCGCCACGGGCTTTTTGCTTGGCATTGGAGTCGGCACCGATCAGGGGGGCGAGGTCGGTCATCAGCAGTTGGTTGGACACCAGCGCACCGCTGAGCTTAGGCCGCGGCTGGCTGGCGACGTAGGCGAGGTCACCATGGATATCGCTGTTGCCGATCTTGCCGTTGAAGTTGTCATAGCGGAACGAGGCGCCATTGGCTTCGTGCAGCTTGGCGATCAGGTGACCGTCGGTGGAATAGGCCGGTGAGTCCGGCAGGGTCACGCCGGTCAGCGGGTAGAGGTTGCCCAGGCTGGAACCGGCGAGCTTCAGGCGCAGGTCGAGGGCCCCCAGGTTGAGCGGGTCAGTGAGGGTGCCAGCCAGGGCGATGCTGGTGTCGGCAATCTTGACTTGGGCCTGCAACGGGAACGGCTTGGCCGCGTCCTGCAGGGCCAGCAGGCCGCCGATCTTGCCGCTGCCGTCGAGTTTCTGGCCGTGATACTGGCCTTTGACCTTGAGGGCGAATGCGTAGTCCTGGGGCGCGGAACCTTTCTCCAACGCCTTCTTGGCATCGGCATCGCCGACGATTTCGCCGAAGGGAATGGGCTTGCCCAGCGGATCGATGATCACATCCAGTTGGGTCTTGAGGGTTTGGTCGTCGAGGGTCACGTGGCCCTTGTCGAAGCCGATGGCACCGATGTCCACCACCCAGTTGGAAGGTTCGGCGTCAGGGTCCTTGGGGTCGAACTTGAAGGTCCAGTTGGCGCGCCCGTCAGCCAGGCGCTGCAGCTGCGCGTCCGGCTCAGTGAGGTAGATGCGCGGGATCACCACGCGCTGCACCAGCAACGCCAGGGGCGAGATACGCAGTTCAACCTTTTTGAGGGTGACCATATGGGGTTTTTTCGACCAGTCGGGGTTGCCCAGGGTCAGGTCCTCGGCAATCACGTGAGGCCACGGTACCCAGGCGCGCCAACCGCCCTCATCGGGCTCACGCGCCCATACCACCGCCAGGTTGCCGTTGATGGCAAACGGTCGATGCAACTCCTCGGAAACCTTGGCATTGAGTGGCGGCTTGATGCGGTTCCAGTCAAAGAACACCAGGACCAATACCACCACGGCGATTAACAGTACGAAGCTGGCGCAGCTCCAAGCGACGATTTTACGAGTGCGCGTCATTGCACATAACTCCTGAATACGACTGGCTGGGTGACAGCCTTTAAGGACAGCTTATAGAACTACGACTGGCAAACCCTACGGGGGTTTAACCCAATCCTGGATTTGCCGGGAAAAACCTCAATTTCTGACCAGCTCGACAGATTCCCCCTACGAAGGCGCACCATTGTTACCCATGCGCGTGTCGAAAATACCCACACCGGTGCAAAACCGCGTGCTTGAGAGGCCCGTTCTAGAGCCCCCGCCAAGAACAATCAATTCCGTTGATTATTACCATTGTGTTTATGAACTTTTATATCGACTTATCGAGAGTAGCATTAGCCCTGTACCCACTTTATCGCCCTCCCAAGGAGCAACCCATTATGAAACGCCAAGTACTCGCTACCGTCCTGTTATCCATCCTGGCTTCCAGCGCCTTTGCCCTGCCAGCTGCCGAACAGGTCACTCCACAAGTCAAAGCCGACGCCGTTCACTTCAACCAGACGTTGGCCCGCAGCGGTTCGCAAGAAGACGAGAACCGTGACTACGCCAAAGGCGCTGTTGCTGAAAACGGTTCGGAACACGCCAACAAACGCGCTTACACCGAAGGCCTGACCGAAAATGGCCGCAACCGCCTCGAACAAAAAGGCTTGGTTGAAGGCGGTGCTGACCGCCTGCAGGAACGTAACGCTGTTGCCGAAGGCGGCCGTGATCGCCTGGAACAGAAAGGTTTGGTTGAAGGCGGCGCTGAACAAGCCAACGAACGCGCCTACACCGAAGGTGTTGCCGAAGGCGGTGCAGACCGTCTGCAAGAACTGCATCAAGCACAGAGCTAACCCCGTGGTGGCCCAGAAAAAAGCCCGATCAGTCGATCGGGCTTTTGACTTTTTGTAGGCCCTGTTTGTAGACCCTGACACGCCCGTCCTCCCCGCCAAGTTCGACGCCAGCGAAGCTGTTTTGCTAGAGTGCGTCGCTGTACTTGCCGACAAAGCCCGCCCGCCCATGCTGCCCCGCGCCGAACAGAAGCAACAGACCCGCCTCGCCCTGATGGACGCAGCCCGCCATCTGATGGAGTGTGGCCGTGGGTTTGGCAGCCTGAGCCTGCGCGAAGTGGCGAAGACGGCCGGCATCGTGCCCACCGGTTTTTATCGTCATTTTGCCGACATGGACCAACTGGGACTCGTGCTGGTGAGTGAAGTGGGCCAGACCTTCCGCGCCACGATCCGCCTGGTGCGCCACAACGAATTCGTGATGGGCGGCATTATCGATGCCTCCGTGCGGATCTTTCTCGATGTGGTCTCGGCCAACCGTTCGCAATTCCTGTTCCTGGCCCGCGAGCAATACGGTGGCTGCCTGGCCGTGCGCCAAGCGATTGGTGCATTGCGCGAAGACATCACCCGTGATTTGGCTGCCGACCTGACGCTGATGCCCAAACTGCAGCATCTGGATCCAGAAGGCCTGCACGTGATGGCCGACTTGATCGTCAAGAGCGTGTTCGCCACCCTCCCCGACATCATCGACCCACCCGCCCAGGCGCTGCCGGACCACCTCACGCCCCAGGCGAAAATCACCCAGCAATTGCGCTTCATCTTTATTGGCTTGAAGCATTGGCAAGGGCTGGGCAGCACTGAATAAGGCAATCACCCCGACGAGTGAAAACGCTTGGCGGTGGTGTAGCTTTTGTTCCAGTAGGTGTTGCTCAAGGAATCGATACGGACGTTCTTGCCTGTTCGTGGCGAATGGATAAATTTGCCCTCACCTACATAAAGGCCCACGTGGCCGACCTGGCCGCGCCCATTTCCCTTGAAAAACACCGCATCGCCGGGCTCCAGTGCGTTGCGTTTGATGGTGACGGCAGTCGACCGCTGCATGGCCGTCGTGGTGCGCGGTAGTTGGATATTGGCTTGGGTCTTGAACAGATAGACCAGGAAACTGCTGCAATCGAAGCCCTGATCCGCCGAGGTGCCGCCCCACTTGTAAGGCGTACCCAGCAGTTCATGGGCGCGGTCGACCACATCATCGATAGATGCTTGCTTCAGTGAAGCCGTGAACGAGGGATGGGACGTCAGATTGGCGGAAGCCGATGAAAGGGTGAAAGACAGACCCACGATAACCAGGCAACAAAATGACTTGAACATGATGGACGTCGCAGTGAATTAAACACGGCGCACAGCCTACTGTTCTCGCAGGTAAGCTGATGGACGCCGATTCCGCATACCCTGTAGGGAAAATCCGAAAATGCCCATCGCGCGTGCAACCAGCAATAATTCGCACCAATTTGGCGCACTCAAAGAATCTCCTCTCGCCCTATTTAGTGGCGTCAACGTACTGCCTACAGGCAATTCCTACTTCCCATTGAGATTGGCAAGCCCCTTGCTCTAGCTGTTTCATCGCTCATAGCTGGAAGCTTCCTGATGCTGGTGATCCACCGCAGAACCGCCCCTCAAGCCCTCTGGGCCGCCGAGCTGCTGCTGAATTTCGAAGCACGCAGCAAAAGCCGCCTGCGCTGTTTCAGTGCCGACGGTGAAGACGTCGGCCTTTTCCTGGAGCGTGGCCAGCCACCGCTGCACGATGGCGAATTCCTACAGGCTGAAGACGGACGCGTCGTACGTGTGTGTGCTCGGCCTGAACAACTGCTGCACGTGACCTGCAGCAATGCGTTTGAACTGACCCGTGCGGCGTATCACCTGGGCAATCGCCACGTGGCGTTGCAAGTGGGAGACGGCTGGTTGCGCCTGCTCGATGACTATGTGCTCAAGGCCATGCTCGAACAGTTGGGTGCGCAGACTGAAACCATCGAGGCGCCGTTCCAGCCGGAGCATGGCGCCTATGGCGGCGGCCATCATCATTCGCGCCATGGCGACGAAGATTTCAACTACCCCCCCAAGCTGCACCAGTTCGGCGTACGTCTATGAACCCAGCCTGGGCGCTGCTGCGTCTGGCCAGTCCGCAATTGCCGATTGGCGGCTACAGCTATTCCCAGGGCCTGGAAATGGCGGTGGAGAACGGCCGTGTCGCTGACGCGGCCAGTGCGCGACGCTGGATCAGCGACCAGTTGCTGCTCAACCTCGCGCGCTTCGAAGCCCCGTTGCTGCTCGCCCATTGCCAAGCCGCGCTGGAAGCGGATTGGCCACGCCTGGCGCAGCGGTGTGAAGAACACCGCGCCAGCCGCGAAACCCGCGAGCTGTATCAGGAGAGCCGGCAGATGGGCTACTCGCTGCAACAACTGCTCAATGGCCTGCCGGAACTGGACGACGCCGCGCGACGTTTTCTCGAACAACACACCGAGCCGCACCTGGCCTTGGGCTGGGCCCTCGCCGCCCGTGCCTGGCGCATCAGCCCCGCCGACGCACTCGCCGCCTGGCTGTGGAGCTGGCTGGAAAACCAATTGGCCGTGTTGATGAAAACCCTGCCGCTGGGCCAGCAAGCCGCCCAACGCCTGACCAGCGAATTGCTGCCGCTGTTGCAACAAGCCCAGCAGGACGCCAGCCGCATCGACCCCAACCCTCTCGGCAGCGCCGCCTTTGGCCTGTCCCTGGCGTGCATGGCCCACGAGCGCCAGTACAGCCGCCTGTTCCGTTCCTAGGAGAACACACTCATGAACACACAACCTTTGCGCGTCGGCATCGGCGGCCCGGTAGGCTCCGGCAAGACCGCCCTGACCCTGGCCCTGTGCCTCGCGCTGCGTGATCGCTACAACCTGGCCGTGGTCACCAACGACATCTATACCCGCGAAGACGCCGACTTCCTGGTACGTAACCAGGCCCTGGCACCGGAGCGCATCATCGGCGTGGAGACCGGCGGCTGCCCGCACACCGCGATTCGTGAAGACGCCTCGATCAACCTGGAGGCGGTCGACCAACTCAACCGTCGCTTCCCCGGCCTGGACCTGATCCTGGTGGAGTCCGGCGGTGACAACCTCTCGGCCACCTTCAGCCCGGAGCTGTCCGACCTGACCATCTACGTGATCGATGTGTCTGCCGGCGACAAGCTGCCACGCAAGGGCGGGCCCGGCATCTGCAAATCCGACCTGTTGGTGATCAACAAGATCGACCTGGCACCGCTGGTCGGCGCGTCGCTGGAGCTGATGAACAGCGACACCCAGCGCATGCGCAACGGTAAACCCTTTGTGTTCAGCAACCAGAAAACCGGTGTCGGCCTGGAGGAGATCGTCGCCTTCATCGAACGCCAAGGCCTGCTGACCGCCGCCTGATCAACCCATAAGGAACCTGTCCATGAGCCTCAAAAAACTCCTCGCAGCGGCCGCCCTGCTGCTGGCCCCCGCCCTGGCCTTTGCTCACCCGGGCCACGGCGACAACGGCCTGGTGGCCGGTATCAGCCATCCCCTGAGCGGTATCGACCACTTGCTGGCCATGGTGGCGGTCGGTTTGTGGGCCGCCCAACAAAAAGGCGCGGCGCGCTGGGCACTGCCGTGCACCTTTGTCGGCACCATGCTGATCGGCGGCGTGTTGGGTTTTGAAGGCTTGGCGTTGCCGGCGCTGGAAAGCGGGATTGCAGCGTCGGTGCTGGCCCTGGGCCTGGCGGTAGCGCTGGCGGTGCGTCCGCCGCTGTTTATGGCGGTGGGTGCGACGGCCTTGTTCGCGCTGTTCCACGGCGTGGCGCATGGTTTGGAGCTGCCGGACATGTCCAGCCCTTGGGCGTATGCAGCCGGGTTCGTCGGTGCAACGGCGGTGCTGCACGCGGCCGGTTATGCGGTGGTGCGCTTTCTGCCGGCGGCAGCGGCGCCGTTGGTGCGGATTGCCGGGGCGGCTTCGGCGGCGACTGGGGTTTGGTTGCTGGCGGGCTGATTCGCGGCGCTGCTGAAGGCTCCTTCGCGAGCAAGCCCGCTCCCAAAGTTGACCGAGTACGTCCTTGAAATACGGTCCAGATGTGGGAGAGGGCTTGCCCCCGATAGCGGTAGACCAGACACCACCGAACCCAAGCCTGCTACCATGCGCGCCTACACCCCTGCCGTGACGACGCCAGCCAATGCCCAGCGCTTTCCAACCCTCCTTGAACACCCTGCTAACGCACTTCCACCGTCTGATCGTGCCGCTCTGGCAAGGCCCCGGCTGGAATGCCGACTTGGCATTGCCCTATGAGGCGCTGGACGCCGATCACCAGCCACTGCCCCCACAACGCTACCGCGCCATGGCCTGCGCCCGGCAGTTGTACCTGTTCGCCAGCCTGATCGGCGAGCCCGATGCGGCGTTTGCCGAAGAACGCGCCGCGGCGTTGTTCCGCTCTCTGCAACGGCACTTCCACGACGCCGAGCACGGCGGCTGGTTCTACAGCATCGACCCGGCCGGCCAGCCGCTGGACAAGCGCAAAGACCTCTACACCCATGCGTTCATCATCTTTGCCTGTGCCCACTACTGGGCCAAGGTGCGCGAACCGCTGGTGGAGTCGGTGCTCAATGCTGCCTTGGAAGTCGTCGCCGAGCGGTTTTCCACCGGCGACGGTCTTTACGAAGCCGTGCTGGAACGCAATTGGTCGTCCCTCAATTCCGGCCCGTTGCAGAATCCCTTGATGCATTTGGCCGAAGGCTTCCTCGCCACCCTCGCCGTGCGTGAAGACCCCCAGGTGCAGGCAGCCCTGTTGGCGTTGGCGACGGCCATGCAACAGCGCTTCATCGACCGCCAGCACGGCGTAATGATGGAAAAACCGCTGGGCGCGGTGGATAACTGGTTCGAGCCGGGGCACCAGTTCGAGTGGTTCTTCTTGCTGGAGTCTTCGGCGGTACTGCGCGGTACGCCGCTGCATGCTTCGCTGACACGGGCCTTTGCCTACGCAGAGCTTAAGGGTGTGGATAACACCAGCGGTGCGGTCAGCGGCATGCTGGCGCTGGACGGCACGATGCGCGACGGCACCCAACGCATCTGGGCCCAGGCTGAGTACCTGCGGGCACTGACCTTGCGGCCGAACAGCGAAGCGGTGCTGCAACGCCAATTGCTGGCGCTGCAACAACGCTTCCTGCATGCCAAAGGCTGGCATGAATGCCTGGATGCCCAGGGAGCGGTGAGCCGGTGGGATATGCCTTCCACCACGCCGTATCACTTGGCAACCTGTTACCAGGGCCTTAAGCAATCCATTTGCGATCCCCGGTAAAGCTGATCGTCAGCCAGCGCGCCGCATCCGGCGTGCCAAGCCCTGTGGATATTTCTTCGCGCAGCTCGTCCAGGGTCGCGACGTTATCCACCGGGTAATCCGCCGGCAACACCACATGGATTTCGATAAACCGCGCCCGCCCGTGCTTTTGCACGTAGGACACGTAGTCGTCGAAACCATGCTTGGCCTGCGCCGCCTCCATCACTTCACGCACCTTGTCATCCAACTGGTCCGGGGCGATCCCCAGCACCTCGCGCAATGCCGGGCGCAGGATCTTGAAGGCCGGCGCCAGCATGCTCAGGGCCAGCAGGATCAGGATCAACGGGTCGACATACACCGCCCACTCGCCATAGCCCTGAGACTTGAGCAACAGCGCCGCCAGGAAGCTGATCAGCAAACCCACCGACAGCATCGCGTCCACCAGCCAACTGATGTTGTCGAACTGGATCAGCGATGATTTCAGCGTGCGATTGCGGTAGCGCACATAGAAGAAGTAGGCGAACTCGACGACGGTAAACACCGCCGCATAAATGATCACCAGCCCCAACTCGATCTCGCGTCCGCCATTGATAATGCCGAACACACCGTTGAGAAATGCATAGATGGCAATCAGTAGCAGGAAACTGCCTTCGATCAGCAGCACCATCGGCTCCAGGTGCCAATAGCCGAACTGGAAGCGCTCGTTGCTTTTCTTGGCGATCAGCTTGGCTGTGATCAGCATCAACACCTTGATGGCGGTGGCGATCAGCGAGAAAAAGCCGTCGAACAGAATCGATTGGGCGCCGGATACCACACCCGTGACAATCCCGGCGATCGCCACGGCGAACATCAGGATGGTCGATTGTTTGAGCAGTGCCTGCTCACCTCGGTTACTCACATTTCCTCCTGTCAAAACCTTTGTGGTGAGAGGGCTTGCCCCGCTCACCCCCGAAAGGTATTTCAGCTTTTGGCACCGCGCTCAATCGCAAACCCAGCCCACGTCTGGCTCACCGGCATCAACTCCAACCGGTTGATATTCACATGTGCCGGTGTGTTCATGACCCAGAAGATCGTGTCCGCAATATCCTGCGGCTGGATCGGCTCGGCACCCGCATAGGTCGCGTCATACCGTGCCTGGTCGCCACCGAAGCGCACCAGCGAGAACTCGCTCTCGCACAGGCCTGGCTCGATGTTGGTGACGCGCACGCCGGTACCTTGCAGGTCGCAGCGCAGGTTCAGCGAGAACTGCTTCACGAACGCTTTGGAGCCGCCATACACGTGGCTGCCTGGGTACGGGTAACTGCCGGCGATGGAGCCCAGGTTGATGATCCCGGCGCCACGGCCGTGCGCAATCAGGCGCGGCAGCAGCAGGCTGGTGGTGGTCAGCAGGCCCTTGATGTTGGTGTCGACCATGGTTTCCCAATCGTCGAGGCTGCACTTGGGCGCAGGGTCAGTGCCCACGGCCAGGCCGGCGTTGTTGATCAGCCCACGCAACGTGGCGAACGAGGGCGGCAGGTTGGCGATGGCGTCTTCCATGCCCTTGCGGTCACGCACATCCACGACCAGGCCATGCACTTCGGTCTGCTTGGAAAGCTCTTCGACCAGCGCATTCAGGCGGTCAGCGCGACGGCCAGTGAGCACCAGTTTCCAGCCGGCGTCGGCAAAGCGACGGGCGCAGGCTTCGCCGAAGCCTGAGGTTGCGCCAGTAATAAACAGCGTGTCGGACATGGTGTTCTCCTTGCGGGCATCGGGGAAAAAATCAGCCAGCAGAATGCCTTTACGCGGCGCTTGCGGCAACCGCTACGCACACCCGTCCACGCCCAGCTGATCATTTTTTAAGCGGTCTGAGCAACGCCATATGAACCGTGGCTTGCAGCCATATGCGCGCAGGTTATCCACAACTGCGCCCACAGTCTTTGGGGGCAAGTGCAAAAAGCCTCAGGCCTCTATACACAAGGCCTACAGGCGGTTTTAGAAAGTTTTTTGCTTGACCTCGGCCGGAGCGTATGTAGGCCCATGGGCAGGGGGAAATTTCAGACGATGGCTCCAGGCCAGTCATTCCGGCCTCTGCGGCCGTCTTTCCAGAGTTTAGTCACAGACTTATCCACAGGATGAACAGACTTTTTCCGGTCACATACCTGTGTCTTTAAACAGGTTGACAAACCCCTCGGCCGGTCGCAAAAAAACCACTGATCAAAAAACAACCACAAGCCTGAAAGCCACGTTTTTAAAGGCGTTCAGCCAGCTACTCCCACGTTACCCACAGCCGGTTCCACAGTGGATGGGGACAAGTCAAAACTGTGACAAAACAGGGATTTGCGGCGGCTATATGTCGCGCTTTGGAGGCGGGCTGGATTTGTTTTCCACAATTTGGTGGAGCGCGTGTGGACACCCTAAAAACAAATCTGGATCTGCTCAATGTGGGAGGAGCACCGCCCCTCCCACAGGGGTCCTGCATTATGAGTCAGATCAGTGACCGCCGAGGTAGGCGTTGCGCACTTCCTCGTTCACCAGCAATTCCTTACCGGTACCGGTCAGGCGAATCTCGCCATTGACCATCACATAAGCCCGGTCCGACAGGCGCAGCGCATGGTTGGCGTTCTGCTCCACCAGGAAGATGGTCATCCCGGTGGACGCCAGCTCACGCAATGTGGAAAAGATCTGCTTCACCACAATCGGCGCCAGCCCCAGGCTAGGCTCGTCGAGCAGCAACAGCTTCGGCCGGCTCATCAGCGCACGGGCGATGGCGAGCATTTGCTGTTCGCCGCCGGACATGGTCATGGCACGCTGGTTACGCCGCTCCTTGAGCCGTGGAAACAGCTCGAACATGCGCTGCATGTCTTCCTGGGCAAACTTGTCGCCAATGGGGATGGTGCCCATCAGCAGGTTTTCCTCGACGGTCATGTCGGGGAACACCCGCCGCCCTTCCGGCGACTGCGCAATGCCGTTGGAGGCGATGTAGTGGGACGACTTGTGGGTAATGTCCACGCCGTTGTAGAGGATCTGCCCCGACTCTGCCCGTGGCTGGCCGAAGATCGACATCAGCAGCGTGGATTTGCCCGCGCCGTTCGAGCCGATCAGGCTGACGGTTTCGCCTTCGTTGATGTGCAGCGAGACTTTCTTCAGGGCCTGGATCGGGCCGTAGAACACGTCCAGGTCCTTCATTTCGAGGATAGGTCCGCTCATACCAACTCCTCTTCGTCGGCGCCCAGGTAGGCAGCAATCACTTTCGGGTCGTTGCGGATCGCGTCCGGCCCCCCTTCGGCGATCACGTTGCCGTGGTCGAGCACCACGATGTGGTCGGAAATACTCATCACCATGCCCATGTCGTGTTCGATCAGCACCACCGTGAGGTCGTGTTCGTCGCGCAGCAGGCGAATCATCGCGCTGAGGGCTTCGGTTTCCTGGGGGTTGAGGCCCGCAGCGGGTTCGTCCAGGCAGATGATCTGCGGCCGGGTGCACATGGCGCGGGCGATTTCCAGGCGACGCTGCTGGCCGTAGGAGAGCTCACCGGCCAGGCGGTTGGCGCAGTCCACCAGGTCGACGACTTCCAGCCAGTAGAAGGCGTGGTCGAGGGCGTCGCTTTCAGCCTTGCGGTAGCCCTTGGTGTTGAGGATACCCGCGAGCATATTGCGGTTGACCCACATGTGCTGGGCCACCAGCAGGTTTTCCAGCACCGACATTTCCTTGAACAGGCGAATGTTCTGGAAAGTCCGCGCCAGACCGGCACGATTGACCAGGTGGGTGCCGCCGAACATCTTGTAGTACACGCGGCTGAAAAAGCTTTTGGGCGACACGAAGTCGATGGCCTTGAAGCGCTCGCCCAACAGCTGGATCACGTTGGTCTGCTGGCCACGGATGTTGAGTTCGATCTTGCCGCCACTGGCTTTGTAGAAGCCGGTGAGGCAGTTGAACACCGTGGTCTTGCCGGCACCGTTAGGGCCGATCAGGGCGAAGATCGAGTTGCGTTCGACCTTGAGGCTCACATCGCTCAAGGCCTTGATGCCACCGAAGTGCATCATCAGGTGTTCCACGGAGAGCACGACTTCCTTGCTCATGGCGCCACTCCTTTACGTGGGGTCACACCGGTACGGCTGATGCGGATCAAGCCGCGCGGTCGCCAAATCATCATCACCACCATCAACACGCCAAACAGCAGCACGCGGTATTCGGAGAAGCTGCGCAGCAGTTCAGGCGCAACGGTCAGCACGAACGCCGCAATCACCACGCCCACCGTCGAACCCATGCCGCCCAGCACCACGATGGCCAGGATCAGCGCCGATTCGAAGAAGGTGAACGACGACGGATTGACGAAGCCCTGGTAGCTGGCGAAGAACACACCGGCCAAACCGGCAGTCGATGCACCGATAGTGAATGCCGAGAGCTTGACCAGCACGTGGTTCAGGCCCATGGAACGGCAGGCGATCTCATCTTCGCGCAGGGCTTCCCAGGCGCGGCCGACCGGCATGCGGGTCAGGCGGTGCTTGATGTACAGCACGGCCAGCACCACCAGGAACAGCACGATGTAGATGAAGAGGAATTTGATGTTGGGGTTGTAGTCGATGCCGAAGAACTCATGGAAAGGAATCCCGCCATCCTTCGCGCGCTTGCCGAACTCCAGACCGAGGAAGGTCGGTGACGGCACCGGCATGCCGTTTGGCCCACCGGTAAACGACAGCCAGTTGTTGAGCACCAGGCGGATGATTTCACCGAAGCCCAGCGTCACGATGGCCAAATAGTCACCGTGCATTCGCAACACCGGGAACCCGAGTATGCACCCCGCCAACGCCGCAGCGATGGCCGCCAGTGGCAGCACCGTCCAGAAGCCCAGGCCCAGGTATTGATAACCTAATGCCAGCCCGTAGGCGCCGATGGCGTAAAACGCCACGTAACCCAGGTCGAGCAAGCCGGCCAGGCCCACCACGATGTTCAGGCCCAGGCCGAGCAATACGTAGATCAGCCCGAGGATCACCACCGTCAGCAGGTACTTGTTGGCGAAGATCGGGAACACGATGGCGATCACGATCAGTGCCGGGATGATCCAGCGCAGTCGCGACTTGTAGTCCGGGGCGAGCACGTGCACGCCAGAGCCACTGCTCTCGAAGCCCTGCAGGATCTTCAGGCCCTTGGGGGTTTGCAGGAACAGGCTCATGGCAAAGCGGCCGACCATGACGATGGCCACCAACAGGCCCACGCGGGCCGGTTCCAGGTTGAAGCTGTAGCCGTCGAGTACAACGCCGACGATCGGACCGAACACGATCAACGAAATCAGCCCGGCGAGGACCGTATCAACCACACTTTTCTTGATATCGATGGGTTTGGCAGCAGACATGTTTACACCTTCGCCACGAGTGGGCGACCAAGCAGGCCCTGAGGACGGAAAATCAGAATCACCACCAGCAGGGAGAAACTGAACACGTCTTTGTAGTCAGAGTTGATCAACCCCGAGAACAACGACTCGGAGATACCGAGGATGATCCCGCCCAGCATTGCCCCAGGCAGGGAGCCGATGCCGCCGAGTACCGCCGCAGTAAACGCCTTGATGCCGATGATGAAGCCGGCATAGAAGTCGAAGGTGCCGTAGTTGAGGGTGATGAGCACGCCGGCCAATGCCGCCATGGCGGCACCGATGACGAACACGTAGGAGATCACCCGGTCGGTGTTGATGCCGAGGATCGAGGCCATTTTGCGGTCTTGCTGGGTTGCGCGGCACATACGGCCGAGCTTGGTGTACTTGATGATGTAAGTGAGCAACGCCATGCCGGCAAACGCCGCCACGAGGATGAACACCTTGGTGTACGTGAGCTGCACGAACCCGCTGCCGATGTCGACACGCCAGGCCCCGGCCAGCAGGGTAGGAATGCCTTGTTGTTTCGCGCCCTGAGCGATCTGCGCGTAGTTCTGCAGGATCAGGGAGATGCCGATGGCGCTGATCAGCGGGGCCAGGCGGGTGGAATTACGCAGTGGTTTGTAGGCGACACGCTCGATGACCCAACCGTAGACGCCAGTGACGACGACAGTGAAGACCAAAGTGCCAAGAATGAGCAGCGGGAAGGATTCGATGCCGAAGTAAGCCAGCAGTGCCAGACTGATCGCCGCGAGGTAAGCGGAAATCATATAAACCTCGCCGTGGGCGAAGTTGATCATGCCAATGATGCCATAGACCATTGTGTAGCCGATGGCGATCAGGCCATAGACCGACCCGAGGGTCAGGCCGTTGACCAGTTGCTGCAGGAAAATACCATCCATAACGCAATCTCACGCGGTGAGCACCTGCACACCGGTGGGTGTGCGGCGCTTCTGGAGGAAAAGACAGATTTCAATAACAACACCACTCCCCTGTGGGAGGGGGCTTGCTCCCGATTGCGGTGCGTCAGTCATGCATGTGTTGGCTGACACTGCGCTATCGGGGGCAAGCCCCCTCCCACATTGGAACGGTGGCGCTCAGTCTTACTTCTGCTTTTCCAGCTGGTGGTATTTGCCGTCTTTATCCCACTGGTAAACCACGTAGTCGGAGACTTTCAGGTCGCCCTTGGCATCCCACGTCTTCTCGCCCATGACGGTTTTCACCGGGTGAGCCTTGAGCCACTTGGCGGCGTCTTCGCCTTTGTTGGATTTGGCACCGTTGAAGCCGGCGGCCAGGGCCTGGACTGAGGCGTAGGCGTAAAGGGTGTAGCCTTCCGGCTCGTAGCCAGCCTTACGGAAGTCGTCGACGACCGCCTTGCTGTCTGGCAACAGGCGTGGGTCGGCACCGAAGGTCATGTAGACGCCATCGACGTACTGGTTGCCACCGGCGGTTTTCGCCAGTTCGTCGGTCACTACGCCGTCGTCGGACATGAATGCGGCCTTGAGACCGGCTTCACGGATCTGGCGGACCAGTGGGCCGGCTTCAGGGTGCAGGCCGCCGAAGTAGACGACGTCGGCACCAATGGAGCGGATCTTGGTGACCAGGGCGCTGAAGTCTTTCTCGCCACGGGTCAGGCCTTCTTCCAGCACCGGCTTGACGCCGCGCTTGGTCAACTGGGCAGCAGTGGCGTCGGCCAGGCCTTTGCCGTAGGTGTCCTTGTCGTTGATCACCGCGACTTTCTTGCCCTTCAGCACGTCGACGATGTAATCGCCGGCGACGATGCCTTGCTGGTCGTCGCGGCCGCACATGCGGAACATGGCGCCCAGGCCGCGCTCGGTCACTTGTGGGTTGGTGGAACCTGGGGTGATCGCGATGATGCCCGCTTCGTCATACACCTCGGACGCCGGAATGGTGTTGGAGGAGCAGAAGTGCCCGACCACGCCGATCACTTTGTCCTGGTCCGCCAGGCGGTTGGCCACGGCCACGGCCTGCTTGGGTTCACAGGCATCATCGCCGGCAACCAGCACGATTTTCTCGCCGTTGATACCGCCGGCCTTGTTGATCACATCGGCTGCCGCCTGGGCACCCTTCATGTACTGCTCACCGAAAGCGGCGTTGGCACCGGTCATCGGCCCCGCAACGCCAATCTTCACATCAGCTTGAACAAACGTAGAAACACCCAGCGCCGCAGCAACGGCGAGGGCCAGAAAACCTTTCTTGTAAAACGTCTGGGACATGAGTGGTGCTCCGATATTTTTGATTTTTGGCACGACAACTTGCGTTCAAACTTTTCACTGAAAGCCCAGAGCAAAGCGCGTGCCATTAGGTTTTTATTCTTCAAAAAGACACGGTGTCATTGTTATTGCAGGCGTTTCGGCGCCTTTTGCCAGGACGTGCAACCGCCTGGCACGCGGAGGTGCAACCAATGACTGCAAAAAGTACAACCCTGGAAGGTGGCACCTGCAACCAGAGGGATAAACGACAGCTCCTGCAGCTGTAACAGCATGCGTAACGGAACTGCACATTTACAGTGCGTGATTGCTACGACTTGCACCAATACAGATTAGTAGGCTGCTAAGAAAATGCAGGCTTTTGAGCGGTATTTCGTTGATCAGATCACGATCCTCAGGCATTGCCCGGCGTGATACAGCGAGAATCCAGCTTCATATAGACAGCTACGCAGGCCTACGCCGGCCAACGGTTGCATCGGCGCGAATGGAATCGGCAGAGCCTGGGGATTCTGGTGACACACATAGTCGGCAAACGCCTTGCCGACCACGCTGCCAGTGGTCACGCCGCGCCCGTTATAACCGGTGACCGCCAACAGTCCCGGAGCGGGTTCGAACAGGCGCATCAAGTGATCCGGGGTGAAGGCGATACAACCGGTCCAGGTGAACTCCCACTGCACCGATTTGAGGTACGGGAAGTAATGCCGCTGCACCCGATCAGCCCACGCCTTGAGGAACCAAGCGGGTTTCTGGTTGCCGTTGCCCAAACTGCCGAGCAACAAGCGGCCATCGGCATCGCGGCGGATGCTGCTCAAGACCTGGCGTGTGTCCCAAGAGCCTTGGCCGCCCGGGAGGATTTGCCTGGCGGCGTCGTCGGTCAGCGGGGCCGACGCGACCTGATAGTAATAGCCGGGGAAGAAATTACGCCGCAGCTCGGTCCATTCGCCTTCGGTGTAGGCGTTGGATGCAATCACCACCTGTGCAGCCTGCACTGAACCTTGCGCGGTTTGCACCGACCAGTGCGCACCCTGGCGCTCCAGTTGGGTGACGGGAGAATGGTCGAACAGCTGCCCGCCCAGATCGACTGCCGCGTTGGCCAAACCACTGGTGTAAGCCATCGGATTCAAGGTGCCGGCACGTCTATCCAGCAAGGCGGCGGCGATTTTGCGCGTGCCCGTAGCGTCCTCGCAGGCCTGGCCGGTGAGTAATTCCACCGGTGCGCCACGACGCTTCCATTGTTGTTCACGGCTGCGCAAATCTGCCTCGCCACGGGCGTTGTGCGCCATGTGCAAGGTGCCCTCGCGGCGCAATTGGCAATCAATGTTGTACTTGTCGATCAGGCTGAACACCAGCGACGGCGCCGCGCCCAACATCCGGTTGAGCTGACTGCCCACCGCCTCGCCGAAACCGGCTTCGATCTCGTCCGGCGGGATCCACATCCCCGCATTCACCAGCCCCACATTGCGGCCCGAACCGCCATGGCCAGTACGATGGGCCTCCAGCACGGCAACGCTTTTACCCTGTTCCAGCAAGTGAATGGCCGCCGACAGGCCAGTGATGCCGGCACCAATCACGCACACATCGACCTTGACCTCGCCGCTGAGCGCAGCGCGATCCGGCCGGCCTGGGGTGAGGTGTTCCCACAAACATGTTTCGCGTAAAGGCATTGCCAGACTCCGGGATGGGACCTAACAAACAACAATCTTGATGTGTAAATGAGATCAAATGTGGGAGGGGGCTTGCCCCCGATGGCGGTGTGTCAGTCGACATATGTACATCTGATCCACCGCTATCGGGGGCAAGCCCCCTCCCACATTTTCAACCGCGTTTCGACAGCGCCTTAGTCGAAGGTGATGCCTTGAGCCAAAGGTAACTCCAGCGAGTAGTTCACGGTATTGGTCTGGCGACGCATGTACCCGCGCCACGCATCCGAACCCGACTCACGTCCGCCACCGGTCTCTTTCTCACCGCCAAACGCGCCACCGATTTCCGCGCCACTCGGGCCGATGTTGACGTTGGCGATGCCGCAATCGCTGCCGACCGCCGACATGAATTGCTCGGCTTCACGCACGTCAGTGGTGAAGATGCACGACGATAAGCCTTGCGGCACGGCATTGTTCAGGCGCAGGGCTTCGGCGAAGTCGCTGTAGCCCACCACATAGAGAATCGGGGCGAAGGTTTCGGTGCACACCACATCGCTTTGCTCGGGCATTTCCACAATGGCCGGCGACACGTAGTAGGCGTTGGGGAACTTGTCTTCCAGTTGACGCTTGCCACCGAACACCTTGCCGCCTTCGCTCAGGGCTTGTTCCAGGGCGTCCTGCATAGTGTCGAAACCATGCTTGTCGATCAGCGGGCCGATCAGGTTGCCTTCCAGCGGGTGGCCGATGCGTACTTTGGAATAGGCTGCCTTGAGACGCGTGACGATTTCTTCTTTGACCGACGCGTGGGCGATCAGGCGACGCAAGGTGGTGCAACGCTGGCCGGCGGTGCCGACGGCGCTGAACAGGATCGCCCGTACGGCCATGTCCAGGTCGGCGCTTGGGCCGAGGATCATCGCGTTGTTGCCGCCCAGCTCAAGAATGCTGCGGGCAAAACGTGCGGCGACCTTCGGCGCCACTTCACGACCCATGCGCGTGCTGCCGGTGGCGCTGATCAGGGCGACGCGCGGGTCATCCACCAGCGCGGCACCCGCGTCGCGGCCACCGATGATCACTTGGCTCAGGTACTCGGGAGCGCCGTCGAATTGCTTCAACACGCGCTCGAACAGCGCCTGGCAGGCCAGGGCGGTGAGCGGGGTCTTTTCCGACGGTTTCCAGATCACCGCGTTGCCGCACACCAGGGCCAGGGTGGTGTTCCACGCCCACACGGCCACCGGGAAGTTGAAGGCGCTGATCACGCCGACCACACCCAGCGGGTGCCAGGTTTCACGCATGTGGTGGCCCGGACGCTCGGAGGCGATGGTCAAACCGTACAACTGGCGCGACAGGCCGACGGCGAAGTCGCAGATGTCGATCATTTCCTGCACTTCACCCAGGCCTTCCTGGGTGATCTTGCCGGCTTCCCAGGACACCAGCTCGCCCAGGTCGGCCTTGTATTCACGCAGTACATCGCCAAATTGACGTACCAATTCGCCACGGCGCGGTGCCGGCACTTTGCGCCAGGCTTCGAATGCATGCTCAGCACGACTGACCTGTTGCTCCACCTCGGCCGCGCCCTCCCAGTCCACGGCGCCGATGCGACTGCCATCAATCGGCGAATGCACAGGCTGTTTGCCCGACTGGTACAGCGCCGGGTTTACCCCGAGACGATCAAGCAATGCGGCAACCATGGGTCACTCCTTCAATCTGCAAACAAAAAATTGCGCCGCGGCCCGCACGGCGATCCAGGCCTTATTTGTAGCTGGCCCAAGACTTGCCAACAAACGACGATTAGGCGAGATATCATTCCGTTTATTCATGCAAAGAATAAAAAGAGGCGTGCCGTGCTGAACAAAAGACATTTGCCCTCGATCACTGCCCTGCAGTGTTTCGAAGCCGCGACCCGCCACCTCAGCTTTACCCGCGCTGCCGAGGAGCTGAACCTCACGCAAAGCGCGGTGAGCAAGCAGGTGGCGCAGTTGGAAGAATTGTTACAACACCTGCTGTTTCGCCGGGTGCGCCGCCGTTTGCAGATGACGCCGGCGGGCGACCTGTACTTGGTGGAGGTGCGCAAGATCCTTACGCAGGTGGAGATGTCCACCCACTATTTGCGCTCCTATGGCGGCGAGACCGAAGTGTTGCGCGTCTCCACGCCCTACACCTTCGGCGCGCGCTGGCTGGTGCCGCGCCTCAAGGGCTGGCGGCTGCGTCATCCGCAGATCCACCTGGACCTGTGCAACGAGCAGGACGCGGACGACCTGCTGCAAGGCAAGGCCGATATGGCCTTCTACTTCGGCCAGGGCTCACGCCCCGGCACCGAGAGCCTGAAACTCTTCAGCGAGGAGCTGGTGCCGGTGTGCGCGCCGGAGAGCTTGCCGGCGCAGCCGTTCACCGATCCCACGCAACTGAGCGACCTGGTGTTGCTGCAAAACGCCTCGCGGCCACAGGGCTGGCATGACTGGTTCGCCAGCCAGGGCTTCCACACCGAACACAGCTACCACGGGCCGCGTTTCGACACCTTCTATATGTGCATTCGGGCCGCGCAGGTAGGGTGTGGTGTCGCGCTGCTGCCGCGGTTTCTGGTGGAGGAGGAATTGGCCGACGGTAAGTTGGTGATTCCTTGGCAGCATGCGATGCCGAGCCAGGACGCGTATTACCTGGCCTACCCGGAGCATTCGGCGGAGGTGCCCAAGGTGCGGGATTTTGTGAAATGGATGATGGAGCAAGTTATTTAGTGCCTGGAATACCGCTATCGGGAGCAAGCTCCCTCCCACATTTGGAATGCATTTCAACTGTGGGAGGGGGCTTGCTCCCGATGGCGCCGGTGGCCTTGCCAAAAAAATCACTGGCAAACCGACCCACGTCTATGCGCCACTAGCCCCCTTCCTTAATTGTGCGTAAAGGTCGGCGCCCATCGCCGACCCGTCTGGAGATTCCCGTTATGAGCGAGAGTGTGTTTGCCGATCGCATCGTGCAGAACTTGCTCGACACCGACTTCTACAAGCTGACCATGATGCAGGCGGTGCTGCACAACTACCCCAACGTGGAAGTTGAATGGGAGTTTCGTTGCCGCAACAGCGAAGACCTGCGGCCGTACCTGGCGGAGATCCGTTACCAGATCGAACGCCTCGCCGAGCTGAGCCTGAGCCCGGATCAGTTGGGTTTCCTGGAGCGCATCAGCTTCATGAAGCCGGACTTCCTGCGGTTCCTCGGGCTGTTCCGCTTCAACTTGCGTTATGTGCAGACCGGCATCGAGAACGGCGAGCTGTTCATCCGCCTGCGCGGGCCGTGGCTGCATGTCATCCTGTTTGAAGTGCCGATGCTGGCCATCGTCAGCGAAGTGCGCAACCGCTACCGCTACCAGACCGTGATCCTCGAACAGGCCCGCGAACAGCTGTACCGCAAGTTCGACTGGCTGACCGCCAACGCCAGCAGCGACGAGCTGTCCGAGCTGCAGGTGGCCGACTTCGGCACGCGCCGACGCTTCTCGTACCGGGTGCAGGAAGAGGTGGTCAGCGTGCTCAAGCATGACTTCCCTGGGCGCTTTGTCGGCACCAGCAACGTGCACCTGGCCCGCGAGTTCGATATGAAGCCGCTGGGTACCATGGCCCACGAATGGATCATGGCCCACCAGCAACTCGGCCCGCGCCTGATCGACAGCCAGATCGCCGCGCTGGACTGCTGGGTCCGCGAATACCGTGGCCTGCTGGGTATCGCCCTGACCGACTGCATCACCACCGACGCGTTCCTCGGCGACTTCGACCTGTACTTCGCCAAGCTTTTCGACGGCCTGCGCCATGACTCCGGCGACCCGGTGCAGTGGGCGGAAAAAGCCATCGCCCACTACCACAAGCTCGGCATCGAACCGATGAGCAAGACCCTGGTGTTCTCCGACAGCCTGTCGCTGCCCAAGGCCCTGGAAATATTCCGTGCGCTGCGCGGTCGGATCAATGTGAGCTTTGGCATCGGCACCAACCTGACCTGCGACATTCCAGGTGTCGAGCCGATGAGCATCGTGCTTAAAATGACCGCCTGCAATGGCCAGCCCGTCGCGAAGATCTCCGATGAAGCGGGCAAGACCCACTGCACCGACCCGAACTTCGTCGCCTATTTGCGTCATGTTTTCAAAGTACCTGCCATCTCTAGCAAGGAGTGAATCATGCAAGCCGTACAGCGTGAGATTGCTGAACAGCTCAAGGTCCAAGCGCCGTTTAACGACCAGGCCGCCCTTGAGGCCGAGGTTGCCCGCCGCGTGACCTTTATCCAGGATTGCCTGCGCAATTCCGGGCTCAAAACGTTGGTGCTGGGCATCAGTGGTGGCGTCGACTCCCTGACTGCCGGCCTGCTCGCCCAACGCGCGATGCAGGAACTGCGCGCCAGCACCGGTGATGAGGCCTACCGTTTTATCGCCGTGCGCCTGCCCTACGAAACCCAGTTCGATGAGCTCGACGCCCAGGCCTCGGTGGACTTTATCGAGCCCGACGAGCGTCACACCGTGAACATCGGCCCAGCGGTGAAAGCCCTGGCCAATGAAGTGGCGGCGTTCGAAGGCAAGGCGGCGGTGTCCCGCGATTTCGTGCTGGGCAACACCAAGGCGCGCATGCGCATGGTGGCGCAGTACACCATCGCGGGCGCGGCGGGTGGGCTGGTGATCGGTACCGACCATGCGGCGGAAGCGGTGATGGGCTTTTTCACCAAGTTCGGTGATGGGGCCTGCGATTTGGCACCGTTGAGCGGGCTGGTGAAGAACCAGGTGCGTGCGATTGCACGGCACTTCGGGGCGCCGGAGTCGCTGGTGGAGAAGGTTCCGACGGCCGACCTGGAAGACTTGTCGCCGGGCAAGCCGGATGAAGCGTCCCATGGCGTGACCTACGCCGAGATCGATGCCTTTCTGCACGGTGAGCCGGTGCGTGAGGAAGCGTTCCAGATTATCTGCGAGACGTACCGCAAGACTGAGCACAAGCGGGTCATGCCGTTTGCGCCGTGAAGTGAACCAGATAGGCTGGTGTTGACTGTTAGACCGCTATAGCAGGCAAGCCAGCTCCCACAGTTGACCGGCTTCCAGCATGAGAATGCGGTGGAATGTGGGAGCTGGCTTGCCTGCGATGAACGATGACTCGGTTCAACTGACCGCCCACAAAAAAGCGCCCTTCAGGGCGCTTTTTTTTCGACCGGCGTCGGCTTACTTAACGGTCACAGTGCCTTTCATCATCGAGATGTGGCCTGGGAACGAGCAGAAGAACGCATAGTCAGTCCCGGCGGCCAGCTTCGACACGTCGAAGGTCACCGAGTCTTTCTCGCCGGCACCGATGATCTTGGTGTGGGCGATGATGCGGGTATCGCCTTCTTTCAGGTAATTCTTGTCGATACCGGCAGCCATACCGTCGCTGGCAACACCTGGCATGTCGGCGGCGGAACTCAGCACCCAGTTATGGCCCATGACGTTTTTCGGCAGGTTGCCGGAGTGAGTCAGCTCGACGGTGAATGTCTTGCAGCTCTTGTCGATTTCAATGGCTTTGGTGTTGAAGGACATCTGGTCAGTGGAGTCGACGGTGACCTTGCACTCTGCAGCAAGCAACTGGCCGCTCGCCAGAGTCAGCAGGGAAACAGCAACGAGTTTGGCAAACATGTGAATCTCCAAGGCAGGGTTTAAACAATACGTCATGCGACAAGGGTGCCTGATACAGGCATAAATTCTTATGATCTGAATCAACAGATTGTATACAACTTTAGGCTATCAGACTGATCAACACAATCAACCAGCCAAAGTACTGCCACCTGCCTATGATCGGCCCATCACCCACTGGAGTCCGAGCCATGCACCTCAATCAACTGTTCAACGGCCTGTTGGCTGCCTACGCCTGCGGTAAGTGAAGGCCAAGCGCACCTTGAAGCTGCTACCATGTCGTCCCAAGGCAGCTGCGTGCCGCCACCCTCACCTTCGACCCTAGAGGATCGCCCATGGCCAAACCTAATTACTCCTTCGCCAAACGTCAGAGAGACTTGGCCAAGGAACAGAAGAAAGAGGAAAAACTGCAACGCAAGAAAGCCGCTGCAGATGAAGAAGCCGGCGCACTGAACCCGGATGCTGAGGGTGATGTTGAAGTAACGAACGACGCGACCGAAACACCAAAAGATCCGGCTGAATAATTTCCTTTGTGCTGAGCCGGCGCCTCCGGCTCGGCACAATCAACCGTTATTCCAGCGGCATCACCGTCACCCGCACTTCCGGGTCATGGTTCCCCCCTCCCAGAATCACCCCTCGCAACGGCGACACATCAGAGAAATCTCGGCCCCAGGCCAGGGTGATGTGCTCCAGTGCCGGTTGCACATTGTTCGTCGGATCAAAATCCACCCAGCCCGACGCCGGGCAATACACCGACACCCATGCATGGGACGCATCGGCGCCGATCAGCCGTGGTTGGCCGGGCGGTGGCTGGGTGAGCAGGTAGCCGCTGATGTAGCGCGCCGCCAGCCCGCGCGAGCGCAGGCAGGCGAGCATCAGGTGCGCGAAGTCCTGGCACACACCGCGTCGGCGCTCCAGCACTTCCACCAGCGGCGTAGCGACCTGGGTGGCTTCGGCATCGAAGGTGAACTCGCTGAAGATTTTCTCCATCAACGCCTGCACGCCCAGCAACAACGGTTTGCCCGGCGGGAAACAACTTTCTGAAAACTCGACGAAGGTTTTTTTCAGGTGCACGTAGGGCGATTCAAAACGGTAGCGGCAAGCCTCGATCAGCTCAGCGGACATGGCCTGGCTGCTGTAGGTGAGGCTATCGCGGGTCTGGTCCCAGGGCGGCGACTGCCGGAAATCCAATGCCGGCCGCGCCAGCACTTCCACGGTCAGCCCGGCGTTCACCAGCAATTCATCATGGGGTCGCTCAAAGGCCAGGCGCGTTATCGGGTTGCCGAACACATCCAGCTCATCGCGACGTGACGATGGCTGCGGGCTGATCTCCAACTGCTGCGAACTGCAGCGCTGCCAGGCGCACGGCCGAGGCCACAGGTGCGCCAACTGCTGGGCCAGGGACACCGCGCTGTCGTAGTGGTAATGGGTATCGTGGAAAATCTGGTAGCGCGCACTCATCACACCGACACCGTTTGCTGGCTGACATCATCCACATGGGCGAAATGGCGCAAGGCCAGGCGATCCGACACTTGCCCACTCTCATCGGCGACCGCTTGCAGCAGGTCCGCCAGGCCATCCAACGCGGCACGCACACTGGACTCGCCAAACAAAGGGTTCTCCAGGCAGCCCAGGTCGAAACGCGCCAAACGTTCGATCAACGGGGCGAGACCGGTTTCCCGAGGCACGCCGAAATCATCGTTGAGCCGCCGCAGGGTGCGGCTCACCAGTTTCAATTGGAACAACACCGCATGGGGGTTCTGCTCATCCAGCAACAGCAGGTCGAGCACCGGGATCAACTGCGGCACGGCCAGGTAACGCGAGCGGTAGGTGATGCTGCTGTTGCCCAGCTCCAGCAACCACTCCAACCCTGCCTGATCAAACACCGCCACGCCACGCAAAAACGCCGCGAGGCTGCTGCTGAGGAATTGCAGGCGCTCGATGCGCCGGCCCATCATCAAGAAGCGCCAGCCTTCGTCGCGGGTCATGTCGTCCAGGGCAAACCCGGACAGCGCCGCCAGGGACATCACCAGGCGGTTGAGGAAATCCAGCAATTCGCCAAAGTCCGGGGTGTCGCTTTCCAGCTCCATGGCTTCGCGCTGCAGCTCTACCAAGGCCTGCCAGTTCTCCCTGGACAATTTGCCGCGCACCTGGGATGCCGCCCACTGCAAGCGTTGCAGGTTGGCGCGCAAGCTCGACGGCCAGTCGTCACCGAGCAGCGCAGCCAGCAGGCGTTCGGGCAACTCGCCCTCCTCCGGCAGCAGGCGCAGGTTTTCACCCAGCTCGACGGCCGCCTGCAAGGCCAACGGATCGTCGCCGTCCACATAGCGCGCCAGCACGATGCGCAACCAGCGCGCGCTGTCATCACAGCGCTCGCAGTAACGACCAAACCAGAACAGGTTTTCCACCACGCGGGACGGCAGATAAGGATCGCGGCGCACCAGGTCGTGGGCGCCGATCGCGCGCTGCGCGCGCCACTGCTCGCCACCGGCGGCGCGTTCACCCAGCACCCACGTGTCCTTGCTTGCCCCACCGCGCTGCATCGACACCACTTCGGCATCAGCCTCGGCGGCCACCCGCGTCAGGCCACCAGGCAGCACACGATAACCCTCGGCGCTGGCCACGGCGTACACGCGCATGCCGATGGCGCGGTGCTGCAGGTGGTCATCCACGGTGTGCCATACCGGCGCCTGGGACAATTGCGCCAGTTCCTGGGCGACGTAGGCGTAAGGGCGCGCGCGCATGCGCTCGGCCAGGGCCTGGCGTTGTTCATCGTTCAGGTCACGGCCGAATACCGGGGCGAAACTTTGCGACGGAAACGCGGGCTTGATCAGCAGTTCCGGCAGTTTCTCCAGGGCTTCGGCAAGCACCGGTGCTTCACCGCACCACCATGTGGCGATAGACGGCAGGATCAGCGTTTCACCGAACAGGAATTCGTTGATCTTGGGTAAAAAGCCAAGCAAGCCCGGTGATTCCAGCACGCCACTGCCCAGGGCGTTGGCCACCAGCACATTGCCTTGGCGCACGGCATCGAGCAGGCCAGGCACGCCGAGGGCCGAGTCGGTGCGTAGTTCCAGCGGGTCGCAGAAATCGTCATCCAGGCGGCGCATGATCGCGTGTACCCGGCGCAGGCCGCTGAGGGTTTTCAGGAACACGGTGCTGTCGCGCACGGTGAGATCGCCGCCTTCCACCAACGGGTAGCCGAGTTGGCGCGCGAGGTAGAGGTGTTCGAAGTAGCTTTCGTTGAAACGGCCTGGCGTGAGCAGCACGATCAATGGCGGCTGGTCATCACTCGGCGCCTGGCGGGCCAGGGTTTCCTGAAGCGTGCGGAAAAAACCGGTGAGGTGCTGCACCTGCAGGTCACGGTACAAGTCCGGAAAGGCACGGGACACGATGGTGCGGTTTTCCAATGCATAGCCAGCACCCGACGGCGCCTGGGTACGGTCCGCGGTGACCCACCAACGGCCATCCGGGGTGCGCGCCAGGTCCACGGCGTACAGGTGCAGGAACGCACCGTCCGGCGGCTGGATGCCCTGGCACGGCCACAGGAAATTGTTATGCCCGAACACCAGCTCGGCCGGCAGCAAGCCCTCTTTGATCAGGCGTTGCGGGCCGTACAGGTCGGCGAGCACGGCATTGAGCAGGCGCGCACGCTGGGCGATACCGGCCGACAGGTGCCGCCATTCATCAGCGGCCAGCACATGGGGCAGCAGGTCCAGTTCCCACGGACGGTCGGCGCCCTTGGGGTCGGCGTAGACGTTGTAGGTCACGCCGTTTTCCTGGATCTGCCGCGTCAGCAGCGCCTGGCGCTGGGCCAGTTGCGCGGGGGTGCTGCGTTGCAGGTGGTCAAGCAGGCGTCGCCAATGGGCACGTACCGCACCGCTGTCGTCCAGCAATTCGTGATAGGTGCCCGCGGTCAGCGGGTAACGGTCGAGCAAGTCGGACATGGAACGCTCGGCAGGGGCAAGGGGGCTCAGTTTAATTCAAATTCACCGAAATCTAATGTGGGCGGGGGCTTACTCCCGACAGCGGTGAGTCAGTCAACTCATGTATCGGCTGATTCACCGCAATCGGGAGCAAGCCCCCGCCCACATTTGTATCGTGTTTAGTCTTTTTTATTGGGGAAACGCCGTAGATCCAGGGTCATCGGCAACTCGTCGTTGATCACCAGGCTTGGCACGGGAAGTTTCCCTGGGCTGTGCCCCAAGCGGAAAAACCGCGCCATGCGCCGGCTTTCGGCCTCGTTGGCATTCACCGGCAAGCTGTCGTAATTGCGCCCGCCCGGATGGGCGACATGGTACTGGCAACCGCCCAGCGAGCGTTGCATCCAGGTGTCCAGCAGATCAAACACCAACGGCGCATGCACCGCGATGGTCGGTTGCAGGCAGTTGGCCGGCTGCCAGGCGCGATAACGCACGCCCGCGACGAACTCACCCACGCGCCCGGTCGCGTGCAGCGGCACCGGGATGCCGTTGCAGGTCAGCAGGTAGCGTTGCGGTGGCAGCCCGGTCAATTTGACTTGCAGGCGCTCCAGGGACGAATCCACATAGCGCACCGTGCCGCCCACCGCGCCCTCCTCGCCCAGCACATGCCAGGGCTCCAGGGCCTGGCGCAGTTCCAGTTCGATACCGCTGACGGCATAGTCGCCGACCTTGGGGAAACGGAATTCCAGGTGCGCAGCGAACCATTCGGCGCGCAGCGGGTAGCCGGCCGCGTTGAGTTCGACGATCACGTCGGCGAAGTCCTGCTCGATAAAGTGCGGCAACAGGAAACGGTCGTGCAGCTCGGTGCCCCAGCGCGCCAGCTTCGGCGGTGCATAGGGTTCGCGCCAGAAGCGCGCGACCAAGGCGCGCAGCAGTAGCTGTTGCGTGAGGCTCATGCGTGCGTGGGGCGGCATCTCAAAGGCGCGCAGTTCCAGCAGGCCCAGGCGGCCGGTGGCGCCATCCGGCGAGTAGAGCTTGTCGATGCAGAATTCGGCGCGATGGGTGTTGCCCGTCACGTCGATCAGCAGGTTACGCAGCAGGCGGTCGACCAACCATGGCGGGCATTCTTCGCCGGGTTCGGGCATTTGCGCGAAAGCGATTTCCAGCTCGTACAGCGCATCGTTGCGCGCCTCGTCCACACGCGGCGCCTGGGACGTCGGGCCGATGAACAGACCGGAGAACAGGTAGGACAACGACGGGTGGTTATGCCAGTAGCTGATCAGACTGCGCAGCAGATCGGGTCGGCGCAGGAACGGCGAGTCCTTGGGCGTCGCGCCGCCGAGCACAAAGTGGTTACCCCCGCCGGTGCCGGTGTGGCGCCCGTCGATCATGAATTTCTCGGTGGTGAGCCGGGTTTGCCGGGCCTCTTCGTAGAGGAATTCGGTGCGCTCCACCAACTCATCCCAGGTGGCGGACGGCTGCACGTTGACCTCGATCACACCGGGGTCCGGGGTGACGCGGAAGTTGCTCAGGCGGTTGTCGGCTGGCGGTTCATAGCCTTCCAGCAACACCGGACAGTGCAGTTCCTCGGCCGTCGCCTCGATGGCAGCCACCAGTTCCAGATAGTCTTCGACGCGTTCCAGGGGCGGCATGAACAGATAGAGGCGCCCTTCCCGTGCTTCGGCGCACAGGGCCGTGCGGGTCAGCCAATCGGCGGACTCGTCCACCTTGGGCACGCGTTCATCAACCGGCGCGGGTTCGCCGTGGGTTTGCAGTTGGGAGGTGGTCGGCAGCTCCGGTTGGTCCTGGTTAGGGTCCGTCGGGTGCACAAATGGATATTCCGCCGCCGTCACCCAAGGCTGCGAGGCCAATGGCAGGCGGTAGCCCAGCGGTGAGTCGCCCGGCACCAGGCGGCAATGGTTGTCGCGCAGGTACCAGCGCCCGCTTTGCCAGCGGTCATTGGCCGCCGTGCGCGCCAGGGGCAGCACTTGGCCGATGATTTTATCCAGGCCCTGGGCGAACACTTTGCGCAGGCGTTCGCGCTCCAGGTCATCGCTCAGGCGCGGGTCTTGGGCGGTGACGTTTTGCGGCAGCGCGCCTTCACGCCACAGGTAGTAGAAATTGTCTTCGAAGGCCGGGAACACAAAGCGCGCCGGCAGTTTAAGGCGTTCAGCGACGCTGGCCAGGAAACGCCCGGCCAGCGCGCCGTCCGCCCCATAGTCCTGCTGTTCATCGGCAATCAACGCGCTGTTGTGCCAGATCGGCACACCGTCGCGGCGCCAGTAGCAATTGAGCGACCAGCGCGGCAGCTGCTCGCCGGGGTACCACTTGCCCTGGCCGAAGTGCACCAGGCCCTTGGGCGCGTAGTGCTTGCGCATGCGCTGGAACAGTTCGGCGGACAGGCGGCGTTTATCCGGCCCGAGCGCAGCGGTGTTCCATTCGGCACCGTCGGGGTCGTCGATGGACACGAAGGTCGGCTCGCCCCCCATGGTCAGGCGTACGTCGTCCTTGAGCAGGTCACCGTCGATCTGCCGGCCCAAGGCCTGGATCGCCAGCCATTGGTCTTCGGTGTAGGGCTTGGTGACCCGTGGGGCTTCCCAAATCCGCTCTACCGACATTTCGTGGGTGAATTCGCACTCGCACGGCTCCACCAGCCCACTGATCGGTGCGGCAGACGAGGGATCGGGACTGCAGGCCAATGGAATATGGCCTTCACCGGCGAACAGCCCGGAGGTGGCATCCAAGCCGATCCATCCCGCGCCGGGCAAATACACTTCGCACCAGGCGTGCAGGTCGGTGAAGTCCACTTCCGTGCCGGATGGCCCGTCAAGGGCTTTGACGTCAGCGGTCAGCTGGATCAAATAACCGGAGACAAACCGTGCCGCCAACCCGAGGTTGCGCAGCAATTGCACCAGCAGCCAAGCCGAGTCGCGGCACGAGCCGGAGGCGTTTTCGAGGGTGAATTCCGGCGTTTGCACGCCCGGTTCCATGCGGATCAGGTAGCCGATATCGGCCGCCAGGCGCTGGTTGAGGCCCACCAGAAAGTCCACCGCCGGCAAAGGTGTGCGGTCGATACCCGCCAGGTACGCGGCAAACTTCGGCGTCAGCGGCAGGGTTTCCAGGTACGGCGCCAGCTCACGCTGTTCATCGGCGGCGTAGCGGAAGGGGATTTTTTCGGCATAGGGCTCGAGGAAAAAGTCGAACGGGTTGAACACCGCCATCTCGGCGACCAGGTCGACCTCAATGCGCAGTTCATCGGTCTTTTCCGGAAACACCAAGCGCGCCAGGTAATTGCCCTGAGGGTCTTGCTGCCAATTGATGAAGTGCTGCTCGGGCAGCACTTTCAGTGCGTAGGACAAAATCCGCGTACGGCTATGGGCAGCCGGACGCAACCGCACAATCTGCGGGCCGAGTTCGACCGCGCGGTCGTAACGGTAATGCGTAACGTGGTGCAACGCGACATGAATCGACACGGCGGCCTCCTGCGAGCCAGGGCATGGACACAAACCGCGCAAGACTTATGCCAGAGCGGCCGTCGTTGCGCTTTATCGTAAGACCCGGTGCAGTACAGCACCAAAACGGCGCTGTGGCTGCAGTAATGGTGCAAGGGTTGCACATAATTGTGGCAGGAGTGGGTGGAGGGGTATCGGTTGGGTGGGCGATGGGTGGGGGGGGATCACCTCGATTTCTTTATTCGGATTATCGCGCGCTCGTGTTTGCGCCGCTTCTCGATGGCCGCTATTACCTCGCTGCGCATGTGGCGAAGTTCTACAGCTTTATCGCGCATTTCTCGATGGCGTTTGCTGTGGAGCAGTAGCAGGCCGAGAACAGGCCAAAAAAAACACTCCGCGTAAAGAAATGAGTTCGGCGAAAAATGAAAACCTGGCACAGCAATCAGTAGACAGGCGATGAAAAGGCCATACATGCCCCACGTCCATTTTGGTCGCCCGTAGGCGATCATGAAATTGCAATGTGTGATAAAAACGGCCAAGACCACGCAGGCATTTTCAGCGGCAGCGTTCGATAACGATGGTAAATAATAATTTTCCACCAGGGCAACAACAGCAGTAATGCCGAAGAAACCCGAAAAAATCACGCCGATAAACACGGGGAAATTACGGACCAGAAAGGGGCGAAGTGGCACGAGAAATTTCATTCTGATGTCTCCTCGTAGAGTCCTACCGCAATAGTCCGGATGTTCCCGGAGCGCACACTGCCAGCAACACTCGATATGGCGCCAAGGGCATCAACCATCTGAATGATGGCCCCGCGCTTTACCTCGGCCAAGGTATAGCGCTTTGGCATCTCTCCAGCCATTTGTTTTAGCTTGATCATTTTCCGGGTTATTTGCGGATGGTTGATACTCAATAACTCCCTGGTAAGTTTTACCCGTTCCTGCCGACTCAGCCCTTTGAGCACTTGGTGCGTGTTCTTACCCGTTGTCTTTTTGAGCATGCTGACGAATCGGATCGTCGACAACGCTGTGCTACCAGCACCTAACAACGAAGCCGCATCCAATCCGGCCGTTACGGCCTGATACCACGACTCGCTGTCCAGAGCGTCGTTGCGGGCAGGGTCAGTCATTTCATTCCTAGTCCGGCGAGCGCCAATCACGCACTGAATCGAACTGGCTACTGCCGACGTATAGCTAATTACAGCAACCACACCCGTCGCCCCGAAGGTAAAAGGACTCAGCGCCGAGCCCCCCAATATCACCAACCAACTAATCACCGCCGAACTACACGCCAACGCCGTATTCACCGCCTCAAACGCCACCTCCGACTCCCGCGGCTCATTCGCCAGTCGCCGCGCAAACTCCACCCGACCCACATAGCTTGGCGCCTCACGCAAAATCACCTTCTTCGGCGCAACGCTGCAAATCGGCTGGAACTCGCGCAACACCACCGCCCGCAGCTGGGCATCGAGATACACCACACCCGCACCGACAATCGCAGGATCGGCGTCAATCGCCGCAAACAACTTTCGCAGATCAATACTGCTTTCAACCCACTGCCGCGTCGTGAGGTGCGCACTGGGGAACCCGTCTTTCAACACGCTGGAAGTCATCCCTTTACTCCGGTTTTCACAAGAGCGCAGAGGTTAAAGACTGGCTACACGCAAAAAATGTCAGAAGCTTCGCTTTATGCGGACAGGCACTTCCTGATCACGATGTAGCACCTTGTAGGCCATATCCCGAATAGGAAAAAGTACGCCCCGCGCCACTACCGGCGAACACCAAAACAGGGAGCGACCATGGCAACCGATATGTTTTTGAAGCTGGGGGACATCAAGGGTGAGTCCAAGGATCAGGTGCATCGCGATGAAATCGAGATCAGCAAATGGGGCTGGGGCATGTCCCAGACAGGCTCCATGCATACCGGCAGCGGCGGCGGTGCCGGCAAGGTCAATATTGAAAACCTGTCCATCTCCAAGGTCATGGACAAATCTTCACCCAACCTGATGATGGCCTGCTCTACAGGCAAGCATTACCCCGAGGCCAGGCTGGTGGTGCGCAAGGCCGGAGGCTCCAGCGCGGTGGAGTACCTGGTGATGACGATGAAGGAAGTCATGGTCATCTCGTACCAGACCGATGCGGTCACCTCGGCCGATACCTTGACGGAAGTGATCGGCCTGAACTTCGCCACGGTCGAAGTCAGTTACCAGCCGCAGAAAGCTGATGGTGGCAAGGACGGCGGGGCCGTCAAGTACGGCTGGAACATTCGCCAGAACATCAAAATATGAAAATACGCGCCGGGGCTACACTCCAGCCTCGGCGTACTCACGTTCGTCCCAAGGTGCGAAGACACAGGTGACGAATCTACTCAGTCAACGGGCTTTTCGCTGTGCGATGACGGCTTGGCGCAGGTGGCGTATTTCCAGCAGCCTCTGGCGCATTTCGCGGTGACGCCTGCTGTTGAGCAACAGCAATCCCAGCAGGGGGAACAACACGCTCAAGCCATAGGACAGCCAATGCGGACCAAAGGCGATAGTGGGCAGCGCCGCCAGAACACAAAGCGCGAGCAGCATCACCAGCGGCCATACCCACTGCGGCCGCCCGCGCGCGATCATGAAATTGCACTGCACGATGCCCCACGTCAGCGCGAGGCCACCCAGGAAGGAATACTGGAGGTTATCGTCCAGCGGCAAGCGTGGGAAATAACTGTCGACAATCAGCGGCACCGCAAACACCAGGCTAAACACGGCCGCGAAAATCGCGCCCATGAAGACCGGAAAATAGTGCGCCAGAAAACTACGAATGCTGGGCAGCTCATTCATCGCTCATTTCCTCATACAACCCCACGGCAATGGTGCGCACATTCCCCGAAATCGCACTGCCGGTAAACCCGATGGCAGCGCTAAGGGCATCCTGTATCTGGGTCACCGTTGCATGCTTGACCTGCGCCGGCGTGAAACGCTTGGTCGCCTCGCCGGACAGCTGTTTCAACTTGAGCATTTTGGCGCTCATGCGCGGATCCTGGATGCTGAGCAGCTCCTTCGTCAGCTTGGCACGCTCTTGCCGGTTCAATCCGCGCAGCACTTCCCTCACGCTTTTACCGGTGGTGGCCTGGTTCAACCGCACCAGTTTTACCGTGGTCAACGTCGAGGCACCGACCCCGATCAAAGACGCAGCATCCAGCGCGATCATCGTGTACTGATACCACTCCGAGCTGTCGAGCTTGTCATTTTTGGCGGGATTACTGATCTCATTGCTGACGCGATAGCCACTGGCAAAACACTGGAGTGTGCTGGCGGTGGCAGCGGTATAGCCGATCACCGTCACCACGCTGCTCGCGCCCGCCGTGAACGGCACGGCGACGGTGCCGCTGAGCACCACAAGCCAACCGAGGATCGCGCCTGCACAGGATAGGGAGGTGTTGATCGCCTCTCCCACCAGGCGCGATTCGCGGGGATTGTCCTGCACCTGTTGCGCAAACTGCGCCGGGGCGATGTATTTCTGCGCCTCACGCAAAATAATGCGTTTGGGGGCAATGCTGCAGATCGGCTGGAATTCGCGCAGGGTGACCACGTTGAAATCGGCGTCGATATACACAACACCCGCACCAACAATGCCGGGGTCGGCATCGATGGCGGCGAACAGGCGCGGCAGGTTGATCTGGCTTTCAATGCGCTGGCGCGCCATGAACTGCGAGCGGTTGGTGTCCATGCCGATGCCGGCCAGGGGGTTGCCCATGGGTGTTCTTCCTTGAAAGTGATAGTGGCCGGTGGGGCCTCATCGGGGGCAAGCCCCCTCCCACAGTTGACCGAGTTCCAGCATGAGAATGCGGTCGAATGTGGGAGGGGGCTTGCCCCCGATAGCGATTCAATGGCCGCCACCTTAACAAACAGGCTACCCATCGACTAGAAAGCAAAACGCCAGCACGAGGCTGGCGTTTGGCATGTTCAGGCTGGACTCAACGCGGCACGACCGGCTTGCGCGCAGGCTTGCCGCCCTTGCCCTTGGCCGCATCAGTGCGCTCTTTGGCTGCCTGCTTGTTGCGCGCCTGGGCCGCGGCCTTGGCTTGTTCCCGCTTGTCCCACGGGTTGCTGCCATCGCTGCCGCGAGGTGGCAGGCCAGTGTGCTGGGTGAGGATCTTGGTCGTCGTTTCCTTGGCCACTTTGTGGCTGCCGGCCGGCGTCGAGTTCTTACGACGCGCGCTCTGATAGCTGTCCGTAGACGGCTGGTGCAACGGGATCAACTGGTCCTTACCCGGCCCGATCAGGTCGGCGCGGCCCATGCGGGTCAACGCTTCACGCAGCATCGGCCAGCCTTTCGGGTCGTGGTAGCGCAGGAAGGCCTTGTGCAGACGGCGCTGTTCTTCGCTCTTGACGATGGTCACCGCGTCACTCTTGTAGGTGACCTTGCGCAGCGGGTTCTTGCCCGAGTGGTACATCGCGGTGGCAGTGGCCATCGGCGACGGGTAGAACGCCTGCACTTGGTCGGCGCGGAAGCCGTTACCCTTGAGCCACAGGGCCAGGTTCATCATGTCTTCATCGGTGGTGCCCGGGTGGGCGGCGATGAAGTAAGGAATCAGGTACTGCTCCTTGCCCGCTTCCTTGGTGTACTTCTCGAACATGCGCTTGAACTTGTCATAGCTGCCAATGCCCGGCTTCATCATCTGGTTGAGCGGACCTTCCTCGGTGTGTTCCGGGGCGATCTTGAGGTAGCCACCGACGTGGTGGGTGACCAACTCTTTGACGTACTCCGGCGACTCAACGGCCAGGTCGTAGCGCAGGCCGGAGGCGATCAGAATCTTCTTCACACCCGGCAATGCACGAGCGCTGCGGTACAGCTGGATCAACGACGAGTGGTCGGTGTTCAGGTTCGGGCAGATGCCAGGGAATACGCACGACGGCTTGCGGCACGCGGATTCGATCTCAGGGCTCTTGCAGGCGATGCGGTACATGTTCGCGGTCGGGCCGCCGAGGTCGGAGATCACGCCGGTAAAACCTGGGACCTTGTCGCGGATCTCTTCGATTTCGCGAATGATCGACTCTTCGGAGCGGTTCTGGATGATGCGACCTTCGTGCTCGGTGATCGAGCAGAAAGTGCAGCCGCCGAAGCAGCCACGCATGATGTTCACCGAGAAACGGATCATGTCGTAGGCCGGGATTTTTTCCTTGCCGTACGCCGGGTGCGGGACACGGGCGTAAGGCATGCCGAACACGTAGTCCATTTCTTCGGTGGTCATCGGAATCGGTGGTGGGTTGAACCACACGTCGACTTCACCATGCTTCTGAACCAGGGCGCGGGCGTTGCCTGGGTTGGTTTCCAAGTGCAGCACGCGGTTGGCGTGGGCATAAAGCACCGCATCACCACGGACTTTTTCCACCGATGGCAGGCGGATCACGGTCTTGTCGCGGGTCATGCGCGGGCTGGCCAGGATCTGCACGACCTTGGCTTCTTCCGGATCATCAACCGGACCCTTTTCCTGCTCGATGGCGCAGGCCTGGGTGTCCTGGGTGTTGACGTACGGGTTGATGATCTTGTCGACCTTGCCCGGACGGTCGATACGCGTGGAGTCCACTTCGTACCAGCCGGCAGGCGTATCACGACGAATGAACGCGGTGCCGCGCACGTCGGTGATGTCTTCGATCTTGTGGCCCCACGACAGGCGCTGGGCAACTTCGACGATAGCGCGCTCGGCGTTGCCGTACAGCAGGATATCGGCGGTGGCATCGATCAGGATCGAGTTGCGCACCCGGTCCTGCCAGTAGTCGTAGTGGGCGATGCGGCGCAGGGAGGCTTCGATGCCGCCGAGTACGATCGGCACGTTTTTGTAGGCTTCCTTGCAACGCTGGCTGTACACCAGGCTCGCGCGGTCCGGGCGTTTGCCGGCCATGCCGCCGGGGGTGTAGGCGTCGTCGGAACGGATTTTCTTGTCGGCGGTGTAGCGGTTGATCATCGAGTCCATGTTGCCGGCCGCGACACCGAAGAACAGGTTCGGCTCGCCGAGCTTCATGAAGTCGTCTTTGGACTGCCAGTTCGGCTGCGCAATGATCCCGACGCGGAAGCCCTGGGACTCCAGCAGCCGGCCGATGATCGCCATGCCGAACGACGGATGGTCAACGTACGCATCACCGGTGACGATGATGATGTCGCAGGAATCCCAGCCAAGCTGATCCATCTCCTCCCTGCTCATCGGCAGGAATGGCGCAGGACCGAAACATTCGGCCCAGTACTTGGGATAGTCAAATAACGGCTTGGCTGTTTGCATGACGGTGACCGGTGTTGAGATGAAAAATCGCGGGCGCGGAATATAGCACAAATTTTGACCAATTCCGACGGTAATGGTCGGAATTGAGCAGACGGGTTACTCGTCGTCGTCGAAGTTGTAGCTGCCCGGTGCAAGGTTTTCGAAGCGGGTGTACTTACCAATGAAGGCCAGCCGGATAAACCCGATGGGGCCGTTCCGCTGCTTGCCGATGATGATCTCGGCGATGCCCTTGTGCTCGGTCTCGGGGTGGTACACCTCGTCGCGGTACACGAACATGATCACGTCGGCGTCCTGCTCGATCGCTCCGGATTCCCGCAAGTCGGAGTTCACCGGGCGCTTGTTGGGACGTTGTTCCAGGGAACGGTTGAGCTGCGACAACGCCACCACCGGGCAGTTGAATTCCTTGGCCAGGGCTTTGAGGGACCGGGAAATTTCGGAAATTTCATTGGTCCGGCTGTCACCGCTGGAGCCCGGGATCTGCATCAACTGCAGGTAGTCGATCATGATCAGCGCGATGTCGCCGTGCTCACGCACCAGGCGGCGGGTGCGCGCGCGCATTTCCGAGGGGCTGATACCGGCGGTGTCATCGATAAACAACTTGCGATCGTTGAGCAGGTTGACCGCCGACGTCAGGCGCGGCCAATCGTCGTCTTCCAACTGGCCGGAACGCACCTTGGTCTGGTCGATACGGCCCAGGGACGAGAGCATCCGCATGATCAACGATTCACCTGGCATCTCGAGGGAGTACACCAGGACGGTCTTGTCGCTGCGCAATACGGCGTTTTCCACCAGGTTCATCGCAAAGGTGGTCTTACCCATGGACGGACGGCCGGCGACGATGATCAAGTCGGAAGGCTGCAGGCCACTGGTTTTCTCGTCCAGGTCGGCATAGCCGGTGGAAATCCCGGTAATCGCGGCATCGGTGTTGAACAGCGTATCGATGCGGTCGATGGCCTTGGTCAGCAGGTCGTTGACGCTGACCGGGCCGCCGGTTTTCGGGCGCGCTTCGGCGATCTGGAAGATCTGGCGCTCAGCTTCGTCGAGGATCTCGGCGGCGGTGCGGCCTTCGGGGTTGAAGGCGCTGTCGGCGATCTCGGTGCTGATGCCGATCAACTGCCGCAGGGTGGCCCGCTCACGGACAATCTGGGCATAGGCCTTGATGTTGGCGACAGAGGGCGTGTTTTTCGCCAGTTCGCCCAGATAGCCCAGGCCACCAACTTGGGAGGTCTGGCCTTCCTTGTCCAACTGCTCGGCCAGCGTCACCACGTCGATCGGCGAGTTCTGGTCGGCCAGCTTAGCGATGGCCCGGAAGATCAGCCGGTGGTCATGACGATAGAAATCACCGTCCGAGACTTGATCCAGCACGCGTTCCCAGGCGTTGTTGTCCAGCATCAAACCACCGAGCACGGCCTGTTCGGCCTCGATGGAATGCGGCGGCACCTTCAGGGCAGCGGTTTGCAGATCGTATTGCTCAGGAGCTGAAATATCGTTCATGGCCACTTGGAATTAGGGGTGTGTAGAAAAACAAAAGGCACGACCTGTAAACAGGATCGTGCCCGATGTTAACTGCCTGACACGCGAGGTGCCAGTCAGTTAGGTGCTGCTTAAGCTGCTACCACGACAACGCGTACGGTGGCTTCAACTTCGGCGTGCAGGTGCACGGCTACGTCGAATTCGCCTACGTTGCGGATGGTGCCGTTCGGCAGACGAACTTCGCTCTTCTGCACTTCAACGCCGGAGGCGGTCAGTGCATCAGCGATGTCGTGGGTGCCGATCGAACCGAACAGCTTGCCTTCGTCACCGGCGGTGGCAGTGATAGTCACTTCCAGCTCAGCCAGTTGGGCAGCGCGAGTTTCGGCCGAAGCTTTTTTGTCTGCTGCTGCTTTTTCCAGCTCAGCACGACGCTCTTCAAACGCAGCCAGGTTGGCAGCGGTTGCAGCGGTGGCTTTGCCGTAAGGCAGCAGGTAGTTACGACCGTAACCGGCCTTAACGTTCACTTTGTCGCCCAGGTTGCCCAGGTTGGCGACTTTTTCCAGAAGGATCAGTTGCATGTGAAAATCCTCTAACTTTTAACCTTCACCGTTCGCGTTATCGGCGTCTTTCGGCGCCAGACGACCGCGAAAATCAATCAGGCCGTCGACAATGGCCAGAACCACGAGTAACGGATAGATCAGCTGCATGAACAGCAACATCGTTACGTACATCCCCACCAGCCAAAACTTGGCCAGGCGCTTCTGCGCGACCAGCCCATGAATCAGGGCCAGCCCGGCAAACACCAGCGGTACGCTGCAAAACAGCACCATCAAGGCCATCTGCGAACCGAGGTTCGGCCCGATAACCATGAGAGCCAGCAGCAACATCGCCGGGCCTACGGGGATTCTGATACTGCGAAATTCGCGACCAAAACCACCCGGGTTGTACAACAACGCCTGCCAATATCGCCCAAGCATCAGGCTCAGCACGCTGACGATCTGCATCATTACCGCCATCAGGCCGATCAGGGCCGGTGCAATCAGTGTTGCCAGTCGCGCTCGCTCTTCTACCGACAGCTGCTGGTAGAGTTCCCCGAGGGCCATCGGCAGGATCTTGACGATCTCTTGCGACAGCGCCTCGATTTGCGGGCGGAAAGCCGCGTCAATCAACACCGAAAACACCAACCCCAATGCCACGCTGACCAGCAGCGTGCGGACCCAGGACTCACTTGCGCGTAAAACCAACGCAAGGCTCGACGACCCCAGCAGTACCAAAAGTACCTTGGGTTCGCCCAATTGCAGCCACCAGATCAAGGCGGCCAGCAATCCCAGGGCCAGGACGCCAAAGGCGTCCCGCAAACCGCGCCGCAGGAGCACAAGGCATCCAGCGGCAGCACCCAACCAATACAACAACGGTAATGCTGCACATCCAGCCACTACCAGAGTGGCCTGCACGCGACCGCGCATGATGAACTCAGCTAAGGCGCGCATGCATTCAATCCCTTACTACTTGTCGACTGCCCGGTCTCAGCGGCCGTGGCTGTCGGTGTAGGCCAGCAGGGCCAGGAAGCGGGCGCGCTTGATAGCGGTGGCCAGCTGACGCTGATAACGTGCTTTGGTACCGGTGATACGGCTTGGAACGATTTTGCCGGTCTCGGATACGTAGGCTTTCAGAGTGTTGAGATCTTTGTAATCGATCTCTTTCACGTCTTCAGCGGTGAAGCGGCAGAATTTACGACGACGGAAGAAACGTGCCATTTGATAGGCTCCTTAAAAGGTCCGTGGATTACTCGTCAGCGTTATCGCTGTTGTCGCTGTCATCACTGTCAGCGCTATCAGCGCCTTCGTGCTCAGGACGGTCGCGACGCTCACGGCGCTCACTGCGGTTTTCTTCAGCCTTGAGCATCTCGGATTGGCCGGTAACGGCTTCTTCGCGACGGATGACCAGGTTACGGATCACTGCATCGTTGTAGCGGAAGTTGTCTTCCAGCTCGGCCAGGGCCTTGCCAGTGCACTCAACGTTCAGCATCACGTAGTGAGCCTTGTGAACATTGTTGATTGCGTAGGCCAGTTGACGACGGCCCCAATCTTCCAGACGGTGGATTTTGCCGCCGTCTTCTTCGATCAGCTTGGTGTAACGCTCAACCATGCCGCCGACTTGCTCGCTTTGATCCGGGTGGACCAAAAAGATGATTTCGTAATGACGCATGAATGCTCCTTACGGGTTGTAGCCTGCCGCTCAAAAACGGTCAGACAAGGAGTGAATGACACTTATGGATCTTGCCGCAGGGAGGCACATCGGTGCCCGCCAGGAAGGCAAGGGGCGCAATTGTAGAGAAGGGGGAGGAAGCGCGCAAGGTGATTGGTGATTATTTGAACAATCCCCCCAAACACCACAAACGCAAATGTGAGAAGGGGCTTGCTCCCGATTACGGAGGATCAGTCACATTGATCTGCAACCGAGACACCGCTATCGGGGGCAAGCCCCCTCCCACATTGAGTCTTGCGCCAGGCCTGACTACTTCTTGGTCTTGGCCTTGGCACCCCGTTGGCGCCGGGCTTCGAACAGGCACACGCCGGTCGCGACCGACACGTTGAGGCTGCTGACACTGCCGGCCATCGGCAAATGCACCAGGTAGTCGCAATGCTCGCGGGTCAGGCGACGCATGCCCTTGCCTTCAGCACCCATGATCAGGATGGTCGGGCCGGTGAGGTCCTGGTCATAAATGCTGACCTCAGCCTCCCCCGCCGTGCCCACGACCCACAGGCCGCGTTGCTGGAGCTTCTCCAGGGTGCGCGCCAGGTTGGTCACGGCGACCAGCGGAATCACTTCGGCCGCGCCACAGGCGACTTTACGCACAACCGGCGTCAGGGTCGCCGACTTGTCTTTAGGCACGATCACCGCCAACGCGCCGGCAGCATCCGCCGAACGCAGGCAGGCGCCGAGGTTGTGCGGGTCGGTCACGCCGTCCAGCACCAGCAACAGCGGCGCGCCTTCGGTGCGGTCGAGCAGCTCGTCGAGCATGGCTTCGCCCCAGACCTGGCTAGGACTGACGTCCGCCACCACACCCTGGTGAACGCCTTCAACCCACACGTCCATTTCACGACGCTCGGCCTGGCCGATGGCAACTTTGTTTTGGGTGGCCAACTCGACCAGCGCTTGCACGCGCGGCTCGCTGCGACCTTCTGCCAACCACACTTGCTTGACGCGTTTAGGGTGGTGACGCAGCAGTGCTTCTACGGCGTGTACGCCGTAGATTTTTTCCAGACTCATGACTTGGCCTTAGGTTTGCGCGACCCGCCGCTTTTCGCGGGAGCCGAACCCGCCTTGGGCGGGCCTTTACGGTGTTTACTTGGCTTGCTCGACGGTTTTTCCGCCTCGCGGGACTTTCCCCCAGACGCCGCTTTACCACCGCTTTTGGCTTCGTTGAGCAACTGCTGCTTCAACTCACGGCTCTTGCGCAGCTCGGCGTTCTTCGCCGCTGCGTCGCTTGGGCGGTAGGCTTCTGGGGCCTTGTCCTTGGCAGAAGAACGACGACCGGCCTTGGCTGGCGCAGGCTCGGCAGCCGCTGCTTTCACAGGAGCGCCCTTGCCTTTGCTGGCTGGCGCAGCAGGTTCGCTGCCACGCTTTTTACGGCTGTTCGGCGCTTCGGCGGGTTTGTCAGGCATGCCGAAATCGATCTTGCGCTCGTCGAGGTCGACGCGCATGACCTGCACTTCAACCGTGTCGCCCAAGCGGAAGCTGCGACCGGTGCGCTCGCCCGCCAAGCGGTGATGCACAGGGTCGAAGTGGTAGTAGTCGCCCGGCAAGGCGGTGACGTGCACCAGACCCTCGACGTAGATATCGGTCAGCTCGACGAACAGGCCAAAGCCGGTCACGGCGGTGATCACACCTGGGAACGACTCGCCCACGCGGTCTTTCATGAACTCGCACTTGAGCCAATTCACGACGTCACGGGTGGCTTCATCGGCGCGGCGCTCGCTCATGGAGCACTGCTCGCCCAACTGTTCCAGGGCCGCTTCGTCGTACGGATAGATCCGTGCCTTCGGAATGGTCATGGCACCGGCGCGTTGGACGTGCGGCGTGTTCTGCTTGGAGTGGATCACGCTGCGGATCGCGCGGTGCGTGAGCAGATCCGGGTAACGGCGAATCGGGGAGGTGAAGTGGGTGTATGCCTCGTAATTCAGGCCGAAGTGGCCCTGGTTGTCGGCGCTGTACACCGCCTGGCTCAGGGAGCGCAGCATGACGGTCTGGATCACATGGTAATCCGGACGGTCCTTGATGCTCGCCAGCAATGCCTGATAATCCTTCGGCGTCGGGCCGTCCTTGCCTTTGTGCAGGGACAGGCCAAGCTCACCGAGGAACGCACGCAGTTTTTCCAGACGCTCCGGCGGCGGACCGTCGTGCACACGGTACAACGCAGGGATCTCGTGCTTCTTCAGGAATTCAGCGGTGGCCACGTTGGCCGCCAGCATGCATTCCTCGATCAGCTTGTGTGCGTCGTTGCGCGTGGTCGGGGTGATGGCGGCGATTTTGCGCTCGGAACCGAAGACAATCCGGGTTTCCTGGGTTTCAAAATCGATCGCACCCCGCACATGACGTGCGCCCAACAACACTTTGTACAAAGCGTAAAGCTGCTTGAGGTGCGGCACGACATGCCCG
Organism: Pseudomonas marginalis; assembly: GCF_001645105.1. Classification (GTDB taxonomy): domain Bacteria; phylum Pseudomonadota; class Gammaproteobacteria; order Pseudomonadales; family Pseudomonadaceae; genus Aquipseudomonas; species Aquipseudomonas petroselini. The sequence goes on from NZ_LKEG01000042.1 coordinate 89,697, forward strand.
TACTCGCCACGCAGCGCTTTGGCTTCGCTGGTTTTCGGCTGTTCCAGGATGGTGCTGACCTTGTTGTAGGTCAGGCGCGCCTGGGAATGGATCACCGCTTCGTAGAACTGGTAATCGGTCATTTCGCCGGTTTTCGAGATGGTCATCTCGCACACCATGGCCAAACGGTCGACTTTCGGGTTCAGGGAGCACAGGCCGTTGGACAGCTGCTCAGGCAGCATCGGGATCACGCGCTCAGGGAAATACACGGAGTTGCCGCGTACCTGCGCCTCGTTGTCCAGGGCCGAACCGATTTTCACGTAGCTGGACACGTCGGCAATCGCGACGAACAGCTTCCAGCCGCCGGAGAACAGGCGCAGCTTGCCAGGCTTGGCTTCGCAGTAGACCGCATCGTCGAAGTCGCGGGCATCTTCGCCGTCGATGGTGACGAACGGCAGATGGCGCAGGTCGATGCGTTTTTCTTTGTCTTTCTCTTCAACTTCCGGCTTGAGCTTGGCGGCTTCTTTCAGCACAGCCTCAGGCCAGACGTGAGGAATATCGTAGGTGCGCAGCGCGACGTCGATTTCCATGCCCGGCGCCATGTAGTTGCCGACCACTTCAACGATATCGCCTTGAGGCTGGAAGCGTGCCGTTGGCCAGTGGGTGATTTTCACCTCGACGAACTGGCCGACCTTGGCGGCGCCATTGCGGCCCGGGGTAATCAGCACTTCCTGCTGGACCTTCGGGTTATCCGGCACCACAAAGCCGATGCCGCCTTCTTCGAAGTAACGGCCGACGATGGACTCGTGGGCACGGGACACCACTTCGACGATCACACCTTCGCGACGACCGCGACGGTCCAGGCCCGACACGCGTGCCAGCGCACGGTCGCCATCGAACACCAGGCGCATTTGCGCCGGGCTCATGAACAGGTCGTCACTGCCGTCGTCCGGGATCAGGAAGCCGAAGCCGTCACGATGGCCGGCAATGCGGCCCAGGATCAGGTCGAGCTTATCCACCGGCGCGTAAGTACCACGGCGGGTATAGATCAGTTGAGCATCGCGCTCCATGGCACGCAAACGGCGGCGCAGGGCTTCGAGCTGGTCTTCGGTGGTCAGACCGAACTCTTCAACCAGCTGCTCGCGGCTAGCAGGCGAACCCCGATCGGCGAGGTGCGCCAGGATCAGTTCGCGGCTAGGAATAGGGTTTTCATATTTTTCCGCTTCACGAGCGGCCTCGGGATCGAGGGACTGCCAATCGGCCATTAGAGAGTTTTCACCTTGTCTATATGCGGGTTAGTTTGGCATACGCGTATTGAAACGGGAAATTTCAGACGTCAACAAGCCTTTTAAAGCCCCCAGCGCACACCTTGCACGACCACTGGCGAAATTTTCCAGGCTTTTTTCATGGCGGGGGTTTACAGCTTAAAATCCCCTCCGTATAGTGCGCGCCATCGACGACGGCAACGTTGTTGATGCTGCCCAGGTGGTGAAATTGGTAGACACGCCAGCTTCAGGTGCTGGTGATCGCAAGGTCGTGGAAGTTCGAGTCTTCTCCTGGGCACCAAATTCAGATCAAACCCGCGAAAGCGGGTTTTTTCGTTCCAGGCCTTTGATTTTCAACAGAAAACTTGATTTATTTTTTTGAATCAGGGGTTTACAGATCAAAAAGCCCTCCGTATAGTTCGCTCCATCAACAGCGCAAGCGTTGATAATGCCCAGGTGGTGAAATTGGTAGACACGCCAGCTTCAGGTGCTGGTGATCGCAAGGTCGTGGAAGTTCGAGTCTTCTCCTGGGCACCAAATTCAGATCAAACCCGCGAAAGCGGGTTTTTTCGTTTCCGGGGTTTGATAAACTCAACATGGAAACTTCCCCCGCGATTTGCCCCTCGTCCGCACTTGAGAAGTTTTATCGTTTATCCTTGTAAGTATTTGTTGCATACAAGTGAGGAACACCCCGGATGATGATCCGCGATACCCGTCTCAAGACATCCCTTCTGCGTGGCCTGACCATCACCCTGCTCGGCCTGACCCTGCTCTCACCTACCGCCTATTCCGCCGACAAGGTCTCATTGACCCTGTACAACGGCCAGCACAAAGAGGTCGGCGACGAACTCGCCAAGGCCTTTGAGGCCAAAACCGGCATCCACGTCAACGTGCGCAAAGGCAGCAGCAACCAGCTGGCCAGCCAGGTCGTCGAAGAAGGCGACCGCTCCCCCGCCGACGTGATCTACACCGAAGAGTCGCCGCCGCTGAACAAACTCGGCGAGCAAGGCCTGCTGGCCAAGATTGACGCCAGCACACTCGACGTATTGCCCAAGGACTATGTTGGCGCCCATGGCGACTGGATGGGCGTGACCGCACGCACCCGCGTCGTGGCCTTTAATCCGAAACTGATTGCTGAAAAAGACTTGCCCAAGTCGGTTCTGGATTTCGCCGGTCCCGAGTGGCAAGGCAAAGTAGGCTTTGTCCCCACCAGCGGCGCCTTCCAGGAACAAGCCGTGGCGATCATCAAGCTGCACGGTCGCGAGGCGGCTGAAGAATGGCTGACCGGTTTGCGCGCTTTCGGCAAGGTGTACAGCAACAACATGGTCGCGCTCAAGGCTGTGGAAAATGGCGAAGTGGCCACCGTGCTGGTGAATAACTATTACTGGTTTGCCCTGAAAAAGGAAAAAACCAACCTGGATTCCCAACTGCATTACTTCACCAACGGCGATGCAGGCGGCCTGATCACCGTGTCTTCCGCCGCCGCGCTGAAATCCAGCAAGCATCCCAAGGAAGCCCAGCAACTGCTGGCGTTCATGGCCAGTGAAGAAGGCCAACGCGTGATTACCAACACCTCGGCGGAATACCCGCTGCGTAAAGGCATGGAATCCAACCGCGGCCTCAAGCCTTTCAGTGAGCTGCAACCGCCGAAAGTCACCCCCGCCGACCTGGGCAACGCCGAAGAAGCCCTGGACCTGGAACGTGACGTTGGCTTGAACTGATGAACCCATCGCGACCCGCTTCCGCCCTGCACGGGGGTTTGCGCCCAAGGCGCAAGCGCCCGTCGATCTGGCTGGTGCTGCCCGTCCTGTTCCTGGTGGGCCTGAGCCTGCTGCCGCTGGTGTATGTCGGACTCAAGGCCTGGCAGGCCGGCTGGGCGGAGGCGGTGCATCTGCTGTGGCGGCCGTATGTGTTCGGGCTGCTGCGCAATACCCTGGCATTGATGGTCGGCGTGACGCTGGTATGCGGCGTGGTCGGCCTGTCCCTGGCCTGGTTGCTGGAACGCAGCAACCTGCCGGGGCGCCGTATCTGGGGCGTGGTGCTGTGCCTGCCGTTTGCGGTACCCGCCTTTGTCAGCAGCTTTACCTGGGTGTCGCTCAGCGCCCATTTCGAAGGGCTGGGCGGCGCCATCCTGGTGATGAGCCTGTCCAAGTACCCGCTGGTGTTTCTGCCGGTGGCGGCGACATTGCGCAATCTTGATCCGTCCCTGGAGGAGTCTGCACGAACGCTGGGACTGAATCGCTGGGGCGTGTTTTTTCGGATTACGCTGCCTTTGCTGTGGCCTTCGCTACTGGCGGGGGGCCTCTTGATCGCCTTGCATATGCTGGTGGAGTTCGGCGCCTTGTCGATCATCGGCCTGCAGACCTTTACCACCGCGATCTATCAACAATTCGAGCTGGAATTCAGCAATGCCAATGCCGCGATGCTGTCGGCAGTGCTGCTGATGATGTGCCTGACCCTGTTATGGCTGGAGCTACGCGTACGCGGCAAGGGCCGACATGTTCGTATCGGCCAGGGCGCTGCGCGGCATGCCGAGCAGGTGCGACTGGGCAAGTGGGCACCGCTCGGCCAAGCCTATTGCCTGGCGCTGGCAATCATCGGCAGTGGCATTCCGCTGGGGATGCTCGGTTATTGGCTGGCGGTGGGCTCTTCCGCCGCATTCCCGGTCGCCGAGATCAGCGAGGCACTGCTGTCCTCCCTGGCGCTGTCGCTCGGCGGCGCCGCACTGTGCCTGGTATTGGCGGTGCCGGTGGGACTGCTGGTGGTGCGCTACAAAGGCCAACTGGCGATCTGGGCCGAGCGTCTGCCGTACTTGCTGCACGCGCTGCCCGGTTTGGTGATTGCGCTGACGCTGGTGTACTTCGCACTGCATTACGTGCCGGCGCTGTATCAGACGTCGGCATTGTTGCTGATCGCGTATGCGTTGTTGTTTCTACCGCTGGCTCAGTCACCGATTCGTACGGCCCTGAACAAGGCGGCGCCGCAACTGGAAGAGGCCGCACGCACGCTCGGGGCGTCGTCGTTCAGCGCGTTTTGTCGGGTTACCTTGCCGATTATTTTCCCGGCCTTGGGCGCGGCGTTTGCGCTGGTGTTCCTGGATGCGATGAAGGAATTGACGGCGACATTGCTGCTCAGTCCGACAGGGTTGAATACCTTGGCGACAGCGGTGTGGGCGCACACCTCGAATGTGGAATTCGCGGCGGCGGCGCCGTATGCGGCGCTGTTGATAGTGGTGTCGGGGTTGCCGGTTTACCTGCTCACGACACGGATGTATTTGAGCCGCTGAAACCGCTATCGGGGGCAAGCCCCCTCCCACAGTTGACCGAGTTCCAACGCTGGAATGCAGGTAAATGTGGGAGGGGGCTTGCCCTCGATGAGGTCGGTACAGGCGATACTAGGCCCTGAACTGCCCCAAGCTCGCCTTCAACTGCGCTGCCAACCCATCCAGCACCTTGCCACTGGCCGTCGTTTCCACCACCGCCTGCGCAGCCCGCTCGGCCTGGGCGTGGATCACCTCAACCCGCCCACGCACCGCATGCGCACCTTGCGCCTGATGCTCAGCCGCGCGCGTCGCCAAGCCAATCGCCGCATGCACCTGCTCCACCGAAGCCTGCACCGTCTGTTGCAGGCGCACGCTGTCGCGCAGCACCAGCAAACCTTCGCTGGCCTGGCGCCCGGCCTTACCGATGGTTTCCACTGCCTCGCGCGCGCCCTGCTGCAACGCCACGATATGCGCCTGAATATCGCCCGTGGAGCTTTGCGTCTTGCTGGCCAGCGCCCGAACCTCATCCGCCACCACCGCAAAACCACGCCCGGTCTCGCCGGCACGCGCTGCTTCGATGGCCGCGTTGAGCGCCAACAGGTTGGTCTGCTCGGCGATGCCGTGAATCACGGTCAGCACCACCTCGATCTGCTCACTTTGTTGAGCCAGGCGCTCGATGACCTGAGAGCCTGCCTGCACCTGGCCCGCGAGCGCCTCGATCAGGCTGCCGACTTCGGCTGACGTACGCGAGTTCTCATCCGTGGCCTGGCGAATATCCACCACCTGCTGCAACGCCGCCTGCATCGCATGGCTTTCGGCCTGCGCCTCGTCGGCCATTTGCGACAGTGCGCGCAGGCTTTCAGCCACCTCATCACGCTGCAAGCCGGCCGCCGCGTCAGCACCGGCATTGCGCAAGGTCATTGCACCGATTTCCACGCCGGTACGCTGGGCCACATCTCCCGCCTCACGCACGATAGGCTGCAACTTATCCACAAAGCGATTGACCGCCGAGGCCATATCGCCGATTTCGTCCTTGCTGCTGATCTGCACGCGCTTGGTGAGGTCCCCCTCGCCCGCCGCCAAATCATCCATGGCTGCGATCAGCAGCTTCAGGCGGTTGACCACACGGCGGCCCAGCACGATGGCGATCAACAGCAATACGCCTAGACCGACCAGCGCAAGCCCCATGCCGATGCGCCAGCGCAAGGTGCCAGCAGCGTCCTGAACGGCGCTGGTGGTGTTGGCGGTCATCTGGGTAGCGGTGGCTTGGGCGGACTGCAGACGGGCGCCCATGGCAGCAGCGCTGTCGGCTGCAGCACCCTTGAGGCTATCGCCGACGAGCTGATCACCGCTGGCGATCAGGGCTGCGAAGCGCTTGTCGAGCGCTTGCAGATCCGCTTCAACCGAGGCGGTCGAAACGCCCATGCGCACCTTGCCGATCTCTACCCCATTGGGGCTGATGGATGCTTCGACGTAGTAAACAGAAGAGTCGCTCTTAGCCGCATCCAGCACTTTATCCAGTGCACGGTCACCCGCGCCCTTTGCCAGCAGCGCCTGATTGATCGGGTTTTCACGGTTGAGGTAGCGGGTCAGGTGCTCGCCAGCCGCGTCGTCGTAGACCACGAACAGCACATTGGGATTGCGCTGGGCGCGTCGCGCAAACTCCGACAACGTCGGCACGTCGCTGTCCCACATGGCGCGGGGCGCCACTGAGGCCAGTAACTGCGCCATGTCATTGGCGGAGTCCTGCAGGTCTTTTTCCAAGGTCGCGCGCAGTTGCTTCTGCTCTTCCTGCAGGCGGGTCGACAGCCCCGCCGTCAGACGCTGACGGGTGCTGGTGGACAGGCTGTCCAGGCTGGAGGTGACTTCCTTGCCGGCCTGGGCCAATTCGCCGGACAGCTTCTGGCTGTCGATTCCCAGGCGATTGCCCAAATCAGCTTCCAACGCCGTGACCGTGCTCCGGGTTAGAGCGACGGCCACCAGCACTTGCACTAAAAGAGCGATACCTAGGGTAACGAACACCGGCCGCAACAAACGGCTTTGTAACAATGAGAGAACGGCAGACATCGGGAATCCCTCCACCACGGGTGCCATTAATTTGATAGCACCGCGAAAAAGAGAAACAGAGCAAGGGTCGTGCCGCTTGGCGAACAGATACGACAAAGGGCTCCCGAAGGAGCCCTTTGCTTTTTACATCAACAGCTTATTAAGCGAACGGGTGACGCAGAACGATGGTCTCGTTGCGGTCCGGGCCCGTCGAAATAATGTCGATCGGTGCGCCGATCAGCGCTTCAACGCGCTTGATGTACGCACGGGCGTTAGCCGGCAACTCTTCCAGGGTCTTGGCGCCCACGGTCGATTCGGTCCAACCCGGCACTTCTTCGTACACCGGCTGCAAGCCCACGTAGCTGTCAGCGTCAGTCGGGGCAACATCGTTACCGTCTGCGTCTTTGTAGCCGACGCAGATGTTGATGGTTTCCAGACCGTCGAGCACATCCAGCTTGGTGAAGCAGATGCCCGAGATGCTGTTCACATCGATAGCGCGACGCAGGATAACCGAGTCGAACCAGCCGCAACGACGCGCACGGCCAGTGGTCGCACCGAACTCATGACCTTGCTTGGCCAAGTGCGCACCGACTTCGTCGAACAGCTCAGTCGGGAACGGACCCGAGCCCACACGCGTGGTGTAAGCCTTGGTGATGCCCAGGATGTAGTCCAGGAACATCGGGCCAACACCCGAACCGGTCGCAACGCCGCCCGCGGTGGTGTTGGAGCTGGTCACGTACGGGTAGGTGCCGTGGTCGATGTCCAGCAGGGACCCCTGGGCGCCTTCGAACATGATGTCTTTGCCGGCGCGACGCAGGTCGTGCAGCTCAGCCGTCACGTCGAGCATCAGCGGCTTGAGCAGCTCAGCGTATTCCTTGCACTCAGCCAGGGTCTTTTCAAACTCGATGGCCGGCTCTTTGTAGTAACCCACCAGCATGAAGTTGTGGTAATCCACCAGTTCACGCAGCTTGTCTTCAAAGCGTGGCATGTTGAGCAGGTCGCCCACACGCAGGCCACGACGTGCAACTTTATCTTCGTAAGCCGGGCCGATACCGCGACCGGTAGTGCCGATCTTCAGCTCGCCACGGGCCTTTTCACGGGCCTGGTCCAGCGCAACGTGGAAGGACAGGATCAGCGGGCAGGATGGGCTGATACGCAGGCGCTCGCGCACCGGTACGCCTTTCTCTTCCAGCTTGGTGATCTCGCGCAACAGGGCGTCAGGTGCAACCACCACGCCGTTGCCGATCAGGCACTGCACGCCTTCGCGCAGTACGCCCGACGGAATCAGGTGCAAAACGGTTTTTTCGCCATCGATGACCAGGGTGTGGCCAGCATTGTGGCCACCTTGGTAGCGCACTACGGCGGCAGCATGTTCGGTCAGCAGATCAACGATCTTGCCTTTGCCCTCATCACCCCATTGGGTGCCCAGGACTACGACATTCTTACCCATAACACTTGTCCTCATTCGCGCAAACTTGGTGCCGGCGATGGGCCGGCAGGAAAACTCAAGAAGCCAGTGGCGATACTTGCCAAAGCCCGTTCTGCAGAATCAATTGCCGGTCGCAGTCCGCTTCACGGGCGGCGGCCAATGGCTGGCCAGGCAAGGCCTGGACAACACGCTGACCCTCACTGCGCAACTGGCAAACCTGCTGCCAGAGTGCTGCGTCCGTACTGTCGGGCATCCAAATGCCACCAGACGGCAGCTCGACCTCAGCACGCCCCAGGGTCACCAGGGTTTTCAAATCGGTGGAAAAACCGGTGGCCGGACGCGCACGACCGAAGTCGGCGCCGATATCGTCATAACGACCGCCTTGGGCGATGGCTTGGCCAACACCCGGTACAAATACCGCGAACACCACACCAGTGTGGTAGTGGTAGCCGCGCAACTCACCCAGGTCAAAATACAGCGGCAACTGCGGGAAGCGCGCCGACAGTTGCTCGGCAATGGCCAGCACGTCGTCCAGTGCCGCCAGTACCGGCGCCGGCGCATTGGCCAGGCGCTCACGCGCAGCTACCAGCACTTCACGGCCGCCACACAGGTTCACCAGCGCACGCAGCATGCCGGCGAGATCCGCAGGCACGCCCTCGGTCAGCGCGATAACTTCATCGATAGCCTTGCGTTGCAGGGCATCGAACAACTGTTGCTCCACTTCACCGGACAACCCGGCCGCACGGGCAAGGCCACGGTAGATACCGACGTGACCCAGGTCCATGTGGACATCCGGCACGTCAGCCAGTTGCAGCATGGCCAGCATGAGGCTGATCACTTCAACGTCGCTGCTCGGGCTGGCATCACCGTACAACTCGGCGCCCAACTGGATCGGGCTGCGTGAAGACGACAATGCACGCGGCTGCGCATGCAGCACGCTGCCGGCATAGCACAGGCGGCTCGGACCTTCACGGCGCAGGGTGTGCGCATCAATGCGCGCCACTTGCGGCGTGATATCGGCACGGAACCCCATTTGCCGGCCCGATTGCGGGTCGATGACCTTGAAGGTGCGCAGATCCAGGTCCTGGCCCGCGCCGGTCAGCAGGGATTCCAGGTACTCGATATGGGGGGTCACGACAAACTCGTAACCCCAGCTCTGGAACAGATCCAACACCTGGCGACGCGCTACTTCAATGCGCGCAGCTTCTGGTGGCAGTACTTCTTCGATGCCATCTGGCAGCAGCCAGCGGTCTACCGTTGCCATTACGCCATTCCCCTATAATCCGGGCGGCCAGCCCTCGGCCGAGCCTTGAGTGAAGCAGAAAACACCCGCCCCCTGCATAAACCACGCGCAAGAGCGACGTGACGAACGACCTGCAAACGGCCTCGTCGGGCACTTTCCTCGAAAAACCTGTCACGCCTGCCGAATCAAACATGCAGACGCAAAAAAGCCGGGAATTTCCCGGCTGCCGCATCATACACCCGTTTTCTGAAAGGATCACCCCGCCAGGCGTTTTAGCCGCCCGACGGGAGTGAGCCCTACAGAATCACAGGCCGGTTACTTGGACTTTTCCAGGTAGCGGAAGAACTCGCTGCTTGGGTCCAGCACCATGACGTCGGTTTTGTTCGCGAAGCTTTCACGGTAGGCACGCAGGCTACGGTAGAACGCGTAGAACTCCTGGTCCTGGCCGTACGCCTTGGAGTAGATCGCCGCAGCTTGGGCATCACCATCACCACGCGCCTCTTCAGACTCGCGATAGGCCTCTGCCAGCAGTACACGACGCTGACGGTCGGCATCCGCACGGATACCTTCAGCCAGCTCGTTACCCTTGGCGCGGTGCTCACGAGCCTCACGCTCACGCTCGGTGCTCATACGCTCGAACACGCTGCGGTTCACTTCCTTCGGCAGGTCGATAGCCTTGACCCGAACATCGATCACCTCGATGCCCAGCTCTTTTTCCGCCATCGTGTTCAGCGAGCGCGTGATGTCCGCCATCAGCGCATCACGCTCACCGGACACTACCTCGTGCAGGGTGCGCTTACCAAACTGGTCACGCAGGCCCGATTCCAGACGGCGCGACAAACGCTCGTCGGCAATCTGCTTGAGGCCGGAGGTCGCGGTGTAGAAGCGCTCGGCATCCTTGACGCGCCACTTGGCGTAGGCGTCAACCATCACGGCTTTCTTTTCCAGGGTCAGGAAGCGCTGTGTCGGTGCATCCAGGGTCATCAGGCGGGCGTCGAACTTGCGCACCTGGTTGACGTAGGGGACTTTCACATGCAGGCCCGGCTGGACATCCGCCTGGACCACGCGACCGAATTGCAGCAGCACCGCACGCTCGGTCTGAGCCACGATGTAGAAGCAGTTCCAGGCAGCGATGACCACGACGACGCCCACAATCAGGGCGGTCAGCGATTTATTGCTCATCAACGACTCTCCCTGGTACGTGTTTGCTGTTGCAGCAAGTCAGCGGCCGCACGGGCGCTCGCTTCGTTGGCAGCGGCATTGGAACCGGTGGACGGTGCGCTGGTGCTGCTACGACCACCTTCGATCATCTTGTCCAGCGGCAGGTACAGCAGGTTGTTTTGCCCACCTTTGCTGCCGGTCACGAGGACCTTGCTGGTGTTGCTGAAGACTTCCTGCATGGTGTCCAGGTACAGACGCTCACGCGTCACCTCTGGAGCCTTGCGGTACTCGGCAACCAGCTTGGTGAAGCGATCCGCCTCACCCTTGGCGCGGGAGACCACTTCGTCGCGGTAACCATTGGCATCCTCGAGGATGCGCTGGGCCTGACCACGGGCTTCCGGCACGACGCCGTTGGCGTAGGTTTCAGCCTGGTTGCGCGAACGCTGCTCGTCTTCACGGGCGCGGATCACGTCATCGAAGGCTTCCTGTACTTCACGCGGTGCAGCTGCGCTTTGTACGTTGACCTGGGTAACCGTGATACCGGTGCGGTACGTATCGAGGAAGCGTTGCAGACGCTCCTTGATCTCACTGGCCATCAATTCACGGCCTTCGGTCAGCACCTGGTCCATCGCGGTGGAACCGACGACGTGGCGCAGGGCACTTTCGGTGGCGTGTTGCAGGCTGATTTCCGGCTGGTCGACGTTCAGCACGAAGTCCTGCAGGTTGCTGATCTTGTACTGCACGGTCAGCGGCACTTCGACGATGTTCTCGTCTTCAGTCAGCATCTGGCCCTGCTTGGTGTAGGCACGCTCACGCGTGACGTTCTCCATGTACTTCTTGTCGATCGGCGGGAAGTAGATATTCAGGCCTGGGCCGACGGTTTCATAGTACTTGCCGAAGCGCAGCACCACGGCTTGCTCCTGCTCGTCCACTACGTATACGGCGCTGTACAGCCATACGGCCGCCAGCACGACAAGACCCAGGCCCAGCAGGCCATAGCCGCCGCCCTTGCTTGTGCGACCGCCTTCGTCACCACCGCGTTTTTTCCCACCACCGAACAACCCATTCAGGCTTTCCTGCAGCTTTCGGAAGGCCTCGTCGAGATCTGGTGGCCCCTTGCGGTCGCCATTATTGCGGCGTTTACCACCCCAAGGATCCTGATTATTCGAGTTGCCACCCGGCTCATTCCAAGCCATAGCGCTCTCCATCTGATAAAGCAAAGACGCACCCACGGCGCGCCGACCAATGCTACAGAATGCCTGCCACTGCGGCACAACCGCTTTCGGAGGCTTTTATTGCAAAGTGTGTTGTTCGATGAACTCTGTCGGTACCACACCTTCACGGCTGACCAGCCGATTCAGCTCCGAGCGCGGCAATCGAACGGCCAGCAAGCTGACACCTTCTTCGTCGTGTTCTTCTTTCTGGACCGCGCCCAGCTCGAAAAACTGTGCACGCAGTCGAGCAAAACGCTGGGGCAAGCGCAAGGTGCCAACGAACAAATCACCGCCGAGCAACTCGGCAATCGCTTGTTCAAGCAACTCAAGGCCACTGCCATCTCGCGCCGACAACCACACCCGCTGGGGTTTGCCGTTCTCGTCGCGCTGGATTTGTGGCTCAACGCCTTCAAGCAAATCGAGTTTGTTATAGACCTCGAGGATCGGCAAGTCCTGGGCACCAATCTCGCCCAGCACCAGCATCACCTGTTCAATCTGCAACATGCGATCCGGTTCGGCCGCATCGATCACGTGCAACAGCAGGTCGGAATTGCTCGACTCTTCGAGCGTAGACCGAAATGCCTCGACCAGCTTGTGCGGCAAGTGACGAATGAACCCCACGGTATCGGCCAGGACAATCGGCCCCAGGTCGTCCAGATCCAGACGGCGCAAGGTCGGGTCAAGGGTGGCGAACAGTTGGTCGGCCGCGTACACGTCCGATTTCGTCACGTTGTTGAACAGCGTGGATTTGCCGGCGTTGGTATAGCCCACCAGGGACACGGTAGGGATATCCGCGCGCGAACGGCCACGTCGCGATTGCTCGCGCTGGCTGCGGACTTTCTCCAGGCGGCCCTTGATCTGGCGCAGGCGGACCCGCAGCAGGCGGCGGTCGGTTTCGAGCTGGGTTTCACCCGGCCCCCGCATGCCGATACCGCCACCCTGACGCTCAAGGTGAGTCCAGCCGCGGACCAGCCGCGTGCTCATGTGGTCAAGCTGGGCCAGTTCAACCTGGAGCTTGCCTTCATGGGTACGGGCGCGCTGGGCGAAAATATCGAGAATCAGACCGGTGCGGTCGATCACGCGACACTCGAAGACACGTTCGAGGTTACGTTCCTGACTGGGCGTGAGGGTGTGATTGAAGATCACCAGATCGGCTTCTTCAGCGTGGACCAGGTCGCGCAGTTCCTCGACCTTGCCGCTGCCAATCAGGTATTTGGCGGTTGGCCGATGACGCGGCACGTTAAAAAACGCAACGGTCTCGGCGCCGGCCGAATTTGCCAACTCCTGAAACTCCTGCGGATCTTCGCGCGCCTCAGGGTCCTGTCCATCCAAGTGAACGAGGATTACTCGCTCACCACCACCGTGGCGCTCAAAGAACAAAGGAGACTCCTATCAGGCGTTACCTGGCTCAGCGTCAGCTGCATCATCACCTGCTGCGCTAGGCAGACGGATTGGACGAACGGGGACGACTGTCGAGATAGCGTGCTTGTATACCATCTGGCTGACGGTGTTTTTCAGCAGGATCACGAACTGGTCGAACGACTCGATCGTGCCTTGCAGCTTGATACCGTTGACCAGATAGATGGAAACCCCCACTTTCTCTTTACGTAAAGTATTCAAGTAAGGGTCTTGTAGCGAATGCCCTTTTGACATGTGCCGCACTCCTTTAAGGATCAATAATAAAAAATCGGAAAATAGATAGCTTATGGCCGTCACACCCCCAAGGATAGACGGCAATTGCAAGGACTCAGCTCAATATGGAGACCGTTCCCAAGTATTTCAAGGCGCGTGACAGATTGTCGCTGTCCAGGCTGTCCAGCCAGTGTAAATCGCTCCAGCTGCGCAACCAGGTGAACTGGCGTTTCGCCAATTGGCGCGTGGCGATGATGCCGCGCTCCTGCATCTTAGCTGACGTCAGCTTTCCATCCAGATGATCCCAGACTTGGCGGTAGCCTACAGCACGTATCGACGGCAACCCTGGATGCAGGTCACCTCTTGAACGCAGTGCTACGACCTCGTCCACAAACCCCTGTTCCAACATAATTGTGAATCTTTGTGCAATTCGTTCATGCAGCACCTGGCGATTTGCCGGAGCGATGGCCAGATTCGCCACAGTATAGGGCAATTGTGACTGCCCAGATGCGCCTGCGTCAGCACTTTGCGCACTTTGTTTCAGCCGGTGTTCAGTCATGGTCTGCCCGCTCACACGCCAGACTTCCAGGGCGCGTGAAAGGCGCTGGGGGTCGTTGGGGTGAATGCGCGCGGCGGATACCGGGTCTATTGCCGCCAACTGGTCGTGCAGGGCTTGCCAGCCAAGGCGTGCAGCCTCTTCCTCAAGCTCGGCGCGCACCTGGGCGTCGGCCGCCGGCATATCCGCCAGCCCCTCCTGCAAAGCCTTGTAGTAGAGCATCGTACCGCCCACCAGCAGCGGAATATTGCCCCGCGCGGTGATCTCGGCCATGGCGGCCAGCGCGTCGGAACGGAAATCCGCCGCCGAATAGCTCTCGGCCGGGTCGATAATGTCGATCAACTTATGCGGATACTGTGCCAACAGCGCTTTGGAAGGCTTGGCGGTACCAATGTCCATGTCCCGGTAAACCAGGGCAGAGTCGACACTGATCAGCTCGCATGGCAACACCTTGGTCAGCTCGATGGCCAGGTCGGTCTTGCCGGCGGCCGTAGGACCCATCAGGAAGATCGCGGGGGGCAAGGCACTCATCAACGGCCGCGCAAGAACAGTTTGTCCAGGTCGTCCAGGCCCATCTGGGTCCAGGTCGGCCGGCCATGGTTGCATTGCCCGCTGCGTTCGGTGTTTTCCATGTCGCGCAGCAAGCCGTTCATTTCCGGCAGGGCCAGGCGGCGATTGGCGCGGATGGCACCGTGGCAAGCCATGGTGCCGAGCAATTCGTTGATGTGCGCCTGGATACGGTCACTGGTGCCGTACTCCATCAGGTCGGCGAGTACGTCGGCTACCAGCCGGTTGGCCTCGGCCTGCTTGAGCAGTGCGGGAATCTGGCGGATGGCCAGGGTTTCCGGGCCCAGGCGCTGCAGTTCAAAGCCGAGCTTCTGGAACACGCAGTGGTGCTCTTCTGCGCAATCAGCCTCACGCTGGCTGACCGCCAGGGATTCCGGCACCAGCAGCGGCTGGCCGCTGAGGCCTTCACTGGCCATGGCAATCTTGAGGCGCTCGTACATGATCCGCTCGTGGGCGGCGTGCATATCCACCAGCACCAGGCCATGGGCGTTTTCCGCCAGGATGTAGATGCCCTTGAGCTGCGCCAGCGCATAACCCAACGGCGGAATATCTCCACCGCCCTCCGGCAAGGCGACAGGTGCACCCGGCTCAGCCCCCGGCAGCGGCGCAAAAAACTCGCGATACGCCGCCTGGGCCTCGGCCACCGGCACCGCCGATTGCGGACGCGGCGTGTATTGGTACTGATAACCCGCCCCCGAACCGGAACCCGGCGCGGTGTACGACGGCTGCGGCTGCGGCGATTGCAGCAGGTTGGCCGCCAGGCTCATTTCGCCCTGGGGGCCGAACTCACCGGCTTCCGGGCCGCTCGGCCGCACCACTGCCGTTACGATGGGGGCAGACAACTGATCATCCGGACGCACATCGCCCAGGGTGCGGTGCAAGGTGCCGTAAAGGAAATCATGCACCATGCGCCCATCACGGAAGCGCACTTCGTGTTTGGTGGGGTGCACGTTGACGTCCACCACCGACGGGTCGACCTCGAAGAACAGCACAAACGTCGGGTGCCGCCCATTGAACAGCACATCGCGGTACGCCTGGCGCACCGCATGGGCTACCAGCTTGTCGCGCACTGCACGGCCGTTCACAAAAAAGTACTGCAGGTCCGCTTGGCTGCGGGAGAAGGTCGGCAAACCGACCCAGCCCCACAGGCGCAGGCCATTGCGTTCGATTTCAATCGGCAGCGCCTGCTCCAGGAACCCCGCGCCGCAAATAGCCGACACCCGGCGAGCACGCGCCGCGTCGTCATGGGCTTCATGCAGGCTAAGGATGGTCTTGCCGTTGTGGCGCAGGTGGAAGGCCACGTCGAAACGGGCCAGGGCCAGGCGCTTGATGACTTCCTGCAGGTGATCGAATTCGGTTTTTTCGGCCTTGAGGAATTTGCGTCGCGCCGGGGTGTTGAAGAACAGGTCGCGCACTTCCACCGACGTCCCCACCGGGTGGGCGGCCGGCTGGACTCGAGGCGCCATGTCGCGGCCTTCGGTTTCCACTTGCCAGGCTTGATCGGCGTCACGGGTGCGTGACGTCAGGGTCAGACGTGCCACGGAGCTGATCGACGCCAGGGCCTCACCGCGAAAGCCCAGGCTCATCACGCGCTCAAGGTCTTCCAGGTCGCGGATCTTGCTGGTGGCGTGACGGGCCAGGGCCAACGGCAGGTCGTCGGAGGAGATGCCGCTGCCATCGTCACGCACCCGCAGCAGCTTGACGCCGCCCTGTTCCACGTCGACATCGATACGCTTGGCACCTGAGTCGATGCTGTTTTCCAGCAGCTCCTTGATCACCGATGCGGGACGCTCAACCACTTCCCCCGCTGCGATCTGGTTCGCCAGGCGCGGGCTGAGCAGCTCGATACGCGACCCACTGTTCAAGGTTGATTCGCTCATTACTGTGCCGCCAATTCAGTGCCGGGGATGGTCAACACCTGGCCGACTTTGAGCTCATCGGTTTTCAGGTTGTTGGCACTGCGCAAGGTAGCGGCCGAGACCTGGAACCGCACCGCCAACATCGCCAGGGTGTCGCCGGGCTGCACGCGATGATCACGCGGGCCCTGGGCGATTTTGCCCGAGTCACGCAGCCAGGCGATGTAGGTGCCCGGCGGCGGATTCTGCTGGAAGAACTGGCGAATACCGGCGCTGATCGAGCGTGCCAGCGCCTGTTGATGGCTGGCGCTGGCCAGCTTCGAGGCTTCGTTGGAGTTGGAGATAAACCCGGTTTCCACCAGGATCGACGGGATGTCCGGCGACTTCAACACCATGAACCCGGCTTGCTCCACGCGCTGCTTGTGCAGCGAGGTCACCCGGCCGATGTTGCTCAATACTTTTTGGCCAACGTTCAAGCTGGACGTCAGCGAGGCCGTCATCGACAGGTCGAGCAGCACGCCGGCCAGCATTTTGTCCTTGTCATCGAGGGACACATTGCCGGCGCCGCCGATCAAGTCGGAACGGTTTTCGCTGTCGGCCAGCCAACGCGCCGTCTCGGACGTAGCGCCGCGATCCGACAGGGCAAACACCGACGCGCCAAAGGCAGCCGCTGAAGGCGCGGCGTCGGCGTGGATCGACACAAACAGGTCGGCGCCTTTCTTGCGGGCGATTTCGGTACGCCCGCGCAATGGAATGAAGTAGTCGCCGGTACGCGTCAGCTCGGCGCGATAGCCTTTCATGCCATTGACCTGGCGCTGCAACTCGCGGGCGATGGCCAGCACCACGTCTTTTTCATGCTGGCCGCGCGAGCCGGAGGCCCCCGGGTCCTCGCCACCGTGGCCGGCGTCGATCACCACAATGATATCGCGCTTGCCGGCCGGAGCCGGTGGCGGCGGTGGCAGTTTGACCTGCGGCTGCGACGGGCTGACCGGCACGGCCGGCACCGTTGCGACGCTTGGGGTTGGCGCGGGTGGCGGTGCGGCATCGGCGGCATTGTCGAACAGGTCAACCACCAAGCGGTTGCCATACTGTGCGTTTGGCGCCAGGGAGAAGCTTTTCGGGGTCACGACCTTTTTCAGGTCGATCACCACGCGCAGGTCGGTCGGCGTACGCTGGGCCGAGCGCATGGCGGTGATCGGGGTGTTGGCGGTGGAGACTTTCAGCGGCGCGGCCAGGGTCGCACCGTTGATGTCGATCACCAGGCGATCAGGCGCCGTCAGGGTAAAGACGCTGTGCTGGACCGGGCCAGACAGGTCGAACACCAGTCGCGTGTTATCCGGCGCTCGCCACAGGCGAACGCTTTTCACCTGTGAAGCAGCCAGAGCATTGACAGTCATTGCCGCAAGCAACACCCCTACGACAGCAACCAACGCGCGAAAGCGCATACCTAACCCCACCAATTATTTGAATTCCAATGCCAAAGCGGCGCACCACGACTGGCCGCGCGCGCTTTGGGGCAACAACTTCAGCTGACGTCCATGCTCATGCGGCGTAATGGTAATGGTCAGGTCCGGCTTTGGCAAAAAGCCTGTGCCTTTATCTGGCCACTCGATCAGGCACAACGCATCTTCATCGAAGTAATCACGGATGCCCATGAACTCCAGCTCTTCGGGATCGACCAGGCGATAGAGGTCGAAATGGAACGCCCGCACCTCGCCAATTTCATAGGGTTCCACCAAGGTGAACGTCGGGCTTTTTACCGCCCCGGCGTGCCCCAATCCGCGGATGATCCCCCGGGACAGTGTGGTCTTGCCCGCCCCCAGGTCGCCCTCCAGAAAGATCAGCCCTGCCCCGGCGGTGACCTGGGCAATGCGCTGGCCGAAAGCAACCATGGCCTCTTCATCGGCCAGGAAAAGGATTACTTCAGACACGGCGACTGCTCCTCCAGCAATTGACGAATGGCGGGTATCAGGTCGCTTGCCGCCAGCCCGCGACCAAAGGTGCCCTGGCGATCCCCCGCCGTGGCGTGCAACCACACGGCCAGGCAGCTTGCCTCAAAAGCCTGCATGCCTTGGGCAAGCAGTGCCCCCGCCAGGCCGGCCAACACGTCACCGAGCCCCGCCGCGGCCATGGCCGGGTGGCCTTGGTCACATCGCGAGACACGTCCGTCCGGGCTGGCAATCAAACTGCCAGCCCCCTTGAGGATAGCCACGGCGTTGAATTTCTCGCTCAACGCGCGCGCTACCTTAAGACGATCAGCCTGAACCTCGGCTGTCGACATACCCAGCAAGCGCGCTGCCTCCCCCGGATGCGGAGTGATCACGCAGTTGGCCGGCAGGCCGACGCCGCCGGTGGCGAGTTGGTTCAGCGCGTCGGCATCCCAGACTTGCGGCTGCTTGGCGTTGGCCGCAACGGACAAGAGGCTTTTGCCCCAAGCGGCATCGCCCAGGCCGGGACCGATCACAATGACCGAGATTTTTTCCAACAGGCTCATCAGTTGATTGGCCGAGTTCACTCCAACGGTCATGACCTCCGGCAAACGCGTCAACGCCGCGGGCACGTGCTCCAGGCGGGTCGCCAGGGACACCATGCCGGCGCCACTGCGCAGGGCACTTTCGGCACTCAACAGCGCTGCGCCGCCAAAGCCGCGGTCACCGCCAATGACCAACAGGTGGCCGAACTGGCCTTTATGGGCGTCCGGGGAACGTGCGGCCAGTTGCGGCAAGTGGCCGTGCAACAGGGGCTGTACGTCGGTTATTGCGTGTTTTGTCTGCGGCATGCGTCTTCAAGCTCCGATGTCTGGCAGAATTATACCTATCTAACCTGCGGTTTCCCTTGTCTCATGCCTGCCATCACCACCGATCTGCCTGCCCTCGCCCAATCGATCAAAGACTGGGGCCGCGAGCTGGGCTTTCAACAAGTCGGCATCAGCGGCCTGGACCTGGCCGAGCATGGACAGCACCTGCAACGCTGGCTCGACGCGGGTTACCACGGCGAGATGGAGTACATGGGCGCCCATGGCAGCAAACGCTCGCACCCCGAAGAGCTGGTGCCCGGTACTTTGCGCGTGGTCTCGCTGCGCATGGACTACCTGCCCGGCGACACGCAGATGGCGCAACTGCTGGCCAAGCCGGAAAAAGCCTATATCTCGCGCTACGCCCTGGGCCGCGACTACCACAAGCTGATCCGCAAGCGCGTGCAGCAACTGGCCGACCGCATTCAAGCGCAGATCGGCCCCTTTGGTTTCCGCGCCTTCGTCGACAGCGCGCCGGTGCTGGAAAAAGCCATCGCCGAAAAAGCCGGGTTGGGCTGGATCGGTAAAAACACCCTGGTCCTCAATCGCAAGGCCGGCAGTTACTTCTTCCTGAGCGAACTGTTTGTCGACTTACCGCTGCCAGTGGACCCGCCCCACAGCACCGAACACTGCGGGCGCTGCACGGCGTGCCTGGATATCTGTCCCACCAATGCCTTCGTAGGCCCCTATGTGCTGGACGCGAGGCGCTGTATTTCCTACCTGACCATTGAGCTCAAAAGCGCGATCCCCGAAGACTTGCGCCCGTTGATCGGCAACCGCGTGTTTGGCTGCGATGACTGTCAGATCGTTTGCCCGTGGAATCGTTTCGCCGGCGCCACCGCCGAAAGCGATTTCAAGCCACGCCACAACCTGGATAACGCGGAACTGGCCGAACTGTTTATGTGGGACGAGGATAAATTCCTCAGCAGCACCGAAGGCTCGCCGCTACGTCGCGCCGGTTATGAGCGCTGGTTACGCAACCTGGCGGTAGGCCTGGGCAACGCGCCGTCGAGCATTCCGGTGCTGGAAGCCTTGAAGGCACGCCAGGATTACCCCTCCGAGCTGGTGCGCGAGCATGTGGAATGGGCGCTGAACCAGCACGCTTCGCGCTAGTGCACGTCGTCGTTGTAGACGAACTTGGGCATTTCCCAGTGAAAGCGGATTGCGAGCAGGCGCAATAGAAAACCGCTGAACAGGGTCAGCAGAATCGCTTGTTCGCTGGGCAGCTCCAGATAAAGGCACAGCAAATAAAACCAGGCGGCGAGGAACGACACGCTGGCGTACAGCTCGCGGCGGAAGATCAGCGGGATATCGTTGCAGAAGATGTCGCGCAAGATGCCGCCAAATACGCCGGTGATCACCCCGCTGACCGACGCCACGAGCATGCCGTGGCCCATTTCCAGGGCGGTCATGCAGCCGATCAGGGTGAAGGCCACCAGGCCCACGGCGTCGAGCGCCAGGAACAGCGAGCGCAGATGGCGCATCAGTGGGGCGATGAAGATCGTCACCAGCGCGGCAACGGAGGTCAGCACCAGGTATTCCGGGTGCTTGACCCAGGTCAGCGGGTAATGGCCGAGCAGCACGTCACGCACCGAACCACCGCCCAGCGCCGTCACACACGCGATCAGCACCACGCCAAACCAGTCCATGCCACGCCGCCCGGCGGACAACGCACCCGTCATGGCTTCGGCGGTGATGGCGATGAGGTAGAGCATCAGCAGCATGAGGGCGATCCTTGCATTGAGGCCGGCAGTCTAATCATTTGCTGATGGCACCAAAAGGGGGCGCTTGGCGAAAGACCGCGTCACGTCATCGGGGGCAAGCCCCCTCCCACACCTTGATGTGTGAACGCAGTCAAATGTGGGAGGGGGCTTGCCCCCGATGAGGCCGATACAGGCGCCAAACACTCAGGCCTTGATGAAATGCTTGCGGTAATGCTGCAGCTCAGCAATCGACTCGCGAATATCGTCCAGCGCCAAGTGAGTGCTGCCTTTATGGAAGCTGTCTTTGACTTCCGGCGCCCAGCGCGCAGCCAGCTCTTTCAAGGTGGACACATCCAGGTTGCGGTAGTGGAAGTAGCTTTCCAGCCCCTTCATGTGCGTATAAAGGAAGCGCCGGTCCTGGCAGATGCTGTTGCCGCAGATCGGCGACTTGCCCTTGGGCACCCACTTTTCCAGGAAGGCGATGGTTTCAGCCTCGGCCTCAGCCATGCTGATGCGACTGTCGCGCACGCGCTGGGTCAGGCCGGAGTTGCCGTGGGTGCGGGTGTTCCACTCGTCCATGGTGGCGAGTACGGCGTCGCTGTGGTGGATGGCGATCACCGGACCTTCCGCCAAGGTGTTGAGGTTGCTGTCAGTGACAATGGTCGCCATCTCGATGATAACGTCGGTGTCGGGGTTCAGACCGGTCATTTCCAGATCGATCCAAATCAGGTTCTGTGGGTTTTGCATGGCTTGATTCTCTTGGCACCTTGGCGTAGCTGCGCAGTTTAGCAGGCAGGGGCGTGCTAGACTCGCGACCGTTTTATCTAACCTTTGCATTATCGACACGGAACACCAATGGCCAAACGCCAGCTCAACCGTCGCCAAAACTGGCGCATCGAAAAGATTCAAGGCGAACGCGCCGCACGCGCCGCCAAACGCGAATCCTCCGCCGTGGAAGCGCTCGAGGGCGGCGACCTGGGCCCCGAGCAGACGGGCCTGGTGATCGCGCACTTTGGTGTGCAGGTCGAAGTCGAGGCGCTCGAAGGCGAACTCGCAGGGTCAGTGTCCCGTTGCCACCTGCGCGCCAACCTTCCTGCGCTGGTCACCGGCGATAAAGTGGTATGGCGGGCCGGCAACCAGGGTATCGGCGTGATCGTCGCCCAGTTGCCACGCACCACCGAACTGCGTCGCCCGGACAGTCGTGGCCAGCTCAAGCCGGTAGCGGCCAACGTCGACATGATCGTCATTGTGTTCGCGCCGCTGCCCGAGCCCCATGCCAACCTGATTGACCGTTACCTGGTCGCCGCCGAGCACGCGGGCATTCGTCCGCTGCTGCTGCTGAACAAATTCGACCTGATTGACGAGCAGAACGCCCCAGCGCTCAACGCCTTGCTAGCGGTGTACCGCACCCTCGGCTACCCAGTGCTGGAAGTGTCGGCGCATCACGGCAATGGCATGGAACAGCTGCAACAGCAGCTGGACGGACGTATCAGCGTGTTTGTCGGCCAATCGGGCGTGGGTAAATCCTCGCTGGTCAACAGCCTGCTGCCGGAAGTCGACACCCGCGTGGGCCCACTGTCGGAACTGTCCGGCCAGGGCACTCACACCACCACCACCGCGCGACTGTTCCACTTCCCCGGCGGCGGTGAGCTGATCGACTCCCCGGGTATCCGCGAATTCGGCCTAGGCCACGTCAGCCGCAGCGACGTGGAAGCGGGCTTTATCGAATTCAACGACCTGATCGGCACCTGCCGCTTCCGCGATTGCAAACACGACCGCGAGCCGGGCTGTGCGCTGCTCAAGGCCTTGGAAGATGGACGTGTGCAGCAGCAGCGGATGAATAGCTATCGGTCGATTATTGCGAGTTTGCCCGAAAGCAGTTATTGAGCGGCCATTTCTTGACACATATAAATGGCGGCGCAAAGCGCGCTAGTCCATTGATTTAACGGGGGCTGGCATCAAGAATTCGGAACAACTGGGTGGCTCGTCGACGCAAGCCAGCTTGAATTCGAAATCCCTGATGCTCATAATCTCTCCGTCACCAGCGCAAGCTGGCAGGAGTCTGGATCCTTTTCGGGGTTGATCCAGCGGCGCAGAAGGGGCGAAGCAAGCTCCACTGCGCGTCGAATGAAGCCGCCTTCGGGCGGCTTTGCTTTTTGTGGGGAATTAACGATTGGCTCTCTACTATCACCCCAAACAGGGCGATGTACTGCTCTGCGACTTCACACGAGGTTTTGTTGCCCCGGAGATGCTGAAGATCCGCAAGGTCGTCGTGATATCCCCTACTGCAACCCATAATCGCAAACTCTGCACCGTGGTGCCGATCTCATCTACCGCTCCCGAGATACAGCACGACTGGCACCACTTGCTACGTACAAATCCACTTCAATCCGATGGCTACAAGGCGCTGTGGGTGAAGTGCGACATGATTTATACCGTCAGCTTCGAGTGCCTCGACAAACTCCATAGGAAGACCCGATCGAAAGGGCGCGAGTACTTCGTCCCACGCCTCTGCACCGAGGACATGCGAGGCGTCATCAGCGGTGTCAAAGCCTATCTCCCGCTCTGACCAGAAATTAAAATGCCCCGATCAGTCGGGGCGTTTTAATGGGTGGTGCCTATAGGATGTGGCTTACGACCCAGCCTTAGGCACCGTAGGATCCTTCACCCCACCCTCATCAAACAGATTCAGCTTCTGGCGCAGCTCATGCGCCGGCAATGGCTCTTGCCCTGGCGGAATGGCGTTCGGATCGGTCGGAACTTCACCCGGTGCGCCTGCGCCCGGAGTGGGCTGCGGAGCCGGCGGCTGATCACCTTCAATCGCACGTTGGGCCTTTTTGGTCAGCACGACGATATCGATACGGCGGTTGATCGGGTTGAACGGCTCCTTGTGATCAAACAGCTGCGACGATGCAAACCCCACCACCCGCGCCACTTGCGGGTCCGGGTAACTGCCGGCCACCAGCGCGCGACGTGCGGCGTTGGCACGGTTGGCCGAAAGCTCCCAGTTGCCGAAGTCGCCCTGGCCCGCATACGGCTTGGCGTCGGTGTGGCCGCTGATGCTGATCTTGTTCGGCACCGCCTTGATGGTGTCGGCCATGGCCAGCAGGATGTCTTCAAAGTACGGCTTCAGGCGCGCACTGCCCGAGTCGAACATCGGCCGGTTGGCCGCATCGGTGATCTGGATGCGCAAGCCGTCCGGGGTGATCTCGAACGAAATCTGGTCCTTGAACTTCAGCAGTTGCGGGTTTTCCTCAACCTTGGTCTGCAGTTCTTGCAGCAACAGTTCCAGGCGCTCTTGCTCAACCTGCTCGGCCATGGCCTCAACGGTATCGCGCTCGATAGGGATCTTTTCCTGAGGCGCTTCGGTTTTGACTTCCGGGTTGATGGTGCGCTCAGGCGCCAACTGCGGCGAACCGCCCAGGTCGATCACGAAGGGCGTGCCACTTTCCGAGAAACCAATGGGGTCTTTGAAGTAGCCGGCGATGGCAATCTTCTGTTCCGGCGTGGCGGTGGACATCAGCCACAGCACCAGGAAGAACGCCATCATCGCCGTCGCAAAGTCGGCGAAGGCGATTTTCCAGGCGCCACCATGGTGCCCCGCAGCGAAGCGCTTGACGCGCTTGATGATTATCGGCTGGTTGTTTTCCATGGCTTAGCGACCGCGAACCGCTTGTTCCAACTCGGCGAAGCTCGGGCGATGCTTGGGGTACAGCACTTTACGACCGAACTCCACCGCCAGCGACGGCGGCATGCCGGAAGCGGAAGCCACCAGGCTGGCCTTGATCGATTCGTACAGGTTGATTTCTTCCTTGGCGTCATGGGCCAGGGAGGTGGCCAACGGACCGAAGAAGCCGTAAGCCGCGAGAATACCGAAGAAGGTACCGACCAGTGCCGCACCGACGTGCATACCGATGGCGGCTTGGTCGCCTTCACCCAGGGAAGCCATGGTCACCACAATACCGAGTACCGCCGCGACGATACCGAAACCCGGCATACCATCAGCGACACCGGTCACGGCGTGGGACGGGTGCTCCAGCTCTTCTTTAAGGCTGAACAACTCCATGTCGAACAGGCCTTCCAGCTCATGGGGAGCCATGTTGCCGGAGGACATGATGCGCAAGTAGTCACAGATGTAGGCGGTCATGCGCTCATCTTTGAGCACGGCCGGGTACTTGGCGAAAATCGGGCTGGCCGCAGCGTCCTCGATGTCACCTTCGATCGCCATCATGCCTTCGCGGCGGCTCTTGTTGAGGATCTCGTAGACCAGGCCCAACACCTCCAGATAGAAGGTGTGGGTGAAGCGTGAACCGAACATGCCCAGGGATTTCTTGACCACGTGCATCGTCATGTAGCCGGGGTTCGCCTGCAAGAATGCGCCGAATGCCGCACCACCGATGATCAGCACTTCGAAGGGCTGGATCAGCGCAGCAATTTTACCGTGGGACAGGACGTACCCACCGAGCACACTTGCGATGACGACAATGATGCCGATAATTTTAGCCATAGGAGATGAGTACTTGCGCCGTCGGGTTCATGGACATATTGGGGGGAACTGAAAACTCTTGTTCCTCTTATCGGCAAAACTGCGCCAGACTATAGCCCGTTAAGGCGAAAAGCCAGTTCGGCCCGCTCCGGGTGTGTTGACCGCAAGTGATGATCGCGCCCCAATCATGGCTAATGAAACGACAGTCCCAACTGCTAAACCTACCTCTCTCGCCGCTTGGATCAAGCGCCTGGACGATGTGCTGCTGCCTGTTCCACAGGCCAGCCACGACCGTGTGTGCAAGGGCATCCGCGACAGCCGCAGTTCATTGCGGGATATTGCCGAGCTGATGCAAGACAGCCCGGCGCTGGTGCTCAGCGTGATGCGCGAGGCCAACAGCCACACCCACGGCAGCCTGGCTGAGCCGGCAGAAAATCTCGAAGTGGCGCTTAACCGCCTGGGCCTCAAGCGCGCCGAAGAACTGCTGGCGCGCTTGCCCGCAGTGCCCGAAAACGAGATTCCCGTGGCACTGCGCCAATTGTTGCTGGTGAGCCAGCACGCTTCGCAGCAAGCCAACGGTTTGTTCGGCAGCCGCCTGGCGCGCCTGTGGCAAGACATTCATTGGGGTAGCCTGCTGTTTCTGTCGCCGCTGTGGCCGATGGCAGTCGCGTACCCCAAACTCCTGGAAGAATGGGAACTGCGGGTGATCCATAAAGGCCAATCGGCCCGCGAGGTGGAACAGGCCTTATTCGGCGTGCGCCTGCTGGACCTGTGCGTCGGCCTGACCGAAGCCTGGCACCTGCCGATCTGGGTATCCCAGGGCTACAAGCTGCTGTTGACCGAACAGCGTTTGCTGGTCAAGGCGCTGCATATCGCCCGCGAAGAAGACCCCCTGCGCCATCAACAATTGCTCGACGCCGAACCCAACCTGCGCCGCTGGCTCAACCAGCCGGCCAATACGGTGTTGCTGGCCAACGGCCTGGCGATGTCGGCCCAGGAGTCTTGGACCTGCCCGCATACCGAGCGCTGGCAGCGCCTCACGGCGCTGTACCTGCAACAGCCGTTGGGCGAGGTGCAACAACAGGTTCACCAGCAAGCCGTCGCCAGCGCCCGCAACACGTTGATGCCTGACCTCTGGCACCCGGCGCTGTCGCTGATCTGGCCCTGGCATGTGCAGAAAATTCATCGCGGCCTGCTACCCGCGCCACCGCCCACCGCCGAGGCCCTGGCCGTGTGGCGCAAGCGCTGCACCGAGCTGCTGGTAGAGCCCAGCCGCTTTGCCAACGCCATGCACCTGACCACGTGCGCCAAGGAGGCCTTGGTGGCCAGCGGCATGCAGCGGGTCATGTTGCTGATGACCGATCGCGCGCAGAGCATGTTGCGCGTGCATCAGGTCGACGGCCTGCCGAAAGACGCAGCCAACCTGAGCCTGGACGTGGTCAACAGCACGCTGCTGCAGCGCCTGCTGGAAAAGTCCGCCCAGGTGCGCCTCACGCCGGACAACCACGCGCAGTTCTCGGCACTGCTACCGCCGATCCTGCGCCGCCTGTTTACTGGCGAACACCTGTTGCTACGCTCCCTGAGCTGCAATGGCAAGGTGGTGATGCTGATGGTGGCCGACCAGGGTGGCGGGCCGTTCTCGGAAACCACCGTGCAAGCCTTCGGCAAAACCGCCCAATGCATCGAGAAAGCCCTGCACTGCTTTACCAACCGCAGCGCCTGATGCTTGCGCTACAATCGCGGTCCTTTAATGCCAACATTTGTGCCCAGGAGACCTCACATGCCTGACTTCTCTGGCTTGCCGCTGGTGATCGAAGCCGGCGACCTGCTCGGCCGCCTGGAGGCCGAACACCTGATTCTGGTGGACCTCACCAGTGCCGCCCGCTACGCCGAAGGGCATATCCCCGGCGCGCATTTCGTTGACCCCAAGCGCACCCAGTTGGGCCAGGCGCCGGCGCCCGGTTTGCTGCCCAACAAAGCTGACCTGGAAGCACTGTTCGGCGAATTGGGCCATACCCCCGACGCCACCTACGTGGTCTATGACGACGAAGGCGGCGGCTGGGCCGGGCGTTTTATCTGGATGCTCGATGTGATCGGCCACCAGAAATACCACTACCTTGACGGCGGCCTGCTGGCGTGGCTGGACGAAAAACACCCGGTCTCCACCGACGTGCCCGCCCCAGTCGGCGGCCCGGTCAGCCTGACGCTGCACGACGGCCCCACCGCCACCCGTGAATACCTGCAAAGCCGCCTGGGCGCGGCCGACCTGGGCATCTGGGACGCACGCGGCCCGCTGGAGTATTCCGGCGAGAAGGTGCTGGCGGCCAAAGGCGGGCACATCCCCGGCGCGGTGAACTTCGAATGGACGGCCGGCATGGACAAGGCACGCAACCTGCGTATCCGCCGCGACATGCCGCAGATCCTCGAAGACCTCGGGCTGACCAAAGACAAAGAAATCATCACCCACTGCCAGACTCACCACCGCTCTGGCTTCACCTACCTGGTGGCCAAGGCACTCGGTTATCCGCGAGTCAAAGGTTATGCCGGTTCCTGGGGCGAATGGGGCAACCACCCCGACACCCCCGTCGAGATTTAAGGTTTAAGGACAGTAAATGAAAAAGCAGTTGTTTATCCTCAGCCAGTACTTGCTGCCGCACCACCTGCTGTCGCGCCTGGCAGGCTGCATTGCCGAGTGCCGCGTGCGCTGGTTCAAGAATACCTTCACCGCCTGGTTCGCCAAGCGCTATCAAGTGGACATGTCCCAGGCCTTGGTTGAGGACCTGACCGCTTATGAGCACTTCAACGCCTTCTTCACTCGCGCATTGAAAGACGGCGCACGCCCACTGGATCAAACCCCTGGTGCGGTGTTGAGCCCCGCCGATGGCGCAGTCAGCCAGCTTGGCCCGATCGAGCATGGTCGTGTGTTCCAGGCCAAAGGCCACAGCTTCAGCGTGCTGGAACTGCTGGGTGGCGATGCGGCCTTGTCGGCGCCGTTCATGGGCGGCGATTTCGCCACCGTTTACCTGTCGCCGAAAGACTACCACCGCGTGCACATGCCACTCGCCGGCACTCTGCGCGAGATGGTCTACATCCCTGGACGTATCTTCTCGGTGAACCAGACCACCGCGGAAAACGTACCCGAGCTGTTCGCACGTAACGAGCGCGTTGCGTGCATCTTCGACACCGAACGTGGCCCGATGGCCGTGGTATTGGTGGGCGCGATGATTGTGGCGTCGATTGAAACCGTGTGGGCCGGGCTGGTGACGCCGCCGAAGCGCGAGCTGAAAACCTTCCGCTATGACGAAGCGGCACGTGCGCCGATTCACCTGGAGAAAGGTGCGGAGCTGGGTCGCTTCAAACTGGGTTCGACCGCAATCGTGCTGTTCGGGCCGGATCAGGTGAAGTGGGCGGAAGAATTGGTGGCGGGCAGCCCAGTGCAAATGGGCCAAGGCATCGCACTGCCAAACGCCTGATTCGAACGCTATGAGGTCTAATGTGGGAGGGGGCTTGCTCCCGATGGCGGTGTGTCAGCCAACTTATCTGCTGACTGATACACCGCTATCGGGGGCAAGCCCCCTCCCACATTTTGAACTGCGTTTATTCAGTTAAAGCTGACCATCGCGGTCGCGGAAGCCCAACAGATACAACACCCCGTCCAGCCCCAACGTCGAAATCGCCTGCTTGGCCGACTGTTTCACCAGCGGCTTGGCACGGAACGCCACGCCCAATCCGGCAATCGCCAGCATTGGCAAGTCATTGGCCCCATCGCCGACCGCAATGGTCTGCTCCAGGCGCAGACCTTCCTTGTTGGCCAATTCCTTCAGCAAGTCCGCTTTGCGCTGGGCGTCGACAATCGGCTCCACCGCCACGCCGGTCACCTTGCCATCCACCACTTCCAGCTCGTTGGCGAACACATAGTCGATGCCCAGCTTGGCCTGCAATTGCTTGGCGAAGTAGGTGAAGCCGCCCGACAGAATGGCGGTCTTGTAACCCAGGCGCTTGAGTTCGGCGAACAGGGTTTCGGCGCCTTCGGTCAGGCGCAGGGAGGCGCCGATGGCGTCCAGCACGCTCACGTCCAGGCCCTTGAGCAGCGCGAGGCGCTCTTTGAAGCTGGCGCGAAAATCGAGTTCACCGGCCATGGCGCGCTCGGTGATTGCGGAAACCTGCTCGCCCACGCCGGCTGCCTTGGCCAGTTCGTCGATGACTTCAGCTTCGATCAGCGTCGAGTCCATGTCGAACACCGCCAGGCGACGGTTGCGACGGAACAGCGAATCCTCCTGAAAGGCGATATCGACGTTCAGTTCCTGGGCCACGCTGAGAAATTCGGCGCGCAGGGCTTGCGGGTCGGCCGGTTCACCGCGCACGGAGAACTCGATGCAGCCCTTGCCCTTGTCGGCCGGGGTGTCCAGCGGCATGCGACCCGACAGACGGTCGATATGGTCGATATTCAGGCCATAGTGCGCGGTGATGGAGCTGACGCGCTGCAGTTGCTCGGCGGTGACCTTGCGGGTCAGCAGCGTCACGATATGGCGTTTCTTGCCCTGGCCGGCGACCCACTGCTGGTAGTCCTCTTCGGACACCGGCGTGAAACGCACCTGCTGGTCCAGCTTGTAAGCCGTAAACAGGATGTCCTTGAGTACTGAAGACGCCTGTTCCGTGCTCGGGATCTCGACCAGGATCCCGAACGACAGGGTGTCGTGGATCACCGCCTGGCCGATGTCGAGAATGTTCACACCACCCTGGGCCAGCACTCCCGTAATAGCCGCAGTAAGACCCGGGCGGTCTTCACCAGTGATGTTAATCAGGACAATTTCGCGCAAGGCGCACCCCCAGGCTGGAAAAAAACCGCATTCTACCCACTTTCAGTGACCATCGGGCACAGCCAGCGCTTTGCCGGTCCTAGGGCTGTCGCTATACTGCGCGTCAACTTCACGGACCAAGAGCCGAGCGCAAGTGAACCGGCCCACGCCAGTAAAAACCGATAATTTCTTCCTGCTGATCTTCCGGGCACTGCGCCACCGCCGTGTACCGATCGCATTACGCATCGCCAGCCATAACGTGATCCTGGTCGCCCTGGCCCTGGTGATCTACGCCTGCGTGATGGGTTTGCAGTTCAAGCAGGCCATGCACGAGCAAGCCGATGCCCTGGGCGAGAGCTTGACCACCCAGACCGCCACCTCGGCGACTGAGCTGCTGGTGTCCAACGACATCCTCAGCCTCAACGTGCTGCTCAACAACCTGACCAAGAACCCGCTGGTGGCCCACGCCGCCATCTACAGCGTGGACAATCGGATCATGGCCGAGGCCGGGCAACGTCCGAAAAACGGCTTGCTGGGTGAAGCCGAAGGCCTCTACCAGAGCAACATTACCTTTCAGGATGTGAAGGCCGGCCAACTGCGCATCAGCCTGGACATGCAGCAATTCCAGCAGCCGATGACCATCAGCCTGCAGAGCATGGGGATCCTCAGCGCGATCCTGCTGGCATTGGCCCTGGCCTTGAGCTTACGCCTGGGTCGGCATATTTCCACGCCGTTGATGCAACTGCGTATCTGGCTGCGGGACATTGATGAGCACACCCCGGCCACCGACCGCCAGGATGAAATCGGCGACCTCGCCCGCCAGTTACACGCCAGCTTTGCCCCGGAACCCGTGGTGCCTGAAGTTGAGCCGGAGCCGGAGTTCGACGACACCGACTACGAGCAAGAGCCGGAGTTTGAAGTACGCAACCTGCGTGATCCGGGTTTCGACGAGCGCCCTCCGGTGGCGGGCCTCAAGCCTGCGCCGCGCCATGCATTCAAGGCCGAAGAAGACGAGCTGGACGAAGACGATCCCTTTGCCGACCTGCGTGATACGTCCGCCGACAGCAGCGCCATTGCGCCCAAGCCGGCCCCGGTACGCAGCACCGAGCCGCAATACAGTGCAGTGCTCGCCGTACAACTGGGCGCCCAGGACCAACTGCGCCGCCTGCCCCGCGCCCGCCTGACCGAATTGCTGGAGCGCTACCGTGACTGCCTCGACCAGGCTGCTTCGCTGTACCAGAGCGAACTGCACACCCTGAACGATGGCAGCACGTTGATGCTGTTCCACAGCGAAGACAGCGGCGAAGACTACCTGACCAACGCGATTTGCTGCGGCGAGCTGCTGCGCGCCCTGGGCCATGAATTGCAGATCGAAGTGGCCGACAGCGGCATCACCCTGCAATTGCAGCTCGGCCTGACGGTAGGCGACGACCTGTTCGGCATGAGCCAGATCGACCTGTTGCTGACCGAAATGGCCCAGGATGCATTGGCCCTCTCACAACACAGCCGCAACCTGCTGCTGGTGGAGCGCAAGATCAGCGAAGACACGCTGATCCGCCAACGCGCGCGTATCCGCCCGATTGCCAGCCCTGAAGGTGCCAGTTGCGTGGAGCGGTTGATGGAGCCGTACCCGTCGATGCTGGAACGGCAGTTGGCGCGGATGCATGAGACCCGCACCAAATAAAACGGTCGGACACAAGGGGGCTTGCTCCCGATAGCCGAGTATCAGTTAACACATCATTAACTGAACCACCGCTATCGGGGGCAAGCCCCCTCCCACATTGGGTCCGCGGCGTGGCTCAAACCGCGCACAAATAAAAAGGCCCGCTGAGTCAGCGGGCCTTTTTTATGCGCGATTCAGATCAGAACCTGAACACTTCCATGTCCGTACGGATCGGCGTAGCCATCGGCATCTTCGGCTTCTGCGGCTCTGCCGGCTTGGCCTGTACCGGGGCGCTCTGCTTGCGGGGCGCCTCGGCAATCGGCGGTTGGTTGGCCAATGGCTTGAGGGCCACCGACAACTGCTGCGCCAAATGCTGCAACAACACGCCCTGTGCCTGGACCTGAGACGCGGTGCTACCGGTGTGCTCTTCCTGCAGGTGCACGATGCGGTTATCGCGTACCTGGCCACGACGGTCGATCAAGCGCCATTGCGCATCGAGGATCGCCGGTTGCGACGTACCGGAGTCGAGCCGGGTAATAGTCAGCAAGACCTGTACATCCGGCGAAAAACCGGCTGGCGCCGGCGCCAGGACCACACGCTGACTGTCCAACTGACCCGCCACCTGGCGCAACATCAGTTGGTTGATGTCGGACGATAAACTGCCCGCCCAACGACCATCGGTGGAACCTTGCAGGCTGCCGTCGTTCTGACGTTGCAGAAGGGTTTCACGTTGCAGGTAGTCGGCGACGACCACCGGGCCCAGCAACACCGCCATGCCGGCAGTCTGCGCAGGTTGAGCTGGACTTCCGCTGTCCAACTGGTACAGCGACACCGGCTGGTGTGTGCTGCAACCCGCCAGCCCCAAAAGGCCAGCGAGCATGAAAATAAAAGGAAGGCGTGGAGCAGTCATCATCCCATCCAGGTGGCTGCCACAAGGCGAACCACAATGTAATACTAAAAATAACCTAAACACGCTCGGCCACGCCGGCGCTGGAAAGGCCATATCATCCGTGAATATGCGCCATGACTCCAGCGCCAAAGCGTCGATCTACGCGTTAAATCGTAGATCGAGGGCTCTAAAACGCGTTAAACCGGCGTTTCCACCAGCAACGCATCCACTCGCTGGAAGCCCCGAGGCAGTTTGTTACCACGCCGACCACGCTCGCCCTTGTAGTGCTCAAGGTCATCGGGACGCAGTGACAACGTGCGTTTCCCGGCCTGAAGCACCAAGGTCGAACCTTCCGGGATCACTGCGATGTCGGTCACGTACTCTTCGCGACTGGCCACCCGCTCGCCGGGAATACCAATGATCTTGTTACCCTTGCCTTTGCCCAACTGCGGCAAGTCGCTGATTTTGAACACCAACAAACGCCCTTCGGTGGTCACCGACGCCAGCCAGTTGCTCTCTCGGTCGTCCACTGGCCGCGGCAGGATCACCTTGGCGTTGTTCGGCAAGCTCAGCAAGGCCTTGCCCGCTTTGTTCTTGGCCTGCAGGTCTTCACCCTTGACCACAAAACCGTAACCCGCGTCGGAGGCGATCACGTAAAGCGCGTCGTCGTCCGGCAGCAGCACACATTCAAAATTCGCCCCCGGCGGCGGCGTAAGCCGCCCCGTCAACGGCTCGCCCTGGCCCCGTGCCGATGGCAAGGTGTGGGCCGGCACCGAATAACTGCGTCCGGTGGAGTCGATAAACACCGCAAACTGGTTGGAACGCCCGGCGGCAGCGGTCTTGAACCCGTCACCCGCCTTGTACGACAAACCAGTGGCGTCAATATCATGCCCCTTGGCGGAACGAACCCAACCCTTTTCCGACAGAACGACGGTAATTTTCTCGTTCGGCAGCAGCTCGGTTTCGGTCAGCGCTTTTGCCTCTGCACGCTGCACGATCGGCGAACGGCGGTCATCGCCATAGGTTTCGGCGTCTTTGATCAGCTCGCTGCGCACCAGCTTCTTGAGCTTGGCTTCGCTGCCCAACAGCGCTTGCAGCTTGGCTTGTTCCTTGAGCAACGCGTCCTGTTCGTCACGCAGCTTCATTTCTTCCAGTCGCGCCAATTGGCGCAAGCGGGTGTCGAGGATGTAGTCAGCCTGGATTTCGCTCAGCTCGAAACGCGCGATCAGCTCGGCTTTCGGGTGCTCGGCGGTACGAATGATGTGGATCACTTCGTCCAGGTTGAGGTAGGCGATCAGCAAGCCGTCCAACAGGTGCAAGCGGCGCTCAACCTTATCCAGACGGAATTGCAGGCGGCGGCGCACGGTATTGATCCGGAACTCCAGCCACTCCACCAGCAGGTTGCGCAGGTTTTTCAGCTGCGGCTTACCGTCCAGGCCGATGATATTGACGTTGACCCGGTAGCTGGACTCCAACTCAGTGCTGGCGAACAGATGTTGCATCAGCACTTCGTGGTCGACCCGGCTGTTGGTCGGGATGATCACGATGCGGCATGGGTTTTCGTGGTCCGACTCGTCACGCAGGTCGGCGACCTGCGGCAGTTTCGACGGTTTGGCCTGCATCAACGCGGCGATCTGCTCCAGCACCTTGGCGCCCGACACCTGGTGCGGCAGCGCGGTGACGATAATGTCGCCATCCTCGATGTGGTACACGGCACGCATGCGCACCGAGCCCTTGCCGGTTTCGTACATCTTCAGCAGGTCGGCGCGCGGCGTGATGATTTCCGCTTCGGTCGGGTAGTCCGGGCCCTGGATGTGCTCGCAGAGTTGCTCCACCGTGGCCTTTGGTTCATCAAGCAAACGCACGCAGGCCGTGGCGACTTCTCGCAGGTTGTGCGGTGGTACATCTGTGGCCATACCGACGGCGATACCGGTGGTGCCATTGAGCAGGATATTCGGCAAACGTGCCGGCAACACCAGCGGTTCGTCGAGAGTGCCGTCAAAGTTCGGCCCCCAGTCCGCAGTGCCCTGCCCCAGCTCGCTCAGCAGTACTTCCGAGTAACGCGACAGACGCGCTTCGGTGTAACGCATCGCGGCGAAGGACTTTGGATCATCCGGCGCACCCCAGTTGCCCTGGCCGTCCACCAGCGTGTAGCGGTAGCTGAACGGCTGGGCCATCAGCACCATGGCTTCGTAGCACGCCGAGTCGCCGTGGGGGTGGAACTTACCGAGCACGTCACCGACGGTACGCGCCGATTTCTTGTGCTTGGAATCGGCGTCCAGGCCCAACTCACTCATGGCGTAGATAATGCGCCGCTGTACAGGCTTCAGGCCGTCGCCGATATGCGGCAGGGCACGGTCCATGATCACGTACATGGAGTAGTTGAGGTAGGCATTTTCGGTGAAGTCAGCCAGCGACCGGCGTTCTACGCCGTCTAAGCTGTCTGCGAGGATGTCACTCATGCGGGCCTCATCATTGTTTGGTAAGGCGCAGCGGAACTGCCGCTGCACCGGGTCAATTCAAAAAAAGCGGGGCTCATGGCTGGGCGCTCCAGCCGCCGGCAGGGGCGGCGAAACGATAGACCACGGGGCGTTTTTCACCATCGGCGCGCGCGCCGAAATTATTGTCGATACCCAGCCAGGCACCCTCGGCATCCACCACCAGGGCTTCGGCCAGGCCATAGGCTTGGGGGTAACGCCGTTCGGGCGTCAACGTCTCATCGGCAAACGACCAGCACAGTTCGACCTTGGCCGTGACCGCATCGCGCCGGCAAATCTGGAACGCATTGCGCTCAAGGGTGAACAGCTTGCCGTTGAACAGCGCCAGGTCGGCGAAGTCCTTGGACACCGCCTTGGCATTGAGGAACTTGGCCGGCTGCACTTCCTGGCCGGCCTCGCTCAACAACACACACGGACCGTCACAGTCCCACAGGCTTTGCGGACGCTTGATCGAAATCAGCCCGCGTCGCTCACGTTCGGCCGCCAACCACATCTGATTGCCTTCGGGGTTGATCGCCAGGCCTTCAAACAACGCGTTGAAGTGCAGCAACATGCCGCTCGCCCGGGCCTCCCTGACCATGCTCGGGGCAATCTTCAACCACTGCGGCGCACCGGTCACCGGCACTTGCAGCACCGCCGCATGGGCTTCGCTGACGATGTAGCGGTTGCCGGCGGCGTCGCAGGTGATGCCTTCGAAATCCAGGTCGCCACCGCGAATCAACGAGGCGGCTTTGGTGCGCGAACGCAAGCCCCAAGGCAGCCCGGACTCCGGCACCGGCGGCACGTCGATCTTGACCGTTTCGGCTCGCCAGGTCGGCGCGCTGATATCCAGGCGGTAGATCTGGTCGTCATCACGGTCGGAGACTGTCCACAATGCCTGGCCACACATCGCCAGGCCCGACAGGTTTCCGCCGCGCATGCCGTCCACCGGGTGTTCGGACACCAGCTTGAGCTCAGCCACGGGCGCGGCAACCACGTGGGTGGTCACCAGCCC
This sequence comes from Pseudomonas marginalis, assembly GCF_001645105.1. Lineage (GTDB taxonomy): Bacteria > Pseudomonadota > Gammaproteobacteria > Pseudomonadales > Pseudomonadaceae > Aquipseudomonas > Aquipseudomonas petroselini. The sequence goes on from NZ_LKEG01000042.1 coordinate 125,733, forward strand.
GCTCACTATCAGGATCGCCAGGGCGAAACCTGTGCGCATCAGCCCAGAACCTCAGCCAGGTTGCCTTTGGATTCCAGCCAGGACTTGCGGTCCGGCGCGCGTTTCTTCGCCAGCAGCATGTCCATCATTTCCGAGGTAGCGGCGAAGTCATCCAGGGTCAACTGCACCAGGCGCCGGGTGTTCGGGTCCATGGTGGTTTCGCGCAGTTGCGGCGGGTTCATTTCACCCAGGCCTTTGAATCGCGTGACCTGTGGCTTGCCGCGTTTTTTCTCGGCCACCAGGCGGTCGAGAATGCCGTCACGCTCGGCCTCGTCCAGGGCGTAGAAAATCTCTTTGCCCAGGTCGATGCGGTAAAGCGGCGGCATGGCGACGTAGACGTGACCGGCATCCACCAACGGGCGGAAATGCTGGACGAACAGCGCGCACAGCAAGGTGGCGATGTGCAGGCCGTCGGAGTCGGCGTCGGCGAGGATGCAGATTTTGCCGTAACGCAGCTGACTCATGTCCGCCGCGCCTGGATCAACGCCAATGGCCACGGCGATGTTGTGCACTTCCTGGCTGGCCAGGACTTCGCTGCCGTCGACTTCCCAGGTATTGAGGATCTTGCCGCGCAACGGCAGGATCGCCTGGAATTCTTTGTCCCGCGCTTGTTTGGCGGAACCGCCGGCGGAATCACCTTCCACCAGGAACAGCTCGGAGCGCATCGGATCCTGCCCGGCGCAATCAGCCAGCTTGCCGGGCAGCGCCGGGCCCTGGGTGATGCGCTTGCGCTCGACCTTCTTGCTGGCTTTCAAACGACGGCCGGCGTTGTTGATCGCCAGCTCGGCCAGGGCCAGGCCCAATTCCGGGTGCTCGTTGAGCCACAGGCTGAAGGCATCCTTGACCACACCGGAAACAAACGCCGCCGCCTCACGGGACGACAGGCGCTCTTTGGTCTGGCCAGAGAACTGCGGCTCCTGCATTTTCATCGACAGCACGAACGCAATGCGCTCCCACACGTCTTCCGGCGCCAGCTTCACGCCACGCGGCAACAGGCTGCGGTATTCGCAGAATTCGCGCATGGCATCCAGCAAACCTTGGCGCAAACCGTTGACGTGGGTGCCGCCCTGGGCGGTAGGGATCAGGTTAACGTAGCTTTCCTGCACGCTGTCGCCACCTTCCGGCAACCACAGCAGCGCCCAGTCGACCGCTTCTTTATTACCGGCCAGGCTGCCGCAGAACGGCTCGTTGGGCAGGCGTTCAAAATCGCTGACGGAGTCTTCCAGGTAGGAGCGCAGGCCGTCTTCGTAGTGCCACTCGACCTTCTCGTTAGTGCCTTTGTCTTCAAAAGTCACCAGCAGGCCCGGGCACAGCACCGCCTTGGCCTTGAGCACGTGCTTGAGGCGGCTGATGGAGAATTTCGGTGAATCGAAGTATTTCGGATCCGGGGCAAAGTACACGCTGGTGCCGGTATTGCGCTTGCCAACGGTGCCGATCACCTGCAGGTCGGTGGCTTTATAGCCATCGGCAAAGGTCATCTCGTACTCGTTGCCGTCGCGCTTGACCTTGACCCGCACGTGGTTGGACAGGGCGTTGACCACGGAAATACCCACACCGTGCAAGCCACCGGAGAACTGGTAGTTCTTATTGGAGAACTTGCCACCGGCGTGCAGCTTGGTGAGGATCAGCTCAACGCCCGACACCCCCTCTTCCGGGTGAATGTCCACCGGCATGCCGCGACCATCGTCGGACACTTCCAGGGAGTGGTCAGCGTGAAGGATGACATGCACCGATTTGGCGTGCCCGGCCAAAGCTTCGTCGACGCTGTTGTCGATGACTTCCTGGGCAAGGTGGTTCGGCCGACTGGTGTCGGTGTACATGCCGGGGCGTTTGCGCACCGGGTCGAGGCCCGAGAGGACTTCGATGGCGTCGGCGTTATAAGAGCTAGCGCTGGGAGTGGCCATGGGGTCTCGTCGTGAGTCGTTCGATTAAATAATGACCTGCGATTCTTACAATGAAGAAAAATCGAAGGATTGATACTGATCTGCGCCAATGCCGGCAAAGCTCAACATGGCCGGTAATTGCTGGGCGAACCCCTGGTACCCATGGTCGCCGCCGGCCTGGATGCGCAAGGCACAGGCCCGGTAATACTGCTGGGCGAGGCGATAATCCAGTGTTTCATCGCCGGTCTGCAACCACACCTGATAACGCGCGGCGTCCTGGGGAGCCGGTACTTCCAACTCAGCCAGCGCCGTGACGTGGTCGTGGGTCAGTTCCCAGGTTTCATCGGTGTAGAGGTTCTTCTGGGTGCCCAGGTAACCGTCGAACATCCGATGAGGGCTGACCGCCGGGTTCACCAGCAACGCCTTGAGGCCATGGCGTTCGGCAAGATGGGTTGCATAGTAGCCGCCGAGTGAGCTGCCGACTAGCAGTGGCCGCCCCAGTTCGGCGATAGCCGCTTCCAACTGAGGAATCGCCTGACGGGGATGGTGATGCAGGGCCGGTACGCGCAGTTGCTCGGCCAGGCCAAGGTTGTCCATCACGGTGATCAGCTGGCTGGCCTTGTTGGACGCCGGCGCGCTGTTGAAACCGTGGATATACAGGATCGAAGCGGACATGCCGGGCTCTCCATGACTCAGCCAAAGAGGCGCAGTTTACAGGGATCCAAGCCTTGTGTGATGACCTCAGCCTTCAATACACCGAAGATCCAATGTAGGAGGGGGCTTGCTCCCGATAGCGGTGGGTCAGCCAGCCTATGTATTGCCTGACACCCCGCTATCGGGAGCAAGCCCCCTCCCACATTTTTGATCGGTGTTTACAGCTTTTAGTAGCCGTTGCTGCCGTAGTCGACGGTAAATTCGAAGTCTTGGACGCGCTCCACCCCCGTCTCCAACCGTCCGTCGGCATGCAGGCGCAGCCAGCGATACCCCGGCGCTTGCTCACTGACCTTGAAATCCTCGCTGCCCGGCGCGAACTGGATGCAGGTGGACGGCGACGCCAGCAGGCGCACGCCGTCACGCTCGCGATCGATCTCCTGATGCACGTGACCCCAAAGTACCGCGCGCACGTGGGGGAAACGATCGAGCACGGCAAACAGGGCTTCAGGGTTGCGCAGGCCAATCGGTTCCATCCAGGCGCAACCGATGGACACCGGATGATGGTGGAAGCACACAAGGTGGTGAAGGTTCGGCGCTTCGCTCAGGGCCTGGGCGAGCAGTTGCAGTTGGCTGTCCTGAAGGTAACCGGGCACCGAACCGGGTACAGCGGAGTCCAGCAGGGTGATGCGCCAATGACCGATATCAACTACCGGCTCCAGAAAATCGCTGTGCACGGCAGCACGGGCCATGATCTGCGGCTCATCGTGGTTACCCGGAATCCAGCGCGTTGGGGCGCCGATGGGGGCAGTCATATCGCGAAACTGCTGATACGACTCCAGCGTGCCGTCCTGGGAAAGATCCCCCGTGGCCAGCACCAGGTCGATCCTCGGCTGCTGCGCGCGCGCCAGCTCGATCACCCTTTGCAGGCTGTCACGGGTGTTCATGCCCAGCAACGTGCCGTCGCCCTCGGCAAACAGATGGCTGTCGGACAGTTGTACCAGCAACGCTGAACCGTCGGGGTTCACAGTGGATACGCTCGGCAAGGCGTTCTCCCAAGGCAATCACAGTAAAGGGTCGTTTGGCGTGATTATGCTGGGGCAGGACACAAAGGGGAAACCCAGGAAGCGGACGCAGTTCACATCTACCGCACAGCTTCGAACTCATGGCCCAGGGCCAGGCAGTGGCTCAACCATTCACCGAGGAACACATTGAGCTGTGCTTTCTCATCGGGTTGGTGCATGAACACGTTAGGGTAAGGATAGATGCTGCGAAAGCGTCGCGCATGTTCGGCGCTGATCACTTCGGCCATCCGCGCATCGTGGTACACCTGTACTTCCAGCTGCGGTACCGGCAGCCACGGCAGGCTGTGTTCCTGGCGCACGCGCAGGGTGGTGGTGTAGGGGCAATTGACGATGACTTCCAGGGCCAGCACGCCGAGCATCTGGTCGCCATGGGTGACGCCGATGCGCCGCGCCTCGGGGGCGTGGCGCATGTCGGGGAGCAGGCGCATCAGCCGCGCATAGTTGGCCTCGCACGCCGCTTGCAGCCCGATCAGGTCGACTCGATAACGTTCCCGTGCCTTTACTGCCATAACCCCCTCACTTCCGCGCGATTAAGAGCAAGCCATTGCAGGGCGATAATGCTGGCTGCGTTGGAAATTTTGCCGTCACGCACCGCTTGCAGGGCGTCTTCGAAGGCCCATGCGGTGACGCGGATATCTTCAGCTTCTTCTTCCAATCCATGGACGCCACCCGCGCCCGAGCTGTCGCAACGGCCCAGGTACAAATGCACGAATTCAGTACTGCCACCGGGCGATGGAAAATATTTAGTGATCGGCCACAGCGCGGAGAATGTAAGCCCAGCTTCCTCCTCGGCTTCGCGGTGTGCAACCTCCTCGGGCTCTTCGTCCTTGTCGATCAGGCCAGCGACCATTTCCACCAGCCACGGGTTGTCGGTGCGGCCCATGGCGCCGACGCGAAACTGCTCGATCAACACCACTTCATCGCGCTGCGGGTCGTAGGGCAGCACGCACACAGCGTCGTGACGAACGAAGACTTCCCGATTGATCACCCGGCTCATGTCGCCATCGAATTTCTCGTGGCGCAGCTGCACACGGTCAAGCTTATAGAAGCCCTTGTAGGCATTTTCGCGCTGAACAATCTCGATCTTGCTCGGCGTCGATTTTGCAAAGTCCGTCATGTCCCATCCTCGTTTAGCCTGCGCAATGGGCGCCATCCTAACGCGCTCCTGCACCTTGGCGCAGCCCCTTTCCGGTTGCCGGGATAGACGGCGGGCGTCAAACACACTCTAATCAGCTTAGTGGCGAACTGACTGCCGTGCTGGCAGTCGAAGCTGCACAAATTTCGCTCTTATCGATAGACGAAGGACTTACATGTCGCTTTTAAAAATCGCCTCCGTGGCCTGCATCGCATTGACCCTCGGCGCTTGCCAGAGCCTGTTCCAACCGAGCTTCAAGACCCCGCTGGAAGCCACTCGCGACGCCACCGAGCAAAGCAAGCCAGGCTGCGCCAGCGCCGACTGCCCGCTGGTGAATATCGACACGGTGCACTTTGCCAAGGAGCCCAAGCTCGACGCGCTGATCGAACAGCGCCTGCTGGAAATGACCAGCACCAGCCCGAACGACCCGCTGCCGACCAGCCTTGACACCTACCGAGAGCAATTCCTGCGTACCGCCGCCCCGCGTAACAGCATGTACTTGCAGGCCAAGGTACGTGAGCAGCATGACGGCTTGGTGATCATCGAGCTGTCCAGTTACCTGGACCAGGGCGCCACCCACGGCGAGCCTGGCCGTGCCTTCATCAACTATTCGCGCCAGCAACAAAAAGCCCTGACCCTGACCGACATGCTGTTACCCGGCAAGGAAGACGCGTTCTGGAAAGCCGCCCAAGTGGCACACAACAGCTGGCTGATCAGCACCCGCCTGAGCCTGGAGCCGGAGTATGTGAAGACCTACCCCTTCCAGAAAACCCCAAACGTGGCGCTGACCTATGGTGGCGTGATCCTCAAGTACCCCACCAGCACCATCGCGCCGTATGCCCTGGGCCATGTCGAGTTGCAGATCCCCTACTCGCGCCTCGATGGCATCCTCAGGCCTGAGCTGGTGCCGGCGCGCCGCTGAAGGCCCGCCCCAGGATGAACTGCAACAGCCCTGCCAGCACCAGCGCCGGCAGGGTCGCGCCGATGTCCGGATACAGATTGGCCAGCAGGTGGTAAGTCGCGATGCCACCCAGCCAGGCCAATAACGCCGGCCAACGCAGAGCGGCGATCGCCCCTCGGCCACGGCGACGCAAGATGAAGTGATCCACCAACACCACGCTAAACAGCGGCGCAAACACCGAACCGATCAGCAGCAGGAAGTTCTGGTACTGGGCCAACGGCGCAAAACAGGCGATCAGGGTGCAGATCACACCGATAGCCAGCGCCAGGTGCTCAACCTTCAAGCGCAACAAAATCCCGCTGGACACCGCCGCCGAGTGGATATCGGCAAAGGCGTTTTCCGACTCGTCCAACAGGATCAGCAACAGCGGAATGCCCAGGCCCGCACCGGCCAAGGCGAGCAATAGCGCATTCACCTCACCGCTCGGCGCAAACGCCAGGGTATAGGCCACGCCCAGGCTCATCAGCCAGAAGTTACCGATAAAGAAGCCCAACGCCGTCCCTCCAAACACGCTTTTTGCGCGCTTGCCGAAGCGTGAGTAATCGGCAATCAGCGGCAGCCATGAGAGCGGCATGGCGATGGCGATATCAAAGCCCACCGCGAACGGCATCGAACCGTCACCGGCCTGGGCCCAGAGAGCGGCGAGGTCGGCCTTGGCGAACAGGTTCCAGGTCAGCCACAGGCAGGCGGCGAGCAGCAGCCAGATACCCCATTTGCGCAGGATCTGGCGCACGAAGGTCAGTGGACCGCTGACCGCCAACAGGGTCGCCAGGCCGCCAAAAAACAGGGTCCACAGCAATGGGCTGGCCAGCAGGCTACCGTCGCTGAACGCCCGCGCGCCCAACAGACTGGCCGCGTCGCGCATCACGATGATTTCGAAAGAGCCCCAGCCGATCAGCTGCAGCAGGTTGAGCAGTGCCGGCAGGCTCGCCCCCTTGGCGCCCAGGCTGAGCTTGAGCGCGGCCATGGCGGACAGGCCGGTATCACTGCCGATCACGCCGACGGCGGCCAGCAGCAGCACTCCAACCAGGGTGCCAAGCAAAATCGCCAGCAACGAACCGGACAGCCCCAGGCCCGGCGCGAGTAACGCGCCGGTCTGCAGGACCATCAGGCCGATGCCGAGGGAGAACCATAGGGAGAACAGGTCGCGGGCGCCGAAGACGCGTTTGTCAGCGGGAACCGCGATGTCCGGGGAATAGGTGCTGGGTTGAATGCTCAAGGGGGTTATCTCTGAGGAATATTGTTGTAAGCCCTTTTGGCGAGGGAGCTTGCTCCCGCTGAGTGGCGAAGCCGCCCCACAACCGGCAACCGAAGCGTGTCAGTAAAAACACCCTTGCAGGTAGGGGGAGTGCTGTGCACTCCAACGGGAGCAAGCTCCCTCGCCACAGGTCTAGGGTCAGACCTTTTTGTACAGCTGACTGCCTTCCTGCTTGAACCGCTCCGCCTGTGCGGCCAAGCCCTTGGCCACCTCCACGTCCACCGCTTCAATCCGTTGGTTGGCCGCGTATTCACGCACTTCCTGGGTGATTTTCATCGAGCAGAACTTCGGCCCGCACATCGAGCAGAAATGCGCGACCTTGGCCGAGTCCTTCGGCAGGGTTTCATCGTGATACGAACGCGCAGTGTCCGGGTCCAGGCCGAGGTTGAACTGGTCTTCCCAGCGGAACTCGAAGCGCGCCTTGCTCAAGGCGTTATCGCGGATCTGCGCGCCCGGATGGCCTTTCGCGAGGTCAGCCGCGTGGGCAGCGATCTTGTAGGTGATGATCCCGGTCTTCACGTCATCCTTGTTCGGCAGGCCCAAGTGTTCCTTGGGCGTGACGTAGCAAAGCATGGCGCAACCGAACCAGCCGATCATTGCCGCACCGATGCCGGAGGTGATGTGGTCGTAGCCCGGCGCGATGTCGGTGGTCAGCGGGCCGAGGGTGTAGAACGGCGCTTCGTCACAGCACTCGAGCTGCTTGTCCATGTTCTCCTTGATCAACTGCATCGGCACGTGGCCAGGGCCTTCGATCATGGTTTGCACGTCGTGCTTCCACGCGATCTTGGTCAGTTCGCCCAAGGTTTCCAGCTCGCCGAATTGCGCGGCGTCGTTGGCGTCGGCAATCGAGCCCGGGCGCAGGCCGTCACCGAGGGAGAAGCTGACGTCGTAAGCCTTCATGATTTCGCAGATTTCGTCGAAATGCGTGTAGGTGAAGTTCTCTTTGTGGTGCGCCAGGCACCACTTGGCCATGATCGAACCGCCACGGGACACGATGCCGGTGACGCGCTTGGCGGTCAGCGGCACGTAGCGCAACAGCACGCCGGCATGGATGGTGAAGTAGTCGACGCCCTGCTCGGCCTGCTCGATCAGGGTGTCGCGGAACAGCTCCCAGGTCAGGTCCTCGGCGGCGCCGCCGACTTTTTCCAGGGCCTGGTAGATCGGCACGGTGCCGATTGGCACGGGCGAGTTACGGATGATCCACTCGCGGGTTTCATGGATGTGCTTGCCGGTAGACAGGTCCATCACCGTGTCCGAGCCCCAGCGAATGCCCCAGGTGAGTTTCGCCACTTCTTCTTCGATGGACGAACCCAGGGCGCTGTTGCCGATGTTGCCGTTGATCTTCACCAGGAAGTTACGGCCGATGATCATCGGTTCCAGTTCGGTGTGGTTGATGTTGGCCGGGATGATCGCTCGGCCACGGGCGATTTCTTCGCGCACAAATTCAGGGGTGATGATTTTCGGCACGCTGGCGCCGAAGCTATGGCCGGCGTGTTGCTGGTCGAGCAGGCCGCTGGCGCGGGCTTCTTCCAGCTTCATGTTTTCGCGGATGGCGACGTATTCCATCTCGGCGGTGATGATGCCTTTGCGTGCGTAGTGCATCTGCGTGACGTTGGCACCGGCCTTGGCGCGGCGCGGGTTTTTCACGTGGGCGAAGCGCAGGGCGGTCAGTTCGGCGTCGCTGAGGCGCTGTTGGCCAAAATGCGAGCTGAGGCCGGACAGGCGCTCGGTGTCACCACGCACTTCGATCCACGGCGAGCGCACATCGCCCAGGCCTTTGCGCACATCGATGATCACATTCGGGTCGGTGTACGGGCCGGAGGTGTCATAGACCACCACGGGGGCGTTGATTTCACCGCCGAAGTCGGTGGGAGTGACGTCCAGGCTGATTTCGCGCATCGGCACGCGGATGTCCGGGCGAGTGCCCTGCACGTAGATTTTTTGCGAGCGGGTAAACGGCTGCACGGAGCCGGAGTCGACCTTGGCCGATTCACTCAAGTGCACGGTGTTTTTCAGTTTTGTACTTTTTATTTCTGTGCTCATCACGGGCTCTCCAACTATCCAGGCGGTGGATTTTTGTCGGAGCGAACCTGTGACGGATGGACGCACTGAAACCAGTGCTGTGCTAGGCACGAGGGCTGTTCGATGGTCGAACAGCCTCCCGGACGAAGCACAAGAGGACTCGCCGGGTGACGAGAAATCTTGTTCCCTACGCAGGCGCTAACCTGATCAGGTTCAACGGGATCCGGTATTTACCGATCTCAGCCTTCCAACAAGGCACCCCGACAAGAACGCGGCCAGTCTAGACCATGCCATGGGGAAATTGCCAATGGCGGTGCATTCAGCGTGATGAATGGCTCTTTTGCAGGATTGTTGTGTGGTGATCGCGCCACTACACTCGGTGACTGCTCAAGCCCTTGACGCTAGGCGTTCGCCGCCTTAGCCTTGAGCGCCAAATTACAATCGTAATATTCAAACTAGGGATCGCCTCATGCTGCGCAAACTTTCACTGGCTCTCGCCGTGTCTTGTGCGACCAACGGAATGGTCTGGGCAGCTGAAGCGCCCTTGTCCGCCAAAACTGACTTGGTCAGCGTCTACCAGGAAGCGGTGGACAACAACGCCGACCTGGCCGCTGCCCGCGCCCAGTACGGCGCGCAAAAAGAAGTGGTGCCCCAGGCCCGTGCCGGGCTGCTGCCCAACCTGTCGGGCGGTGCCGATATCAACAACGTGCGCACCCAGATCGACACCCCGGCCGCCACCGCCAACCGCGATGCGCATTCCTGGCGCGCGACCTTGAGCCAGCCGCTGTTCCGCGCCGACCGCTGGTTCCAGTTGCAGGCTGCCGAGGCCACCAACGAACAGGCCGCGCTGCAATTGTCGGCCACGGAACAAAACCTGATCCTGCAAAGCGCCGAAAGCTACTTTGCCGTGCTGCGCGCCCAAGACAACCTGGCCTCGACCAAGGCCGAAGAAAACGCCTTCAAGCGCCAGCTGGACCAGTCCAACGAGCGATTTGACGTGGGCCTGTCGGACAAGACCGACGTGCTGCAATCCCAAGCCAGCTACGACACTGCCCGTGCCAATCGGATCCTGGCCCAGCGCCAAGTGGAAGACGCCTTTGAAGCACTGATCACCCTGACCAACCGCCAGTACAACTCGATCCAGGGCATCGTCCACACGCTGCCGGTGCTGCCACCGCTGCCGAACGACGCCAAGGCCTGGGTTGAAACCGCCGGCCGCCAGAACCTTAACCTGCTCGCCAGCAACTACGCCGTTACCGCCGCCGAAGAAACCCTCAAGCAGCGCAAGGCCGGGCATGCCCCGACGCTCGACGCAGTGGCGCAATATGAAAAAGGCGATAACGACGCCCTTGGTTTCAGCAACCCGAATGCCTTCGGCACCCCCTATCGCGGCGATGTGGAACAACGCACCATCGGCCTGCGCCTGAACATCCCGCTCTACAGCGGTGGGCTGACCAGTTCACAAGTGCGTGAATCCTACTCGCGCCTGGGCCAGACCGAGCAACAGCGCGAAGGCCTGCGCCGCCAGGTGGTGGAAAACACCCGCAACCTGCACCGTGCGGTGAACACCGATGTGGAACAGGTGCAGGCACGCCGCCAGTCGATCATCTCCAACCAGAGCGCGGTGGAAGCCACGGAAATCGGTTACCAGGTGGGGACGCGCAACATCGTCGACGTCTTGGATTCCCAACGCCAGCTCTACGCATCGGTGCGCAACTACAACAACAGCCGCTATGACTACATCCTCGACAACCTGCGCTTGAAGCAGGCGGCGGGCACCTTGAACCCAGGTGACCTGCAGGACTTGGCGCGCTACCTCAAGGCTGACTACAACCCCGACCGCGACTTCCTGCCGCCGGACCTGGCCAAAGCGGCGGCCGAACAACTCAAGGCCCGCCCCGCCAACTGAATCCACTGCAAACCCATGTGGGAGGGGGCTTGCCCCCGATAGCAGAGTGTCAGGCACTGTATAGGTGACTGATCTACCGCCATCGGGGGCAAGCCCCCTCCCACATTTGGTTAGGTGGTGATTCAGTTAGCTAGCAGTCGACCTAAACCATCCAGTAAACGCCTCAACGCGCCCTGGTTGGCCTGCATCACCTTGAGCCCCGCCTGCGCCATCTTGCGGGCATCCTGCGGCAGTTCGAACAACTGCCGTACGGCCTCAGCCAATCCTTCAGCGTCCTCCACTTCTCGCAACGCACCCGCTTCACGCATCATCGCGGTGATTTCGAGGAAGTTGAACACGTGGGGGCCCATCATCACAGGCTTGGCCAGCGCGGCCGGCTCCAGCGGGTTATGCCCACCGGTCGCCACCAGGCTGCCGCCGACAAAGGCGCTGTCGGCCAAGGCATAGAGAAACAGCAGCTCGCCCATGGTGTCACCGAGCAACACCGAAGTGCCCGCCGTGACCGGCTCGTCGCTGGAACGAAGCACCGTGGTAAAACCTTGCTGTTCACACAGTTCGAACATCGCGCCGAAGCGTTCCTGGTGACGCGGCACCAGAATCAGCAGCGCGTTGGGATAGCTTTCGAGCAGTTGACGATGGGCGGCCAGCACCACCTCATCTTCACCTTCATGGGTGCTGGCGGCGATCCACACCGGACGCTCGCTGGCGCCCCATTGCTCGCGCAACGCAGCCGCACGCACCGGTAATTGGGGGTCGATGGTCAGGTCGAACTTGATCGAGCCAGTGACTTCAACGGTTTCCGGTCGGGCGCCGAGGCTCAGGAAGCGCTGGGCTTCGGTCTGCGTCTGCACGGCGAACACGCTCATCTCAGACAGCATCGGCGCCGTCAGCTTGGCAAAGCGCGCGTAGCCCTTGGCCGAGCGCGCCGACAACCGCGCATTCGCCAATGCCACCGGAATGCCGCGCTGGGCGCAGGCGTGGATATGGTTGGGCCACAGCTCGGTTTCCATGATCACCGCCAGTTTCGGCTGCACACGATCAAGGAAACGCTTGGCGGCGCACGGCAAGTCATAGGGCAAGTAGCAGTGCTGGATTCGAGGTTCATTGGCAAACAGTGCCTGGATGCGCTCGGAACCGGTCGGCGTCATGCAGGTGACGGTGATCGGCAACGTCGGATAGCGTTCCAGCAACCCGCGCACCATCGGCGCGGCAGCGATGCTTTCGCCCACCGATACCGCATGTACCCAGATCCCGCCCGGCCGCATCACCGGCAAGCCATAGGAGAAGCGCTCGCCAACGCGCTTGGCGTAGGCCGGCGCCTTGCGCGCGCGCAGCCACAGACGTAAAGCCACCAAGGGCAGCGCCAGGTAAAACAGACAGCTGTAGAGAGTTCTATTCATGGCGGCGGAGTTTATCGGCTTTTTCAGTCGATCGCCTGCAAGCACTCGGCAAATCGTTTGGCCAGGAAGCGCGCGGCGGGCCCCAGATGCTCGTCGCGCCGCCACACCAGCTCCACCACCAGGGCCGGTGGCGTCCATTCGCTGTCCAGTTCTACCATCTGTTGCTGATAGGTCGGGTACTGCACGATATGCCGGGGCAGCCAGGCCCAGCCCAGGCCACTCATCAACCATTCGGCCAGCACGTAGAAACTGTCGGCACGCCACACCAGCGGACTGGCCGCTTCGCTGCCGGGGTAGACACTGGTCTGGGTCGACATCAGCAACTGCCGGAACTGCGCCAGGCGCTGGCAGGTCACGTACGTTTCCTTGGCCAGCGGGTGATTCACGCCGCACACGGTGACCATCTCCACGCTGCCGACCACCCGCCGCTCGAGGGCTTCGGGGATCTGGTCGTGGTAGAACAGCAAGCCTAAATCAGCCTGGCGCTCCACCAGTTTGCGCGCCACATCGCCCTGGGCCGCGCTGGACAGTTGCACCTCCAGCAACGGGTATTGCACGGCCAGTGCCTCAAGGCTATCGAGCACCGGCTGGAACAACATCGCTTCATCCTGGGCCAGGCGCAGGCAAGCCTCCTCGCCGCGTGTCAATGACAGCGCCCGGCCATTGAGCCGCTCGCACTGGCGCAGCACTTCGCGCGCCTCCTCCAGCAACACGCTGCCGGCTTCGGTCAGCCGCGGCTGGCGGCCGCTGCTACGCTCGAACAGGCTCACGCCCAGGTCCGTCTCCAGCATCGCAATCGCGTTGCTGACCGCCGATTGGGCCTTACGCTGCTGGCGCGCTACCGCCGAAAACGAACGCTGCTCGGCGACGCTGACAAACAGGCGCATCTGCTCCAGATCCCATTGCACGCTCATGGCTCAACCCATCTCTAATTCGGATAGGTAATGACTTTACCCCATCTGATTGAAGGCTAGAATGCCAGCCTTATCTGATTGCATTACCCCGAGGATTGACCCATGAACGCCGCTTACTGCTACCTGGCCATTGCCATCTGCTCGGAAGTGATCGCCACCGTTTCCATGAAAGCCATCAAGGGCTGGAGCACGCCGATCCCACTGCTGCTGGTGATCGTAGGCTACGGCGTGGCGTTCTGGATGCTGACGCTGGTCGTGCGCACGGTGCCGGTGGGCGTGGCCTACGCGGTGTGGGCCGGGATGGGCATTGTGATGGTGAGCATCGCGGCGCTGTTTATCTACGGGCAGAAGCTGGATATTCCGGCGATGCTGGGGATGGGCCTGATTGTGCTGGGCGTGGTAGTGATTCAGCTGTTCTCGAAAACCGCCGGGCACTGACCACCTCTCAACAGCCTGTATACTGCGCCTCTTGTCTTGAACACTGAGGTCGCCCATGCCATCCGTTATTTCCACCGACGTTCTGATTGTCGGCGCCGGGGTTGCCGGCCTCTGGCTGAATGCGCGCCTGCGCCGCCAGGGGTTTTCCACGGTGGTGGTGGAAAGCGCCACCTTGGGGGGTGGGCAAAGCGTGAAGTCCCAGGGGATTATTCACGGCGGTGCCAAATACGCCCTGCACGGCGCGCTCACCGGCGCTTCCGAAGCCATTGCCGATATGCCGCGCCGCTGGCGTGAAGCGTTGGCGGGCAGTGGCGAGCTGGACCTGTCCGGCGTGCGCTTGTTGTCCGAAGCGCATTACCTGTGGTCCCCCGGCACCCTCGCCGGCAACCTCACCAGTTTTTTCGCCAGCAAGGCCGTGCGCGGCCGTGTCGACCAGGTCAAGGGCGACGACCTGCCCCCGGCCCTGCAAGACCGTCGCTTCAAGGGCAAGGTCTATCGCCTGGCGGAGCTGGTCATCGATGTGCCGAGCCTGATTGATCGCCTGGCGCAACTGGCCGGCGATGGTTTGCTTGCTGGGCAACACATCGAACCGTTGCGCGAAGGCGACGCACTGGTGGGCCTGAAGGTCGACGGTCGCGAGATCCGCGCCCAGCGCATCGTGCTGAGTGCCGGCGCCGGCACGGCTGGTCTGCTGTCCGCGCTGGGCCTGAGCCAGCCGGCCATGCAGACGCGCCCCTTGCACATGATCATCGCCAAAGGCCCCGGCCTGAAACCGCTGTACGCGCACTGCCTGGGCGGCGGCACCAAGCCGCGCATCACCGTCACCACGCACCCGGCGGCGGATGGCAACTGGGTCTGGTACATGGGCGGCGACATCGCCGAGGCCGATGGCGTGGCCCGCACACCGCAGGAGCAGATCGCCACGGCCCAGAAAGAGCTGGCGCAATTGCTGCCGTGGATCGACATGAGCCAGACCCAATGGGCCACGCTGCGCGTCGACCGTGCCGAGCCGCTGCAATCAGGCCTGAGCCGCCCCGACAACGCCTTCCTCGCCGAGCAAGACCGCCTGCTCGTGGGCTGGCCGACCAAACTGGCGTTGGCACCGGACTTCGCTGATCGCGTCATCGGCAGCCTCGAACGTGACGGCATCCGCCCAAGCGCCAGCGAGCCGTTGCCCGACCTGCCAAAACCCGCCATCGGCGTACCTGCCTGGGAGCAATTGTTGCCATGAGCCTACCCACCCTGCACGACCTGCATCGCTCCCTGGGCAGCACCGGCCTGTTGGTCTCGCCGCTGGGCCTGGGCACCGTGAAGCTGGGGCGCGACCAAGGGGTCAAATACCCCAGTGGCTTCCAGATTCCCGGTGACGACGAAGCCCGCATGCTGTTGCGCCAGGCTCGCGAACTGGGGATCAACCTGATCGATACCGCGCCGGCCTATGGCATGAGCGAGGAACGTCTGGGACCGCTGCTGCGTGACCAGCGCAAGGACTGGGTGATTGTCAGCAAGGTCGGTGAAGAGTTCGAGAATGGCGCGTCCAGCCACGACTTCAGCGCCGCTCACACGCGGATGTCCATCGAGCGCAGCTTGAAACGACTTGAAACTGATTTTATCGACCTGGTGCTGGTGCACTCCGACGGCAACGACCTGCACATCCTCAACGACTGCGAGGTGTACGACACGCTGGCGGCGCTGAAGCAGGAAGGCAAGATCCGTGGTTTCGGCTTCTCCGGGAAAACCGTCGAGGGCGGCGTGAAGGCTCTGGAACAGGGCGATTGCGCCATGGTCACCTACAATCTGAACGAACAGGCCGAGAAAGCCGTCATTGAGTATGCAGCGGCACACGGCAAGGGCATCCTGGTGAAAAAAGCCCTGGCAAGCGGCCACGTGTGCCTGGAGCCGGGAATGGATCCAATTCGTGCCAGTTTCATGTTGTTGTTTGCGCAAACGGGCGTCGCCAGTGCTATTGTCGGGACCATTAATCCGCTGCACCTGGCCCATAACGTGGCGACCGCTGCCCAAGTCATTCGTCAACTCTGATGCCGCCGACGCGGCCGACCCCGTCGCAAGAAGGAGCCGACATGCCGCGAACGCTCATAAGAAAAAACCCCAGCAACTTTAAAACACTGCCGCTGCACGTCGAAGCCACCCCCGAAGGCCTGAGCTACCAGAGCGTCGGCATGCCGCTCAACTTTGCCCAGACCCTGCAACGGCGCAAGCCGGTGGAGGTGGCCGACCCCGAGCGTTTCGCCCTGGAACTGGCCAACCTTGGCGTGTCGGTGCGCCTCACCCTGCATTGGCAAAACAAGGACTATTGGGTGCTGGTGCGCCAGCGCCGCCAGGACCGTGGCGACGTGGTGCTCAAGCTGATCTCCGGCTACGTGCCCGCCCATGAACTGAACCTGCCGCTGCACACCGCCATCCAGGAAATCGCCGAAGAGTGCCTGCTGGAGACCCCGGAAGGCTGGCTCAGCGGGCGCTTCAACGACACGTGGTTGCCGGCGCCCTACTCGGCCGCGCTGCATTACCGCGAAGCCCTGCCCTTTCGCCTCAGCCCGCTGTCCGGCGCAGCCCGCCCGGTTCGATGCGCCACCACGCAGTTGATCGAACGCCCGCGCGCCTATGTGCACCTGCCCACCGCATCGCTGCAATTGATTTACGACCTGCGTCTTGAAGTCCCCAAGGAAGCCAAATCCCTGAGCCTGTTCCATGTGGACGAGCGCCTGGAAGGCGACCAACTGGTTGCCCGCCTCGACCGTCAGCGCCCGGACCTGTACCTGATGCCGCTGAAAGACGGCCAACCCCAGGCTGAGCTCTACACGGTCAAGAAAGACCAGCTGTACCCAGCGAGCACGCGGGGTTTGTACCTGGCGGAAAGCTTCGCCCAGCAGGAAGGTTGGCTGGTGCGTGAGGAGCGGATTCGCTGGAAGGATTGGCTGCGCCAGCAAGGCCTGGCAGCGCCTGAGAAAGAATCGAAACTAAAGCGCCTGGCCCAGCGGGTACTGCGCAAGATCGTGCCGAAGAAAAAAGCCAAGGGCTGAATCAGACTGTAGTGAGCGGGCTCGCCCCACGCTGGGTGGCGAAGCCGCCCCAACAGGGCCGCCTCATTGTGTCAGGCACACTGCGTTGTCGGGTTTGGGGTGGCTTCGCCACCCAGCGCGAGGCAAGCTCGCTCACTACACATTGCGTCAGCCGTTGAGCAAGTGCTGGTTATTCGCCCGCGAGGGGATTGGCTACGCAAACCAAGGGCTAAGGACTGTAGTGAGCGGGCTTGCCCCGCGCCGGGTGGCGAAGCCGCCCCAACAGGGCCGCCTCATTGTGTCAGGTACACCGCGTTAAGCGCTGGTTATTCGCCCGCGAGAGGATTGGGGCTACGCAAACCAAGGGCCAAGGACTGTAGTGAGCGGGCTCGCCCCGCGCTGGGTGGCGCAGCCGCCCCAACAGGGCCGCCTCATTGTGTCAAGCACACCGCGTTGTCGGGTTTGGGGTGGCTTCGCCACCCAGCGCGGGGCAAGCCCGCTCACTACACATTGCGTCAGCCGTTGAGCAAGCGTTCCAGTCCGACCTTCAACGGGGTGGGCTCGGGCAGCGTGAAGCTCGCCAGCAAGCGCCGGTTATTCGCCCGCGAGTGGCGGATATCACCAGAGCGCGCCGGCCCGTAAGTGATAGCCGGCAACGTACCCACCACTTCTTCCAGGGCCTGCAACACTTGCTTGAGCGTAGTGGTGCGGTTCCAACCCACATTGATTGCGCCCAGCGGCGCGGCTGGCGCTTCGATGGCCTGCACCAGCACATCCACCAGGTCTTCCACGTACATGAAGTCACGGGTTTGCTCGCCATCGCCAAACACGGCAATCGGCACGCCCTGCTGCACGCGCTCGCTGAAGATACTGATCACGCCGGAGTACGGCGATGAAGGATCCTGGCGTGGCCCGAAGATATTAAAGAAGCGGAAGATCACCGGCTCCAGACCGTGCTGGCGGCGGTAGAAGTCGAAGTAGTGCTCGCTGGCCAACTTGTCGGACGCATAGGGCGTCAACGGCGCCTTGGTGGTCTCTTCGTCAATCGAAGCACCCTCGCCATTGTTGCCATACACCGCAGCGCTGGAGGCATACACCACGCGTTTGACGCCTGCTTTGCGCATGGCTTCGCAGACATTCAAGGTGCCGACGAAATTGCTCTGGTGCGTGCTGACCGGGTCATCCACCGACGCCTGCACCGAGGCCACGGCCGCCAGGTGCACCACCGCCGTTGCGCCGACGGCAGCACGGGCTACCAAATCGGCATCGGCCACATCACCTTCCAGCAGTTCGACGCGCGGATCGTGCAACGGCAAGTTACTGCGCTTGCCGGTGGACAGGTTGTCCAGCACCCGCACGCCGTAACCCTTGGCAAGCAGCGCATCGACCAGGTGCGAGCCAATAAAACCGGCGCCGCCGGTGATAAGAACCTGCTTACTCATTGTTACGGATCTTCTCGACAATGGCGGTGGTCGAGCTGTTCTCGACCAAGCCCAGTACTTTGACCTTGCCACCGTAGGCACTGACGATATCTGCCCCCACGACCTGGTCGACGGAATAATCGCCGCCTTTGACCAGCACATCCGGCTTGACCTGGGCCAGCAGGTTTTCCGGGGTCGCTTCCGGGAAGCTGATCACCCAGTCCACCGCGCCCAGGCCAGCCAGCACGGCCATGCGCCGGTCGACACTGTTGATCGGGCGGCCAGGGCCTTTCAGGCGGCTCACCGAAGCGTCGTCGTTGACCGCAACGATCAGGCGATCGCCTTGGGCACGCGCTTGTTCAAGGTAAGTCACGTGACCGGCGTGCAGGATGTCGAAGCAGCCGTTGGTGAACACAATGCTTTCGTTGTGGGCACGCGCATCGTCAATCGCCAGCAGCAGCTGCTCGATGGTCAGCACTCCACGTTCCGAACCTTCGGAACGCTGGATCGCACGGCGCAATTCAGGCGCGCTGATCGCGGCGGTACCCAACTTGCCCACCACGATACCCGCCGCCAGGTTGGCCAGGGCCACGGCGTGGGGCAGTTCTTCACCCGCCGCAATCGAGGCGGCCAGGGTGGAAATCACGGTGTCGCCAGCGCCGGTGACGTCGAACACTTCACGGGCCCGTGCTGGCAAGTGCATGGCCGGGTGGCCGGGGCGCAGCAAAGTCATGCCGTGCTCGCCACGGGTCACCAGCAAGGCGCCCAGATCGAGGTCGGCCATCAGCGCCGCGCCCTTGGTCACCAGGTCGTGCTCATCGGCGCAACCGCCGACGATGGCTTCGAACTCGCTGAGATTAGGCGTGATCAGGCTGGCTCCCCGATAAATCGAGAAGTCCTTGCCCTTGGGATCGGCCAATACCGGGATGCCCTTGGCCTTGGCGGCCTGGATCAGTTCCTGGTGGTTCTTCAAGGCGCCTTTGCCGTAGTCCGACAACACCAGCACCTTGACGCCTTCGAGCAACTCGTCGACCTGACCGTTCAGGGCCAGGGCGTCGGTGGCGAAAGGTTCTTCAAAATCGATACGCAGCAATTGCTGGTGACGGCTCATGACCCGCAGCTTGACGATGGTCGGCTGGTGGGCAATGCGCTGGAACAGTGCGCGCACGCCAGCACCGCGCAAGCTGTTGGCCAGGCTTTCGGCGGCTTCGTCGTCGCCGGTCACACCGACCAGGGAGGCCGGGGCGCCGAGGGCGGCAATATTAAGGGCAACGTTGGCAGCGCCACCTGGACGGTCTTCGATTTGCTCGACCTTGACTACCGGTACCGGCGCCTCAGGGGAAATCCGTGAGGTACCGCCATGCCAGTAACGGTCGAGCATGACATCGCCGACCACCAAGACAGGGGCTTGATCGAATCGCGGCATGGACAACTTCATGGAGCAACCCACATACAAAATGAACAGGGGCGCGATATTAGCACAGGGTTACAGGAGGCTTGTGGAGCAGTGAATCCACTGAGGGTCAAATGGGGGAGCGGGCTTGCTGTGGTGAGGGGCGGGGCAAGGATTCGACGTGCCGCTCCCGGCGGGTACATTGAAGATCCAATAGGGCTGCTTCGCAGCCCAGCGCGGGGCAAGCCCGCTCACCACAGGAAGCCCGCACACATGAGGCTTGTGCAGCCATTGGATCAGGTGATGTCAGCCGACACCGGCGCATCCAGGCCCATGGCGTGCAGGCGGGCGTAGTAGCCGTTCTGCGCCAGCAGCTCGCTGTGGGTGCCACGCTCGACGATCCGGCCGTCGTCCATCACCAGAATCAGGTCGGCCTTCTCGATGGTGGACAAACGGTGCGCGATCACCAGGGTGGTGCGGCCTTGCATGACCTTGTCCAGCGCCGCCTGAATGTGCCGCTCGGACTCAGTGTCGAGGGCCGAGGTGGCCTCGTCGAGAATCAGCAACGGCGCGTTCTTCAGCAAGGCACGGGCAATCGCCAGGCGCTGGCGTTGGCCACCGGACAGCAATACGCCGTTTTCGCCAACCTGGGTGTCAAAGCCCTTGGGCAGTTGGTCGATGAAGTCCTTGGCATTGGCATCCGCCGCTGCCGCTTCAACGTCCGCCCGTGGCGCGCCGGCCAGGTCGCCGTAGGCGATGTTGTTGGTCACCGTGTCGCTGAACAGCGTCACGTGCTGGGTCACCTGGGCGATGTGCTTGCGCAGGTTGAGCAGCTTGTAGTCTTCGATCTCGACGCCGTCCAGCAGGATTTCACCGCTGGCATGGTGGTAGAAACGCGGGATCAGGCTGGCCAGGGTCGACTTACCGCTGCCCGAGCGCCCGACCAGCGCGATCATCTGCCCAGGCTCGGCGGTAAAGCTGATGTCCTTGAGCACATGGCGTTCGGTGCCGGGGTAGGTGAAGTTAAGGTTGCGCACATCGAGACGACCGCTGACCTTGTCACGCTCGAGGGTGCCGTTGTCGATTTCGACGTCTTCGTCCAGCTGTTCGAAGATGCTTTCAGCACCCGCCACACCCTTTTGGATGGTCGAGCTGACTTCCGAGAGCTGGCGAATCGGCTTGGGCAGCAGGCCGGCCAGGGTGATGTAGGCCACCATGTCACCGGCCGAAGCATCGCCGCGCAGATAAAGGACCAGGAACATCAGCACCGCCATGGCGGTGTAGATCACCAGTTGCAGCGCCGGCGTGTAGATCGCCCCGGTGCGGGTCATGCGCAGTTGCTTGTCGGTGTTGCTCTGGCTGGCCTTGAGGAAGCGTTTTTCCTCGTAGACCTCACCCCCGAAGCTACGCACCACGCGGTAGCCCTGGATGGTTTCCGAGGCGACGTGCGTGACGTCGCCCATGGCCACCTGGATCTTCTTGCTCTGCTTGCGGAATTTCTTGCTGGCCGTGCTCACCATCACCGCGATCAACGGCAGGATGGCGATCATCACCAGCGTCAGGCGCCAGTTCATGTACAGCAGCGAGGCAAACAGGAAGATCACCGTCATGCCTTCACGGATCACCACCTTGATCGCATCGGTCGCCGCCCCCGTGACCATGGTCACGTTGAAGGTGATGCGTGAAATCAGGTGCCCGGAGTTGTGATTGTCAAAGTAGCGGTTGGGCAGCGTCAGCAAGTTGTTGAACAACTGCACGCGCAGGTCATGGACCAGGCCCAGGGAAACCTTGGCCAACAGGTAGTTGCCCAGGAACGAACCGAGGCCTTGCCAGGCGGCAATCAGGATGATCAGCAGCGGCACGGCTTGCAGCAATTGCAGGTCACGCAGGAATGGCACGCTGGGGAACAGCACGGCTTCAGGGTTGGAAAGGCCGTCGACGAAGTACTTGAGGATGTACCCCA
The DNA here is from genome assembly GCF_001645105.1 of Pseudomonas marginalis. GTDB lineage: Bacteria > Pseudomonadota > Gammaproteobacteria > Pseudomonadales > Pseudomonadaceae > Aquipseudomonas > Aquipseudomonas petroselini. Next base: position 147,225 of record NZ_LKEG01000042.1, read on the forward strand.
GCATTGGCTGGGTCGACGCGAAAATCAGAAATCCGACGATACTCAACGCGAACAAGCCGGCATAAGGCTTAACGTAACTGAGCAGGCGGAAGTATATTTTCAAGCTCGAAGGGCTTGCGCTCGGACTGGAGTCGGTCATATCACGCGGCGTTTTGAAAAAGGAGGCTGACTTTAGCACAGCTTCTCTGTTGTACTTGCACCCTGCATGACCCGTAGCCCGGTTGGATCCAACCGGCGACATTATTTAGCCACTACTTTAAGATGGTCGGCTTTCTCAATCTGGAATGGCTTTTACTGTATGCACTCCAAGCGCCTGATCTATGGCTCAAATCGCGTTTTCGACTTCCTGGTCCTGTGGATTTTGCCCATTGGCTTGTTGTTGCTGCTGAGCTCGCTGTTCTTCGTTACCAATCGCAATGTGCTGCACAAGTTCTACTACGGCCTGTTCAGTGCTCCCACCCTGTTGCTGCTGTGCCTGCGCCCCAGGGAACTCAAGGAATTGCTGCGCGAGCCTCTGGCGATCGCGTTCCTGGTGTTTTCCGCCTGGGCGCTGACCAGCCTGCTGTGGAGCCCGGAGCATCACGCCGACACCGACCTGTTCAAGCGCCCACTGCACACCTTCATGCTGTTTGCCGGCTGCGGGCTATTGCTGCATTACCGCAATGAGCTGTTCAAGCCGGTCTTCTTCAGCGCCGCCGTGATTGCGCTGGTGGTGTGCGTGTGCAACCTCGTGGCGTTCTCCAAGGGTTTTGAACCCGGCACGGGCATGCGCATGATCGGTGGCCGTGGCGCCCTCGACAACCCGCTGCTGAGCTCCCACGTTTTCGGCTTTTTCTGCGTCTACTGGCTGTACATCTGCATGACCACCCAGCGCCTGCAGGTGCTGTGGTTCAGCATTCCAGCCCTGGCAATCATGACCTTGACGGTGCTGGCCACCGGTTCGCGCACGCCACTGGTCGCGCTGACCCTGACCATTCTCTGGATGACCTTCGTCAGCCGCAACCGCCGCTCGGCCCTGCTGATCGCCGGCATGGTCCTGGGTGCCGCGGGGCTCCTGCTGTTCTACCCGGAGCTGATCACCAACCGCGGCAGCTCGTTCCGCTTCGAACTCTGGGGCATGTCGCTGCAACGCATCGCCGAACACCCATGGATCGGCCACAGCTACGATTCCGAGCTGTACCTGACCCTGGCCGACGGCTACGAACTGCGCGAACCGCACAGCTTTGCCCTGGGCGTGCTGTATTACGTCGGCATCATCGGCTTTATCCCATGGATCTTCATGATCGGCTGGGGACTCTACAAAGGCCTGAAAGAACGCGCCCAACCACTGTTCATCCTGGCGTCCTCCCTGCTCACCTACGGTATCGGCGCCGGGCTGACCGAGGGCGGTGGCATCCTGTCGCGGCCCAAGGAGCATTGGTTCCTGCTGTGGATCCCGCTGGCCATCATCGCCGGCCTGAGCATCGCCCAGCGCCGCCGCAGCGTGCTGCGTATGCCGGTGCAAACGCTCAAGCCCGAGGCTTTCGACCGGCTGTGCAGCGATGCCCAGGTAATTGAAGCCGACGGCCTGGGGCCCAAGGTGCTGCGTCTGGCCGACGGCCGCTTCCTGAAGATCTTCCGTCCGCGCCGCTGGTACACCTCGGGCAGTTTCAACCCCTACTCGGAACGGTTTGCCAGCAACGCCGAGCAATTGCGCACCCTGGGCATCCCCACACCGCAGATCCTGGGCCTCTATGGTCTGCGTGATGCCAGCAGCGCCGTCAGCTACACGCCACTGCCCGGACTGACCCTGCGCCAGGCCCTGCAAAGCCTGGACAGCAGCCTGCGCGAGTCGCTGATCGAACGCTTCGGCCAGTTCATGGCCCAGCTGCATGAGCGCGGCGTGTACTTCCGCTCACTGCACTTGGGTAATGTGCTGCTGATGGATGACGGTGAGTTCGGCCTGATCGATATCGCCGACCTGCGCATCTTCCCGTCGCCGCTGCGCAATGCTTTGCGCCAGCGCAACCTGCGCCATATGCAACGCTACCCGCAGGACCGCGCCTGGTTGTTCGAGACACACTTCGAACAGCTCGCCAAAGGTTATGCGTCCGTTGCCAGCCAAGGCGCCACCGCCAAGATCCGCGAGCAAGTGCTGGCATTGGCCAGTCCCGCCGCCTGATAAAAAAGGCGACTATCACTGCTGATAGTCGCCTTTTTCATTCCCCTCGCCGCCTCACTTCCTGAGGGGCGCCAGATATAACCGCACCAACCCACGCAAGGTCTTGCGCCCCCAGAACTTCAGCGGGATCTGCTTGAGGATCTCCCGCGCGAGTGGCCGGTCACGATCGGCCGTCTTGAGGAACATCGAGTTCAGGAAGTTGTAGCGCACCGCGTCATAGGCCGGGTGGTCGCTGAACTTGGCGTAGGTCTTGAGAATGTTCTGGATCATGTAGCGGTGGTTCTTGTAGGTGTTGGCCGCGTGCTGCCGATAGCGCGCCATCACCACGCCGAGGGCGTCGATGGTGTAGCCCGCGGCGGTGATTTTCAATTGGATCAGCAGGTCTTCAAGGGGAATCTGCGGATCGAACCCACCGACTTCCTCCAGCACTTCCCGGCGAATCAACATGGTCGGCGCCGGCGGAAAAGGCTTGCGGTCCATGAACATGTCGTCGAAATCCAGGCTGCGGAACGGCACGTCGCGGCGCTGTTTTTTCTCCGGGTGCAGGTTGCCGTCGCCATCGATCAGCTCGATGTTACCCGCACACATCCCCACCGTTGGCTTGCCTTCCATGTAGGCCACCTGGGTGGCGATGCGGTCCGGCAACATGATGTCATCCGACCCGAACGGGGCGATCAGGCTGCCCTTGGCGCGGGCGATGGCACCATTGAGCGTGGCGGTGAGGCCCTGGTTCTGTTGCACCTGGAAATCAAAACCGTGCTCGGCCTGCAGCCGCTGGATGCGCTCGACGCTGTCATCCTTGGAGCCGTCGTCCACCACCAGCAGCTCGATATTCGGGTACGTCTGGCCAAGCACACTGAGGATGCTCTCTTCGATATACCGGCCGTGGTTGTAGGACGCGATAATCACCGAGACCAGGGGTTGCTGCGCTGTCATGCTCTACCTACTTCTTTCAAACCGGTTTCGATGAGGTTCAGGTACTTCTGCTGGAATTCGGCCAGGGCGTGGTTTTCTTCCAGGTAACGGAACACCTGTTCACCCTTGGCGCGCAATTGTTCGTCACTCATGGCCAGGTAAGTGTCCAGGGCCACTGTCAGTTGCTCGACATTGCCGGGCTCGTGGGACAAACCGCCCGCCCCTTCCACCAGCGGCAGCATGGCCGGCCCGTTGGAAGCAATCACCGGCAAGCGCCCGCTCATGCCTTCCAGCAGCGCCAGGCCCAGGCCTTCAAGCAAGGAAGGCATGGTCCAGATATCGAAGGCGCGCACATACTTGAGACCGTCTTCGCGAAAGCCCAGCAGGTGCGCGCGGCCGGTGAGGCCCAGGCGCTCGATGTCCGCACGCAAGTCTGCTTCGGCACGGCCGGAACCGATGATGCCGACCTGGGCATTAGGGTATTTGTCCTTGAGACGGGCAAACGCCTGCAGCAGGTGCGTATGGCCCTTGATCGGCACCAGGCGCCCCAGCGCGCCGATGATCCGTGCGTCGAGCGGCAGCCCGAGTGCCTGGCGCGCTTGCTCACGCGGCAGCTGCAAGGCTTCGGCCTGGGGAATATCGATGGCGTTGGTGACGAAGGTGGTGTTCTCGCGGGTGAAGCCGCAGTTGAGGCCGATCAGGTAATCCCTGACCGCCGCCGACACCCCGACAAAACGCCAGGCCGGGCTGACCAACCGGCGGGTCTGACGCCGGCGATAGGCGCGCTCGTACTCGCCAAAACCATGGGAGATCCCGATGCACAATGGGATCTTCAACCAGCGGTTGAGGGACAGCATCATGTTCACCGATTTGAAGCGGTTGCAGATGACCACGTCAAACTTCTGCTCGCGGCAATACTTGTAGATCTCCCACATGGCGCCCAGGCGAATGCCCTTGAGCGCCTTCTCGGGAAATTCGAAGTACTTGGAGTGGTCCGCCACGCTCAACGGCTGGCCCGGCTGCGGTCGCCCGCTGAGAAAGGCCGACGTCACCTCAAAGCGCTCCGTCGGCAGCGCCTTGACGATCTGCTCGCCGAGGTCGGCGAAATCATTGAGCTTGACGTTGTAGTCCGGCTGCAACTGCAAAACCTTGAAACGAGGCTTCATATCACTCCATGAGGCAATCGGGCTGCTACACGCGGGCAGCCCGACGAAAAAATTCAATTTCAGTCCTGCTTCAGCACCCAAAGCAGCTCGTGACGGCGCACGGCCTTGCGGAAAAATTCGTTCTCGCCGTAAGGCGATGGACCACGCCCCGCCAGTAATTGCTGCAACAGGCGACGTACCCGACGCTTGAACGGCGCACGGGGCTGCAGGTCATGCATCATGCCCAACGCCATGGCCTTGTCTTGCTGCTGGCTCAGGCTCAGCACCCGGCAATAAGGCTCCAGCACCTGGGCGGCATCGAACTGCGGCGGCAAAGCGATGCCGGCGCCTGAATCACCCATGGGCCAGCGGTCGTTATCATGCAGATGGTTGGCATAGCCGAGCAAGGTGCCCGGTTGCCACTCAAGCCCCTGCAACGCTTGCACCACCGCAGTGTGCGCACAAATATGGTCCGGGTGAGGGTCGAGCACCGGCGTCGGCAACACAATCACCTCGGGGCGCGCCTTGAGCAGCAGCGCGCGCAGGTCGGCAATCAGGTTGTCCCAGGTCGGCGCGCCGTCCACATCGCCCGGCAACGCCAAGGCATTGAACTGGCGGAACAGCCGCGTATCGTCCAGCTGCGCTTCGCGCGAGACCTGGGGCTGATCGGGGGCGTCGCGCATAGCCGGCAGCTGCAGGCAAAAGTACCCCAACTGCACGCAGTGCGCCTCGGGCACGCCGGCCCAACGCGGCACGGCAATGCTGTCCCAGGCACGCAGGCGCCCTTTGATTCGCGCCGCTTCAGCCGGGGGCATGCCCATCTGCTGATAGTGTTCGGCCTCGATTTCACCGGCGGTCAGGGTCACGATCCAGCTTTCATCGGCCTGGCCATACAGGCCGAAAGCGGCCAGTTCGGCATCGTCGGCATGGGGCGCGATCACCATCACCCGCTGGCGGGCAGCGTCCGGCTGACGAAAGACCCACAAGACAGGCTGGCCGATCACGCGGCAAAAACGACCGCGCAGGCGCAGTTCACCGCCGGCCAATGCCGCCGCCGAACCGGTGAGGTTGAGGTAACGCTTGCCGGCCACGCCGCGCTCGAACGCCTGGCGATCGTCCGGAAACTCAACCGCAGGATCAAAGAAACGGCCCCATAGGTTGCTTTTGAGCTGTACTTCGACGATCAGCGTTTCATCGCCAGCCAGCTCGAGCGGCGTATCGGCGAGCAACTTGCCGCCTTCCAGACGCAAGCCGACCTGCTGGCCACTCGACGCAAAACGGTAGTGGTAGTCATCCTTGGGCGAATAAAACAGATGGTCGGCAAACCAGGCTTCATGGGCCACCCACAGCACAATCGCGAGGATCAACGGCAGCCACCAGGCCACCAGCACGCCGGCCGCAATCAACACGAGCAGGCCGATCAGCAGCGCAATGCGTTTATTGCGGCGGTGGCGCTTGAGCAGTTGCTGTTTACGGCTCATACGCTGAACACCGGCACTGGGTTGCACCAGCGCTCCTTGTACTCGCGGTCGGCACGCCCGAAGGAAAAGCGCAGCGGTTTCTCCACCGCCCGCGCCTGTTCCCAGGCGCTTTGCGTATTGAGAAAACTCAGTACGCTGCCGGGGCTGAATGCTCGGGTTTCAGGGTCGACACCGCCGTTGACGTATTCAATGCTGACCCACTCAGGCGACTCGACGCGATACACCAGCTGCACGGCAATCGGCGCATCGTTGAGAAACAGCACCGAGCCCATCAGGAAATCCTTGAGCAACGCCAGCACCTCAGCCAGGCGCTCGGCGCCGGTGGCGGGGAAACCCCAGCGGCGCTGGAACAGATCGCAGTAGATGGCCGCCAGTTCCGTACTGGAGAACTCATTCACCGCCCGCACCACGCCACCCGCCTCTTCCAGCAGACGCAATTCGCGGCGCTGGTTGTAGCGAAATTTCTTCGACAGGTCTTCGGGAGTGCGCGCCATGGCCAACTGCTCGGCCTGCGGCTTGAGGGTGCTGATGCGGCCCTCGTTCAGCGCTGACAAGTAGCGCCCACGATGGCGCACCGGCAACTGCGCATCGGCGGCGATCGGCAGGATGATCTCGGCATTGCCGAGGTCAAACAGGCCTTTCTTGCCACTGCGCTTGAGCACGTCCTTGGACAGGGCCAGGTCGCGTCCCCAGGTGGCAATTGCCCCCTTGAGTTCGCCGTCCTGCTCCCAGCCCAGGTAACGCACCGGAATCTGCGCCAGGTTCGCCAACCGCTCGACAACCTGCGGATGGGTCGCCACGCTGCCGCCAAACCGCTGCCAGGCCTGGGCGTAAACCTCGGCCTCGACAGGCGCCCAGCCACGCTCACGCCAAGCCTGGAAGCGGTTCAGCATTTAGACCACAGCGTCATAAGGGTCCACGCCGTCCTTGACGACCAGGATGTCTTCCATGATCAGGTACTGCAGGTCAGAGCCGAAGAACATGTTCAGCGCGTCAGTCGGCGAGCAGATCATCGCTTCGCCACGACGGTTGAGCGAGGTGTTCAGCGACACGCCGTTACCGGTCAGTACTTCCAGCTCTTTCATCATGTCGTAGTAGCGCGGGTTGTACTCGCGCTTGAGCACCTGGGCGCGGGAGGTGCCATCTTCGTGGACCACTTCCGGCACGCGGGTTTTCCACTCTTCCGACACTTCAAAGGTGAAGGTCATGAACGGCGCCGGGTGATCGACCTTGATCATCTGCGGGGCCACGGTGTCGAGCATCGACGGGCAGAAAGGCCTCCAGCGCTCGCGGAACTTGATCTGGTGGTTGATGCGGTCAGCCACGCCGGTAGCGCTAGGGCAACCGATGATCGAACGACCGCCCAAGGCACGCGGGCCAAACTCCATGCGCCCCTGGAACCAGGCCACCGGGTTGCCGTCGACCATGATCTTGGCGATGCGCTTAGGCATGTTTTCGATCTTGCGCCAGTTCGGCTTGCTCTCGTGCTTGGCGCACGCGGCAATCACGTCTTCGTTGCTGTAGGACGGGCCGAGGTAGACGTGTTCCATCTTCTCGACCGGCACACCACGGGCGTGGGACACATAGGCCGCCGCACCTACCGCGGTGCCGGCATCGCCGGACGCCGGCTGCACGAACAGCTCTTTCACGTCGTCACGGGCGATGATCTTCTGGTTCAGCTTGACGTTCAGTGCACAACCGCCGGCGAAGGCCAGCTTGCCGGTGTCCTTGAGGATGTCGCCCAGGTAGTGGTCGATCATCTGCAGGGCCAGCTTCTCGAACAGCGCCTGCATGCTGGCCGCGTAGTGGATGTACGGCTCGTCGGCGATATCGCCTTCGCGCTTCGGACCCAGCCACTCGATCAGCTTGGGCGAGAAGTAGAAACCCTTGCCCTTCTCTTTATAACGGCGCAGGCCGATGACATTGGCGTAGTCGGTGTTGATCACCAGTTCGCCGTTTTCAAAGGAGGCCAGGCGCGAGAAGTCGTATTTGCTGGCGTCGCCGTACGGCGCCATGCCCATGACCTTGAACTCACCGTCGAGCATCTCGAAACCGAGGAACTCGGTGATCGCGCCGTACAGGCCGCCGAGGGAGTCCGGATCGTAGAATTCCTTGATCTTGTGGATCTTGCCGTTTTCGCCGTAGCCGAAGAACGTGGTGGCGTACTCACCTTTACCGTCGATACCGAGGATCGCGGTTTTTTCCTGGAAGCCGGAACAGTGGTAGGCGCTGGAAGCGTGGGCCAGGTGGTGTTCAACCGGCTCGATCTTGATTTTCTTCGGATCGAAGCCCAGTTGCTCCAGGCACCAGACGATCTTGTTGCGATAGCGCTTGTAGCGACGGTTGCCCATCAGGATCGCGTCGAGGGCGCGGTCCGGGGCGTACCAGTAACGTTTGGCGTAGTGCCAGCGCGCCTCGCCGAACAGGCTGATCGGGGCGAACGGGATCGCCACCACGTCAACGTCGGAAGGCTTGATGCCGGCCTGCTCCAGGCAGAACTTCGCCGACTCGTAGGGCATGCGGTTCTTTGCATGTTTGTCGCGCACAAAGCGCTCTTCTTCGGCGGCCGCGATCAGCTTGCCGTCGATATACAAGGCTGCGGAAGGATCATGGCTAAGGGCGCCGGACAGGCCAAGAATCGTCAATGCCACAGGGGTCTAGCCTCTTTTAGTCTGCATGCAGGCGGGTTGCGCCTGAAAAAAGTGTGCTTCCCGCCTGGGCAGGAAACAGCTAAAGGGCGGGATTATAGCGTAAAAGAGGTGGGAAACTGTTAGCGGCAAGCGTCAAGAGGGACTAGCGGAAGATCTCGATGCTGCCGTCCTTGTTTTGACGGTAGATCGTGTAGGGCAGCACCCGCGTGTCCAGCACGCCGGAGGCCACGAATTCGATGGCGATGATAGGGACGGCACCGGCACCGGCACCGAGGTCTATCAGGCTTACATCGTTGGTGTAAAAGCACCGATTCGCACCGTAGGCTGATTCCTAAATGATAAAAATCGCCTGACTCACTAAACTCGCGACCTTTTGCGCGTTTACACACTAAGCGCCACGGATTCCGGCTGACTCATGAACAACCTCACCCGTCTTACCCTGTTGCTGCCCAGCCTGCTCGCCTTGTGCGACACCGCCCAGGCAGACGACACAGCCCTGATCCTCGACCCCAGCGTCGTCACCGGCTCGCGCAGCGCCAGCCCGACCTTCGATCTGCCCTACTCGGTGGACGGCATCAGCCACGAGCAGATCAGCGACGGCCAATTGGGCATCAACGCCTCCGAAGCCCTATCCCGCGTGCCCGGACTGGTGGTGCAGAACCGTCAGAACTATGCCCAGGACCTGCAGATTTCTTCCCGTGGTTTCGGCGCCCGCTCGGCCTTCGGCGTGCGCGGACTCAAGCTGATCGCCGACGGTATTCCCGCCAGCACCCCGGATGGCCAGGGCCAGGCAGCCACGTTCAACCTCGACACCGCCGAACGTATCGAAGTGCTGCGCGGCCCGGCAGCCACCTTGTATGGCAGCAATGCCGGCGGCGTGATCCAGATGTTCTCCCGCGACGGCGAAGGCTCGCCCCGTATCGGCGCCGAGACCCTGGTGGGCAGCGACGGCCTGAACAAAAACCACCTGACCGCCGAAGGCGCCGCCAACGGCGCAGGTTTCGTGCTGGACGCCTCGCGGATGGACACCAACGGCTATCGCGACCACAGCAGCGCGCGGCGAGACCAGACCTTTGCCAAGCTCAACTTCCGCCCGGATGACGACAGCAAGCTGGCGCTGATCTACAGCAGCCTGGAGCAGAACGGCACGCAGGACCCGCTGGGGCAGACGTGGGCGGCGTACAAGGCTGATCCGCGCTCGGTGAGTGCCAACGCGCTGACGTACAACACGCGTAAAAGCATCGATCACCAGCAATTGGGCATGAATTACGCGCGCTATTTCGGGGATGCGACGCTGCAGGTGAATGGGTATACGGGGCGGCGGAGTGTGATTCAGTATTTGTCGATTCCCGACAGGTTTCCCAGCAGTGGCGCGATCAACCCTGCGAACGCCCGTGGCGGCGTGGTGGCTTTTGACCGTAAGTTCTACGGCGGCTCCATACACTGGCTTCAACCCATCACCAGCGCTCCTGGCGATCTGACGCTGATTGCTGGCCTCGATTACGACCGCAGCGTGGATGATCGCCAAGGCTACTCCAACACCGTCAACGGTGTGCAGGGTGTCAAAGGTGCCCTGGGCCGTGACGAAATCGACACCGCCACCAGCCTCGACCCGTTCGTTCAAGCCAACTGGCTGCTGGGTGACTGGACCCTGCAAGCAGGGCTGCGCCACAGCACCATGGAAATGGAGGTGGACGACCACTTTCTCAGCGACGGTAACGACAGCGGCAGCAAGACGTACCAAAAGAACACTCCGTCGGTCAGCGTTATGTACGCCTTCACCGAGGATTTGCACGGTTACGTCAGCGCAGGCAAGGGTTTCGAAACCCCAACCCAGGCCGAATCGGCGTATTCCAGCACCGTCAACGGTTTCAACTTCGCGCTCAAGCCATCGGTCAGCAAACAATATGAAATCGGCGTGAAGGCGCGGGTCGGACAGGACACCCGCGTCAACGCCGCCATCTTCCAAATCACCACCGAAGACGAGTTGGTGGTACAGCAATCCAGCGGCGGCCGTACCACTTACCAAAACGCCGGCCGCACCCTGCGTCGCGGCTTCGAACTGGGCGTCGAAAGCCAACTCAGCGAACAGTGGACCGCCAACCTCGCCTACACCCGCTTGCAAGCCACCTACGACAGTGACTTCGTCAGCGGCGGCAGCACCGCTGTGGACAAAGGCAACTACCTGCCCGGCGTGCCGCAAACCACGCTGTTCGCCGAGCTGAACTGGAAACCCCGCGACTGGGTCAGCACTGCCATCGAAGGCCTGTACCGCAGCAAGGTCTACGTCGAGGACACCAATAGCCAGCACGCCGCACCGGCCTACAGCGTATTCAACTGGCGCGCCCGTTTCGAACAGAAGGTCGAACACTGGACCTTCCACCAGACCCTGCGCCTGGATAACCTGCTCGACCGCCAGTACGTCGGCTCAGTGATCGTCGGCGACGGCAACAACCGCTACTACGAAGCGGCGCCAGGGCGCTCTTGGTATGCAGGCGCCGGTGCGGAATACCAATTCTGATCAGTGCGCCCGCACAAAAAACCCTGCGGGCGGTCGAAAGTCCCTGATCACCTGTCTTCTCTGCAAGGAACGCTCATGAAACACATCGCGGTTATCGTCGCCCTGGGTCTGCTCAGTGGTTGTGGCGTGCAGGGCATGAAGCACGGCGGCACGGCCGAGGCCCCGTATAAAGACATGCTCAAGAAGCCGCTGCTGGCCGACTCGGTCATGCGTGACGGCGACGACCTCAGTTACCAGGTTCACGTCACACTGACCGACAATGTCGCCGTGCCGGATATCGCACAGCTTCAGGCGTCCTGTGCCATCCCGAGCGGGAGCCTGTTGTATATGGAGGCCCCCGGCACCCCAGGTGCCGATGGCCAGCCCACGCGCATCACCGTCATGCGCAACCTGGCGCCGGAAGTGATCGGCGAACTGCAACAGAACGCCAGTTTTACCGACGCGTGCGCCCGCACGCCGCGCCCGGACTGGCGCCTCGTCAGCACGACAGACACCCAACGCCAATTGTTGATCGACCGTGCCAGCCTCAAGACCGTGGGCGAGAAAATCGAGTTCTGGGGCGCCTACGATGAGCCGCTCATCCTGATCAATACACTCAAAAAAATGCCCTATGCCCAGACCCGCCTGCACTGGGAGGTCAGTTGCAGCCGCCAGACCTATCGGACCCTGGCCGCCTTCAGCCTCACGCCGAAAAACACCGTGACCTTCGGCAACGTGGTAGCCGTTCCCATCGACCAGCCCTTCAGCACCGCCGAGGCGGACACCCGGACCCTGCTCAAGGCCGCGTGCTCGCCAACAGCAGCGCAGCTGCCGGTAGCCGTTACGCGCACCAAGCTCATGCAAACCCTGACACCCGCGCCTGTCCCGGCAACGGTGACGGAGGCGATCTCCGCACTGGGCATGCCCGCCCCAGCCAAGCCTCTGCACCACCTTGTGGAGAAGCGCGAATTGGGTTCCTCCAGCTTGCGCACTGAGGTGTTCATTGAGCCCGGGGCGGGGAACAACCTGCTTAAACTCCGCCGTGCCACTCAATTCTCAAGTGCCAACATCACGACATTCCGAGGTTTGTTCAGCCTGACCTTCCAAAGCGAATTTGAACTGCGCGGGATGAACGTCTCGGCCGCCAGCACGGTTGAGCAACTCAGTTTCAGCGGCGACTGGAAGCGCATGCCGATCGGGACAACGCTGGGGTTCAAGCTCAAAGAGCTCAATCGCAACACGGCTGAAGAGGACCGCGTGCTGTCCCGCGACGCGACGTGTGTGGTAGCACGCGAAGTGCCGGCCAGCGACATCAACTCGACGCTGAGTGGCACTGCCAAGGCGCTCAATTGCACCACGACGGGTGATAACTACCAGGCGACCAGCACCGTCATGTACCTGCAGGACTACGGGTATTTCTTCACCCAGCAGGACGTCGTCAAGGGCAAATACACAACCCGCACGACGCTGGTCAACGCACAATAGCGCCGATCAATAGCGCTCAAGCAGGCGCCGACTGGCAAAGCTGAAGGTCAACACCCCGAAAATCAGCACACCGGTTGCCACCTGCTGCCAGTAGAAATTCCAGCCAATCAGCAGCAGGCCGTTGGCGATTACATTGATGAACAGCACGCCCAGCAGGGTCCCTGGAATATTCGCCCGACCCTGTCGGCTCAGGGTTGTGCCGATGAACACCGCGCCAATCGCGTTGAGCAAAAATGCGTTGCCGGACAGCGGCACATAGGCGCTGACCGTTGAGCTGAGCAGCACCCCGCCCACCCCACACGCCAACGCAGTGGCCAAGGCCACGACGGTGACGATACGCCGCACCGACAACCCTGAGTAATACGCCAGCAGCGGCTGCGTACCTTGTGCGAGCAGCTCCCGTCCCAGGCGTCCGCGCGCCAGTGCCACACCGTAGTACAGCGCCAGCCCCAACACGATCGACAACGGCGCCAGCCCTGTCAGTTCAGGTTTCAAACCTTGGACGATATAGATGGGCTGGCCCCCGTCCGAGAGCAATTGCTGGGCGCTGGTGCCGATGAACAACGTGCCCAGGGTGGCAAGGAACGGGCTGATCCGCAGCCCGGCGATCAGCCCCGCGTTCACCAGGCCGACCAGCAGCGCGGCAAGCAACGCACCGGTCGCGGCAAACGCCCAGCCATGCCCGCCATTGAGCAGCACCACAAAGCTGAAACTGGCGAAGTCCAACGCCGTGCCCACCGACAGATCAATGCCGCCGGCCGCCACGGCGTAGGTCATGCCGATGGCCACAATCGCCAGCAACACGAAATTGTTCAATAACAGGCTTTGCAGGTTGCCGGCGCTGAGGAAGCCCGGCGCCTGCAACGCAAACACGCCGACGATCAGCGTGAACACCAGGGGTAATGTCAGCGGTAACCAGGCGCGCAGGTTCATACCGTCGCTCCCCGGTTAAGCGCGCTGGACGCCGCGACCACCGACAAGATCAACACGCCCTGCACACCATTGACCCAGAAGTTCGACAGGTTAAGCAGTTGAAAGCCATTGATCAGAAACCCGATCAACAGCGCCGCCAGCAACGTACCTGGAATGCTTGCCACCAGCCGGCGGGAAAACACCACGCCAAGAAACGCAATCGCCACCACCGACAACAGCATGTCGCCCGACCCAGTGGTACTGCCGCTGAAAAACGCCGCCGAGCACAACGCCGCCACGGCGGCAGACAGTCCCGACAACAGGTAACTCGACAGCACATAGCCAGGCACACGAATGCCCGCCGCTTCGGCCGCCTGGGGGTATTCGCCGACGGCGTGCAGGCGCAGCCCGTAGGGCGAATGCTGGATCAACAAGGTCAGCAGCGCCGCCGTTACCAACAGCACCCATGCCAAGGCAGGCACACCTAACCCAGTGCCGCCACTGAGCACATCCAGCAGCGGCGAGTCAGTGGACACCACGGTGTTTTCGGTCAACACCAGTTCCAGCCCGGCCAGCACGTTCATGCTCGCCAGCGTCGCCAACAGCGGCGGCAAACGCAGCACTACCACGGCCAGTCCATTGAGCAGGCCGACCGCCAGGCCGCAGCCCAGGGTCAGCAGCACGGTCAGCCAGAGCTCCAGGCCGGCATTGTTGAGACGGCTGAATACCGCCGCGCACAACCCCAGGTTGGCCGCCAGCGACAGGTCGAGCCCACCGGAGACCACATTCGAACCTCCGCCGATGATCACGCAGGTCAACCCGAAGGCCAGCACACCAAGAATCGCCGACTGGCTGAACACATTCGCCAGGTTGCCCACCGACAAGAAATTCGGCGCCGCCACGGCAAACCCCACGAGAATCGCCAGAAACACCCCCACCGAACCCCGTCGCAGTATGGCTTCAAGCATGCTCGACCTCCCGCACCGGCGCAGCGGCGGCCGGTACAGCGCCGGTGGCACACGCCAGCAACTGGTCGCTGTCGGCTTCTCCCGCACGAAACTCACCGGCCATCTCACCGCGATGCAGCACCAGGATGCGATCGCTGATCCCGAGCAATTCGGGCAAGTCCGACGACAACACCAACACCGCCGCCCCCTCCTCCACCAGACGCCCGATCAAACGATAGATCTCGACTTTGGCGCCGACATCCACGCCCACACACGGCTCATCAAGCAGGTACACGGCCGAGCGACGGCTCAGCCATTTCCCCAGGGCAACCTTCTGCTGGTTGCCGCCACTGAGCTGGCTGACCGCCGCGTGCGGACCCGGCGCCTTGATCGCCAATTCCTCCATCAGCCGCAAGCTTTCCGCCTGCTCTTTGGCGCGACTCAACAAGCCCCAGCGGCTGAACCGGCACAGCCCCGCCAGCGTGAGGTTTTCCAACACCGACAGAACCGGCGCAATCCCCTGGCTACGACGCTCCTCGGGCACCAAGGCAATGCCCTCGGCAATCGCCTGGCCTGGCGAGCGCAGGCGCAGCAACCGCCCGTGCAGATGAACGCTGCCACTGTCAGCCTGCTCGACGCCAAACAGGGTCTTGAACAACGCCTTGGCGCCCGACCCCACCAGCCCCGTCAGGCCGACGATTTCACCGCGGCGCACTTCCAGGTCAATCTGCCGGTAGCGCCGCGCCAGGCTCAGCCCGCGCACTTGCAACAACGGCTCGCCCAGCTCGACCTTCACCTTGGGGTACATCTCCTGCACCTCGCGGTTGACCATCAGCCGCGCAATCTCGGCGCTGGACGTATGCCGAGGCTGCACCACCGCTACATCGCGGCCATTGCGCAGCACCGTGACCTCATCGCACAGGCTGTCGATTTCCTGCAGGTAATGGGAGATGTACAGAATCGACAAGCCTTGGTCGCGCAGGCGCTTGACGATGCGCAGCAACTGGTCGACCTCGCGCTTGACCAGCGCGACGCTGGGTTCATCGAACACCAGGATCTTGGGCTGGCGAATCAACGCCCGGGTGATTTGCAGCACCTGGCGCTCGGCGCTGTTCAGCTCGCCCACCAGCGCGCCGGCAGGCAGCTGCACATCAAAATATTCGGCCAGCAAACGATCGGCTTCACGCTGCTGTCGACGCCGATCCACAAACGGCCCACGGCGCAGTTCATGGCCGAAAAACAACGCCTCGCCCACGGTAAAACTCGCTGGCAATAGGCGCTCCTGATGGATGAACTGCACACCCAATGCGTCGACCTGACGCGGTGACAGTGCGGCGTACGACTGACCGTCGATACTCACCTGCCCGGCATCGGCCTTGTGGATGCCGGCCAGCACCTTGATCAACGTCGACTTGCCTGCGCCGTTCTCGCCGACCAGGCCATGGATGGTGCCGCGCTCGACCTTGAGGCTCGCATCGTCCAGCGCCAGCGTGGCGCCAAAGCGTTTGTGCAGATTCTGCAGGTGCAACGCTGCCATCAGTCACCCCGAAGTGCTTGGACCTGCGCCAGGTTGCCGGCGGTGGTCAGCAACGTGGCCACATGGGTCTCCTTGGGCAAGTCACGTTGCCCGGCCAGGTAACGCGCCACGTTCTGCACGGCGGTCTTGCCGATCAGCGCCGGTTGTTGCGCCACCACTGCACCGACCGGCGAGTTCGCCTGGCCGAGCAGCGCGAGCACTTCGGGGGTACCGTCGACGCCATAGGTCTTGATCTCGGTACGCTTGGCATCGATCAACGCCTTGCTCGCGCCCAACTGCGGGATGTCCCACGCCGACCAGATTGCCGAAACACTGCCCGCCGGGTACTTGTTGAGCAGTGCCGACACCTGGGAATAGGCATCCTGCACGGTATTGGGGATCACATCGCGCAACTCGGGCTGGATGATCTCCAACTGCGGGTGGTCCTTGAGTGCCAGCTTCAACTGGTCATAACGGATCGCACACACCGGCACGCCGTAGAAGCCGTTGAACACCAGGATCTTGCCCTTGCCGCCGGCGTCCTTGATCAGCTGATCGGCCAGCGCCTTGCCGGTGGCGACGTTATCGGAGGTGGTGTTGTTGAGGCTGTATTGCGACGGCGCGTCGATGGTGAACAGCGGAATGCCGGCCTTGCTGATGCGCTTGAGCCAGGGGTCGATCACGCTGAGGGTGCCGAGGGTCTGGATCACCGCGTCGGGCTTCTGGGTGACCACGGTTTGCAGCTGCGTCACCAGGTTCTTGTCGTTGCGCCCGGCATCAAGGGTGATCGGCGTGCCGCCCAGGCGCTTGATCTCATCGACCTGCGCCTGGAATGCCTTGATATCGAAGTAGTGACTGGTGCCGGTCATGCTCACAGCGATGCGCTTGCCGGCCAGGGACGGCACGGCGTCGTCACCGTCCGCGGCATAGGCCGCGCCGCTCAACAACAGCGCGGCGCCGAGGCAGATCAAACGGGAAAACGAGGAAAGGCTGGAAGGCATACAGGGCTCCTGAGCCACCGGTGAAAGGGTTCACCCAGTGACATTGCAGAGCCCGTGCCAGGATTTTTATCCTGCAAAATCAAATGGATAGAAACACGCGATAAAAAAAGCTGTCGCTATTGACCATCAACTGCCCGATTGCTGTTGCTCAGGCAACAGCTGGATACATGCAGATCAAACGGTGGGAGGGGGCTTGCTCCCGATAGCGGTGGATCAGCCACAGATGTATCAGCTGACACTCCCTCATCGGGAGCAAGCCCCCTCCCACATTTGGACTGTTTTACACCAGATGAGCCCGGAGCCTACCCGACTGCGATCGCTGGCAAGCCACAGGGAGGATCAGCTCACCTGCTTAGGCAAGCGCTGATCAATCAGTTGATACAACGCACTGCTCTCAGGCCAATTACGCATGAACCGCGCACGGTCCTTGGCATACGCCGGGGCGAAGCTGGCGGCGGAGGTGTGTTGGCACATCGCATCAAGGTCGATCAGCGACCAGCGGTCCTGGTCCCAGAACAGGTTGTGGCCCTTGAAGTCACCATGGCTGATGCGCTCGCGGATCAGTTCGGCGAACAGGTGATCCAGCGCCTGCAGTTCGTTTTCCGGCGCTTCACCGCTTTCAACATACGGCGCGAAGCGTTCGATGATGTCCGGGCCCGGCAGGTATTCGGTGATCAGGTACGCGCGGCTGCGCAGCCAGAAAAAGCGCTTCTCCAGCACGGCCAGCGGCTTTGGCGTGGCAATACCGAGGAACGCCAGGCGGTTGCCTTCGCGCCAGGAATGCCAGGCTCGACTCGGGCGCCAGAAACGTTTGAGCCAATGGGCAAAACCCTTGATGTTGTAGCGCTTGATCACCAGCGGCCGGCCAGCGACCTCGACTTTGGCGACGCTGGCGGCGCCGCCGGTTTTATACAAATGGCCTTGGTCCAGCAGCGCATCGGCCTGCTCAAGCACCGGCAACATCGCCGGCGCTTCTTCACGACGAATCGCGCGCAAGGCAAAGGCGCCACGCACCACGCTGAACAGCGTGCATTCGCGGCCGATCTTGTTCAAAAAGTCCTTGAGGCGCCAGGCGCTGACTTTGCGCACCTGTTTCTCCAGGGCTTCCAGCGGCAGGGCGTGCTCGCCGTTGCTCAGCAGGTAGTACACCAGCAGTTCTTCGGTAAACGGCTCGAGGTTTTTTGGCAACTGAGCGAAAAACACCCCGAGGTTTTCCAGCACGCGGTTGCGCGACAGCGGCTTGCCGGCCTCTTCGACGCGAATCCCGGCACCGTCGATCAAATACAGCTTGCCGTTCTGACGCAGCAGGTTGTCCAGGTGCAGGTCTTCCTGCCACAGCCCTTTGGTGTGCATCTGCGCTATCGCACCCAACGCTTCAGCCAGCACGGCGGTTTGTTCGTCAGCCAACGGCGGCAACGCTTCGACGGCCTGCCAGGCATTAGCCAAGCTCTCGGCGCCCTCGATGAATTCGAACAGCAGCCAGCCGCCCTCGCCTTCCTGCAAGCCATCGGCCAACAACAATGGCGTGGTCAGGCCTTGCTCGGCCAGCAAACGCACGCCGCTGAGTTCACGCTGGAAGTGCCGCGCGGCCTTGCTGCCCACCAATAACTTGGCCAGTACCGGACGCCCGCGCCATACCGCTGCGCCGACATACCGCTCGCCCGGCAACACGCGCAGCAGGCTGAGCAGTTGCAGTTGGCCAGGGCCTGCGGCATCCGCCAGGTCCAGGGTGAGGGGCAGGCTCGGGGTGCGGCCGGCGCTTTTCAGCTCGGACAGGCGCATCAACGGTTCTCCTTGTGGCTACGTCGGGCCGTCAGGCGCTGCAGCCAACTGCCGACCAGTGCACTGTCCTCAGGCTGATCGAGGTAAGCGGCCAACAGCTGACGCACCTGCGCGTCCGACCACTGCGGCGCCCGGCGCAACAGCGGCTCGAGGTCCTTGACACGGTCACGCCAGCCAAACAACAACGGGCGGGTTTTCTCCAGGTCGATCAATTGCGCGGCATAACCGTCACCGGTCGCCTGCAGGAAAATATGCTTGGGGTAAAAACAGCCGTGCACCTGGCCGACGCTGTGCAGCCGGCGTGCCAGTTGGCCGCAGGCCAGCAGGATTGCACGGTGCTGGGCGTCGCTCAGTTGCGACCACTGCTCCAGCAAGGAATCCAGGTCATTCCAACCGTCCAGCGCGCGGGTCAGCAGCATCGCGCGGTGCTCGCCAGCGACCTTGCGCTCCCCGTAGAACGCCGCCTGCAACGCTGGAATGCCAAGGGTGCGGTAACGGCTGATATTGCGAAATTCGCGGGAAAAACTCGGCTCGCCAAACGGACGGTGCAGGCTGCGCGTCAGGTAGTTGCTCTGGCGCTTGAGGTAGTAGCCGTGGCCGTCGAGCTCCAGGCGAAACACACTGCTCCAGCCGCCACGGCTGGTATTGGGCTCGTCCACCGCCTCCAGCTGCTTGGCCCACAAGGCGTCGAACGTCGCCAGGCCGTTGCGCTCCAGCAGCGCACGGTCTTCAGCCGCCAGGAAATCACTCATTCGCGTCCCTCGAAAAACTTCACCACGTGGCGAATACGCCGTTTGTCCGACGCACTCAGGTGCCGGCTCTGACGGTACTGCAGGTAGAAGCGCAGGCGCTGGGTGGCGGACAGGTGATACTTGGCCACCTTATCCAGGCAGGCCAGGTCTTTAGTGATACGGTACTTGAGCCAGAACCCGCGCCAGAAATCGCCGTTGGGGCAATCGATCAGGTACAGCGTGGACTGGTCGTCGATCAGCAGGTTGCGCCACTTCAAGTCGTTATGGGTAAAGCGGTGATCGTGCATGGTGCGCGTGTATTCGGCGAGCTGGCGGCTCACCGCGTCGACCCACTTGGGGTCGCGCAAGCGTGCATCGTTACGCTCGGCCAATACCGAAAGGTCTTCGGTTTTCGGCAACTCGCGCGTGATCATCGCGCCGCGTTCGTAGGCCAGGCCCTTACGCTCCAGCCCCCAGGCCACGACGTCAGCGGTGGGAATGCCCCACTTGGCGAAACGCTTGAGGTTCTGCCATTCGGACTTGACCCGCGGCTTGCCCAGGTAACGCCGCAGGCCCTTGCCGGCGCCGGTGTAGCGCTTGACGTAGTAATTGATCCCGCCGCGCTCCACGCGGATCACTTCCGACAACGGGTCGCGGGTCAGCCGCTCGCCTTGCAGGGCGAATACCGCTTCGAGGCTTCCAAAATCATCCGCCAGGGTGGCGTAAGCAGGTTCCAGGTTCCAACCCGCCATCAGATCGCGTCCCCGTAACGTTGCTTGCGCGCATACAGCTTGTCGGCCTTGCGCTGCATCAGGCTCAACGATGCCGACTGCTCGGCCAGGATCTGGCGCAATGGCTGGCGGAAGTAACCCTTGAGGAAGCGCAGTTTGTCGCGACGGGTCAGGCCGATCTCCAGCGCCGAGTAGTACAGCGCGGACAGGTCCTTGTCGCGCCAGCGCAACGGCAGATGGGCACGCAGTTGGGCGCGGTGCAGGTCGATCACCGACAGCTTGATGTTGTTCGCGTCGATGGGGCTGGAGGTGTCCAGCAAGAAGTGGCACAGGTAGCAATCGCGGTGATTGACGCCACCCCGGTGCATGTCGCCGACCATGCGCGCCAACTCGGCCGTGAGGGCGTGGCGCAACGCAGGTGTTGGCGGTTCGGCGACCCAGTTAAGGGTCACGTCTTCGAGGCTGACGGTCGGCGCCAGCTCTTCGGTGATGATGAACGAGTGCTGGTCTGCCGGGTTGCTGCCTTTTTCGCCGAAGGCCACACCGGTCATGGTCGGTACGCCAAGCGCCTGCAAGCGGTGGATGGCGTCCCACTCCAGGCCGGCACCCAGTACCGGCAACTTGGCGGTGATCAGGTTCTTGAAGATTTCCGCCCAACCAATGCCACGGTGGATTTTCACAAAATACGGGCGGCCAGCGACCTCGGTGCGTAACGTGCGACGCGCCGCCAACTCACGGAAGACCTGGCCTTGCAGTTTCTCGACTTCGGCAAAGGCATCAAGCCCGGCCCACAACGTCTTGAACGGTTCGGCAAGCATCAATTTCATCGTTTTGGCTCCGCCAGAATCACATCCGCAGCGTGCTGCGGCATGCTGTAGAGGTCGGCCGTCTCGGCAAAGGCCAACCCATTGCGGCTCCAGGCCGCGCGCTGTGCAGTGTCGGTGAGCATGTGCGTCAGGTACTGGTTGAGCTGGCTCTGCTCGAACGGCTCATCCAGCACCAGGCCGCTGTCGGCTTCGGCAATGTAATGGGCATACCCACACACGGCCGAGACCAGCACCGGCAACCCGGCCACCAGGGCTTCGAGCAATACGGTACCGGTGTTTTCGTTGTACGCCGGGTGGATCAACAGGTCGGCGCCCAGCAGGAAACGCGGGATATCGCTGCGGCCCTTGAGGAACTGCACGTTGTCCCCCAACCCCAGCGTCGCGCTTTGCAGTTGGAATACTTTGGGGTCGTCCTGGCCGATTACAAACAGGCGCGTGCGTTTTTTCAGCTCAGACGGCAGCGCAGCCACGGCCTTGAGGCTGCGGTCGACGCCTTTGGTCTTGAAGCCCGAGCCGATTTGCACCAGCAGCAGGTCGTCGTCGCCGAGGTTGAATTCCTGACGAAAACCCTCGCGAATCTCGGCGGCATTCGGCGGCGCACGGCGGTCCTGGGCAATGCCCGGCGGCAGCAGGTGGAAGCGTTCCAGCGGCGTGTCGTAATGCTTGATGAACAGCGGCTGCTGCACTTCGGAAATCATCAAGACCTCCGTCTTGGCGTCCTTGGCGAACACCGCACGCTCGTACTCGGCGAAGTGCTTGTAGCGACCAAAATAGCGGTAGAGCGAGTGACGCAGGTTTTGCGCCTTGTCTTCAAAGCAGCCGTCGGCGGCGTAGTACACATCTAGGCCGGGCATTTTGTTGAAGCCAATCAAACGATCAACCGGGCGCTTGGCCAGGTCGGCTTCCATCCAGGCGCTGAGTTTTTCATTGCGCCGATGGTTGAAGAACGCCTTGACCGGCGCCACCAGCACTTCGAAGCCAGGCGGGATGTCGCCTTCCCAGATCAACGTGTACACACGAATCTGATGGCCGCGCTGCTGGCACTCCAGGGCGATGCGCATGAAGTCACGCTGCAGGCCACCGAAGGGGAAGTATTTGTACAGAACAAAAGCCAGTTGCATCAGTGCAGCTCCTCAGCCAATAACAACGTGCTCAGTCGGCTGGCCACACGCTCAGGGTTCAGGCGCGTGAAGCACAGGGGCGACTCGCGCTTGAGGTCGAACCGACGCAGGTCGTCGGCCGTCGGTTGGTAGGTACAGTGTTTTTGCAGGCACGGTGCGCAGGGGAAGTCACTCGCCAGATGAATCTGGCCCTTGCCGTAGGCGCCAGTGAGCCCGGGGTTGGTCGGGCCGAACAGGGAAATGGTCGGCACATCCAGCGCGGCAGCGAGGTGACCGAGACCGGTGTCCACCGCCACACAAGCACGAGCGCCGGCCAATACACGGGCGACACCGGCCAGGTTTAATTTGGGCAGTACTTCAGCGTTTTGCAGGCCCTGGGCCAGGCGCTCGGCGCGGGCCTTTTCATCAGCGTTGCCCCACGGCAACTTCACGTCCACGCCCAGTCGCCCCATGCGTTCGGCCAGCTCACGCCAATAGGCTTCGGGCCAATGCTTGGTGTCCCAGGTGGTGCCGTGCAGCAGCAGCACGAACGGTTTTTTCGGCGGCAGGCCGAGCAGTTTGTCGACGCTCAGGCCATAGTCGCCCAGGCCTTTGGGCAAGTCGTAGCCGAGGGCGACGGCAAACAACTGGCGCAGGCGCTCCACCGCGTGTTGCCCACGGGCCACGGCCAGGCGCCGGGAATAGAAGCGCGCGGCGATGGGCTCGCGGGCCGAGTGCTTGTCGAAACCCGCCACCGGTGCCCGCACATAGCGGGTCAGCCAGGCGCTTTTGAGCAGGCCCTGGGCGTCGATCACCAAGTCGTATTTGGTCGACTGGATGCGTTGCTTGAAACGCCGCCATTCGCCACTTTTAAGGGTCTGCCAGAGGTTTTTGCGCCAGCGGCGGATCGCCACCGGAATCACCTTGTCGACCGCCGGATGCCAGGTGGGAATCTCGGCGAAGCCTTCTTCCACCACCCAGTCGAATTGAATGCCGGGGATCGCCCGCGCGGCATCGGTCAGTGCCGGCAAGGCATGGATCACGTCGCCCAGGGATGAGGTCTTGATTACCAGTACGCGCAAACTATCGGACCTCGACCGCAGAGCCCTGCAACCGCTGCAAGGCCTCGTTCACCGGCTGCGGCAGCAACTGGCGCATGCAGTTGTAGTGGCCGAAACGGCAGGTGCGATCAAAACACGGGCTGCAATCCAGGCCCAGGCGTACCACTTCGACCTGGTCGGCCAATGGCGGGGTGAACCCCGGCGAGGTGGAACCGTATACCGCCACCAGCGGGCGGTTCAGCGCGGCAGCCACGTGCATCAGCCCGGAGTCGTTGGACACCACCGAATCGGCGCAGGACAACAAGTCGATGGCCTCGGCCAGGGACGTGTCGCCGCTGAGGT
This sequence comes from Pseudomonas marginalis, assembly GCF_001645105.1. GTDB lineage: Bacteria > Pseudomonadota > Gammaproteobacteria > Pseudomonadales > Pseudomonadaceae > Aquipseudomonas > Aquipseudomonas petroselini. The sequence continues at coordinate 170,513 of NZ_LKEG01000042.1, forward strand.
TCACCGCTTCTTCGCGCAGACCGGGGATCAGGCGCTGGCGAATGTCTTCACCCACCGGGTGGTCCTTCTTCGAACCAAACAGCCACACCTGCCAGCCTTCGCGGATCTTGGCCTCGGCGACCTTGGCGTAGTGCTCCGACGGCCAGCGCTTGGACTCGCCAAACTCGGCGCCGGGGCACAGCGCCAGGACCGGACGATCAAGTGCCAGGCCGAACTTGGCCAGGGCCGCGTCGCGGCTCACCGGGTCAATTTGAAGGCTGGGGCGCGGGTACGACTTGGGCAACTCGGCACCCGGCTCGTACGCCAGGGCCATGAAGCGTTCGATCATCAGCGGGTAGCGGGCTTTGTCCAGCGTGCGCACATCATTGAGCAGCACGTAGCGAAATTCGCCACGCCAGCCGGTGCGTTTGGGGATGCCGGCGAAATACGGCACCAGCGCCGATTTGAGCGAGTTGGGCAGCAGGATTGCCTGGTCGTATTGCCCCGCCAGGGATTTACCGATGCGACGGCGGGTCGCCAGTTCCAGGGCACCGTGGCCGAGCGGAAAGCTCAAGGCCTTGCGCACCTCGGGCATGCGCTCGAGGATCGGCCGGCTCCACTCGGGGGCGAGCACGTCGATCTGGCAGTCCGGGTAGCGCATACGCAAACACTGGAACAGTGTCTGCGCCATCACCATGTCACCGACCCAACTGGGCCCAACGATCAGAATATTCATGTAGTTTCCACAAACGATGCGGGGAGGCTTATGCCTCCCCGCCCTAATAGTGTTTCAGCTCAACCCCAGCGCCTGCCAGATTCGCATCACCTGGCGCCGTTCGTCGGCGAACTGATCCCCGGCCACCGTACCGGCCTCGTTCTGCAAGGCCTGGCGGTGTGCAGCGGAACGGTAGGCCTTATACACCTCACGCAGCAAATGGGCATCGGCGGCGGGCATCAAACCCACCTGCTCCAAGCCTTCCAGAATGCGGATATTGTCGGTGTAGCGCAGCAACGATGGATGTTGCGCAGACCACGCCAAAGCCGCGTATTGCACCATAAATTCAATATCGACGATACCTCCGGCGTCCTGCTTGAGGTCGAACGCCGCCGTGGCTTCAAAGGCGTTGGCGCCGGTGCCGGCCGTCGTGGCCTTGGTGCCCAGGTTGTCACGCATTTTCGCGCGCATCTCGCTGACCTCCTGGCGCAGCTTCGCCAAGTCCCTTTCGCGCCCCAATACTTTAGCCCGCACCTGCTCGAACGCCTGGCCCACGTCCTGGCTGCCGACCAGCACCCGCGCGCGGATCAGGGCCTGATGTTCCCAGGTCCAGGCTTCATTTTTTTGATAACGATCAAATGCGCCCAATGAACTGACCAACAGCCCGGACGCGCCGGAAGGTCGCAGGCGCATGTCCACTTCATACAGCTGGCCCGAGTTGGTCTGGGTGGTCAGCAGGTGAATGATGCGCTGGCCCAGGCGCGTGAAAAACTGCGCACCGTCGATCGGCTTGGCGCCATCGGTTTCAGCCTGCGGGTCGCCGTCATGGATAAACACCAGGTCCAGGTCCGAACCATGCCCCAGTTCGATCCCGCCGACTTTCCCATAACCGACAATGATGAACCCAGGATCGCACAGGGTGCCGTCCAACCGCTGCGGCGAGCCGTGGCGCGCAACGGTCTGGCGCCAGGCCAGGGCCAGCACTTGCTCGAGGATGGCCTCGGCGAGCCAGGTGAGATAGTCGCTGACTTTCATCAGTGGCAGGCTGCCGGCGATTTCCGACGCGGCCACGCGCAGGCGGTGGGCCAACTTGAAGTGACGCAGGGCTTCCATCTGTTGCTCAAGGTCATCTTCGGGAATACGCGTGAGGCGCTCGCGCAGCTCGGCGGCCAACTCCGGCGCCAACGGTGGCTTGAACAGGCGACCTTCGTTGAGCAATTCGTCGAGCAGCAACGGGAAGCGCGTGATCTGCTCGGCGATCCACGGGCTGGCGGCGCACAAGGTCAACAGGCGACGCAGGGCGTCGGGGTTTTCCGTGAGCAGTACCAGATAAGCGGAGCGCCGGGCGACAGCTTCCACCAGCGGCAACACGCGCTCCAACACCAGGTCCGGGTTGGCATGTTCGACGGCCTGGGCGAGCAGGCGCGGGATAAATGCATCCAGGCGTTCGCGGCCCAGGCGCTGCATGGCACGCAATTGCGGGCTATTGCGCAGGCCAGTCAGCGCTTTGAGGGCCTTGGTCGCATCGCTGAAACCGCCTTCGGCCAATTGGCGGCAGGCCGCTTCGTCGTCTTGGGATTCTTCCCACAGCGGCAACCACTCACCGCCCACGACCAGTTCGCTCTCTTCACCCTCTTCTTCGTCTGGATCGGCAATGACTTGGCGGAAGTGCCAGTCCACCCGCCCGCGCCAGTACATCAGGCGCTCATGGAACGCGGCCCAGTCGGCGAACCCCAGCATAAAGGCAATGCGCGCCTGATCTTTCGGGTCGTCCGGGAGCATTTGCGTCTGGCGGTCGGCGATCGCCTGGATGGCATGTTCGGTGTAACGCAGGAATTCATAGCCATTGCGCAACTCGGCAATCACCGCCGGTGGCAAGTAACCCTGGCCCTCCAGCGTGCCGAGCACCTTGAGCAGCGGCCGCTGTTGCAGGCTGAGGTCGCGGCCACCATGGATCAGTTGGAATGCCTGGGCGATAAATTCCACTTCGCGGATGCCGCCCGAGCCCAGCTTGATATTGTCGGCCATGCCTTTGCGCCGCACTTCCTGCTGGATCAACTGCTTCATGGTGCGCAGCGCTTCGATGGCGGAAAAGTCCAGGTAACGGCGGTAAACGAAGGGCCGCAGCATGTCGAGCAGTTGCGCACCGGCCACCTGGTCGCCGGCAACCACGCGCGCCTTGATCATGGCGTAGCGCTCCCAGTCACGCCCCTGGTCCTGGTAATACTGTTCCAGCGCGTTGAAGCTGAGCACCAGCGCGCCCGCCGAACCATAAGGACGCAGGCGCATATCGACGCGGAATACGAAGCCGTCGACGGTCATCGGGTCAAGTGCCTTGATCAATTTTTGACCAAGGCGGATAAAAAACTCCTGGTTGTCCAGGGCGCGTTTGACGCCGACGGTTTCGCCGCCCTCAGGGTAGGCGAAGATCAGGTCGATATCCGACGAGAGGTTCAGCTCCACCGCACCGAGCTTGCCCATGCCGAGGATCACCATGTGCTGCGGCTCGCCGCTGCGGCGCCCGGTGGGCGTGCCGAACTGTACGCAATGGCGCAGGTACAGCCACTGGTAAGCCTGGTCGATGCTTGCATCGGCCATGTCGGAGAGGTCACGGCAGGTTTGCACCAGGTCGGCCTGGCGGGTCAGGTCGCGCCAGATGATGCGCACCTGCTGGCGCGTGCGCTGGCGACGCAGGACACGGCCCAGTTGGTCTTCTGTTTCTGCTTGTTGCACGGCGCCAGCAATCTGCCCACACAGCTCGCCGGGCGCGAAACCACGGTCCAACTCGCCCCAGGCCACCAGCTCGAGCAACATCAAAGGGTCACGAACACTCTGTTCAATCACGAAATCACTGGCGGCGCACACGCGGGTGAAGTCGGCCCACCGTTGCGGCGTCCACGCAGAAAGTCCATGATCGTCGTCCAGCGCGGCCACGGCGTCACGAAATGACTGCTCGGCCCGCTGGGCTTTTGGCAAGAGAATGGCCGGCAGTTCGGCCAGTATTGGCAGGCTCATGGTCTATCCTTGATCGGCGCGTAAATGGCTTGTTGCTGTGGACGTGATACCGGCGCTACATGAAGGACTGTCGAACAAAGGTTATAAATAGCTGAAAATTCATAGTTGTTGGCAGGGAACATTAAACTTCTACCTTTTCTTGTTCGCAAAAGATCAACAATAACGATTATGCTCACCAGCCAGACCGAGCCATACGCTCAGTCTTGTGTAGTTTTACTACTCGTATATACATTCGAAAGGCTGAAATGGCCGACGATTTGTAGTAAAACTACAGGACGCCGAAGCAACCTTCGGCCATCCAAGAATTTATGTCGTCTGCCCACAAGGCCAGTCGCAAACTTCAGGCAACCGATTCTGGTAGCCTTTCCGCCCTGGAGCAAGCCATGCAAGACCTCGATCCCGTCGAAACCCAGGAATGGCTGGACGCCCTGGAATCGGTTCTCGACAAAGAAGGCGAAGACCGTGCTCACTACCTGATGACCCGTATGGGCGAACTCGCGACCCGCAGCGGCTCGCAACTGCCTTACGCCATCACTACGCCATACCGCAACACCATCCCCGTTACCCACGAAGCACGCATGCCTGGCGACCTGTTCATGGAACGCCGCATTCGCTCGCTGGTACGTTGGAACGCCATGGCGATGGTAATGCGCACGAACTTGAAAGATTCGGACCTGGGCGGTCACATCTCCAGCTTCGCTTCCAGCGCAACCCTGTATGACATCGGCTTCAACTACTTCTTCCAGGCCCCGACCGACGAACACGGCGGCGACCTGATCTACTTCCAGGGCCACACCTCCCCAGGCGTCTACGCCCGTGCGTTCATGGAAGGCCGCATCACCGAAGAACACATGAACAACTTCCGCCAGGAAGTGGACGGTAACGGCCTGTCGTCGTACCCGCACCCTTGGCTGATGCCTGATTTCTGGCAGTTCCCGACCGTTTCCATGGGTCTGGGTCCAATTCAAGCGATCTACCAGGCACGTTTCATGAAGTACCTGGAAGCCCGTGGCTTCATCCCTGAAGGCAAGCAGAAAGTCTGGTGCTTCCTGGGCGACGGTGAGTGCGACGAGCCGGAATCCCTGGGCGCTATCTCCCTGGCCGGCCGCGAGAAGCTCGACAACCTGATCTTCGTCATCAACTGCAACCTGCAGCGCCTCGACGGCCCGGTTCGCGGCAACGGCAAGATCATCCAGGAACTCGAAGGCGTGTTCCGCGGTGCTCAGTGGAACGTGACCAAAGTCATCTGGGGCCGTTTCTGGGACCCACTGCTGGCCAAGGACGTCGACGGTATCCTGCAACGTCGCATGGACGAAGTCATCGACGGCGAGTACCAGAACTACAAGGCCAAAGACGGCGCGTTCGTGCGTGAACACTTCTTCAACACGCCTGAACTCAAGGCGATGGTTGCCGACCTGTCCGACGACGAGATCTGGAAGCTCAACCGTGGCGGCCACGACCCGTACAAGGTCTACGCGGCGTACCACGAAGCGGTCAACCACAAAGAACAACCCACCGTCATCCTGGCCAAGACCATCAAGGGTTATGGCACCGGTGCCGGCGAAGCGAAGAACACTGCGCACAACACCAAGAAAGTCGACGTCGACAGCCTGAAGTTGTTCCGCGACCGCTTCGACATCCCGGTCAAGGACGAAGAGCTGGAAAACCTGCCGTTCTTCAAGCCGGAGCCGAACAGCGCCGAAGCCCGCTACCTGAGCGAGCGTCGCACCGCACTGGGCGGTTTCGTGCCACAGCGCCGCGCCAAGAGCTTCAACATCCCGACACCTCCGCTGGATACCCTCAAGGCTATCCTGGACGGCTCGGGCGATCGTGAAATCTCCACCACCATGGCCTTCGTGCGGATCCTCGCGCAGCTGGTCAAGGACAAGGAAATCGGTCCGCGCATCGTGCCGATCATCCCGGACGAAGCCCGTACCTTCGGTATGGAAGGCATGTTCCGTCAGTTGGGCATCTACTCCTCCGTCGGCCAGCTCTACGAGCCAGTCGATAAAGACCAAGTGATGTTCTACAAGGAAGACAAGAAGGGCCAGATCCTCGAAGAAGGCATCAACGAAGCGGGCGCCATGAGCTCCTTCATCGCTGCCGGTACTTCGTACTCCAGCCACAACCAACCGATGCTGCCGTTCTACATCTTCTACTCGATGTTCGGCTTCCAGCGTATCGGCGACCTGGCGTGGGCAGCAGGCGACAGCCGCACCCGTGGTTTCCTGATCGGCGGCACAGCCGGCCGTACCACGCTGAACGGCGAAGGCCTGCAACACGAAGACGGTCACAGCCACATCCTGGCTGCCACCATCCCGAACTGCCGCACCTTTGATCCAACCTACGGCTACGAGCTGGCGGTGATCATCCAGGACGGCATGAAGAAGATGACCGAAGAGCAGCAGGACGTTTTCTACTACATCACCGTGATGAACGAGTCCTACCAACAGCCAGCCATGCCGGCCGGTGTCGAGGAAGGCATCATCAAGGGCATGTACCTGCTCGAAGAAGACACCAAGGAAGCGGCGCACCACGTACAGCTGATGGGCTCCGGCACCATCCTGCGTGAAGTGCGTGAAGCGGCGAAGATCCTGCGTGACGAGTTCAACGTCGGCGCTGACGTGTGGAGCGTTACCAGCTTCAACGAACTGCGTCGCGACGGCCTGGCCGTAGAGCGCAACAACCGCCTGCACCCAGGCCAGAAGCCACAACTGAGCTATGTCGAAGAATGCCTGAACGGCCGTAAAGGTCCGGTCATCGCGTCCACCGACTACATGAAGCTGTTTGCTGAACAAATTCGCCAGTGGGTCCCGTCCAAGGAATTCAAAGTCCTGGGCACCGACGGTTTCGGCCGCAGTGACAGCCGCAAGAAGCTGCGTCACTTCTTCGAAGTTGACCGTCACTTCGTGGTGTTGGCAGCCCTGGAAGCCTTGGCTGACCGTGGTGAGATCGAACCTAAGGTGGTGGCTGACGCTATCGTCAAGTTCGGGATCAACCCGGAAAAACGCAACCCACTGGACTGCTGAGGAGACTTTTTGTGAGCGAACTCATTCGCGTACCTGACATCGGCAGCGGTGAAGGTGAAGTAATCGAGCTGTTTGTGAAGGTCGGCGACACCGTCGAAGCCGACCAGAGCATCCTGACCCTGGAGTCGGACAAGGCGAGCATGGAAATCCCTGCTCCCAAAGCCGGCGTGGTCAAGAGCCTGAAAGTGAAGCTGGGCGACCGCCTGAAAGAAGGCGACGAACTGCTGGAACTGGAAATCGAAGGGGCTGCTGATGCGGCGCCTGCTGCCGCTGCCGCACCCGCGCCGGCTGCTGAAAAACCTGCGGCTGCCGAGGCCCCTGCTGCCCCTGCGGCTGCAGAACCTGCCGCCGCCAGCGTTCAGGACATCCACGTCCCGGACATCGGCTCGTCGGGCAAGGCCAAGATCATCGAGCTGCTGGTCAAGGTCGGCGACACCGTCGAAGCCGACCAGTCGCTGATCACCCTGGAGTCCGACAAGGCCTCCATGGAAATCCCTTCGCCGGCCGCCGGCGTGGTGGAAAGCATTGCGGTCAAGCTGGAAGACGAAGTCGGCACCGGTGACTTCATCCTCAAGCTGAAAGTACAAGGCGCTGCGCCTGCAGCCGCTCCAGCACCGGCCGCCGCTCCGGCTGCCAAGGCTGAAGCTGCTCCGGCTGCTGCCGCCCCTGCGCCTGCTGCAAAAGCTGAGGCCGCTCCGGCCCCTGCTGCTGCCGCGCCTGCGCCAAGTGGTGCCAAGGTTCACGCCGGTCCTGCCGTGCGTCAATTGGCCCGTGAATTCGGCGTTGAGCTGAATGCTGTGTCGGCAACCGGCCCTCACGGCCGCGTGCTGAAGGAAGACGTGCAGGTCTACGTCAAATCCATGATGCAAAAAGCCAAGGAAGCGCCGGCTGCCGGTGGCGCTACCGGTGGTTCGGGCATTCCGCCAATCCGCACCGTGGACTTCAGCCGCTTCGGCGAAACCGAAGAAGTGCCGATGACCCGCCTGATGCAAATCGGCGCGTCGAGCCTGCACGCGAGCTGGCTGAACATCCCGCACGTGACTCAGTTCGACCAGGCCGACATCACCGACCTGGAAGCTTTCCGCGTTGCGCAGAAAGCCGTGGCCGAGAAGGCCGGCGTGAAACTGACCGTGCTGCCACTGCTGCTCAAGGCGTGTGCGCACCTGCTCAAGGAACTGCCGGACTTCAACAGTTCGCTGGCGCCAAGCGGCAAGGCGATCATTCGCAAGAAATACGTACACATCGGCTTTGCGGTCGATACCCCAGAAGGCCTGCTGGTACCGGTCATCAAGAACGTCGACCAGAAGAGCCTGCTGCAGCTTGCCGCTGAGGCTGCTGCGCTGGCTGCCAAGGCCCGCGACAAGAAGCTCACCGCAGACGACATGCAAGGCGCATGCTTCACCATCTCCAGCCTCGGTCACATTGGCGGCACTGGCTTCACGCCAATCGTCAACGCGCCGGAAGTGGCGATCCTGGGTGTGTCCAAGGCCACTATCCAGCCAGTGTGGGACGGTAAAGCGTTCCAACCGAAGCTGATGCTGCCACTGTCGTTGTCCTACGATCACCGCGTGATCAACGGCGCCGCAGCTGCACGCTTCACGCAGCGCCTGAGCCAACTGCTGAACGACATCCGCACTATCCTGCTGTAAGCCGCAGCGGCCTCCTCTGCACCGAGGAGGCCTGGCGACAACGATTTTCGAGCGCCACGCTCGTACCTCAACCCCGCCACTTGGCGGGGCTTTTTTTGCCTGCGTTCCGCGCCTGAATTTGGACAATACAAACAGGTTTGTACACCTTCCATCGCTCCGATTGAAGAAACCCCTCACGCGGCCGATAACCCCCTTATAGCACTTAGCCTTCATCCTCTCTTGTCAGCCCGCGCCGCATGATGCAACCTTGCCGCAGGCAACCGAAAAGAGGGCGTGAGCCCGGCGCCAAGTGCGTTATTTCAAGTGAGTCTCCCCCATGAAAAGCCAGCCCGATGTCGCCCGAATGGCGGCCGAGGTAGTGACGCAGTTACCGGTGCCTTCGCGCCTCGGTATGCTGCGTTTCGAGCGGCTTAATGAGGCAAGCTGGGCCCTTCTTTACCTCGACCCCAATTGCGAACGCCAATTCGGCCTGTCGGCCGTCGAGCTTTGCGCCCTGATCGGTACGCCATATGCCAGCCTGATGGAGCCCCAGGCGCGCTACGAATTGCACGACACCATCCAGCAGCAACTGGCCCTGAGCCCTCACTATCTGGTGCGCTACACCCTGCACACCAGCGACGGCCCCCTGAGCCTGCTGGAAATGGGCGAAGCCTACAAACAACACAATCGCCACCTGCTGCGCGGCTACCTGATGGTGGTCGATGGCCTGTTCAGTGAGATCCCCACCGCCGTTCCCACGGCAGACCTGGAAAACCAGAACAGTCGCCTGCAGATCGCCCTGGAGCTCAACCAGCGCGCCCAACAGGAACAGTTGCAGCATCTCGAGCGAGTGCGCGCCCAACAGGCGTTGATCCTGCTGCTGGCCCGACAGCGCTACACCACCCATAACTCGTTGCAAGAAGCGGCGGAGCTGATCACCCGCAGCGCCTGTGACATCTACCGGATCGACTGCGCCAGCATCTGGAACCTCGAAGGCCAACGCCTGGTACCCATCTCGGCCTACCACCGCGACGATCAGCAGCACCACCTGCCCGAATCCATTGACGCAAGCTGCTTCCCGGATTACCTCGAAGCCCTGCACACCAGTCGCGCCATTGACGCCACCAACGCCTTACGCGATCCGCGTACCCGGGAAATGGCCGAGAAGAAAGACATTCACGCCATGCTCGACGCGAGCATCCGCGTCGATGGCCAGGTAGTCGGCGTGCTGTGCCTGGAACAAAGCGGCTGCACGCGCGCCTGGCAGGCCGATGAAATTGCCTTTGCCGGCGAACTGGCAGACCAGTTCGCGCAAGTCATCAACAACCACAACCGCCGCACCGCCACCAGCGCCCTGCACCTGTTCCAGCGCGCCGTGGAGCAAAGTGCCAACGCCTTTCTGCTGGTCAACTGCGACGGCGTGGTGGAGTACGTCAACCCGAGCTTCACCGCGATCACCCAGTACAGCGCCGAAGAGGTCCACGGCCACCGCCTGGCCCAGTTGCCGGCACTGGAGAACCTCAGCGAATTGCTTTTCGACGCACCGTCGAGCCTCGCCAAGAGCAACAGCTGGCAGGGTGAATTCAAGAGCCGGCGCAAGAACCTCGAACCCTACTGGGGCCAGTTGTCGATTTCCAAGGTGTATGGTGACAACCGAGAGCTGACGCATTACATCGGCATCTACGAAGACATCACCCAAACCAAGCTGGCCCAGCAGCGCATCGAGCGCCTGGCCTACACCGACAACCTGACCAACCTGGGCAACCGCCCGGCGTTCATTCGCAACCTCGATGAACGCTTTGCACGTGACAGCGACAGCCCGATCAGCCTGTTGCTGGTGGACATCGACAACTTCAAGCGCATCAACGACAGCCTCGGCCACCAGACCGGCGATAAACTGTTGATCAGCCTCGCCCGCCGTTTGCGCAACAGCCTGAGTACCGGCGGCAGCCTGGCGCGCTTTGCCAGTAACGAGTTTGCGGTGTTGCTCGACGATACCGACTTGGAGACCGGCCAACTGGTGGCCAGCCAGCTGCTGGCGACCCTCGACAAACCGATGTTCGTCGACAACCAATTGATCAGCGTCACCGGCTCCGTGGGCCTGGCCTGTGCGCCGCTGCATGGCCGCGACCCGCAGACCCTGATGCGCAACGCCGGCCTGGCCCTGCACAAGGCCAAGGCCAACGGCAAACACCAGGTACAGGTGTTTACCGAAGCGCTGAACGCCGAGGCCAGCTACAAGCTGTTCGTCGAGAACAACCTGCGCCGCGCCCTCACCCAGAACGAATTGGACGTGTTCTACCAGCCCAAGCTGTGCCTGCGCAGCGGCCGCCTGTTGGGCATGGAAGCACTGTTGCGCTGGAACCATCCGGAAAAGGGCATGATCCGCCCCGACCAATTCATCAGCGTGGCGGAAGAGACTGGGCTGATCATCCCCATCGGCAAATGGATTGCGCGCCAGGCTTGCCGCATGAGCCGGCAGTTGACCGCCGCAGGCATGGGCAACCTGCAGGTGGCGATCAACCTGTCACCCAAGCAGTTCTCCGACCCGGACCTGGTGGCCTCGATTGCCACGATCCTCAAGGAAGAACGGCTGCCGGCCAACCTGCTGGAGCTGGAACTGACCGAAGGCTTGCTGCTGGAGGCCACAGAAGACACGCGCCTGCAACTCGACCAGCTGAAAAGCTTCGGTCTGACCCTGGCCATGGACGACTTCGGCACCGGTTACTCGTCGCTGAGCTACTTGAAAAAATTCCCCATCGATATCATCAAGATCGATCGCAGCTTCATCCACGAAATCCCGGATAACCAGGACGACATGGAAATCACCTCCGCCGTGATCGCCATGGCCCACAACCTCAAGCTCAAGGTCGTGGCCGAAGGCATCGAGACCGCCGAGCAGCTGGCGTTCCTGCGCCGGCATCGTTGCGACGTGGGCCAGGGTTACCTGTTCGACCGACCAATCCCCGGCGCAGAGCTGCTGGCGATGCTCAAACGTTACCCGCGCGGGCCAATCGCCTGACAGCGTCGTAACACTCGGGCACACTGGCGGTCTGAATCTTTACTGCTAACTCAACCTGACGAGAGGACTGATCATGGTCTTGCGCTCGGAAATTCTGGTGAACAAAAACGTGCTGCCTACTCAAGAACAAGCTCTGCCTGGTCGTGAAACCCCAATGGCGCTGCCAGAGACGCACTTCGTCAACGGCAACCCGCTGCTGGGTCCGTTCCTTGATGACGTCGGCTTTGCAATCTTCGGCCTAGGTTGTTTCTGGGGCGCCGAGCGCAAGTTCTGGCAACGCGACGGCGTGGTCAGCACCGTGGTCGGTTACGCCGGCGGCTATACGCCGAACCCGACCTATGAAGAAGTCTGCTCGGGCCTGACCGGCCACAGCGAAGTGGTGCTGGTGGTGTATGACCAGGCCAAGGTGACATACGAAGACCTGCTGAAAATGTTCTGGGAACTGCACAACCCGACCCAGGGCATGCGCCAGGGCAACGACATCGGCAGCCAGTACCGTTCGGTGATCTATGCGACCACCCCGGAGCAACTGGCGGCGGCAAAGGCCAGTGCCGAGGCTTATCAAGGTGAATTGACCAAGGCCGGCCTGGGTGTGATTACCACAGAGATCGAAGAGGCGCCGACGGTGTACTTCGCCGAGACCTATCACCAGCAGTACCTGGCGAAGAATCCGCAGGGCTATTGCGGGATCGGCGGCACGGGCGTGACCTGCCCAATCTGACGCTATACCCAGACGAACAGGGTTATGTAGTGAGCGGGCTTGCCCCGCGCTGGGTTGCGAAGCAGCCCCAACACCTCACACTGCGGTTTACCTGAAGGGCTGCTACGCAGCCCAGCGCGGGGCAAGCCCGCTCACTACAGTTATTCAGCGATCAGCCAATCCATTTGCCACCCACCCTGGGTCTGGCCAAGCTTCTTGGACAACCACGGCAGCAGCTCACGCAGTTCCTCTTCCAGACCCCACGGCGGGTTGGCGATCGCCAGGCCCGAGCCGGTCAGGGTGTTGGGGGTGTCCAGCGGGTGCACCAGCAATTCCACACGCAACAACTTTGGTGCACCGGTGCCGGCCAGGTCCTGGTAGAAACGGCGCAGCATGCGCTGGTCCTTGACCGGGTACCAGATGGCCGCGACGGTCTGGCGCATGCGGCCCACGGCTTCCTTGAGGGATGCGGCGCAGCGTTGCATTTCGTCGAGCTTCTCGAACGGCGGATCGATCAGCATCAACGCGCGCTTTTCCGGCACCGGCAGCAAGGCACGCGGCACATGCCAGCCTTCGCCCAGGTGCACTTTGACGCGGCGATCACCCTTCATGTTGTCCTTGAGCAGCACGCCGTCTTCCGGGTGCTTTTCATTGAGCAGCACTCGGTCCTGGGGCCGCGTCAGGCGTCGCGCCAGCTCCGGCGAACCGGGGTAGTAGCGCAACTCGCCATCCGGGTTCATCTCATGCAGCACGCGCATGTAGTCGGCGGTCAGCGGCGGCAGGTCGCTTTCGCCCCACAGGCGGGCGATGCCTTCCAGGTACTCACCGGTGCGGTTGGCCTGGTCGCCCTGCAGGTCGTACAGGCCAATGCCGGCGTGGGTGTCGAGGTAGGCGAACGGCTGCTCCTTGCGCGACATCAGGGCGATGAGACGGGTCAAGGTCAGGTGTTTGAAGACATCGGCATGGTTGCCGGCGTGAAAGGCGTGACGATAATTCATGGTTGCTCCTGCGCAGGGGGCGAAGTTTACCTTTTACGCAGGCTCAAGTGCAGGGCGGCGTGCCGGGCGGTGCTTATGTCGAAAAGGCAGGCTTACGACTGAAAAAAATCTAAATGCCGGCGCCGAGGCGGATTTATTGTGGCGATCCACCATCCAGGGAGGTCAGTAACCCCATGAAAGACGCCACCATCGCGCTGCACCACGGCTTCAAGTCGGACCCGACCACCAAGGCCGTCGCCGTGCCGATCTACCAGAACGTCGCGTTCGAATTCGACAACGCCCAGCACGGCGCCGACCTGTTCAACCTGGACGTGCCTGGCAACATCTACACGCGGATCATGAACCCCACCAATGACGTGCTGGAGCAGCGCATCGCCGCGCTCGAGGGCGGTATCGCAGGCCTGGCGGTATCGGCGGGCAGCGCGGCCATCCACTACGCGATCCAGACCCTCACCCGGGCGGGCGACAATATCGTCACCACCCCGCAGCTCTACGGCGGCACCTACACCTTGTTCGCGCACTTGCTGCCGAGCTTCGGCGTCGATGTGCGTTTCGCCCGTGATGACTCTGCCGCCGCCATCGCGGAACTGATCGACGACAATACCAAGTTGGTGTATTGCGAAAGCATCGGCAACCCCGCGGGCAATATCATCGACATCGAAGCCCTGGCCAACGTCGCCCACGCCCGCGGCGTACCGCTGGTGGTGGATAACACCGTGGCCACGCCAATCCTGTGCAAGCCAATCCAGTTCGGTGCCGATATCGTGGTGCACTCGGTCACCAAATACATCGGCGGCCATGGCAACTCCCTGGGCGGCGTGATCGTCGACAGCGGCACCTTCCCCTGGACCGATTACCCGGACAAATTCCCCGGCCTCAACAACCCAGAGCCCGCTTACCACGGCGTGGTCTACACCGAAAAATTCGGCCCTGCCGCTTTCATCGCCCGCGCTCGCACCGTGCCGCTGCGCAATACCGGCGCGGCGCTGGCACCGATGAATGCCTTCCTGCTGTTGCAAGGTCTGGAAACCCTGGCCCTGCGCATGGAGCGCCATACCGAAAACGCCTTGAAAGTCGCGCAGTTCCTGCAAGGGCATGCCGATGTGGCGTGGGTCAGCTACGCCGGCCTGCCGGATCATCCGCACCACGCACTGGCGCAGAAATACCTGCAGGGCAAACCGTCAGCGATCCTGTCCTTTGGTCTGAAGGGTGGCTACGACGCCGGTGTACGCTTCTATGACGCACTGCAAATCTTCAAGCGTCTGGTGAACATCGGCGATGCCAAATCCCTGGCCTGCCACCCCGCCTCCACCACCCACCGGCAGATGAACGAGCAGGAACAAGCCAAGGCCGGCGTAAAGCCGGAGATGATTCGCCTGTCGGTCGGCATTGAGGCGATTGAAGACCTGCTCGAAGACCTGCAGCAGGCGCTGGGTTCAACTCAGCTCTGAGGCCAGGTAGTCGGCCAGCGCCTGATAGCGGGTATCCGCACTGCGCGCGAAGTAGGCGACCTTGTGCTGCAAGGTCGTCGGCGCAAAGGCCGTGTAGAGGTCGGGTCGTTGCTCTTCGAGCCATTGCAACAGGTTGTGGATAAGGGTGTGTGGCGATTGCTCGGCCAGGTGCTCCAATAACGCTGATGGCACTCGCCACCATGGGCTGTCCTTGGCCGCAGTGAGCGGGCCCGTCGCGCCCGCCAGCGACTGGCCATTGATCAGGTAGCGCTGGAAAACCGGCAATATCTCATCTCCTCGCTGCTGAATGATCGGCAGAAACTGCGCCCCATCCCAAAAGCGCAAAAACACCTCCTGGCCATCCGGCAGGAACACCTTGGTCAGGCTTTGCAGGTGTGCAATCACGCTTTCCAGCGGGCTGGACGATACGGCCAGCCAGCCCCAATCCGTAGCATCAGTGGAAGCGGCCCACTCAAGGAATGGGCTGTCCGGTTCGACGACAGCCACATAGGGCATGACCTCCGCCCACGTCGCATAGGCCGTGCCGGCCCACACGGATTGTGGCGAGGTTCCGGCGGCCAGCGCTCGCCAAGCCTCCAGGGGCTTGGCGTCACTGGCAGCGCCCATGACCGCGAAGATCTGTTCACCCGCACGCAAGGGTTTAAGCATCGGCATACAGTCCTTTTAAGGTTGGGGTGCATTGCTGTGTCGGGGGAGATCGCACTGGCCGTTCTTGCAGCGCTCACACTCTTCGCAAAACGGTGCGCTGCGCTTGAAACTGGCCACTTGCACACGGCTCAGCGGCGCCGGAATCACGGCCAGTAACGTCTCTTTCACGCCAGGCATCAACGGTGCGGCCGCCGGAGCGGGCGAGCTGCCAAGCTGGATCGGCACACTGCTGAAAATCCCACCGGCCGACAGCGTGATCGACTGCCCACCCGCCTGGATCGTGACAGTCGCGCCCGCATCAATGACGACGCTTTGCCCTGCCCCTATCTGAATAGTCCGCTCGGCGCGCACCTGCTGCGAACCGGCGACCACCACGTGATCATCCTGCTTGAGCTGCGTCAGGCGATTGCCGTGGGTAATGCGCTGCTCTTCACCGCGCAACTCATGGTGCGACTCGCCACCCACGGTGATACGACGCCCGTTATCGACCTGCACCTGTTGATCATGCAGTACATGCTGTGTCCAATCCCGCTGGGCGCGCAGGTAGATTTCCTCGGCGCCCTTGCGGTCCTCGATACGTAGCTCGTTGTAGCCACCGCCGCCCGGGCTGCTCTGGCTGCGCAAGATACTGCGGGTCTTGTCCGCCGGCAGGTCGAGGGGCACCTGGGTCGCCGCGTTGGGCAAACAGCCCATCACCAACGGCATGTCCATGTCGCCATTGACGAAACCCACCAGCACTTCCATGCCGACGCGCGGGATCAGCACCGAACCATAGCGATCATGCGCCCACCCACTGGCAACCCTCAGCCAGCAACTGGAATGGTCGTTATGTTCACCGGCACGGTCCCAGGCCAGTTGCACCTTGACCCGGCCGTACTCATCGCAATGGATTTCACTGTCGGCGGGGCCGGTCACCACGGCATGTTGATAACCCGAGATCACTGGGCGCGCATGCTCGTCCAGAGACGGGCGGAAAATCACGTCCCACGGCGCGGCGACAAAATGGTTGCGATAACCCTGGCGAAAGTCCCCACCGGCGACCTCGGTTACAGCCTCTTCCAGGACTTGCGGTTGTTTACCCTCGTGGGTCACGTGTGTCGCCAACCACAGGCCATTCCACTCTCCCCGTGGGTGGGCCGCCAGCCTGAGGAACCTGCCGCCGGCCAATGCCGGTTCATCACCGTTGCCATGGGCGATGCGGTAATCACTGCGATGACGCTCCAGGCTTCGCTGCGCAAGGTATTTGCCATGGGCGCGGTCGCTGAAATGACCGGGGTAATCCTGCGTTTCAAGCGTCGGAAGCTGCTCGCCAGAGACCGCGCTTTCCAGGCCCAGGTTCGGCTTGCGAAAGTCGTAATCGCGCAGGTTCACGGCCGTGGTGCGGGTCTGCACCTGCACCGCAAACCGCTTGATTGCCGGGGTATCCGCCACCATCCCGGAACCGGGGGTGTAAGGCGTGGGCTGTTCGGGCTGGGCAAAGACCGTCTGGTCATCCCCAAACACCAGCAAATGCCCCTCGGCCGAATGCTGGAAGTGATAGTGAATGCCCAACTCCGCGCACAGCCGCTGAATGAACGCCAGGTCAGTCTCGCCAAACTGCACACAATACTCGCGCTCGGGGTAGGCACCGCTGAGCCGGAATTCGAAGCGGTCACTCTGGATGCCCTGCCCCTCCAGTACCTGCGCAACAATCTGCGGCACCGTCTTGTGCTGGAAAATGCGCTGGTGGCTGCTGTGCGCCAGATAGGCCAGCTGCGGCACAAGCGTCAGCTGATAACGCGTCAGGCGCCGTCCGGAATCGCCCTGCGCCACCCGGTAGACCAGCCCATGAACACCATGGCCCTGATCATCGAACCCGAGATACACCTGGCGATGCAGCAAGCCTTCCAGGTCGAGATCGGGCTGTTCGCTGACCAACTCGAGATCAAAATGGTAAGGCTGGCTGATGGATTCACGGCCCGTAAACTCCAACACCTTGAGTTCACTGGGCTCACCGTCGAGGGACAGGGTAAAGGCACTTTGATTGGCAGGAGCGAACATCCGGTGTTTCTCTGCGAGGGGTGGGGGGCTGATTTTGCATCAGCGCTCTACCGAACTGATCACGCTGCAACAAAATCAGTAAATCCTTACGTCAGGGCTTTGCTTTTCCTCGCTTCACTTTCACCTGGATTTTCAGCATAAAACACAGGCGTCTGACGGAAGCCTGTCGCTACTGCGTAGCTCTTTTCCCAAAGTCGAAAAACCACCTGAATTTCACTCGTCACACTCACGACGCGCTCCCGGCAACTCACTAAATTGCGCAGCCATGTTCATTCAAAAAGGAATGTTTTCATGGCAGCCAAACGCTACGCCGGATCGCTGAGGAGCGTGTGATGCCTCAGCCTTATGCCTTCATCAACGACCGACTACAAACATCAGTGGAACTCAAGGCAAGTGTGCACTTGGGCTCATACGCCGAAGCCAAGTTTGACGCGCTGAATACGCATATCCGCAATGTTGTCGTGCTGCCAGGGCAACTGGTGATCATCGGTGATGGCAGCACCCCAGCCTGCACCGTGGAGGAGTCACGCCTGATGCGCGCCGCTTGGGCTATCCGCCACAGTGTGATGGCGGAAGGTGGGGACGCCTTTGCGCTGCAAAACTATGATTTGCTGCAAAAGTTGCTGGGGTACGCTTCGCTGGGGATTGGCACCGCGGGAGATGCCTGGGGCAGACACTTACAGGACATAGTGAAAACGCTCGGTGAAATTGACGCACTGCACAAACAGTCACTGCGTCGTGGAGGAGGTGTTTCACGAGATGATTTCCTCGCTCGGCGCCAGGTTTTATTTGCCAAGCTGGAAGCGCAGATGCGTAGCTTTGCGCGCCATGGAACGGGGCTGAGGAATCAAGGCTCGATCAAGAAAATGCTGGGGATATCGACCAGGAGCTATTTGCATACTGGGGAGATAAGTCGGTACAGCGAAACCATCTCGCGAGTCTCCAAGACAGCGAAGCTACTTAAAAATGGTACACCGCTGGGAATAGCATTGAGCACGACAGCGACGGCGCTGGAGATCAAGGAGGCGTGCTCTACTGGTAGAGAGCAGCAATGCAGAAAAGCGAAGTATGTCGAGGCAGGTAAATTAACCTTCGGGGCGGCAGGGGGAATCATCGGAGGCCAAATGGGAATGGGTTTGTGTATAGCTGTAATGGCCCCGACTACCGGGCCGTTTGCCTTGAGTTGTCTTTTGATAGCTGGCGGAGCAATGGGCTTTGCTTTAGGTAGCCTGGGAAGCGAGGCCGGCGCAGCGGCTGGAGAGGTCCTGTATGAGTTTTGAGTCCTTCCTCAGCCTCCCTGCAAAGAATCAAATAGCATTTTTTTCGGCGGGATCGATGCTTATAGCGGTAATTCTCAACATTTTCCTGGCCTATAGAAAATTGGAAAGAATGGAAGATTTTTTGGACCTATGCAGCCTGATAAACAGCTACAAGCGTATTTTTGGTGACAACCTACGAGGAAGATTAGGCAGACTCTGTGCAGTCTACATAGCAATCGCGCTGCCGAGGTGGAACACAAAACGTGGTGTTATTAACGCAAAACAGGTCGAGGAATTTCCCCGCAATCTGAAACTCGCTCTTCACGCAACAGCCCTCACAGGTCTGGCCGGAGCCATAGGCGCGACGATTTTTCATTTCGCCGATCAACTGAGCCTATGATCAGTGCCCTTTGGCCGCCAAACCTTTCAAAAAAACGGCCCCCATCCAAAGGACGCGGGCCGCTCTTTTCATCTCAACAGGCGCTCAACGCCCGACGAATCATTTGTTGAGGTTGTAGTCCTTCTCCGCCGCATCAAAACGCTCGACCATACCTGCGGTCGGTACGCCCATCTTGCTCACGAAGTAGATCGCCAGGCTGGCGAAAATAAAGCCTGGAATGATCTCGTACAGCCCCAGCAGTTCGAAGTGTTTCCACACGATCACGGTGATCGCGCCGACCAGGATACCGGCCAGTGCGCCGTTACGGGTCATGTGTTTCCAGATCACCGAGATCAGCACCACAGGGCCAAACGCGGCGCCGAAACCGGCCCAGGCGTAGCTGACCAGGCCGAGTACGCGGTTGTTGGGGTTGGCGGCCATGGCGATGGCGATCAGCGCAACCAGCAGCACCATCAAGCGACCGACCCACACCAGCTCAACCTGGGAGGCGTTTTTGCGCAGGAAGGTTTTGTAGAAGTCTTCGGTCAGGGCGCTGGAGCACACCAGCAATTGGCAGCTCAGGGTGCTCATCACGGCAGCCAGAATGGCCGACAGCAGTACACCGGCGATCCACGGGTTGAACAGCAGCTTGGCCAGTTCAATAAACACACGTTCGTGGTTTTCGGTCACAGGACCGGCCACTTCCGGGTGCGCCGAGAAGTAGGCGATACCGAAGAAGCCCACGGCCACGGTGCCACCCAGGCACAGGATCATCCAGGTCATGGAGATGCGACGTGCCTTGGCAATCGACTTGACCGAATCCGCCGCCATAAAACGCGCGAGGATGTGCGGCTGGCCGAAGTAACCCAGGCCCCAGCCCATCAGCGAGATGATGCCGATGAAGGTGGTGTTTTTCAGCATATTGAAGTTGTCAGGGTTCTTGGCTTCGATCGCCAGGAAGGTGGTATCGACACCACCGGTAGCCAGCAGCACGATGATCGGCGTAAGGATCAGCGCGAAGATCATCAGCGTGGCTTGTACGGTGTCGGTCCAGCTCACGGCCAGGAAACCACCGACGAAGGTGTAGGCAATCGTTGCAGCAGCACCGGCCCACAGCGCAGTCTCGTAAGACATGCCGAAGGTGCTTTCGAACAGGCGGGCACCGGCGACGATGCCGGACGCGCAATAGATGGTGAAGAACACCAGGATCACCACGGCGGAGATGATCCGCAGCAGGCCGCTTTTATCTTCGAAACGGCTGGAGAAGTAATCCGGCAGGGTCAGTGCGTCGCCGTTGTGCTCGGTCTGTACCCGCAGACGACCGGCGACGAACAGCCAGTTGAGGTAGGCACCGACGATCAGGCCAATGGCAATCCAGCTTTCCGACAAACCAGACATGTAGATCGCGCCCGGCAGGCCCATCAACAACCAGCCACTCATGTCGGAAGCGCCGGCCGACAAGGCAGTCACCACGCTACCGAGGCTGCGACCGCCCAGGATGTAATCGGAAAGGTTGTTGGTGGAGCGATAGGCCATGAAGCCGATCAACACCATTGCTGCAATGTAGATCACGAACGTGATCAGGGTTGGATTACTAACGCTCATAAGAGTGACGCCCTGGCTTTGTTTTTATGTAGCGACGGTCTGTCAGACGGCCACCCATTGGAAGTAGGTAGACGTAGCTGCGTGCCGCGCATTTATGACTGACGTTTCCCCAGGAAAGCCGTCAGCCGATGAACCGACCCGTGGAGGTGGTTGCACCTTGGCCGCGAATGCTATTCAACAAAGCAAATAAGGTGCAACCAGTTTCGCGAGAATAAGTTGCACCCAGGTGTGAAAAGTGCAAAACACCCCGTTTTTGCTCCTTTTCGGAGCAAGAACAGCCGATCTCAGAAGCAAACGCACCAGGGCGAAGCGGATTCTGTCGAAGGCCAAATTATTTCCGATCAAGCGTTAGAAATTTCATGAACAAAATGGGTTGCACCCGGTTGCACCTATTCATGCGCAAAGCTAATCTGGCGGCCAGCTGATGCCACTCGGTAGTGGCACCCATGAGGATAACAAAATGGCTACGACCACCCTTGGGGTCAAACTAGACGACCCGACCCGCGAGCGCCTCAAGGCGGCCGCGACCTCCATTGATCGCACGCCGCACTGGCTGATCAAGCAGGCGATTTTCAATTACCTGGAGAAACTGGAGGGTGGTGCAACCCTGACTGAACTCAATGGTTTGAGCAGCAACGGCGCTGACGACGCAGGCGACGTCCAGACGGATCACGCCCACCAGTGCTTCCTTGAGTTCGCTGAAAGCATCCTGCCGCAATCCGTGCTGCGCGCCTCGATCACCGCCGCTTACCGCCGCCCAGAGCCGGAAGTCGTGCCGATGCTGATCGAGCAGGCCCGCCTGCCGGCGCCAATGGCCGAAGCCACCAACAAGCTTGCTGCGTCGATTGCCGAGAAACTGCGTAATCAGAAAAGCGCCGGCGGCCGTGCCGGGATTGTTCAGGGCCTGCTGCAGGAATTTTCCCTGTCATCCCAGGAAGGCGTGGCCTTGATGTGCCTGGCCGAAGCGCTGTTGCGCATCCCGGACAAAGGCACTCGCGACGCGCTGATCCGCGACAAGATCAGCACCGGTAACTGGCAGCCGCACTTGGGCAACAGCCCGTCGCTGTTCGTCAACGCGGCGACCTGGGGCCTGCTGTTGACCGGCAAACTGGTCGCCACCCATAACGAAGCAGGGTTGACCTCGTCCCTGAGCCGCATCATCGGCAAGAGCGGCGAACCGATGATCCGCAAGGGCGTCGACATGGCCATGCGCCTGATGGGCGAGCAGTTCGTCACCGGCGAAACCATCGCTGAAGCCTTGGCCAATGCGAGCAAGTTCGAAGCCAAGGGCTTCCGCTACTCCTACGACATGCTCGGTGAAGCCGCGCTCACTGAACGTGATGCGCAGAAGTACCTGGCCTCGTACGAACAAGCCATTCACTCCATCGGCAAAGCCTCCCACGGCCGTGGGATTTATGAAGGCCCCGGTATTTCCATCAAGCTGTCAGCGCTGCACCCGCGCTACAGCCGTGCGCAGTACGAGCGCGTGATGGACGAGCTGTACCCGCGCCTGCTGTCGCTGACGCTGCTGGCCAAGCAATACGACATCGGGCTGAACATCGACGCCGAAGAAGCCGACCGACTGGAGCTGTCCCTCGATCTGCTCGAGCGCCTGTGCTTCGAACCGCAACTGACCGGCTGGAACGGCATCGGCTTCGTGATCCAGGCCTACCAGAAACGTTGCCCTTACGTGATCGACTACGTCATCGACCTGGCGCGCCGCAGCCGCCATCGCCTGATGATCCGCCTGGTGAAAGGCGCGTACTGGGACAGCGAAATCAAACGCGCCCAGGTCGAAGGCCTGGAAGGCTACCCGGTGTACACCCGCAAGGTGTACACCGACGTTTCCTACATTGCCTGCGCACGCAAACTGCTGTCGGTGCCGGAAGTCATCTACCCGCAATTCGCCACGCATAACGCCCACACCTTGTCGGCCATCTACCATATCGCCGGTCAGAACTATTACCCGGGCCAGTACGAGTTCCAATGCCTGCACGGCATGGGTGAACCGTTGTACGAGCAGGTGGTCGGCAAGGTTTCCGACGGCAAGCTGAACCGTCCGTGCCGCGTGTACGCACCGGTCGGCACCCACGAAACGCTGCTGGCTTACCTGGTACGTCGCCTGCTGGAAAACGGCGCGAACACCTCGTTCGTCAACCGCATTGCCGACCAATCTATTTCGATCCAGGAGCTGGTGGCCGATCCAGTGGCCAGCATCGAGCAGATGGCCACGCTGGAAGGCGGCTTCGGCCTGCCGCACCCGCGTATTCCACTGCCGCGCGACCTGTACGGCAGAGACCGCGCCAACTCGGCCGGCATTGACCTGGCTAACGAACACCGTCTGGCATCGCTGTCCTGCGCCCTGCTGGCGACCGCGCACAACAACTGGAAAGCCGCACCGATGCTCGGTTGCGCTGCCAGCGAGCAAGCGGCGGCGCCGGTGCTGAACCCATCCGACCTGCGTGATGTGGTCGGCCATGTGCAGGAAGCCACCGTCGAAGACGTCGACAACGCCATCCAGTGCGCCATCAGCGCCGGTCCGATCTGGCAGGCCACCCCGCCCGCCGAGCGTGCCGCGATCCTGGAGCGTGCCGCCGACCTGATGGAAGGTGAGATCCAGCCATTGATGGGCCTGCTGGCCCGCGAAGCCGGCAAGACCTTCGCCAACGCCATCGCCGAAGTGCGTGAAGCCGTAGACTTCCTGCGCTACTACGCGGTGCAGGCGCGCAACGATTTCACCAATGACGCCCACCGCCCCCTGGGCCCCGTGGTGTGCATCAGCCCGTGGAACTTCCCGTTGGCGATCTTCAGCGGTCAAGTGGCTGCCGCACTGGCCGCCGGCAACCCGGTATTGGCCAAGCCGGCCGAACAAACCCCGCTGGTCGCCGCACAAGCCGTGCGCATCCTGCTGGAAGCCGGCATTCCGGAAGGCGTGCTGCAACTGCTGCCGGGCCAGGGCGAAACCGTCGGTGCCCGCTTGGTAGGTGATGATCGCGTCAAAGGCGTGATGTTCACCGGCTCCACCGAAGTGGCGCGCCTGCTGCAACGCAATGTCGCCGGTCGCCTGGATGCCCAGGGCCGTCCGATTCCGCTGATCGCCGAAACCGGTGGCCAGAACGCGATGATCGTCGATTCCTCGGCGCTGACCGAACAAGTGGTCATCGACGTGGTGTCCTCGGCCTTCGACAGCGCCGGCCAGCGTTGCTCGGCCCTGCGCGTACTGTGCCTGCAGGAAGATTCGGCAGACCGCGTCATAGAAATGCTCAAGGGCGCCATGGCGGAATGCCGCCTGGGCAACCCGGAGCGCTTGTCCGTCGATATCGGCCCGGTGATCGATGCCGACGCCAAGGCCGGCATCGAGAAACACATCCAGGCCATGCGCGACAAAGGCCGCAACGTGTACCAGGTGGCGATTGCCGACGGCGAAGAGATCAAGCGCGGCACCTTCGTGACACCTACCCTGATCGAGCTGGAAAGCTTCGATGAACTGCAACGTGAAATCTTCGGCCCGGTGCTGCACGTGGTGCGCTACAAGCGCAAAGAGATCGACCAGCTCATCGGCCAGATCAACGCTTCCGGCTACGGCCTGACCCTCGGCGTGCATACGCGCATCGACGAGACCATCGCCAAGGTGATCGACAACGTCAATGCCGGCAACGTCTATGTGAACCGCAACATCGTCGGTGCCGTAGTGGGCGTACAACCGTTCGGCGGCGAAGGCCTGTCGGGCACTGGCCCGAAAGCCGGTGGCCCGCTGTACCTGTATCGCCTGCTGTCGACTCGTCCTACGGATGCCATCGAGCAATCCTTCGTACGCGGCGACGCATTGGCCGCACCGGACGTGCGCCTGCGCGACGCCATGAGCCAACCGCTGACCGCCCTGAACACCTGGGCCGACAGCAATAAGCTCAGCGAACTGAGCGCCTTGTGCAGCCAGTTCGCCGCGCAATCGCAAAGCGGCATCACCCGCCAACTGGCCGGCCCGACCGGCGAGCGCAACAGCTACGCCATCCTGCCCCGCGAGCACGTGCTGTGCCTGGCGGACGTGGAAGGCGACCTGCTGACTCAACTGGCGGCGGTGCTGGCCGTCGGCGGCTCGGCGGTATGGCCGGAAACCGACCTGACCAAGGCCTTGTTCCCACGCCTGCCGAAGGAGATTCAGGCGAAGATCAAGCGCGTGGCCGACTGGACCAAGGACGAGGTGGTGTTCGACGCAGTTCTGCACCACGGCGATTCCGACCAGCTGCGTGCGGTGTGCCAGCAAGTGGCCCAGCGTGGTGGCGCGATTGTTGGGGTGCATGGTTTGTCGCAAGGCGAAACGGCGATTGCGCTGGAGCGTCTGGTGATCGAGCGGGCGTTGAGCGTTAACACGGCGGCAGCTGGCGGTAACGCCAGCCTCATGACTATCGGTTAACTGCCTGAAGGAATGCAGTAAGGCATGTGGGAGGGGGCAAGCCCCCTCCCACATTTGCCTGTGCATCACCCAAATCAATCTTGCTATCCAGCTTCTATTCGCGCACTTAGACTCAGGCCAATTCCTCCAAAGGTAAGCCGCCATGTCCGAGACGCTGCTCAGTTCCCGCAATCTGGCTTTCGAGCTGTACGAAGTCCTCGATGCCGAGGGCCTGACCCAGCGCGAGCGGTTTGCCGAGCACACCCGCGAAACCTTCGACGCGGCCATCAGCACCGCCCGCACGATCGCCGAGAAGTATTTCGCCCCCCACAACCGCAAGAACGACGAAAACGAACCCCGTTACGAAGACGGCCAGGCGATCCTGATTCCGGAGGTGAAACCGGCGGTGGATGCGTTCCTCGAAGCCGGCTTTCTCAACGCGGCGCGTAGTTTCGAAGCGGGCGGCATGCAACTGCCCACGCTGCTGTCTCAAGCCTGTTTCGCGCATTTCCAGTCGGCCAACGCCGCCTCGACGTCCTACCCGTTCCTGACCATGGGGGCCGCCAACCTGATCGAAAGCTTCGGCACCGATGATCAGAAACAGCGCTTTCTGCAACCGATGATCGACGGCCGTTTCTTCGGCACCATGGCCCTCACCGAACCCCACGCCGGTTCATCGCTGTCGGATATTCGTACCCGCGCAGAGCCTGCGGCCGACGGCACGTATCGACTCAAGGGCAACAAGATCTTCATCTCCGGCGGCGATCACCCGCTGTCGGAAAACATCGTGCACATGGTGCTGGCCAAGCTGCCGGACGCACCGGCTGGGGTGAAGGGCATTTCGCTGTTTATCGTGCCCAAGTTCCTGGTCAACGACGACGGCAGCCTGGGCGAGCGCAACGACGTGCTGCTGGCGGGGCTTTTCCACAAGATGGGCTGGCGCGGCACCACGTCCACGGCGCTGAATTTCGGCGATAACGGCCACTGTGTCGGCTATCTGGTGGGCAAGCCGCACCAAGGTTTGAGCTGCATGTTCCAGATGATGAACGAAGCACGCATCGGCGTGGGCATGGGCGCGGTGATGCTCGGTTACGCCGGCTACCTCTACTCCCTGGAGTACGCCCGCGAACGCCCGCAAGGGCGTCTGCCCGACAGTAAAGACCCTACGACCGCGCCGGTCTCGATCATCCAGCATGCCGACATCAAACGTATGCTGTTGACGCAAAAAGCCTACGTGGAAGGCGCCTTCGACCTGGGCCTCTACGCCGCACGCCTGTTCGACGACACCACCACCCTGGAAACCGACGCCGAGCGCAAGCACGCCCACGAACTGCTGGACCTGCTGACGCCCATCGTCAAATCCTGGCCCTCGGAGTTCTGCCTCAAGGCCAACGAACTGGCGATCCAGATCCTCGGTGGCCACGGTTACACCCGTGAATACCCGGTGGAACAGTACTACCGCGATAACCGCCTGAACCCGATCCATGAAGGCACCCATGGCATCCAGTCCCTGGATTTGCTTGGGCGCAAGCTGGCGCAGAACGGTGGCGCGGGCTTGAAGCAACTCATCAGGCTGATGGCCGAAACCGGTGCCCGCGCGCAGGAATACCCAAGCCTCAGCCTGCTCAAGGAACCGCTGGAACAGTTGGTCAACCGCCTGCAAAGCGTGACGATCGGCCTGCTGACGGATCTCGCCCACGGCAAGGTCAACAGCAGCCTGGCGAACTCGGCGCTGTACTTGAAGGTGTTCGGGCATACGGTGATTGGCTGGCGCTGGCTGGAACAGGCGATTCGCGCCGAAGAAGGACTGGCCAAGGGCGAGGCGGCCGATGTGGCCTTCTATAAAGGCAAGCTCCAGGCGGCCCGATACTTCCTGACCTGGGAAGTACCGAGCTGCCATCATGAGCTGGCAATTCTGGAGGCCCGCGATGATACGTGCCTCAGTATGCAAGATGAGTGGTTCTAAGGCGTTCCGATCGCCTTGGAAATCACATCGACCGTGGCGCTGACTTGCTCTTGGTAACGGTCGAGTTCCTGCTGGTGCGCCTGCTGCATTTCGATCTGCTCGGCGCACAGGTTCAGCGCCGCCAGCACCAGTAACTTGTCACCGATCAGGGTCGGGTACTTTTTCTTGGTGTTGGCCAGGGAGGCCTTGAGCAGGGTCACGGCATGCATCAGGGTTTTATCTTCGCCGGCCGGTGCCTTGATCGAGTAATCCTCTCCGAGAATCGAAACGACCTTTATCCCTTCACTCATGCGCTGACAGGCCCTGCGCTCACACGCTCAACCAACGCCTGGATACGCGCGGCGGTCGCGCCGTGTTTTTCTTCCTGCTCCATGAGGTTCAGTTGCAGGCTGTCGTTCTCATCCTTGGCACGCGCCAGTTCGGCCTTGAGGGATTCGTTGCTGCCCAACAGGTCCTGATTCTGCTGTACGAGGTCGCTGACCAGTTGTTCCAATTGGCTGAGGGATGCTTCTAACATTTTGATTTCTCGGGCTTTTTCAAAGGGCGGTGACGATAAAGAAAATTCACCTCGGATGCCAGGGTTATCCCCGGCGCGCAGCCCGTTTTTTAAGGGCCGGGCCGCACTTTCGAGCCTTAGTGACTGCATTTACCCGATCTGGTTCCTGAATCGGCCAAACCCCTCGTCAGATGCGACAAAACCGCACAGGCTCCTTTAGACTTTAGTCGTACGACCGATAGAGAGGCACAGACCGTCTCATGGCCGCACGGATCGCGCTCTCCCCCAGGATTCCCGCATGTCGCTTCGTAATATGAATATCGCCCCGAGGGCCTTCCTCGGCTTCGCGTTTATTGGCGCATTGATGCTGCTTCTCGGTATTTTCGCGCTGAATCAGATGAGCAAGATCCGTGGCGCCACCCAAGACATCACCCTGTCCAGCGTCCCGAGCATCCGCGCCCTCGATGACTTCACCCAACTCACCTTGCGCCTGCGGGTGTTGTCCTATCGCTTGCTGACCAACCGCGAGCCGGACGTTCAGCAAAAGACCCTGGAAGCCTTCGAACTGCGCAACCAGCAGATCCGCGTCGCTCAGGGCATTTACGAAAAGCTGATCGACAGCGGTGAGGAGCGCTCGATCTACGACGAATACACCCGCCTGCTTGCCCAGTACCAACAGATTGAAGCGCGCATGAAGAGCCTGTCGCGCGCTAACCAGGTCGAAGAGCTGCGCACCCTGCTCAACACTGAGCTGTTGAGCAACTCCGAGCAGGTCAACACCGTGCTCAACCGCCTGCTGGACTACAACAACAAGGCCGCCCTCGCTACCAACCAACAGGCTGAAGACCAGTACAACATGGCCTTCGACTGGGTGATTGGCCTGCTGATTATCGCCACGGCACTGACGATGCTGTTCGCCTGGCTGCTGACCCGCAGCATCACCCTGCCTATTTCCCTGGCATTGGAAGCGGCGGAAGAAGTGGCCGAAGGCAACCTGACCCGCCCGATCAAGGTCGACGGCAACGACGAAGCCGGACGCCTGCTGGCGGCCATGGCCAAGATGCAGGACAAACTGCGCGACACCCTGCAACGCATCGCGGGTTCCGCCAGCCAGTTGGCGTCGGCCGCCGAAGAACTGAACGCGGTCACCGACGAAAGCGCCCGTGGCCTGACCCGGCAAAACAACGAAATCGAACAAGCCGCCACGGCGGTGAACGAGATGACCAGTGCCGTCGAAGAAGTCGCACGCAATGCGGTCAGCACGTCCGAAGCTTCGCGCAACGCCACCACCTCCGCCGGGGATGGCCGTGATTTGGTGCAAGAAACCGTCAGCGCCATCGAACGCATGAGCGGCGACGTACAAGCGACCGCAACACTGATTGGCGACTTGGCCAATGAGTCGCGCGATATCGGCAAGGTGCTGGACGTGATTCGCGGCCTGGCTGACCAGACCAACCTGCTGGCCCTGAACGCCGCCATCGAAGCGGCCCGTGCGGGTGAAGCCGGCCGTGGCTTTGCGGTGGTCGCCGATGAAGTGCGGGCCCTGGCCCATCGCACCCAGCAGTCGACCAGCGAAATCGAACGGATGATCGGCAGCATCCAGGCCGGCACCGAGCACGCGGTGGACTCGATGCGCAACAGCACCGAACGCGCCGAATCGACACTGAACATCGCCAAAGGCGCCGGGATGTCACTGGACACCATCAACACCGCGATTGTGGAGATCAACGAACGCAACCTGGTCATCGCCAGCGCGGCGGAAGAGCAGGCGCAGGTGGCGCGGGAAGTGGACCGTAACCTGGTGAACATCCGTGATTTGTCGGTACAGTCGGCCACCGGCGCCAGCCAGACCAGTGCGGCGAGCAGCGAGTTGTCGCGCCTGGCGGTGGATCTGAACGGGATGGTAGGACGCTTCCAGCTCTAACTGACACCCCACCAGAAAAGTTTGTAGTGAGCAGGCTTGCCCNTGCGCTGGGCTGCGAAGCAGCCCCAACCGTCACACCTCATTTTTACAGATAGACCGCGGTGAATGGTTTTGGGGCTGCTTCGCAGCCCAGCGCAGGGCAAGCCTGCTCACCACAACAAGCCCTGCTCATCACAACAGGCCTGCCCAACACAACAAGCGCCCTGCCACATTCGGTTCCCTGTGAATCAGAAAAAGCTTTTTGACAGCGCAGCAATTCAACAGGTNTAGAATCGCTGGCACGCAGACTGCATGGTCAGTTTGCGCCCTGTCTTGTTTGCTCATGGAGTACTGCCTTTGAATGCGACGACCATCAACAGCCTGTTCTTGATCGGCGCGTTGCTGGTGAGTGCGAGCATTCTGGTAAGTTCTCTGTCGTCCCGCCTGGGCATCCCGATCCTGGTGATCATCCTGGCCGTGGGCATGGTCGCCGGCGTCGATGGCGGCGGCATCATCTTCGATAACTACCCGACCGCCTATCTGGTGGGCAACCTTGCGCTGGCAGTGATCCTGCTTGACGGCGGCCTGCGCACGCGAGTGGCGAGTTTCCGCGTGGCACTCTGGCCGGCGTTGTCGCTGGCCACGGTGGGGGTGTTGATTACCACCGGCCTCACCGGCATGGCGGCAGCCTGGCTGTTTGACCTCAATATCATCCAGGGGCTGTTGATCGGCGCGATTGTCGGTTCCACGGACGCCGCGGCGGTGTTCTCGTTGCTCGGCGGCAAGGGCCTGAACGAACGGGTCACCGCCAGCCTGGAAATCGAATCCGGCAGCAACGACCCGATGGCGGTGTTCCTCACCGTCACCTTGATCGACATGCTCGCCAGCGGCCAGACCGGCCTGCACTGGAGCCTGCTGACGCACCTGGTGCGCGAGTTCGGCATCGGCGGCGTGGTCGGCCTGGGTGGCGGCTGGCTGATGCTGCAGATGGTCAACCGCATCAACCTGGCCACCGGCCTGTACCCGATCCTGGTGATCGCCGGTGGCCTGTTCGTATTTGCCGTGACCAACGCCCTGCACGGCAGCGGCTTCCTCGCCGTGTACCTGTGCGGCCTAGTGATCGGCAACCGCCCGGTGCGCAGCCGTCATGGCATTTTGCATATGCTTGACGGCATGGCCTGGCTGGCGCAGATCGGCATGTTCCTGGTGCTGGGCCTGCTGGTTACACCCCACGACTTGCTGCCTATCGCACTGCCGGCCCTGGGCCTGGCGCTGTGGATGATCCTGTTTGCGCGGCCGCTGTCGGTGATGGTCGGCCTGCTGCCGTTCAAGGCGTTCCACGGCCGCGAAAAAGCCTTTATCGCCTGGGTCGGCCTGCGCGGCGCGGTACCGATCATTCTGGCGGTGTTCCCGCTGATGGCCGGGCTGCCGCATGCGCAGCTGTACTTCAACCTGGCGTTCTTTATCGTGCTGGTCTCGCTGCTGGTGCAGGGCACCAGCCTGCCGTGGGTGGCCAAGCTGCTCAAGGTCACCGTACCGCCGGACCCGGCGCCGATTTCCCGCGCAGCCCTGGAAGTGCATGTCACCAGCGAGTGGGAGCTGTTCGTCTACCGCCTCGGTGCGGAAAAATGGTGCATCGGCGCAGCCCTGCGCGAACTGAAAATGCCTGAAGGCACGCGGATCGCCGCGCTGTTCCGTGGCCAGCAACTGCTCCATCCGTCGGGTAGTACCGTGCTGGAAGTCGGCGATTTGCTCTGTGTGATCGGCCACGAACACAACCTGCCGGCCCTCGGCAAACTGTTCAGCCAGGCACCGCAACGCGGTTTGGATTTACGCTTCTTCGGCGACTTCGTGCTCGAAGGCGACGCCCAGCTGGGCGCTGTTTCCGCCCTGTACGGGCTGAAGCTGGAAGGCATCGACCCGGACATGCCGCTGAGCCGCTTCATCACCCAGAAAGTGGGGGGAGCGCCAGTCGTCGGCGACCAGGTGGAGTGGAACAACACCATCTGGACCGTCGCGGTCATGGACGGGAACAAGATTGGCAAAGTCGGCGTCAGATTCCCCGAAGGAAGTCGCCCGGGCCCCGGACTCTTCCTCTAAACTGCGGGGCGACGACGCCCCCGATTCTTCACCTTGCTCGACCGGTCTCTATGCCAACCCTGCGCACTTTTCTCGCCACTGCCCTGCTGGGCTTGACTCTTTGTATCGGCACCGTTCACGCGGCCGACCCACCCAGCGCCGACGCCATCCAGCAAACCCTGGACAAGCTGCCTGACCGCAAGCTGCCCGATGCCGACATGAAGGCGCTGCAGACCATTCTGCAACAGACCCTGACCTACCTCGGCAACAAGCAGGATTACGAGCAGCGGCTGGTCGATCTCAAGCGCCAATTGGAAGATGCGCCGCGCCAGACCGTCGAGAACCAGCGCGAGCTGACCCGGCTCAAGGCCACCAAAATCATCCCGGTCGCCCAGCGCTACGCCAGCCTGCCGGTGCCCCAGCTTGAGCAATTACTGGTGCAGCGCAGCACCCAGCAAGGCGACCTGCAGAAAGAACTGGCCGACGCCAACAGCCTGTCCATCGCTGCCCAGACTCGCCCGGAGCGTGCCCAGACCGAGATCAGCAGCAGCCAGACGCGTATCCAGCAGATCAATTCGATCCTCAAGGCCGGCAAAGACAACGGTAAATCCCTCAGCGGCGACCAGCGCAACCAGCTCAACGCCGAACTCGCGGCCCTCAATGCGCTGATCCCGCTGCGCCGCCAGGAACTGGCCGGCAACAGCCAACTGCAAGACCTGGGCAACAGCCAGCACGACCTGGTGATGGAAAAGACCGCGCGCCTGGAACAAGAGATCCAGGACCTGCAGACCCTGATCAACCAGAAGCGCCTGGCCCAGTCCCAGCAGACCGTGACCCAACAGTCCATCGAAGCGCAAAAGGCCGGCGGCAGCAGCCTGCTGGCCACGGAGAGCGCGGCCAACCTGAAGCTGTCCGACTACCTGCTCAAAAGCACCGACCGCCTCAACGACCTGACCCAGAAAAACCTGCAGACCAAACAGCAGCTCGACACCGTGACCCAGAGCGATTCGGCCCTCGACGAGCAGATCAACGTGCTCAAAGGCAGCCTGCTGCTGTCGAAGATCCTCTACAAACAAAAGCAGGCCTTGCCGCGCCTGACGGTCGACCGCGACCTGGCGGACGATATCGCCAACATTCGCCTGTACCAGTTCGAGGTCAACCAGCAGCGCGAGCTGATCAGCTCGCCCAGTGCCTATGTGGATAACTTGCTGGCGAACCAATCGCCGGAAGACGTCACCCCGCAACTGCGCCGTACTTTGCTGGAACTGGCGATCACCCGCAGCGACCTGCTGGAGCGCCTGAGCCGCGAGCTGAGCGCGCTGCTCAACGAGTCCATCACCCTGCAACTGAACCAGAAACAACTGCTCAGCACCGCCACGACATTGCGGGCGACGCTGGATGAGCAGATGTTCTGGATTCCCAGCAACAAGCCGTTGGATACCGAGTGGCTGGAAACCGTCCCGGCGCACCTGAGCAAGCAAGTCACCACCCTGCCCTGGGCGTCCAGCGTCAGCGAACTGTACGACGGCCTGACCCAACGCCCGCTGCTGTTCCTGCCGCTGCTGCTGCTGATCGGCGCGCTGCTGTGGCGACGCAAAGCCCTGTACCAGCGCCTGAACAAGGTCCACCTGGACATCGGTCACTTCAAGCGCGACAGCCAATGGCACACGCCGCAGGCCATCCTGATCAATATCCTGCTGGCGATGCCGGTGTCCCTGGGCTTGGCGCTGTGCGGTTACGCGCTGCAGATCGACGCCCGGGGGCAGAACGCCAACTTGGGCGCGGCCTTGCTGCAGATCGCCCAGGCGTGGCTGGTGTTCTACACCGCCTACCGCATCCTGGCGCCAGGCGGCGTGGCCGAACTGCACTTCCGCTGGGAAAAACCCCAGGTCGAATTCCTGCAAGGTTGGGTGCGCAAGCTCGGGCTGGTGGTGCTCGCGCTGGTGGCCGTGGTGGCAATTGCCGAGCACCAACCGGCGGCGCTCGCCGACGACGTGCTGGGCATCGGCGTGGTACTGACCTGTTATGCGCTGATGGCCTGGCTGCTGGGTCGCTTGCTGCTGCATAGCCCGACCCATGAAAAAGCCTCGCTGTTTCGCAAGGCCGTGGGCCTGTTATTCACCGCACTGCCCGTCGCGTTGTTTATCGCCGTGTGCTTCGGCTATTACTACACCGCGCTCAAGCTCAGCGACCGGCTGATCAACACCCTGTACCTGCTGATGTTCTGGCTGGTGATCGAAGCCACCTTCGTGCGCGGCCTGGGCGTTGCCGCCCGGCGCCTGGCTTATGCGCGCGCCCTGGCCAAACGCCAGGCCGCCAAGGAAGCCGGCGACGGTGAAGCGGTGATCGAAGAGCCGACCCTGGACATCGAGCAGGTCAACGAACAGTCCATGCGCCTGATCCGCCTGGCCCTGCTCGGCGGATTTATCGCAGCGCTGTACTGGGTGTGGTCGGACTTGATCTCGGTGTTTTCCTACCTCGACAACGTCACCCTCTACGAATACACCAGCGGCACCGGCGCGAATATCAGCATGGTGCCCATCAGCATCGGCGACTTGCTCGGTGCGCTGATCATCATCGGTATTACCTTCGCGCTGGCGCGCAACCTGCCCGGCCTGCTGGAGGTGCTGGTGCTGTCCAAGCTGGAGTTGGCCCAGGGCAGCGCCTACGCGACCACCACCTTGCTGTCGTACGTGATTGCCGGCGTCGGTTTTGTCTCCACCTTGTCGACCCTCGGCGTCAGCTGGGACAAGTTGCAATGGCTGGTGGCGGCACTGTCGGTGGGCTTGGGCTTCGGCATGCAGGAGATCTTCGCCAACTTTATCTCCGGCATCATGATCCTGTTCGAACGCCCGGTACGCATCGGCGACACCATCACCATCGGCAACCTGTCGGGCACGGTGAGCAAGATCCGCATCCGCGCCACCACGATCACCGACTTTGATCGCAAGGACATCATTGTCCCGAACAAGACCTTCATCACCGGGCAACTGATCAACTGGTCGCTGACCGACACCATCACGCGGGTCACCCTGAAACTCGGCGTGGACTACGGCTCCGACCTGGACCTGGTGAAGGAGCTGCTGCTCAAGGCCGCCAGGGAAAACCCTCGGGTACTGAAAGAACCCGAACCGCACGTGTACTTCCTCAACTTCGGCGAAAGTACCCTCGACCACGAACTGCGCATGCACGTGCGTGACCTGGGTGACCGCAACCCGGTGCTGGACGAGGTCAACCGCTACATCAACCGTGAATTTAAGAAACAGCACATCAACATCTCGTTCCGGCAGATGGAGGTGTACCTCAAGAACATGCACGGTCAGGAGTACAAGCTGGTGCCGGTCGAGGATGATCGCAAGACCATCGCTGCGCCGGCCCCGGAGCAGGACGCCCCCGAGCCGCCAGCCAGCAAAGTTGATGACGCGCCGGAACCGCCGCCGAGCAAACTCGACTAACCGCGCTATCCCCAGCAGAATGCTCGGACATTCTGCTGGAGATGGCCGGTGAAAGCCCTCGACGAACTGACCTTCGACAACCGCTTCGCACGCCTGGGCGACGCGTTCTCAACCCACGTACTGCCCGAGCCCCTCGACGCGCCGCGCCTGGTCGTGGCAAGCCCGGCCGCCATGGCCCTGCTCGACCTTGACCCCGCCGTGGCCGAAACGCCGGTATTTGCCGAATTGTTTGGCGGCCACAAATTGTGGGCCGAGGCGGAACCGCGGGCGATGGTCTATTCCGGGCATCAGTTCGGTGGCTACACCCCGCAACTGGGCGATGGCCGTGGGTTGTTGCTGGGCGAGGTGTACAACGAGGCCGGCGAACACTGGGACCTGCACCTCAAGGGCGCCGGGATGACGCCTTACTCACGCATGGGCGATGGACGCGCCGTGTTGCGCTCGTCGATCCGCGAGTTCCTGGCGTCCGAAGCGCTGCACGCGCTGGGTATCCCCAGCAGCCGCGCATTGTGCGTGATCGGTTCCGACACGCCCGTGTGGCGCGAGAAGCAGGAACGCGGCGCCATGGTGTTGCGCATGGCTCACAGCCATATCCGCTTCGGCCATTTCGAATACTTCTACTACACCAAGAAACCCGAGCAGCAGGCCGAGTTGGCCGAACACGTGCTGAACCTGCACTACCCCGAATGCCGCGAACAGCCTGAACCCTACCTGGCCATGTTCCGCGAAATCGTCGAGCGCAATGCCGAACTGATCGCCAAATGGCAGGCCTATGGCTTTTGCCACGGGGTGATGAACACCGACAACATGTCGATCCTCGGTATCACCTTCGACTTCGGGCCGTTTGCGTTCCTGGACGACTTCGACGCGCACTTCATCTGCAACCACTCCGACCACGAGGGGCGTTACTCCTTCAGCAACCAGGTGCCGATCGGCCAGTGGAACCTCAGCGCCCTGGCGCAGGCGCTGACGCCGTTCATCAGCGTTGATGCCTTGAAGGAAGCGCTCGGCCTGTACCTGCCGCTGTACCAGGCCAATTACCTGGACCTGATGCGCCGCCGCCTGGGACTGACCACCGCCGAAGACGATGACCAGAAGCTGGTCGAGCGGTTATTGAAACTGATGCAGAACAGCGGCGTGGATTACACGCTGTTCTTCCGGCGCCTGGGGGATGAGCCCGCGGCGCTGGCGGTGACGCGGCTGCGCGATGACTTTGTCGACCTGGCCGGGTTTGATGCCTGGGCCGAGCAGTACAAGGCCCGCGTTGAACGGGATGGCGACCACAGCGAAGAACAACGCCGTGCGCGGATGCATGCGGTGAACCCACTTTACATCCTGCGCAACTACCTGGCGCAGAACGCTATCGCTGCCGCCGAGTCAGGGGATTACAGCGAAGTGCGGCGGTTGCATGAGGTGCTGTCCAAGCCGTTCGAGGAACAAGCGGGGATGGAGCAATACGCGCAGCGGCCACCGGATTGGGGCAAGCATTTGGAGATTAGTTGTTCGTCGTAAACCTTTAAATGAAGGTTTCTACTGATACGCCGAAGCGCTCAGCCAGCCAACGAATTTGCCGTATGTTGAGTTGGCGTTTTCCACTCAATACCTCAGAGACCACCGACTGGGTACCAACCCCCGGCAGGTCGCTCTGAGTGAGGTTGTGTTCGCGCATCATGTAGCGCAATACATCAGCACCACTGGCGACGGGCAGTGGGCGGTGCTTATGATCGTAGGCTTCGATCCAGTCACTGAGGATATCCACCAGGCTCATCAGCGGACTGTCTTCATTTTCACCGATCAGGCTCAGCAACTCGTCCAAACCACATACCAGCGCGTCGTAGTCTGCCTCGTTTTCTGGTTTGCGCATCACGGGTGAAACAAATTGCCAGTGTTCGGCGGCTACTCGCATAAGCGCGCTCATCTGATGTTTTCCTTCCATTTATCTTTCTCATAATCGCGGTGATCAAGCAGATGCTTGATGTAGACGCGCTGCGCCTGATACTCCACGCCAGCAATCAACCTCAGCTTATTGCCTCAAATATCGAAAACGTGAAACTCCCCGACCTTATCCGTGGCGGGGAACATGGCTTTCATCGCCGCGAAATCTTTGGGGTCATTTCGCTTCATTACTCGATACCACTGATCCAACGCGGTTGCTGACCGAGGCCACTTTTCCTTCGCTTCCCAGATCCTTTTCTCGCTGATCACTCGCATGCAACATCCTTATCGCATCTTGCTATGAAGGTTAAACTCGAATTCCGAATATCGCAATTTGCGATATTCGCAAACAGACCGATGGTTCAAAACAGAACAGGCTCTGACAGCCTAGATAGGCGGCCCCACATCAGCACGGGCAAAACTGTCAGTGGATAAGTCACCCTCTCCCCGCCTTGATAAACACCTCGCCCGACTCCAGATACAGTCCATTGGCAACACCCAAGGAGCCCATCATGTCCGAACCGCTTGTAATCCCCTGCCCTCATTGCAACGGCCTCAACCGCATCCCCGGTGAACGCCTGGGCGATGCGCCCAAATGCGGGCGCTGCAAGCAGCCGGTGTTGTTGAGCAAGCCTTTTGAGTTAAAACAGGGCGACTACGCCAGCCAGATCAAGGGCGACCTGCCCTTGCTGGTGGATGTGTGGGCCGACTGGTGCGGGCCGTGCAAGTCGTTCGCGCCGGTGTTTGAGCAGGCGGCTGGGCAGTTGGAGGGCAAGTGCCGGCTGGCCAAGCTCGATAGCGAGGCCAATCAACAGCTGTCGGCGCAGTTTGGGATTCGCTCGATTCCCAGTTTGATCCTGTTCAAGAATGGCCGTGAGGTGGCGCGTCAGAGCGGAGCGTTCCCATTGCCGCAGTTGATGAGCTGGTTGCGTAGCCAGGGCGTGTAACTCGGCCTTGAAAACCGACCAGACCCCATGTGGGAGGGGGCTTGCTCCCGATGGCAGTGTGTCAGTCAGTACATAAGCCGGCTGATCCACCGCTATCGGGAGCAAGCCCCCTCCCACATTGTGACCGCGCTTTACCTTGAGGCCACCGGGGCTTCGCGGTCCATTATTTGGCCGACGAGCATTACGCCGAGTTCGCTCAATTGGTGGATGGCCAAGGCAACGTCGCGGTGTTCGCCGCTGAGGTCGTTG
Source organism: Pseudomonas marginalis (assembly GCF_001645105.1). GTDB lineage: Bacteria > Pseudomonadota > Gammaproteobacteria > Pseudomonadales > Pseudomonadaceae > Aquipseudomonas > Aquipseudomonas petroselini. Next base: position 208,425 of record NZ_LKEG01000042.1, read on the forward strand.
GACAGGTTGAGCAACAGGGTTCGGACGGAGGAGAAGGTTTCGTAGCTGTTGAGGATGAGGGTTTCGGTGGGGAGGTTGGGTGCAACGGTATAAAGGTTAACCATGGATCGTCTCCGAGCAGGAGCCGCAGCCAACCGCTACTAAACGGAGGGTGGCAGCTGTACGCAGGTTAGTAGACCGGGGAGACGCAACCGGCGCGCCCGAAAGCGCCCTCCGTACAGCCACCGTCAAGTTCAGGAAGGTCCTGATTGACGAATTACTGCACGTCTCACCACGGGCTACTAAACCCGATCACTGAACATTCAGCGACCCAGGAACCTTAGAGACGCCCATCCAGACGCACAAGCCAGCGGATTCTGGCTTAACTGTAGGCAACGTTACAAGACACAACCCCCATCGCCAGACCCGTCCTACAGACTGTGTGGGACACATCCATTTCCATCTGCCGAAACGCGATAAAAATGTGGGAGGGGGCTTGCTCCCGATAGCCGTGTGTCAGTCAGTACATCTGTTACTGAAGCACCGCAATCGGCAGCAAGCCCCCTCCCACAGGGTTTTGTGTTGTCGTTTAGATCACGCGTTTTCCAGCAGGTTATGCAGCTCCACAAACTGCTGCGTCAGCTTATGCCGTGGGTCCAGGTGGATCAGGGGTTTGTTCTCCTGGTGCGACTCACGCATGCGCACGGAACTGGCCAGGTACACCGGCAGCACCGGCAAGCCTTCGGCAATCAATTCATCCAGCATCTGCTGCGGCAGGCTCGCCCGGGCCTGGAACTGGTTGACCACGATACCTTCCACTTCCAGGCCTTCGTTGTGGTCTTCCTTCAGTTCTTCGATTTCAGCCAGCAGGCCATACAACGCCTGGCGCGAGAAGCTGTCGCAATCGAAGGGAATCAGCACACGATCAGCGGCGATCAACGCCGAAACCGCATAGAAATTCAGCGCCGGTGGCGTATCCAGGTAAATCCGGTCGTAATCCTCGCTCAGCTCATCCAGCAGCTTTCGCAGCTTGTTAATTTTATGCTTGGCCTCAAGCTTGGGCTGCAGGTCCGCCAATTCGGCGGTCGCGGTGATGACGTGCAGGTTGTCGAAGGGGGTTTCGTAGATATCCACCCGGTTTTTCTTCGAAAACGGCCCGGAAGACAGGGTCTGCTTGAAGAATTCGGCAATGCCCATCGGTATATCGTCGCCGGTCAGCCCGGTGAGGTACTGGGTTGAATTGGCTTGTGCATCGAGGTCCACCAACAGGGTTCGATAGCCTTCGCTGGCGCTCACCGCCGCCAGGTTGCAGGCGATGCTGGACTTGCCCACGCCGCCTTTCTGATTGAACACCACACGCCGCATGGAAAAACCTCCGTGTATCAATGAATGTCCGAGTGTAGAGGGCAAAAGCGCCTGTTAGCTACCTCGTTCATCCATGCACTGCTGCATCACGAACCATTGGCGATCTGGCTGTCATACACAGCTCACCGGTTAAAAAGAACCGTCCCACACACCATCCCAGCCCCAGGTGAAGGAAAATCTGTAAATCTTTTTCACCGATTTGTAATTCCCTATGCACAATTCTTTACCAAAGTTTGCTAGAACCCCACGGCACCGGGATAATGCGCGCCATTCGGCTATTGCTCCCTGTCCCGGTATTCGGGGCCAACTGCCGCACATGGAAGCCCGCAGGGGCGGGATAACGTCTCAGTGATCACTTTCAACATCGCCCAATGGCGCGCCTGGGCCCCTGGCCTGGAGAGTGCGGACGACTGGCACGCCTGGTGCCAGGCCCCGGTGTTGCTGCCTGCAAGCGAAGCCTCCCCCGACGTCTCGTTCCTACCCGCCATGCACCGTCGCCGCCTCAGCCGCCTGGCGCGCATGGCATTTTGTGTGGGCTGGCCGCTGGCTGAGGGCTTGGAAGACTTGCCGCTGGTGTTTATCTCCCGGCATGGCGAAACCCCGCGCACCCTCGACATCCTCAGCGACCTGGCCAACGACCAGCCACTGTCGCCGACCCAGTTCAGCCTGTCGGTGCACAACGCGGTAATTGGCCTGTGGTCGATCCTGCGCAATGAAACCAGCGAAATGACCGCCCTCGCCGCCGCAGGCGACGGCCTGGAACACGGCATGCTCGAAGCCGCCGCACTGCTCAACGAAGGCGCGCCGGCCGTTTTGCTTGTGATTACCGAAGAGCAGCCGCCTGCCGCCTACGCCAGCTGGATCGTTGACGTGCCCTTCCCCTACGCCGTCGGCCTGCTGCTGACACCGGGCGACGAGTGGCAACTGGAACTAAACAGCGGCGCTGTCCAACTCACTCAAGCCCAGTGGCCCCACGCCCTGAACCTGCTGCGCACCCTGCTCACTGATCAGGGTGCCTGCCAACATGCCTGGAAGAACCGAGTATGGAACTGGCAACGCAAGCCGTGAACGACAAGCCACGGGACGCCTACTACTGGCGCCTGTTCGCCACCGCCGCCAGCTTCGCGCTGTTCGGCTTCGGTGGGCTGTGCCTGCGTTTGCTGGTGTTCCCGTTGCTCAGTTGCCTGCCAGGGGACGCTGCAAAACACCGCAGCCGCGCCCGCCACACGATCAGTTGGCTGTTCTGGTTCTTTATTCGCCTGATGCAGCGCGCCGGCGTGCTCACCTACAGCGTCGAAGGCGCGGAAAACCTCGGCCGCCCAGGCCAAATGATCATCGCCAACCACCCGTCGTTGATCGACGTGGTGTTCCTGATCGGCCTGGTGCGCCAGGCCAACTGCGTGGTCAAGCAGAGCCTGTGGCAGAACCCCTTCACCCGTGGGCCGGTGCGTGACGCGGGCTATATCAGCAATGACGGCAGTGCCGAGATGCTCGATGCGGCGGCGGATGCCCTGCGCAGCGGCCAGACACTGATCATCTTTCCCGAAGGTACCCGCACCACACCTGGCGCGGCGCCTGCCTTTCATCGCGGCGGTGCCGCCATTGCGCTGCGCGGTGCGACAATCATTACCCCCGTGGTGATCAAGGTCAGCCCCACCACGCTGACCAAGGCCGAACCCTGGTATCGCATCCCAAAATGCCGCGTGCACTTCAGTTTGCGGGTGGGTGCCGATATAGAACCACAGGCGTTCGCATCAATGGGGCCCGCGCCCCAGGCCTCACGCAAGCTCAACGATTACCTGCATCACTATTTTATTAAGGAGCTCGCCGAAGATGAGCGACCAACACCGCCTTGAGCACGACATAAAGATACTGATCATCGAGGCCCTGGGCCTGGAAGACATCGGCGTCGACGACATCGGCAGCGAGCAAACCCTGTTCGGCGAAGGCCTCGGCCTGGATTCGGTAGACGCCCTGGAATTGGGCCTGGCGATCCAGAAAAAGTACGGCATCAAGATCGATGCCGACGCCAAGGACACCCGCAATCACTTCACCAACGTGGCCAGCCTTGCGGCGTTCGTCACGGCCAGACAGGCAGCTTGAGACCGGACCATGCAAACTCGTGACGATATTTTCAACACCTTGCGCGACGCCTTGGTGGAACTGTTTGAACTGCCGCCGGAACGCGTCACCCTTGACGCCAACCTGTACCAGGACCTGGAAATCGACAGCATCGATGCCGTCGACTTGATCGACCATATCAAGCGCCAGACCGGCAAGAAGATCGCCGCCGAGGAATTCAAGGCGGTGCGTACGGTGAACGACGTGGTTGAGGCGGTGTACCGTCTGGTCCAGCCTGCCGCATGAGCCGGCTGATCGGCCTTGGCCTGCTGCTGGCAGGGCTGCTGTACCCTTTTGCGGTGTATTACGGCACCGAACACTTTGCGCCGTGGCAATTCGGCCTGCTGCTGGGCGGCCTATGGCTGCTGCGTGCGCTGACCGGTGCCCGACGCCCCGGCAGCCGCTGGATGGCACTGGCGGTGATCGCGTTCTGCCTGCTGCTGGCCTGGTTCGACAACCCCCGCCTGCTGCGGTGGTACCCGAGCCTGGTCAGTGCGTTCATGCTGGCGCTGTTCGGCTTGAGCCTCAAGTACGGCCCGCCGATGGTCGAGCGCCTGGCGCGCATGACCGATCCTGTGTTGCCGCCCCATGCCATCGTGTATACCCGCCGGGTGACCGTGGTGTGGAGCGTGTTTTTTCTGTGTAATGGCCTGCTCGCCGCCGCCCTCACCCTGTGGGCGCCGCTGAGCTGGTGGACGTTGTACAACGGCCTGATCGCCTACGGGTTGATGGGACTGTTGTTTGCCGTGGAATGGCTGGTACGACAAAGGGTTCGAGGCCGCGTATGAATGGGTTGAAACTTGAGCACTTGCTGCTTGAGCCGCTGGAACAGCGTTCGGTCACCACCGAACCTGCAATGAGTCACGCCCAGCTGTGGGAGCAATCCCTGAGCCTGGCGGCGGGCCTGCAAGCGCGGGGTATCCGGCGCCTGGCCGTGTACCTGGAAGATGCAGGCCTGCTGGCGGTGGCCCTGCTGGGCGCGTGGCGGGCCGGGGTCAGCGTGCTGCTGCCCGCCGACTTGCAACCTCAGACCCGCCAACGCTGGGATGAAGCCGTCGACGCCTGGCTGACCGAAGCCGAGGACCTGGATGCGCTGTACCAGGCACCACTGAGCGCTGCCGCCCTCGACCTGGACGCGTGCCAACTGAGCCTGTGCACCTCCGGTTCCAGCGGCGAACCCAAGCGCATCGACAAGACCCTGCGCCAACTGGCCAACGAGGTCGAGGCCTTGGAAACCTTGTGGGGCCCGGACCTCAAAGACGCCTGCATCATCGGCAGCGTCGCCACCCAACACATCTACGGCTTGCTGTTCCGCGTGCTGTGGCCGCTGTGCGCCGGCCGCACTTTTGTGCGCAAACAGCTGGCCTTCCCCGAAGACTTGCAGCGCGCCAGCCGCGAGCACACGCAATTTGCCTGGGTTGCCAGCCCGGCGCTGCTCAAGCGCATGGGTGACAACCTTGACTGGCCCGCGCTGAGCCAGGTGTCGCGGGTGTTTTCGTCCGGCGGCGCGCTGCCGGTGGAAGCCGCCGGCAGCCTGTACGACCGCTTGCAACAATGGCCGACAGAGATCCTCGGCAGCTCGGAAACCGGTGGTATCGCCTGGCGCCAGGGTGCGCAGCCGTGGCAGCCGTTTGCCGACGTGCACCTGAGCCAGGATGCCGACGGCGCCCTGCGCATCGCCTCGCCGTATCTGCCTGAGGGGCATGTCGAACAAACCGCCGACGCGGCACGCATTCATGCCGATGGCCGTTTCGAACTGCTGGGCCGCCTGGATCGCATCGTCAAGCTGGAAGAAAAACGCATCTCACTGCCCATGCTGGAAAACGCGCTGATGGCCCACCCGTGGGTCGCGGAAACCCGGCTGGGCGTGGTGCAGGAAAACCGCGCCTCTCTTGGCGCGCTGGTGGTGTTGAGCGCCGAGGGCCTGCATGCCCTGCGCAATCAGGGCCGACGCACGCTCACCCAGACCCTGCGCCAGCATTTGAGCCAACATTGCGAAGCCCTGGCGCTGCCACGGCGCTGGCGACTGCTGAGACAGTTGCCCCTGAACAGCCAGGGCAAGCTGCCACAGGCCGATGTCGAGGCGCTGCTGTTGGCGCCACGGCCGAAGGCGCCGGAAGTGCTGGAGCACGTCGAAGCCGACGGCGAATGGACCGTGCAACTGAGCGTGCCGCCGGACCTGGCCTATTTCAGCGGGCACTTCCCGGTCACGCCGGTGCTGCCGGGGGTGGTGCAGGTGGAATGGGCCTTCAACCTGGGCCAGCAACTGCTCGAGGTGCCGCCGACCTTTGCCGGTATGGAAGTGCTCAAGTTCCAGCAACTGGTGCGGCCGGGCGATGCGATCGAACTGCACCTGCGCTTCGACCCCGAGCGCAGCAAGCTTTACTTTGCGTATCGCAATGGCGTCGCCGCCTGCTCCAGCGGCCGAATAGTGCTGGAGATGCCAAGTGAGTAGGCTTCTGTGGCGAGGGAGCTTGCTCCCGCTGGAGTGCGAAGCGCTCCCAACCCAGGCACCGCACTGTGCCAGGATGATTTCGGTCGCCTGTGTTGGGGCTGCTGCGCAGCCCAGCAGGAGCAAGCTCCCTCGCCACAGGGGGCCATTTCATGCATAACCCCTGCGCCCTGATCCCGGTCTACAACCACGAAGCCGCCGTACCCGCCGTGGTCCATAGCCTGTTGAGCAGCGGCCTGCCCTGCCTGCTGGTCGACGACGGCAGCAGCCCGGCCTGCGCCGCCGTGCTGGCGCAATTGGCGACCCTGGATAACGTCACCCTGCTGACCCTGCCAAGCAACCAGGGCAAGGGCGGCGCCGTCATGGCCGGTTTCCGCGAAGCCGCACGCCTGGGCTTCAGCCATACCTTGCAAGTCGACGCCGACGGCCAGCACGACCTGCGCGAAGTCGAGACCTTTATCGACACCTCGCGCCGGCACCCCGACGCGATCATCTGCGGCTACCCGGAATACGACGACAGCGTGCCCAAAGGCCGCCTGTACGCGCGTTACTTGACCCACGTGTGGGTGTGGATCAACACCCTGTCGTTGCAGATCCGCGACTCGATGTGCGGCTTTCGCGTCTACCCGCTGGCGCCGGTGCTGGCGCTGATGGACTCGGCCTACATCGGCACGCGCATGGATTTCGACTCGGACATCTTGGTGCGCCTGGCCTGGCGCAACCAGCCGATGCGCTGGCTGCCGACCCAGGTGCACTACCCCGCCGATGGCCTGTCGCACTTCCGCCTGTTCCGTGACAACGTGCGCATCTCGGCGATGCACACCCGGTTGTTCTTCGGCATGCTGGTGCGCGCGCCGATGATCCTGTGGCGACGGTGGCAGGCATGAGCGACAGCACCAAGCACTGGGCCGACCGCGAAGAGCGCGGCAGCTACCGGCTGATGAAGCTCACCGCCTTTGCCGCCAAGATCCTTGGCCGCCGCGTGTTGAGCCCGCTGTTGTACGGCATCGTGTTGTATTTTTTCCTGTTCGGCCGCACCGCACGCCGGAGCGCCTGGCAATACCAGCAGCGCCTGGCCGAGTGGAGCGGGCGCGAGGAACTGCGGCCCACCCACTGGAAAGTCTTCGGCCAATTCATGGCGTTTGCCGATTCACTGCTCGACAAACTCGACGTGTGGAACGGCAAGCTGCGCCTGGAACAGATCGAGATCAACGACCCGGCGCAATTGCGCGGGAAGCTACGCGGCGGGCGCGGGCAGATGCTGGTGGGGGCACACCTGGGCAACCTCGAAGTGTGTCGCGCGCTCGCCGAGATCGGTGAACAAGTCACCATGAACGTGCTGGTGCACACCAAGCACGCCGAACAATTCAACCGCCTGCTGGGCGAAGCCGGCGCCACCCACTTGCGCCTGATCCAGGTCAGCGAGCTGGACCCGGCCACCATGCTGCTGCTCAGCCAGCGCCTGGACGACGGCGAATGGCTGGCCATCGCCGGCGACCGCGTGCCACTGCATGGCGGGCGCACGGTGCGCGTGGACTTCCTCGGCCATGACGCCGCCTTCCCTCAAGGCCCGTGGCTGCTGGCCGGTTTGCTCAAATGCCCGGTGAACCTGCTGATGTGCCTCAAGCACAAAAGCCGCTATCGCCTGAGCATTGAGCCTTTCGCCGAATCGATCGAATGGAAACGCAACACCCGCGAGCAGGTCATCGCCCTGTGGACCGCGCACTACGCCGCACGCCTGGGCCAGTTCTGCCTGGAAGCCCCCCAACAATGGTTCAACTTTTACCCTTTCTGGAAGACCGATGACGAAGCATCTTGAGCCGGTAACCTTTGGCGAACGCGCCTTGCGCATCGAAGACGTACTGGCCCTGGCCAACCGTCAGGCGCCGACCCAATTGCAGGGCGACGCCGCGTATCGCCAGCGCATTGCCAAAGGCGCGCAGTTCCTCGACTCGCTGCTGGACAAGGAAGGCGTGATCTACGGCGTCACCACCGGCTACGGCGACTCCTGCGTGGTGGCGGTGCCGTTGCAGCACGTCGAGGCCCTGCCCCGTCATTTGTACACCTTCCACGGTTGCGGCCTGGGCAAGTTGCTCGATGCCCAAGCCACCCGCGCGGTGCTGGCCGCACGGTTGCAGTCGCTGTGCCACGGCGTTTCCGGTGTGCGCGTGGAGTTGCTGGAGCGCCTGCATGCGTTTCTTGAGCACGACGTACTGCCGCTGATCCCGGAGGAAGGCTCGGTGGGCGCCAGCGGCGACCTGACGCCGCTGTCCTATGTGGCTGCGACCCTGTCCGGCGAACGCGAAGTGATGTTCCGTGGCGAACGTCGCCAGGCGGCCGACGTGCACCGTGAGCTGGGTTGGGAGCCGCTGGTCCTGCGCCCCAAGGAAGCCCTGGCGCTGATGAACGGCACCGCCGTGATGACCGGCCTGGCGTGCCTGGCCTTCGCCCGCGCCGACTACCTGCTGCAACTGGCCACGCGCATTACCGCGTTGAACGTGGTGGCGCTGCAAGGCAACCCGGAGCACTTCGACGAGCGCTTGTTCGCCGCCAAGCCGCACCCAGGGCAGATGCAGGTCGCCGCCTGGCTGCGCAAGGACCTGGCGATCGATGCGCCGACCGCGCCGCTGCATCGCCTGCAGGACCGCTACTCACTGCGTTGCGCGCCCCACGTGCTCGGCGTATTGGCGGACAGCCTGAACTGGCTGCGCTCGTTTATCGAAATCGAGCTGAACAGCGCCAACGACAACCCCATCATCGACGCCGAAGAAGAACGCGTGCTGCACGGTGGGCACTTCTACGGCGGGCATATCGCTTTTGCGATGGACAGCCTCAAGACCCTGGTCGCCAACGTCGCCGACCTGCTGGACCGCCAACTCGCGCTGCTGGTGGACGTGCGTTACAACCATGGCCTGCCGAGCAACCTGTCCGGCGCCCCGGCGGACCGCGCCATGATCAACCACGGCTTCAAGGCGGTGCAGATCGGCACCAGCGCCTGGACCGCCGAAGCCTTGAAAAACACCATGCCGGCCAGCGTGTTCTCGCGCTCCACCGAGTGCCACAACCAGGACAAGGTGAGCATGGGCACCATCGCCGCCCGCGATGCGATCCGCGTACTGGAACTGACCGAACAGGTCGCCGCCGCAACCCTGCTCGCCGCCAACCAAGGCGTGTGGCTGCGGGCCCAGGCCGAGGAGGCGCGCCCGCTGCCGCCAGCCCTGGCCGCCATGCATGACGAACTGGCCAAGGACTTCCCGCCGGTCATCGAAGACCGCGCGCTGGAAGGCGAACTGCGCCTGTGCCTGCAACGCATCGCCGAGCAACACTGGAGGCTGCATGCGTAGCCAGGGCGTGTTGCACAGCGACACCGAAATCCTCGTGCCGTTTTTTGACGTCGACACCATGAACGTCGTGTGGCACGGGCACTACGTGAAGTACCTGGAAGTGGCGCGCTGCGCGCTGCTGGACAAGATCGGCCACAACTACACGGCGATGCTCGAATCGGGCTACGCCTGGCCGGTGATCGACATGCAACTGCGCTACGTGCGCGGCGCCGTGTTCGGCCAGACGATCAACGTGCGCGCCAGCCTGGTGGAGTGGGAGAACCGCTTGAAGGTCAATTACCTGATCACCGACCTCGCCAGTGGCGAGCGCTTGACCCGTGCCAGCACCGTGCAAGTCGCCGTTGAAATCGCCACGCGCGAGATGCAACTGGCTTCCCCCAAAGTCTTCACCAACGCCGTCGAAAGGGCCCTGAAATGAAATCACATGTGGGAGGGGCGGTGCGACGACTCGACTTGCCCCCGATGGACTTCAACGATAACGCGATCCGCCGGACACTACGCAGCGCCCTCAGGCTCATCGCGGGCAAGCCCGCTCCCACATTTTTGATCGGTTTTTTCCTGAGCTTTAGTGCACATGCTTTTGACTTGCAACAACTCAGCGACCAACTTGCAAAACCCTCAGTGATCCACGGCAGCTTCACCCAGGAAAAACACCTGCGTGCCCTGCCCCAGCCGCTGGTCAGCAAAGGCACCTTCGTGCTCGCCAAGGACCACGGCCTGCTGTGGCTGCTGAAGACCCCGCTGCAACAGGACTACCGCATCAGCGCCCAAGGCATTGCCCGCCGCGACGCCAACGGCTGGCAACTGCTGCCGAACAAGAGCGCCGGCGCCGAACAGAACCGCCTGTTCCTTGCGGTGCTGCAGGGTGACAGCAGCGGCTTGCAGCGTGACTTCGAATTGCACCTGCAAGGCGAGGCCAAGCAATGGACATTGACGCTGGTCCCGCGCTCGCTGCTGCTCAAGCAGGTGTTCACCCAGATCAATATCGACGGTGGCGACCTGGTGCAGAACATCGAATTGCTGGAAACCCAGGGCGACAGCACCGTGCTGCGCATGCAGGACAGCCACGCCGACCTGCCGTTGAGCGAAGCGGAGCAACACGATTTTGCCCAGTGAACGCCTGCTACCCCGCCTGTTCCTGATCCTGCTGGTGGCCGTGCTGGCCCTGGCCGGCTGGCAGTGGCGCCACGGTGCGCCCTTGTCGGCCAACCTGATGGAACTGGTGCCGGGCAATACGCCGGACGCCTTGGAACAGCAAGCCGAACAGCGCATGCAAGAGCCGCTGAACCGCGAGATGTTGGTGTTGGTGGGGCATGCCGACCGTCAGCAAGCCGTCGCCGTGGCGCAACAGTTAGGCGAGCGCTGGCAGGCCAGCGGGCTGTTTGAAAAGGTGCAGTGGAACCTGCAAGCCGACTTGCCGGCGCTGCGCGAGCAATTGCTGCGCGGCCGCCTGGCGATGCTCTCGGCCAAGGACCGTGAGCAACTGGTTAAACAGCCCGACGCGTTTATCCAGCAGCGCGTGCAAGCGCTGTTCGACCCCTTCACCGGGTTTAGCCTGGTGCCGAGCCAGGACGACTGGCTGGGCTTGACCGGGCGTATCCAGAACAGCCAGCCGCAACACGGCTCGGTGCAACTGGATATCGGCAGCGGCGCGTTGATCGCCGATGCCGACGGCAAAAGCTGGGTGCTACTGCGTGCACGCACCACCGGCAATGCCTTCGACATGACACTGCCGCTGCACGTGGCAGACCTGCTCCAGGTCAGCCGCGAACAGGCCAGCGGGCAAGGCGCGCAGTTGCTCGCCGCCAGCGGCTTGCTCTACGCCGCCAATGGCCAGCAGCAGGCCACGCGGGAAATCACCTGGGTGGGCGGCGGCGCTACCGTCGGCATCCTGTTGTTGCTGTTGCTGGCGTTCCGGCGCTGGCGCGTGCTGCTGGCCTTTGTGCCGGTGCTGGTGGGCATGCTGTTTGGCGCGGTGGCCTGTGTGGCACTGTTCGGCCATATGCACGTGATGACCTTGGTATTGGGTTCCAGCCTGATCGGCGTGGCGGTGGATTACCCGCTGCACTATCTGTCGAAAAGCTGGAGCCTGCAGCCGTGGCGCAGTTGGCCGGCGTTGCGTTTGACGCTGCCGGGGCTGAGCCTGAGCCTGGCGACCAGTTGCATCGGTTACCTGGCGCTGGCCTGGACGCCGTTCCCGGCACTGACCCAGATTGCGGTGTTCTCCGCTGCCGGCCTGGTCGGTGCGTACCTGTCTGCCGTGTGCCTGTTGCCGGCGCTGCTCAAGGGTGTCGAACTGCGCCCGGCGCAATGGCCGCTGCGCATCGCTGAATGCCTGTGGCTGGTACGCGCCTCGTTACTCAAGCGCGTGCCGAGCCCTGTCCTGCTGGCGTTGCTGCTGCTGTTTTGCGCGGGCGGCCTGTGGCACCTGAACAGCAAAAACGACATTCGCCAATGGATCGGTGCACCGCCGCAATTGCTGCAAGAAGCGCAGGCCGTGGCACGCATTACCGGGTTCCAGCCCACCAGCCAGTTCTTCCTGGTTCGCGCGGACAATCAGCAGCAGTTGCTGGAGCGCCAGGCAGCCTTGGGCCAGCGCCTGGATCAGTTGGTGAACATGGACAAACTCCAGGGCTACTTGGCGCTCAACCAACTGGTCAGCCTGCCCGCCGAGCAACAACAGCTGCGTGATGCGCTGAATAAACTCCCGGAACATTGGCAGCCGCTGCTGGACCTCGGCGTACCCGCCAGCGCCCTGCACGCCGAAGTGGCGCAACTGCAAGCGCTGCCCACCGAAGACATCGACAGCGCACTGGTGGGCCCGTTGGCCGAACCTTGGCGCACCCTGTGGCTTGGTCCGGTCGACGGCGGCGTCGCCGCGATGGTCAGCCTGCAAGGCTTGAACAACCCGGCGCTGCTGCGGGTGCAAGCGCTGGATTTGCCGGGCGTGCAATTGGTCGACCGTCTGGGCGACTTGAACCGGGTATTCGCCGACACGCAGATCAGCGCCGCCGAATTGAAGTTGATGTCGTGCGTGCTGATCGTGCTGCTGTTGATCCTGCCATTCGGCTTCGGCGGCGCCCTGCGCATTGTCGCCCTGCCGCTGCTGGCAGCCCTGTGCAGCCTGGCCAGCCTCGGCTGGCTGGGCCAGCCGCTGACGCTGTTCAGCCTGTTCGGCCTGCTGTTGGTCACGGCCATCAGCGTCGACTACGCGATCCTGATGCGCGAGCAGATCGGCGGCCCTGCGGTCAGCCTGTTGGGCACATTGCTGGCGGCGCTGACGACCTGGTTGTCGTTTGGCCTGCTGGCGGTGTCCAGCACGCCGGCAGTGAGTAATTTCGGCTTATCGGTCAGCCTCGGCCTGGCATTCAGCTTTATGCTGGCGCCTTGGGCCGGGCAACAGAAGCACGCCTTATGAATGTGATTATCGCCAATGTGGCAAGGAGCCCTCGTGCCCATAGTTGAAATGGAACGTCGCCAGGTGGTGGTGATCGGTGCAGGTCCATCCGGGGCCATCGCCGCCGCGCTGCTCAAGCGCAAAGGGCATGATGTATTGATCATCGAGCGCCAGCATTTCCCGCGGTTCTCGATTGGCGAAAGCCTGCTGTCCCACTGCATCGACTTTATCGAAGAAGCCGGCATGCTGGAGGCCGTGCAGGCCGCGGGTTTCCAGGTGAAAACCGGGGCTGCGTTCGCCTGGGGCGAGCGCTACAGCGCGTTTGATTTCGGCGATACGTTCAGCAACGGCAAGCCCACCACCTTCCAGGTGCAGCGCGGCGAGTTCGACAAGCTGCTGGCCGATCAGGCGGCCTTGCAAGGCGTGGACATCCGTTACGGCGAAACCATCGTCGGCGTGGATTTCAAAGGCGAATCCCGCTACCTGCACGTGCGCCGCGAAAACGGCAGCGAGTATCACCTCAAGGCTAAGTTCGTGCTGGATGCCAGCGGTTACGGCCGCGTGCTGCCGCGCCTGCTGGAGCTGGACGTGCCGTCGGACTTTCCGGTGCGCCAGGCGGTGTTCACCCACGTCGAGGACCGTATCGAACACCCAGGCTTTGACCGCACCAAGATTCTGGTCACCACCCATCCGACTCAGCGCGATATCTGGTTCTGGACCATCCCGTTCAGCAACGGTCGCTGCTCGGTGGGTGTGGTCGCGGCCAAACAGCACTTCGACGGCCGCGACAGTGACCTCGACGCCTGCCTGCGTGGTTTTATCGACGAAACCCCAAGCCTGTCCGGCGTGCTGAAAAACGCCGTATGGGATACACCGGCGCGGACCATCGGCGGCTACGCGGCCAATGTCAAAAGCCTGCACGGGCCGGGCTTTGCACTGCTGGGCAACGCAGCGGAGTTCCTCGACCCGGTGTTCTCTTCCGGGGTGACCATCGCCATGCGTTCGGCGAGCATGGCGGCCGGTGTGCTGCACCGTCAGCTCAACGGCGAGACCGTGGACTGGCAAACCGAGTTTGCCGAGCCATTGAAGCGTGGCGTCGACACCTTCCGCTGCTACGTTGAAGGCTGGTACGCCGGGACCTTCCAGGATGTGATTTTCCATCCGAGCAGCTCGCCGGAGATTCGTCGGATGATCAGTGCGATCCTCGCCGGCTACGCGTGGGATGAGCGCAACCCGTTTGTGAGTGAGCCCAAGCGACGGTTGCGGATGTTGTCGGAGATTTGTGCGAGTGAGCCGGTATGAGCAGTCCTTCTCTTGATAAAACCTATTTAAGTAAGCACTACGTCGAAGAAACCAAATTCGGCCTCTGGTTCCTGCGCAGTCACACCTGGCAGCATCGCGTGTTGCGCGTGGCGATCAACGACTTGCGCAGCCTGTTCACGGAGCCATTGCCTGAGGCGCCGGTATTGCTGGATGCCGGTTGCGGACAAGGCAAATCCTTCACGCTGTTGCAGCAGGTATTTGCGCCTTCACGGTTGATCGGCCTGGACGCCGACCCCCACAGCCTGGCGTTGAGCCAGGTTGAGGCCACGCGCCAAGGCTTGAGCGTAGAACTGATCGGCAGCGACTGCGCCACCCTCGACGTGCCGGACGCCAGCGTCGACATCCTGTTCTGCCACCAGACCTTCCACCATCTGGTTGAACAGCACCGCGCCCTCAAAGAGTTCTACCGCGTGCTCAAGCCCGGCGGCTATCTGTTGTTTGCCGAATCCACCGAAGCCTATATCGACACCTGGGTAATCCGCTGGCTGTTCCGCCACCCGATGCATGTGCAAAAAAGCGCCGAAGAATACCTGGAGATGCTCCGCGAGCAGGGTTTTGAATTCGGCCCACAGAACGTCTCGTACCCGTACTTGTGGTGGAGCCGCTCCAGCGACTTCGGCCTGCTGGAACGCTGGGGCCTGCGCAAGGCGCCGCCGGTGGGCCAGCGCGAAGAAACCCTGGTCAACTGCGTGGCACGCAAACCTTTGGCGAGTGCCGCACCATGATGCGCTGGCTCTTGATCGGTTGCCTGTTGCTGCTGAGCGCCTGCGCCAGCCAGCCGCCGCTGCCCGAGAAACCCCCAACCCTGGCCTTGCCGCTGCAACTGCATGTGCAACGCCTGGCCGACGGCCAGAGCCAGGACTGGCTGCTGGTGATCCAGCGCGAAGGCGCGGGCATTCGTTGGTCGATGATGGACCCGCTGGGCATCCCCCAGGCCCGTCAGAAGCTGATCAATGGCGAATGGCAGGCCGATGGCTTGCTGCCGCCCAATCCCCAGGCCCGTGAGTTGTTTGCCGCGTTGCTGTTCGCGCTGACCTCGCCGGATGACCTGCGCGCGCTGTACCCCAGCGCGCAGGCGATGGACTTGACGCGCACTCTGCCGGGCCATTGGCAGATCGTGTATCAATCGTCTGAGGTCTTTCGCGTGAACATCAGCGGGCAGCCGTTGAGCTATCGCATCACGCCACTTGGAGCGGCCCGATGAGCGCCTACCTCAACGCCCTCGGCGTGATCTGCGCCCTCGGTCGTGGCCAGGACGAGGTCAGCCGCAGCCTGTTTGCCGGCGACTGCTCCGGCATGCGCCCCGAAAGCGGCTGGGTGCCGGAGCGCGTGTTGCCGGTGGGCGCCGTGAAAGGCGACTTGGCAACCATCCCGCCCGAGTTGGGCCAGCAAAGCAGTCGCAATAACCAGTTGCTGCTGGAAGCCGCGTTGCAGATCGAGGGCGAGATCCGCCTGGCGATCAAGCGCCACGGCGCGGCGCGGGTCGGCATTGTGCTGGGCACCAGCACCTCGGGAATCGATGAGGCCAGTCGCGGCATCGCCCATTACCTGCGCGACCATCAGTTCCCCAACGACTACGACTACCAACAACAGGAGCTCAGCGCTCCGGCGAACTTCCTTGCCGACTGGTTGCAATTGAGCGGCCCAGCCTATGTGATCTCCACCGCCTGCACGTCCAGCGCCCGCGCGTTGATGAGTGCCCAGCGCCTGCTGGACTTGGGCGTGTGCGATGCGGTGATCTGCGGCGGCGTCGACAGCCTGTGCAAGCTGACGCTTAACGGTTTCAGCTCACTGGAAGCGGTGTCGAACGAGCGCTGCAAGCCGTTTTCGGTGAACCGCGACGGCATCAACATCGGCGAAGCGGCGGTGCTGTTTCTGATGAGCAAAGAGCCTGCGCCCATCGCCCTGCTGGGCAGCGGCGCCAGTTGCGATGCGCACCATATCTCCGCCCCCGAGCCTACCGGCAAAGGCGCATTGCAATCCATGCGCAAGGCCCTGGCCAGCTCCAAATTGCAGCCTGGGCAGATCGGTTACCTGAACCTGCACGGCACCGCCACCCAGCACAACGACGCCATGGAAAGCCTGGCCGTCGCCCGCCTGTTCCCGGAAGGGGTGGCTTGCTCGTCGACCAAACCCATGAGCGGCCACACCCTGGGTGCAGCCGGCGCGCTGGAAGCGGCGTTCTGCTGGTTGAGCCTGGTTCACAATCGGCTGCCGCCGCATGTGTGGGACGGCCAGCCCGACCCCGCGCTGCCCGCCTTGCACTGGGCTACCGCCGGCGCCACCCTGGAAAAACGCTGCCTGATGAGCAACTCGTTTGCCTTCGGCGGCAACAATGTCAGCCTGATTATCGGAGAGGCCCCATGATCGATTGGCCACTCGCCGAACTGCTGCCCCACGCGGGCGACATGATCCTGATCGACCAGGTGCTGTCGTTCGATGAAGAGCAGATCCGCACCCGCACCCTCGTCAAGCCCGGCGGCCTGTTCAACCGCCCGGACGGCAGCCTGCCGGCCTGGGTCGGCATCGAGTTGATGGCGCAAAGCGTCGCCGCCTACGCCGGTTGCCGCGCACGCCAGAAAGGTCAAGCCGTGGAGTTGGGCTTCCTGCTCGGCACACGTAAGTTCGAATGCAACGTGGCGTCTTTCCCGGCAGGCACCGAGCTGAGCATCCACGGCCTGCGATCCCTGGAAGACGACAACGGCATGGGTGTGTTCGAATGTCACCTGACCGGTGACGGTATCCAGGCCAGCGCCCGCTTGAATGTATTTCGACCGCCCCAGGCGGCCAATTATTTAGAAGAATCGAAGGACGTAACGCCATGACTGAATCCGTACTGGTCACCGGCTCCAGCCGTGGCATCGGCCGCGCCATCGCGCTGCGCCTGGCCCAGGCCGGGCATGACATCGTGCTGCACTGCCGCAGCGGCCGTAGCGATGCCGATGCGGTGCAGGCTGAGGTTGAAGCCCTGGGCCGCCAGGCGCGGGTGTTGCAATTCGATGTGGCGGATCGCGCGCTGTGCAAGGAAATCCTCGAGGCGGATGTGGAGCAACATGGCGCCTATTACGGCGTGGTGCTCAACGCCGGCCTGACCCGTGACGGTGCGTTTCCGGCCCTGTCGGAAGACGATTGGGACGTGGTGATGCGCACCAACCTCGACGGTTTCTATAACGTGCTGCACCCGGTGATGATGCCGATGATTCGTCGTCGCGCGGCCGGGCGTATCGTCTGCATCACCTCGGTTTCCGGTTTGATCGGCAACCGCGGCCAGGTCAATTACAGCGCCTCGAAAGCCGGCCTGATTGGCGCAGCCAAGGCCCTGGCCATTGAGCTGGGCAAACGCAAGATCACCGTCAATTGCGTGGCTCCCGGCTTGATCGACACGGCGATGCTGGATGAAAACGTGCCCGTGGAAGAGCTGATGAAGATGATCCCCGCGCAGCGCATGGGCACCCCGGAAGAGGTGGCCGGCGCGGTGAATTTCCTGATGTCGGCCGAGGCGGGCTATATCACGCGCCAGGTGTTGGCCGTGAATGGAGGCCTGTGCTGATGAAACGCGTCGTCGTCACCGGCATGGCCGGCATGACCTCCCTGGGCGGCGATTGGGAGACCATCTCGGCCAACTTTCGCGCCAACCGCAGCGGCATCCGCCGCATGGATGAGTGGGACCGCTTTACCGAATTGAACACGCGCCTGGCCGGGCCGATCGACGATTTCGTCGTGCCCGCCCATTGGACGCGCAAGCAACTGCGCAGCATGGGCCGCGTCTCGCGCCTGGCGGTGTGGGCGGCGGAGCAGGCGTTGCGGGACGCCGGCTTGCTCGGCGACGAGTCGATCAAGGACGGACGCATGGGCGTGGCCTGTGGCTCGTCCACCGGCAGCACCGACGAGATCAAGGCGTTCGGCAATATGCTGCTGAACTCAGTGGCCGAGGGGCTGAACGCCAACTCCTACGTGCGCATGATGCCGCACACCACGGCGGCAAATATCAGCATCTTCTTTGGCCTCACCGGGCGATTGATCCCTACCTCCAGCGCCTGCACCAGCGGCAGCCAGGGCATCGGCTATGCCTATGAGGCGATCAAGTTCGGCCGCCTGCCGTTGATGCTCGCCGGCGGTGCCGAAGAGCTGTGCCCCACCGAAGCCATGGTGTTCGACGCACTCTACGCCACCAGCCTGAAAAACGACGCGCCGCAAACCAGCCCACGCCCGTACGACAGCGGCCGCGATGGCCTGGTGATCGGTGAAGGCGGCGGCATGCTGGTGCTCGAAGAACTGGAACATGCGTTGGCGCGGGGTGCGCATATCCACGCCGAGATCGTCGGTTTTGGCAGCAACGCCGACGGCCAGCACACCACCCGCCCGGAACAGAAAACCATGCGCCGCGCGATGGAGCTGGCCCTGGAAGATGCCGGGCTTGAGCCTTCCGCGATCGGCTACGTGAACGGTCATGGTACCGCCACCGACCAAGGCGACATCGCCGAAACGCTGGCGACCAGTAGCCTATTCGGCAGCCGGATGCCCATCAGTTCGCAGAAAAGCTTCCTCGGCCACACCCTGGGCGCCTGCGGTGCGCTGGAGTCCTGGTTCAGCATCGAGATGATGAACCGCGACCAGTACGTGCACACCTTCAACCTGGATTCGGTAGACCCGCACTGCGGCGAGCTGGATTACCTGCAAGGTGAATTCCGCGAGATGCACCACGATTACGTAATGAACAACAACTTTGCCTTTGGCGGCGTCAACACGTCGCTGATCTTCCGCCGCTGGTCCTGACTTTTTAATCGATTGGAGAATACGGAATGTCTTCCTTGCTACGCGTCACCCTGATCACCCTGGCCCTGATGGTCACCGCCGGCTGCACCAGCAAGCCGATCCTCAACACCCAGCACGACCTGCCGGCCAACGCCCAGGTCAGCGAAGAAAAAATGAAAACGGTGATCGTCAACGCCCTGCAAAAGCGCGAGTGGACGGTTCAACGCCTGAGCCCGCAACTGGTGCAGGCCGAGATCAACGTGCGTAACCAGTACTACGCGGCCATCGACATCCGCTACACCCGCAACAGCTACGCGATCACCTACCGCGACAGCCGCGAACTGGGCTACAAGGACGGCAAGATCCATCGCAACTACAACCGCTGGGTGAACAATCTGGACAGCGACATCATGGCGGGGTTGCGCAGTAATGGCGTGAATGAGGCGGGGACGGCGTCGCAGTTGTTTGAGCAGACCGGTACTTCGAAATAAAACTTAAGTTCGCTGCGCTCCAGAAACGACAAAAGGCGCCTTTCGGCGCCCTCTTCACAAACAGGTTGGCTTGTCATCGCCGCTTCCTGCCCGGCTCTGCGATGGCTGGTTGCCCAGGATCCTCAGAGTCTCACAAGCCCCTTTCGGGAACTTGTGCAGTATGCCTGAAAACAGTTTCCCAGCAACCCGTGGCAAAGTGCCGTTCATCCCTCAGCGCAACCCCAGCGCACTGCGCACCGCCGCTTTTATCGCTAGAAACTGATCAGAGGTGAGTTCAGCGATTTTGTAAGTTCGTTTGCCATGACGGTCTTTGCTTTTGATTCGGTCGAGTCTGCTCAGGCTGACGGTCGCCACAATGTCACATTTTGCCCAGCAGATAGGGCTCGCTCCTTGAAGATGACTATCGAGTTGCAAATGGTGATCCAGAATCGTCTGCGGGGCAGTGGTACTCAAGGGTACAACCGTCACCAGCAACTTATTGGTTCGGTGCTTGCGTATCACAATGACCGGGCGGATCTTGATGATTTCCGGTACTTCGTAACCTCGGAAATCACAAATCAACACGCTGCCCTCCTTAGGCTGATAGAAAAGTGCCATCCATATCACTCGCTTGAGAAAAAGCAATTCTGCGTAACTTTCCGGCGAATAACTAAGCCGGTTGCGTTACCTGATATGTGACGGTGCCTACACCACCGCCTTGCGCGTCAACAACTCCACAAACGCCGCAGCCATCGGTGTCTGCGCGCCTTTTCGCTGCACCAGCCACACCGCCGTCACCGCCTCCTGATCCAGCAGCGTGCGATACACCACCCCGTCGATCCGTATGCGCTGGTAAGACGCGGGCAACACCGACACGCCCAACCCCGCCGCCACCAGACCGATGATGGTCATCGCCTCCCCCGCTTCCTGGGCAAAATGCGGGCTGAACCCGGCGTCACGGCACAGGCTTAGCAACTGCGCGTAGAGACCACTGCCGTAGCTGCGCGGGAAAAAAACGAACGGTTCTTCCGCCAGCTGCGCCAGGTGCAGGCCACGCTCACTGCCTGCTACCAACGGGTGGCCAGCGTTCATTACGGCCACCAGCGGCTCACGCATCAGTTCGACTACACTCAGCGAATCCGGCAACGGCAGGGGGCGCATCAGCCCAACCTGGATCGACTCATCCACCAGCGAATCAGCCACTTCGGTGCTGCTCATCTCTTGCAGATTGAGATGCACTGCCGGGAACGCCTGGCGAAACGCAAAGATCGCTTGGGGAATGCTGGAGTTAAACGGTGCCGATGACGTGAAGCCGATCTTCAATTCACCCAGCTCACCCAACTGCGCCCGGCGCGCCACATCCGCTGCCTTGTCGACCTGCGCCAGCACCAACCGCGCCTCATGCAGGAACAACCGCCCTGCCTCGCTTAGCTCAACCCGACGATTGGTACGCTCAAACAAGCGTGCGCCCACCTCCTGCTCCAGCGCCTGTATCTGCTGGCTCAGAGGCGGCTGCGAGATGCCCAGCACCTGGGCAGCCCGGCCAAAGTGCAGTTCTTCGGCGACGGCAATGAAGTACCGCAAGTGACGCAATTCCATGCAAGCCTCATTAGGTCGTAAAAGCTATCAAACAGGTCGAACAATATATTGGAAAGAATCATTAGCCAGCTATATTCTTTTTTGCATGGCCGGTCCTGGCACGCCCTTCCTCCCCGAGGTCCCCGTGAATTCTGCTGTCGCTCCACTCGCTCAAGAAGTCCCGCCCACTGCCCTCGATGAGGTGGTGGCCCAGCTCAATGACGCGTACATCGAAAAAGGCACACCGATGTTCATGCGCACGGTGCTGGCGCTGTTCTCCGGTGGTTTCGCCACCTTTGCCCTGCTGTATTGCGTGCAGCCGATGATGCCGGCGCTGTCCCACGAGTTTTCCATCAATGCAGCGCAAAGCAGCCTGATCCTGTCCGTGTCCACCGCCATGCTCGCACTGGGCCTGCTGATTACCGGGCCGATTTCCGACACCCTTGGACGTAAACCGGTGATGGTCGCCGCGTTGTTCTGCGCAGCGCTCGCGACGATTGCCAGTGGCTTGATGCCGTCCTGGGAAGGGATTTTATTCATGCGCGCGCTGGTGGGTTTGTCATTGAGCGGCCTGGCCGCCGTGGCCATGACCTACCTGAGCGAAGAGATCCACCCGCAGCACATCGGCCTGGCGATGGGTTTGTACATCGGCGGCAATGCGATTGGCGGGATGAGCGGGCGCCTGATCATCGGCGTGTTGATCGACTTCGTCAGTTGGCACACGGCAATGTTGATCATCGGCGCCCTGGCGTTGATCGCCGCGACGGTGTTCTGGAAAATCCTCCCGGAATCGCGCAACTTCCGCGCCAGCAGCCTCAAGCCGCGCAACCTGGTGAACGGCTTTGTCATGCACTTCAAAGACGCAGGCTTGCCTTGGTTGTTCCTCGAAGCCTTCCTGCTGATGGGCGCGTTCGTGACGATGTTCAACTACATCGGCTATCGCCTGCTGGCCGATCCCTACGACCTGAGCCAGGCCGTGGTGGGCCTGCTGTCGCTGGTGTACCTCTCGGGTATCTACAGCTCGGCGAAAATCGGCTCCCTGGCCGACCGCCTCGGTCGCCGCCGTGTGCTGTGGGCCACCATCGTGCTGATGCTCGCCGGTATGGCCCTGACCCTGTTCACGCCCTTGTGGCAGGTGGTGCCGGGCATGCTGATCTTCACTTTCGGCTTCTTCGGCGCACACTCGGTGGCCAGCAGCTGGATCGGCCGCCGCGCGGTGAAGGCGAAGGGGCAGGCGTCGTCGCTGTACCTGTTCTGCTACTACGTGGGGTCGAGTATTGCGGGGACGGCGGGCGGGTTTTTCTGGCACTTTGCCGGGTGGAATGGGATTGGAGCGTTCATCATCGCGCTGCTGATCGGCGCGTTGCTGGTGGCGTTGAAGTTGGCGAAGTTGCCGCCGTTGGGGCAAGCGAAGGCCTGAGTTTCTCTGGCTTTTAATGTGGGAGGGGGCTTGCCCCCGATTGCAGTGTGTCAGCCAATGAATCTGGTGACTGACACACCGCTATCGGGAGCAAGCCCCCTCCCACATTGGTTTTGCGTTTACTCGTGATACTGCGCTGAGAGTTCGTGCACCGCGCGCAGGAACGCACCTGCATGCTCCGGGTTCACTTCCGGGGTGATGCCATGGCCCAGGTTGAACACGTGCCCGGTACCCTTGCCGTAGCTGGCGAGGATACGGCCGACTTCGGTGCGGATCGCTTCCGGCTTGGCGTACAACACAGTCGGGTCCATGTTGCCTTGCAGCGCCACGCGGTTGCCCACGCGCTGGCGGGCTTCGCCAATGTCGCAGGTCCAGTCCAGGCCCAGTGCGTCTGCACCTGCGTCAGCGATGCTTTCCAACCATAGGCCGCCGCCCTTGGTGAACAGGATCACCGGAACCTTACGGCCTTCGTGTTCACGGATCAGACCGCTGACGATCTTGCGCATGTAGGCCAGGGAGAACTCCTGGTACGCCGCCGCCGAGAGATTGCCACCCCAGGTATCGAAGATTTGCACCGCCTGGGCGCCGGCCATGATTTGGCCGTTGAGGTAGCTGGTGACTGACTGCGCCAGCTTGTCCAGCAGCAGGTGCATGGCTTGCGGGTTGTCGTAGAGCATCGCCTTGGTCTTGCGGAAGTCTTTCGACGAGCCGCCTTCGACCATGTAGGTGGCCAGGGTCCACGGGCTGCCGGAGAAGCCGATCAGCGGCACGCGGCCGTTAAGCTCGCGGCGGATGGTGCTGACGGCGTCCATCACGTAACCGAGGTCTTTGTGCGGATCAGGGATCGGCAGGGCTTCGATGTCGGCCAGGGTGCTGACGACCTTTTTGAAACGCGGGCCTTCGCCGGTTTCGAAGTACAGGCCTTGGCCCATCGCATCAGGGATGGTGAGGATGTCGGAGAAGAGGATCGCCGCGTCCAGTTGTGGGTAGCGGTCCAGCGGCTGCATCGTGACTTCGCAGGCGAACTCCGGGTTCATGCACAGGCTCATGAAGTCGCCGGCGTTGGCGCGACTGGCGCGGTATTCCGGCAAGTAGCGACCGGCCTGGCGCATCATCCACACAGGGGTGACGTCCACGGGTTGCTTGAGCAGGGCACGAAGGAAACGGTCGTTCTTGAGGGCAGTCATGTCGGCATCCGCAAAAAAAGTGCGGGCATTTTCTCAGAGCGCGACGCAAAAGGCACGGAATGAGCCGTGCCTTTTGTCTATCGGGTCAATTTGTCGCGGTAGCTTGAACCCACCGCAAAACAAATGTGGGAGGGGGCTTGCCCCCGATTGCAGTGTGTCAGTCCCAGTATCTTTGACTGATACACCGCTATCGGGGGCAAGCCCCCTCCCACAGTTTGATCCCATTCCAATCCGGGACCAGGATCAGACCTGCAGGTAATCCAGGATCCCTTCAGCCGCATTGCGGCCTTCGAAGATCGCCGTCACCACCAGGTCAGAGCCGCGCACCATGTCGCCACCGGCGAAGATTTTCGGGTTGCTGGTCTGGTGCTTGTACTTCCCTTGCTCCGGGGCAACCACGCGGCCCTGGCTGTCGGTCTGAATCTCGAACTGCTCGAACCACGGCGCCGGGCTTGGGCGGAAGCCGAAGGCGATGACCACGGCGTCGGCCGGGATGATCTCTTCGGAGCCGGGGATCGGCTCGGGGCTGCGACGGCCACGGGCGTCCGGTTCGCCAAGACGGGTCTCGACCACCTTCACGCCTTCGACGCGGTCTTCACCGACGATAGCGATCGGCTGGCGGTTGTAGAGGAATTTCACGCCTTCTTCCTTGGCGTTCTTCACCTCTTTGCGCGAGCCCGGCATGTTGGCTTCGTCACGGCGATACGCACAGGTCACCGACTTGGCACCCTGGCGGATCGACGTACGGTTGCAGTCCATCGCGGTGTCACCACCGCCGAGTACCACGACCTTCTTGCCTTTCATGTCGACGAAGTCTTCCGG
Source organism: Pseudomonas marginalis (assembly GCF_001645105.1). Lineage (GTDB taxonomy): Bacteria > Pseudomonadota > Gammaproteobacteria > Pseudomonadales > Pseudomonadaceae > Aquipseudomonas > Aquipseudomonas petroselini. The sequence goes on from NZ_LKEG01000042.1 coordinate 232,638, forward strand.
CGATTTTTCAAAGCCCAGGTTGCGGTTGACGTTGGCGATCAGGAAGTCGAGCGCGTCATACACACCCGGCAGGTCCTCACCGGCAAAGCCGCCCTTCATGTAGGTGTAGGTGCCCATGCCCATGAACACGGCATCGTATTCTTCAAGCAACTGCTCCATGGTGATGTCTTTGCCGATTTCGGTATTGAGGCGAAACTCGATACCCATGCCGGTGAACACTTCACGACGGTTGCTCAGTACGGTTTTTTCCAGCTTGAACTCGGGGATGCCGAAGGTCAGCAGGCCGCCGATTTCCGGGTTCTTGTCGAACACCACCGGGGTCACGCCGCCACGCACCAGTACGTCGGCACAGCCCAGGCCCGCCGGGCCCGCGCCGATGATCGCGACGCGCTTGCCGGTCGGCTTGACCTTGGACATGTCCGGACGCCAGCCCATGGCGAACGCGGTATCGGTGATGTACTTCTCCACCGAACCGATGGTCACCGCGCCGAAGCCGTCGTTGAGGGTGCAGGCACCCTCGCAAAGACGGTCCTGCGGGCACACCCGGCCGCAGACTTCCGGCAGGGTGTTGGTCTGGTGCGACAGCTCGGCGGCGGCGAGGATGTTGCCCTCGGCCACCAATTTCAGCCAGTTGGGAATGAAGTTGTGCACCGGGCACTTCCATTCGCAATACGGGTTACCGCACCCCAGGCAGCGGTGGGCCTGGTCGGCCGAGTGCTGGGGTTTGAAGGGTTCGTAGATCTCCACGAACTCTTTCTTGCGTTGACGCAACAGTTTCTTCTTCGGATCTTTGCGCCCGACATCGATGAACTGGAAGTCGTTATTCAGACGTTCAGCCATGTTAAAACCTCATCAAACTCTTCAGGCGCATATCACTGCGGGTTGGCACGGATGCTGGAAAGCAACGATTTCAGGTTGGCAGCCTTGGGCTTGACCAGCCAGAAACGACGCAGGTAATCATCGAGGTTCTCGGCGAGGTTACGACCCCATTCGCTGCCGGTCTCCTCGACGTACTCGTCCAGCACGTGCTGCAAGTGGTTCCGGTAGGATTCCATGGCTTCGCCGCTGATCCGCTGGATCTCGACCAACTCGTGGTTGACCTTGTCGACGAAGGTGTTGTCCTGGTCGAGCACGTAGGCGAAACCGCCGGTCATGCCCGAACCGAAGTTGTAACCGGTCTTGCCCAGTACCGCGACAAAGCCCCCGGTCATGTACTCACAGCAGTGATCGCCCGTGCCTTCCACCACGGTGTGGGCACCGGAGTTACGCACGGCGAAACGCTCACCGGCGGTACCGGCGGCGAACAGCTTGCCACCCGTGGCGCCGTACAAGCAGGTGTTGCCGATGATGGCACTGTCCTGGGTCTTGTAGACGCTGCCTTTAGGCGGAACGATCACCAGCTTGCCGCCAGTCATGCCCTTGCCCACGTAGTCGTTGGCGTCGCCTTCCAGGTACATGTGCAGGCCGCCGGCGTTCCACACGCCGAAGCTCTGCCCAGCGGTGCCCTTGAAGCGGAAGGTGATCGGCGCTTTCGCCATGCCCTGGTTGCCGTGCTTGCGCGCGATTTCGCCGGAGATGCGTGCACCGATGGAGCGGTCGCAGTTGCAGATATCCAAGGCGAATTCGCCGCCGCTGGCGTCATTGATCGAGGAGCCGGCCATGTCGACCATTTTCTCGGCCAACAGGCCTTTGTCGAACGGTGGGTTGCGGTCAACCTGGCAGAATTGCGGCTTGTCGGCCGGGATGTGATCGCTGCCCAACAGCGGCGTCAGGTCCAGGTGATGCTGCTTGGCGGTCTGGCCTTCGAGGATGTCCAGCAGGTCGGTACGCCCGATCAGCTCTTCGAGGGATCGCACGCCCAGCTTGGCCAGCCACTCACGGGTTTCTTCGGCCACGTAGGTGAAGAAATTCACCACCATGTCGACGGTGCCGATGTAGTGATCCTTGCGCAGCTTCTCGTTCTGAGTGGCGACGCCGGTGGCGCAGTTGTTCAGGTGGCAGATGCGCAGGTATTTGCAGCCCAGGGCGATCATCGGTGCAGTGCCGAAGCCAAAGCTTTCGGCGCCGAGGATCGCGGCCTTGATCACGTCGAGGCCGGTTTTCAGGCCGCCGTCGGTCTGTACCCGAACCTTGCCGCGCAGGTCGTTACCGCGCAGGGTCTGGTGGGTTTCCGCCAGGCCCAATTCCCACGGTGCACCGGCGTACTTGATCGAGGTCAGCGGCGAAGCGCCGGTGCCGCCGTCGTAGCCGGAGATGGTGATCAGGTCGGCATAGGCCTTGGCCACACCGGCGGCGATGGTGCCCACGCCGGCTTCTGCTACCAGTTTCACCGAGACCAGGGCCTGCGGGTTGACTTGTTTCAGGTCGAAAATCAGCTGCGACAAATCTTCAATCGAATAGATGTCGTGGTGCGGTGGCGGCGAAATCAGCGTCACGCCCGGCACTGCATAACGCAGCTTGGCGATCAGACCGTTGACCTTGCCGCCTGGCAGTTGGCCGCCTTCACCGGGCTTGGCGCCCTGGGCGACCTTGATCTGCAGCACTTCGGCGTTGACCAGGTATTCCGGGGTTACACCGAACCGGCCGGTCGCGACCTGCTTGATTTTCGAGCTCTTGATGGTGCCGTAGCGCGCCGGGTCTTCGCCGCCTTCGCCGGAGTTGGAACGCGCACCCAGGCGGTTCATGGCTTCGGCCAGGGCTTCGTGAGCCTCAGGCGACAAGGCGCCCAGGGAAATGCCGGCGGAGTCGAAGCGCTTGAGGATCGATTCCAGCGGCTCGATTTCGCTGATAGCCAACGGCGTGTCCAGGGTTTTCACCTTGAACAGGTCGCGGATCATCGACACCGGGCGGTTATCCACTAGCGCGGTGTATTCCTTGAACTTGGCGTAGTCGCCCTGCTGCACGGCGGCTTGCAGGGTGCTGACCACGTCCGGGTTGTAGGCGTGGTATTCGCCACCGTGTACGAATTTGAGCAGGCCACCTTGCTGGATCGGCTTGCGCGCGCTCCAGGCTTCGGCTGCCAAGGCTTTCTGTTCGGCTTCGATGTCGACGAAACGCGCCCCCTTGATGCGGCTCGGTACGCCACGGAAGCTCAGGTCGCACACTTCTTCAGACAGGCCGATGGCTTCGAACAGCTGTGCGCCACGGTAAGAGGTGACGGTGGAGATGCCCATCTTCGACAGGATCTTCAGCAGGCCCTTGGTGATGCCCTTCCGGTAGTTCTTGAACACCTCATAGAGGTCACCCAGCACTTCACCGGTACGGATCAGGTCGCCCAGCACTTCGTAGGCCAGGAACGGGTACACCGCCGAGGCGCCGAAGCCGATCAACACCGCAAAGTGATGCGGGTCGCGGGCAGTGGCGGTTTCCACGAGGATGTTGGAGTCGCAGCGCAGGCCTTTTTCGGTCAGGCGGTGGTGCACTGCACCGGTGGCCAGCGAGGCGTGGATCGGCAGCTTGCCCGGCGCAATGTGACGGTCGGTCAGTACGATCTGGGTACGACCGGCGCGCACAGCTTCTTCGGCCTGGTCGGCGACGTTACGCACAGCGGCTTCAAGGCCGAGGCTCTCGTCGTAGTTCAGGTCGATGATCTGGCGGTCGAAGCCTGGGCGTTCCAGGGTCATCAGCGAGCGCCACTTGGCCGGCGAAATGACCGGCGAGCTGAGGATCACGCGAGAAGCGTGCTCAGGCGATTCCTGGAAGATGTTGCGCTCGGCACCGAGGCACACCTCCAGGGACATCACGATGGCTTCACGCAGCGGGTCGATCGGTGGGTTGGTCACCTGGGCGAACTGCTGGCGGAAATAGTCGTACGGCGTACGCACGCGCTGGGACAGCACGGCCATTGGCGTGTCGTCGCCCATGGAGCCAACGGCCTCGTAGCCTTGCTCACCGAGCGGGCGCAGCACCTGGTCGCGCTCTTCGAACGTGACCTGGTACATCTTCATGTACTGCTTGAGTTGGTCGACGTCATAGAAAGCCGAACCGTGGTCGTTGTCTTCCATGGTCGCCTGGATGCGCAGGGCGTTCTTGCGCAGCCATTGCTTGTAAGGGTGACGGGACTTCAAGCGGTTGTCGATTGCGTCGGTGTCGAGGATCTGCCCGGTTTCGGTGTCCACGGCGAGGATCTGGCCAGGACCTACGCGGCCTTTGGCGATGACGTCTTCGGGCTGGTAGTTCCACACGCCGATTTCCGACGCGAGGGTGATGAAGCCGTTGGTGGTGGTCACCCAACGCGCTGGGCGCAGACCGTTACGGTCGAGCAGGCACACCGCGTAGCGGCCGTCGGTCATGACCACGCCGGCCGGGCCGTCCCACGGTTCCATGTGCATCGAGTTGTACTCGTAGAACGCACGCAGATCCGGGTCCATGGTTTCGACGTTCTGCCACGCAGGCGGAATGATCATGCGCACGCCACGGAACAGGTCGATGCCGCCGGTGACCATCAGCTCGAGCATGTTGTCCATGCTGGAGGAGTCGGAACCCACGCGGTTGACCAGCGGGCCGAGCTCTTCCAGGTCCATCAAGTCGTTGGCGAACTTGGTGCGACGGGCCACGGCCCAGTTGCGGTTGCCGGTGATGGTGTTGATCTCGCCGTTGTGGGCGAGGAAGCGGAATGGCTGGGCCAGCGGCCACTTCGGCAGGGTGTTGGTGGAGAAGCGCTGGTGGAACACGCAGATTGCGGTTTGCAGGCGCTCATCGCTCAGGTCTGGATAGAAGGCGGTCAAGTCCGCCGGCATCATCAGGCCTTTATAAATGATGGTCTTGTGGGAAAAGCTGCAGATGTAGTGTTCGGTGTCGGCGGCGTTGGACACCGACGAGCGACGACGGGAGGTGAACAGCTTGATCGCCATGTCCTGGTCGCTCAGGCCGTCGCCGGCGATGAACACTTGTTCGATCTGCGGCAGGCGCTCCAAGGCCAGGCGGCCGAGCACGCTGGTGTCGATCGGCACTTTGCGCCAGCCGACGAGTTGCAGGCCGGCAGCGAGGATCTCGCGGTTCATGTGCTCGCGAGCGGCTTCGGCTTTGACCGGGTCCTGGTTGAAGAACACCATGCCCACGGCGTACTGCTTGGGCAGGTCGGCCGCAAAGTGCTCTTTGGCGACAGCGCGCAGGAACAGGTCGGGCTTTTGAATCAGCAAGCCGCAACCGTCACCGGTCTTGCCGTCGGCGTTGATCCCACCGCGGTGGGTCATGCAGGTCAGGGCCTCGATGGCCGTTTGCAAAAGGGTATGACTGGGCTCGCCCTGCATATGGGCTATCAGGCCGAAACCGCAGTTATCCTTGAATTCATCGGGTTGGTACAGACCTGCTTTCATAGACACTTTCTCACCAGGCTGCCTCTTATACCGAGGCAAATTTCTTTTCAATTCAACCGGTTACCTTCCACGTCGAACGTACGCCGACTTAGCGGGGGCAAAAGGGAGGTCATTGTACACACCGACACAGACGCCCACAAATTTAGCGACGAAATGTCGCAAATCTATGTCGCATTTATGAAAGGTTTAAAGCGATATGCTGTGCTAGTCAAAACTTTTTTAATTCTGACCGCTACGACTCAAAAGCCACTGTGACGCAGACACCACAAAGCGCGCGGCCTGGAGGGGCTGCACGCCTTGCGATCTTTTTTGAGGTGCCGGGAGGGCGGCCTGGGTAAGGCCGCCGGATCTTCAGCGAGTTGCTGCCAGTTCTTGTTGAACGCTGGCGACAGTGCGAGGCCAAGGTTTACCAGCCTGAACCTTCGCTGGCAAGGCTTTGATGGCAGAATCAGCTGCGGCACGGCTGGAGAAGTTGCCGTAGGTGATCACGTAGAGAGGCTTGCCGTTGAGCACTTTCTTGAAATAACGGTACTCGCCGCCCTGCTCTTTCACGAACGCCTGGGCGTTGGCTTCGGAGCTGGTGCCGAGGATCTGCACCACGAAGTTGCCGGTAGGTTGGCTGGCGTACCAGCTGCTGCCAGCGGCGCCGGCTTTGGCGACAGTGGCGGCGGGTTTTTCAGCAGGCTTGGCCGCTGGCGCTGGCTTGGCGGCCGGTGCAGGGGCGACAGGCTTGGTAACCGGTGCCGGCTTCGCGGTGGCGACCGTTGGCGCAGGCGTTGGCTTGGCGGCTGCCTGACCCGCTGGCACGCCCGCAGGCGGTGCAGTCGTGGTCACGGTCGGCGGCGTGGCGCTCGAGCCTTCCACCGGCACACCGTCGTCACCTTCGGAGATACCACCGGCTTCTTCGGCGAGCGGGCCGCGCATCACAGGTTGGCCCACCATCGGCAGGCTGGTCGGTTGACCGGAGTTGGCAAATTCGACATTTGGCGTGGGCTTGCCCAGTGGCAACTGCGCCTGTTCGGTTGGCGCGCCGGCGGTCGTCGGTGCCTTGCTGCGGCCTGGGATCAACCAGGCGGCGGCGACAGCGACCACAACAACGGCGGAAATAGCCAATACGTGTTTCTTAGGCATAGTGAACCCCATCTTTGGACGCTTGACCGCAGTGCGGCTGGCAATCATGGCTTCGATCATGGCATCGCGGGCGACCTGGTTGATGGTGCCAGGCCAGCCGTCGGAGCTTTCGTGAATATCAGAGATCTGTTGAGCAGAGAAAAGTTCGATGCCCGCCCCTGCGCCTTCCAGGCGTTGAGCCAGGTATTCGCGGGTTTCTTCCTCTTCGTACGGCTGCAACTCGATAACGTGGAACAGCTCCTGTTCACCGCTGATCTGCTCCAGGTCGGCGATCAACGACGACTCACCAAACAGGAACACGTGCGGGCGACCTTCCGGCGTACCCGCCGCCAGCGCCAGCAGCGCTTCAAGGGCGGATTCGTCGAGCTGCTCGGCATCATCCACCAGCAGGTAGACTTCCTGGCCGGTCAGGCCCAGTTGCACGACCTGCTTGAGGATCGCGTTCGGCTCAGCGGTGGCCACCTCCAGCGCTTGGGCGACCTGGCGCAACACGCCCGCCGCATCACCGGCACCACGGGCCGACACCACCACGCTCTGTACCGACTGCTTGTTGGTGCTGGCCACCAGGGCCTGGCGCAGCAGAGTCTTGCCGCTGCCCAACGGGCCGGTCACGACCAGCAGCAGTTGGCTGTAGCGCGCCAGATGGTGCAACTGACCCAGCACCGGTTTGCGCTGGGCCGGGAAGAATTTGAAACCAGGCACCCGCGGAGCAAAAGGGTCGTGGCTTAACTGGTAGTGGCCGAGGAACGCCTCGTCGGCATGCAAACTAGTCATCGGGTCTTATTAACCTTTCAGCTGAGCCAGGGCGCGGTAATCCGCTCCCAGCGTGGCCTGTAAAATCTCTTTCGGATAATCGTCGGTCACGACCGCTTCGCCCATGTGGCGTAGCAGCACCAGTCGCAGTCGACCGTCGATCACTTTCTTGTCTATCGCCATATGTTCGAGGAAGTCCGCCTCGGTCATCTCCTCAGGCGGAATGACCGGCAAACCGGCGCGCTGGAACAGACGGATGCCACGATCACGCTCCTGGGCGCTGATCCAGCCCAGGCGCTGCGACATGTCCAATGCCATCACCGTGCCAGCCGCGACGGCCTCCCCATGCAACCACACACCATAGCCCATGTGCGTTTCGATCGCATGGCCGAAGGTGTGGCCCAGGTTCAAGGTGGCCCGTACACCGGACTCCCGTTCGTCGGCATTCACCACCAGCGCCTTGGCGGCACAGGAGCGCGAAATCGCCTCGGTGAGCGCCACCTGGTCGAGGTTGCGCAACGCATCCACGTGCTCTTCCAGCCAGGTCAGGAACGGCTCGTCGCAGATCAACCCGTACTTGATAACTTCCGCCAGGCCCGCCGACAACTCACGCGGTGGCAGGGTATTGAGGGTCGCGGTGTCGATCAGCACGGCTTGCGGCTGATAGAACGCACCGACCATGTTTTTGCCCAGGGGGTGGTTGATACCGGTCTTGCCGCCCACCGACGAATCGACCTGGGACAGCAGGGTGGTCGGCACCTGGATAAAGTCCACGCCACGCTGGTAGCAGGCCGCTGCAAAGCCGGCCATGTCGCCGATCACACCGCCGCCCAGGGCGATCACGGTGGTGCGGCGGTCATGGCGAGCGGTGAGCAGGCCATCAAAAATCAGTTGCAGGGTTTCCCAGTTCTTGTGGGCTTCGCCGTCGGGCAAGATCACAGAAATCACTGAGTACGCCGCCAGGCTGCGGTTCAGACGCTCAAGATACAACGGCGCGACCGTTTCGTTGGAGATGATCGCCACTTGCCGCCCGGCAATATGCGGTGCGAGCAGCTCGGGCTGGTCCAACAGACCTTCGCCGATATGGATCGGGTAGCTGCGCTCGCCTAAATCGACCTTAAGTGTCTGCATGTGTCCCCGCGTTGAAGATGTATTGACGACCGGCAACGCCAAGCGCTGGCGTCACCTGATGGCTCTACGCCACACCCCACAGGGTGATAGCGCGCCGCCGAGAATAGCGCATTTCGGGCCTGGCTTTAACGGGGTGGCAGCCGTTGCAGGCGCTCAAGAATGTCGAGGACCACCATTCGAGGTGGCCGCTCATCGGTTTCTACCACCAGATCGGCGATTTCCCGATAGAGCGGATCACGCAAGGTGAGCAGGTCTCGCAAGGTTTTCTCCGGGTTGGCCGTACGCAGCAACGGACGATTGCGATCTCGGGCAGTGCGGCCCACCTGCTGCTCAACCGACGCATGCAGGTACACCACCCGACCACCGGCATGCAGCGCGCGGCGGTTTTCATCGCGCATCACTGCACCACCGCCCGTGGCCAATACCACGCCATCGCAGCCGCACAGCTCGGCGATCATCGCCTGCTCGCGGTCACGAAAGCCCAGCTCGCCTTCCTTATCGAAGATCCATGGGATATTGGCACCCGTGCGCAATTCAATTTCCTTGTCGGAATCTTTGAATGGCAGGCGCAGCTCTTTGGCCAGCAAACGGCCGATGGTGCTTTTTCCAGCCCCCATCGGTCCTACAAGAATCAAATTTCGCACAGAATCAACGACTCACAGCAATCGCCTGGTTATTCATAATACGCGGAGTCAGGAATACCAGCAGCTCGGATTTTTTCTCCGCCACCACATCGCGCCGGAAAAGGCGGCCAAGATACGGCACATCGCCCAAAAATGGCACTTTATCTACCACTTTGCTTTGGGTATTGGAGAAAACCCCGCCGATGACAATGGTCTCGCCGTCCTTGACCAACACCTTGGCGTTGACCTCGTTTTTCTTGATCGGCGGCACATCGTTGAGTTTGTTCAGGTAGTCAGGCTCATCCTTGGTGACCTTGACCTCCATGATCACCCGGTCGTCAGGGGTGATCTGCGGGGTGACTTCCAGCGACAACGAAGCCTCCTTGAAGGACACCGACGTGGCGCCACTGGAGCTGGATTCTTGATAGGGGATCTCGGTGCCCTTGAGGATGCGCGCGGTTTCCTTGTCAGAAGTGACCACCTTGGGTTGCGAGACGATTTCACCGTTGCCGGTTTTCTCCATGGCGGTCAGCTCCAGGTCCAGCAGCAGGTTATCGGTGATAAAGGCGATGCCCAGGCCCGAGGTGCCCGTCAGCGAACCCAAGTCGACAAAGGGCGAACTGGGCGGGTTTTCCGGCGGTTCCGCGCCTTCAGGTTGAGGTTTGGGAATGCCGCCCGCGCCCCAGTTACCGCGATTGAGTCGCCCACCCCAGCGTGCGCCCAGACTTTTGTCGTAATCGACATTGGCCTCGACAATCCGCGCCTCGATCATGACCTGGCGCACCGGAATATCCAGCTGTGCCACGATCCGCCGCAGCTCTTCCAAACGCTCCCCGGTCTGGTAGGCGATGATGTTGTTGGTGCGGTCATCGACGGCTACCGAGCCACGCTCGTCGGTCACGCCCTCAAGGCCGGTGACCGACTGGAACAGTTTGGCCAAGTCGGCCGCCTTGGCGTAATTGACTTGCAACAGCTCCCGCCGCAAGGGCGCCAGTTCAGCCATTTGCTTGCGCGACTCAAGGGTCAGCAGCTCGCGCGCAGCCAACTCTTCGGCGGGCGCCACCAGCAATACGCCTGCCTTGACCCGCTTATCCAAGCCTTTGGCTTGCAGCACCAGGTCCAGCGCCTGGTCCCAGGGCACATCCTTGAGGCGCAGGGTGATCGAGCCCTGCACATCGTCGCTGGCGATCAGGTTGAGGCCCGCCACATCGGCAATTTGCTGCAGTGCGGTGCGCAGCTCGATGCTCTGGAAGTTAAGGTTAAGCCTGTCCCCTTTGTAGGCGCCCACGGTGGCGCTAGCGGGGGGCGGCAACTGGATCAGGTCTACGCGATTGGGCACAGCAACAGCCATCGGTGTCGTGAACGCTATCCATAGCGCCACACCGAAGGACGAGAAAGTCCTTTTCATTGTTTGATTCCGTTATGAGTTGACGTTTAACACGAGGGTTCGAGGGCGTTCCAGCCAGGCTCCCTGGCCATCAGGAAACAGTTCGACCAGTTCTATATAACGCTCATGAATGGCCGTGACCCGGCCATGGTCCGGCCCCAAATAGTCACCGACCGCCAGGCGATGCACCTTGGATGCGGCACGCAGCAGGGCAAAAGCCTGCAGCCCACGGGACAGCGTGCCGACCATCTGGAACTGTTCCACCGCAAGGCTTTCCAGGGCTCCGCGCGGCCGGCTGAGGTCCGGCGCACGGGCTGGCCGACCAGGAACATGATCGACTAGAACGGCAAGCCGCTGGAAAGGATCGCGCAAGCCGCTGATGTCGTAAGCAAAGGGCTGCCCCCGCTGGGCCTGCCCAGCCATCCCGCCGCCTTGCCGCCAGTAGGCCTTGACCAGCAGATCGAGGCGCACCAGCGTGCCCTCACGCCGTAGGGTAACGTCGTGCACCGTGGCGATTCGCGGCAGGCTACCCAGGCTGCTCAGGAACATTGCCTGATCGTGATAAGCCCCGGTCAAACCGATCTGCACCGGCTGCTCGTGATAGAACGACCGAGGCTGCTCATCCAGCGGAGTGACACTCTCGACCAGCAAACCATTGGCCAACGCCAAGCCAGCGATGTCTTCCAGCAAGCCGGGCATTTCGGACGCTCCAGGCAGCGCCTGAAAAAGCTCATCGGCTGTCGCCTGCATCAGTTGGAGCTGTTGCGTGCGCGCCTCAAGGCTGGCAGCCAGGACTGTCTTCTGTGTGACGTGCTGCTGCAGGGCCACTTCCCGCGCCTCGACCTGGCGCAACCGCTCCCGCGAAGGGCTCAGGTACACAAGGTCGCCCACCACAAACACCACGCCCGCCAGTGCACAGCCCAACAGGGCCTTGCCAGGTAGGGGCCATTTCGCAGCGTTGTGAGTGAGTGCAGAAAGAGTGAGCCTTGGCAGGCTCAAGGTTGAGCCCCGGAGGACTCGCCCTGGCGCACCATCAGCTGGAATTCGTTGTTGCCGCGTGCGCCATCCGTTCGCACCTGTTGCAACCGAGTGGAATGGGCACCTTGCGCCGCCTCCAGGCGGCGCATCAACTGGGCGATGTCCTGGCTGGATTCGGCGCTGCCGCTGATACTCACCGTATCGCCCTTCGCCACCACTTCGTGCAGGTGCACCCCGTCGGGTACCGCGCGCGCCAACTGATCCAACAGTTGAGCACCGGATGAGCGGGTATCGTGCAGGTCTTGCACGACCTTCATGCGCTGCGCCAATTGCTGACTTTGCTCCTGCAGGTCGTCGATGGTCTTGATACGCGAATCCAGGCCAGCGATGTCCTTGCCCAGATGGTCATTGCGGGTCACCTGCCGGTCAATCGCCTGGTCGATCACCTGGTCCGCCAGCCATACGGCGGCGAGCGCGGCGCAGGCGAACGCCAGCAAAAACGCCAGCCAATACTTGCGTCGTCGCTCTGCCAGCGCCTGGCGCCATGGCAATAGGTTGATTCGTGTCTTCAAGCGAAACTCCTCAGGGCCAGCCCGCAAGCAATTCCCATCCCTTGGGCATCCACGGCCCATTGTGCACCATCGACTCGATGGCCCGGCGTGAAGCTGGCGAAATCCTGACTGCAAGCGCGCGCCAATGCAAACGCTTCGACGTCGACCACCCTCGGCACCAACCCGGCCAGGGCCAGAACGGCTTCCCGCGCCTCTACCTGCTCTTTCAGGCACGCGGCCAGCAGTACCTCGACACGGCCTGGATTGAGGGCTGTAGGCCCGCGCACTTGAAAGTCGATAGCCACGTCATCCAGCGGATAAGGAATGTACTGGTCCGCCTCCATCTGGATCATCCAGGTCATCTCATCGTCAGTGAGCCCGGCCTCCATCTCGATCATCCGCGTGATCACCGAAGGCCCGGCCACGGCAGCCGCAGCGCCACGGGCCGACGTCGACAACCGCGACAACGCACTGCGCAGAGCGCGTGCCACAGCGTCGAGATCGAGGAATGTGCCGTCGACCACTGCGTGCGCAGGCAATGCCTGCGTGACGTAGCCCTGAACGCTGTAGCCTGAAGTGCAGCGGCCCAGCTCGACCAGCCGTATGGCCCTGTCATTGATGTCGACACCCAGAAGCGTGTCGACTTTGCGCGTGAAAAATCCCTTTCCCATAAAACTCCCCAACACTTTGTCTGTCATACCGCCTGATTGCCGCCGGGCGCCATGCATTCGGTCGACTTGTTGAACAGGCGCGAATGACGCCCGAAGTCGAAAAATGCTTTAATGCCCAGCGTTTTTTCCCGCTTTTTATCTGCAGCTCGGGTCGATCCATCGTTTGCCATGCATGCCCCGACGCCTAACTCATTCTTTTCTCTGGAAATCCAAAAGCCTTGATTCGTCTGCTGAAGTTTTTCGGGTACTCCATTGTCGCCATCGTTTGCGGGCTGCTGCTCGTGCTCAGCGGGGCCTACCTCTACCTTAGTCCGGGTTTGCCCTCCGTAGAGGCCCTTAGAAGTATCCAGTTGCAGATTCCTTTGCGGGTCTACAGCAGCGATGAAAAACTGATCGCGGAGTTCGGCGAAATGCGCCGCACACCGATCCGTTTTGCCGATATTCCGCCCAATTTCATCAGCGCCCTGCTCTCGGCCGAAGACGATAATTTTGCCAACCACTATGGCGTCGACCCCAGCAGCCTGGTGCGTGCGGCGACACAATTGGTAAAAAGCGGACACATTCAATCCGGCGGCAGCACCATCACCATGCAGGTGGCGAAGAACTTCTTCCTCACCAGCGAGCGCAGCTTTTCGCGCAAGGCCACCGAGATCCTCCTGGCACTGCAGATCGAACGTCAGCTGACCAAGGACGAGATCCTCGAGCTGTACGTGAACAAGATCTACCTGGGCAACCGCGCCTACGGAATCGAGGCGGCCTCCCAGGTCTACTATGGCAAGTCCATCCGTGACGCCAGCCTGGCGCAGATGGCCATGATTGCCGGCCTGCCCAAAGCGCCATCGCGCTTCAACCCACTGGCCAACCCGGCCCGCAGCAAAGAACGTCGCGACTGGATCCTGGGCCGCATGTACAAGCTGGGCAAAATCGACCAAGCCGCTTACGAAAGCGCCGTGGCTGAGCCTTTGAACGCCAGCTACCACGTGCCGACACCGGAAGTGAACGCCCCTTATATCGCCGAGATGGCGCGTGCCGAGATGGTCGGCCGTTACGGCAGCGAGGCCTACACAGAAGGCTTCCGCGTGACCACCACCGTACCGAGCAACTTGCAGGACATCGCCAATGAGGCGGTGCATTCAGGCCTCATCACCTACGACCAGCGCCACGGTTACCGTGGCCCTGAATCGCGCCTGCCGGGCAAAACGCTGAGCGCCTGGACCACAGAGCTTGGCAAACAACGCCCGATCAGCGGCCTGGAGCCGGCCATCGTCACCCAGGTGAAGAAAGATGGCGTGCAGGTGCTGACCCGTACCGGCGAAGCCCATGTGGCGTGGGACAGCATGAAATGGGCGCGCCCTTTCCTGAATACCAACAGCATGGGCGCGATGCCTAAGCAGCCGTCGGACGTGGCGCAAGTGGGCGATCTGATCCGCGTACAACGCCAGAAGGACGACAGCCTCAAATTCAGCCAGGTGCCACTGGCCCAAGGCGCGCTGGTTTCGCTGGACCCACAGAATGGTGCAATCCGCGCCCTGGTCGGCGGCTTCGCGTTTGAGCAGAGCAACTACAACCGCGCGACCCAGGCCAAGCGCCAGCCGGGCTCGAGCTTCAAGCCGTTCATCTACAGCGCCGCACTGGACAACGGCTACACCGCCGCCAGCCTGGTCAACGATGCGCCTATCGTGTTTGTCGACGAGTACCTGGACAAGGTCTGGCGTCCGAAGAACGACACCAACACCTTCCTCGGCCCGATCCGCATCCGTGAGGCGCTGTACAAGTCGCGTAACCTGGTGTCGATCCGCTTGCTGCAGGCCATGGGCGTGGGCAAGACCATCGATTACATGACGCGCTTTGGCTTCGCCAAGTCGGACCTGCCGCCGAACCTGTCCCTGGCCTTGGGTACGGCGACCCTTACACCGATGGAAATCGCCACCGGCTGGAGCACGTTTGCCAACGGCGGCTACAAGATCGCGCCGTATCTGATCGACAAGATCGAAAGCCGCAATGGCGACACCCTGTTCACGGCCAACCCGCCGCGCGTGCCGGGGGATGTGGTCAATGGCGTAGCGGCGACTGATGGCCTGGCAGCTCCGAGCAACGGAGGCATCACCATCGAGCCGACCCCAGGCACAACGCCTGCGGCCAACGGCACGCCGGCTGAGCCCCAGACGCCTGCGGTCGCCGAGCGCATCGTCGACGGCCGTACCACTTATATCCTCAACAGCATCCTGGAAGACGTCATCAAGAAAGGTACCGGCCGCCGCGCACTGGCGCTGAACCGTCCGGACATCGCCGGCAAGACCGGTACCACCAACGAGTCCAAGGACGCCTGGTTCTCCGGCTACAACGCCGACTACGTGACCACCGTATGGACCGGTTATGACCAGCCGGAAAGCTTGGGCCGCCGCGAGTTCGGGGGCACCGTCGCACTGCCGATCTGGATGAGCTACATGGGCGCGGCCTTGAAGGACAAGCCGCCGCATACGCAGCCTGAGCCGGAAGGCATCCTCAGCCTGCGCATCGACCCGGTCAGCGGCCGCGCGGCCTCGCCAAGCACGCCGAATGCGTACTTCGAACTGTTCAAGAGCGAAGACACGCCGCCATCGGTCAATGAGCTGGGCAATGGCGTTGCGCCCGGCAGCCCACTGCCGGCGGACGAGGCGGCGCCGATCGATTTGTTCTGACCTGTAGTGAGCGGGCTTGTCGAGTCGTCGCACCGCCCGCGCTGGGTGGCGAAGCCGCCCCAATCCAGGCACCGAGTTTCTCCAGTTAGAACCAAGTGTCAGTTTTGGGGCGGCTTCGCCACCCAGCGCGGGGCAAGCCCGCTCACTACAAGGGCCATGCGAACACCACACAGCAAAAAGCCCCGACTCGTGAGAGCCGGGGCTTTTTGTTGGTGCGCTACAACGGCTTAGCCGTTGAACACATCATCCACGCTTTGCAGCGGGTAGTTTTTAGGATACGGCAGGGTGGCCACACCGGTCTCGATGGCGGCTTTGGCCACGGCATCGGAGATCAGGGTGATCAGGCGCTTATCCATTGGTTTCGGGATGATGTACTCACGACCGAATTCCAGCTTGGCGCCGCCGTAGGCATCGCACACATCCTGAGGCACCGGCAGCTTGGCCAGTTCGCGCAGGGCGTTGGCGGCCGCCACTTTCATCTCTTCGTTGATGCGCTTGGCGCGAACGTCCAGGGCGCCACGGAAGATGAACGGGAAGCCCAGTACGTTGTTGACCTGGTTCGGGTAGTCCGAACGGCCAGTCGCCATGATCACGTCGTTACGGGTGGCGTGCGCCAGTTCCGGGGCGATTTCCGGGTCTGGGTTGGAGCAGGCGAACACGATCGGGTTGGCCGCCATGGACTTCAGGCCTTCGGCGCTCAGCAGGTTCGGACCGGACAGGCCCACGAACACGTCAGCACCGTTCAGGGCGTCAGCCAGGGTGCGCTTGGAGGACGGGTGGGCAAACATCGCCTTGTACTGGTTCAGGTCGGTACGCTCGGACTGGATCACGCCCTTGCTGTCGACCATGTAGATGTTTTCCAGCTTGGCGCCCATGCTGACGATCAGCTTCATGCAAGAGATGGCTGCAGCGCCGGCGCCCAGGCAGACGATCTTGGCATCAGCCAGGGTCTTGCCGGCGATTTCCAGGGCGTTGATCATGCCGGCCGCGGTAACGATCGCGGTGCCGTGCTGGTCATCGTGGAATACCGGAATGTCGCACTGTTCGATCAGGGCCTTTTCGATCTCGAAGCACTCAGGTGCCTTGATGTCTTCCAGGTTGATGCCACCGAAGGTGATGGAAATGCGCTTGACCGTGTCGATGAAAGCCTGCGGGCTCTCGGAGTCGACTTCGATGTCGAAAACGTCGATGCCGGCAAAGCGCTTAAACAGCACGCCCTTACCTTCCATCACCGGCTTGGAAGCCAATGGGCCGAGGTTACCCAGGCCGAGAATCGCGGTGCCATCGGAAATCACTGCAACCAGGTTGCCTTTGCCGGTGTACTTGTACGCCAGTTCAGGGTCGCGGGCGATTTCACGTACGGGCTCGGCAACACCAGGGCTGTAGGCCAGCGACAGGTCGCGGGCGGTGGCAGTGGCCTTGGTGAGCTCTACACTCAGCTTTCCTGGACGAGGATGGGCATGATATTCGAGAGCGGCAGTTTTCAAATCAGACATATCGGCATTCCGCTTTTACTGTTGGTCGACGGACCGCCGAGGATACGCGTGTCGTAAAGTCCCTACAAGACTGGGCAGTCACAGGTGTCAAGGCCCCAAAGCGCCGTACTTTGGTCTAAGGCCACGGGATACAAGGGCTCAACTGTTCACAATCGAATAAAAAAATGTCTACAACTTTTTCTTATTCAGTCGATTTAAGCATGCTGGGATCGGTCAGCGGCAACAGCCAGCGGGCCTGGTCGTTTTTCAGGCCGCCACGCTCAGCACGGTCCTGCACCCAGCCACGGGCCTCAATTGTCTTACCTTGCAGACCACTAAGCCATGCAGCGTCGAATTGGCGGACGAGGTCGGGTGCAATGCGCAATACCAGTGCACCGTGCAATTCGATCCAGATTCCGCCGCGATTGCGTTCGATCTTGCTTACCCGCCCGCTGACCAAGGCAAAGCCGGATTGCTTGAGTTGCGCCACATTTTGCACGGGTGATTGCCGCCAAAGACCCACCCGCGCCTTGCGGGCAGCGTTTTCGGCAGCCTGCTGGCAAGCGACGAGATCGACATTGGGCGCAACACCTACTTGAAACCCCAGCCCCTGGGCCAGCAGTTGTGCTTCCAGGTTCTCGCCGTCAGCGCTGTAGAGGTGGGCCAACGTTCGGCCGTAACGGTCCTTGCTCTCGCGGCCTGGCACCAGCCCGACGCGGTGGTTGCTGGCATCCACCAAGGCCTGCAAATGCTGGCGGGCAGCGACGGCATAGGGCTCATCGGAGCGGCCACGCTTGCCGGTTTCCGGTGCATTGAGGCCAATCATCCGCACGCTGCGACCATCCTTGAGGCGCACCGTGTCGCCATCCACCACGCGCTGCACCTCCACCTGGGCCAGGGCGGCCGGAGCGGGGCAAAACACCTCGGCCTGGGCGACTGAAAGCCAAATCCCAGGCACAAAAAAGGCGCCCGCGAGGGACGCCTTTTTCAACAGCTGGCAAAAGCCCATAAGGCTTTTGAGCCTTACTCTGCTGGAGTAGCAGCAGGCTTCTTGCCGAAAGCACCAAAGCGATCTGCGAAGCGCTGTACACGGCCGCCGGTGTCCAGAGTTTTCTGCTTACCGGTGTAGAACGGGTGGCACTCGTTGCATACGTCAGTACCCAGTGGCTTGCACAGGTTCGAACGGGTTTCGAACTTGTTGCCGCAGCTGCAGGTGACTTCGATGGTTTCGTACGCTGGATGGATATCGGCTTTCATGGCACTTCCTCGGGCTAGCGTGCCGCCACTCGACACTATTGTCGAATACCGCACGTAATTAGGCCGCGGATTCTACCAGACCTTTTCAATCGCGCAAGCGGCGACACTATTTGCTTGTAAAGATAAAAGCACCTTTCATCAGAAAAGCGCGGCATACCCAAGCCACCCCTCGTCTGCTAGGCTCGCGCCCCTGCGCCACCGCCTGCCTTTATATGAGACCCCTCGCGTGCCCGACGCCATATTGCGCCTAGCCCTGCCCTCGCCCCTGCGCCGCCTGTTCGATTACCGGGCCCCGGCCGGCGTGCTGCGGGCGCAGTTGCAGCCGGGCATGCGCGTGCGCGTACCGTTCGGGCGCCGAGAGATGATTGGCATCCTGGTAGAAATCGCCGACCACAGCGAAGTGCCGGCCGAGAAGCTCAAGCCGGCCTTGGCGATCCTCGACGCCACCCCACCGCTGCCACCCACGCTGTTCAAGCTGTGCCTGTGGACCGCCCAGTATTACCAGCACAGCCTGGGCGACACCTTGAGCTGGGCGCTGCCGGTGCTGCTGCGCCAGGGCGAACTGGCCGAAGCGCGCCAGGAACGCTTCTGGTCGATGGTCCCCGGGGCGCGACTCGACGACCCGCGCATCGCCCGCGCGCCGCGCCAGCGTGAAGCCTTGGCCACACTGGCGCAGCACCCCCATGGCGTGGCTCACCAACTATTAAGCAAGCTGATGCTGAGCAAAGACAGCCTCGACCTGCTGTTGGCCAAAGGCATGGTGCAGGTGGAAATCCGCAAGCACGCCCCCGATGCCCGTCACGAACACTGGCTGGCGCAACCGGAACTGCCGCTGAACCCCGAGCAACGCGCCGCCTATGAGGCGATTCGCGCCGGCTTCGACAGTTTCCACGCCTTCCTGCTGGCCGGCGTCACCGGCAGCGGCAAGACCGAAGTCTATCTGCAGTTGATCCGCGAAACCCTGCAGGCCGGCAAACAGGCGCTGGTGCTGATCCCCGAGATCAACCTGGGCCCGCAGACCCTGGCGCGCTTCGAACAGCGCTTCAACGCACGCATCGCGCTGGTGCACTCGGCGGTCAACGACCGTGAACGCCTGGAGTCCTGGCTGGCCGCGCGAGATGGCGACGCCGACATTATTATCGGCACCCGCTCGGCCCTGTTTACGCCGATGAAAAACCCCGGGCTGATCATCATCGACGAGGAGCATGACGGCTCCTACAAGCAGCAGGAAGGCCTGCGCTACCACGCCCGCGACCTCGCACTGGTGCGCGCACGCCAGGAAGACATCCCGATTGTGCTGGGTTCGGCCACGCCGTCCCTGGAAAGCCTGCACAACGCCTACACCGGCCGTTACGGCCTCCTGCGCCTGAACGAGCGGGCGGGCGGCGCCAAGCAGCCACGTTTCCTGCGCCTGGACGTCAAAAGCCGCCCGCTGGACAGCGGTATTTCCGGTCCGATGCAACAAGCCATCGGCCAGACCCTCGCCGCCGGCCAGCAGGTGTTGGTGTTTCTCAATCGCCGAGGTTTTGCGCCGACCCTGCTGTGTCATGACTGTGGCTGGATGTCCGAATGCGAGCGCTGCGATGCGCGCATGACCGTGCACCAGCGCCATGGCGAGTTGCGCTGCCACCATTGCGGCCATGTGGAACGGGTGCCGCGTCACTGCCCGCAGTGCGGCAAGGTCGACCTGCGACCGGTAGGCGCAGGGACCGAACGGGCCGAAGAACGCCTGGGCATCCTGTTCCCAGACTACCCGGTACTGCGCGTCGACCGCGACAGCACGTCGCGCAAGGACGCGATGAACCAACTGTTCGCGACCATCCAGAAAGGCCAGCCGTGCATCCTGATCGGCACGCAAATGCTTGCCAAAGGGCACCACTTTCCACGAGTGACGCTGGTATCGATCCTGGATGCCGATGGCGGGCTGTTCTCCGGGGATTTTCGCGCCAGCGAACGCATGGCACAGTTGATCGTCCAAGTCGCCGGCCGCGCGGGCCGCGCCGAAGAGCCAGGCCGGGTGATTATCCAGACGCACCTGGCCGACCACCCACTGCTGATCCAACTGACGGAACAAGGCTACTTTGCCTTCGCCGAACAGGCGCTCAGCGAACGCCGCGCCGCCGGCCTGCCGCCGTTTTCCCACCTGGCCTTGCTGCGCGCCGAGGCCCACAAACCGGGGCAAGCAGAGAGCTTTCTGGATGAAGCGTGCAGCGCCGCCGAACGTTTGCTCGGCGAACTGGGTCTGAGCGGCATCGAACTGCTCGGCCCGGTGCCCGCGCCCATGGAGCGCCGCGCCGGGCGCTATCGGGCTCAGCTACTCTTGCAGGCAACCTCGCGCGCGCCCCTGCATCGGCTATTAAGTAGCTGGTTGCTTGCCCTGGAGCAAATGCCCAGCGGCCGACAGGTGAGATGGTCGCTGGACGTTGACCCGGTAGACCTTTATTGAATTGCCCTTGTGGCGAGGGAGCTTGCTCCCGCTGGGGTGCGAAGCGGCCCCAACGATTTTGGGAGTGCTCCGCACTCCAGCGGGAGCAAGCTCCCTCGCCACAGGTTAATCGTCTGTGAAGGTCCGACGAAGGTTGGCAAGCCCGCCCTCGCCACGGATAATGCCCAGTTTTTCCACCTGCGCATCGCGCACCGCCGCTTGCGGTCGAAAGAGAACACCATGAAAGACACCATTCGCCAGCTGATCCAACAAGCCCTCACCCAACTCGTCAACGAAGGTGTGTTGCCTGAAGGCCTGACGCCGGCGATCCAGGTGGAAAACACCCGCGACAAGACCCACGGCGACTTCGCCAGCAACATCGCGATGATGCTGTCCAAGCCTGCCGGCATGAAACCGCGCGACCTGGCGGAAAAAATCATCGCTGCGCTGCCTGTCGACGATAGTGTGACCAAGGCCGAAATCGCCGGCCCAGGTTTCATCAACTTCTTCCAGAACACCCAGGCGTTGGCCGGCCGTCTCGACGCGGCCTTGGCCGATGCCCGCGTGGGCGTGCGCAAGGCCGGTCCGTCCCAGCGCACCGTGGTCGACTTGTCGGCGCCTAACCTGGCCAAAGAGATGCACGTTGGCCACTTGCGTTCGACCATCATCGGCGACGGCGTGGCCCGGGTATTGGAGTTCCTCGGTGATGAGGTCGTCCGCCAGAACCACGTGGGCGACTGGGGCACGCAGTTCGGTATGCTGATGGCCTACCTGCAGGAAAACCCGATCACCAGCGACGAACTGTCGGACCTGGAAAACTTCTACCGCGCCGCCAAGAAACGTTTTGACGAGTCGGAAGCGTTCGCCGACCGCGCCCGCGGCCTGGTCGTCAAGCTGCAAGCCGGTGATGCCGAATGCCTGGCACTGTGGACCAAGTTCAAAGACATTTCGCTGTCCCACTGCCAGAAGATCTACGAACTGCTCAACGTCAAGCTGACCATGGCCGATGTGATGGGCGAGAGCGCCTACAACGACGACCTGATCAACGTGGTCAATGACTTGAAGGCAGCGGGCATGTTGGTCGAGAGCAACGGCGCCCAGTGCGTGTTCCTCGACGAATTCAAGAACGCCGACGACGAGCCGCTGCCGGTGATCATCGTCAAGGCCGATGGCGGCTACCTCTACGCCACCACCGACCTGGCCGCCGTGCGCTACCGCAGTGGCACGCTCAAGGCTGACCGCGCCCTGTACTTCGTCGACCAGCGCCAGGCCCTGCATTTCCAGCAAGTGTTCGCCGTGGCGCGCAAGGCCGGTTTCGTGACCCACCCGATGGACATGGAACACATGGGCTTCGGCACCATGAACGGCGCCGATGGCCGCCCGTTCAAGACCCGTGACGGCGGCACCGTGAAGCTGATCGACCTGCTGACCGAAGCCCAGGAACGGGCCTACACCCTGGTGAAGGAGAAGAACCCTGAGCTGGCCGAGGCTGACCTGCGCAACATCGCCCGCGTGGTGGGCATTGGTGCGGTGAAATACGCCGACCTGTCCAAGCACCGCACCAGCGACTACAGCTTCAACTTCGACCTGATGCTCAACTTCGAAGGCAACACCGCGCCGTACCTGCTGTACGCCTACACCCGCGTGGCCGGCGTGTTCCGCAAGCTGGGCAAGGACTTCAGTGAAGTCGAAGGCCAGATCGACCTGCAAGCGCCGCACGAACAGGAACTGGCCGCCAAGCTCGCGCAATTTGGCGAAGTGCTGAACAGCGTGGGTGAAAAAGGCACGCCGCATATCCTCTGCACCTACCTGTACGAAGTCGCCGGCCTGTTCTCCAGCTTCTACGAGAACTGCCCGATCCTCACCGCCGACGACGAAGCCCAGAAGCAAAGTCGCCTGCGCCTCGCCGCACTGGCTGGACGGACCCTCAAGCAAGGCCTGGAATTGTTAGGCCTGGAAACCCTGGAGCGTATGTAAGTTGGCTGCCAAGAAAAAACCTGCACCCAAGCGCGGCGCCAGCCGCTACCAGGCCCCAGCGAAAAAGCCGATCCCGGGCTGGTTGTGGATGGCGATCGGCCTTACGGTCGGCGCGTTTGTCGTGTTTCTGATGAAGCTGGACCCCGGCCAGGGTGACGACGTCAAACGCGTCAAACAGGAGCAGCAGAAAGCCACCAAAATGGCCGAAGCCAACAAGACCGCACCAAGCCCGACGGCACCGGTGAAGCCGAAGTACGACTTCTACACGCTGCTGCCGGAATCGGAAGTGATCGTGCCGCCTGACGCCGTTCCGGAGAAAACCCTGCCGACACCGCAAGTGCCGACCACACCGGTGACCCCGGCGGAAGCGGCAAAAATCGACACCGCGCGTGCCCAGGCTGCACTGGCCGGGATTACGCCGCCGCCAGCCCCGCCGGTAGCAGAGACCAAGGCCGCACCGGTGACCAAGTTCTTCCTGCAGGCGGGCTCGTTCCCGAAACAGGCGGACGCGGATCGCGTGCGGGCGCAGATCATTCTGCTGGGCCAGACGGTGACGGTAGAGTCCGGCACGGTGAAAGAGGCGACGTGGTATCGCGTGCTGGTGGGGCCGTTCAGCAACCGTGAACAACTGACCGTGGCGCAGAAACAATTGGCCGGCGCCGGGTTTAGCAACCTGTTGTTACAACAACGCCAGAGCCGCTGACCTTCAGCCAACCTGGATCAAATGTGGGAGGGGGCTTGCCCCCGATAGCAGTAGATCAGTCAACATTTTCGGTGACTGACACACTGCCATCGGGGGCAAGCCCCCTCCCACATTTGGTTTTGCACCGCTCTGGAATGTGTGTCAGACCGATAAACACCACTCGTCCGCCATAAACCCCTACAGTTGAAATCCCCCCCACCACCCCCATATCAGTTTCCATCAGGGCATTTTCGCCCCGCTGCGTGGAGACTCTCCCCTTGACCACCATCGTTTCAGTACGTCGCCACGGCAAAGTCGTCATGGGCGGCGACGGCCAGGTTTCCCTGGGTAATACCGTGATGAAAGGCAACGCCAAGAAAGTGCGTCGCCTGTACCACGGCCAGGTTCTCGCAGGCTTTGCCGGCGCTACCGCCGACGCCTTCACCCTCTTCGAGCGCTTCGAAGGCCAGCTTGAGAAACATCAGGGCCACCTCGTGCGTGCCGCCGTCGAACTCGCCAAAGAGTGGCGCACCGACCGCTCCCTCAGCCGCCTGGAAGCCATGCTGGCCGTCGCCAACAAAGACGCTTCCCTGATCATCACCGGTAACGGCGATGTGGTTGAGCCTGAACATGGCCTGATCGCCATGGGTTCCGGCGGTGGCTACGCCCAAGCCGCAGCCAGCGCACTGTTGAAGAAAACCGACCTGTCGGCCCGCGAAATCGTCGAGACCGCCCTGGGCATCGCCGGTGATATCTGCGTGTTCACCAACCACAACCAGACCATTGAGGAGCAGGACCTCGCCGAGTAAGCCGTAGGCTTATTCGCGCTTGAGGCCGCCAAACACTATGTCCATGACTCCCCGCGAAATCGTCCATGAACTCAACCGCCATATCATCGGCCAGGACGATGCCAAGCGCGCCGTTGCCATTGCGCTGCGTAACCGCTGGCGCCGGATGCAACTGCCCGAAGAACTGCGCGTTGAAGTAACGCCGAAGAACATCCTGATGATCGGCCCGACCGGCGTCGGTAAAACCGAAATCGCCCGTCGCCTGGCCAAGCTGGCCAACGCGCCGTTCATCAAGGTCGAAGCCACCAAGTTCACCGAAGTGGGCTACGTCGGCCGCGACGTCGAGTCGATCATTCGTGACCTCGCCGACGCCGCCTTGAAGCTGCTGCGCGAACAGGAAATGACCAAGGTCAGCCACCGCGCCGAAGACGCCGCCGAAGAACGCATCCTCGATGCCCTGCTGCCACCGGCCCGCATGGGCTTCAACGAAGACGCCGCGCCGGCCTCGGATTCCAATACCCGCCAGCTGTTCCGCAAGCGTCTGCGTGAAGGCCAGCTGGACGACAAGGAAATCGAGATCGAAGTCGCCGAAGTCTCCGGCGTCGACATCTCTGCGCCGCCTGGCATGGAAGAAATGACCAGCCAGTTGCAGAACCTGTTTGCCAACATGGGCAAGGGCAAGAAGAAAAGCCGCAAGCTCAAGGTGAAGGAAGCGCTGAAACTGGTGCGCGACGAAGAAGCCGGGCGCCTGGTGAATGAGGAAGAACTCAAGGCCAAGGCCCTGGAGGCGGTCGAGCAGCACGGCATCGTGTTTATCGACGAGATCGATAAGGTCGCCAAGCGCGGTAACTCGGGCGGCGTGGATGTGTCCCGTGAAGGCGTACAGCGCGACCTGCTGCCGCTGATCGAAGGCTGCACCGTGAACACCAAGCTGGGCATGGTCAAGACCGACCACATCCTGTTCATCGCCTCCGGTGCGTTCCACCTGAGCAAGCCAAGCGACCTGGTGCCGGAGCTGCAAGGTCGCCTGCCGATTCGCGTGGAGCTCAAGGCGCTGACCCCGGGCGATTTCGAACGCATCCTCAGCGAGCCGCATGCGTCGCTCACTGAGCAGTACCGTGAGCTGCTGAAAACCGAAGGCCTGGGCATCGAGTTCCAACCGGACGGCATCAAGCGCCTGGCGGAGATCGCCTGGCAGGTCAACGAGAAGACCGAGAACATCGGTGCGCGTCGCCTGCACACCTTGCTGGAGCGCTTGCTGGAGGAAGTGTCCTTCAGCGCCGGTGACCTGGCAGGTGCGCAGAATGGCGAAGTGATCAAGATCGACGCGGATTACGTCAACAGCCACTTGGGCGAATTGGCGCAGAACGAAGACTTGTCGCGCTACATTCTGTAAGCCTCACACAGAATCGCTTCGCTTCAATGTGGGAGGGGGCTTGCCCCCGATAGCGGTTTGTCAGACAGATATATGCTGACTGACACACTGCTATCGGGGGCAAGCCCCCTCCCACATGTTGAAGCCGGTTTCTTCAGGATCATTACCTATGTCCAAATTCCCCACCGCGGTAAACCTGCACAAAACCTCCAACACCCTCGGCCTCACCTACGGGCCCGACGAGGTGTATCAACTGTCTGCCGAACTGCTGCGCACCCACTCGCCTTCCGCCGAGGTCCAGGGCCACGGTAAACCCATCCTGCAATTCGGCAAGCTCAACGTCCGGTTGACCAAGATCGAACCGGCCGGCCAGTACGCACTGAAATTGACCTTCGACGACGGGCATGACAGCGGACTATTCACCTGGGACTACCTCTACCAACTGGCCGTGCGTCAGGATGCACTGTGGGCTGATTATCTCGCCGAGCTCAAAGCGGCCGGCAAAACCCGCGACCCGAGCGAGTCGGTCGTCCGCCTGATGCTCTAGTCCAGGCCTCTTGCTCATTAGTGGGCATTTTCTAATCGCTTCTGCTTGAATGCCCTGTCGCGTGACCAAAGATTGGTCCGCTTGCGAAAAAAATTAAACTCGGGTAACCAATGGAGCTGGCAAGTTCCCTGCATTTGACGATGCGGTATCAACGGTCACCCGAGTCGCAGTACCAGGCGTGTGTTGTGTATCGAAACTTCGTACGCAGCGGTACCCGGTACTCGTCTTTCGGACAATGGAGCGTCGTAGATGAGTAACAAGAACAACGATGACTTGAAACGCCAGGCCTCGGAAAACACCCTGGGGCTTAACCCGATCATCGCGTTACGCAAAAAGGATTTATTGGCGTCGGCGAAGATGGTGCTGACCCAAGCCATCAAGCAACCGTTGCACAGCGTCAAGCACGTCGCGCATTTTGGCGTCGAGTTGAAGAACGTGATGTTCGGCAAATCCCAACTGACCCCCGAAAGCGACGACCGCCGCTTCCACGACCCGGCCTGGAGCCAGAACCCGCTCTACAAACGGTATTTGCAAACCTACCTGGCGTGGCGCAAGGAACTGCACGACTGGATCGGCGACAGCAACCTGTCGGAACAGGACATCAGCCGCGGCCACTTCGTGATCAACCTGATGACCGAAGCCATGGCCCCCACCAACAGCGCGGCCAACCCGGCGGCGGTCAAACGCTTCTTCGAGACCGGCGGCAAGAGCCTGCTCGATGGCCTGTCCCACCTGGCCAAGGACATGGTGCACAACGGCGGTATGCCGAGCCAGGTCAACATGGGCGCCTTTGAAGTGGGCAAGACCCTGGGCACCACCGAAGGCGCGGTGGTGTTTCGCAATGACGTACTGGAGCTGATCCAGTACAAGCCGATCACCGAACAGGTGCACGAACGCCCGCTGCTGGTGGTGCCGCCGCAGATCAACAAATTCTATGTCTTTGACCTGAGCCCGGAGAAGAGCCTGGCGCGCTTCTGCCTGCGCAATGGCCAACAGACGTTTATCGTCAGTTGGCGCAACCCGACCAAGGCCCAGCGCGAGTGGGGCCTGTCGACCTATATCGAAGCGCTGAAGGAAGCGGTCGACGTGGTCACGGCGATTACCGGCAGCAAAGACGTGAATATGCTCGGCGCCTGCTCCGGCGGCATCACCTGCACTGCCCTGCTGGGCCACTACGCGGCGCTGGGGGAGAAGAAGGTCAACGCCCTGACCCTGCTGGTGAGCGTGCTGGACACCACCTTGGACACCCAGGTGGCGCTGTTCGTCGATGAGCAGACCCTGGAGGCGGCCAAGCGCCACTCCTACCAGGCCGGCGTGCTGGAAGGCCGCGACATGGCCAAGGTGTTTGCCTGGATGCGCCCCAATGACCTGATCTGGAACTACTGGGTCAATAACTACCTGCTGGGCAACGAGCCGCCGGTGTTCGACATCCTGTTCTGGAACAACGACACCACACGCCTGCCGGCCGCCTTCCACGGCGACCTGATCGAATTGTTCAAAAATAACCCACTGGTGCGCGCCAACGCCCTGGAAGTGTGCGGCACGCCTATCGACCTCAAGCAGGTCACCGCCGATATCTACTCACTGGCCGGCACCAACGACCACATCACGCCGTGGCAGTCCTGCTACAAGTCGGCACAGCTGTTTGGTGGCAAGGTCGAGTTCGTGCTGTCCAGCAGTGGGCATATCCAGAGCATCCTCAACCCGCCGGGCAACCCCAAGGCGCGCTACCAGACCAGCGACAGCCTGGCGGGCAAGCCGCTTGAGTGGCAGGAGAACGCGACCAAGCACACGGATTCGTGGTGGCTGCACTGGCAAGTGTGGCAGGCAGAGCGGGCGGGCAAGATGAAGAAGGCACCCACAAGCCTGGGTAACAAAACCTACACCGCAGCAGAGGCGGCGCCAGGCACATATGTACACGAGCGCTAGATTGAAATGCGTTCAAAGGTGGGAGGGGGCTTGCCCCCGATGGCGGCGCATCAATAACAGATGTACTGACTGACACCCTGCATCGGGGGCAAGCCCCCTCCCACATTGATTGCATTCCAACCCCACCATTTCACAGGGCTTGAGCATGCCGCAACCGTTCATCTTCCGTACCATCGACCTGGATGGCCAGACCATCCGCACGGCGGTACGCCCGGGCAAGCCTCACTTGACGCCGTTGCTGATCTTCAATGGCATCGGCGCCAACCTTGAGTTGGTGTTTCCGTTCGTCCAGGCGCTGGACCCGGACCTGGAAGTGATCGCCTTCGACGTGCCCGGCGTGGGCGGTTCATCCACACCGAACCGGCCGTACCGTTTTCCCGGCCTGGCCAAACTCACCGCACGCATGCTCGATTACCTGGACTATGGCCAGGTCAATGCGGTGGGCGTGTCGTGGGGCGGCGCATTGGCACAGCAATTTGCCTACGACTACCCGGAGCGCTGCAAAAAGCTGATCCTCGCGGCCACGGCGGCGGGTGCGGTGATGGTGCCGGGCAAGCCCAAAGTGCTGTGGCTGATGGCCAGCCCACGCCGTTACATCCAACCGTCCCACGTGGTGCGCATTGCGCCGATGATCTACGGCGGTTCGTTCCGCCGCGATTCGAAACTGGCCGCCGAGCACGCGAGCAAAGTGCGCTCAGCGGGCAAACTGGGCTACTACTGGCAGCTGTTCGCCGGGTTGGGCTGGACCAGCATCCATTGGCTGCACAAGATCCGCCAACCGACGCTGGTGCTGGCGGGAGACGACGACCCGCTGATCCCACTGATCAACATGCGCATGCTCGCCTGGCGCATCCCCAATGCACAGTTGCACATCATCGATGACGGCCACCTGTTCCTGATCACCCGGGCCGAAGCCGTTGCACCGATCATCATGAAGTTTCTCGAGGAGGAGCGCATGCGCGCGGTGATTCACCCGCGACCGGCAGTGTAAGGACCACACTGCCGCGCAACTTGCCGAGAACCGACTATGGTTCTGAATTGGCGTGCCTGTTGATGGCTTGACGAAGGAGTGTTGGCTCATGCGAGAAAGACCCGTGACGAACCCGGCGCCCACCCCTGCCGCGTTCATCAATGCGCAAAATGCAATCACCGGCCTGCGGGGGCGGGATTTGCTGTCGACCCTGCGCAGCGTTGCCGCCCATGGTTTGCGAAACCCGGTGCATACCGCCCGTCACGCCATGGCGCTGGGCGGTCAACTGGGTCGCGTCCTGCTGGGGGAGACGGTGCATGAACCCAACCCTCACGACAGCCGCTTCATTGACCCGACGTGGAAGCTCAACCCGTTCTACCGACGCAGCCTGCAAGCGTATTTGGCCTGGCAGAAACAGACCCGTCACTGGATCGATGACAGCACGCTGAGTGCCGATGACCGCGCCCGTGCGAACTTTGCCTTCTCGCTGTTCAACGATGCGGTCTCGCCCTCCAATACCCTGCTCAACCCGCTGGCCGTCAAGGAGCTGCTCAACTCCGGCGGCAACAGCGTGGTGCGTGGTGTGAGCAACCTGTTCGACGACCTGCTGCACAACAACGGCCTGCCGCGGCAGGTCAGCAAGCAAGCCTTTGAAGTCGGCAAAACCGTGGCCACCACGCCCGGCTCAGTGGTGTTTCGCAATGAGCTGCTGGAGCTGATCCAGTACAAGCCCATGAGCGAAAAACAGTACGCCAAGCCCCTGCTGATCGTGCCGCCGCAAGTCAACAAGTACTACATTTTCGACCTGAGCCCGGCCAACAGTTTTGTGCAATACGCCCTGAAAAACCGCCTGCAGACGTTCATGGTCAGCTGGCGCAACCCGGATGTGCGGCATCGCGAATGGGGCCTCTCCACCTACGTGGCGGCGCTGGAAGAAGCGCTCAACGTCTGCCGTGCCATCACTGGCGCCCGCGAAGTCAACCTGATGGGCGCCTGCGCCGGCGGCCTGACCATTGCCGCCCTGCAAGGCCACCTGCAAGCCAAACGCCAGCTGCGGCGGATCTCCAGCGCCAGTTACCTGGTGAGCCTGCTGGACAGCCAGATCGACAGCCCCGCCACGCTGTTCGCCGATGAGCAAACCCTGGAAGCCGCCAAGCGCCGCTCCTATCAGCAAGGCGTGCTCGACGGCCGCGACATGGCCAAGGTGTTCGCCTGGATGCGCCCCAACGACCTGATCTGGAACTACTGGATCAACAACTACCTGCTGGGCAAGGAACCGCCGGCCTTCGACATCCTGTACTGGAACAACGACAACACGCGCCTGCCTGCCGCGCTGCATGGTGACCTGCTGGACTTCTTCAAGCACAACCCGCTGAGCCACCCCGGTGGACTGGAGGTGTGCGGTACACCCATTGACCTGCAAAAGGTCACGGTAGACAGCTTCAGCGTGGCCGGGATCAACGACCACATCACGCCATGGGACGCGGTGTATCGCTCCACCCAATTGCTTGGCGGTGAGCGGCGCTTCGTGCTGTCCAACAGCGGGCATATCCAGAGCATTCTCAACCCACCGGGCAACCCCAAGGCCAACTACGTCGAGAACCCCAAGCTGAGCAGCGACCCGCGTGCCTGGTACTACGACGCCAACCACGTCGAAGGCAGTTGGTGGCCGCAGTGGCTGGAGTGGATCCAGCAGCGCTCAGGCGTACAACGCGAAACCCTCACCGCCCTGGGCAACCAGAATTACCCACCGATGGAAGCGGCGCCGGGCACCTATGTGCGGGTGCGCTGAGCTCAACGATCACATTAAGAAGACTGGATGAAGACGCGCGACCGTATCCTTGAATGTGCCCTGCAGTTGTTCAACCAGAAGGGCGAGCCGAACGTGTCGACCATGGAGGTGGCCAATGAAATGGGGATCAGCCCCGGCAACCTCTACTACCACTTCCATGGCAAGGAGCCACTGGTGCTCGGGCTGTTCGAGCGGTTCCAGAATGAGTTGGCGCCCTTGCTCGACCCGCCGGCGGATGCCCAACTGGAAGCCGAGGATTACTGGCTGTTCCTGCACCTGATCGTCGAGCGCATGGCCCATTACCGGTTTCTGTTTCAAGACCTGTCGAATCTGGCGGGACGCCTGCCGAAATTGGCCAAGGGCATTCGCAACCTGCTGACGGCACTCAAACGTACGCTGGCGTCATTGCTCGCGCGGTTGAAGGCGGCGGGCCAGTTGGTCAGCGGCACTCAGGCGTTGGGGCAGTTGGTGGAGCAGATCACCCTGACCCTGCTGTTTTCCCTGGATTACCAGCGGATCCTCGATCGCGAAGGTGAGGTTCAGGTGGTGGTCTACCAGATCATGATGCTGGTAGCGCCGCACTTGCTGCCACCGGCGCGGCAGGCAACCGAGAAGTTCGCGCTGAAATACCTCGATGACCCCCACACATAAAAAATGCCCGACCTTTGCAGGCCGGACATTTTTTGTGCCCTGAAAAGATCAGGACTGACTGGATGGCGTCGGGGTTGCCGGCGTTGCAGTCGGGGTCACAGCAGCAGGGGTCGGTGCGGACACCGAGTTGGCTGTGGAAGCGGTTGGCGCGGTAGCAGGCTTGGCCGCAACAGCAGGCTTCGGTGCTGCTGGTTTTTTCGCTACGGCAGGCTTCTTCGCGGCGGCAGGTTTTGCCGCTGGTTTGGCTGCGGCAGGCTTGGCCGCCGGCTTCGCGGCGACTGGCTTGGCTGCAGGTTTCGCAGCGGCCGGTTTGGCAGCGGGTTTTGCAGCGGCGGTTTTGGCCGCAGGCTTGGCGGCGGGTTTTGCTGCTGCCTTGGCTGCCGGTTTAGCAGCAGGCTTGGCGGCCGGCTTAGCGGCTGCGGTTTTGGCCGCTGGCTTGGCTGCTGGCTTAGCGGCAGCTTTGGCGGCGGGCTTGGCGGCTGCTTTTACCAGAGGCTTGGCGGCAGCTTTTGCAGCCGGTTTGGCAGCGGCCGTTTTAGCGGCAGGCTTGGCAGCCGGTTTGGCCGCTGCGGTTTTCGCCGGAGCCACTTTGGCGCCGGTGAGTTTTTCAATTTGCTTGGTCAGGGTATCAACCTTGCTGTGCAACGTTTTCAATTCAGCTTTGCTCGGCACGCCCAGTCGCGAAATGGCACTGTTGAGGCGTTTGTCGAAAGTCTCTTCCAACTTGCCCCACGTGTCAGAAATGCTCGACTTGGCGGAACCGGCAGTTGCCTTGGCGGCTTCAACTTTTTTACCAACCGTGGTTTTGGTCAGTTTCTCGGCCTTCTCGCCGTCCTTGACCAAAGTCTCGAAATATTTGCCACCGTCACTGCTAACCTTCGAGTACACGCCTAAACCAGCAAGCCAGATCTTACGGGAATATTTTTCAACTTCCCCGACCCACGAGCTGCCTTCTTTCTGAGTAGTCTTTTTAACAGCCATCCCGATGTCTCCTTAGTGTTTACGCGCGACACGTTCGAGCAATGCCGTCAGCTCTTCGAGCTTAGCAGAGAGTGTCTCCACGTCATGTTTAGACGCAATGCCGATTCGATTCAAGGCACTTGCAACACGAGTATCAAAAGCTTTTTCAACTTTATCCAGCTGAACTTCTACCAGACCTTTGGCAGAGGAGACATTACTCTTTACTTGGTCAATCTGACTGTTGGCGGCCTCAAGTTGTTCAACTGCAACTTTTTTACCTTTACTTTCAACATGTTGGCCCGACTTAACCAGCTCTTTAAAGTACTCGCTGCCCTCGCTTCCGACCTTGGCGTAGGCACCGAGTCCTGCCAGCCAGATCTTGCGGGCGTAGGATTTAACGTCACTCAGGGCAGTGGTCTGGGCGTCGATTTTTTTCTTCAGGATAACTTTGGCCATGGTGCACCTCACGCAAAATAGGGGGGAGGAACGGCCCACAGGAGTTGAGGGCTTGGGCACAAAGTAGGCTGGAAAATTAGAATCGGCACCCTAAGAACAATCGGATCAAACCAGCGCCTTATCCAGGGCCTTCTCGATTTCGGACTTGATGGTGCCACTCATGGCCGACATCAACAGCCCCAGTTCCACATCAATGCGCAGCGAATCATCGGCGACTAATACCGTGCCTTTAACCCCCGAACGCTTGAGGTTCAAGGTATCGCCGGACCACGAAGGCTCCAGGCCATATTGCTCCTTGAGTTTGAGCGCCAACTTATCGGCCTTTGCCCGTGCGCCTTCTTTACCCAGGGAATGTGCACGCTCAACGGTTATACGGGCCATTGCAATGACTCCTCTTTATAGGGACTTGGATACCTTCGATGCGGCAAAAGGTCTCGGTGACCGCCCATCTTACCTTCAGCCTTGCCAAGACAAAGCAGGCCTTGGGGATTATCATGTCCCGCATTCTCTTTTGGTGACAGCGATATGACTGATCAGCGCAAAGGCAGCGATGCCGAACCCACCACTCACTTCGGCTTCAAGAACGTCCCGGAAAGCCAGAAAGCGGAAAAAGTCGCTGAGGTGTTTCACTCCGTAGCGGCCAAGTACGACCTGATGAACGACGTGCTCTCCGGCGGCATGCACCGCCTGTGGAAGCGCTTCACCATCGAGCTGTCGGGTGTACGCACCGGCAACCGCGTATTGGATATCGCCGGCGGTACGGGCGACCTGGCGGCCAAATTCTCCAAGCTCGTGGGTCCGACCGGCCAAGTGGTATTGGCGGACATCAACGGCTCGATGCTCAAGGTCGGTCGTGACCGCCTGCTCGACAAGGGTGTGGCCGGCAATATCGAATTCGTCCAGGCCGATGCGGAAAAGCTGCCGTTCCCCGACAACCACTTCGATTGCGTGACCATCGCTTTCGGCCTGCGCAACGTGACCCACAAGGAAGACGCGATCCGCTCGATGCTGCGCGTCCTCAAGCCGGGCGGCCGCCTGTTGGTGCTGGAGTTCTCCAAACCGACCAACGCGCTGATGTCCAAGGTCTACGACACCTACTCCTTCGCCTTCATGCCGTTGATGGGCAAGCTGATCACCAATGACGCCGAGAGCTATCGCTACCTGGCCGAATCGATCCGCATGCACCCCGATCAGGAAACCCTGAAGTCGATGATGGTAGAGGCCGGTTTCGACCGTGTGACCTACCACAACATGACCTCGGGCATCGTGGCCCTGCACCGCGGCATCAAGCCCTGATGCTGCTCAAAGGCCTTCTCGCCAGCGTCGAACACGGCCTCAACCGTGTGCTGCGCCTGGACAGCACCGCCCTGGCGCGGCTTGCGCACTTGAACGGCAAGGTCATCGCCGTCGACTGCAGCAGCCCCGCCTTGCAGCTGTTTATCCTGCCCAGCGATGAAGGCCTGCTGCTCGCGACCCAATGGGCTGCCGAGGCCGATTGCACCCTGCGTGCACCGGCGTCCAGCCTGTTGCACCTGGCGCTGAGCCGCAACAAGACCGCCATCCTCCACGGCACTGAAGTGCATTTGGAAGGTGACAGCTCGGTGCTGATGGACCTGGCCGCCGTGCTGCAGGACCTGGAGCTGGACTGGGAATACGAGCTGTCGCGCTGGATCGGCCCCGTCGCCACCCAGTTGATCAGCGGGCACCTGCGCAGCCGCTCGCGTTGGTACCAGCAGGGGTTCGCCAGCCTCAACCAAAACCTCGCCGAATACCTGAGCGAAGAATCGCGCACCCTGGTCGGAGAACGGGAAGCGCAAGCGCGCTTTCGTGAACTCGACAAGGCCAAAATCGACCTGGAACGCCTCGAGGCCCGCTTCGAGCGCCTGAGCCGTTCCCTTGATCCAAGCGATAACGCATGAAGCTGCTCGCCGTCCGCCGTTTGTTTCGTATCCAGCGCGTCGTAATCCGCTACCGCCTCGATGACCTGCTGTTCGCCCTGCCTCTGCCGTGGTTCCTGCTCGCTGTACGTTATGTACTGCCGTGGCGCTGGTTCCCGCGCAAACAGCTGGAGCTGAGCCGTGGCGCGCGCCTGCGCCTGGCGCTGCAGGACCTGGGGCCGATCTTCATCAAGTTCGGGCAGATCCTCTCGACCCGCCGCGACCTGCTGCCCGAAGACATCGCCGACGAGCTGATGCTGTTGCAGGACCGCGTGCCGCCGTTCGATTCCCAGCAATCGATGAAGCTCATCGAAGAACAGCTGGGCAAGAAGATCAGCGAGGTGTTCAGCCGCTTCGACGTCGACCCGCTGGCCTCTGCTTCGGTCGCACAAGTGCACGCGGCGCAGCTCAAGACCGGCGAAGAAGTGGTGGTGAAGGTGATCCGCCCCGGCCTTAAGCCGATCATTGGCCAGGACCTGGCGTGGCTGTTCATTCTCGCCCGCG
The DNA here is from genome assembly GCF_001645105.1 of Pseudomonas marginalis. GTDB lineage: Bacteria > Pseudomonadota > Gammaproteobacteria > Pseudomonadales > Pseudomonadaceae > Aquipseudomonas > Aquipseudomonas petroselini. Next base: position 267,587 of record NZ_LKEG01000042.1, read on the forward strand.
CTGCCGAGCGTTTCTCGGCCGATGCGCGCCTGCTGCACCCGGTGGATGTGGTCGCCGACTACGAAAAAACCATCTACGACGAACTCGACCTGCTGCGCGAAGCCGCGAATGCCAGCCAACTCAAGCGCAACTTCGAAGGCTCGCCGCTGCTGTACGTGCCGCAAGTGTATTGGGATTGGTGCCGCCCCAAAGTGCTGGTGATGGAGCGCATTTACGGCGTGCAGGTCACCGACCTCGCGACGCTGGCCGACCAGCGTACCGATATGAAGATGCTCGCCGAGCGTGGCGTGGAGATCTTCTTCACCCAAGTGTTCCGCGACAGTTTCTTCCACGCCGACATGCACCCGGGCAATATCTTCGTCAGCACCGTCAACCCGTGGAGCCCGCAGTACATCGCGATCGACTGCGGCATCGTCGGCAGCCTGACGCCGGAAGACCAGGACTACCTGGCCCGCAACCTGTTCGCCTTCTTCAAGCGCGACTACCGCCGCGTGGCGCAATTGCACATCGATTCGGGCTGGGTGCCGGCTGAGACCAAGCTCAACGAATTCGAAGCGGCGATACGCACCGTGTGCGAGCCGATCTTTGAAAAACCGTTAAAAGATATTTCCTTCGGCCAGGTCTTGATGCGCCTGTTCCAGACCGCGCGGCGCTTCAATATGGAAGTGCAGCCACAGTTGGTGCTGTTGCAGAAAACCCTGCTCAACATCGAAGGCCTGGGCCGCCAGCTGTACCCGGACCTCGACCTGTGGAATACCGCCCAGCCGTTCCTCGAACGCTGGATGCGCGAGCGGATGAGCCCGAAAACCGTGCTGGGCAACCTGCACAGCCAGATGGAACAACTGCCGCACTTGGCCAACATGACCCGCGACCTGTTGGAGCGCATGTCCCAGCCCCACGCCAAGGACCCGGCGCCACCCTGGAAGAAGCGCAAGGACGACTGGTTCCTGCGCCTGCTGGGCGCTGCGCACCTAGTCGGCGGGGTGATGCTGGCCATCGGTGGTCCGCTGAACCAACTGGGCCACTGGCCGGCTGGCATCATGGTCGCCGTGGGTGTTTATCTGATCGTGCGTCGATAGCCAATCCGGTTATACACTGTCGCAAATTGCCGGAGCCGAACATGAAAGACTGGCTGGACGAGATCAAGTGGGACAGTGACGGCCTGGTGCCGGCCATTGCCCAGGACTACAAGACCGGGCGCGTGCTGATGATGGCCTGGATGAACCGCGAGGCCCTGAGCCTCACTGCCACTGAGCAGCGCGCCATCTACTGGTCACGCTCGCGTGGCAAACTGTGGCGCAAGGGCGAAGAGTCCGGGCACGTGCAAACCCTGCACGAGATGCGCATCGACTGCGACGCCGACGTGGTGATCCTCAAGGTCGAGCAGATCGGCGACATCGCCTGCCACACCGGCCGTCACAGCTGCTTCTATCGCGTGTTCGAGAACGGCGAATGGAAAGTCGTGGAGCCGGTGCTCAAAGACCCGCACGCCATCTACTCGGCAGGACACTGAACATGAGCGATACCCTGAACCGTGTGGCCCAGGTGCTGGAAGACCGCAAAGGCGCGGACGCCGACAGTTCCTACGTCGCCAGCCTGTACCACAAGGGCTTGAACAAGATCCTGGAAAAACTCGGCGAAGAATCCGTCGAGACGATCATCGCCGCCAAGGACGCGCAAATCAGCGGCGACTGCAGCGATGTGATCTACGAAACCGCCGACTTGTGGTTCCACAGCCTGGTCATGCTCGCCCAACTGGGGCAGCATCCACAGGCAGTGCTGGATGAACTGGACCGTCGCTTCGGCTTGTCCGGGCATGCCGAAAAGGCTTCGCGCCCGTCCGCTTGAATAACGTTGACTGAGGAATTGCAGCATGGGCATTTTTGACTGGAAACACTGGATCGTCATTCTGGTGGTCGTGGTACTGGTATTCGGCACCAAGAAACTCAAGAACCTCGGCACCGACGTCGGCGAGTCGATCAAGGGCTTCCGTAAAGCCATGAACGACGACGAAAAACCGGCCGACCCGGTGGTCAATCCCGTACCGCCGGCACAGCCTGTGCACCCGCAGGCCACCCAGCCGATCACCGAGCGTCGTACCTTCGACGTGCAGGCTGAAAAAGTCGAAGAGCCGACCCGCAAAGACTCGTGAGCACTGACTAATGTTTGGTATCAGCTTCTCTGAACTGCTGCTCGTCGGCCTGGTAGCCCTGCTGGTACTGGGGCCGGAACGCCTGCCCGGTGCGGCACGCACGGCCGGCCTGTGGATCGGGCGCCTGAAACGCAGTTTCAACGCCATCAAACAGGAAGTTGAAAGGGAAATCGGCGCCGACGAAATCCGCCGGCAACTGCACAACGAACATATTCTGTCGTTGGAGCAGGAAGCCCGGAAGATTCTGTCACCCGTGCAGGAACCCGCCAAACCGGTGGAGCCGGTGGCTGACAACACCATCGCGCCAACCGTTGAGGCCGCTCCCGTGCAGCCCACCGCGCCAACCGAGCCTGCGCCGACGTCTGCCGCGTCGCCCGCGCCCCATGACCCCACATTGCCGCCGCGAGCCCCATGAGCGCTGATAAACCGGAAAACGACCAGCATATGCCGCTGGTCTCGCACCTCACCGAGCTGCGTACCCGCCTGCTGCGTTGCGTAGCGGCCATCTTCATCATCTTTGCCGGGTTGTTCGCCTTTACCCAGCAGATCTACACCTTCGTCTCCACGCCGCTGCGCCAGTACCTGCCGGCCGGCGCGACGATGATCGCCACCGATGTGTCATCACCGTTCCTGACGCCGTTGAAGCTGACCATGATGGTCTCGCTGTTCCTGGCGATCCCGGTGATCCTGCATCAGATCTGGGGCTTTATCGCGCCGGGCCTGTACAAGCATGAGAAGCGCATCGCGGTGCCGTTGCTGGTGTCGAGCATCCTGCTGTTCTACACCGGCATGGCGTTCGCCTACTTCCTGGTGTTCCCGTTGATCTTCAAATTTTTCGCCGCCGCCACCCCGGCCGGCGTGGAAATGATGACCGACATCACCAGCTACCTCGACTTCGTGATGACGCTGTTCTTCGCCTTTGGCGTGGCCTTCGAAATCCCGGTGGCCGTGGTGTTGCTGGTGTGGATCGGCGTGGTCAACGTGCAATACCTGAAGAAGATCCGCCCCTACGTGATCATCGGCTGCTTCGTGGTCGGCATGATCCTCACCCCGCCGGATATTTTCTCCCAGACCCTGTTGGCCGTGCCGATGTGGATGCTGTTCGAGATTGGCATCCTGTTCAGCAGCTTGATCACCAAGCGCGGCGAACACCCGGATGACCAAACCGCCGACGACGACCAGCCGCCAGCGACCCAGCCGTGAACCTGCTGCTGCTGGAAGAGGCCGACTTTATCGCGGCCGACCGTGTGGTGCTGCGTGATCGGCGCCTGGTGCACATGCAGGAAGTCCACCGCGCCGTCGTAGGCGACAGCCTGCGTGTCGGGCGCGTCGGCGGGTTGATGGGCAATGCACAACTGGTGCGCCTGGAAGCCCGCGAAGCCGAACTGCAAGTGAGCTTCGACCAACCTCCACCGGCCAAACTGCCGCTGACGCTGCTGCTGGCCCTACCGCGCCCGAAAATGCTGCGCCGGGTGCTGCAGACCGTGGCCGCCATGGGCGTGCCCAAGGTGGTGCTGGTCAACAGCTACCGGGTCGAGAAGAGCTTCTGGCAAACCCCGTTCCTGGAGCCCGAGGCGATTCGCGAGCAATTGATCCTCGGCTTGGAACAGGCCCGGGACACGGTGTTGCCCGAGATCGTTATCGAAAAGCGCTTCAAACCCTTCGTCGAAGACCGCCTGCCGGCCATGACCGAAGGCACCTTGGGCCTGATCGGTCACCCAGGCGATTACCCGGCGTGCCCACGTGGGCTGGATGAGCCGGTGACCCTGGCGATCGGGCCTGAGGGTGGCTGGATTCCCTACGAAGTGGACCTGCTGACCCAAGCAGGGCTGCAGCCGGTGCAACTCGGTGCACGCATCCTACGGGTCGAAACGGCCGTCACCGCCCTGCTCGCCCGGCTCTTCTAACCACAAACCTGGCAAACGACGCAGCTCCCCTGTGTCACTACAGATTCCTGCGTATCTGCCGATAACCCGTGAATAAGTCCAAGCCTTGTTCCACGGGAGTTTGCAGTATGTATCGTTGGTTAGCCGAAAAGCTGGGGAATGTCAGCGTCAAAACCAAACTTGGCGTGGGCTTCGGCCTGGTATTACTGCTGACGCTAATGATCACCTTCACCGGCTGGACCGGGCTCTCAGGCGTGATCAGTCGCGGGGACAAACTGGGTTATATCGCCAGCCTCAACGACCTGAGCAAGGACCTGCGCATTGCGCGCCTGGACTTCGAAATGCGCCGTGGCGAACAGGGGCCGGCAGCCGTCAATGAGCTGCTTGGCAAGCTGGAAGGCGGCCTGAAAACCGCGCGTACGCTGATTGAACAGCCCGCCGATATTGCCCTGATCGATGATCAACTGGCAGGGGTCGACCAGTACAAACGGGCATTTGATGCCATGGTCCAGGCCGGAGCCAATCGCGAAAACGCCCGTAGCAAATTGGGCGATACCGCTGACAACGCGGTACTCAAGGTAAACGAAGTCGAAAAATCCCTGCTGCAAGGTGACAGCGTCAGCCAGTTCAACAGCGTTGTCGATGTGAGCAAACTGATCCAGCAAGCGCGCTTTCAGGTGCGCGGCTATACCTACAGCGGCAAGGTCGAAGCAGAGCAGCCGGCGCTGGACGCCATCGATAATGCCCTGAAAAAGATCGCCAACCTCACGGGCCAAATCCCTGAACAATATTCGACCAACCTGCAACAGGCCAGCGTGTCACTGCAAGCCTATCGCGCAGCGGTCAGCCAATACCGCGATTCTCAGGTTGCCACCGCTGCAGCGATGAAAATCATGGGCGTGCAGGGCGACATACTGCTGGACCGCAGTAACAAGCTGACCACCTCGCAAACGGTGGTGCGTGACGCCGATGCGGCAAACGCCAAGCAGCTGTTGCTGTTGGCCACCGTACTGGCGCTGATCTTCGGCCTCGTCGCCGCCTGGGCCATCACCCGCCAGATCATCATCCCGCTCAACCAGACACTCCAGGTGGCCGAACGCGTGGCCTCGGGCGACCTGAGCCACAACCTGACCTCTCTACGCCAGGACGAACTGGGTCAACTGCAACGCGCCATGCAAAGCATGACCGTCGGCCTGCGTGAGCTGATCGGTGGCATCAGCGACGGCGTCACCCAAATCGCCAGCGCCGCTGAACAGCTGTCCGCCGTGACCGAGCAAACCAGCGCTGGGGTCAACAGCCAGAAGGTCGAGACCGACCAGGTCGCCACCGCCATGAACGAAATGGCCGCCACCGTGCAAGAAGTGGCGCGCAACGCCGAGGAAGCCTCCGAAGCTGCCGTGGCCGCTGACCAGCAGGCCCGTGAAGGCGACAAAGTGGTCGGCGAAGCCATCGCCCAGATCGAACGCTTGGCCACCGAAGTGGGCAACTCCACGGCGGCCATGGGCGACCTGAAGCGCGAAAGCGACAAAATCGGCAGCGTGCTCGACGTGATCAAGTCCGTGGCTCAGCAAACCAACCTGCTGGCCCTCAACGCCGCGATCGAAGCCGCACGTGCCGGCGAAGCCGGGCGAGGTTTCGCCGTGGTGGCGGACGAGGTACGCAGCCTGGCCCAGCGCACACAGAAGTCCACCGAAGAGATCGAAGAGCTGATCGTCGGCCTGCAAAACGGCACCCAACAGGTCGCAAGCATCATGGACAACAGCCGTGGCCTGACCGACAGCAGCGTCGAGCTGACCCGCCGTGCCGGTAGCGCCCTGGCGAACATCACCCGTACGGTCTCGACCATCCAGGCGATGAATTCGCAGATCGCCACGGCGGCCGAGCAGCAAAGCGCGGTGGCCGAGGAGATCAACCGCAGTGTGTTGAACGTGCGCGATGTGTCGGAACAAACCTCTTCGGCCAGCGAAGAAACCGCAGCCTCCAGCGCTGAGCTGGCGCGCCTGGGTATCTACCTGCAAACCCTGGTAGGCCGCTTCAAGGTTTGATCCCCGCGTGGCGGCCATCAGGGTCGCCACCGACAATTTGTGAAATTTCCTACACGTTTTTCAGGTCGTGAACCGACTTGTATGGCGGCGAAAAAAGTAGCGTTTCAACTTCCCCTGACCCGCGTCAGCCGGAATCTCGAAACGCTATCTTTGATTCGTTGGAGGTTCACTATGTTTAGTCCACTGACCCGCCTGCTGGGAAACACCAGCATCGCCCTGAAACTTGCCCTGGGCTTTGGCCTGGTGCTGGCCCTCAGCCTGATCATCGCGTCAACCGGCTGGCAAGCCTTGAACAAATCGGTCGATCGCTCACAGAAACTGACAATCCTCTCGCAACTCGCGATTGTCGGCGAAGAGTTGCGCGCTGATCGCATCCTTTACCGGACCCTCAGCAACCCGGAGAGCCTGGCAAGGATCAGCTCGCACATGGAGAAGATCGACCGCATCCTGACTGAGCTTTCACCACGCTTTACCGACCCGCTCAACCAACGCCAACTGCAGAACAGCCGGGACTTTGCGGCGAGTTTCAAAGCCGCCCTGAATGGCCTGGACAGTTTGATCAAACACCGTGAAAGCACCCGTGCACAGCTCAAGCGCAGCGCCGCAGAGACCAGCGACGCGCTTGCCGAACTCACCAGCGACCTGCCCAGCCAAGATGATGAAACCGCCCTGGAGGCCATCGAACAACTGCGCCACGCCTTGGAACAAGCCGAAGATCGTGCCCAGGCCCAGGCTTGGGCCGCCGCCTCTTTGGAAGCCTATGGCGACAGTGTCGATACTGCGATCCAAACCTTGGACCGCACCCAGAAAGCGGTCACTGCATTGCCCGTCAACGGCGCCGCACTGGAAAAAGTCCTGCTCAACTATCGGACTCATCTGACCGACCTCAAGGAGGCCCAACTCAGTACTGAAGCCCGGCAGTTCCAACTCGAACAGCAACTGGATCAGTTGCTCAAGGAAAGCGACCAGTTAAGCGAAGACCAGAGCACCAAGCGAAACAACGAAGCGAGCCTGGCGCGTACCCTGCTGCTGAATGTCACCGTCGCCGCACTGCTGCTGGGCAGCCTGGCCGCCTGGGTGATCGCGGGCCAGATCGTCGTACCGCTGCGCCAAGTATTGCTGACGGCTAATCGGATCGCCGAGGGCGATCTGAGCACCACCACCAGCACCTCTCGCCGGGATGAGCTGGGCCAGTTGCAGCAAAGCATCGGGCAAATGGTGCGCAACCTACGCGGCCTGATCAGCGGTATTGGCGACAGCGCCCGACAAATCGCCAGTGCCGCCACACAGCTGTCCACCGTCTCCGAGCAGACCCGCGCCGGGCTCAGCAACCAAAAGGACGAAACCGATCAGGTGGCCACCGCCATGAACGAAATGCTCGCCACCGCCCAGGAAGTCGCCCGGCACGCCGAGCAGGCGTCTGTCGCGGCCAATGAAGCGGACCAACAGGCCAGCGCCGGTGACAAGGTGGTTGCACAAGCCATTGAGGAGATCGGCCATCTGGCCAGTGAAATGGCCCTGTCCAGCCGCGCCATGCTGGCACTGCAGCAGGAGAGCCAAAAAATCGGCAGTGTGCTGGACGTGATCAAGTCCGTGTCCCAGCAAACCAACCTGTTGGCGCTGAACGCGGCCATCGAAGCCGCACGCGCGGGCAATGCCGGTGAAGGGTTTGCGGTGGTAGCCGATGAAGTACGCAGCCTGGCGCAACGCACCCAGGAATCGGCCGAAGAAATCGAAGGGCTGATCAGCGGCCTGCACGCCGGTACACAACAGGTTGCCGACATCATGGACAGCAGCCGCCACCTGACCGACCACAGCGTCGGCCTGACCCGCGACGCCGGCGACGCACTGGCGGCGATTGCCCGGACGGTGTCGATCATCCAGGAAATGAACCCGCAGATTGCCGCCGCCGCCGAACAACAAAGCGCCGTGGCCGAGGAGATCAATCGCAGTGTGTTGAAGGTACGGGATGTTTCCGAACAAACCGCAGCCGCCAGCGAGGAAACGGCGGCGGCGAGCGTTCAGTTGACAAGATTGAGCCTTGACCTGCAGACACTGGTCGGCAAATTCAGGCTCTGAGACTCACCACATGTGTGGCGACGGGCTTGTTGTGGCGAGCGAGCTTGCTCGCGCTGGGCTGCGAAGCGGCCCTAAAAACCTGCCACTGCGATTTGGCTTAAAAACGCGGATGGGTTTATAGGGGCCGCTACGCGGCCCAGCGCGAGCAAGCTCGCTCACTACAGGTCAACTTTTAGCGCTCTGGAAGTGTTTACTACAGGACCTGGCGCAGGAACGCCTGGGCGCGAGGGTCTTTCGGTGAGTCGAAGAACTCGGCCGGGGCCGCATCTTCCAGCAACTTGCCATGATCGAAGAACAGCACGCGGTCCGCCACTTCACGGGCAAAGCCCATTTCGTGGGTCACACAGACCATGGTCATGCCCTCCAAGGCGAGCGTCTTCATCACGTCCAGCACTTCGCCGACCATTTCCGGGTCGAGGGCCGAGGTTGGCTCATCAAACAGCATCACCTTGGGCTCCATGGCCAACGCCCGGGCAATCGCGACCCGTTGCTGTTGGCCACCGGACAAGCGTGAGGGGAACTCATTGGCCTTCTGTGCAATGCCGACCTTCTCCAGCAGCGCCAGGGCCTTGGCCTCACGCTCCTGCTTGCCGCGCTTGCGCACGACTTTCTGCGCCAGGCACAGGTTTTCCAGCACGGTCATGTGCGGAAACAGGTTGAAGTGCTGGAACACCATGCCGACTTCGCGGCGGTAGGCGTTCACGTCGGTCTTCGGGTCGGTCAGTTGCAAGCCGTCGATGCTCACCGAACCGGAGTCGAACTCCTCCAGGCCGTTGAGGCAACGCAGGAACGTGGACTTGCCGGAGCCGGACGGACCGATCACCACCAGCACTTCGCCCTTGGCCACCTGGGTGGTCACATGGTCCACCGCACGGACCACATGGCCACGGGTGTCGAAGACTTTTACCAGATCGCGGACTTCAATCACTTTGCGCGAGCCTCCGCTCAAGCCGGCTGGCCATTTTCGACAGCGGCAGGTTGATCAGCAGGTACAGGCCTGCCACGCAGAACAGGATTTCAAACGGCGAAAATGAAGTGGTGATCACCTCACGACCGCTCTTGAGCAATTCGGTAATCGCGATCACCGACACCAGGGACGTGTCCTTGACCAGGCTGATAAATTGCCCGGCCAGCGGTGGCAGCACGCGCTTGAACGCCTGCGGCAGTACCACATGGCGCATCGACTGGCTGGCACTCAGGCCCAGGGAGCGCGCGGCTTCGTTCTGGCCACGGGTGATGGACTGCACACCGGCGCGGACGATTTCAGCCACATAGGCACCGGTAAACAGCGACAGCGCCGCAATCCCGGCGAATTCCCGGGACAGGTTGAGCACCGTACCGATAAAGAAATAGAAGATGAAGATCTGCACCAATAGCGGCGTACCGCGCACCAGCTCGACGTAGATCGTCGAAAGATCACGCAAGGTCGGGTTGCTGGACAAGCGGCACAAGCCGGTCGCCAGACCAATCGCCAGGCCGAGGATTCCGGACACTACCGATAACCATAGCGTGGTCCACAAACCCCACATCAATGGCCCCAACGCCCAATGCCGGGTCACGCCCACCACATCGCCTTCGGCGACATCGTCACCGCGCGCCACTTGCAGGCTGTTGTCGGCAACAGTCAGCTTTTGCTCGGTGCCGGCGTCGTTGCGCAAGGTCACTTCGGCGACGTCGCCTTTGCGGACCAACTCGACAACCGTGGAGATGTCAGCGGCGCGTTGGGACTCTTCAGCCTGGTAGGCGAAGTACTGCGGTACGCGGTTCCAGCGCCATTCGTAGGACATCAACGACGTGGCGTAGTACAGCGCACCGGCCAGGCCAACCAGCACGACCACAGTCAGCAGGTGCCAGGGCCATTGGGCTTTTTTCTGTTTCATTTACTCAGTATCCAAAAGAGTCGGGCGCGCGCCAGCCTTATTCCATGTCCTTGAGCCACTCGGAGCTCTTGAACCACTTGTCATGGATGCGATCGTAGGTGCCGTCGTTGCGGATCTGGTGCAGGAAGTTGTTGATGAAGTTGATGCTGTCGTAGTCGCCTTTCTTCAGGCCAAACGCCAGGGGTTCGAAGGTGAAGGGTTCTTCCAGGAACGCCAGCTTGCCATTGCCGACTTTTTTCTCGGCAACCACGTTGTACGGCGCGTCATACACAAAGGCATCGGCCTTGCCGTTGACCACGTCCAGCACGCCTTCCTGCTCGTTGTCGTAGCCGTGGTACTTGGCTTTGGAGATCAGCTTTTTGGCGACCATCTCACCGGTGGTGCCCAGCTTGGAGGTCAGGCGGTATTTCTCGTCGTTCAAGTCTTTGTAGGACTTGATGGTGCCTTCCAGTTCCTTGCGGATCAGCAGGGTCTGGCCGACCACAATGAAGGGTTCGCTGAAGTTCAGGCGCAGGTTGCGTTCCTGAGTCAGGGTCATGCCGCTGCCGATCATGTCGAACTTGCCGGTCAGGAAGGCAGGGATAATGCCGTCGTAGCCGGTGGATACCAGCTCCAGCTTGACCCCCATGGACTTGGCCATGGCCTTGAGGATGTCGACTTCGAAGCCGATGATTTCACCGCGCTTGTCTGTCATTTCAAACGGCATGTAGGTCGGGTCCATGCCGACTTTCAGCGTGCCGCGCTTGACTGCATCATCGATCGCACCCGCCTGGGCCGCAGTGGCCGCGACCAGTGCGGTGACGCCGAGCAGCAGCATCGAAAGATACTTTTTCATCATCAAGTCCCCTGAACGATTCTTGTAAGGTCGGCGCGCAAAAGGGCTGCACCATTTCGGGGTGCGATCCTAACCCACTCGTTGCTCGTCACAAAGGTTTCACGGCTATTTGTTATCGGCATATGTCGGAAAAGCCCCACATCGGTGCGGCAAAGCTCAGGGGCAGACACTTACGCAGAGGAGTACCGGCAACCGGTTGATGTGTAAGCAGTTATGACTTTCAGTCGATTTCCACCCACCAATCGGTGTCTTTAAACCACTTGTCGTGCAGGCGATCGTAGGTCCCATCCTGGGCCACTTGATTAAGAAAATGGTTGATCCAGTTGAGGCTGTCGAAATCGCCCTTTTTCAAGCCGAATGCCAAGGGTTCGAAGGTGAAGGGTTGCTCAAGTGCCAGCAGCGTGCTGTTTTCCGGGCGGCTAAGGGCGATCAGGTTGTAGGGTGCATCATGAATAAAAGCATCGGCCGCTCCCGCCAACACCTGGCGTACCCCTTCTTCCGGAGTGGCAAAACTGCTGATGCGGGCCGCCCCCAAAAACCGTCGTGCCGCCGCCTCACCCGTGGTGCCTTCGGTGGTGGCGATCCGGTAACTGGCGTCATCCAGGTCCTCGACACTGCTGACCTTGCCCAGAAGCCTTGGGTGCAACACCACCGACTGGCCGACCACGATGAACGAATCGCTGAAGTTGAGCTTGAGGTTGCGTTCCTGGGTGACGGTCATGCCGCTGCCGATCAGGTCGAATTTCTTTGCCTGCAACCCCGCCACCAGCTCGGTGTAGGGCACAGTGACCAATTCAAGCTCGACCCCCAAGGCTTGGCTCATGACCTTGAGCAGGTCGATTTCAAAGCCGACGATGCGTCCCTGTTTATCGGTCATTTCGAAGGGCACGTAGGTGGGCGTGGTGCCGACCTTGAGCGCGCCGCGTCGAACGGCGTCGTCAATCGCGCCAGCCTGTGCCAGGCCCATGTGAATCCATGCGACAGCGCTGATCAGCAGCGCAGAACAATAGCCTTTGCTCATGAAGACCCCAGTAGCCGGTTAAATTCGGGGCGATGCTAACTCAGCCACGGGCACGGCAATACGCCTCGAACAAGGGTCTTTTGTTTCGAAATAACAAGAAGTTAAGCCGAGAGGGAAAGTAACGGAAAACGCTGTAGGACCAGCGTTCGGAACACCCCCGAGGAGAACCCTCGGGGGCGTCTGAATCAGGCCGGTTGGGCCTGGGACGACAGCGGTTGCAGCGGCAGCAACGGCGCGTGCGGGTCAGCCTTGATCGATTCCCGCCAGGCGGCGAGCCACTCGGCATGGCCTTCGCTCCAGACCTGCTCGTGCAGGCGAGCCAGGGCTACCGGGTCACTGAGCAAGGCCAGGCGTTCACCGTTGTTGAGGCCGGCAGGACCGACTTTCAACGCGTGACGCACACGTTCGGCACGCAGGTACTCGATCGGCTCGGCCTGCGCGTGACGCGAGGTCGCCAGGGCACAGGCCAGGGCGTTCTGCTGCGGGTCGACCACCGAGCGCACAAAGCCGTCATTCAGCGCATGCCAACGGTTTTCGTGGGTGTACTTGTCGGTGGACAGCAGCGCTTGCGGCGGATTGTATTCCTCAGGGATCAGGAACAGGCTCTCGTCGCGGGACTTGAGGCCCAACCCGACACGGCTGGAAATCACCGACACCGGGATCGACAGCATCAGCGAACCCACGATCGGCACCAGCCACCACAGGAAGCTTGGGTTCAACCACACCACCAGCAACGCCCAAAAGAAGCCGAGCAAGGTCTGGGTGCCATGGCGCTTGATCGCTTCACCCCATGGGGTGGAGTCATCGTCACGCTGCGGCGAGTTCCAGGTCGCGGCCCAGCCGAGGAACGCGGCAAGTACGAAACGGGTGTGGAAGATCATCCGTACCGGTGCCAGCAGCATGGAGAACAGCATCTCCAGCAGCATCGACAAGGTCACCTTGAACTTGCCGCCGAACTCTTTCGCGCCCTTGGCCCATATCAGGATGATGCTCAGCAGCTTCGGCAGGAACAACAGCACGATGGTGGTGGAGAACAGCGCCACCGCTTTGTCCGGATGCCATTGCGGCCACAGTGGGTACAGCTGGCGTGGCGCCATGAAGTACTGCGGCTCCATCAGCGTGTTCACCGCCAGCAGGGCCGTGGACAGCACCAGGAACAGGAACCACAACGGCGCCGACAGGTAGGACATCACACCGGTCAGGAACACCGCACGGTGCACCGGGTGCATACCCTTGACCAGGAACAGGCGGAAGTTCATCAGGTTACCGTGGCACCAGCGACGGTCACGCTTGAGTTCGTCCAGCAGGTTCGGCGGCAGTTCTTCGTAGCTGCCCGGCAGGTCGTAGGCAATCCACACGCCCCAGCCGGCACGGCGCATCAGCGCGGCTTCAACAAAGTCGTGGGACAGAATGGAACCGGCGAACGCGCCTTTACCCGGCAATGGCGCCAGGGCGCAATGCTCGATAAACGGCTTCATGCGGATAATCGCGTTGTGACCCCAGTAGTGGGATTCACCCAGCTGCCAGAAGTGCAGGCCGGCGGTAAACAGCGGGCCGTAGACGCGGGTCGCGAACTGCTGCATGCGTGCATACAGGGTGTCCATGCCCGACGCACGCGGCGCGGTCTGGATAATCCCGGCGTCCGGCGTGGCTTCCATCAGGCGCACCAGGCTGGTCAGGCATTCGCCGCTCATGACGCTGTCGGCGTCGAGCACGACCATGTATTTGTAGTCACCGCCCCAACGACGGCAGAAGTCGTCGAGGTTGCCGCTCTTGCGCTTTACGCGACGGCGACGGCGGCGATAGAAGATCTTGCCGAAACCACCCGCTTCACGGCACACGTCGAGCCAGGCTTGCTGTTCGGCGATGCAGATGTCGGCGTCATTACTGTCGCTGAGCACGAAGAAGTCGAAGCGGTCGAGGTCACCGGTGGCGGCGACCGACTCGAACGTCGCACGCAGACCCGCGAATACACGCGGCACGTCTTCGTTGCAGATCGGCATCACCAACGCGGTGCGGGCGTCTTTCGGAATCGGCTCGTCGCCGGCACTCTTACCGGAGATCCGGTATTTATCGTGGCCGGTGAGCAGCTCCAGGAAGCCCATCAACGCGGTCCAGAAACCCGCCGAGACCCAGCAGAACAAAATCCCGAACATGATCAGGATGCTGGTTTGCAGGGCGTAAGGCAGTACCTGGGTAGCGGTTTGCAACAAGGTCTGGTTGCGGATTTCGTCGAAGTCGACCAGCGACCAGCCCTGGTACGGCATGATGCCTTTCATGTACCAGCCGGCGACGATGGTCTGGCCGAGCATCAGCACCAGCAGGATGTAACGGCGGATCGAACCGACGGTACGCCAGCGGGCGGCCGGCAATACGCGCTCATCCTTCGGCGGTGCGGGCGGATTGCTACGCCCAGTGATACGGCGCCAGCCGCGCACCAGGATATTGGTACGCCACGGCTCCGGCACCACGCGGGTACGACGAATCGGCGGCGTGGCCTTGAGGCACACACGGCCGCTGGCATCCAGCACCAGCATTTCGGCGTCTTGCAGCTCTTCGGCCGTGTTGAGGGTCAAACGGCGGCCTACCGACGCCTGGGCGGCGTCGGTGGGCGCGTCGAACGTCGACGACGACAAACGCTCGTGCAACTCGGTGAAGGATGTGCAGCCCGCCAGTTCGGCGCGCTGCTCAGCGGTCATCGGTAGATGCGCCAGGTACTCGGACAGAGTCTCAGGCGTTACTTGAGAATTACTCATCGGCAGGCAACTGATAGCTCCAGGTTTCGGTCAGGACTTGTTCGGTCTTGATCGGCTCCGGCGTGGCTGGGGCAGCTTCTGGCTGCTTGGCTTCCTTGTCTTTCGCGTCTTTCTTGGCCTGTTTCTCGTGTTGCTTGGCCAGGACCTTGTCAGCCTTGAGCACGTGGCTCGAGTCCTGCTCAGGGGCCGGCGGTGCAACATCCTGCACCAGGGCCGCGCGCATTTCGGTCGGTTTGCCTGCGTCCTTGATCTTCATGCGCAGGGTCAAGCGCCAGCCTTTGGTGTGCTCGTTGTAGCGCACGCTGTTTTCAACCAGCTCGGCGTTGTCGCTGACACTGACCTGGCTGCGCACCGGGGCATCCGCCGGCAGCGCCTTGAGGGACGGGCCCTCGAAGTCGACCAGGTAGGCCACGCTGCCGTCAGGCTGGCGGATCAGGTTGGATTGCTTCACGTCACCGGTGGAGCGCAGGGTCTGCTTGACCCAGGCGCTGTCGGCCGGGTGCAAGGCTTTCTCGTCCATGGTCCAGTGCAGGCGGTAGGACACGTCCAGCGGCTGGCCCACTTCCGGCAGTTTTTCCGGGCTCCAGAAGGCAACGATGTTGTCGTTGGTTTCATCGGCGGTCGGAATCTCTACCAGGTTGACGGTGCCTTTGCCCCAGTCGCCCTCAGGCTCGATCCAGGCGCTTGGGCGCTTGTCGTAGTTGTCGTCGAGGTCTTCGTAGTGGCTGAAGTCGCGACCGCGTTGCAGCAGGCCGAAACCTTTCGGGTTCTCTACGGTGAAGTTGCTGACCGACAGGTGTTTAGGGTTGTTCAGCGGACGCCAGATCCACTCGCCATTGCCGGCATGGATCGACAGGCCGCTGGAGTCGTGCAGCTCGCGACGGTAGTTCAGCACTTTGGACGGCTGGTTTGCACCGAACAGGTACATGCTGGTCAACGGGGCTACGCCCAGTTTGGTGACCTTGTCGCGCAGGAACATCTGGGATTTCACATCGACAATGGTGTCGGTGCCCGGACGCAGGATCAGGCGATAAGCGCCGGTAGCCCGTGGAGAGTCCAACAGGGCAAAGATCACCAGTTGTTTCTCACCCGGCTTTGGACGTTCGATCCAGAACTCGGTGAAGCGCGGGAATTCTTCGCCGGACGGCAAGGCAGTATCGATCGCCATGCCACGGGCGGACAGGCCATACGACTGACCCTTGCCGACCACGCGGAAGTAGCTCGCGCCGAGCATGGTCATGATTTCGTCTTGCTTGTCGGCCTTGTTGATCGGGTACAGCACACGGAAGCCGGCATAACCCAGCTGTTCGGTGGCTTTAGGATCAAACTTCACGTCGCCGAAATCGAAACGCGTCGGGTCGTACTTGATTTCCTGGACGCTGTCGGCGGTGACTTCATTGATTTTCACCGGTGTATCGAAGTGCATACCCTGGTGATAGAAGGACAGCTTGAACGGGGTGTTCTGATCGGCCCACTCGGCTTTTTCGTTGCGGAAACGAATCTTCTGGTAGTCCGCGAATTTCATTTCGCGGAATTCGTTCGGCAGATTGCTGCGCGGAGCTTCGTATTTCTGCCCGGCCAGCTCTTTTGCCTTGGCCGACACATCATCCAGACTGAATGCCCACAGTTGACCCGCGCCGAACAGGCAAAACAGGGCAGAGCCCGTCACCAGTGCGTTTCGTAACCGTTTGGCTGACAATTTTGGTGCATTACAGGGACTAACAATCACGAGCAACCCTCGCCGAAAACAGATCAAAAAACCAACGGCCAGCTATCTATATGCCAGGTTGGCGAGCATTGTTCCGACTCCCCTTGGGCAAAATGATTCCCCATCGGTTGTCGGACAAGTCTCTACCTAAGTCAAAAATGGACCAAACAACGCTGATCCCCGTAGCGCGCGATTATCTAGTAGCCCGCGAAACAACGCATCAGGGATAACGAAGTATTTGTAGCGAAACCCTACGTTTTTAGGCATTAAAAGTCGTTTTTAATACATTCACGTCTGTAAGAGGAAGGTGACAGGCCCGTCATTGACCAAATGCACCTGCATATCGGCGCCAAAACGCCCCGACGCCACCTTGCCATGCAATTGTTGCGCTTGTAACAGCAAATGATCGAAAAGCGCTGCTCCCAGGGCCGGCGGGGCCGCTGTGGAGAAGCTCGGCCGCAGCCCGCTCTTGGTATCCGCCGCCAGGGTGAACTGCGACACCAGCAACAAACCGCCGTCGATATCCTTGAGCGATAGGTTCATCTTGCCTTCGTCCTCACTGAATACCCGGTAGTTCAGCAGCTTGTGCAGCAGTTTATCGGCGCTCTCCGGCGTATCCGAAGGCTCGACAGCCACCAGCACCAGCAACCCCTGATCGACGGCACCGACGATTTCGCCCGCCACCTCGACCCGGGCGCCTCGCACCCGTTGCAACAGGCCCTTCATGCTTCTTCAGGCGGCAGATCAAGCAGGCGCCGTGCCATTTCAGCGGTCGCGCGGACCAGCGCATCGGTAATACCGGGCTCCGACGCCGCATGGCCAGCCTCGCGAATCACCTGCAGCTCGCTGTTGGGCCACGCCTGATGCAGCTCCCAAGCGTTATCCAACGGGCAGATCATATCGTAGCGACCGTGGATGATTACGCCAGGCAGATGCGCAATCTTGTGCATATCGCGGATCAGCTGGTTGGGCTCCAGGAAGGAGTTGTTGGTGAAGTAGTGACATTCGATACGCGCGATGGACAGCGCGCGCTGCGGCTCGGAAAACCGCTCCACGTGCTGCGGGCTCGGGCACAGCCCCAGCATACGGCCTTCCCAGCCGGACCAGGCCTTGGCCGCGTGCATCTGGGCGATCTGGTCGTTGCCGGTGAGACGCTTGTGATAGGCCGCGATCATGTCGTGGCGCTCTTCCGCCGGGATAGGCGCGATGTAATCCTGCCAGTAATCCGGGAACAGACGGCTGGCACCGGCCTGGTAGAACCATTCGATATCCTGCGGGCGGGCCAGGAAAATGCCACGCACGATCAGGCCGTGCACACGCTCTGGATGGGTTTGCGCGTAGGCCAGGGCCAGGGTCGAGCCCCAGGAACCGCCGAACAGCACCCATTTGTCGATGCCCAAGTGCTCGCGAATGCGCTCCAGGTCGGCGACCAGGTCCCAGGTGGTGTTGTTTTCCAGGCTGGCGCGAGGGGTGGAGCGCCCGCAACCACGCTGGTCGAAGGTGACGATGCGGTACAGGTTCGGGTCGAAATAGCAGCGGCTCTGTGCGTCGCAACCTGCGCCAGGGCCACCATGGATGAATACGACGGGCAAGCCTTCGGGGGAGCCACTTTCATCGACGTACAGCGTGTGGGTGTCATCGACTGCCAGATCGTGCCGGGCGTAGGGTTTGATCTGCGGGTACCAAGTCTGCATTGCGCGCTCCGTAAGGGGTCGGGTTCATCCCTGGGGGGACGTCTTTTATTTTGCCGTTTGGCACTATAAACCCGAATTGTGCAATGAGCATGTCCTTGCGCGCTTAGACCTGTGTCAGCCCTTCTCTCCCCCGGCCATCGGGGTACACAGAGTGGATACGCCCGCGGCGTGTAGAGCCTGCCGGCAAAGGAGCGACAGTGAGACCGTCATCGGGGGCAAGCCCCCTCCCACATTGAACCGCGGTCATCCCGACAAAACGCGGTCAAGTGTGGGAGGGGGCTTGTCCCCGATAGCTATTTCAGCAACACCACCACTCACCGATAGCGCGCTTGCCCCCAAGCTAACACCCCTTCCAGCAATTGCTTGAGCACCACCCGCGTCGGCTCGGCCAGGTCCGGGCGATAAAGGAACGGCTCAACCTCTTCCATGTAAGTGCTCTGGCACAACTCCAGCTGTACAGCATGGATATCCTGCGCCGGGTCACCGTAATGCCGGGTGATATGGCCGCCCTTGAAACGTCCGTTGAGTACATGGGTGTACTGCGGATGGGTGGCGCAGATGGCCTCCAACTGGCTGGCCAGCCCTGGATCACAGGCAGCGCCGTTGAAGGTGCCAAGGTTGAAGTCCGGCAACTTGCCGTCGAACAGGTGCGGGATCACCGAGCGGATCGAATGCGCGTCAAACAGCAAGGCATAACCGAACTCGGCCTTGAGCCGCGCCAGTTCTTCTTGCAGCGTGCGGTGATAGGGGCCCCAGATCTTTTGCAGGTAACTGGCGCGCTCGGTCTCGCTCGGTTCCAGCCCTTCACGGAACAACGGCACACCCTCGAACAACGTGGCCGGGTATAGGCCGGTGGTGGCACCGGCATACAGTGGCTTGTCGTCGGAGGGCCGATTCAAGTCGATCACAAACCGCGAATATTCGGCCGACAGGGTGCTGGCACCCAGGGCTTCGGCAAAGTCATACAGCGTGGGGATGTGCCAGTCGGTGTCCGGCAGGCTTTGCGCCTCGGGGATCAACCCTGCCTCGACGGCGGGTGTGAGGCGCAGGCCGGCGTGGGGCATGCTGATCAGCAGCGGCACGCGGCCTTGTGTGAAGTTCAGAACCTTATCCACAAGCAATACTCCTCAAACAGTGACGTCGACGCCGTGGCGCACGACGCGTTTATCCAGCTCGCCACCCAGCCAATAGGCCAGGTCGGCAGGGCGATCGATCTGCCAGGCCACAAAATCCGCAACCTTGCCCACTTCCAACGAACCATGAGTGTCGCCCATGCCCAGCGCAGTGGCGGCATGTTGCGTAGCACCGGCGAGGGCTTCCTCCGGGGTCATGCGGAACAGCGTGCAAGCCATGTTGAGCATCAGGCGCACCGACAGCGCTGGGGACGTGCCGGGGTTGAGATCGCTGGCGATGGCGATTTTCACACCGTGTTTGCGCAAGGCCTCCATCGGCGGCAACTGGGTTTCGCGCAGGAAGTAGAACGCGCCGGGCAGCAAGACCGCGACGGTGCCGGAGGCGGCCATGGCGATGGCGTCTTCTTCGGTCATGAATTCCAGGTGGTCCGCCGACAACGCGTGGTAACGCGCCGCGAGGCTGGAGCCGTGCAGCGACGAAAGCTGTTCGGCGTGCAGCTTCACCGGCAGGCCCAGTTGCTGGGCGACTTTGAACACGCGCTCCACCTGCTCGGTGGAGAACGCCAGGTATTCGCAGAACGCATCCACCGCGTCCACCAAGCCTTCGGCCGCCAAAGCCGGCAGCATTTCGGTGCAGATGTGGTCGATGTAATCGTCGGCGCGGTCCTTGTACTCCGGCGGCAACGCGTGGGCCGCCAGGCACGTGGCGCGCACGCTGACCGGCAGCGCTTCGCCGAGGCGACGGGCCACTCGCAGCATTTTGCGTTCGTTGACCAGGTCCAGCCCATAGCCGGACTTGATCTCCACCGTGGTGACGCCGTCGCGCAGCAGACTGCGCAAGCGCTTTTCAGCGCTGGCAAACAGTTCATCTTCCGTCGCCGCGCGGGTGGCACGCACGGTGCTGGCAATACCGCCGCCCTTGGCGGCGATCTCGGCGTAGCTGACACCTTCGAGGCGCTGCTCGAATTCGCCGCTGCGGTTGCCACCGAACACCGTGTGGGTGTGACAGTCGATCAGCCCGGGGGTGACCCACGCGCCTTGCAGGTCATGCACCTGGGCGTAATCCGCCGTCGGTACCTGGCTGCGGGGGCCGATCCACTCGATGAGCGAACCAGCGGTCACCAGGGCGGCGTCCTCGATGATCGAGTATTTGCCCTGGGCCATGGTTGCGACGTGGCAGTGTTGCCAAAGCGTTTTCATCAACACCTCCCTAGATTAACGATGAGACAAAGCCGGGTCGCAGTGCACCTTGGCCGCTTGCCCGGCTGCAGGCTTGACCCACAACAGGTAAGCAACCACCAGCAGCACGATCCACACGGCACCGACCAGCAAAGCGGCCTGGGTGTCCGGGAAGTAACCCAGCACGCCAAACACGAACAGCATGAAGACGATGGCGGCCGCAGGCGCATAAGGCCAGAACGGCACGGGGAATTTCAGCTCGGCGACTTGTTCCTGGGTCATCGAGCGGCGCATCGCGACCTGGGTGAACAGGATCATCAGCCAGACCCACACAGTGGCGAAGGTCGCGATCGAGGCGATCAGCAGGAACACGTTTTCCGGGATCAGGTAGTTGAGCACCACACCGCCCAGCAGCGCCGCGCCCATCACCACCACGGTCATCCACGGCACGCCGTGCTTGGACAACTGCGCAAAGCCCTTGGGCGCCTGCCCTTGTTGGGCCAGACCGTACATCATGCGGCCGGCGCCGAAGATGTCGCTGTTGATGGCCGAGACGGCTGCCGAGATCACCACGATGTTGAGGATGGTCGCCGCCGAGCCGATGCCCAGGTTGCTGAAGATCTGCACGAACGGGCTGCCCTGGCTGCCGATCTGCGGCCATGGGTAGATCGCCATCAACACAAACAAGGTCAGCACGTAGAACAACAGGATACGCAGCGGCACCGCGTTGATCGCCTTGGGGATCACGCGTTGCGGGTCCTTGGCTTCGCCGGCGGTAATACCGATGATTTCAATGCCGCCAAAAGCGAACATCACCACCGCGAACGAGGCGATCAGGCCGCCGATGCCATTGGGCATGAAGCCACCGTGGGCCCACAGGTTGCTGAGACCGCTGGCCTGGGTGTCACCGGCCGAATGGATGCCGAACAGCATGATGCCGAAACCGCCGAGGATCATCGCGACGATGGCGCCGACCTTGAGCAGCGACAGCCAGAACTCCATTTCGCCAAACACTTTGACGTTGCACAGGTTCAGGCCGCCGATCAGAAACACAATGCCGAGGACCCAGACCCAGCGCGCGACGTCGGGAAACCAGAAGCCCATGTAGATGCCGAAGGCGGTGACGTCGGCCAGGCAGACGATGATCATTTCAAAGGCGTAGGTCCAACCGAGGATAAACCCCGCCATTGGGCCCAGGTAGGTGCTGGCGTACTGGCCGAAGGAGCCGGCGACCGGGTTGTGCACGGCCATTTCGCCGAGGGCGCGCATCACCATGAACACGGCGGCGCCGCCGATCAGGTAGGCCAGCAGCACAGCGGGGCCCGCCATCTGGATCGCAGAGGCAGAGCCATAGAACAGCCCGGTGCCGATCGCGGAACCGAGTGCCATGAAGCGAATATGTCGGGCGCTGAGCCCGCGTTTCAAACCCTTTTCTTGCTGTTGCATTTCTCGTCCTTAATTATTCTTATCCTGAGAAAAATCCAAACCTGGCGCCTGACAACTGTAGTGAGCGGGCTTGCCCCGCGCTGGGCTGCGAAGCAGCCCTGAAATGGCCACCGCATGTCTTCAGACAGAACGCGACGGCAGGTTTTGGGGCTGCTGCGCAGCCCAGCGCGGGGCAAGCCCGCTCACTACAGGGTGTTGCGGTTACAGGCTCGGCAGGNCCAGCTCATTCAGGCAGCGAGTGGCGAGCAATTCGCTGGCGGCGTTGATGTCCGGGGCGAAGAAGCGGTCCTTGTCGTAGAACGCCACTTTGTCGCGCAAAATCCCACGCGCTTTTTCCAGCTTCGGTGAGGTTTTCAGACCTTCGCGCAGGTCCAGGCCCTGGCACGCGGCCAGCCACTCCACGGCGAGAATGCCACGAGTGTTCTCGGCCATTTCCCACAGGCGTTTGCCGGCAGCCGGGGCCATCGACACATGGTCTTCCTGGTTGGCGGAAGTCGGCAGGCTGTCGACGCTATGGGGATGAGCCAGCGCCTTGTTCTCGCTGGCGAGTGCGGCGGCGGTCACTTGGGCGATCATGAAACCGGAATTCACCCCGCCATTGCCGACCAGGAACGGCGGCAGTTGCGACATGTGCTTGTCCATCATCAGCGAGATACGACGCTCGCTCAGGGAACCGATTTCGGCAATGGCCAGCGCCATGTTGTCGGCAGCCATGGCCACGGGCTCGGCGTGGAAGTTGCCGCCGGAAATCACGTCGCCTTCAGCGGCGAACACCAGCGGGTTATCCGACACCGCGTTGGCTTCGACCACCAGCACTTCAGCAGCCTGGCGGAACTGGGTCAGGCACGCGCCCATGACTTGTGGCTGGCAGCGCAGGGAGTACGGGTCCTGGACCTTGTCGCAGTTCTGGTGCGACTGGGACACCTGGCTGCTTTCACCCAGCAGGTCGCGATAGGCCGCAGCGGAATCGATCTGGCCGCGTTGGCCGCGAGCCGCGTGGATGCGCGCATCGAACGGCGAACGCGAACCCAGCACCGCCTCCACGGTGAGGCCGCCGCAGGCCAGGGCGCCGGCGAACAAGTCTTCGCCTTCGAACAGGCCACGCAGGGCATAGGCGGTGGACACCTGGGTGCCGTTGAGCAGCGCCAGGCCTTCCTTGGCGGCGAGGGTCAGCGGCGTCAGGCCCGCGACTTTCAACGCTTCGGTCGCTTCCAGCCATTCGCCTTTGTAACGCGCCTTGCCTTCGCCGAGCAGCACCAGGGACATGTGCGCCAGCGGCGCCAGGTCGCCGGAAGCGCCGACCGAACCTTTCAACGGGATGTGCGGGTACACCTCGGCGTTGATCAGCGCGATCAGCCCGTCGATCACCTGGCGGCGGATCCCGGAGAACCCACGGCTCAGGCTGTTGACCTTGAGCACCATGACCAGTCGCACCAGTGCATCGCTGATCGGCTCACCGACGCCGGCGGCGTGGGACAGCACCAGCGAACGCTGGAGGTTTTCCAGGTCTTCGCTGGCGATGCGGGTCGAGGCCAGCAGGCCAAAACCGGTGTTGATGCCGTAGGCGGTGCGGTTCTCGGCGAGAATCTGCTCCACGCAGGCCACACTGGCTTCGATCTGCGCCGTGGCGCTGTCATCCAGGCGCAGGGTTACCGGCTGCTGGTAGATGGCGCGCAGTTGGGCAAGGCTCAGCTGGCCTGGAATCAGGTTTAGCGCAGTCACATTCATACTCCTTGTGAATTGTTCTTTTTGAATAAGTCTTCAGTGCAAATTGGGTAATGCGGTGTCTTTGAGCACCTGGGCAGCCGCCGCAATGTCCGGCGCCAGCCAGCGGTCCTGTTCATAGGCCGGCACCACTTCACGCAACAGGCGCCAGGCGCGGTCGGTGCCCACGCCGAAGTGCTGGTCTTTCAAAAATTCGAACGCCTGGGCCGCCAGCAAATACTCGATGGCGAGGATCTGAGTGACGTTGGCCAATACCTGATGCAGCTTGAGCGCGGCATTGGTGCCCATGCTCAGGTGGTCTTCCTGCAGGCCCGAGGTGACGAAGTTGTCGAGCACCGCCGGTTGCGCCAGTTGGCGGTTTTGCCCACACAGTGAAGCGGCGACGTACTGCACAATCATCATCCCGGAGTTGACCCCGGGGTTGCTCACCAGGAACGCCGGCAGGCCGCTGACGTGCGGGTTGATCAGGCGATCCAGGCGGCGTTCGGCCACTGAGCCGATTTCAGCCATGGCAATCGCCAGCATGTCCGCCGCCAACGCCACGGATTGCCCATGCGGGTTGGCCTGGGACACCACGCGATAGTTGTCCGGTGTGCCGAGCACCAACGGGTTATCGGTGGCGCTGTTGAGTTCGGTCTCGATTTGACGGGTGGCGTGCGCCACCTGGTCGCGCGCCGCACCGTGGATCTGCGGGATCGAGCGGATGCTCAGGGCGTCCTGGGTGCGAATGCCTTTGCTGCTGGCGATCACTTCGCTGCCATCGAGCAAGGCGCGCAGGTTCATCCCCACGTGCTGCATGCCAGGGTGCGGCTTGAGCGCGATGATTTCTTCATCGAACGCATCGATCTGCCCGCGCTGGGCTTCGAAACTCATGGCGCCGATCACGTCGGCCCATTGCAGCAAGTGATGCGCATCAGCCAGGGCCAGGCAGCTCAGGCCGGTCATGCACGGCGTGCCGTTGACCAGGCACAGGCCGTCCTTGGCGCCGAGCACCACCGGCTGCAAGCCTTCCGCACTTAATGCCTCTTGAGCGGGAACGATCTGACCGCGGTAACTCACATTGCCCACACCCAGCAAGGCCACGCCGACGTGGGCCATATGGGTCAGGTAACCCACTGAGCCCTGGGAGGGCACTTGCGGCGTAATGCCGTGGTTGAGCAGCGCCAGCAGCGAGTGCACCACTTGCGGATGCAGGCCGGATTTGCCATGGCTGTAGTTGATGATGGCCGCGCAGATGATTGCGCGGGTCTGCTCGTCGCTCAATGCCGGGCCGACGCCGCAGGCATGGCTGAGCAAGGTGTTGCGCGACAGCTGGCTGAGTTGCTCGCCCTTGAGCGATACATTGCACAGCGCGCCCAGGCCGGTGTTCACGCCATAGGCGCGCTCACCGCGGGTGACGATGCGCTGCACGATGGCCTGGGCGTTGTCGATGCGCGCCCAGGCCTGGCCCGAGAGCTCGAGCACCGCGCCGTGGCGGGCGACGGCGACTACGTCCTGCCAGCGCAATGGCGTATCGGCGAGGGTGATTGTTGTTGCCTGGGACATCTTCGTACTCTCTTCAATTCTTGTGCAGCCTTACCGGCCCTATCGGGGGCAAGCCCCCTCCCACATTTGGAATGCATTCCCCTGTGGGAGGGGGCTTGCCCCCGATAAGGCCATCAGCCTCACCAACAAATCCAGGTCAGACCACCGCCACCCGCCGCTGAACAAACCGATCCACATACTCATCCGCCGGCGAATGCAGGATCTCCCGAGGCGTGCCGACCTGGATCAGCTTGCCGTCCTTGAGGATCGCAATGCGGTTGCCGATGCGCACGGCCTCGTCGAGGTCGTGGGTGATAAATACGATGGTTTTGTGCAGGGTCTTTTGCAGCTCCAGCAACTGGTCCTGCATCTCGGCGCGGATCAGCGGGTCGAGGGCGCTGAAGGCTTCGTCCATCAGGATAATGTCGGTGTCGGCCGCCAGTGCGCGAGCCAGGCCCACACGCTGGCGCATGCCGCCGGAAAGCTGGTGCGGGTATTTGTTTTCGTAGCCCTTGAGGCCCACGGTTTCGATCCAGTGCAGGGCGCGTTCGGCGCACACCTGCTTGGTTTCACCACGCACCTTGAGGCCGTAGGCGACGTTGTCGAGCACGCTCTTGTGGGGCAGCAGGCCGAAGCTCTGGAACACCATGCTGATCTTGTGCCGGCGGAATTGGCGCAGGGCTTCCATGTCCAGTTGCAGGATGTCTTCGCCGTCCACCAGGATCGCGCCGCTGGTCGGGTCGATCAAGCGATTGAAGTGGCGCACCAAGGTGGATTTGCCCGAGCCCGACAGGCCCATGATCACGAAGATCTCACCGGTGCCGATGCTCAGGGACAGGTCGTTCACGCCGACCACACAACCGGTCTCGGCCAGTACCTGATCCTTGGTCTTGCCCTGCCCGACCATGGCCAGCGCATCTTTGGAGCGCGCGCCGAAGATCTTGAAGACGTTTTTAACTTCGATTTTGCTGACAGTAGTCATTTGCTCGCCTCGTGTCGTGGACGACCATAGGCCTGGGTAATGCGGTCGATGACCACGGCGAGAATCACGATCGCCAGCCCGGCTTCGAGGCCTCGGCCAACGTTGAGGGTCTGGATGCCGACGAGCACGTCTTCACCCAAGCCACGGGCGCCGATCATCGAGGCGATCACCACCATCGACAGCGCCATCATGGTGGTCTGGTTGATACCGGCCATGATGCTCGGCAACGCCAGCGGCAGCTGCACGCCGAACAGTTGCTGCCAGCGGTTGGCACCAAAGGCGTTGATCGCTTCCATGACTTCGCCGTCAACTTGGCGAATGCCCAGGTCGGTGAGGCGGATCAGCGGCGGCGCGGCGTAGATCACCGTGGCAAAAATCGCCGGGACCTTGCCCAGGCCGAACAGCATCAGCACCGGGATCAGGTACACGAAGCTGGGCATGGTCTGCATGATGTCGAGCAACGGCATCAGCACCGAACGCAGGCGATTGCTGCGCGCCGACAGAATGCCCAACGGAATGCCAATCAGCACCGAGATCACCGTGGCGACCATCATCAGCGCCAGGGTTTGCATCAGCTTGTCCCACAGGCCAACCGCGCCCACCAGGAACAGCAAACCGACGATCACCGCCGTGGTCACCACCTTGCGGGTGGCGTGCCAGGCAACCGCGCCGACGATGGCCAGCATCAGCCACCAGGGGGCTGCGCGCAGCAACCCTTCCAGATTGACGATGGCCCATAGCAGGGTGTCGGAGATGTGCCGGAACACATCGCCGTAGTTGGTGACCAGTGAGTCCACCCAACCGTTGACCCAGTCGGCGATGGAAAACGTAAAACTCTCAGGAAACATAGCGTGCTCTCGATCCAGTGGGTTGTGGCCAGGCGCCCGGCTGCCCCTCAGGGTAGCCGGGCACGCTTGACCTACAAGGCCGCGTCGATTTTCTTGGCTGCGTCTTCACTCACCCAGGCGTGCCAGACTTCAGGATGTTCCTTGAGGAAAATTTTCGCCAGTTTCGGCGACTCAATTCGCTCCTTGGCCATGCGACCCAGGTTCTGGTTCAGCAGGTCGATGGGCAGGTTGACCTTTTCCAGCACGGCCACCAATTCCGGGGCTTGCTCGTGGAAAGCCTTGGACAGGCCAACCTTGATGCTCACGCTTTTATCCACGCCGGGTTTTTCTTCCAGCTTGACCAGGTCGACCTGGCCCATCAGCGGCGTGGGCGACCAGTAGTAAAACAGGATCGGCTCGCCGCGCTTGTAGCTCGACAGCACCGCCGCATCCAGCGCCGGGCCGGTGCCTGGGCGGAAGTTGGTGTAGGTGCTTTCCAGGCCGTAGCTCTTCAGCATTTCGCTGTTGTCCAGCTCGCAGGTCCAGCCGGCCGGGCAGTTGTAGAAGCGGCCCTTGGACGGCTCTTCCTGGTCCTTGAACACCGAGGCGTATTTGGCCAGGTCGGCGATATTTTTCAGGTCCGGGGCCTTGGGTTCCAACTTGCGCTTGGCGTCGCCTTCGATCACGTAGCGCGGCACGTACCAGCCCTCGATGGCGCCGACAATCGGGGCACCGACGCCAACGACTTTGCCGGCCTTCTCGGCCTTGTTCCAGACTTCACTGCGGCCGACCCATTCTTCGGCAAACACTTGGATATCGTTGCTGCTCAGGGCGTTTTCCATGGTGATGGAGTTACCCGGCAGGCTGTCGGTTTTGCAGTCGTAGCCTTTTTCCAGCACGGTTTGCAGGATGTCGGTGAGCAACATGCCGCTTTCCCAGTTCAGGCCGGCAAATTTCACCGGTTTGCCGGATTCGCACCAGCCGGCCGCCTGGGCGCCAGCGCTGGCCAGCAAACCTGCAGAGAGCAAGGTGGCCAGCAGGGTCTTATGCATTTTCATTGTTGTGACGCTCCCAATCTTGAAATGGATTACGGCAGTCAGTAGGCATCCTGCCCTGTCCACGTCCCATCAGGCTTGTGCGGCCAGCCCGTTTGTTGTTGGTGTAGCGCCCTGCTCTACCGGCAGGATCAGGTGATCGGGCACTGTGCCGTGCCATTTTTTCGCACACAGGTAATACAGGGCTGCTGGCAGTACCAGACCGATGATCCAGGAAATGTCCACGTCACCCAGCGCGGCCACCAAGGGGCCGGTGTAGAACTTGGTGGAGATGAACGGCAATTGCACCAGCACGCCGAACACATAGACGCTGATACCGAGCAGGTTCCAGCGGCCGTAGCGACCGTTCGGGTCGGCCAGCGCCGGCACGTCATAACGCTCGCGAGTGATGCAGTAGTAGTCCACCAGGTTGATCGCACTCCAGGGCGTAAAGAACGCCAGCAGGAACAGGATGAAAGACTTGAACGCACCGAGGAACGAGTGCTGGCCGAGCAACGCGATCAGGGTCGCGGTGCCGACGATGACCAACACGAACACCAGGCGTTGCAGGCGCGTGACCTCGAGGCGGCCACGGAAGCCGCTGATGATGGTCGCAATGCACATGAAGCTGCCGTAGGAGTTCAGCGTAGAGATGGTGACCTTGCCGAACGCGATGCTGAAGTACAGCAGCGCCGCGGTGGCACCGGTACCGCTCAAACCCACGATGTAGGCCACTTCGTGACCGGCGAACTGCCCGTTGGACATGGCCGCGGCAAACACGCCGAGGACCATCGCCACCTGCGCGCCAATGACCGAACCGGCGCCGGCGGCGAGGAAGGTTTTCACCGAAGACGTCGCGCTCGGCAGGTAGCGTGAATAGTCCGCCACGTAAGGGCCGAAAGCGATCTGCCAGGAGGCCGCGAGCGACACCGCCAGCAGGAAGCTGCTCCAACTGAAGTGACGGATTTGCAGGAGGGCGCCAACGTCGGTCTGGCTCACCAGGCGACTGAACAGGTAGACAAAGGCAATCACGCCAATGACGCTGGCGACGCGGCCGATGAAATGGATTACCCGGTAACCCAGCACGGTGACCAGCACAATGACACTGGCGAAGATCAGGATGCCGACGCTGTCGCTGACCCCAAACAACTGGCCCAGCGCCTGGCCGGAAAGCACGGTGCCGGTGGCGGTGAAACCGAGGTACATCAGGCACACCAGCACGATCGGGATGGCCGCGCCGTAAACGCCGAACTGAACCCGGCTGGAGATCATCTGCGGCAGGCCAAGCTTGGGACCTTGCGCCGCATGCAGCGCCATGACACCGCCGCCGATGAGTTGACCGATCAACAGACCGATCAACGACCAGAACACATCACCGCCCAGCACCACGGCCAGGGCCCCGGTGACAATCGCGGTGATTTGCAGGTTGGCGCCCATCCATAGGGTGAACTGGCTCAACAGACGACCGTGTCTTTCCACTTCCGGGATGTAGTCGATCGAACGCCTTTCGATCAACGGGGTGGTGTCATTTGCAGCCATGTTGTTCAACCTCTGATGGATTGTTTTCTGGTTCACTGCAGATCAAATGTGGGAGGGGGCTTGCCCCCTCCCACCTGGGTTACTTGATCATCGGCAGGTTCAGGCCCTGTTCCTTGGCGCAGTCGATCGCGATCTGGTAGCCGGCATCGGCGTGACGCATCACCCCGGTGGCCGGGTCGTTGTGCAGTACGCGCGCGATCCGCTCAGCCGCTTCGTCGGTACCGTCGCAGACGATCACCATGCCGGAGTGCTGGGAGAAGCCCATGCCCACGCCGCCGCCGTGGTGCAGCGAGACCCAGGTCGCGCCGCTGGCGGTGTTGAGCAAGGCGTTGAGCAGCGGCCAGTCGGACACAGCGTCGGAGCCGTCCTGCATGGCTTCGGTTTCGCGGTTCGGGCTGGCGACCGAGCCGGAGTCCAGGTGGTCACGGCCGATCACGACCGGAGCCGACAGCTCGCCGCTGCGCACCATTTCGTTGAACGCCAGGCCGAGCTTGGCGCGCTGGCCCAGGCCAACCCAGCAGATACGCGCCGGCAGGCCCTGGAAGCTGATGCGTTCGCGGGCCATGTCCAGCCAGTTGTGCAGGTGGGCGTCGTCCGGGATCAGCTCTTTGACTTTGGCGTCGGTCTTGTAGATGTCTTGCGGGTCGCCGGACAGAGCCGCCCAACGGAACGGGCCGACGCCACGGCAGAACAGTGGACGGATGTAGGCCGGTACGAAGCCTGGGAAGTCGAATGCGTTTTCCACGCCTTCTTCCTGGGCCATCTGGCGGATGTTGTTGCCGTAGTCGAAGGTCGGGATGCCTTGTTTCTGGAACGCGAGCATGGCTTTGACGTGCACGGCCATCGATTGCTTGGCGGCCTTGATCACGGCGGCGGGCTCGGTCTTCGCGCGGGCGCGGTATTCGTCCCAGGTCCAGCCGGCCGGCAGGTAGCCGTTGAGTGGGTCGTGGGCGCTGGTCTGGTCGGTGACCATGTCCGGGCGTACGCCACGCTTGACCAGTTCCGGCAGGATTTCCGCCGCGTTACCCAGCAGGGCGATGGAGATAGCCTTGCCTTCCCGGGTGTATTTGGCGATACGCGCCAGCGCGTCGTCGAGGTCGGTGGCTTGTTCGTCGACGTAACGGCTGTTCAGGCGGAAATCGATGCTGACCTGCTGGCACTCGATGTTCAGCGAGCACGCACCGGCCAGGGTTGCAGCCAACGGCTGGGCACCGCCCATGCCGCCGAGACCGGCGGTGAGCACCCAACGGCCTTTGAGGTTTGAATCGTAGTGCTGGCGACCGGCTTCGACGAAGGTTTCATAGGTGCCCTGGACGATGCCTTGGCTGCCGATGTAGATCCAGCTGCCGGCGGTCATCTGGCCATACATGGCCAGGCCCTTGGCATCCAGTTCGTTGAAGTGTTCCCAGCTCGCCCAGTGCGGCACCAGGTTGGAGTTGGCGATCAGTACACGCGGGGCATTGCTGTGGGTCTTGAACACACCGACCGGTTTACCGGATTGCACCAGCAGGGTTTCGTCGTCGTTCAGGTGGGTGAGGCTCTCGACGATCTGGTCGTAGCACTCCCAGTTACGTGCCGCACGGCCGATACCGCCGTACACCACCAATTCTTTTGGGTTCTCGGCCACTTGCGGGTCGAGGTTGTTCATCAGCATGCGCAGCGGCGCTTCAGTCAGCCAGCTTTTGGCGGTGAGCTTGTTACCGTGGGCGGCACGGATTTCGACGTCACGGTATTTTGTAGGCTTGGTCACAGCTAGGACTCCTCGGCGATCGATGCGCATGCTTGGTGAGTGCGAAGACGACTCTTACGCACACATCTTTACTTGTACATACAAGCATATGCAATCGAGCGGCCAACTTTCTCGGCGAGGTGTTTGGATTTTTTTGGAAAATGCGTGCAAGCCTTGGAAATTAAGGCTTCAAGGCATGATGAAATTTCTTAAGAGGCAGGTTTACGGCGAGGGAGGTTTGTCACCAGAGCGAGGTTTTGCGCCACACTGGGGCATTCGGTAACAAATTGGTGCGAGGACTGGAAACAGATTATGTAAACAGCGCAAAAACAAATGTGGGAGGGGGCTTGCCCCCGATGGCGGTGGATCAGTCGGTGCATCTATGACTGAAACACTGCTATCGGGGGCAAGCCCCCTCCCACATTTTTTAACCGCGTTGGGTCAGTTCAATGATGCAGCAACGGCCCGTGACCGAGATATCCAGCAAGCCAGCGTTACCGTCCACTTGCAGGCAATCGTGATGGCCGAGTTTCTCGCCCAACACCTTCACTTCATCCGCCACGCTGAACACCAACACCGTCTGCGCCGTGCTGAAAAACCGCTGCACGCCATCCACCCACTGCAACCGCGCGTGGTAACGCTCTGGCGAATAGATCAGGTTGAAATCGCGGATCGGCCCCGTGATCAATCGGCAGGACACCTGGCTGTCACCCTTGAACGCAAAGGGTTGCAGCGGTAACAACCCGCGCTGCTCTTCACCATCAACGGTCAACACCATGCCGGCACCTTGGATCACGGTGATCACGCGCTGGTAGCCGGCGAAGCTGGAAAACCCGCCCGACTCACCAATATCGGCAATCGACAGGCGCCAGCCAAAACCCTCCAGGCCGGTGCCTGCATCACGGGTGATTTCTTCGGTACTGCCACCGCCGTTTTTCCACGGCATGCGCACGTAATCGACGGCGCGCCAGACGCTTATTGCACTCATTTACTGAAACGTCCTTCCAAGCTATGACGGGAACCGGGGTGGATCAAACGCGCGGCAGTCACCGGCTGACGGCCAGACCAGGTGCGCCTGCGAATCAACAGGCATGGCTCGGTAGGCTCGATCTGCAGCAACTTGCATTCGGCGGCGTCGGCGAGGATGGCTTCAACCACGTGCTCACCTTCGGTCAGCGGCGCCACTTGGTTCAAATAGGCATAGGGCGTCTGCTGGGTGAAATCCTGCTGCAGGTATTCCGGCGCGACCAGGGCGTTGACGAAGCGGTCTTCGATTTGCACGGGGATATCGTTTTCGAAGTGCACGATCAGCGAGTGGAACACCCGACCGCCTTCGCGCATTTCCAGGGCGACAGCGCGCTCGGAACCGGCGGCCTCTTCACCCAGGGTGATGACCTGGCACGTATGGCGATGACCGCGAGATTCGATCTCATCGGCAATGTTGTGCACTTCGAACAGCGCGGATTGGCTCTTGGGCTCGGCGACGAAAGTGCCCACTCCTTGCATGCGCACCAGCAGACCTTCGGCGGTGAGCTCGCGCAGGGCGCGGTTGATGGTCATGCGGCTGAAACCCAGCTGGCTGACCAGTTCACTCTCCGACGGCACGCGGTAATGGGGCGGCCAGTTGCCGTTGAGGATCTGCTGGCTGATCATCTGTTTGACACGGGCATACAAGGGCGCCGGACTTTCGTCCATGTGGGCAGCCAGTGGAGACTTGGCGGGCGGAGTCGGCACAGGGAATCCTTGCAGGGGGAAAAGATGCATAGATTGCCGGAGTTTACCGAGCAGGCAAACGTCTGTATATGTATATACAAATAAACACACGACCGGGGTGCCTTGATCATGTCCGCTTTCTTTGCCGAACGCGCGCTGCTGCCTAATGGATGGGCCAATGATGTACGTCTTGAAGTCAGCGCCGATGGGCTGCTGACACAGGTTGAGGCCAACGCCAGCGCAGAGGGTGCCGAACGGCTAAGAGGCCCGGTATTGGCGGGCATGCCAAACCTGCACTCCCATGCATTCCAACGTGCCATGGCCGGTTTGGCCGAAGTCGCCGGCAACCCGAATGACAGTTTCTGGACCTGGCGCGACCTGATGTACCGCATGGTGGGCAAGATCAGCCCGGATCAATTGCAGGTGATCGCGCGCCAGCTGTACATCGAGATGCTCAAGGCCGGCTACACGTCCGTGGCCGAGTTTCACTATGTGCACCATGACGTCAGCGGCCAGCCGTATGCCGACCGCACGGAACTGTCGCGCCAGATCAGCCAGGCAGCGGCCAGCAGCGGGATCGGCTTGACGCTGGTGCCGGTGCTCTATACCCATTCCGGTTTTGGCGGCCAGGCGCCCAATGAGGGTCAGCGCCGGTTTATCAACAGCACTGAACACTACCTGGACCTGCAAGCACGCCTGCGGCCGGTTCTCGCGGCGCAACCGGCGCAGCAATTGGGCCTGTGCTTCCACTCGTTGCGCGCGGTCACGCCACAGCAAATCAGTGACGTGCTGGCCGCCAGCGACAAGGCGTGCCCGGTGCATATCCACATCGCCGAACAACAGAAAGAAGTCGACGACTGCCTGGCCTGGAGCGGCAAGCGCCCGCTGCAATGGCTCTATGACAATGTCGACATCGATGAACGCTGGTGCCTAGTGCACGCCACGCATGCCGACGCAGACGAAGTGACACGGATGGCCAAGAGCCGCGCCATTGCCGGCTTGTGCCTGACCACCGAGGCCAACCTGGGTGACGGGATTTTCCCGGCGGTGGACTACCTCGCCCAGGGCGGACGCATAGGCATCGGTTCCGACAGCCATGTATCACTGAGCGTGGTGGAAGAACTGCGTTGGCTGGAATATGGGCAGCGCTTGCGTGATCAACGGCGCAATCGCTTGTATCGCAGCGATCAACCGATGGTCGGCCGCACGCTGTTTGATGCCGCCCTGGACGGTGGCGCCCAAGCATTGGGACAACCGATTGGTCAGTTGGCAGTGGGTAAGCGTGCGGATTGGATTGTGCTGGACGGTAACGACCCTTACCTGGCGACAGCGACAGAGGACGGGATTCTCAATCGCTGGCTGTTCGCAGGCGGTGATCGGCAAGTGCGTGATGTGCTGGTCAACGGCAAGTGGGTGGTGCGGGACGGGCATCATGCCGGCGAGGAAGAAAGCGGCCGTGCGTTCACGCAGGTCTTGAGGGATTTGCTGGGCTAACCGGCAACCCATAACCCATGTGGGAGGGGGCTTGCTCCCGATGGCGGTGTATCAGTTTCAGACGTGCTGACTGACACATTGCAATCGGGAGCAAGCCCCCTCCCACATTGGATTGGCGCTGGTCCAGGGTTACTGCGAGGTCTTCGCCATCTGCTTGTCCGACGTGCGCCAGATCAGCCGTGTGGTGTCATACCCCTGCTGCCGCGCCCTGCTCAGCAGGTCTTCGCGGGTGTCCGCATTGACCGTCGGCGTGCGCGACAAGATCCACATGTAACGCCGGCTCGGGCTGCCGACAATCGCGGTCTTGTAGTCATCGCTGACGTACAGCACCCAGTAATCGCCCTTGGCAACGCCGGGCAACAGGGCGGTAAACCAGTTATTGAATTCCACCCAGAGCTTGTCGGTCTTGCCCGGCACTTGCGGCGTGGCCGTGCCCTTGGCTTCTTCCCACTTCCATTCGGTCGTCAGGCAGCGGTTGAACACCGACATATCACCATCCGGCAGCAGCGTGTAGCGCGCCTCGGACTGTGCGCAGTTGCGTTGGAAGTACATCGGCAATCGCGCCAACTCATACCAGGTGCCCTGGTAACGCTTGAGGTTGACGTTGTTCGCGGTCTTGGGTTGCAGATCATCGCCAGAATGGCTGGCGCAGCCCGCCAAAAACAGGCTGGCGCAAAGGAACAAAACAAAACGGATCATTCTTCTTCTCCCGCAGGCTTTCGCCCCGGTTTACTTCAGGCCTTGCCCGGAAAACATCAGAACCTTGTCACCGGCATATTGAACGCTGATAAAGCTGTTTTTATCGCCCCAGGTGCAACTGGACATGCCCAGTGCGCCGGAACAATCAGTCGGCTTGCCCAGCAACGACTCGACCTCTGTCTTGGCCATGCCAGCCGACAATTTTTGATAATTTTCTTGGTTGACCTTGCTGCAAGCGGCCAACAGCACGCAAAAAGCCAGCAGGGAGAGACGGCGTAACGACATGGAAAAACTCCTGGAGGGACTGGGCAGCATGGGGGTCTGCCAGAAGCTTAGAAGGGAAAAGAGGTTTCTGGTTCCCGATGAGCAAAAACAAAAAAGCCCCGAAAACGCTGAAACGTTTCGGGGCTTCTTCAAGGGTGAACCGGCTCACAACAACGCCGATCACTTATCGCGAAGACTTACTTCTTGTGGTAGGCCGTCACGCGCTCAACTTCTTCCTTGGAACCCAAGAACACCGCCACACGCTGGTGCAGGCCTTCGGGCTGGATGTCGAGGATACGCTGGTGGCCATCGGTGGACGCGCCGCCGGCTTGCTCGACCAGGAAGGACATTGGGTTGGCTTCGTACATCAGGCGCAGTTTGCCTGGCTTGGACGGCTCGCGGCTGTCACGTGGGTACATGAACAAGCCACCACGCGTCAGGATACGGTGCACGTCAGCCACCATCGCGGCGACCCAACGCATGTTGAAGTTCTTCTTCAACGGGCCTTCTTCGCCCGCCATCAACTCGCCCACGTAACGCGTGACCGGCTCTTCCCAGTGGCGCTGGTTGGACATGTTGATCGCAAATTCCTGGGTGGATGCAGGAATGGTGATGTCTTCGTGGGTCAGTACGAAGCTGCCCATTTCGCGGTCCAGGGTGAAGCCTTTGACGCCGTCGCCCAGGGTCAGCACCAGCATGGTCTGCGGGCCGTAGATGGCGTAACCGGCAGCGACCTGCTCGGTGCCTGGCTGCAGGAAGGCCTTTTCGTTCAGGGCTTCGTTCTGGCTCAGGTATTCGTTCGGGCAACGCAGTACCGAGAAGATGGTGCCAACTGGTGCGTTGATGTCGATGTTGGACGAGCCGTCCAGTGGGTCGAACACCAGCAGGTACGCGCCTTTCGGGTATTTGCCCGGGATCTGGTAGGCATTGTCCATTTCTTCGGACGCCATGCCGGCCAGGTGACCGCCCCATTCGTTGGCTTCGAGCAGGATCTCGTTGGAGATGACGTCGAGCTTCTTCTGCACTTCGCCTTGCACGTTTTCAGTGCCCATGCTGCCCAGGACACCACCCAGTGCGCCTTTGGACACGGCGTGGCTGATTTCCTTGCAGGCACGCGCCACCACTTCGATAAGGAAGCGCAGATCGGCAGGCGTGTTGTTGCTGCGGGTCTGCTCAATCAAATAGCGACTCAAGGTAACGCGGGACATGGAAGGCTCCGGAGAATGGGGGGCTAAAAACCCGCGCAGTTTAGCGCGAGTCGGGGCGTATTTCCTCCTATCAGAGGATTTAAACCCAATAGAGTTCATGGACTTTATTTAACGTGCCACCGGCGGCTTACGCAGCAAACTGTAGGCCATGGCGCCCAGTGCCGCCACGCCGAGCAGCAGCACGGCCCAGAGGCCGAGCTTTTTCCAGCCCGTCCCGGCCTCGACAGCAGCGGCGGTGGGAGGTGACGTGACCACCACTTCCCCGACGACCTTGGCCTGCCCCACTGTCTTGAGACGCTCGGCGTTGTAGTCCGGGATCAGGGTGGAAAGCGGAAGGTTCGCCGCCTTGGCCGACGCGCTCCCCAGCGCCAGCGTAAACGGCGGCTCACCCCGAGCCAGGAACACCAACTGCGTGGCGCGCACCGCAAATCGCAGCGCTGGGGCTTCAACGCCCAGGCCACCGCCGCGTTCATCCACCTGCAATTTCAGCTCGGCAACCGGTTGGCCCGGCAGCTGCAGTTCATCCTGCACCACGTCTTTGCCATTCTGGGTCAGGCGATACAGCAAACCGTTGCTCAGCGGCTGCCACGCCTGTTTGCTGTCCCTGCGCCCCGCCAACGTCACGGGCGCCAACGTGTTGGGTTGCTTCAACTCGATGCGCAGCCGCTCGATACTCAGCCCCATGGGCAACTGCCAACTGTATTCACCGGCCTTGAGCCGCGTGCCTGCCAACGGCTGCGACCAGACCCATGGCAGCGGCAAGCTGCTACTGGTCGCGCTCACCAGCTTGGCCGAGGTCAGCAACGGTGCCGCCTGGCCTTGCCAGACCAGCCGCAAGTAACGCGCCGGTTGCCCAGGCAGGCTCACGTCATGCTGCTCGACCCGTTCGTCGGCGAACGACAAGCGTGCCACCTGCCCATCGCCCCAGGCGTCCCAGTGCTGCAAGTCATCACTGGCTTCAATGCTGAAACGCTGGAAGCCCTCCTGCTCGCGGCTCCAGTCCAGGCTCAGTTGCTGCAGCGGCGCCTTGATTGCACTGGCGTCCAGCACCCAGCCACGCAACACTTGCTTGCCGGGTTTCGTCGCGGTGGACGGCTTGATTTCAACCAGGGTGCCTGCGGTAGTGGCCTTCATCACCACGTCGGGCAAGGCTTGCTGGGTGTCGGCGGCGTACAGCGGAAACCACTTAACGTCGGTGACGTTGCGGCTTTCGGTGCGCTGCGAGGACTGACGCGATAACGCATAGGCTTGCGGCTCGCCGGCAGCGTTGAATACCCGCACATCGCTGAGATCAGCCTGGCGCGCATTCAATTGCACGGCCAGCGGCAGTTCCAGGCGATACCAGGGCCCGCTGCCGCTGATGCTCAGTGGCACCTGGGTGGTGAAGTCGGCGGGCGTTTCCTGCGCCCACACTGACAAGGCCGTACACAAGCCGACTACGACCACGCTCAACTTACCGATCAAGAGGATGCTCCTTCAGTTTCCAACGCAGGTTCGGCACGCTTGGGCGGCAGCGGTGCAAAGTAACCCACCACCAGCAACAACCCACCCACACCGATAAACGACACGATCCGCGCCAGGCCGCCGCGGTTGCTGAGTTCGACAAAGAACAGCTTGGCCACCACCACCGCAATCAGCGCCGCGCCGATCAACCACACTTCACGACGATGGCGCAGGTGACCGCCGATCATCAGGCCGAGGGCGATCAAGGTCCAGACGATCGACAGGCCCGCCTGTACCAGCATGGATTCAAGCAACGCGTCCAAGTGAAACGGCACGCCGCCCCAATGATGGGCGGTGCGCATCACCAGCGCGGTAAAGAAAGCAAACAGCGAGACGCCCGCGACACCCTGGGCGATCAGCTCGGCGCGCGGCCCGCGCTGTGGCGCCACACTGCGGGACCACAGGTACACACCCAGCAGCGCGAACAACAGGCCCAGGTCCAGCGGGTTGATCAGCGGCACATAGGGCAGCGGCTTGGCCGTGCCGTCGCTGAAGCTGTTCGCCAGCCAGA
Organism: Pseudomonas marginalis; assembly: GCF_001645105.1. Lineage (GTDB taxonomy): Bacteria > Pseudomonadota > Gammaproteobacteria > Pseudomonadales > Pseudomonadaceae > Aquipseudomonas > Aquipseudomonas petroselini. The sequence continues at coordinate 306,153 of NZ_LKEG01000042.1, forward strand.
ACCAGCCGAGCATCAGCACCGCCAATGGCAAGGCCGCCAACACTCGATATTCCTTTGGATACGCCGCCACCGGCCATGGCCAATTGCGCGGCGCAGCAGCCAGCACGAGATACAGGCTTGGCAGAATCGCCCACCCCAGCCAGCGCCAGGCGTTGTATTCGGCCGACAGCCTCAGCAGACCGTAGCGCAACTCCAGCGCCAACATACCGATCAGCATCCAGCAGCCCAGCACGTGCGCCACGCTCAGCGCCTTGGCGGGAGCGATAGCCGCCAAACGCCGCAGCGAGATGAAATGCACAGCAAACACCGCCGGCCATGCCAGCCAGCCGTACTGCGCCGCCGGGTGGTAATAGGTATGCGCGCACACCAGCAACACCACGCCCACCGCCGGCATCAGCAGCGTGCACAGTGTGCCCAGCGACGCCCAGTTCAGACGCGACGCCAGCAGCATCCAGATCGCCACGCTGATCGCCGCGCCGCCCAGCAGGAACGCGCCCTGCAATTCCTGTGGAATAAAGCGCAACACTTCGCTGACCAGCGCCAACGTCCACCACGCCGCGCCCCACACCAACAGCAGGTCGGACAGGCGTTGCAGTTTCAACACGGCAAACACCGCCGCATGCGGTTCACGCTGCAAGCGCCAGGCGCCGACCAGTGCGGCCAGGCCCAGCACCATCGGCGTCCAGAAACTGCTGTGGGCCAGCGGGCGCAAACCCTCTTGGGTCAATGGCCCGAGCAATTCGGGTACCGCCAGCAGGAAAGACCCGCCGCCGATCAGTTGCAGCAGCAAGCCGAACACAAAGCTGACGCGTTGTTGCAGGTAAAGGCTCAGCCAGATAATCAACAAACCGCTGGCCGCCCACACGCCGCTGGCGCTTTCCCATGGCAGCACGAACAACACGGCAAGATTGATCAGTACAAGACCCGCCAGCAGCACCACCGACAACCCGCGCAGCAGTCGGACATCGCCGCGCACCCTGTCATCGCGTGCCGCCAGCAGCATGCCGCCGATCAAGGCCAGGCCGATCAGTGAAGCGGTCAACAAACCACTCCAGCCCGCATTGAACACAGCCGCCCCGTCGCCACCTTGCAATCGCAGCAGGAACAACGCGCCGCCCAACAATTGCACGGCAAACGCGGTGAACAAGAAGGTACGCGAGCCGATGCGCAGGCCGACGAACAGCGTCACCAGCCCAGCGATGGCCCAACTGATGGCGGTGCCTTTGGTCTGCAACAGCAAGGGGGCGAGCAGGTACAAAAAGCTCAAGCCAAGGCTCGCCAGCACGGGCAGACCTTTGCGCTCCCAATCCGCCGCCTGCTCGGGCGAAGCCTTACGCAGCTGATCAAAGCTGAACAACAGCGCCGCGCCCAACAGCAACGCCCCCAGCGGAGCGCCGTCGAGCAACGCCTGTTCACCGACGCGCAGTTCACTGAGGAACGCCAGCGCCGAGCCCACTTGCAGCAACACGCCAAAGGCCCGCGCCAATGGCCGCTGCTGGCGCAAGCCGAGCCAGAAGATGCCGGCACCTTCCACCGCCCAGGCCGCCGCCGTCCAACGTGCGTCGAGGCCCAGGGGGATCGCCAGGCTGGCAAAGATTACGCCCAAGGCCAGGCAAGTTTCCGCCAGCAGCAAGGCACTCCCGCCGCTGAGCAGTCGGGCCAGGCCCATGTAGAGAATGCCCAGGCCCAAGGCGCTGAACGCTGCGGCAAATTCCAGGTGCTGCACCAGGGCGAACTGCAGGCCGAAGCCCACGAGCGGCGGGCCGAACAGCATGCTGCCGTCGACATAATCACCTTTGGCCGCCGACCAGCGCAGCAGCGCGCCACGGCTGTCATCCTCAGGCGCGTCGCGCAGCTCGAGCAATTTGCGCCGGGCGAACAACAGGCCGATGGCCAGGTACATCAGGAAAAACAGGATCAGGAACGGCTCGGTACTCCACAGCAGTTCGGGTGTGTAGGAACGCATGCCCCAGGCGAAGCCAATACCAAAGGTGCCGACAAAACCGATGAGGTTGAGCAGCCGCCAAGCCTTGAACCAGGCGATGGCAAGAATGCCGGCGTTGAGCAGGGCGAAGTAACTGAACAATGCGACATGGTTACCGGCGCCGGTCGACGTGAGGATCGGTGCGGCAAAACCGCCGAGCGCCGCTGCGCACGCAAGCCCGAGTGCATTCTGGGTAATCGCCAGGATCGCCGAAAACACCGTGACCGCCACCAGCAGCCCAAGCGCCGCGCTCGGATCAATCAGCGGGTGCAAACGCATCGCGGCGAACACCGTGAGGTACAGCACGGCGATACCGGTGCCTTGCAGCATCAAACCGTAATGGCTGTTACGCAGGCGCAGCCACCACCCCAGGCCCAGCAGGCCCAATGCAGCGGCGGCGACGCCGGCGTAGCGCACCTCGATCGGCACTACCATGCCCTCGGTGGCATAGCGCAGCAGGAAGGCCAGGCCGAGGAACAACAGCACCACGCCGACCCGCAACACGGTATTGCCGCCAAACAGCCAGTTGCGCGCGCCACTGATGGCACGTTCGATCAGGTTGGGGCCACGGGAAATGGCGGGCTCTTGCAGGCGCGGGGTCGGGGCGGGCGTCCAGACATCGTCCGGCAGCGGCTGGCTCGGCTCGGCGACCACCGCGACGGCCGTCAGCTCGGCAGGCAGCTCCCAAACCAGCTCGGGCGTCTTAGCGACAGGTGTTGGTTGCGCAATAGAGGGTTCAACAAACGCAGTGCTCGCAGGCGTGGGCGTGGGCACTTCCAGTTGCCGCAGGCGCTCACCCAGGGCTATCAGGGATTTCTGCGTGGTTTCCAACTGACGCGCCTGCTGGTCCGCCTGAGCCGACAGCTTCGCCAGGCGAATCGCCTGGCCAATGCCCAACCCCAGCAGCGCACCAATGCCCGCATCACTGAACGACTCATCGAGCGTCCAGCCGAGCACCAGGCCAATCAGCATGAAAATCCATTGCATGGTCGATATTCCCTAGGCAAACCGGCGCTCAGTATATCGACGCGGGCTCAATGTGGGAGGGGGCTTGCCCCCGATAGCGGTGCACCAGTCGACATATCTGCAAACTGACACTCTGCTATCGGGGGCAAGCCCCCTCCCACACCTTGGGATCAGCCGTGTTTAGTCGAGCGCTTTCCAGATCTCAGTAGCGTACTCGCGGATCGTCCGGTCCGAAGAGAACCAGCCCATACGCGCGGTATTGAGTACCGCCGAACGCCACCACGCCTTGGAGTCATGCCAATGCGCTTCGACCCGCGCCTGGGCATCCCAATAGGAATCGAAGTCGGCACACACCAGGAAGCGGTCGTAGTCGATCAACCCGTCGATCAAGCCCACATAGCGGCCCGGGTCATCCGGCGAGAACACCCCGCCGCGGATCGCTTGCAGCACATCGTTGAGACGATGGGACGCGGCGATGTCCGGCCCGGCGTTGAATTCACCGGCATGCTTGCGGGCTTCCACCTGCTGCGCACTGAGGCCGAAGATAAACATGTGATCGGCGCCCACGCGCTCGTGCATTTCCACGTTGGCGCCGTCCATGGTGCCAATGGTCAGCGCGCCGTTGAGGCCGAACTTCATGTTACTGGTGCCCGAGGCTTCAAAGCCGGCAGTGGAAATCTGCTCCGACAAATCCGCCGCTGGGATGATGCTTTCCGCCAGGCTGACGTTGTAGTTAGGCAGGAACACCACCTTCAGCAACCCGCGCACCGTCGGGTCGTTATTGACGGTGCGGGCGATGTCGTTGGTCAGCTTGATGATCAACTTGGCCTGGTGATAACTCGCCGCTGCCTTGCCCGCGAAGATCTTCACGCGCGGCACCCAATCGGTGCCAGGTTCGGCACGAATGGCCTGGTACAGCGCCACGGTGTGCAGCAGGTTCAGCAGTTGGCGTTTGTATTCATGGATACGCTTGACCTGCACATCGAACATCGCCGCCGGGTTGATCGCAATCCCCAGGCGCTCGTGAATGATCTCGGCCAGCGCGCGCTTGCTGTGCAAGCGTTGGTCGGCGAAGGCTTTGCGGAAAGTCTGCTTCTCGGCGAAGGTTTCCAATTCGCCCAGCCGGGTTTCCATGTTGTCGAGAATGTCCGGGCCCAATGCCTCCACCAGCATCTGGGTGAGCTTCGGGTTGGCCTGGTACAGCCAGCGGCGGAAGGTGATGCCGTTGGTTTTGTTGTTGATACGGTCCGGGTACAGCTTGTGCAACTCGGAAAACACCGTGCTGCGCATCAGTTGGGTGTGCAGGCCGGACACGCCATTGACGCTGTGGGAACCGAGGAATGCCAGGTTGCCCATGCGCACGCGACGGCCGTTGTCTTCTTCGATCAGCGACACCGCGCGCAGCACATCAAAGTCGTGGATGCCTTTGGCGCGCAGCGAGTCGATATGCTGGGCGTTGATCAGGTAGATGATCTGCATGTGCCGGGGCAGCATGCGTTCCATCAGGCCGACCGGCCAGGTTTCCAGCGCTTCAGGCAGCAGGGTGTGGTTGGTGTACGACAAGGTTTCGACGGTCACGTCCCAGGCGGCTTCCCATGGAATGTCGTGCAGGTCGACCAATTGGCGCATCAACTCAGCCACGGCGATCGACGGGTGGGTGTCGTTGAGTTGGATCGCGGCGTGCTCGCCCAGGCTCAGCACTGAGCCGTGCATGTTTTTGTGGCGGCGCAGCAGGTCCTGCAGGGACGCGGAGACGAAGAAATATTCTTGGCGCAGGCGCAGCTCCTGCCCCGCTTCGGTGCTGTCGGCCGGGTAAAGCACTCGGGAGATGCTTTCAGCGCGAGCCACTTCGGCGACGGCGCCCAAGTGGTCACCGGCGTTGAAGCGCTCCAGGTGCAAGTCTTCCACCGCCCGGGCACGCCACAGGCGCAGGGTGTTGACGCTGGCGCCACGCCAGCCGACGACGGGCGTGTCGTAGGCAACGGCGCGTACAGTTTCGCTCGGCGACCACACTTGGATTTGCTTGCCGGCGGCATCCGGCAGCGTTTCGACGCTGCCGCCGAAGCCGATCGGGTAAATCACTTCGGCCCGTTCAAACTCCCACGGGTTGCCGAAATCCAGCCAACGTTCGGTCTGCTCCTGTTGCCAGCCATCGACAATCGCCTGGCGGAACAGGCCGTGTTCATAACGGATGCCATAACCGTGGCCGGCAATGCCAAGGGTCGACATGCTCTCCATAAAGCACGCCGCCAAGCGGCCCAGGCCACCGTTGCCGAGCGCCGCGTCGGGCTCCAGCAGGCGGATGCGCTCCAGGTCGACGCCCAGCTCGGACAGTGCTTCGCGCGCGATTTCCAGCACGCCAAGGTTGCTCAGGCTGTCGTAGAGCAAACGACCGATAAGGAATTCCAGCGAGAGGTAATACACCCGCTTCTGGCCTTTGCGGTAAATCCGCCGGGTATGGTCCATCCAGTGGTCGACCATCTGGTCGCGTGCGGCCAGGGCAATGGCTTCGAACCAGTCATGGTCGAAGGCGTGATCCGGGTCCTTGCCCACCGCGTAGGTGAGTTTGGTCAAGACGGCATCGCGAAATGCGGCTACCTCTGCTTCTCGTGCAAGTGGTTCCTGAGACATCAATTGCGACCTCGGGCGAGATAGAAGGAGTTGCTAGAGCCTAGACGGTCTGACAGACGGTAGACGCTCTGGTTCGGCAGTTTTTTAACTCATTCACCTTTACGCGAATTAGATGCAGGGGTCGTGCCCGTTCAGCCCGCCGGCACACCTTTGAGCTGAAAACCGCAAAATATTGTTCAAAAAATCACCAATCCCGGTATGATCGCGCGCCCGGATACAGCCCCACCTTTGGAACCCTGATGAAGCCTCAATTGATCGCCGCCGCGGAACTCGACCGTCTTGAAACGTGGCAGAAATATTCCGCGCATATGTGCGGTGGTTGCGTGTCCAGCTGCTGCACGCTGCCGGTCGAAGTGAAGATCAAGGACCTGATCCGCATCGGCATCGTCGATGAATTCGAGCGCGGCGACCCGCCGAAGAACATCGCCAAGCGGTTGCAGAAGGAAGGCATCGTCGAGCGTTTCAATTCCAAATCCGAGATCTTTACCCTGCAGCGCATGAGCAACAACGACTGCCTGTACCTGGATCGTAAGACGCGCTTCTGCACTATTTATGACAAGCGCCCGGATACCTGCCGCAACCACCCGAAAATCGGGCCGCGCCCGGGGTACTGTGCGTATAAGCCGAAGGAAGTAGTGCGCGAGACCAAGTTCAAGACCCTCGACAAATTCTGATGCCCTGTAGTGAGCGGGCTTGCCCCGCGCTGGGGGGCGAAGCCGCCCCAACCCAGGCACAGCGTTTCTCCAGTTAGAACGAGGTATCAAGTTTTGGGGCGGCTTCGCCACCCAGCGCGGGGCAAGCCCGCTCACTACAAGAGCGTGCTCTGCACACAAACTGCAGGCACAAAAAAACGCCCCCGGCCTTTCGACCGGGGGCGTTTTTCATTCAGCCTGAGTTAACTCAGTTCTTGGCTTTCTTGGCAGCGCGGGTACGCTCGCCTTCGTCCAGGATCTTCTTACGCAGGCGGATCGACTTAGGCGTGACTTCGCACAGCTCGTCGTCCTGGATGAATTCCAGGGCCTGTTCCAGGGTGAAGCGAACAGGTGGAACCAGAGCGATGGTTTCGTCTTTACCCGAAGCACGCATGTTGTCAAGCTTCTTGCCTTTGGTTGGGTTGACGCCCATGTCGTTGTCACGGCTGTTCAGACCAACGATCTGGCCGTTGTAGATCTCTTGACCGTGTTCAACGAACAGCTTGCCACGCGCCTGGAGGGTTTCCAGGGAGTAGGTCAGCGCCTTGCCGGTTTCTACCGATACCAGAACACCGTTCTGACGGCCGGACATGTCGCCGGACTTCATGGTGTCGTAGCGATCGAAGATCGAGGTCAGGATGCCAGCACCGTTGGTCAGGGTCAGGAACTGGTTACGGAAACCGATCAGACCGCGAGCAGGGATGTTGTATTCCAGACGTACACGGCCTTTGCCATCCGGCACCATGTTGGTCAGGTCGCCCTTACGCAGGCCCATCTCTTCCATGACCTTGCCCTGGGATTCTTCAGGGGTGTCGATGGTGACGTTTTCGAACGGTTCCTGCTTCACGCCGTCAACAGTACGGATGATCACTTCTGGACGACCAACGCCCATTTCGAAGCCTTCGCGACGCATGGTTTCGATCAGTACCGAGAGGTGCAGCTCACCACGGCCGGAAACCTTGAACTTGTCAGCCGAGTCGCCTTCTTCAACGCGCAGAGCAACGTTGTACAGCAGCTCTTTGTCCAGACGTTCCTTGATGTTACGGGACGTCACGAACTTGCCTTCTTTACCGCAGAAAGGCGAGTCGTTTACCTGGAAGGTCATGGAAACGGTTGGCTCGTCAACGGTCAGAGGCTTCATCGCCTCGACAGTGTCCGGCTGGCACAGGGTGTCGGAGATGAACAGCGAGTCCATACCGCTCACGCACACGATGTCGCCGGCGAACGCTTCTTCAACGTCGATACGGTGCAGACCGTGGTGACCCATCAGCTTCAGGATACGACCGTTACGCTTCTTGCCGTCGGCGCCGATAGCAACAACCGGGGTGTTCGGCTTGACGCTACCACGCGCGATACGGCCAACGCCGATAACACCCAGGAAGCTGTTGTAGTCCAGTGCCGAGATTTGCATCTGGAACGGACCTTCACGGTCAACCTTCGGTGGTGGAACGTGGTCAACGATCGCCTGGTACAGCGGGGTCATGTCTTCCGCCATGGCGGTGTGTTCCAGACCGGCAATACCGTTCAGGGCCGAGGCGTAGATCACCTGGAAATCCAGCTGTTCTTCGGTAGCACCCAGGTTGTCGAACAGGTCGAAGATCTGGTCCAGAACCCAGTCCGGGCGCGCGCCTGGACGGTCAACCTTGTTGATGCACACGATCGGACGCAGGCCGGCTTCGAAAGCCTTCTTGGTCACGAAACGGGTTTGCGGCATAGGGCCGTCTTGAGCGTCAACCAGCAGCAGAACGGAGTCAACCATCGACATTACGCGTTCTACTTCGCCGCCGAAGTCGGCGTGGCCCGGGGTATCCACGATGTTGATGTGGTAGCCGTTCCAGTTGATCGCGGTGTTTTTAGCCAGGATGGTAATACCGCGCTCTTTTTCCTGGTCGTTGGAGTCCATCACGCGCTCGTCGTTGAGCTCGTTGCGCTCCAGGGTGCCGGATTGACGCAGGAGTTTGTCTACCAGGGTGGTTTTACCATGGTCAACGTGAGCAATGATGGCGATGTTACGTAGATTTTCGATCACTTGTGTATCTCGATCAGAGGATTCGGTGTGCTGACAGGTCGTGGCAGCGATTAACAGTAGAGTCAGGCCTTGCCGTTACAGCTTGACGGCAGAGTCGGGGGGCCGGTGACGCAGGCCACAGGCAAACAGCCCCGGGCTCTTAGCTCGGTCGATAAACGCGCACATTGGCATACCCCTCACTGAGCAAATGGTGGGCATGCAGGCGACTCATCACGCCTTTGTCGCAATACAGCAGGTACTGACGGCTGTTATCCAGTTCCTTGAAACGCGCGTTCAATGCATAAAACGGCAGCGTTTGTACGTCGATGCCGGCGATTTCCAGCGGCTCATCTTCGGCGGCATCCGGGTGACGGATGTCGACGACGATCTGGCCGGCCAGGGCTTCGCTGACTTCTTCGATCTGCACATCCTGGCCCAGTTCGTCGATAACGCGATCGATCGGGACCAGCTTGGCGTTCTCGAGCGCACGCTCCAGAATCGCCATATCAAACTGTTGTTCTTCGTACTCCACGCGGTTGCGCTTGGCGTGGGTCTTGGGGTTCACCGAAATGACCCCGCAATATTCAGGCATATGCTTGGCAAAGTCAGCGGTGCCGATTTCTTCTGCCAGGTCGATGATGTCCTGCTTGTGGCTGGCGATCAGCGGGCGCAACACCAGCTTTTCGGTGACGCAGTCGATCAGCGACAGGTTCGGCAGCGTCTGGCTGGAGACCTGAGAGATCGCTTCACCGGTCACCAGCGCATCAATCTGCAACTGGTCGGCAATCCGGGACGCAGCGCGCAACATCATACGCTTCAAAACTACGCCCATATGACTGTTATCGACTTTGCCGAGAATTTCGCCCAGCACTTCCTCGAAGGGCACGCTTACAAATAGCACGCGCTGGGAGCTGCCGTACTTCTTCCAGATAAAGTGCGCGACTTCCATCACGCCCAATTCGTGTGCACGCCCGCCCAGGTTAAAGAAGCAGAAGTGGCTCATCAGGCCGCGGCGCATGATCTGGTAGGCCGCCACCGTGGAATCGAAACCGCCGGACATAAGGACCAGGGTCTGTTCCAGGGCGCCCAGCGGGTAGCCGCCGATGCTGTCGTGCTGGCTGTGGATCACAAACAACCGTTGGTCGCGAATTTCCATGCGCACTTCAATTTGCGGCGCTTTCAGGGAAATTCCGGCCGCGCCGCACTCGCGACGCAGCTTGCTGCCGACGTATTTCTCGACGTCCATGGAGCTGAAGGTGTGCTTGCCGGCACGCTTGCAGCGCACCGAAAAAATCTTGCCTTCAAGCGACTGGCCGTAGTGCTGCTTGCACTTCTCGGTGATGTCGTCGAAGTCGCCCAGCGGGTACTCATCCACCTGCAGGAAATGCGCGATGCCCGGCATGCAGCTCAGGCGCTCGGTCATGTCCTTCAAGGCTTTGGGCTCGGTGATACGGGTTTCCAGCTCGAGATTGTCCCACACGCCGTTCACCACCACAGCCGGGTCCAGATCGCGGAGCACGGCACGGATGTTCTTGGCCAACTGACGGATGAAACGCGTCCGTACCGGTCGGCTTTTGATGGTGATCTCGGGGAAGACTTTAACGATTAATTTCATGGAAACAGCGCGCGCCGGGCCTGCTGAAAAAGGGGGGCGCGGATTATAGCGGAAATCGCTCAAGGTTTAACCAGTTAATATGCACAGTAAGCGCTACGCACTAAATAGGTGCATTTGCGCGCTTTTGCGCCACATTGAGGTGCGCGTTTTTTGCGCTTTTGTCGCAATGCACCGTTATAGGGGCGTTTTTGGAGCAAAAAACCCATGTTGGCGCACTGGCATGCAATTTGCTCTCTTGTGAGGCAGGTTGCCATGGCGGACTATCCGCGCCGGCATCACCCACATTCTAAGGGCTAACTCCACTACCCCAGCCCGAAGCCACCCGGAGGACACTATGTCGAAGTCGGTTCAACTCATCAAAGATCATGACGTTAAATGGATTGATCTGCGCTTCACGGACACCAAAGGCACTCAGCACCACGTGACCATGCCGGCTCGCGATGCGCTGGATGATGCTTTCTTCGAAGAAGGCAAAATGTTCGACGGTTCCTCCATCGCCGGCTGGAAAGGCATCGAAGCCTCCGACATGATCCTGATGCCGGACGACAGCACTGCCGTACTTGACCCGTTCACCGAAGAGCCAACCCTGATCCTCGTCTGCGACGTGATCGAGCCTTCGACCATGCAAGGCTACGACCGCGACCCACGTGCGATCGCCAAGCGTGCCGAGGAATACCTGAAGTCCACCGGTATCGGTGACACCGTATTCGTGGGCCCAGAGCCAGAATTCTTCATCTTCGACCAGGTTAAGTTCAAGTCCGACATCTCCGGTTCCATGTTCAAGATCTACTCCGAACAAGGCTCCTGGATGTCCGACCAAGACGTGGAAGGCGGCAACCATGGCCACCGTCCAGGTATCAAAGGGGGCTACTTCCCAGTTCCGCCGTTCGACCACGACCACGAAATCCGTACCTCCATGTGCAACGCCATGGAAGACATGGGCCTGGTCATCGAAGTGCACCACCACGAAGTGGCCACTGCCGGTCAGAACGAAATCGGTGTGAAGTTCAACACCCTGGTTGCCAAGGCTGACGAAGTACAGACCCTGAAGTACTGCGTACACAACACCGCCGTTGCTTACGGCCGTACCGCTACCTTCATGCCTAAGCCTCTGTACGGCGATAACGGTTCGGGTATGCACGTTCACCTGTCCATCGCCAAAGATGGCAAGAACACCTTCGCTGGCGAAGGTTATGCCGGCCTGTCCGACACTGCCCTGTACTTCATCGGCGGTATCATCAAGCACGGTAAGGCCCTGAACGGCTTCACCAACCCGTCGACCAACTCCTACAAGCGTCTGGTCCCAGGTTTCGAAGCACCGGTAATGCTGGCCTACTCGGCACGTAACCGTTCCGCGTCGATCCGTATTCCTTACGTGTCCAGCCCTCGTGCTCGCCGTATCGAAGCCCGCTTCCCGGATCCAGCAGCCAACCCATACCTGGCCTTCGCTGCCCTGGTCATGGCCGGCCTGGACGGTATCCAGAACAAGATCCACCCTGGCGACGCCGCCGACAAAAACTTGTATGACCTGCCGCCTGAAGAGGCCAAAGAGATCCCACAAGTGTGTGGCAGCCTGAAAGAAGCCCTGGAAGAGCTGGACAAGGGCCGTGCGTTCCTGACCAAAGGCGGCGTGTTCAGCGACGACTTCATCGACGCTTACATCGGCCTGAAAAGCGAAGAAGAAATCAAGGTGCGTACCTTCGTACACCCACTGGAATACGAGCTGTACTACAGCTGCTGATCCGGTAGCGCCGCTTCTTAGAGCGGCGTGACAAAAAAGACCTCCTCCGGGAGGTCTTTTTTTTGCCTGGGGATTATCAGATGGCCGCTTGGCGGTCGAGCATCCGGCTGACCATCAACGTGCCCAATGCACTCAGCTGGTGTATGGCCAGCGCTGCATCGCGGTGTTTGCCATCCAGATCCTCAGAGAGATCCAGCAACAAGGTGCTGACCGAGGAGAAGGTCTCGAAGCTGTTGATCATCAGGGCTTCGTCGTCGATATCGTCGGCGATTGTGAAGACTGATGGGGGTGGATTTGGGGTTGGCTTGAACATGTCTTAACTTCCTCGAATGAGGCCGCCATCGACTCGCTACTAAACGATAGGGGTGGCAGCTATGCGCAGGTTAGTAGACCGGGGAAGTTAAGCAAAAACCGGCGCATCCGAAGATGCCCTGCACACAGCCGCCATAAGATCGGCGCGGTACGAGCTTAACTTAACCCTCAGGCTACTAAACCTGATCGCTGATGAGCAGCGACCGAGCAACCTTAGAGACGACAAGCCAGCCGTACAAGCCGGCGGATTCTGGCGCACCTGTAGGCAACCACGCAAGTTAAGGTAGCCTCTGACTGACGCCGCTCAAAACCTGCCAACCCAATCTAAATGTGGGAGGGGGCTTGCTCCCGATGGCGGTGGTTCAGTCAAATAGAGGTCAACTGATACCCCCCACCGGGAGCAAGCCCCCTCCCACAGGAGATCACCCTTGAAGTTTCGATTTGTGTTCGCTCTGTTGTTCGTCAGTGCCACTGCGAGTGCCGCGCCACCCACGCTCGAACCGCTGCTCAACAGCATCGCCGAACGTTTGGAGATTGCCGATCAGGTCGCACTGAGCAAATGGGACAGCAAAAAGCCTGTAGAAGATAAAAAGCGCGAACAAGAGGTGATCGCCAGCGTCGCCGCCCAGGCACCGAGCTACAAGCTGCCACCTGGCGCTGCCGAGCAGTTCTTCTCGGCGCAGATCGAAGCCAACAAACTGGTGCAGTACACCCACCTCTCCGACTGGAAATTCCAGGGCAAGGCACCTGACGATTTACGCCCCGACTTGGTGAAACAGATCCGCCCGCAATTGGACGAGCTGCAGAAACGCCTGCTGCAGCAATTGGCCGACTTCACCCCGCAGCGTACCGACCCGCAGTGCCCGCAATGGTTGGCCGAGGCCGTGCATGAGCCGCTGAACGATCCGTTGCGTCAGCTGGCGATGATCCGCGCCACGGCCGAACTGTGCACTGGACCTACTTGATTTGAGGACCCGTCCTGCATCTTCACCGAGGCCGGTAGCCATAGCCTGACTGTTCATTTATCGAACAGGATGGAACCATGATCACCCTCAAGTGCTTGATTGCAGCAGCGGTGGGTTTGTCGTTGCTTGGCTGCGGCACCCACCCAAAGAACGCCGTACACATCGAAAAAGAGGTGTTGCTTGAACGCAGCGCGTCATGGGATGGCACACCTTACAAAGCCTACCCCTCAGGTCCGCCGCAACTGACGCTCATACGCCTCAAGATCCCTGCGCACACACAATTGCCCTGGCACACTCACCCAATGCCGAATGCCGCCTACATCGTTTCGGGAGAGCTGACCTTTGAAACCCGTAAGGGCGGACTGACGCGCACCTTGAGGCAAGGGCAAACCCTGGCCGAGATGGTAGGCATTGAACATCGTGGCATTACCGGCAACACCCCGGTCGAGCTGCTGGTCTTTTACGCGGGCCGTCCGGGCATGCCACTTTCCGAACAACACTGATCCATCCCCCACTCCGGATCGTTTTCACCGCGCCCTGAAAACGATCCACTCGCCACTTCCTGAACAACCTTCATAAAACCGCACTATATTGGTGCGATAGGCTGCACCCTTCCCACCTGGCCAGCCCATTTTGGTTCGAAACTTCCCGAGCAAGCTGGCAGAACGCCACAGTTTCGCGCCTAAACCCCCCATTTCAGGGCTTGCACGCTTCTTTTCGGAGCCTTGGTTTGGTTTTTGCATTTTCCTTGTATCAGCGTGTGCCTCAAGCCCGCGCCTTGCTCCAAAAGAGGTCCCAATGACCATCAGCGATGCACTGCACCGTTTGCTACTCGACAACCTGACCACCGCGACCATCCTGCTCAATGACGACTTGCGCCTTGAGTACATGAACCCGGCGGCAGAGATGCTCCTGGCCATCAGCGGCCAGCGCAGCCATGGGCAGTTCATCAGCGAATTGTTCACCGAGTCGGCCGAAGCCCTGAGTTCATTGCGCCAGGCAGTGGAGCAAGCACACCCGTTCACCAAGCGCGAAGCCATGCTCACTGCGCTTACCGGCCAGACGCTGACGGTCGACTACGCCGTGACCCCCATCCTGAGCAACGGTGCGACCTTGCTGCTGCTGGAAGTGCACCCCCGCGACCGCCTGCTGCGCATCACCAAGGAAGAAGCGCAACTGTCCAAGCAGGAAACCAGCAAGATGCTGGTGCGCGGCCTGGCGCACGAAATCAAGAACCCCCTGGGCGGCATTCGTGGTGCGGCACAACTGCTGGCCCGCGAGCTGCCAGAGGAACACCTCAAGGACTACACCAACGTCATCATCGAAGAGGCCGACCGCCTGCGTAACCTGGTAGACCGCATGCTCGGCTCCAACAAGCTGCCATCGCTGGCGATGACCAACGTGCACGAAGTGCTCGAACGCGTGTGTCACCTGGTGGAAGCCGAAAGCCAGGGCTGCATCACCTTGGTGCGCGACTACGACCCGAGCATTCCCGACGTATTGATCGACCGCGAACAGATGATCCAGGCGGTGCTCAATATCGTGCGTAACGCCATGCAGGCCATCAGCAGCCAGAACGAACTGCGCCTGGGCCGTATCAGCCTGCGCACCCGTGCCCTGCGCCAGTTCACCATCGGCCATGTGCGCCATCGCCTGGTGACCAAAGTCGAGATCATCGACAACGGCCCAGGCATTCCTGCGGAACTCCAGGAAACCATCTTCTTTCCCATGGTCAGCGGCCGCCCGGACGGTACCGGGCTGGGCCTGGCCATTACCCAGAACATCATCAGCCAGCACCAGGGTCTGATCGAATGTGAGAGCCATCCTGGCCACACCACCTTCTCGATCTTTTTGCCTCTGGAACAAGGAGCCCCATCGACATGAGCCGTAGTGAAACCGTCTGGATCGTCGATGACGACCGTTCTATCCGCTGGGTCCTCGAGAAAGCCTTGCAACAGGAAGGCATGACCACCCAGAGCTTCGACAGCGCGGACGGGGTGATGAGCCGCCTGGCTCGCCAGCAGCCCGACGTGATCATCTCCGACATCCGCATGCCCGGCGCCAGTGGCCTGGACCTGCTCGCGCGGATTCGCGAGCAGCACCCACGCTTGCCGGTGATCATCATGACCGCGCACTCGGACCTGGACAGCGCTGTCGCGTCCTATCAGGGCGGCGCCTTTGAATACCTGCCCAAGCCGTTCGACGTGGACGAGGCGGTGGCGCTGGTCAAGCGCGCCAACCAGCACGCCCAGGAGCAGCAGAACCAAGAAGCTCCGCCAGCCCTGACACGCACCCCGGAGATCATCGGCGAAGCGCCGGCGATGCAGGAAGTGTTTCGCGCCATCGGGCGCTTGAGCCACTCCAACATCACCGTGCTGATCAACGGCGAATCGGGTACCGGTAAAGAGCTGGTGGCCCACGCCCTGCACCGTCACAGCCCACGGGCGGCCTCGCCGTTTATCGCACTGAACATGGCGGCGATCCCGAAGGACTTGATGGAGTCCGAGCTGTTCGGCCATGAAAAAGGGGCGTTTACCGGCGCGGCCAACCTGCGTCGCGGTCGCTTTGAACAGGCCGACGGCGGCACCCTGTTCCTCGATGAGATCGGCGACATGCCGGCCGATACCCAGACCCGCCTGTTGCGCGTGCTGGCGGATGGCGAGTTCTATCGGGTGGGCGGGCACACGCCGGTCAAAGTTGATGTGCGCATCATCGCGGCCACTCACCAGAACCTGGAAACCCTGGTGCATGCGGGCAAATTCCGCGAGGACTTGTTCCACCGCCTCAACGTCATCCGCATCCATATTCCGCGCATGTCGGACCGTCGCGAAGACATCCCGACCCTCGCCCGCCACTTCCTCAGCCGCGCCGCCCAGGAGCTGGCCGTCGAGCCGAAGCTGCTGAAAAGCGAGACCGAGGAATACCTCAAAAACCTGCCGTGGCCGGGCAACGTGCGCCAGTTGGAGAACACCTGTCGCTGGATCACCGTGATGGCGTCCGGGCGCGAAGTACACATCAGCGACCTGCCGCCTGAGCTGTTGAGCCTGCCGCAGGACTCTGCCCCCGTCACCAACTGGGAACAGGCGCTGCGCCAATGGGCCGATCAGGCCCTGGCACGCGGCCAGTCGAACCTGCTGGACAGCGCCGTGCCTGCGTTTGAGAGGATCATGATCGAAACCGCCCTGAAGCACACCGCCGGGCGCCGTCGCGACGCCGCCGTGCTACTGGGCTGGGGCCGTAATACCCTGACGCGCAAGATCAAGGAGTTGGGGATGAAGGTTGATGGTGGGGATGATGACGAGGGTGATGAGGGCTGAATCCCAACCTCCAATCTTCTGAGAATCCAATGTGGGAGGGGGCTTGCTCCCGATGGCGGTGGATCAGTCACATGGATGTCGACTGACACTCCGCCATCGGGAGCAAGCCCCCTCCCACATTTGGATCACCTACACATTTGGATCTTCACAAGGTTCAAGACTGTGCACCGCTTCAATGCACCATGAACCGGCATCGGGCATGGATCCGACACCTGAAACCTATGCCTCATTGAAAAAAGACTGAACACCAAAAACACTAAAGCCCCGTATTCCGGGGCTTTGCGCTTTCTGGAGAATTTTTTTGGCACAATCTGACAACTCTGGCACGCGCCCTGCAATAACCCTCGTACTACCCAGTTTCGGGGACCTTGGTACAGGCAGGCCGAGAATCCCCTCTTTAACACCGAAGCTTTCAAGGCTTCACCCCGTTTTGGGAGCCCTGGTACAGGCAGGCCGGGAACTCCCTTCTTTACACCCGGGGCTTATGTGGCGCAGCGCCCATAGCCCCAGCCCGTTTTGGGGACCTTGGTACAGGCAGGCCGGGGATTCCCTCTTTTATTGCTCTTGGAGATGGATCTCCAGCCGCCAGCGGCCATCGGCTTTCTCGCCTTTCCACTCCCCTCGCAACGGCCGGGCCGCCACCAGGTTCAGCAGCAGGCCCGCATCGGTCTTGCGCACGCGCCAGTTCACGTCCTTTTCATTGAACTTGAGTTGCCCACTGGCCGCCTTGCCCTGTGCGTCGAATAGCAGCGCCACCGTGCCATCGATAAGCTCGCCGTGCAGCTTGGGTTCGCTGTTGAACCACACCACCACGCCGTCCGCCACAGTCTCGACCTGCTGCAGCTCGACCGGGTCCGGCGTGGTCAGCCGGCCAATCATCAGGCCCACCATCAGGCCGACAATCGCCAACGAACCCATGACCCGCGGCATTAGCTTCGGCCTTGGGTCCTCTTCGGGGGTAGAATGCAGCGCATCTTTGCCTTCGGAGCCGTGCATGTTTCACGTCATCCTTTTTCAACCAGAAATTCCGCCGAATACCGGCAACGTTATCAGGCTGTGCGCCAACAGTGGCTGCCACCTGCATTTGATCGAGCCCCTGGGCTTTGACATGGACGACAAGCGCCTGCGCCGCGCCGGGCTGGACTACCACGAGTACGCCACCCTCAAGCGCCACGCCGACCTGGCCAGCTGCCTGGAAAGCCTGGGGCATCCGCGGCTGTTCGCGTTCACCACCAAGGGTTCACGGCCGTTCCATGATGCCAGCTTTGCCGAGGGCGATGCTTTCCTGTTCGGTCCGGAAAGCCGGGGCCTGCCGGCCGAGGTACTCGATGCCCTGCCCGACGGCCATCGCCTGCGCCTGCCGATGCGCGAGGGTTGCCGCAGCTTGAACCTGTCCAACACCGTGGCCGTCGCCGTCTATGAAGGTTGGCGTCAACTCGGCTTCAAATAACACCGTAAAACAAGTGTGGGAGGGGGCTTGCCCCCGATGACGGAGTGCCAGTCGACATCTATGTGACTGACACACCGCTATCGGGGGCAAGCTGAACTGGTCAAGTAATCTTGGACACTGATTACGGTTCACGCCGCCAACCTTTCCTTCACGACC
>NZ_LKEG01000043.1:0-211883 GCF_001645105.1 Pseudomonas marginalis
ACACCTCAGATTTGAGCGCTATCATAGCGCCCGATTGAAGTGTCCAAAATCATTAGGCCAGTTCAAGCCCCCTCCCACATTTTTACCGCGTCGACTTATTGAACCGTCGACGAACCTTCCTGTTGCATGCGCTGCAGCTCTTGCGCGTACAGGGCATCGAAGTTCACCGGTGCCAGCATCAGCGCAGGGAACGAGCCACGGGTGACCAGGCTGTCCAGGGTCTCGCGGGCATACGGGAACAGGATGTTCGGGCAGAACGCGCCCAGGGTGTGGCTCATGGATGCTTCGTCCAGGCCCTGGATCAGGAAGATACCGGCCTGTTGCACTTCAGCAATGAAGGCCACTTCTTCGCCGTTCTTGACGGTAACGGACAGGGTCAGCACGACTTCGTGGAAGTCGCCTTCCAGTGCTTTCTGGCGGGTGTTCAGGTCCAGCGCAACGCTTGGGGTCCATTCCTGACGGAAGATGGCCGGGCTTTTCGGCGCTTCGAACGACAGATCACGCACGTAGATGCGCTGCAACGAGAATTGTGGGCCTTGGGCTTCTGCTGCTTCGGTGTTCTGTTGGTCAGTCATCTCAGATCCTTGATCTTGGGGTCTTTTAGGGGTTGGGAGTCAGACGAGCAGCAGCGCATCGAGTTTACCCGCGCGCTCCAGGGCGAACAGGTCGTCGCAGCCACCGATGTGTTTGGCGCCGATCCAGATCTGCGGCACTGACGTGCGCCCCGCCTTCTGGGCCATTTCGGCACGCACCTGGGGTTTGCCGTCGACCTTGATTTCTTCGAAGGCAACGCCCTTTTTCTCCAGCAAGGCCTTGGCCCGCATGCAGTAAGGGCACCAATCGCTGGAATACACGACGACCTGGCTCATATCACTTCACCAGTGGCAGGTTATCGCCGCGCCAGCTGCTGATGCCACCGGACAGCTTGGCGGCGGTGAAACCGGCCTTGAGCATTTCGCGCGCATGAGTGCCGGCGTGCTGGCCTTGGGCGTCGACCAGAATGATGGTCTTGGCCTTGTATTTTTCCAGCTCGGCCAGGCGTGCGATCAGCTTGTCCTGTGGAATATTCAGGGCGCCGACGATATGGCCGGCGGCGAAATCCTTGGCCGGGCGGATATCAACGACAACGGCCTCATCCTTGTTGACCAGCGCGGTCAGCTCCGACGTGCTCAGGCTGCGGCCACCACGGCTCATTTCATGAGCAATCAGCAGCGCCAGCAGGATGACGAAGGCACCCACGAGCAGATAGTGGGCAGTGGCAAATGCAATCAGGTGATCAACCATCAAGGAGGTTCCAGGGCGTTAAAATGGCGGTAAGTATACACAGCCGCCAGGGGGGGCCAACCCCCGTAAAGCGGTGACGTGGTCGGAACTTCGCTTTAAACTGCCACTCCCTTTTCAATTGTCTTCCTTTATTACCGCCGCGAGAGGATCTATGACTACTACGCCTAAACCTTTGGTCCTGATAATTCTCGATGGCTTCGGACACAGTGAAAGCCACCACGACAACGCGGTATACGCGGCCAAGAAGCCCGTACTCGACCGCCTGACCGCCACCGTACCCAACGGTCTGATCTCCGGCTCGGGCATGGACGTGGGCCTGCCGGACGGCCAGATGGGCAACTCGGAAGTCGGTCACATGAATCTCGGCGCCGGACGAGTGGTCTATCAAGACTTCACCCGCGTCACCAAAGCGATCCGCGACGGCGAGTTCTTCGAGAACCCAACCATCTGCGCCGCAGTCGATAAAGCCGTCGAAGCGGGCAAAGCGGTGCACTTCATGGGCCTGCTGTCCGATGGCGGCGTCCACAGCCACCAGGACCACCTGGTCGCCATGGCCGAACTGGCCTTCAAGCGCGGCGCCGACAAGATCTACCTGCACGCCTTCCTCGATGGCCGCGACACACCGCCGAAAAGCGCGCAATCCTCCATCGAGCTGCTGGACGCCACGTTCGCCGCCTTGGGCAAGGGCCGTATCGCCAGCCTGGTGGGCCGCTACTTCGCCATGGATCGCGACAACCGCTGGGACCGCGTCTCCCAGGCCTACAACCTGATCGTCGACGGCCAGGCCGACTTCCACGCCGCCACCGCCCAGGAAGGCCTTGAAGCCGCCTATGCCCGTGGCGAAAGCGACGAGTTCGTCAAAGCCACCACCATCGGTGAGCCGGTGAAAGTCGAAGACGGCGACGCCGTGGTGTTCATGAACTTCCGCGCAGACCGCGCACGCGAGCTGAGCCGCGTATTTGTCGAAGATGGTTTCAAGGAATTCGAGCGCGCCCGCCAGCCAAAAGTCCAATACGTGGGCCTGACCCAATACGCCGCCAGCATCCCGGCCCCCGCCGCCTTTGCCGCCGGCACCTTGGATAACGTGCTGGGCGACTACCTGGCGAAAAACGGCAAGACCCAACTGCGCATCGCCGAAACCGAGAAGTACGCCCACGTGACGTTCTTCTTCTCCGGTGGCCGCGAAGAACCGTTCCCAGGCGAAGAACGCATCCTGATCCCATCGCCAAAGGTCGCCACCTACGACCTGCAACCGGAAATGAGTGCGCCGGAAGTCACCGACAAGATCGTCGACGCCATCGACAACCAGCGTTACGACGTGATCGTGGTCAACTACGCCAATGGCGACATGGTCGGCCACAGCGGCAACCTGGAAGCCGCGACCAAGGCCGTGGAATGCCTGGACCTGTGCGTCGGCCGCATCGTCGATGCCCTGGAGAACGTTGGCGGTGAAGCACTGATCACTGCAGACCACGGCAACTGCGAGCAGATGTCCGACGAATCCACTGGGCAAGCCCACACCGCCCATACCACCGAGCCGGTGCCGTTCATCTACGTCGGTAAGCGCGACTTCAAAGTACGTGATGGCGGCGTGCTGGCGGATGTGGCACCGACAATGTTGATGCTGATGGGGTTGGAGAAGCCGGTGGAAATGACGGGCACTTCGATCCTGGTCTGATTCCCAGCATCACCGAAAAATAATGTGGGAGGGGGCTTGCTCCCTCCCACATTGGATCTTCTGTGTTTGGTAGATATCTTTTCGCCATTCCAGCGCCGCTCGGCACCTATCTTGCCTTCCAGCCCGAATTGGGCGTTTTTTTTGCCGCGCTTGGCGGGCATACTAGGCCGTCCCTTTCCCTGGTGTCGCCCGCCTCTATGCTTCGCGCCTTGATTACCCTTGCTCTTGTCTGCCTGCTCCAACCGGCGTTTGCCGATGAGCGCGCACAAACCCAACAACAGTTGGACGCTACGCGTCAGGACATTACCGAGCTGAAAAAACTGCTCGGCAAGCTCCAGGAAGAAAAATCCGGGGTCCAGAAAGACCTGCGCGGTACGGAAACCGAGATGGGCAAGCTCGAGAAGCAGGTCCAGGAGCTACAAAAAGAATTAAAGAAGAGCGAGTCGGAACTGGAGCGACTCGACGCTGAGAAAAAAAAACTCCAGAGCGCCCGCGTTGAACAGCAACGCCTGATCGCTATCCAGGCCCGTGCCGCCTACCAGAACGGCCGCCAGGAATACCTCAAGCTGCTGCTCAACCAGCAGAACCCGGAAAAATTCGCGCGCACCCTGACCTACTACGACTACCTGAGCAAGGCCCGTATGGAGCAGTTGAAAAGCTTCAACGAGACCCTGCGCCAGTTGGTCAACGTCGAACAGGAAATCGCCAACCAGCAATCGCAGCTGGAAGACCAGAAAAGCAGCCTCACTGCCCAGCGCGACGAGCTGGACAAGGTGCGCAAGGAGCGCCAGGTCGCCCTGGCCAAGCTCAATGACGACGTAAAAGCCCGTGACGCCAAGCTGCAGGCCCGCGAGCAGGACCAGGCCGACCTGGCCAAAGTGCTCAAGACCATCGAAGAAACCCTGGCTCGCCAGGCACGCGAGGCCGAAGAAGCGCGGCAAAAAGCGCTGATCGCCCAGCAGGAAGCCGAAAAAAAGCGCCAGCGTGAGGCCGAGATGGCTGCCACCTCGGACGCCCCGGCACCGCGTAAACCGGCGCATGCAGCCCCTGGCCCGCTGGTTTCCAGCGCCGGCGAATCGTTCGGTGGCCCTTTTGCTTCAGCGCGCGGCAAACTTCCATGGCCGGTTGATGGTCGATTACTGGCACGCTTTGGGGAAACCCGTGGCGATGACACCCGCGCCAAGTGGGATGGTGTGATGATCAGCGCCTCCGCCGGCAGCCAGGTCCACGCTGTTCACGGTGGCCGTGTCGTGTTTGCCGATTGGCTGCGGGGCGCCGGTTTGTTGGTGATTCTTGACCACGGCAATGGCTATTTGAGCCTTTACGGCCACAATCAGACTTTACTCAAGTCG
This sequence comes from Pseudomonas marginalis, assembly GCF_001645105.1. Taxonomy (GTDB): domain Bacteria; phylum Pseudomonadota; class Gammaproteobacteria; order Pseudomonadales; family Pseudomonadaceae; genus Aquipseudomonas; species Aquipseudomonas petroselini. The sequence continues at coordinate 4,315 of NZ_LKEG01000043.1, forward strand.
GCAGGTGATGTTGTAAAAGCCGGTGAATCCATCTCCACTGTCGGTAACAGTGGTGGCCAGGACACCCCGGCGCTGTACTTCGCTATTCGTCAGCAGGGTCGCCCGAGCGATCCTGCACAATGGTGCAGATCCCAAGGATAGGGTCGCATCTACATTAGGAGTTCGTTCGACATGCTGCATTTGTCCCGCCTCACTTCGCTGGCCTTGACGATCGCCCTGGTGATCGGCGCGCCTCTGGCATTCGCCGACCAGGCCGCTCCGGCTGCACCCGCCGCCACGGCCGCAACCACCAAGGCGCCGTTGCCGCTGGACGAGCTGCGCACCTTTGCCGAGGTCATGGACCGGATCAAGGCCGCTTATGTCGAACCCGTAGATGACAAGACCCTGCTGGAGAATGCCATCAAGGGCATGCTCAGCAACCTCGATCCGCACTCCGCTTACCTGGGCCCGGAAGATTTTGCCGAGCTGCAGGAGAGCACCAGCGGTGAATTCGGCGGCCTGGGCATTGAAGTCGGCGCCGAAGACGGCAACATCAAGGTCGTCTCGCCGATCGATGACACCCCGGCGTCCAAGGCTGGCATCCAGGCCGGCGACTTCATCGTGAAGATCAACGGCCAGCCGACCCGTGGCCAGACCATGACCGAAGCCGTCGACAAGATGCGCGGCAAGATCGGCCAGAAAATCACCCTGACCCTGGTACGCGACGGCGGCAACCCGTTCGACGTGACGCTGACCCGCGCGACCATTGTGGTCAAGAGCGTGAAGAGCCAGCTGCTGGAATCGGGCTACGGCTACATCCGCATCACCCAATTCCAGGTCAAGACCGGCGACGAAGTGGCCAAGGCGCTGGCCAAGCTGCGCAAGGACAACGGCAAGAAACTCAGCGGCATCGTGCTCGACCTGCGTAACAACCCTGGCGGCGTGCTGCAGTCGGCGGTGGAAGTGGTCGACCACTTCATCACCAAGGGCCTGATCGTGTACACCAAAGGCCGTATCGCCAATTCCGAGCTGCGCTTTTCGGCTACCGGCAATGACCTCAGCGAAAACGTACCGCTGGCCGTGCTGATCAACGGCGGCAGCGCTTCGGCGTCGGAGATCGTCGCGGGCGCTCTGCAAGACCAGAAGCGCGGCGTGCTGATGGGCACCACCAGTTTCGGCAAAGGCTCGGTGCAAACCGTGTTGCCGCTGAACAATGAGCGTGCGCTGAAGATCACCACCGCGCTGTATTACACGCCGAACGGCCGCTCGATCCAGGCTCAGGGCATCGTGCCGGACATCGAGGTGCGCAAGGCCAAGATCACCAACGAGATCGACAGCGAGTACTACAAGGAAGCTGACCTGCAAGGTCACCTGGGCAATGGCAACGGCGGCGCCGACCAGCCGACCGGCAGCGGCAAGAAAGCCAAGCCAATGCCGCAGGACGATGACTACCAGCTGGCCCAGGCGCTTAGCCTGCTCAAGGGCTTGAGCATCACCCGCAGCCGTTGATATGCGTTTTGCCCTGATCATCGCTGTGCTGTGCAGTCTGGCAGGCGTCGCCCACGCGACGCCTGCCGGCGAGCCTCAAAAAGCCTACCTGACCCTCATCATCGACGACCTCGGGCAAAACCTGCCCCGGGATCGTCGCGTGCTGGCCCTGCCCGGGCCGGTGACCACGGCGATCATGCCCGACACGCCCCACGCCGCCGAATTCGCCCGCGAAGCCCACAAGGCCGGCAAGATCGTGATCCTCCACATGCCCATGGACCCGGCCACGGGGCCGTTCGCCTGGCACCCCGAATTGCCTATCGAAGAACTTGGCAAGCGACTGGACGCCGCGTTCCAAGCGGTGCCCTATACCGCCGGCATCAACAACCACATGGGCAGCCGCATGACGGCGCAACCGGCCGCCATGGCCTGGTTGATGGCCGAGTTGCAACGGCGCAACAAGTTCTTTGTCGACAGCCGCACCAGCGCCCAGACCGTCGCGGCGGCAGAAGCGCAGAAGATCGGCCTGGCGCATGTCTCGCGGGATGTGTTCCTCGATGACGAGCGCACCGAGGCGGCGATTACCAAGCAGTTGCAAACCGCAATCAAGCTGGCACACAAACAAGGTTCGGCCGTGATGATCGGCCACCCTTACCCACAAACCCTCGCAGTGCTGGAACGCGAGTTGCCCAAGCTCAAGGCCCAGGGCGTCGACTGGATTGATATCAAGTTGATGATCAGCGTACGCGGCAACCAGGCCGTGGCCGGGCACGGCAAAAATGGCACCTACCGCCCATCGCCGACTAAATAACTACCCCTGCTCTGCCAGTTGCCCCCTCGATAGTTGACGCCTGCCCCGCATCAATTCGAGGATGACCATGAAAACCCTTTATCCCGCGCTGATCTGCGCGCTGCTGACTGCGTGCCCTGTGTATCTGTGGGGCGCGTCCAAAGACTTTGGTGAAGGCCTGGCCAACGCCAGCGCTCCACGCCTGCTGACCAACGCCAACCAACAACATAATCACTGGAGCGGCATCGGCCGCATCCGCAACGATAAGGCACTCTGCACCGCGACCCTACTGGATACCCGCGATGAACAAGGCACTTCCGGCCCGGCTTACATCATCACCAGCAGCCATTGCATTCACCGTGTCAGTGGTGCCGTCATCAAGGACCAGGTACTCAAGGGTCATATCAGCTTCAACTACTTTGATGACACGTTGGAGCAGCTCAAGACCTACCCGCTCAAGACCCTGAAGTGGGGTAGCAGCCACGGCGTCGACCTGGCACTCATCGAGCTCGATATTCCGCTGTCCGCCTTGATCAGCAATGGCATCGAGCCGATGAAACTGGCCGAGGACCTACCTGCCGAAGCACGCCCGATTCTTGCTCTGATCGTCCCTGAATGGAACACGCTGCACCTGTCAGCGTGCCTTCAACAGGCCTCTCAAGAGGTGGTGGAGCAACCTTTTGTCTGGCGCGTAACCATGAAAAACCAGTGCAAGGGCGTGCAATCAGGCACATTCGGTGCACCGCTGGTGGATCGCGCCACCAATACGCTGTTCGGCATTCTCAGCAGTACAACCATCGGCCAGGCCGCAGCTAAAAAGTGTCAGCGCGACGCACCATGCGAGGTGAGGGATGGCAAGGCGAGTTGGCATGCCGACAGTAACTACGGCAGTCCTGTCGTGTTCCTCAAGCACTGTTTTGTGGAGGGCGTGCTGACTGACAACGAGCAGACCTGCAACCTCTACCCCGCGACGTCCATCACCTTCAGCAGCCCTGAGCCGCTGCAACAATATTTCGTCAAAAGGCCCGGAGACAAGGGCCGGAATATCACGCCAAGCTGGAACCTGGAATTTACTACCACCAGCCGGCTCTATCGCTACAAGGCCGTACGCCGTGCCAGCGAATGTGAAAACCCCGTGCATTACAGCCCGCCGATCAACAGCCACAACGCATCGATCAAGGACCCCATCGGCCCGCAAACCGGCATGCATCTGTTGTGCATCCTGGGGGTCGAATCAGACCAGGCGGTGAGCAACAGCGCGATGCGCAATGCCTTGACGCTGGCGGTCGAACTCGCTGAACCGGCGGCGACCCGCGCCCCAGATGTCAGCATCGTGCTCGACAGGCAGTTCTTGCAGCGCTACACCGTTATCTGGAACCTGGCGCCACCCTTTGTAAGCCGCTACACCTACAAATTTGGCCCAGCTCAGCGCACAGATTGCCTGGCACCCGAAGGCTATCGGACACTGCCGCCCAAGCGCAGCGATACGGAAGAATCCGATGACGCAGAGGACCTCTTCGGCATGCCTCCCCTGGACCAGGCCCCCGATGCACCGCATCAGAAGTTCGCGCAGATTATTTCCACGCATAACCAGCCGATAAAAATCTGCACCTACGCATTCGACCAGGCAGGCCGGCCTTCAGATTTGCGCGTGGACCTGCTCAAACCACGTTGACCACTAGAGGTAACGCGCCATGATCTCGTCAACACGCCCTTCTTTGCGCAGTTGGTTCAACGCTGCTTGAAGCTTGTCCACAAGCTCATCAGGCACGTCCTTGTTCAGCGCGAGGTAAAGCTGAGCACTGTTAAAACGCAGCACCGTCTTGAGCCCGGTCACACCGACCTGGCGAGCCAGGTACCGGCCGGCCGGATCGCCGGTAGCCCACAGGTCGATCTGACCCTCCAGCAGCTTTTGCGCGTTGTCCTGATCGCGCAACACCACCATCGGCTTAAGGCCCTGCTTCTCCAGGGTCTCGGCGATGGCGTCGCCTTTATAAGCGCCGATCTTGTAGCGACGGGCGTGCTCGAGGTCGCTCAACTGGATCTTGCTATCTGCCTTGGCCAGCAGCACCCAATCGTCGGGACCGATAGGCCCGACCCATTTGAACAGCGCTTCACGGTCCGGCAGGCGGGCCATCACGAACACGCCGTAACCGGGTTTTTCCAGGGCGAGTTTGTAGATTCGCTCCCAAGGGAAACGCAGGGTGAGGCTGTAGGAAATGCCGGCGCGCTTGAAGGTCTCGCGCATGATGTCCACGGCGATGCCTTCGATGTTCTCGTCCTTGGCGAAATTCTTGCCGTTTTTTGCCATGTTGTAGGGCGGGAAGTTTTCCGTCAGCAACACCAGGGAGGCGTCAGACGATTCATCGGCGTGGCCAGGGCCAGCCAACAGGAGCGACGTACTGGCGAGGGCGAGCAGCAGGTGTTTGAACATGAAGGTTACCGGAATCCATGGCAAGCGCAGAGATTGCCGCGCGCTTGCCATGGTGTCCAGCAGCGTTTAGCGAACGACGATACCGCGCGCCGCCATGTAGGCCTTGGCCTCGGGGACGGTGTATTCGCCAAAGTGGAAAATACTCGCCGCCAGCACCGCGCTGGCGTGGCCTTCGATCACGCCGTCAGCCAGGTGCTGCAGGTTGCCGACGCCGCCGGAAGCGATCACCGGGATACCCAACGCATCGCTGATGGCACGGGTCACGCCCAGGTCGAAGCCGTTTTTCATGCCGTCCTGGTCCATGCTGGTCAGCAGGATTTCACCGGCTCCCAGGCCTTCCATCTTCATCGCCCATTCCACCGCATCCAGGCCGGTCGGCTTGCGGCCGCCGTGGGTGAAGATCTCCCAGCGCGGGGTTTCGCCCGGGCCGGAGACTTTCTTGGCGTCGATGGCCACCACAATGCATTGCGAGCCAAAGTGCTGCGCGGCCTCGCCGACAAACTCCGGGTTGAACACCGCAGCGGTGTTGATCGAGACCTTGTCCGCGCCGGCATTGAGCAGGTTGCGGATGTCTTGCACGGTGCGCACGCCACCGCCCACGGTCAGCGGGATAAACACCTGGCTGGCCATGCGCTCGACGGTATGCAGGGTGGTGTCGCGGCCATCGACGCTGGCAGTGATGTCGAGAAAGGTAATCTCGTCGGCACCCTGCTCATCGTAGCGACGGGCGATTTCCACCGGGTCTCCGGCGTCACGGATGTTCTCGAACTTGACGCCCTTGACCACGCGACCGTTGTCGACGTCCAGGCAAGGGATGATGCGTTTGGCCAGCGCCATGGTCAGTCCTCAGCCGTTGTAGGCGTCGCAGTAAGCCTGGGCTTCGGCGACGTCCAGGGTACCTTCGTAGATCGCGCGGCCGGTGATGGCGCCGATGATGCCGGGGGCCTTGGCGTCCAGCAGCGACTTGATGTCGCCCAAGTTGTGGATACCGCCGGAAGCGATCACCGGGATCTTGGTCGCAGCGGCCAGCGCCGCGGTGAACGGCACGTTGCAGCCCTGCATCATGCCGTCTTTGGCGATGTCGGTATAAACGATGGCGGACACGCCGTCAGCTTCGAACTGCTTGGCCAGGTCGATCACCTGCACAGTGCTGATCTCGGCCCAACCGTCGGTGGCGACGAAACCATCTTTAGCGTCCAGGCCCACGATGACCTTGCCAGGAAACGCGCGGCAGGCTTCGGCGACGAACGCCGGGTCTTTCACAGCCTTGGTGCCAATGATTACATAGCTCACGCCGGCTTTTACGTAGTGCTCGATGGTTTCCAGCGAGCGGATACCGCCGCCGATCTGGATCGGCAGGTTCGGGTAGCGCTTGGCGATCGCGGTGACCACCTCGCCGTTGACCGGCTGGCCTTCGAAGGCGCCGTTCAAGTCCACCAGATGCAGACGACGGCAGCCCCCTTCCACCCATTTGGCAGCCATGCTCACCGGGTCATCGGAGAACACGGTGGAGTCTTCCATGCGGCCTTGGCGCAGACGTACGCAGGCGCCGTCCTTGAGATCGATAGCGGGAATAATCAGCATCTGGCAAACCTTATTCGATATTCAGCAATGCTTGGGAATTCAGGGTTTCTCAAGCGACCACAGGTCGCTTTCGATGCTTTCGAACCTTTCTTTAAGGAGCGTCTGCGTGTCGAAAATCGCCCTGTTGTAATAGTGCGGAGCCACTTCGGTGGTGAACAGCTCAAGAATTTCGGCGACCTCGAACGAGCCCAGCTTGAGCTCGAAGCGGTCCTCCATGAAGCGCTTGATCTTGAGGGTAGCCTCACTCTCCTGTTCGGGCGTGAGGTTCAAGACCGGCTGCTTCGGCTTCCTGGCCATTTACCAGCGCCCGTCCCAGGCGGCGAAGTTCTGCAGCAATTGCAGGCCATGGGTATGGCTCTTCTCCGGGTGGAACTGCACGGCAAACCGCGAACCTTCGGCCAGCGCGGCGGCGAAGTCGACGCCGTAGTGCCCGCCACCCACCACCTGGCCCGGCTTACCGGCGGCGATGTAGTAGCTGTGCACGAAGTAGAAGCGCGCCATGTCCGGCACTTCGTGCCAGAGCGGGTGATCGACGCTCTGGCGCACTTCGTTCCAGCCCATGTGCGGGACTTTCAAGTGTTCGCCGTCTTCATGCAGGTCTTTGCCGAAGAACTTCACCTGGCCTGGGAACAGGCCGATGCAGTCGACGCCGTCGTTCTCTTCACTGCTGTCGAGCAAGGCTTGCATGCCTACGCAGATGCCGAGGAACGGACGATCCTGGCTGACTTCGCGCACCAGGCTGTCAAAGCCCAGGCGGCGGATCTCGGCCATGCAGTCGCGAATCGCGCCAACGCCGGGAAACACCACCCGGTCAGCTTCGCGAATCACGTTGGCATCGCTGGTGATCAGCACTTTGCCGGCACCTACATGTTCGAGGGCCTTGGCCACCGAGTGCAGGTTACCCATGCCGTAATCGATAACCGCGACCGTCTGCATTACAGGACGCCCTTGGTCGAGGGCATTTGCCCGGCCATGCGGTCGTCCAGCTCTACGGCCATGCGCAGTGCGCGGCCGAAGGCCTTGAACACGGTTTCGATCTGGTGGTGGGTATTGGTGCCGCGCAGGTTGTCGATGTGCAGGCTGACCAGTGCGTGGTTGACGAAACCCTGGAAAAATTCCTGGAACAGGTCGACATCGAAGCCGCCGACGGTGGCGCGGGTGTAGGGCACGTGCATCTGCAGGCCTGGGCGGCCGGAGAAGTCGATGACCACACGCGACAGCGCTTCGTCCAGCGGGACATAGGCGTGGCCGTAGCGACGGATGCCTTTTTTGTCGCCGATGGCCTTGGCAAATGCCTGGCCGAGGGTGATGCCTACGTCTTCCACCGTGTGGTGGTCGTCGATATGCAGGTCGCCCTTGCTGACGATATCCAGGTCGATCAGCCCGTGACGGGCGATCTGGTCCAGCATGTGCTCAAGAAAAGGTACACCGATATCAAATCGGGCCTTTCCGGTGCCATCCAGGTTGATCGAGGCTTTGATCTGGGTTTCCAGAGTGTCGCGCTCGACGGACGCCTTACGTTCGGCCATCACCAGCTCCGCAAAATCATTGGGCGAAAAAGGCAGCCATTATAGGGGCGCGGGCGCTAAACAGAAACATCGGAGGGGATAAGACTGATGGAGTGTCGGAGATAGACATGTGCATACAACTGCGGGAGCAAGCTTGTGTGGTGAGCGGGCTNTGCCCCGCGCTGGGTTGCGAAGCAACCCCAGAAACAGCCACGGCGCGCTGACTGAAAGAACGAGGTGGCTTCATTGGGTCGCTTCGCAACCCAGCGCGGGGCAAGCCCGCTCACTACAACAAGCGGGCTGCCACACAGAGCGCATCTAAATCAGTGGAACAGAACCGCAGTCTTCTGCAAGGTCACCCACACACCCCACGCCAANCGGAATACCCACCACCAGCCAGGCCGCGATGGCCAATGGCACGGTGCCGGAAGCGGCTTTCCACTCCAGGGAAGTGGTGGCATCCGCCCCTTTGTCATGACCCAGCGCCTGTTCGGCGGCCAATTCGGCATCGGTCATGAAGTACTTGTCCGCCACCGGGCGAACCAGCAGGTTGCAGATGAAACCCAGCACCAGCAGGCCGGCGAGGATGTACAAAGTGATGTCATAGGCAGCCGCGCGTTCAACGCCGATGCTCAACTGATATTCACGCAGGTAGTTCACCAGCACCGGGCCCAAGACGCCCGCAGCGGCCCAGGCGGTCAGCAGGCGACCGTGGATCGCGCCGACCATTTGCGTACCGAACAGGTCGGCCAGGTAGGCAGGAACGGTCGCAAAACCACCCCCGTACATCGACAGGATGATGCAGAACGCCGCCACGAACAGCGCCACGTTGCCCAAGTGCCCCAGGTTCGGGATCAGCGCGTACAGGGCAAAGCCCAGGGCGAAGAACACGAAATAGGTGTTTTTACGGCCCAGGTAGTCGGAGAAAGACGCCCAGAAGAAGCGGCCGCCGATGTTGAACAGGCTCAACAGACCGGTGAAACCTGCCGCGATGGCCGCGATGGAGGCCAGTTGACCGGCATCCAGTTGACCGAACGGCACATCAACACCCAGCAATTTGCCGCCGAACACTTCCTGCAGCAGCGGCGAAGCCATGCCGAGGATGCCGATACCGGCGGATACGTTCAGGCACAACACCAACCAAACCAGGCGGAATTGCGGGGTTTTCCACGCCACGTTCACGTGCACGTGACGGTGGGTGATCATCGCGTTGCTGGCCTTTTTCGCCGGGGCGGTCCAGCCCTCAGGTTTCCAGCCGGTCGGCGGAACGCGATAAGACAGTGCGCCGCCGATCATGAACACAAAGTAGATCGCCGCCATCACCAGGAAGCTCTGCCATACGCCCACGCTGGTCGGCGTGGCAAAGTGGCCCATCAACGCTGCGGCCAGGGGTGCACCTACCATCGCGCCGCCGCCAAAGCCCATGATCGCCATACCGGTGGCCATGCCACGCTTGTCCGGGAACCACTTGATCAGGGTCGACACGGGAGAGATGTAGCCCAGGCCCAGGCCGATACCGCCGATGACCCCGGAGCCGATCCACATCAGCCAGATCTGGTGGGTATAGATACCCAAGGCCGAAATTAGCAGCCCGCCGCACCAGCACAACGCCGATACAACACCGGCCTTACGTGGCCCGGCATGTTCCAGCCAGCCGCCCCAGATCGCTGCCGAGCAGCCCAGGAAGATGAAGAACAGGGTGTAGATCCAGCCCAGCATGGAGATGGGCCAGTCGCATTGGGACGAGAAGACTTGGGCGATGAAGCTCATGTCCGGCGCGCAGGCGACCGGTTTGGTAATACCCAGCGCCTTGGACAGAGGCAGCCAGAACACCGAGAACCCGTAGGCCATGCCGATGCACAGGTGGATGGCCAGGGCGGCCGGTGGAACCAGCCAGCGGTTGAAGCCGGGCTTGGCGATGATGCGTTCCTTGGACAGGAACGCTGGCTTTGCAGCAGATGAACCTGCCGCAGTGCTAGTGCTCATTGGTGTTTCCCCCAGTTGTTAGTATGTGTCCGTCAGGCGCTCTCTCCCTCGGCCTTGCACGCAAAGCGTGGCCGTTTTGTTGAGTGAAGCTCCATTTTAGGCGCGACCTTAGGTCGCAGAAGGCGGACGAACGTGCAGAGATTAGCACCTGTCGATGACAGAAAAACCAAAGTGACATCACCTTTTTCAGGAAATTTGTTTTTTGACGCCAAAAACCCGCTTTCCCCGCCTCTGGATACAATGTAACGATCAGGGCACTGACGCAGGCCGTCGGGCGTTATACTCTGCGGCTAAATTTTGAAATCGACATACAAGGACTCGCCCATGAAAGCGTTCGGCAAAATCCTGGGTCTGGTACTTCTCGGGCTGTTGCTGATCATTGTGGCTCTGGGTTTTGCCCTGACCCATCTCTTCGATCCCAACGACTATAAAGACGAGATTCGCCAGATTGCCCGCGACAAGGCCCACATCGAGCTGACGCTCAATGGCGATATCGGCTGGAGCCTGTTCCCGTGGCTCGGCCTTGAACTGCACGAAGCCAGCGTGGCAACCCTGACCGCGCCGACCCAACCGTTCGCCGACCTGCAGATGCTCGGCCTCTCGGTGCGCGTGCTGCCTTTGCTGCGCCGCGAAGTGCAGATGAGCGACGTGCGTGTCGAAGGCCTGAACCTGCGCCTCAACCGTGACAAGCAAGGTCATGGCAACTGGGAAGACATCGGCAAGAACGTGACTGAGGCGAGCGTCGGCAGCCCTGGCTCGGTTGAGCAACCGGCCGAATCCGAACCGGAAAAGCCGGCAAAACCCATCCGCCTGGACATCGACAGCCTGACCATCAACAACGCCCGCGTTGAATACAACGATGAGCAGACCGGCAAACAGTTCAGCGCCGAAAGCATTCAACTGAGCGCCGGTGCGGTGCACGAAGGCGCCAGCATCCCGGTGAAACTCACCGCCTTCTTCGGCAGCAACCAGCCGGTGATGCGCGTCAAGACCGAGCTCAACGGCAACCTGCGGATCCAGCGGGCACTCAAGCGCTATCAGCTTGAAGACATGAAGATCACCGGCGAAGCCACGGGCGAGCCGCTGCAAGGCAAGACCGTGACGTTCTCCACCCAGGGCCAACTGCTGGTTGACCAGGCGGCCAATATCGCCGAATGGACCAACCTGAAGCTGTCGGCCAACCAACTGCGCGCGTTGGGCGAACTGAAGGTCAACGACCTGGACAAGACTCCGCAGCTCAGCGGCGCCCTGTCGATCGCCCAGTTTGACTTGGCCAAGTTCCTCGACAGCGTCGGCCACCCGTTGCCGCCGATGGCCGACGGCAGCCTGAGCAAGGTCGAGCTGGTCAGCCGCCTCAAGGGCACGCCGACCAGCGTGGCCCTGGAAGACCTGAACCTGAAACTCGACGGCAGCACCTTCACCGGTCGCGTCGCCGTGGAGGATTTCGCCAAGCAATCCCTGCGCGTTCAGCTCAAGGGCGACACCTTCAACGCCGACAACTACCTGCCGGCCAAGTCTGAATCGGCCAAGGGTGCGGCGGCCGCACGCCAGGCCGAAGTACAGAACAGCGAAGCCGGGGCCATGGCCGCCGGCGGCACCACGCCGCTCCCCGACGCCCCGACCAAAGGCGCCTGGAGCACCGACAAACTATTGCCATTGGCCCGCCTGCGCACGCTGGACGTGGACGCCGACCTTGCGTTCGGCCAACTGACCCTGAGCAAATTGCCGATCCAGAATGCGGTGCTCAAAGCCTCCGGCCTTGATGGCCAGCTCAAGCTCGACACCTTGAGTGGCGATCTCTACAACGGTAGCTTCCAGGCCAACGGCAACCTTGATGTGCGCCAGGACATTCCCGTGCTGGCGCTGCAGAGCCGGATCAAGCAAGTACCGGTCGAGCGCATCCTGCAAGCCCAGGGGCAAACCCCGCCGGTGAAGGGCCAGATCACCCTCGACAGCAACCTCACGGGCCGTGGCAACAGCCAGAAAGCCTTGATCGACAGCCTCAACGGCACCGCCAGTTTTGTGATCAACAACGGTGTGCTGCTCAATGCCAACCTTGAGCAGCAACTGTGCACCGGCATCGCCTTGCTCAACCGCAAGACCTTGAGCAGCACGCCGCAAGGCAAGGACACGCCGTTCCAGGAGCTGAAGGGCAACCTGACCTTCCGCAACGGGGTCGCCAGCAACCCTGACCTGAAAGTGCGCATCCCAGGCCTGACCGTCAACGGTAATGGCGACGTCGACCTGCGTGTGCTGGGCATGGATTACCGCGTCGGCATCATCGTCGAAGGCGACCAGCGTGAAACGCCGGACCCCGCCTGCCAGGTCGGCGCCAACTTCCAGGGCATCGAAGTGCCGCTGCGCTGCCGTGGCCCGCTGGAACTGGGCGCCAAGGCGTGCCGCCTGGACAAGGACGGCTTGACCCAGGTCGCCATCAAGGCGGCCGGCAACAAGCTCAGCGACAAGCTGGAAGAGAAACTCGACAAGGTGCACCCGCAGCTTAAAGACGCTTTGAAGGGCCTGTTCAAGCGATGAGAAACGAGCAGTTTTCAGAGGCCGTACTCGATTGGTACGACCGCCACGGCCGCCATGACCTGCCCTGGCAACAGGGCATCACGCCTTATCGGGTGTGGGTCTCGGAGATCATGCTGCAGCAGACCCAGGTGAGCACCGTGCTCAATTACTTCGACCGATTCATGGCCTCGCTGCCGACGGTCGAAGCCCTGGCCGCCGCGCCGGAAGACGAAGTGCTGCACCTGTGGACCGGCCTGGGTTACTACACCCGGGCGCGCAACCTGCAAAAGACCGCGAAGATTGTCGTGGCCGAGTACGGTGGTGAGTTTCCCAGGGACGTCGAAAAGCTGACCGAACTGCCGGGCATCGGCCTGTCCACCGCCGGCGCGATCGCCAGCCTGAGCATGGGCCTGCGTGCGCCGATCCTCGACGGCAACGTCAAACGCGTACTGGCACGTTTTACCGCACAAGAGGGCTACCCCGGCGAACCCAAGGTGGCCAAGCAGCTGTGGGCCACCGCAGAACGCTTCACGCCGCATGATCGCGTCAATGCCTACACCCAGGCGATGATGGACATGGGCGCCACCCTCTGCACCCGCAGCAAACCCAGCTGCCTGCTGTGCCCGCTGGAAAAAGGCTGCGAAGCCCACATGCTCGGCCTGGAGACGCGCTACCCGATCCCCAAGCCGCGCAAGACCATCCCGCAGAAGCGCACGCTGATGCCGCTGCTGGCCAATGCCGAGGGCGCAATCCTGCTTTACCGTCGCCCTTCCACGGGCCTGTGGGGCGGCCTGTGGAGTTTGCCCGAGCTGGACGACCTGCAAGACCTCGAACACCTGGCCAACCAGCACGCGCTGGAACTGGGCAAGCCACAGGAACTGCCGGGGCTGATCCACACCTTCAGCCACTTCCAGCTCGCCATCGAACCCTGGCTGGTCCAGGTCGAGGAATCCGCCCATCACGTGGCCGAGGCCGACTGGCTCTGGTATAACCTCGCCACCCCGCCGCGCCTGGGCCTTGCCGCCCCGGTGAAAAAACTGCTGAAGCGCGCGGCCGACGTATTGAACGCAGGAGTTTCGTCATGACCCGCACCATTATCTGCCGCAAGTACAAAGAAGAATTGCCAGGCCTGGAACGCCCTCCGTATCCGGGCGCCAAGGGCCAGGACATTTTCGATCACGTCTCCGCCAAAGCCTGGGGCGACTGGCTGAAACACCAGACCCTGCTCATCAACGAAAAACGCCTGAACATGATGAACGCCGAAGATCGTAAATACCTGGCGGGCGAGATGGACAAGTTCTTTTCCGGCGAGGAATACGCCAAGGCCGACGGCTACGTGCCGCCTGCTCAATAATTGATCAAAAACCAGGGTCGGCACGTAAGCGACGGTAATAATTAAATATTTTTTGAAAACTTGCTTGACGACCCCCTGAAAAACCCGTTTAATGCGCCCCGTTGCCCAGATAGCTCAGTCGGTAGAGCAGGGGATTGAAAATCCCCGTGTCGGCGGTTCGATTCCGTCTCTGGGCACCAAAACATATAAGCCCCTGATTCCTAACGGTTTCAGGGGTTTTTTGTTTGTGCCGCATTTGCCAAGCCCGCCTCACTGGTACACAAAGGCGGTACACATGGCATCTCACAGCCGTATCATAAACGGGTCAACAGTCCCCCGGTTTCGTGCGCTCATGGCTCAACCCTTCAAGCATCCTCAAAGCGGCGTCTTTTACTTTCGACGACGTGTACCTGACGACCTGCGCCCTGCGTTGGGCCGGGAATACAAACGCTCATTGCAAACCCGAGACATCGGCGAGGCGAAGGGGAGACATGCGGCTGAATGGATAAAGTCCGAGGAAGCGTTTGCCCTCGCACGCGCTCAACTCTCTGGCGCCGAAGTTCTCAGCGCGAAGGATGTGCAGCAGTTGGCCGCTCGCTGGTTTCACGGTGAACTTGACGAACTGGAACAGTCCGGCAAATTCCGAAGGGCGTTAGTGCCCGGTGACGCTGTAGAGCTGGAGACACCATTCGGCTTTGAGCAACATCAGGAATGGTTGAGTATTCGTGAAGCATTGAACGAGGGTGACGAGACGGATTGGCGAGCAGTGATCCTGCCGCACATGCTCCGCGCCCTGAAAGCAGAGAACATCCCAGCCCCCGCCAAGGACTCACCGGCCTTAGACTCGCTCACCAGCGCATTCAAAGAGCACTTGCTCAAACTGTCGGACATTGCCAAGCGGCGAGAGGAAGGGGACTGGAGCACTACGGCAGACGTGCTCAGCAAGGCACCTATCAGCGCAGAGAAACGGCGAGCCGATCAGATCCACAGCAAGAGTATCCTTGAAGTCTTCGAGGCTTACAGCGCAGCCAAGCTGCTTGACGACGGCGACAACCGCAGCACGCGCAAGACACTGGACGAGTTCCGCAGCAGCATCCGCCGCTTCGTTGAACTCTATGGCGACTTGGCGGTGCAAGCTGTCACTCGGGGCACCGTTCAGGATTACCGAGCCAAACTAGCTGGATTCCCAACCAAGGCACCGGGCGCAGCCAAGCTAACCGCCCCGCAATTGATTGAACTAGCAAAGACAGCAGCCCTGCCAACTCTCTCCGCTGTAACCATCCGCAACCGCTTACGTGTCCTTGGCGCCGTGCTCGGCTATGCCGTTCGCATGGACTGGATCAAAGAGAATCCCGTTGACGCCTCAGGAGTGGCGAAGGCTGCTGGCAATGCTGCCAAGACCAAGGGCGACCGCCGCCGCAAGGACTACACCAAGGACGAGCTACGACAGATATTCAGCAGCCCGCTATACACCCCTGATGGCTGGCAACCAGCTCGCAAGGGATACGGGCAGGCGCTGTACTGGCTTCCTCTTCTGATGTACTACACGGGAGCACGCCGCGAGGAACTGTGCCAACTGGCTGCCAAGGATGTGCAGGACGAGGACGGCATTCCACATCTGGCAATCCTGTCACTCGATGAGGATGATGCAGGCCGTACCGTGAAGACGGCGAGTAGCCGCAGACGTGTACCGTTGCATGACGATCTGGTGTCGCTTGGCTTCCTCGATTACGCCAAAAGCGTGCCGCAGGGCGGGCAATTGTTTCCGCTGCTACAACCGAGCCCTGCGGGCTTCTACGGGGCGAACGTGGGAAAGGCATGGGCGAAGTACCTGCGAGATGTGGCGCAGCTCCAGAGCCCTGCCAGCCCTTCTCACGGTTTCCGGCACACCTTCAAGACGATGAGCCGACAGGTCGGTATTCCAGAAGATGTGCATGACGCCTTGACGGGGCACAACGATGGTAGCGTGAGCAGGGAGTACGGGAGCATGCCGCTTTCGCGAATGGCATCTGAGCTGAAACAATTGCCCAGCCTTCCAGACTTGGCGGGCTCCCTGGGGCTAAGTCTATCAACCCCAACCTGAGCCCCTGGCATACGTGCAGCGCTCATGATCGCCTCGTGAGTGCCCTGGTTACGTAGCTCATGACAGCGGTGCTCCGGCGTCCCGAGAGAGCACCAGGGCCTGTGCGGCAAGGCATCACTTATGACACGGGGGCCAGGGTCGGATATCTCAGAGTCGTACAAAATCGTACGGCTGATCTGAACAAATCCCACAAGGTATTTCATACCTTTGTAGAATTGGATCCCCCCGGCTCATTCTCACGCAGCACTCGCCTTGCAGTGACTGACGACTGTACTTTTTGACTTGCCTACCGCAATAGCGATCTGGCCGAAGCTGGCTCCCTCGGCACGCATGCGCTCAGCGATGGCCTTCCAGTTGTCACCCACTTCCAGTGCAGCGACGCGCTGCTCCAGCTCAGCCATGCGCTGCTCTCGCTCCTTGTCGCGCTGCTCCAGCTTGCTGATACGCTGGCGGTCCTTGGTGCGATCTGCGAGCTCGTATATTTCGGCAACAGCATTGGCCAAACTACCGTTTTGAATGCTTCGATCACGGCGACCATTGCGAACATCATGCATGCCCATCTCCTTCACATGTGCGTGTTGACTGAGTGCCACCCATGCAGCCTTGATATGTTTGCTGCCCTTGCTGGCCAGCTTGCTGACTTCGGAAGCAGGAACTCCACAGCCCCGCAACAAATCCGCCGCCCTAGGCCTGCCCTTGTCCTGCATACAGTCATTCACTGCACCCGTCAGAACAGCTAAAATTTGCATAGCGTTGAGGTAAACCGTAACGACACCGGCATCCCTGAGCACCTCGCGACGCTTGGCTCTCGCCTCGCGTTCGATCCCTGCAAGCTCCGCCCCCACCCCCGCTGGCTTGGGCTTGGTAGGCAACCAGCCGTCAAGATCCCCATGCTGCTGTTTGTGCTCCCGTGCTTGTCTGGACAGTTCGCGGAAGTCACGGGTAACGCCGTGAATGGCGTCCATGTCCTGGATACCGAGATCCTTGGCGGCTCGGCATACCTGGGCGGACTCTTCATCACTCAGGTAAACGTGATCGATGTCAGAATTCATACTTCTTGCTCCGCCGAATTCAACGCCGCTACGACCAAAGCCCGAGTAAGGTCCATGTGTCCTGCGATATTGGCGTACGTGCGCCCGGACTCTCGCAACTCAAGGACTTCTGTGAGCCAATCCTCACCTCGTGCGACACGGACAACCAAATACTGGAGCGCCGCAAGCTCGCGGTCATGCTTGTCCATTCGGGCATTCATGGCGTTGAGCTCTCGGGCTGTCAGGCTCGCCAAGCGATGCTGGCGTGCGGCTGGTTGAACTACTACTGCTTTGGGCTCTGCTCGGGTAATCGTGGCGCCTGGGGTATCGCCATGTGTAGTGATAATCGTAGTCATGGTGTCTTGTCCTTTGATGGATGACCTGCTGAATTGCAGGCGCGCGAAAGCGCCGGGCTGATTTACGCCCGTGTCGATTTCATGTTGTTGGGTTCGTAGTGAGGGCGCCGCGTTCGAGCACAGAGGGCTTTGCTAAGCTGTCGACATCCTAGCTTCGTGGTGTACCGGGATGGAGCTGAAGAACCACGTAGCAAATGCGGAAGCGGGCGGTGTTGAATACGGTGACGGCAAGAACGGGCTTTATGTACCGCACCGGGGGGCGCCGCCCTTAGCTGATTCTTGCCTGCTCCACCCGCCATAAAGTTACAGCAGCCAAAGTGCCACGCTTGGATGCCGGGCCGCTGGTTGTCGCAACCTGCGCACGATAATACTTGCCCACCTTGCTGATGCCGTTGGGCAAACAGAGCTCGTTGGCGCGCCTGCTCCGCGTCCTTGTGCCCTGACTGTAAGCTGTGATCCGTAGGTTCTCGACTCGGTTGTCATAACCGTCGAGATTGGCGTGACTGATTAGATGCCCGTCCGGGATCTGCCCATATCGCAATGCGTAAAGGATTCGGTGCACATGGCATTGCTGGCCGTCTACTGAAATCTTCCAGTACCCGGCACCACTGTCTGTACCAGCTGGCGCCCCAGCAGGAATACGCCCCACTCTGATTACCCGGCGCAGGCCCGAAGGCGACGTGCTGTCGATGATGAACAATTCCCGCAGGCGATCAAGCGAGGGCAGTTCTTTGGCTTTCATTTTTGATGCTCCTATCAAGGTTCTCCAGGCACAGCAATGCCCACCAATCCGAAGGGACAGCGATGTGCGAGGGTTAGGTTGGTTGTGGCGGTTGAGGGTCGTAGCGGCTGAGGTTGTTGAATTCGCTGGCGCTGTCAGTGCTGGCTTGCATTCGCGTCAATCGACGTCAAACGTTTCTCTTGTCTATAGGCGAGCAATTGCTGTCTGTACCACGCAGCACCTGGAATGCAGCCAAAAACGTTTCTCTCATCCACAGGGCTGCAAAAAAGCTGACGGTGAGACAAGCGCCGTCGATAGCGAGTACACGCACTGCATCCCACGCATGACCGAACAAGGTAAACATCAGGACTGCTTCCACAGGGAGAGCGGAACAACCATTCAAGCATCACAGGCTCGGGTAGGCGCATCGATCCGAGTCAGGGAAACCGTATACCCAAGCGCTGAACTAATCGGCTCGCTGCTGTTGGGGTAAACAATGAACCACGGGATGTCTTGTGCCCATGAGCATTGAGCCATGTCGCAAGCGCCTGTAGTGTCGAGCACTGATCGAACATCGCCGCCTTGATGTGGTTCGCCATGCTGTCCGCATAATCATCCGCCTTCGCCTGCGCACCCAGCACTGCCGCCCCATTGCCCCGTGAGTGAGCTACGGCACGCCCCTGTGAGCGACGTTCGACCTTGGCCCTAGCCATCACATCCCCCGAATCAGCGCGGGCTTTGAGCGCCTTCAGAGCGTCTTTGGTGCGGCGTGAAATAAACTCTCGCTCCTGCTCTGCCAAGGCGGCGTAAATGTGCAACTGAAACTTGTCAGCACTCGGCATAGTGGCGACCTTGAAGTCCACGATTTTCATCAAACCAGCGATGTCTGCCACGTCACGACTGAGACGATCCAGCTTTGCCACTACCAGCGTCGCCCCCTGCGCCTTGCACGCCGCCAGAGCCGTCCTGCACTGCTCTCGACGCTCAGGAGATACCGTGCCGGACTCGCGATCTTCAAACTCTCCAATGATCTCCCAGCCGTTCTGATCGGCAGCCATGCGAATGTACTCCCGCTGGGCATCCAGCCCGAGGCCAGACTCTCCTTGCTTGACGGTGGAGACGCGGTAATAAGCTATGACGTTCACGGTGGACCTCAAGGATTTATCAAACCGTAGACACCATATATCAAACCTCTGATGACCATCAAGAGATTGACATGACAATATTAGAGCATTTAACCCTTAGGCAAGAGCCACTAGAGCGGCTAGGGGGGAGTTGTAGCAGCTACTCAGCTTCGAGTCCGCTCTTGTATAAGCAAAACATATTTAGGACGCGATTGAGAGCGAAGGACGCTCCCGATGGCGACTGGCAGTAAAAGGTTTGCGTGCTGTAAGATCCCTACCGTCTTGTAGTGAGCCGATCATCTGGACGGACTGCGGCGCAGATTGCCCTTTGGTTAAAGAAGGCGTCCACCTCAAACATTGCGCAAGCGATGGATCTACAGTACAGACTAGTTTTAGCACAAAGCTTAAACATTTACGGCAAGCTCTAACCTTTCTGAAATAGCAAGTCGAGCCGATCTAAAAGCACCATTAAAAGGAAATTGTAAATGGGGTTGAACGTAGCTATTCTTTTGGGCGTGACCGATTACATTGATGCTCACAATCAACTTCCCGCGTGCAAGAATGACATTGAAGTCATGGCCGAAGTTTTGGAGGCCACGAGGAAATTCAACGACATTTTTGTAGTTCCGTCGGAAAATGGTCAAGCTCTCAAGGCTTTATTAGCAGAGCACATAGCAAAGTTTAAAGGGCAGGAAATTGACGAATTATTCTTCTATTTCACCGGCCATGGCGACTTCAGAAATGACGAATTTCGCTTTTTGTTAAGAGACTACTCTATAGCGCGCCCCGCACAAACCTCACTCAGCAATGACGAGCTAGACAACTTCTTAAGA
The DNA here is from genome assembly GCF_001645105.1 of Pseudomonas marginalis. GTDB lineage: Bacteria > Pseudomonadota > Gammaproteobacteria > Pseudomonadales > Pseudomonadaceae > Aquipseudomonas > Aquipseudomonas petroselini. Next base: position 24,079 of record NZ_LKEG01000043.1, read on the forward strand.
AGCCTATCCCCGAAAGTCGTCATTAAGGTTGTCGATGCCTGCCACTCCGGAATGCCTTACATCAAGGATGGAGGTAGTTTCGCCGAATACATGAAAGCTGCAACGGAAGCAACTTTTGATAAGTGCTATTTTCTATTCAGCTCGCAGAGCGACCAGGCTTCTTGGGCAAGTAGAAATATTAGCGACTTCACCAAAATTCTTGCGGAGTCGGTAGCTGAATCCGCCGTCGACTCTATTAGGTATAAAGACATTCTGGATTATATCTCGGACGCATTCATTGCTGATCCAAAGCAGCGCCCGATGTTCGTAGTCCAAGGCGACTTCACAGAGGTTTTCGGCGTATTTGCTAAACACGATAGAGAGTCGCTGAAAGCTCGACTTGGAGCCGTAAATAAAGGCAGTGTAGTAAAGGATTCCGGACGAACAAAAAGCTTAGCCGAGTTAATCAAAGAAGCGTCTAAAGAATACGTCACGATGGAGACAGCACTAAAAGCCTTGAGCGATCTGAAGTCCAACCTGGAAAATGTTTCTGTGCCGAACAGCTCATCAGAAATATTTGAAATGACCACAAACTTCTACGATGAATTTAAAGTACTCCCCAATAAAAGTACTCTCGGAAAGTGGCTCACCAAAAGTGAAGGCGAGTATTTCGCCTCACCCGAATATGACACCGAAACATACGAGGTCGACTCACCTATGTCTCGGGCGTTCGGAGGCATAATGGGAGCTAATCATGAGAAAATAACCAGAACCCGCAAAGTTATATCGGGCGTTCAAACAAGCATGGCGGACCTTCCATTCTTAGCCTGCAGAATCATTTTCACCCCTAAATATCCAAACATTACTCAATATAGTGCATGGCTAACATATTTCATTTCAAAAAAAGACATACAGCTTTTTTACTGCTTTGTTGATTATAAAGAAATCAACTGGGGTAAATACAGGATGTCCGAAATATCAGAGTGGAGCACCTTTAACACATCCCTAACAACTTTCGATGGAGGCAAAACAGTTTCAGAGACATTTCTTAACGCTTTTGAAAACTTTGTCTCAACCAATCTAGCAGTTAAACTCGGAGTAAATCTAGAGGCACCAAAACCTGATGAAGCACCAAAGCCAATCACAAAACCCAAAACCACGCAAGCCAAACCGCAGTAGCAACGTCGCAAAGGATCGCTAATGTAGCCACCTCTGTTAGCAATCCACGTGATATTTTGGACAGCGATTAGCGTCGACTGCCACCGCGTGACTGGTACACACATCTGGTACACTGATTAAGTTGGTCGGGGCTGTTTCCCCACCAAAACAGGGGCTTGGCAAGGTGGGCAGCGAGTCGGCGGTTCGATTCCGTCTCTGGGCACCACCTTTCGTTTCCAGGTGATGCCAAGCACACCCGGAAGCACACAAGAAGCCCGCCTCGTGCGGGCTTTTTGCTTTCTATGGTTCCCCACCGTTCCCTTGTAAGCCCAAACGGATGTGAGTAGATTCGTGAGTAGATCCAGTTCTGTCTAAAAATCTACTCACACCACGCCGGCAGAACGCCCGCTTGGTGCGGCCTGCAAGGGGGCTGCTTTGCTACTGTCAGATACCACCATCCGTACCGCCAAGCCCAAGGACAAGCTTTATCGCCTGACCGATGCCAACGGTCTATGCCTTGAAGTCACCCCTGCGGGATCAAAGCTCTGGCGCTAGCGCTATCGCTTCAACGGCAACGCTAAGATGCTGGCCCTCGGCACGTACCCCGCTGTAACTCTGCTCAAAGCTCGCCAGATGCGCGATGAGAGCCGTCAGATGCTTATTGATGGCATTGACCCAGGCGAACAGAAGTAAAGCCGCCAAGCAAGCGCAGAAGGTCGAGGGGATCACATTCGAAACACTTGCACGTGAGTGGTTCGCCTATAACGCTCCTCGTTGGGCAGAAAGCACCACCTACAAAGCCAAGCTTTATCTGGAGAACGATCTGATCCCCGGTATTGGGTCAAGGGCTCTGAAATCCATTACCCGACCGGAATTGGTAGAGCTTGTTCGAAAGGTTGAGGCTAGAGGCACGCTGAATGCCGCCGGCAAGATTCGCCAGTGGCTTCACCAGATATTTCGCTATGGCCTGGCCAAGGGCGTCGTTGATACGAACCCTTCTACCGATCTAAGTGTGGTTGCAGCGCCATCCAAAGCAGCTCGGCACCATCCACACGTGCCTTTTGCTGAGTTGCCCGAGCTCTTGAGTAAATGCGAAGCCGCGAACGTCCATACCCTCACCCGCCATGCGATCAAACTTTTGGTGCTGACAGCCGTTCATCCAGGTGAACTGCGTCAAGCACCATGGACTGAGTTCGACCTGGACAACGCCACTTGGACAATCCCGAAAGAACGGATGAAGGCCCGCCGCCCTCACATCGTCCCTCTGCCCGACCAAGCGGTAGCTATCCTGCTTCAACTCCAAGAGATCACAGGACGTTATTCACTGGTATTCGCTGGCGCCAATCCCGAAAGACCCATGAGCGAAAACACAGTCAACAAGGCTTTGCGCCAGATGGACTACGAAGGGCGACAGACCGGCCACGGATTCCGCCACTTGCTCAGCACCGAATTGAACGGGCGAGGCTACAACAAGGACTGGATCGAACGGCAACTCGCTCACGGTGACACCGATGAGATCCGCGGGACTTACAACCACGCAGCTTACGTTCCACAACGCAGGGAAATGATGCAGGCCTGGGCCGATTCTATCGACGCACTGTGTGCAGGCGCGAACGTGGTAAGTATTCAGCGACGAGGTGTTAAATGACTCACCAAGCCAAAAAATTCAACACCTGGGCACTACGCGGCGATACCGACGCAGACTGGTACGAGTCTTACGCTACCAACACCGAACCGCCGACTAGGATGCTCCGCATTGGCATCAGAAGACCGTGAAGCCTGATAGCCGGCCACAGATGCGTGCGCCTGCTCCAACGATCTTCCACGGCACGTGGCGAACAACAAAGCTTGCTTTGTGTAGTGAGTACACAAGCTGAAGGCTTGGGGTTACTTGCGCTGATCTTTGCTCCACCCGCAGGCTGAAGATGAACACCGTCAGCACGGGGGCCGGTATGCCATACGCAATACTAAGAACAAAAAAGCTCAAAGCGATCACTGGGGTACTGGGATCGGGGCGGCACACATTCCGAGAGATGCCAACACCGAACTCCGATAGCACCCCCAGCATGCATATGGCTGGTGCAACAAGCGCCGTCGAGCTGGGTCGCGCAGTCTTGGCCAGGCTTCCGCAAAAGCGACGGAAGGGAGCGGTGATCTGCATCGAATATTTGATTACAGCAAGCCCTGAGGCGTTTGCTAGACATGGCGGGGCGATGCCTGACACCGGCGGTTACTTTGATCGAGCCTTGGCATGGCTCAAGGCGCGTCATGGGTCAGCAAACATCGTGTGCGCCGAGGTGCACCTGGACGAGAGAACCCCACACCTCTTGCTTACGTGACACCCCTAACACGTGACGGCCGCCTGTCTGCGCGCGACTTCCTCGGAGGCCCAGCCAAGCTGCGCAAGATGCAAACCGACTTTCATCATTGGTGTGGCAAGCCTTTCGGACTGTCTCGTGGCGTTGAGGGGGCCAAGGCACGACACCAGAAGGTTCCCCGGTACTACCAGGCACTTGCTACCCCCGAGCGGATCATTACCCGAACAGACTTAGCCGCTGCTGTCGTAGGCATACACACGCAGAGCTATGCCACGCTGCTAGCTCGTGCCCAAGCTTCGGCTACACAGTTCAAACTCCAAAGCGCATCTGAGGAGGCTTTGCAAGATCGGCATGCAGCACCGCAGAGCCAGAGAATTCAGCTTGAGCGCTTTCAGCTGGAGCTTGAGGATCGGGAGATAGTGCTAGAAAAAGGACTTGATCAGCTCGAAAAGGTTAATCATGAGTTAGAGATGGCCCGGCTTACTGCAAATCAAGAGAAAGAACGCGCCGACAGGCTAGCGAAGAAGCTCACCCATATACTTCGACGCGTATCCAACGGCAACACCCCGCCATTGCCCCACTGAGACGCGTACTCTCAAACAACGAAGACCCGGCACACCCACCCTTGGGATATGGAGGAAGGCCAGAGCAGCAGGGCAACAACCTTCATCTAAACAAGACAAGCCCTTACGGCCAAATCTTGAGCTTCAGATATATCCAGGCTCTGAAGTGAGCAGTCTTGGATAAGGCGGGTGAACTGATCGTCAAGCGCACATATGTGCTTAACGCGCCCAGTAAATCGTTTGTTCAGCATTTCTACCGCATTGAGATCATAGAACTCATCCAGGCAAACCCAAGTCGGCTTTTTTAGATAGCCATCGGTCATCGGAATGAAGAAATTATGGAAACGGTCTGCAGGCTGACAGCCGAACGTCACACCACGACCATGCTGCTGCGAAGTGGTCTTGGCAACCACAATGACCGAGTCAGCACTACCGAGCACTACAAACAGCTTTTCTCCAGTTTCCCCGTCGTGGAAGTGAAATTGCTCATCGAAATAGACTGAGCCAGGAGTCATCGTAGACACTCCATCAGTTCCTTCCGATCCCTCGCAACACGCATCAATGCATCAATTTCCTGAGATCTGATAGCGAGTTCATAAGGAATTCGTTGCTGCCTCGCTCCCTGCTGATTGAACACCTTATCCCAAGGCATATTCTCTAAATGCGTAGCCTCGATCATGTCATCAGCGAGGGTACTCCGGTATTCTTCAGCAAGTCGACGCATTAGGCCAAGCTCACGCTTGGTAAAGTTCTTCGAACTGAATTCGATCCTCGGCTCAATATTCAGCATTACCTGCTGACCATTTCTGATGGCCTGATTACTAAATCTGATGGATGCAGCCATATCTGGCTGCGGAAGCTCGATCTCCGCCATCAAGTCGACGGGAACCGGCCCCTTTGGCCACGCCGAGTAGTCAGAGCCTGTCACGCTACGTCCAGTTTCTTTGAAGTGCTCGAAATCAAGGAAGTAGAGAAGCTTGAACAGTTTGATTTTGTGACAGTGCTGGGTGTTGCTGACGAAGAAGATGATCGCTTGAATCAGCTTCTCTCGCTCGTGAGTAATTAGCATAAACCGCTCCTGCTGAAAGCCTTTCAAGCATAGCATGTGGTTAAGAGTCAACCCTAATACAAGGCTGGCAACATGTCATTTTGATTTCATAGCCAAGCTAACGGATGAGAGCAACGGCGGGCAGGTTTGAGTTCAACACAATCAATGCGATTTTTGGCGGTTATCGCTAAAAGGTATGACTTCCCCACATGACCCACCAAGTGACAGCACCAGCTATTGGCGACAATCACATTCTTGTGATTTCGGGTGTTAGCACACTGGCAAATACGATGAAATTCATTCGAATTAAGACAGTCGAGAGGCACAGATTGATGGTCAATCGACTACCCCCCTCTCGCGCGCGCGCGTTTGTGGGTGGTTGATGAGCCGTCGGGCGCCGCCGGCGCGCTCAATTGATTGGTTTCAAGTGATCAACGAAATATCACGCGCAGGCCTTCCGATGCAGGCGATTGCAGAGTCAATCGGGGTGGCCCGAACCACGTTGATCGGCTGGAAACAGGGAGCTGAACCTAGGCACTCTGAAGGTGATCGCTTGCTAACGTTCTGGACGAATGTGACTGGCCACGACAGAGCTGCAGTGCCCATGGTCTCGATAAGCGACTGGTGGGCTTATCACGCAAAATAGGTACTCGCCCTGGTGATAAAAGCCGATAACGCCAATGTCACGCAGCGTCACACATAGTCACAGGGCAATGGCTGCTCACATTTCCTCACTGGTTGCGGGCAGCCTTCTTGTCTGCGATCCACTGTTCGACCTCGACCGGATCGAAGCGGCATCGAGCGCCACGTGTTTCACTGGTCTTGATAGGTTCAGGGAATGTCTTGTCGCGCACGCGTAGCTTGTTCAGTCCGGACACACTTTGCATGCCGAGCATCTTGATTACTTCTGCGTTGCCCACCAAGGCGGTGCGTTTTGGCTCCACGGGTATTTCCTCGCTTTAATCGGCCTCTACATTAGACGCCACCTTTGTCCCATCGCATGCTTTCCGACCCTGATCGGATATTTTTCCGGCCCTTAGCAATCATCCACTGCAAGAGCCGTTCGGCACTCCGCGAAGCGACTCTAGGAGCCAGCGCTACACTGAGATCTTGGTGCGGCCTCGACCCCACGACCCTAACCGGCGCTCACTGCAGAGTAAGATCGAGGCCACGCCATCCTACCAAGTCTCTAGCATCGCGATCAGAGCCAACACACCATGCTCTTCATCTGGCGCGCCCCAATGACTGACCCATATGGGCAACCTCGAATCCTTAGAGCCAAGCACGCACCGTCCTATCTGGGAATGTGCCGGGCGGAGTTCGACAAGACGGTTCGCCCACACGTCAGCGAATTCCCCATCGGCAAACAGGGAGTCGGGTTTGACCGACTAGAGTTGGACGCATGGGCAGACGCTTACATTGCGGCTCACTCGATTGATAAGTGCACACCATCTGAGAATGCTCTGTCGTCTGACTCGCGGGCGGCAGTGAAGAAACCACAGGTCACCTCCCGTAAATCAAACCCCGCAGGAGCACGAGCCCCTCATGCGAAATCGAAAGCGGAATTCCAGAGAGTCCTCGACCTCGTGAGGGGGAAAAAGAGGCCATGATTAGCCGACCCATGCCAAAACGTGTTCCACAAAGGTAAGCTGCGGCCACAGGCACTGACGCCAAGGAATATGGCCATGACTAACGAAGTAATCTTTTACACCCAGCTCGCTTCAATCGTCTCCTTCATCATCGCCCTTTTCACAGTTTATAGCGTCCTGGTACAGGCAAAGGAGGCATCGATCCAGGTGCTCAAAGAACGTCTGATCAATAAGGACGAGCAGATTGCGGCGCTAAAAGCTCAGACGCCCGACTCACTGGTGTCCATCCTCAATGATCGGATCAAGATCACTCAAGATGAAATTAGCCGCCTCGAAGCAGACAGGGACGTACATCGCAGCGAGATCGAGCTGAAGAAGGGAGAACTCCAAGGCATTCAGGACAAGCTGTCAGCCCTATCCGAACTGATCCGTAAAAGCGATTTAGTGTGCCCCAAATGTGGGGATCCGTTGGCCGGCCGTCAATCACATACGATTTATGGTGGTGTGAACGGTGAGCAGGAAGCCGATATCGAGATACTCAACTATGAATGCGGCTACTCAATCGCAGACGATGGGAAAGAGCTGGGCCGCTGCGCACATCACGTTGACGGATAATTAACACCGTCGCGACCACAACCGACATCACCAACAACAAACCTTATTGCTGCAAACTGTGGAAGAAACGCTGCTAGCCGCCAAGTATTTTTTTGTGCTGCTGCCTTACTCGAGCGTACAGCCAATTCACCTGTTTCTGAGGTTTTTCACCCTCTGCCTTCCTTAACAAATCCTCGAGACGCAACAGCAAATTAGTATAGATTTCGACTGCCTTGTTCGTTGGAATCCCCATGAACGTACCATCTGGAATCGACTCCTTCCTTAGATAATCTGACTTGATGAACTCCAGCGTGTAAGGGTCGACGTACACTCCGAGGGCGTCAGCGCCCACCATACCCTCAACGAGTTCGACGTCTTTCAGCCCCAGGATGCTTTTGTCCAAGATAACTCGAGGGTAGAACCCATTGGACTCTAGGCTATGAGCGACGTTGAGCGCTGGGCCAAAAACAATATCGTTTTCGTGATGGATATCTCCGACGGTGACACCTGCTCGTAGCAGAAATCCCGATAAGGCTGCCCCTACAAACACGTTGGACAGACCATAAATCACTTGAGAAAGCTCCTCCTGCTTAAATGGAATACTGATCACGCAGCAGTCGGAGAAAGAAGTGATCCGCGCCTCTCCAGCCCCCACAGCCTGCAAGACTGTCGAGCTTTTCAGCAGTCTAGGTATCAGCGAGAGATTCCCGACTTTTACGGGATCGCTGCCTGCATCTGTGACAAGTGTTTTCCAGCCCATGACGTCAAAAAAAACGACGAGCCTCTCGGAGTAAGTGATCGGGCTGTTGAAGTCTGTGCTATCCATTAGTGTTCTTCCTTGGCTCGAAAGCTAGTTTGGGTGCAAGCGAGTGATCCTATCAGCAACCCACAATCAGCAAGAACGTGCTTTGAGCAGCCTCTAGGCGCTACCTAACGCGTTCGCAGGTCGAGATTTTTTCAGGCAGCGTAGGATTATTGCTCGATGCAGAATTACACAGAGTCTTTTAAATTGGCGATGGCGCGAACCGATGATTTAACCGGTCGAATGTCAAACTACCCGCTTGAGCTCGATACGAGCATGACGATAAACCAGGTCGCGGTTGTGGCAGCTATCGCCAAGGATTTCGCAGAGTTTTTACCTCACACCGACGTCCTGCCGGGCAAGTGCTTCCGAGTTGCGCGTGAACTTTCCTATGTTTTGTTCCAACTCGGCATCAGGCACACCGTGACAGTTGGAGACGTTGCACTGATTGATGGTCTATATGCGGGCGTGGCGCCAGATAAGCTGCTGAGCGATGTCTCGATGGGGTATCAACTTGACTTTATGGATGGCCGCCCAGTGGGACGGCCAATTGATGCTCACGCCTGGATAACGCTGGAGAACGGCTGTGTCATCGACGCAACGGTGCTCGCGTCGCAGCATCGTAAAAGCTTGAATCCATCGGAGTTACTGTCTTTTCAAGACGCCATCTATTACACCGGCAAGCCGAATACCCCAGTGATGCACCATATACCGATGCTAACCGGGCTGGTTTATCACCAGAAAGTTTTGACAGCTCCCATGGATGGAGACTTCCAGAACTACTGTCAGTGGTATGAAGATTACCCAAGGCTGATGGGCCGACTAGATCTGTTGAGACTGGTGCCCGCCCTTGCACCCACGTGAGCCCCGCCCATCTATCAAGACTCTTGCTTTCCACTCAGGCATAAAACCGCCCTGATCACCTCAAGGGTCAATCATGGCCGAGTGGACACCCGAGAAGCTCAGAGTTTTTTAAAGTGCTAGGCCTCCTCGAAACACGGAGAGCCACAATGACGGATATCAAACTGATAGCCAGCCTGTTCGACCGCCTCAATCAAAACCAGCTCGCCCTGGGCGCCGCAGTGGAGGAGCTTTCCAATTGGGTCGAGCAGCGCGGATCGGCGGACATTGCCGACAACATGCGCGGCGCGCTGGAAACGCTCGACGAAAACCTGGTGTTCATTCGCCAAGGCATTGCTGAGCTGACCGTCGCCGGCAGCCTGGGGCAGTCGTGACGCAGGCTAGGATTCTGGACAGGCTCTGGACGGCTGGAGAGGCCGCAGCTCATCCAAATCGGCCCGCGGGCCAAAGCCAGCAAAGGCTGGCGGCAGATCGGACATGCGGCCTGGTAGCTACCTCGTCCAGAAACAGGGGCAAATCGGGGCAGTCACTTCCGGGACAACTGGCTCAGCGTCGACCCAGGCAAACGCGGCCATAATCCTTGACCAGCGTTGACGAAATTTTTGACAGGTCTTGACGGATTTATCCGGCGCCGTCAGCGGTTAGCGCACTGAAATCCACGCAGTTCAAGGCTTTGCGAGCATTCGGGCTGCCTGACCAGCACCAGCCCCGTCTAAAATTCGGGAGGTGGCCGTCAAGGTGGGTGCTCGATCAATATCCTGGCGCGATGGAGTGGTGAAATACCGGGCCAGAAAAATGCTTAGCGCGCCTGGCAATACTAGACAGGCTCTAGACAGATTTTAGCCGACTGACCACGGGCAAATTGTCCGCAGCCCAAGCAATGCCCAGCTTCCAGCGCTAACGGTGGCGTGCTGGTGCTTGAGGCTCGCAAGCATTTTCCGGGGCTTTCAGCGACCTGCCTGCAAATCTTAGCGGGCTTATTTGAAGCCTTGATCAGCGTTTGGGTTGATCTCGCCTCGCCACAGCCTCAACAGCTTTTTCCGGCATCTGTTGATAAAAAGCAGCAATCTGTTTGGGCTGGCTGATCCGATTTTCCACAATAAAATTTATTAACCCAAAGAGAGGCACTACAAGCGACGGTGTATTGGCAACATCGAGCTCAAGGATGTGAAGCGCGTTGTTACCAACAATCCTGGTGCTATCCAATGCCTGCTGAACACCTACAGGAAGCCCAGCAACTACCAGTTTCTTAATCTGGTCATTGATCCTGTCCTCCGTGCCGACCAATTGATTACAGAGCTTTTCCAAACAAAGCCTTAGCAGGGCAGCAGAGGAGCGAGGCGATACGGAAAACACCTCTCTCGCCTCATTAAAGTCAGCTTTGCAGCTTTCGGGCGTCTCCTCATGAGCATGAGGTGCGGTCACGATCAGAGGGAAGATCATTTTACCTTCTGAATACTGACCAATTATGTTTGGCCGCCCAGTACCCAACCAGAAGCTTGAATCACCGCATGCGCATGTGGCTGCCATGAGAACGTTGAACGGAGGGTTTTTCGATCCTAGCCACTCCATGTGTGAGTTCGCTTGACAATGTGGGCAGGTGAAAATGCTTTCGTTGAATTTGGGCTGGATATATTTCAAGGTGCAATCCTTGCGAAAAAAGAACAACTTTAAGCCAAATGAATCAAGTCGGCAGCAGCATCTAGTAAGCGAGATCAAGGTAGGGCAAAAAAACCGCTCTAGGATCGCCGGCGTGGCCTGCGAAAATTAACCCCACGAATGACCACTACCCTGATCCGGGATGGTGCCGGCGCGGGGAATGGCAAGAACGCCTCAGCGTCGTGGAAGTGCCACACGACGGCGGCGCCCCAACCACCGCAAAAGCGAGGAGCCAACCAATGAGGCGATTCAAAAGGGCTTGCCACTCGTCGGGCATCGACAGAGGAAATCAGCACGGTTTCGGTCGCCGCCGGCAGTTTCAAAACAGAGCTGTATTTGAAAAAGAGAGTAGATTTGTGAGTAGATATATATATCCACTGATGACAAACCCTTTTAAAACTTGACCTACAGCTAGCTATTCGATTCCGTCTCTGGCACCAAATACCGAAACCCCTGATTCCGCAAGGTCTCAGGGGTTTTTTCGTTTCTGGACCTTCAAGCTGCGCTCTGTGTCCGCTCAACGACATTACGGCCGATACAGCGGGAATGCCTCTATCAGCGGCACTATTTCCCGGCCTGTCTCTATTGCACTTTCCGAGGGATCGCTCGGTCTTGGGATATTCCTGGCAAAGTGAAAGATAATGGTCTGCCCGGTGGTACCGTCCTTGTAATACTTGAAATAACTGATTTCCGAGAATTGCCCGTCTTTACGCAATGACATGGGATAAAACATCATCGAATAATCGATTCCGGTTTTATTGTCGGTCAGCAGGATCGCCGGCATGTTCGGATTTTCTTGCTGGTGAAGCTGGATGGCGCGCTTGGCGAGGTCGAGGGGTTTGAAGCGGTTCATCTCGCGAGGTACGACGGTAAAGTCCACCATTTCATTCCAGGCATCGATGCTTTCCTCTGCGGGGAAATACTCCCACAATCCCGGTTTTTGGAATTTCAGGACGAACGTCTTGCCGCCGAACACCACCGTTTTGGTGTCGGCAATCGACGGACTAGACATATCGGAGGTAAGCGGCGTAGCGCAGCCGTAGAGCAACATGAAGGCGGATAACACAAGCAATGTGGCTTTCATTTCAATCCTTGAAAATGTGCGTCAGTGTATTTTGCGCAGGTCACAGTAACCCGTGGTTTCAAGCGGTTCGGACATGAAGGGGTGTATCGGCGGGTTCGATTCGGTCTCTGTCACCCGCCTGAGGCGATTCAACCTCGCCCCAACGGATCGCTGCCCCCCCGATCCCACATCAACGTAAACACCGCCACCCGCTCCTGATCGGAAATCTGAAACCCCCGCGCCTCGACCCGATCAATCCAACCCTGCGCCGACAGCCTCTCCCCAAAGCGCACCAATCGCCCGTAGCGCTTGAAGACAGCCCTCAACACGTTGATCATCGCCGGGTAGCTGCAGCCACCGTCAAAGCAAATGCTCAACCGGCCAAATCGGGAGCGGCCGATCACGTGGCCACCGTCAGGCCGCTTAACGTCCTTTTTCGTCATATCCATGATGCTTCCAGTACGACAACTCAAAAAAACAGCACAACTGAATGACCAGTCGGTCACTCAGCTAGCCGAAAATACAGCAAGTGGCTGATTTATTTCAGAAAAAACACCATCAGCGGATTGTCGTTCAACCGCCCTTCAAAGCTTGGAGCCAGATACTCCAGAGGCGTTCCGTACAGCAGCGCAGTTTCCTTACGCGCCACTATCACCCAGGCCGGTCGGGGCAAGCCCCCCAGTTGCTCAAGCGCTTTACTGCCGATAAATACCGGTTGCTCGTCGTGATCCAGGTTCATCATGTATCGCACCGCCCAGGTGTCCCGACCCAGGTTGATAAACACCAGCGGACCCGGCTGCTCGGCACGCAGCGCCTCTACCTGGCCAACAAACTGCCGGGTATCGAATTGCAGATCCTTGGCCGGTTCCACCACCGCCACCAACAGCAGCCATTGCGCCGCCAATGCAATCAGGCTTAGCCATACCAAACGGCCAACCCGACGCCAGGCGACCAGCGCCGCCATTTGCAGCACCATCAGCACGCCGATCAGCAACGACAACGAAACGCTTGGCCAATAGCCATGCTTCTGCCAGGCATGCCGACAGACAAAGACCACCACCACGCACAACGCCGGCAGCGCCGCGACAAGCCCTTCGTAGCATCGGCGCACGCCCGCGAGCCACCCTTGCGCCTGCAGCAGCCCATAGGCTGCGACAGCCGCAAACATCGGCACCATGGGCAGGATGTAATAGGCGCGCTTGAAGTGCGGCACCGACAGCCCGAGCAGGATCATCAAGCCGCAGGCGCCGAGCCGCGCCACCAAGTGCAGAGTGCCCTCGAACCGCTCGGGCCAGCGGTGACGCAGGGCAATCATTGTGGCCAGCGCCAACGGCACCACCGGGAAGTAGCGGTACAAGCTCAGCTGGAAGTAGAAATAGAACGGCTCGCCGATTTCATCGAGACGCCCGCCCACCTGCATCTTGAACACCTCATCGGCAAATGCGTCACCCCCGCTGATGCGCGCCAACTTCATCAACAACCACCAACAGGCTGCCAACAGCACCAGGCCGACGCTGCCGTGGATCAGCACCTGCTTCACACGCTCTCCAGGCTTGCCCAGCGCCCAATACACGCACACCACGCCGCAGACCTCGATCAAGCCCAACGGCCCACGTATCGCGAAGCCCAGAATGAACAGAGGGAATACCGCAAGCCGTCTCCAGCGACCACCGCTGTGCAGCAGGTAGAAACTGCCGACACAGAGCAACGCCACCATCTGGTCCAGGCACACCGAGCGGGATTTTTCGAGCAGTTGGGTGGTAAGCAAGGTCAACAACACCGTAAGCAGCGCCCACTGGCGATTCGCCGGAACCAGCAAGCGATAGATCACGGCCACCACCCCAGCGGACGCCAGGGCAGTGGGCAGCACATTCGCCAGATGGTTGGGCGCCCCCAACAGTCGGGCAAACACCCAACTGAAGAAGGTCGCGGTGCCGGGGTAATCCGCGTAAGGCTGCCCGTAGGTGGTCGGGAAAAGACTCGCACCATGGCGAAACATTTCTTGCAGGAAAAGCGCCCAGCGTCCGTCAAATCCTTGGGGCTGCTGATCCCAGATTCCCAAGGTGAACAGCATTAGGGCGAACACAAAAATGCCCAGTGATTCCAAGCGAAAACGGCTGCGGTGATCCATCGGTTGACCTGTCAGGTAAGGGACGCCGACTTATGGTGCAGACCGCCCTGCTGAATAGCGCCTGAACAGACCTGAACATTCCCGCGTTTACCGACCTGCGGGCCATATCCACTGCGGGATCAACCGAACGTAGATCAACTCCCCAATGAGCTCGACCAGGGTTTGCAGGACCACAGCCGTCGCCGCCAACCCGCGCACATCCTCGGGCAAAGCCAATGCCAAGGGCAGTACCACCAGCGAGTTACGTGTCGACGCGCTGAACGTCACCACCCGCGCCGTTACCGCAGGAAGCGCAAACAGCCGCGACGCCAGCGCCCCCATCAGCGGCGCCAGCAACAAGAAGCCGATGTACACCGGGATCACCGGCAGCAACAGGTTGATATCCCGCACCACGGAGGTGATTTGCGAGCCGACCACCACAAACAACACCAGCGCCATCGCCGGCACCGGCAGCCACGCCCAGGCGCTGTTCCAGACACTGGCAATCGATGATCGCCGCGCCAGCGCAGTCGTGACCACGGCCAGCAGCATCGGCACCACGATCAACAAGAGGAACGCCTCGATAAACGGCCGCGCCTCGACCACCCCCTCGGATTGCGCGCCGAGCATCAGGCCCAGATAGATCGGCAACAGCGCCAACTGCAGCAGCAACAGCACCGGCGTAGCCGCCAGCATCAACCGCGAATCCCCCTTACCGATGTGGGTAAACACCACTACGTAGTCGATGCAGGGCGTCAGCAACACCAGCAAAGCGCCCACGAGCAACGCCGGACGGCCCACGAGGCTTTGGGTCAATGCCCACACCAGTAACGGAACGAAAATAAAGTTGGCCAGCAGCAATGCCGACAGGAAGCGCTTGTTGCCCCAGCTTTGACGCAGGTCCAGAAACGGGATTTGCAGGAACATCGCATACATCAGCACCGCGATCGCGGGCGTGACCAGTGCGCTGAGGCTGTGGGCAAATGAGGGGGCGAGCAGGCCGAAAACGGCCGCCAGCAGCACGGCTGCGAAGTAGACCGGAATCTGGTTGTGTTCGAGGGTGTCGCGGGACATGAAGGCTGGCTCAGATGGATCGAAAGGTGGTCAGCCTAAGCATACGAGGTGGCAAGGTCGAGCACCCTGACAATCTCCGCGATCACGATGCACGGAATTTGTTAAGTTCGACGTCTTATAAAAAAGCGTGAGCCTGCATGTCCTCACCCGAGGCGTAAGGACCCTGTAGCCCAATGAACCTTCCAACCCGCCCCACCCCGCTAGCGTTCCACGAACCCGCCACCGACGGCTACTCCCTGGGCGGCTTCACCTGGCGCCACCTGCGCACCGACGTCGAACGCCCGGTCGTCATCATCAACGCCGCCACCTCCGTGCGCTGCCGCCACTACGCCCGCTTCGCCGACTACCTGTTCGCCAACGGCTTCGACGTCATCACCTACGACTACCGTGGCATCGGCGAATCTCGCAGCGGGTCATTGCGGGGGTTCAACGCCTCGTGGTCGGATTGGGGCGTGCTGGATTTCGAGGCGATGCTGCAGCGAGCGCAGCGGGAGTTTCCAGGGCAGCCGATTGACGTCGTCGGCCACAGTTTTGGCGGCTGCGCGGCAGGGCTCGGGGCGTCGGGCGCGGTGATTCGGCGGATGGTGACAGTCGGCGCGCAGTTTGCGTACTGGCGCGACTATGCGGCGAGCGTGCGTTGGCAGATGTTTGCCAAGTGGCATGTGGTGATGCCGCTGGTGACGGCGCTGTGCGGGCACTTCCCCGGCAAGCGCCTGGGCTGGCTGGAAGACACGCCGGCGGGCGTGGTACGGGACTGGAGCACGCTGACGCCCAGGTATGAAACGCGCCCGAGTGGACGAGCGTTGGGTGAGCTGCCTTTCAGTCGTGTAAACGCGCAGATACTGGCCATCAGCATGACCGATGATCCGTTCGGGACAGTCGCGGCCATCGAGCGGCTACTGGGTTACTTCGACAGCAGTGAGCGCACCCATCTGCGCATCGCCCCTGAAGACATCGGCGAAAAGGAAGTCGGACATTTCGCTTTTTTTCGCAGCGAGTATCAGGATCGGTTGTGGCCGATTGCACTGGAATGGCTTCAAAACGGGCAATTAACGGCGGATACCCTTGGGATTTCTGCCAACCTGCGCTTCAATACCCCACCCAGATCCAGCATTCCAGGACGTTGAGCCATGGCCTCGCCGAACAAGCAGCAAAAACGCGCCCACCGGGCAAAGGCCAAGGCCAAGCAAAACCGTACCCAACGCGCTGTCGCGACCAAGCCGGACGCGTTTGCCGGCGATGACAGCCGCATCGACCTTGAGTCAGTGGATTTGACCGAGCTGTTCGTGGAGATGCGCACCGCAGGCGAGATCAGCCAGCAGGCATTGTGTGCCGTGTTCCTGGCTCACCCGTTGCTGGCGCTGGTGCTGGAACAGGAAGGCGAGGAGGAAGCCACCGACTTCATTCTTGCGGCACTGATCGAGTATCGGCAGTGGGCCACGGACACCGACGATGAAGCCGCCGCGCTGGCGTGGATCGAGTCGCCGCAGTTCCAGGCCGATTACGTGGCGGCATCACAGGCGCTGACCAGCTCCCAGGACTGATACAAAACCAAATGTGGGAGGGGGCTTGCCCCCGATTGAGGTAGATCAGCCAGCACATCTGACGCTGACACACCGCAATCGGGGGCAAACCCCCTCCCACATTTTCTACAGCACTTCGTCAGCTCAACACCGCAGCGCCTGCTCTCTGCGCCTTGCGACGGCTTGATACAAACAGTCCTGCCGCCACCACCAGCAAACTCAGCACGCCGGTCGCGATGATCTCAACCCGGTGCGCTTCCTGGAACAGCATGATGGTCAACGTACCCACGATGAACACCATCACCGCGTAAGTCAGGCCCGGGAACAGCCACATCTTGAAGACGATCTTCTCGCCCGCCGCCGTGCGCTTCTGGCGCATGCGCAGTTGCGACACCGCAATCACCAAGTACACCAGCAACGCGATGGCGCCGGAACTGGCCAGCAGGAACTCGAACACAGCCGCCGGAGCCACGTAGTTGGCGAATACCGCCAGGAACGCGGCGCCGGTGGACAACAACACTGCCCAATAAGGCGTGCCGCTCTTGTTGGTGCGCTTGGCCACAGCCGGTGCATCACCGCGACGGCCCAGGGAGAACAGCATGCGCGATGCGGTGTACAGCGCCGAGTTCAAGCAGCTGGTTACGGCAACCAGCACCACCAGGTCGACAATCAGCTTGGCGTTCGGAATGCCCATGCGTTCCAGCACGGTCTGGTAGGAACCTACGGCCGCCAAGGTCGGATCGTTCCAAGGGACCAGGGACACCACGATGAAGATCGACAGCAGGTAGAACAAACCAATCCGCCAGATCACCGAGTTGGTGGCCTTGGTGATCTGCTGGCCTGGGTTCTTCGATTCAGCGGCGGCGATGGTGACGATCTCGGTGCCCATGAACGAGAACATGGTGGTAAGGATCGCGGCCAGTACGGCGCCCATGCCATTTGGCATAAAGCCTTGGGTGTCGAACAGGTGCGAAACACCGCTGACCTGGCTGGTCGGCAGGAAGCCGAAAATCGCGGCCAGGCCAAGGACCACAAAGCCCACGATCGCCACGACCTTGATCAACGCAAACCAGAACTCAAACTCGCCGTAGTTCTTCACGCTGAATAGATTGGTGGCCGTCAGCAGTAAGGTGATGATCAGGGTAAAGGCCCAAATGGCCACATCCGGGAACCAGGCGTGCAGGATGGTCGCGGCAGCGTTGGCTTCCAACGGAATCACCAGCACCCAGAACCACCAGTACAACCAACCGATCGTAAACCCGGCCCAATGACCGATTGCGCGGTCGGCGTAAGTGGAGAACGAACCGGTGTCAGGCGACGCGACGGCCATTTCTGCCAGCATGCGCATCACCAATACCACCAGTGTGCCCGCAGCGGCATACGCCAGCAGTACGGCCGGGCCGGCGGCGGCAATCGCGTGGCCGGAGCCGACAAACAGACCGGCACCGATGACGCCGGCAATCGAGAGCATGGTGACGTGACGCGGTTTGAGCCCCTGTTCGAGGTCATTGGAGCTTTGCGTACTACTCATTGACACACCTTTACGAGGAATTGCGAAAACGGTCGGCCCGGCCCGGGATCTTTCTCGTGAAAAGAAACCAACGGGGCGTTCTTTATTTTTTACGCAATATTTGCGCCAAAATGTTACAGGGCCACGATTGACGCGGGCTGCAGGACGATTCAACAACCATCGCAAGTCATTGAGAACAATGGCATTCCGCTATAGCGTTACCGTGCGACTCACATTCAAGACGAATAAACGCACCATAAACACACACAAAAAGTACGTGACGCCCCACAAAAGGGCTGATAAGCACCGTTTGCCCGGTTAACCCTTCCAACACCCGGCCAAAGCTGGCACCATCGCGCCCTTTTTACGCGAAGCCCGCGGTTTTTCGGGTTCAAACGGTTGTTCGGTTGTTGATGGCGCGACACGCTGCTGTGCCGATGCGACACCCTGCCGCACACCACCTGTTTACCCCAAGCCACGCTGTTGGCTGCTATCAAGACGCTATGCTAGCTTGGCGCCTCGCCAGGAAGGCGGCCCAACAGCGAAGATCGCAATGAACACAATGAGGACCCCACATGGCCGAGGCCACGCCCGCGCTTGAAATCCGCAACTTGCATAAACGCTATGGTGAGCTGGAGGTACTCAAAGGTATCTCGCTCACCGCTCGCGACGGCGATGTGATCTCGATCCTGGGTTCCTCCGGTTCCGGCAAGTCCACCTTCCTGCGCTGCATCAACCTGCTGGAAAACCCGCACCAGGGCCAGATCCTGGTGGCCGGCGAAGAACTCAAGCTCAAGGCCGCGAAAAACGGCGAGCTGATGGCCGCCGACGGCAAGCAGATCAACCGCCTGCGCAGCGAAATCGGTTTTGTGTTTCAAAACTTTAATCTGTGGCCGCACATGAGCATCCTCGACAACATCATCGAGGCCCCTCGCCGCGTGCTCGGCCAAAGTAAGGCCGAGGCCATCGAAGTGGCCGAAGCCCTGCTGGACAAGGTCGGCATCGCCGACAAGCGCCATGCTTACCCGGCGCAATTGTCCGGCGGCCAGCAACAACGGGCGGCCATCGCACGCACCCTGGCGATGCAGCCTAAAGTCATCCTGTTTGACGAGCCCACTTCGGCCCTTGACCCGGAAATGGTTCAGGAAGTACTTAATGTGATCCGCGCGCTGGCCGAAGAAGGCCGCACCATGCTGCTGGTCACCCATGAAATGGGC
The DNA here is from genome assembly GCF_001645105.1 of Pseudomonas marginalis. GTDB lineage: Bacteria > Pseudomonadota > Gammaproteobacteria > Pseudomonadales > Pseudomonadaceae > Aquipseudomonas > Aquipseudomonas petroselini. The sequence continues at coordinate 43,147 of NZ_LKEG01000043.1, forward strand.
TTTGCCCGCCAGGTGTCCAGTGAAGTGGTGTTCCTGCACCAAGGCCTGGTCGAAGAGCAAGGGTCGCCACAGCAGGTGTTTGAAAACCCGCTTTCGGCGCGCTGCAAACAATTCATGTCCAGCAACCGCTAACGGAGCAACATGCATGCAGAACTATAAAAAATTCCTTCTGGCCGCGGCCGTCTCGATGGCGTTCAGCGCCACGGCCATGGCAGAAACCTTGAAAATGGGGATCGAAGCGGCCTACCCGCCGTTCAACAACAAAGACGCCAGCGGCAACGTCGTGGGCTTCGACAAAGACATCGGCGACGCCCTGTGCGCCAAGATGAAAATCGAAAAGTGCGAAGTGTATGTGTCCGACTGGGACGGCATCATCCCGGCCCTGAACGCCAAGAAATTCGACTTCCTGGTGTCCTCGCTGTCGATCACCGATGAGCGCAAGCAAGCCGTCGACTTCACCGACCCGTACTACTCCAACAAGCTGCAGTTCATCGCGCCGAAAGCCACCGCCGATTTCAAGACTGACGCGGCTTACTTGAAAGGCAAGGTCATTGGTGCACAGCGTGCAACCTTGGCCGGCACCTACCTGGAAGACAAGCTGCCTGACACCGAAGCCAAGCTTTATGACACCCAGGAAAACGCCTACCTCGACCTGACCTCCGGTCGCCTCGATGGCATCCTCGCCGACAAGTACGTGCAGTACGAATGGCTCAAGAGCAAAGACGGTTCAGCCTACGAGTTCAAAGGTGATCCGGTGGTCGAAAGCGACAAGATCGGTATCGCTGTACGCAAGGGCGACCCACTGCGCGAGCGCCTGAACAAAGCCCTGGCAGAGATCAAGGCGGACGGCACCTACAAGAAGATCAACGACAAGTACTTCCCTTTCAGCATCGAATGATCTGAACGGTATGCCCGACGCGCTCAGTTGAGCGCGTCGGCTTTTTGCACTGCCTGCCGCGATATGAAAACACCATGAATTTCGATCTCTACGGATTCGGCCCGGCGCTTGCCGCTGGCGCGCTGATGACCGTCAAACTGGCGCTCACGGCCCTGTGCCTGGGGCTGATGCTCGGCCTGGCCGGTGCCTTGGCCAAGACTTCTGCGCACAAACCGCTGCAATGGGTGGGCGGAGCCTATTCGACCATCGTGCGTGGCGTGCCGGAACTGTTGTGGGTGCTGCTCATTTATTTCGGCACGATCAATGTAGTGCGCGAACTGGGTGAAGTTTTCGGCATCCCCGACCTTTCGCTCAGCGCCTTCGCCGCCGGGGTCATCGCCTTGGGGTTGTGCTACGGCGCCTATGCCACCGAGGTTCTGCGTGGCGCGATCATCGCCATCCCCAAGGGCCATCGCGAAGCCGGTTTGGCGCTGGGGCTGTCGAAAACCCGGATTTTCACCCGCCTGATCATGCCGCAGATGTGGCGCATCGCGCTGCCAGGCCTGGGTAACCTGTTCATGATCCTGATGAAGGACACTGCGCTGGTCACGGTCATCGGCCTCGAAGAAATCATGCGTCACGCGCAGATTGCGGTCACCGTTACCCGGCAACCCTTCACCTTCTATCTGGTCGCGGCCTTCATCTACCTGGGCCTGACCTCGCTGTCGATGGTCGGCATGCATTTCCTGGAACAACGCGCCGCCCGCGGCTTCGTGAGGACGACGTAATGGAATGGGAAGTCATCATCAAGTGGCTGCCAAAGTTTATCCAAGGCGCCATCCTGACCCTGGAACTGGTGGGCATCGCTGTCATTCTTGGCCTGATACTCGCGATTCCGCTGGGCGTCGCTCGTGCGTCCAAGCGTTGGTATGTGCGTTCGCTGCCCTACGCCTACATCTTTTTCTTCCGTGGCACACCGCTGCTGGTGCAACTGTTCCTGGTCTACTACGGCCTGGCCCAGTTCGATGCCGTGCGCACCAGCGCCATGTGGCCGTACCTGCGTGATCCGTTCTGGTGTGCCACGGCCACCATGACCCTCCACACCGCCGCGTACATCGCCGAGATCCTGCGCGGTGCGATCCAGGCTATTCCCCCGGGCGAAATCGAAGCCGCTCGCGCCCTGGGCATGTCCAAGCCCAAGACGTTGTTCTACATCATCCTGCCGCGCGCCGCGCGTATCGGCTTGCCGGCCTACAGCAACGAAGTGATCCTGATGCTCAAGGCCAGCTCGCTGGCGAGTACGGTAACGCTGCTTGAGCTGACCGGCATGGCCAGGACGATCATTGCGCGCAACTACCTGACAGTGGATATGTTCTTCACCGCCGGTGTGTTCTACCTGCTGATGTCGTACCTGCTGGTACGCGGCTTCAAACTGCTGGAACGCTGGCTGCGCGTTGATGCCTGTCAAGGACGTTGAGGCACGCTTCCAGGCGCTGGATGCATTCCTGACCGAACACCAAGGGCTGTGGAAACCACGGCCCTTTACGCACCTGTATTTACCTTGGGAAACCCAGCACCCCGAACTCGCCCAGTGGCTACGCCGACGCTCGTTAGCCGCTGCCGAAGCCAGCCACAATCAGCCCCACGACCTGGCGGCACCCGCGCCGTTTCCGCAGCTTGCCGCGCAAGCCCGGCAGCTCAGTGCTGTGGATAAGTTACCGATGCAGCCCTTGGCACCCGCTCGCCATCGCCTTAGCGTCGATGTGCCTGGCCGTAAATGGGCACAAATCGAAGCGTTCGGCGCCGCGCTGCAGTTTGCGCAAAAGCCCAGGCACTGGTTGGACTGGTGTGCGGGAAAAGGCCATCTGGGTCGTCGCCTGTTGCAGGCAGATCAAGCATTGACCTGCCTGGAATACGACCCGGCGCTGATCGCCGCAGGCCAGGCCTTGAGCGAGCATCACGGCCTGCCCGTCACGCATTGCCTGCAAGACGTGATGGCCGCTGTGGCTATCGGCCCCGAACACACGCCCGTCGCCCTGCATGCCTGTGGCGACCTGCATGTACGCCTGCTGCACCTGGCCAGCGCCGCCGGCTGCAAACAGTTGGCGCTGGCGCCCTGCTGCTACAACCGCATCAACGCCCAGACCTACCAGCCACTGTCCAGCGCCGGTCGTGCTTCCCCCCTGCAACTGTCGATCGATGACCTCGGCCTGCCGCTGAGCGAAACCGTCACCGCGGGCAAACGGGTGCGTTTGCAGCGGGACACGTCCATGGCGCGACGCCTGGGTTTCGATCAACTGCAACGCCAGTTGCGTGGCTGTGACGAGTACCTGCCCACGCCGTCCCTGCCCGCGAGCTGGCTGGACAGGCCCTTCGCGGACTACTGCCACGCGCTGGCAAAACTCAAAGGGTTATCCACAGACGAACAGGATTGGGCGGGTTTAGAGGCGTATGGCTGGCGACGCCTGGCAGAGGTCAGAAATCTGGAATTGGTGCGTGGTCTGTTTCGGCGCCCGCTGGAGTTATGGCTGGTGCTGGATCGGGCACTGTTTCTCGGCGAAAACGGCTACAGGGTGGACGTCGGCACCTTTTGCGAACCGGCATTGACGCCGCGCAACTTGATGGTGCTTGCCGAGCGCGATTAAGGGGCGAAATTGTCGCGGCACAGCCTGTGGATAACTCTGTTGATGAATTCTTTACAGAGCCCGTAGCCATCTGCGTTACAGGCCAAAAGCCAGGCTGGTCATTTTTTGTTCACAAAATAAAACGCACTCAAAACAGGCAGTTGCGGCGTGATGAGAACGCCTCCACATAACGGCTGTTTCGGGACATTGCCCTCCAACCGATTGTGCATAAGCATCTGGCGTTAAGCGAATAAAGCGCAATTTAAAGCCGTTTTTTACGTGCAATCAACAGCCGGCAAAGCTCGGTGATATCGTCCCCCGCCAAGCTCAATGCCTGGCTATCCAATGGGTCGATACCAAACGCCAGCGCCTCGCTGATCGCCATATCGCGGTGCACCTCCAGAGGCTCTCTGGTGCCGAGCCGCTGCTTGAACGCCTCCACCATATCCAGGCTGAAGGCATTGTCCTCATCCAGTTGGTTGATCACAAAGTGCACATGCGGTGGGCGCTCGCGCTGAAGGTGCGGTGCCAACAGCCCGTCGAGTTGGTCCAGTGTGCCCAGGGAGGCGGCGTCGGCTTGGGCAATCACCAGCACCACGTCGGCCACGCTCAAGGCTTGATGGAAGTAGACGTTATTGCCGGCGGGGGTGTCGATGATCACGGTATGACGGGCGCTCAGGCCCAATGCAGACAGGCGCTGCGCCAACCAGTCCGGTTCATGTTTGAGCCAACGTTGCAGGTCGTCCTGCTGGCGCATATCGGTGTCGCCAAAGGTGATCACCCGACTGCCGACAAAGCCTGGCTGCTGGATATTGTGCCACTGCGCATTGCGCAGGCTTGTCGGGCCGATACCCGGCGAGGCGGGGCTGACACCGAAGTGCATCCGCAGGGCGTTCTGTGGGTCCAGGTCCACGGCGACCACCGACTCACCCAGGCGCTGCAAACCGCTGCTCAAGGCCGTCGCCAAGGTACTGCGCCCCACGCCGCCATTGACCGACACCAACGCCACCACGCACGGACGTCGTACCCCCTTATCCACGGACTGGGACTGCGCCTGCGTACTGGGGGTTTGAGGGGGAAACGGGGTGCCGTCATCCACGGGAATGCTGCCAAAAAAATGCAGCCGCGCATCCAGCCCTTGGGCATCACGGCTGACGTCTTTGCCCAGCAGAACGAGAAGACCATCTGTAAAGCTCATAGCGGATTCCTCATCACGGCGAAGCTTAACGACGTGAAAAGGCCAGCTCATCCGGCTGCTTACCGCAGGTCTTTTTGTCGTCGCCCTAGTGCAGGCAGTCTGCTTCAAGCCCGCAAAAGTGTCATTATTTTGATGCTTGCACTGTTTATTTTTTAGACAAACGGACAATCGTCAAATTACTGGCCAATCGTGATGACATCGTACGGCGTTTGCAAATCGCGCTCTGGAATCTCCCAAATCAACAACTTAGGCGGGGTTTGCTTGAACGCCGGGCTGTCGAAGTACGCCTTGGCCGCACCGGAGAATTCGCCGCCGTCCTTGCTGAAATTGCCCACAGGCGCATTCAGGGCCTTTTGCAGGAAGCCGACAAAGTTGGAGTTACGCGAGAACGACGTGCCGATCAGCGCCACATTGGGCAGGCCGGCATCGCCAAACAGGTCGTCGGCATTACTGGTCGCACCACCGGTTTCATGGGCCGTGCTGGCCGCGACCGATTCCCCTGGCGGCTGCAACGTGGGCGGCAACCAGTCGAGACCGGCCAGGCGCACCAAGTCGCCCGGACGCACGGCGAGCGGCGCCTGGGTGATGTCGAAGGTTTGCTCCGGCGTGGCCTTGATGCCGCGCTGCTGGGTACGCTGCGCCACGGCCTTGGCCCCCGCGTTGGAGCCGATTTCGCTCCAGTGGGTGTCGGTGCGCAGATAGGCTTCGGCGCCCAGCGGTTTCAATGTTTCGGTCAGGTCCAACGCGGAAACGCCGGCGGCCTGCAACATGGCGGTCCAATCCCGCACCCGGTTATCGAGCACCGCCGGGCGGTACAGGCCACAGCGTTGGGCGGCGGCGATGCGACTCTTGTCCGGCACCACAACCACTTGCAGGTCGATACCTTTTTGACCCAGTTGTTTTTGCAGGTCGATCACCGCCTGGGCCTTGGTCTGGGCATTGGCCTCGGCATGCCGGTTGATGCGCAGCTCATCGCTGATAAACAGCCAGCCGGGGCAACCCGGACGTACGCGCGGCCCGGTGTCGCCAAACGCCAGCCAGCTGCCGCCGCGCTCCAGGTTGGCGGCCTGGATCGCCATCGGCGCCTTGGACAGTTCCTTGGCAAACCGGTGGGTCAGGTCACCGTGCAGCAACATGTCCCTGTCGACCTTGGCCGGCACATAACTGATCGGCCCCTTCACCATCAGCCAAACGCAGGACAGCAGCCCCGCCGCCAAAAAGGGCACCAGCACCCAGGCCGCCAAGGGGCTGGTGCGAACGGCCAAGTCGCTCGGTGGAGTCGGCGCGGTAGGAGCAGGCATGGTCGGGCGTCCTTAGAACTGAAAGTACAGAAACGGTACGGCGTCGCGGCTGGCAATCAGCGCGAACGACAACACAAACCCGGCCACCGGCCACAGCGAGGCCGCCACCACAAACCACGGCTGGGTGCCGAAGCGCTGTTCGCAACGCACCTGCCAGATCGGCGCGATGATGCACACCAGCCCCAGCAACGCCGCCATGCCATGGGCCGGGCGCATGGCCACGGCCATCGCGTCACCCAAGGCCATGCCGTGCAGACCGAACTGGCCAGCGTACATCGTCAGTGCCGAATGGAAGTCCGGCGCGCGGAACAACGTCCAGGCCAGGCACACAAACAGCAGCGTGAGAACGTGCGCCAGCACCGGCGGAATGCTCGGCAAGCTCGACCGCGACCATGCGCGGTCAACACACAGCGCCACGCCGTGGGCCGAACCCCACAACAGGTAGTTCCAGCTGTCGCCGCCGTGCCACAACCCGGCAATCGCCATGGTCAGGAACAGGTTGCGGTAGGTGCGCCAGACGCCGTCACGGTTACCGCCCAGCGCGATGTACAGGTAGTCGCGCAGCCAACTGGACAACGACAAGTGCCAACGCCGCCAGAAGTCCTGGATGCTGCTGGCCAGGTACGGCCGGTTGAAGTTTTCCGGGAAGTGGAAGCCCAGCATCAAGCCCAGGCCGATGGCCATGGCGCTGTAGCCGGCGAAGTCGAAAAACAGTTGCAGCGAATACGCCAAGCAACCGATCCAGGCGTCCACCAGGCTGGGGTTCTCCAGGTGGAAGGCAATGTCCACCAGCGGCGACAAGGTGTCGGCCACCAGCACTTTCATGCCCATGCCGATCATGAAGCGCCGTGCGCCCAGGGAGAAATTCGCCCAGTTGAAATACCGCTGGCTCAGCTCACGGCGGACCCAGTCGTAACGGATGATCGGGCCCGCAATCGAGTGCCCGAACATCGAGATATAGGTGGCGTAGTTAATGAAGCTGCGCTCCACCGGCACCGTATGACGGTGCACATCCACCAGGTAGGAAATCGCCTGCAACACGATGAACGACAAGCCCGCCGGCAAGGCCACGCGCTGCCAGTCCAGCGGCATCGCACCGTACCAGGTGATCACCTCGCTCACCGTGCCGGCGACGATGTTGGCGTACTTGTACCAACACAGCACGGCCGTGTTGAACACGATCAACGCGATCAACAGGCGCACCCGGCCTTTGCCGTCCTCACGGGAGCGGTCCACCAGCAAGCCGCCGACCCATGCCACCACGGTCAACACCATGTGCAGGAACAGGAACAACGGGCTCAACCAGCCGTAGAACAACCAGCTGCCGATCAACAGGATCACGTTGCGCCAGCTCGGACGAGCCAGGGCATAGATCAACAGGAAGGCCGGCAGGAACAGCGTGAGGAATTCGAGTGAGGCAAAGACCATGGTGGTGTCGGGCCCGATCAGTTAGCGAGTGCGTCAGAGGCGAACAGCAACTTCGAGCCTGTGTCTGAAGGAACGGCCAATACGCTGTAGCGCTCGCCCGCCTTGAGGGTGAACGTCAACGGCTGGCCCACCGGCGAGCCGGCGCATTTGAGCTGCACCGACAATTCCACCGGGTTGATCATGCGCCGCTGCACGGCACCTTCAGCGACCTGCTTGAACAGGTCGGCCTTTTGCGCCACGGCTTCCAGGCTGGCGTCGGCGCAGGTGGCGTCGGCGTTGATGAAGGCCAGTGAGGCTTTGAGCGCATTGAAGTCGTCCGGCACTTCACGCACCACCAATTGGCGCGTGGCGCCCTTGGCATCGACCAGTGCAACCACCGTGGCAAATTCGCCCGGCGCCACTTTCACCGAGAAATCAGCGTTTTTGCCGCCGCTGCTCAATACGCCTTTGATCGGCTTGTCGCCGCCGACAACCGGCAGGAACGCCGACACGGGTTTGTCGCCGCTCAACACCAGGCTGGCCTTGGAACCGTCCGCCACCAGCTTCAATTCGCCAGGGGTGCCGTTGGCAAAACGCAGGAATGCTGCGTCTTGCTCCGGGCCGGTCGGGTACAGCGGGATGTCGGCACTGTAGGCGCTGACACTGGCGAGCAAGGTCGCCAGGCCCAGGGTCATCCGTTTCATTATTTGCTTCCTTTACCGTAGGCCGATGGCGGCAGGTCACCCAAGGCTGTACCGATGGCCTTGGCCCACTTCTGGTAGCCGTCGATGGTGAAGTGCTGGCCGTCGGTGGTGATCCACTCGCCTGGCTTCGAGAACGTCAGCGAGTCGATGTAGGTGCACGGCGCCACGTTACTGGCGAGGAACGACGACATCAGCTTGGTGCGGGTGTCGTCTTTCTTGTACTGCGAACCGACCTTGCCCCATGGCGGGCCGACCCACACGCACTTGGTGCCGGTGTCGGTGATGGCTTTGGTCAGCGAGGTCACGCTTTTCCAGGCCCAGGCTTTAGGGAACACCGGGTTGGCGTAGGAGCCCATGGTGTCGCCGATGATCAACACGACCACGTCGGGTTTGTCTTTGGCGATCAGCTCCTGGATCGGCGTGGTGCTCATGGCGTTTTTGCCATAGATCACGGCCTTGCCGGTGGGCGTGCGCTCGCCGCCGCATTCGACTTTTTTCGGCACAACCCAATCCGCCGCACCGGCACCGCACGCACCGATGGAGTGAACCACCGCGCCTTGCTTGGTGAGGTTGTCTTGCAGCGGGTTGAGCAACGAATCGGGAAAGCTCATATGACTTTCGCCCAATACCAGCATGGTTAGGCCGGCAATCGCAGAAACAGGCATGAATGACTCCGATTAATCAGTTGGAATAAGGGGAACGGTACGGGCTGACCGGCAAGGGCATAGGCCCGCTCAGGTCTTCGAACAAGTAGCGCAGATAAGCATTACCGGCGTACTGGCGGTAGTCCTGGGCGTTGTCGAGACCGATTTCGCCGCCCAGGTAGAAGCGCGAGCTCAAGCGGTATTCGGCGGCGGCGTTGAAGCTGTAGCCGACGCCAGTCTTGCTGGTGCTGTCGTACTTTGGATTATTTTTGGTGGCTTGAAGCGTGCTGTCGCCAGGGAAATAATCCGCGCCATCTTGCGCGATATGCTGCAGGCCCACCGAACTTTTTACCTGGTAACTGAAGCGGTCAAAGCTTTGCGCCCAACGAATCGGTACGCCGAGGGAGAAAAAGCGCTGCGGGCTGAAGTAACCGCCGTTGCCGTAGGTGTAGAAGTCCTGGTTTTCCTTGAAGGTCATCGCCGAACCGCTGATACCCAGGGTCAACGTGTCGCGCGGGTTGTTACGCAGGTACCAGTAGATACCGCTGCCCAACTCCAGGCGGGTGTTGTCTTCAACATTGTTGCCCAGCAACTCATGCAACGACGCGTAGCCGTAGACGCCCAGTTTCTGGTTGTCATAGCTCAGCTCGCCACGGCCGCCGTTGGCGGTGACGCCCCCCCACTTGTTGCCCGCGCCGTCTTCGGAGCCGGCAAAGGAAGTGACGCTGTCGGTGACCGGGCGCCGCGAGATGTTGGCGCCGTAGCGGAAGTTCGAATTGGCCTCGAACGGACGCGACACGCTCACGCCGCCCACGAGAGTGTTGTAGAGGAAGCCCAGAGGGCTCACGCCGACGTCAGCCTTGAGGCCTTGATCCGGGTTTTCAAACGCCACGGCCAAACCGACACCGCTATCGCTCTGAGAGCCCGCCGGCTCTGTGCCGCCTTTACCAAAGCGCGACAACGACTCAGCCTTGACGCTACCAGCACTCAAATGCACCGGCGTCACCCGCAGCGCCACAGTGTTATCCCCCACCGGCATCCGCGCTTCAAACGGCGCTTCCACATCGGTGATTTTGCTCAAGCCTTTCTCACCGTTGTTGCTGCGTACGCTCAAGCCCTGCACCATATAACCGGTACGGTCACGCAGGATAGTGTCCAGCGCACGACGCGCCGGGCTCAGCTCGGGGCTGTCGATCGACGCAATGCTCGATGGCGGCACAAACGGGTCGCTCAAGTCGTTGGACGTGGCACTCGCAAACGCGTTGGACGTCACGGACTTGGTCGGTGCATCGATCGGTGGCGGTACCGCGCCGGCAACGGTCAGGTCGGTGACCTGGCGACGCTGGCCCGGCAAGCCCACGAACGGGTTATACGACGTACCTGGAGCGCTGGCCTGGGCTACCTGGGTCTTGGCCTTCATGGCGTTTTCAATCGCCAGGGCCTTGCGCAGCAGTTCCGCGGCTTCGCTGTTCTTGCCCAGGCCCTGATAGATGCGCGCGACCGAGGTGAGGATCTCCGGGTTACCCGGCTCCAGGGCCAACGCCTTGTCACTGGCGCTTTGCGCCAAGCCACGGTCATTACCTTTCAGGGCGATGTCCGCCAGGCCCAGTTGCAGGCGCGCATTATTGGGGTTCTGCTGGATCAACGGCGCGTACAGCTCCATGGCCTTCTTGCCATTGCCGCTGGCGGCGTACATCCGCGCCAGGGCGCCGACGCCCAAGGCGTCGTTCGGGCGCTGGGCCAGGGCCGGGGACAGCATGTCGTAAGCCGCCACCAGGTCGTTCTTCTCACGCAGGGCGTCGGCCTGCTTGACCCGGTACAGGTAGATCAAATCGTCGTAGCGCTGGCGGCCGGTCTCGGTCAAAGGCTGGCCTTGTACTTCGCGCAGGATCTCGCCCGCCTCACTGTATTTGTTGGCCTTGAGCAGCACGTTGGCGTACAGCAGCTTCTGGTCGACCGTCGGGTTGGGGTTGTTCTCCACCACCTTCTGCATCATGTCCAGACCGTACTGCGCAGCCCCCACTTCCACATAGGCGGCGGCCAACACGGCCACACGCTCGGGTTTATTGCGGGTCAGCGGTTCGGAACGTCCGAGCAACGCCAAGGCTTCCGGGCGCTGGCCACGGCGAGCGGTTTCGATAGCGATGTCGGTCTGCTGGTGCAGCGCGATGTCGGTCGCCAGTTCGTTCATGTCCGCCGTGCGCTGTGCCGTGGGGATACGCCCCAAGGTGGCCTCGGCTTGCTTCCACTCGCTCAATTGCGCCGACAACAAGGTGCTGGTGTACAGCGCATCGGGTTGGTTGGGCTGGGACTTGAGCAAGCCGTCGATCAAGGCTCGCGCGTTGCGGATCTGCCCGTCGCGCAGGTACATGCGCGCCAAGGCGAAGCGGGTCCAGGGGTTTTCCGGGTCGGCATCGAGGGCCTGGCGATAGGCGGCTTGCGCGGCCTTCAGATCCCCCCGCTGCTCGGCCAGCTTGCCCACCTGGGTCGCGCGCAACGCGTTGATTTTCACACTCGGTGCGAACTTGGCGCGCTGGGCCGGCGACACCGAGTCGATCAGCTTCAAGGCTTCATCCGGCTGGCCCGACTGGGACAGCACGTTGATCAAGCCGCTCAAGGCATCCGGGTCGCCAGGGTGGCGAGCCAGCACTTTGCGGTAGCCCGCTTCGGCGTCGTCGAACTGGTTGTCCTGGGCCTGGAAGCCCGCCAGCGCAATAGCCGCGCCAGGCTGGCCTGGGTTCAGGCGTTCGGCCTGGGCCACCAGGTCGCGGGCCTGGGCGCTACGACCGGCACGCTGGGCGTCACGGCTTTGGCTGATCAGGTTCCAGTAGCGCACATCATTCAAGGCCGACTGCCAAGCAGCGCCACCCGGCAAGCGCGTGGCTTGGACCAGGTAGTTTTCCGCGTCGCTGTAGCGCTCTTGCTGTTGACGCAACACGCCCATGCCGCCGAGGGCATCAACGTCATTGGATTTTTGCGCAAGGCGCGCCGCCAGCAGAGGCTCGGCGGTTTTCAGGTCGCCGTCATCCAACGCCTTGAAAGCCTTGGTCATCTGCGGATCACGCTGCCAGGTGCCACCGCCTTTACCTTGGGCGATGCCTTTGTTCATCAGCGCGCGGATCTCGCTGTCATCCGGGTGCACGGTGAGGAACTGCTGGAACAGCGAAACCTGGTCCGGCTTCGGCGGGCCGAGCCAGACCAGCGCGAAGCGCCAGGTTTCGTCGGCGTTGCCGCCCACGTCGTTGTTCGATGCCAGTTTAGCCAGGGCCCGTATACCGTCAGGCCGGGTGGCCGGGTTACGCGCCAGGTGCTTGGCCAGGAACAGCGCAACGATCGGGTCGTTCGGGCGTTCACGGGTCAGGCGCTGCAGGCCGGCGATGGCCTCGCTGCTGCCTTTGGCGGTAAAGCCCAGGGTGTTGTAGTACTCGCGGGCGATCAGGCCTTGAGGCTGACGGCCCTGGAAAATCTGGCGATACAACGCCACAGCCTGTTCACGCTCGGCCTCCGGCTCGCCCAGTTCACGCGCCTGTTCCAGCAACTTGGCGTTGTCCGGAACCGCAACGGTGATGTCCTGTTCCAGTTGCAAGGCCTGGCGCGGCACCGGGCTCAACGCTTGCAAACGGGCCAGGTACTTTTGCGCTTCGGCCGGGTGGTTCTGTTGCACCTGGATCAGGCCGATCCCGTACAGCGCATCCGGTTGGTCCGGGCTCAGGCGCAGCAATTTCTGCCAGGTTTCCAGGGCGCGTTCGGGGTTCTTTTTCGCCTGCCAGTAGTAGCCCTGCTCAATCAGCAGGGACTGCGGGTCGCTGGTTTCAGCGACGCTGGCGGTGGAGGCCAGGGCGGCGAGAATCGCAATGGCTAGCGTGTGACGGCGCATGCGGCCTCCCAGGAAAGTTTGACCGTACCGTCTTGTTCAAAACGGTACTTCTGATCGGCAAAGCCCTGGCTGAACAGGCTGAGCATGTAGTCGTAGTAGATCGGCTGCGCGGTGTCCGGCGCCGAAGGGGCCAGGGCTTTGGCGAGCGCGTCGTCGACCTTGGCCTTCTGCAACTGCGCCAGCGCGGTTTCGCCGCGAGCCTGGAAGAAGGCGACGGTGGAGGCCGAGAAGCCCATCGGCGTATAGCCGTTGTTTTTCTCGACTTCGCCGGTCAGTACATGGATTTTTTCCGGTGGGTAGCCGGTGGCCGATGCTGCGGTGGCCCGCGTCATGCCGCCCAGGGATTTCAACATGGGCGCCGCCAGCGGATCGCCCTTGGCGGTCATGCCGGCCCACATGTAAGTGCGGATCGCGTCATAGCTGCCCAGGTCATCGGAAAACGGGTCGACCACGAACAGCCCGGTGTTGGCGCTGGTGGCGCGGTAACCGACCCAGTTGGCCGCGAGGCCGTGAGGGTTGCTGGCCGTATCGGCAAGCATTTTGGCGTTGCTGTCGGCCACCTCATTCCAGCCGGTATTCGGGCGTTCTTTGTGGAAGCGACGCAGTTGCGCCAGCACCTGATAGCTCGGGTTGAAGCGCCACAGGCCACCGGCGTGCACGTAGCCCACCGGGCCTGGCAACAGCATCTTGCCGAGGCCAGGCACACGCACGATCAGATTGCGTTCAACGTTGGCCAACAACAATTGCGCGTCGGCACGGTACTGCGGTGCATTCCACACGCGCGCCGCTTCGAGCAAGGCGTAGGCCATCCACAAGTCGGCGTCGCTGGCGGAGTTCGGGTCGATCACACCCCACGTGTTATCGGCTTTTTTGCCCCACAACCAGCCGGGCAGGTTCTGGCCGATGTCGGCGCCCGACATGTTGGCCTTGGTCCAGGTCCACAGCTTGTCGAAGCTCGCACGGTCGTTGCCGACCAAGGCAAAGAACATCGCATAGGATTGGCCTTCCGAGCTGCTCTCGGTGGGTTTCATGGACGAGTTCAGCACGCGCCCATCATCCTGCACGAAGCGCTTGGCGTAGTTCTGCCACAACGGCCAGTCGCAGGTTTGCGCTTGCGCGCTACCGACGAACATCACCGCGCCCAGCGCCGCCAGGGCCATGCTCTTAAGCGGGCTCATGCCAACCGCCGTTTTGCACGGGCACGCAGCGACAAGTAGATCAGGCTGGTGACCACGGCCAGGCCGAGGAAGGTGATCAACAGCATCCAACCCAGGTTCTGCGACAGTTGCCACTGCATGAATTTGAAGTAGTTGAGCTTGCCGACGTAGTACTGCTCATCGCCTACCAGCGAGCTGATTTGCGTGCCTTGCACCACCGCCAGGCTGCCTTGGATCGAGTCTTTATAGTCGTCACCGCCGATCAGCGCGTTGGTCGCTTCCAGCAGGCCCTGAGGCTGGTTGCTGGCGATCAGCACCACGCTGCGACCGCTCTTGAGCGGCGATTGGAAACCCGCCAGCCACGTGCTGTTGCTCAGGCCCTTGAAGGTAATGCCGGTGTTGGCCGGGTGTTGGTTGGCCGCCGGGTCCGGGCTGATCCAGCTGCGCACATAACGTGGCAGGTCAGACAGTAGGAACTGGTGTTGCTCGCCATCGCTGGTCGCCGGCAGGTATTGCTGCCACTGCTTGAGCAGCGGTTGGTTGGCAGCGGTGGCGAGCACCAACAGGTCTTTGTCGGCAACGCTTTGCACGTCTTTGGCCTGCACTACTTTTACCGCAGTGGCCGGGTAGCCGGTGGCTTCGCCAAAACGGCCAAGCACCGTCAGGTAGGCGGTCAGCTCGTCGGTACCGTAATTGTCGGGCATGACCACGGCCGACTCCGACAGGTCAGCCAAACGGGTGAACGGGAAACCCGAGTCGTTGAACACGCCCAGGTTCGGCATGGCGATGTAGTGCTGGTAGCCCGTGACGTCGAGGGTCGAGTCCGGGTCGACCGAACCGCGCATGTTGTCGACGATGATGTCGCGGCATTCGCCTTCTTTGATGTAGTCGTACATGAAGCGCACTTGCAGCTTGGACTTGGGCGATGCCGAGCTGATCGGCAACAGGGTCGTCACTTCACGCGGCAGGCTTTCGTCTTTCTTCAACTGGTCGAGCAGGGTTTGGCCGCCGCCCAGGTTGCTCACCGACGGCAATGCCACGGACTTCATGAACTGATCATTCAGGCCGATCAGCAGCGAGGAGTTGGTCGACACCTGCTGCGGCGTGTAGCGGTATTTGAGTTTGAGCGGCACACCCTCTTCACGCCAGTTGAACAGGTCTGGCGGCAGGCGCATATCGACGCTGATCGCGCCTGGGTTGTAGCCCGACACGCTGAGTTTTTGCTGTTCGATCAACTCGCCCAGGCGGACCGGGCGGTTGCTTGGCAGCCAGTTCGGGGCATCGTATGGACGACGCGGTGCGAGGGTATCCAGCTTGGTGATCACCACGCTGTTACCGGCCAATACCGGGTTGCCCAGCACCACCGCGTTAGCGGCGCGCTTGAGTTCTGCACCGTCACGGCCGGTGACGATCAGCAGCTTGCCGTTGGCGTCGTTCGGGTTGGCGATGAGGGTGAGGGTCGGGCCGGCCGGCTTGGCAACGGCAACACCGTGTATGTCCATCGCGTCGGCGGTTTGCACCAGCACGATGGCGTTGCCTTTGGCCGGCAGCTCACCGAGGGTGGTCGGGAACGTCGCGCCGCGGTAGCTGGCGAGGCCGCCGATCCACGACGACAGAGCACCGGCGGCTTCCAGCGCGGCGCTGTCGGGAGCGGTGGCGAACACGAACGGCAGGCTCACCTGGCGTGCGTCACGCTTGTCGAAGAACGGCAGCGGCAGCACGGCCAAGTCGTCTTTGAGCACGATCGGCTCGACCTGCACTTTCAGCTCACTGCTGTTGCTGATCTTGGCCCACAGGCTGCTGTGCAGCGGGTCTTCGCAAGACATGGTGTAGTGGCCGATGAACTGCAGGCTCAGGCGGTTGAACTCGGTGATCAAGTGCGCCGGGATCTGCACCAACTGCTCTTGCGGCGTGCCCGCGCCTTCTTTAGGCAGCGGCAGGCTGGCGGCGACTTCGCCGTTGACCAGCACGTTGATCTGCGACAGATCGGCCAGCAGCGCCGGCGAGTAGCTGTACTTGAGCAACAATTGCGCGCCCTTCACCACTTCATCGGCACGGATATCAAAGTTGACGCTGTCGGACGACTCCACACCTTGCAGGTTCATGGTGTCGCGACGCCCCAATTGCTTGAGGGTCAGGCTGTAGCCGGTGTCGGTACTTTGTACCGGCACGGTGGCAACCGCTTGCTCGGCAGCTTGCGCGAGGGTGTTGAAGCCCATCAGCGAGGCGATCATCAGCGCCAGTGCACGGCGCGGATGAGGGCGAGCGAATATGTTCGAGGTCATGGCTTGTCCATCAGCGTATCTAGCGGTTTTGTGGGGGTGCGGCTCAAGGCCAGACGCAGTTCGTGTAGGGTGGCGCGGCCGAGGGTGAACAAGCCGCCGATGCCGATGGAGCCGACTTCGCGCAGGGCCGCCAGCGGCGTATCCGGCTGACCGGCGCCCCAACTCGCGGCCCAGGTATCGGCCCGGGAGAAGGTCAGGCGAACCAGTTCGCTTTGCTGGCGCAGGCTGAGGGCTTCGAATTGGGCGCCGATCTGCGCGCCCTTGCTGAACACCACGCGGGCGTCAAACAGGCTGTCCTGGCCGTTGCGCGACAGTACCAATTGCACGCGTTCGCCCTGGGTGATCGAGTGACCATCGGAAAGCATCAAGCCGAAGCCGTTTTGCGAGAAGTCCTGGGTGGTGCCATCAAGCACGCGGCCGTCGGTGCAAATGATGCTCACGGGCAGCTTGGCGCTGACACGCGGCTCGGAACGCACTTGGCGTGCTTCCGAGGCCACGGCTACGGCGGCACTGGTGATGATCAGGTTATAGAGGGTCCAGGTCAGGTTGATCGCCACGGTCACGGCAGTGGACGCATCGCCCCAGATCAACTGGTGGATACCGAAGCCGAGGCCGACCAGGTTCACCGCCAACAACACCAGGTACGGGCGCGCGAGTTTCCAGTCGAAGAACTGCTTGTCGATGATGCCGCCCTTGTCGGTGACGTTAAAGCCACCCGCCTTGGGGTTGACCAGCGCCACCAGCACCGGCGGCAGGATGTACCAGGCGAGTACGGTCTCGTAGACCTCGTTCCAGAACGAGTGACGGAAACGCCCCTGGATCCGCGAGTTGGTCAGGCTGGAGTGCACCAAATGCGGTAGCACGTAGGCAACGATCATCAACGCCGACGCATGGAAAATTTCTGCGCCAAACACCAGGTAGGCCAACGGCGCGGTCAGGAACACCAGGCGCGGCAAACCATAGAAGAAGTGCAGCATGGCGTTGGCATAACAGATGCGCTGGCCCCACTTCAGGCCTTTGCCCAGCAGCGGGTTGTCGGTGCGGAAAATCTGCGCCATGCCCCGTGCCCAGCGAATACGCTGGTTGATGTGGCGCGACAGGCTTTCAGTGGCCAGGCCCGCGGCTTGCGGGATGGCCAGGTAAGCGGTGTTGTAGCCCAGGCGGTTGAGCTTGAGCGCGGTGTGGGCGTCTTCGGTCACGGTCTCAACGGCTACGCCGCCGATTTCCAGCAGCGGCTCACGGCGGATCACGGCACAGGAGCCACAGAAGAAGGTGGCGTTCCACAGGTCGTTGCCGTCCTGCACCAGGCCGTAGAACAGCTCACCTTCGTTGGGCACGGCGCGGAACGTGTCGAGGTTCTTTTCAAACGGGTCCGGGGAGAAGAAGAAGTGCGGCGTTTGCAGCATCGCCAGCTTCGGATCTTTCAGGAACCAGCCCAGGCTCACTTGCAGGAAGGAACGCGTCGGCACGTGGTCGGCGTCGAACAGGGCGATGTATTCGCCGTCGGTGACCTTCAACGCTTCGTTGAGGTTACCGGCCTTGGCGTGGAAGTTATTGTCGCGCCGGATGTAGTTCACGCCGACCTTGCGGCAGAAGTCGCGGAAGTCGTCGCGGCGACCGTCGTCGAGCACGTGGACGCGCAGCTTGTCCTTGGGCCAGTCCATCGCCTGGGCGGCGAAAATAGTCAGTTTTACGATGCTCAACGCTTCGTTATACGTCGGGATGAACACGTCGACCGTCGGCCACTCTTCCGGCTCGGTCTTGAGCCATACCGGCGTGCGGCGCAGCGGCCAGGCGGTTTGCACGTAGCCGAAGATCAGCACGATCAGGGCATAGAACTCGGCCGCGACCAGGCCGTAGCCGAAGAACATGTCGACCCAGGTTTCAAAACCGAGGGTGGAGGTGAGGCGCCAGAACATGTAGCGCAACGACGCCACCAGTGACAACACCACCAAGGCGAGGATCGCCAGGCGCCCCGGGATCTTGCGCAGTACCAGCACCGCCAGGAAGCACACGGCGGCAAACAGGCATTGGCTGTAGAGGTCGAGCGGCGCGCTGATAATGCCCAGCAGCAGCATGGCGCCGAGCACGCAACTGGCAACAACCAGTACCGTACGCAGCGCCGAAGGCCACCGATTGAAGCGCGCGATGGCGCCATTTAGGCGCTGTTCAGCGCGCCCTTCGACGAAGGGCGTGGAGGACGTAGTGTCGGTCATGGGAGGTCCGAGTCGATTCGTTCGAGCAATGCGCGGCACAGGGCATGGATGTCCTGGCTGCCGATACTGTTGACGGTGGGGTCAAGGGGATCACGCCCGTAGGCCTGGGCTTCGCTGAACGCGGGGTCGCGGTGGACCATCCCCAACAGGGCAGCACCCAGGCGGGTCTTGAACACCTCGGCCATGTCCAGGCTGAAGCGGTGCGCACCGTCCAGTTGGTTGATCACATAGAAGCGTTGTGGCGGTTTTTTGCGATTGAGAGAGGGCTTGAGCACGCTGTCCATCTGATCGAGCGTGCTGAACGACGCCACGTCCGGCTGCACCACTACCAGCACTGCGTCGGCAACCGACATGGCTTGGCTGAAGTACACGGTATTGCCGGCCGGGACGTCGATGATCACGGTGTCCTGGCCGTTCAATTTGAGGCCGGCCAAGCGTTTGCTCAGCCACTCTTCATCCTGGCCCAGCCAGCGATTCAGGCTCTGTTGCTGCTCGTGGTCGGTAGCACCGAATGCCACCAGGCGGCACCCGGCAAAACCGCGCTCGGGCAGCGCTTCCCAGCTTTCATTGAGCAAGCTGGTCGCGCCCACGCCGGGCATGTCGAGGCCCAGGCACAAGTGGTGGCGCAGGGCGTTTTGCGGGTCCAGGTCCAGGGCCAGTGCCGGGCGCCCCTGACGCTGCAAACCACTGGCAATCGCGGCAGTCAGGGTGCTGCGGCCAACGCCGCCTTTTACCGAGACAACCACCACGACTTTGGGGCTGGAATGCTCCGAGTACACCTCACCGTCCCGCCCTTCCACCACTTCGGGCGGCTGCAGGTGGTCGGCTTCGCCTTGGCTCAGCTCTTCCAACAGACGCAGCAAAGGCGCTGACGGCGCTTCAATCACAGGCAGGGCTCGAACGACCGCCGGGGTTTCCAGGACCTCTACATCGTCCTCGATGAACTCGTGGACGAAGTCGATCTCGCGGTAGCCACTCGGGTTGGCACCCAGCTTGTTGAATAGTTTTGAAATGTCATCTGCTCGACTCACTCACTGCCCCTCCCCACCTGGTTTGCGCTTTAAAGGCGATAAAAAGGT
This sequence comes from Pseudomonas marginalis, assembly GCF_001645105.1. Lineage (GTDB taxonomy): Bacteria > Pseudomonadota > Gammaproteobacteria > Pseudomonadales > Pseudomonadaceae > Aquipseudomonas > Aquipseudomonas petroselini. Next base: position 62,516 of record NZ_LKEG01000043.1, read on the forward strand.
CAGCAATAGGCTGACCTTGTATTTTTTTAGTTATGTGGTGTCGGGCGCATTCTGTGATATCACAATGATGGTGTCAGTATTTTGATGCTTTTCACTCAATCTTATCCGACGAACGGCGTGGCGCCATTTTTATGACAGATTCTTTAGAGAGAATGCATTCGCTGTAAGAACATGAACTTGCACTGATTTATCGTATTTTTTGTTGGCTGAGTGGTCAGAAACGGCACTAATCTGACATACCCATAAACAAATATTCGATTGCCCTAAACTGTCTCAAAAATTTGCCTACACACAACCGCGATTAAACGGACGGTTTATATCGCGCGACAGAATACGGAAACCTCGCCTGTATTCAAGGGCGAAACTGCCGAGCGGTCGATCCGCAACCGCCCGCAAAGCCACGGCCCGTATATCGCTGTACAGGCAGCCAAGACGACAAAGCAAAACCCACGCCGAATAACACAGGGCCGACACCTCCAGAGCGCTAAACCTGCTGAGCCTGGAAGATACGCCCCATTAACTAGACCAAATTGATCGCAGTCAGGCTGTAGGCTTTTGCTGCTGATGCTCACGCCAGGCAAAAAAAGGTATTGGACTACGAGAAAGGTGCGGGCAAGGGAGTTGAAACTTGTGACGGCCGGGCACCCGAGTGCCCGGTTTTGAAGCAAACCTGCCTTGTCAGCGGACACGGCGCTCGGTGAACTGGTAGTCGTCCTGGCAATCGCTGGTGGGGTCCGATGCCACACTCACATAGTGAACGGTGTCTGCGTCCAGCAGCTTATAGGTGTACACATCAGGTGAACGCACGCCATCTGTGCGCAGCTCATTCTTGCCATTGGCCGCGGCCCACGAACCTTGCTCGGTCTGGATCACCTGCGTCTGCTGCGCATCGCGGTAGAAGGTAATAACGAAACGACCGTCAGGCTTGAGGGTATTGGTCCACGACAGGAACTGGCATTTACCGGTCTCGGTGCGCAAGCCTTTCCAAGTGCCAACCAGCGCGGGGTCGTTGGCCGACTGATGGGTGGAGCACGCGCCGAGAGCGGCGGTGAGGAGGACGAGGGACAGGGAGAGAGTCCGTTTCATATGGGGCTTCCTTTGGTTTGGACAAGATTGCCGAGATAGACCCTTCGGCATTAAGAGAAGAATCCTACCCTTGCTGGTCGAAAAAAGGGGCGACTGTGAGAAAAGCTTGGGTTTTGCAAAAATAGTCAGAATTCAGGGGTTTACAGAACCTTTCCAATCGCTATAATCGTCGCCCTAACACGCCGGTATAGCTCAGTTGGTAGAGCAACTGACTTGTAATCAGTAGGTCCCGGGTTCGACTCCTGGTGCCGGCACCATATCTCGAAGCCCCGCAATGCGGGGCTTTGTGGTTTCTGGGGTTTGGAAAACACGAAAAACTTTGGGCGTCGTTTTGGCCAAAATGCCCAAAAAGTGCCCACGCTTCATTTTTGCTCAACCGACGCCCTCACCTGGTTGATAGCTTCTCCGTCCTTGTCGCCTTCTGCCTATTTCCCGGAAGAGCTCAATTTCTTAAAGTGCCAAATGGCAGGTGAACCCCCTTCCCAGCCTGCGCACAACCTCACCAAGACAAGATAACGCCCGGCCCAATCAAGCCGGGACGTGTAGATCAATGCCCGGCACTCTGCCCGCCGTCTACATGAAAAATCTCCCCCGTCACGAACCCCGCATTCTCCAGATAAATAATCGCCTGGGCGATGTCATTCACCTCCCCCCTGTGCCCAACCGGGTGCAATTGCTCCCGCGCAGCATGGCTTTCTTCGCCATGCATCGGCGTCTTGATGATCCCTGGGCTTACCGCATTCACTCGGATACCGCGCTTGGCATATTCGATCGCCAATGACTTGGTCGCTGAGTTCAGGCCGCCTTTGGTGAGGTTGGCAAGTATCGACGGTACGCCATCGATTGCATGGTCAGCCAGGCTGGTGGTGATGTTGACGATGTCGCCGGCGTTGTTCTTTTCCATCTCGGCAATGGCAAGTTGAGTGATATAGAAGAAGCCGTAGGCGTGCATCGGGAGGGGATAAAGATGGGGCCGGATACATCATCAGTGCCGTGGTGTAACAAACGTGTCTCGCACTGGCGGTCATAAAAAAACCCCGAACCAGTCGGGGTTTTTTAGCGCCTGGCATCAGGCGCGACGCCAGATCAATTAGAAAACGTTGATCGGGTAGTCGGCGAACAGACGGATTTCGTTACCGCCTACGTTGTACTGGTCAGCGTTATTGGAGACGCGCAGCCACGAGGCACGAGCACGCAGGCTCAGGTCTTTGGCCGGACCGCTCTGGACCACGTACTTGAACTGGTTCCAGATTTCACGCTCGGAGCCATCGCCGCGGTTGGTGCCGTCGTCGATGTTGGTACCGCGCACGTAGGCGACGTTGTAGGTCAGGCCCGGTACGCCGAAGGTGGCGAAATCGATGCCGTAGCCGACTTGCCACGAACGCTCGTCCTTACCGTTGAAGTCAGACCAGTAAGAGTTGGCCAGCAGGATGGTGTTACCACCGTCGCCGATGCCGCCAGCGTTGCGGTAGCCGCCGTACAGGTAGCCGGTGTCTCCGGTGCTGCGCTGGTGAGCGACGGTGAAGCTGTGCGGGCCAACAGCCCACGTGGCGCCCAGGCTCCAGATTTTGTTGTCGCGGGCGTCAGCATCTTTCTGGTTTTCCAGGGCGAAGCTGCGGTCCAGCTTGGTTTTGTAGCCGTTGAAGTCAAACGTCAGCGACTGCTTCTCTGGCAGGGCCAGGACGTAGTTGACGTTGACGTATTGCTTCTTCAGCACGTCCTGCATGTCCGAGGCATACAGCGCAGCCGACAAGCTCTCGGTGAATTTGTAGCTACCACCGATGTAGTCGATGCTTTTCAGGCGGCCGCTGTCGGTGCCTTCCGCGCTCTTGCGCGCTTCTTTGGTGAAGTGACCCGCGTCCAGTTGCAGACCGGCGATCTCTTTGGAAACGATCGACGTACCGGTGTAGGTTTCCGACAACAGACGGGAGTTGTCGTACTGCAGCACAGGCACGGCCGGGAACTGGTCACCGTACTTGAGCACGGTGTTGGAAACGCGGAACTTCACGGCAGCGCCGCCCTTGGCCAGGTCGTGTGGTGCCGAGCCAGGGTTGTCGGTGGTGCCATTGCCCGGTTTGAAGAAGTCGATACCGCCCGCGCCGGCGCGACCTTTACCACCGTCCAGACGGATAGCGTATTGGCCGATCACGTCCACACCCACACCGACGGTGCCTTGGGTGAAACCAGACTCGAGCTTGCCGATGAAGCCTTGGCCCCATTCGGCTTTGTCTTGCTTGCCGTTTTTGTAGTCACGGCTGATGTAGGCGTTACGTGCGGCGATGTTCAGGTGGCTGTCTTCGATAAAACCCTTGGACTGGTCCTGGTCGTTTGCCATTGCTGTCGATGCGCTCAAAATCCCCAGAGCGATCAGACTCATCCGTTGCTTCAACATTTTCTTGTATTCCTTATTCCTGGTTGAGTACGCGCTGTGACACCAGGCTCCGTGTCGCTTTTCTGGTGTCGACTGATTCCGGAAAAAAGAAGGCCCGCGGACGACTGAACATGCCGCGGGCCTTTTTTATTGGATGAGTCATGGCGGTTAGCCACAGGCGTTGGGCGCAATCCTAGTCGCGCCCGGAACTATGTGTCAATTTCGCGAATCGTCTGTATTTAGGCGAAATAATTCTAAGCGATGCGCTTCAGCCGTTCTGAAAGCGACAAAAAACCGCACCTGAAACGTCAAAAAACACATTTAGTAATACATTTCAAAGCCGGTACGTTTGGGAATACATAACTTACGCAAATGCAAAGCATTACCATTAACGCGCAGTTTTCCTCCCTAACAATTCGGATACATTCCTTCATGCCAGCCCCTCGCCTGACGCCCCTTACCCTTGGGCTTTCTGTTCTGCTGTCTGCCGGTTTTGCCTGTGCGGCCACCACCTTGCCCGAAACCTCGATCAGCGCCGAAGCTGACGAAGACGACCCGCGCGTCAAGGAAACCAGCACCGCCACCCGCACCGCCACACCGGTGCGTTATGTGCCCCAGGCTATCGATTCAGTGAAGACCGAAAGCCTGCGTTCCTACGGCACCAATGACCTGGGCCAGGCGTTGAGCGGGATTCCCAACGTGAGCAGCGGCGCAGACACGCGTTTTGACAGTTTGCGCATCCGCGGTTTCGACGCGAGCAATGACTTCTATCTGGATGGCATCCGCGACGACAGCCAGTACGTTCGCGACCTGCATAACATCGAGCGCATCGAAGTGCTCAAAGGTCCGGCCGCGGTACTCTACGGGCGAGGCGGTCAGGGAGGGATCGTCAACCGCGTGAGCAAACTGCCCACCGCCGGGCACACGTCGAGCATCGAGGCCCAAGGCGGCAGCAACGATCTGCGCAGTGTGTATGCCGACCTCAGCACCGACCCCACCGACAACATCAGCCTGCGCCTGAACATGGGCAACCAGGACAACAACAGCTTTCGTGATGGCGTCAGCGGCAATCGCCAACTGTTTGCGCCGTCCATGAGCTGGCAGCTCACGCCGGACCTGAACTGGCTGGTGCAGTACGAATACAGCCGCTACAACCGCACGCCGGACCGTGGCATTCCCGGGGTCAACGGCCGGCCGGCAGATGTGAGCCGCAGCACGACCTACGGCGACAGCCGCGATTACATCGACGACAAGACCCAGTCGCTGCGCTCCAAGTTGGCCTATGAGCTCAACGACAACTGGCAACTGCGCCAGACCTTAGGCGTGTTCAAGCTCGACAGTGATTTCGACAACACCTATCTCACCGGCTACACCCCGGCGACCAGAAGCGTCACGCGCCAGCGCTGGCAGCAGGACCTGACCACCCTCAACATCTTCAATAACGTCGAGCTCGAAGGTGGCTTCAGCACCTTCGGCCTTGAACACCGCCTGCTCACCGGCCTTGAACTGGGCAGCCAGCGCCGTGATCCGAAGCTGTACACCGCCACTACCGTCGCACAAGGCGGCCGCGTCGTACCGCCCCTGGACCTCAACCAGCCCAATCGCAACCTCAGCCATACCGGGCGGATGAGTGTGTCGAGTGACAACCACACCGAAGTCGAAAGCCGCGCCCTTTATGTACAGGACCAACTGCGCCTGAATGACCAGTGGCAGATACTCGCAGGCCTGCGCTATGACCGCTTCGAGGTCGACACCAAGAACAAGCTGCTCAACACCCGGCAGGACGTCAAAAGCCACAGCACCAGCCCGCGCTTCGGCCTGGTCTGGACGCCGCTGGAGCATCATTCGTTCTACGCCTCATGGAGCAAGACCTTCTCGCCTGCGGGTGGCGGCCTGATAGGCATCACGCCAAACGCCGCCGGCAGCGTCAACGACCTGAGTCCCGAGCTGACCAAGCAGAAGGAAATCGGGGTCAAGAGCGACTGGCTCGACGACCGCCTGAGCACCACCCTGGCGGTGTACGAACTGGAACTCTACAACCGCCGCACCAGCGACCCACTGAACCGCACCATCACCCTGCTCAGCGGTTTGCAGCGCTCACGCGGCGTTGAGCTGACCGCCACCGGCAAGCTCGTCGGCAACTGGTACGTGCGCGGTGGTGTCGGCCTGCAAGATGCCAAGGTCGAGAAGGACAACAACGGCTTCGAAGGCAAGCGCGTCAGCGATGTGGCCAAGCGCAATGCCAGCCTGTTCATCACTTGGAAACCGGAGATGGGCTGGTATGCGGAAACCGGTTTGACGTTGGTGGGCGATCGCTATGCCGACAGCCTCAACACCGTGGTGCTGCCAGGCTATGGCCGTTGGGACGCATTGGCCGGCTTCCGCCAGAAGGAATGGGATGTGCGGGCGGCGCTGAACAATATCGCGGATAAAACCTACTACGCGTCTGCGACCAGTGTGGCGCAGATTCAGCCAGGGGATCCGCGCAGTCTGGTGGTGACAGGCACGTACAGTTTCTAAAGCTACACACCCTTCAAATGCGAGAGCGGGCTTGCTCGCTCCCACATTTTGATCTCAGTGTTCTCTAGTTGTTTATCAACTCGCACAACGCGTGCACTTCGTCCTCACTGAACAAGCCCACCGGGTACCGTTCACTCATCACGCTGCGCCAATCAGGCTGCTGCCGGATCTGCCGCGAGCCGTTTTCCTTCAACCAGAGCGCCAGCGCATGAATCGCGTCGCCGTCAACCCGCAAAGGGTGGAACGTACGCGTGTACATCAGGTTGATATCGGCATTCATTTCAGCGCTCTCTCCTACTGCGTGAGCGGCTAACTTACTCAAGGTTTATGACAGAACTGCGCAGTCATCACCCTGGGCCACTGTGACAACAGCGATACAAGAGCTATGCCAATGTCTCGTGTTCATAGGCAGGTGGACACAAAAAAGCCCGCGACCTTGCTGGGGCGCGGGCTTGCTGGGGGCGTTGAAACCGGGTGGCCCCGGCTATCGCCAGGATGCTGTTACAACTGCACTCAATTTTTGTGCGGCGCGGGCTGCTGTTGGGTCAGACAGTGGATATTGCCGCCACCCAGTAACAGTTCGCGGCCGGGTACCATCACCACTTCGTGCTGCGGGAACAGGTCCTGCAGGATCGCCTTGGCCTGGCTGTCCAGCGGGTCATCGAAGCTCGGCGCGATGATGCCACCGTTGACGATCAGGAAGTTGACGTAGGAACCGGCCAACCGCACGGTCGGATTACGCTCCTGGGTGCCGTCAACCGGGTCTACACCGGCGCACTCTGCCTCGGTGGCATACAGCGGCCCCGGGATCGGCATTTTATGCACTGTGAACGAGCGACCCTGAGCGTCAGTGCTGCTTTGCAGCACGTTCATCGCGGCGTGGCAGCGTGCGTAGTTCGGGTCTTGCGGGTCATCGGTCCAGGCCAGCAGCACTTCCCCTGGACGCACGTAGCAGCAGAAGTTATCCACGTGGCCGTCGGTTTCGTCGTTGAACAGACCGTCCGGCAGCCAGATGATTTTATCCACCGCCAGATTGGCGCTCAGCACCGCTTCGATCTGGGCACGGTCGAGGTGCGGGTTGCGATTGGGGTTGAGCAGGCATTCTTCGGTGGTGATCAGGGTGCCTTCGCCGTCGACATGGATCGAACCGCCTTCCAGCACAAAGCCTTCGGTGCGATAGCGCGGGGCGCGTTCGATCTCGAGGATCTTGCCGCCGACCTGCGAGTCGCGGTTCCACGGCGAATACAGGCCGCCGTCAAAACCGCCCCACGCGTTGAAGTCCCAGTTCACGCCGCGCACTTCGCCAGTGTGGTTGATCACAAAAGTAGGGCCGGTGTCGCGCACCCAGGCGTCGTCACTGGACATCTCCACCACACGGATATTTGGCACATCCAGGCGCGCACGGGCATTTTCATACTGGCCGGCGGAAACCGCCACGGTGACCGGCTCAAACCGTGCAATGGCCTTGGCCACCGCCACGTGAGCGGCCTGCGCCGGCTTGCCGCCCAGGCGCCAGTTGTCCGGACGCTCAGGCCAGATCATCCAGGTCTGGGTCTGTGGCGCCCATTCGGCAGGCATGTGGAAGCCATCGGCGCGAGGGGTGCTGTGCAGGGTGGTCATGGCGTTCAGGACTCCGAATGGGGTGAAGGCCGACTTTATAGCGGATAAAAATCGGCTTTAGAAGCGAAAAAAGATGATAGGCGATGAATATGACAGTAATTAACCGATAACAATCGATTATTTACAGCTGCTCATCCAGCACCTTCGACAGCATGTCGACGAAGAAGTCCACACTGCGTCGGGACGTGACCATCGGCGGTTTGATCTTGAGGATGTTTAAATAATCACCGGTGGGCTGCATGAAAATCCCCAACTCCCGCAGGCGGTCACACAACAACGTGGTTTCTTCGGTGGCGGGCTCCAGCGTTTGCCGGTCGCGCACCAACTCGAGGCCCAGATAAAAGCCGGAACCGTGGACGGCGCCCACCAGAGGATGGCGATCGATCAGTTGTTCCAGCCGCGCCTTGAAATGCCCACCGACCACCTGGGCGTTTTCCCACAGCTTTTCTTCTTGCATCACATCCAACACGGCCATGCCGATCCGGCAACTCACCGGGCTGCCTCCCGACGACGAGAAGAAATACCCCTCAGCCTCGAGCGCCTCAGCAATTTCACGCCGGGTAATCACCGCGCCGAGGGGCTGGCCGTTGCCCATGCCCTTGGCCATGGTGATGATATCGGGCACCACACCCTGCTCTTCAAAGCCCCAGAAAAAATGCCCCATGCGGCCGTAACCCACCTGCACCTCGTCGGCGATGCACACGCCACCCTGGGCGCGTACCCGCGCATACACCTGCTGCAGATAGCCCGGTGGCAACGAAATACCACCGGCATTGCCGTACACCGGCTCACAGATAAAGCCCGCCAATGGGCGCTTGCTCGCGGCGATTTTCGCCAGGTTGTGCTCCACGCTTCTGACGTAATCGGGCGCGCTGTCCTGCCCACGGAACTCACCGCGATAGGTGTTGGGCGCCGTCACCGGGTGCACCCAATCCGGGCGGCTGCTCAAGGCCTTGGGGTTGTCGGCAATCGACGTGGACACTGCATCCGCCGCCACCGACCAACCGTGGTAAGCCTCCAGCACGCTGAGCATGTCGCGCCCGCCGCTGTAGGCCCAGGCCAGGCGGATCGCCAGGTCATTGGCTTCGGTACCACTGTTGACCAGGAACACCCGGTCCATGCCTTCCGGTGCCAGCGCCAGCAAACGTTCGGAAAACTCGGCAATCGCCGCGTAGTGAAAGCGCGAGTTGGTGTTGAGCAATGACCATTGCCGCGCCGCCACCGCCGCCATGCGCGGGTGACCGTGGCCCAGCACGGCCACGTTGTTGAGCATGTCCAGGTAGGAACGGCCCTGCATATCGATCAAGTGATTGCGCCAGCCGCGCTCGATGCGCGGCGGGTCGACGTAATAGTGCTTTTGCGAACGGGCGAAACTGGCGTCGCGACGGGCCAGCAGGGCCTCGGGGTCCAACTCAGGTTCGGCGTCGCAGGCCAATCCCATCACTGCTGCGGGTGAAGGGCAAAGCGTTTGCCAGGCCTGCGCGCGGGAAGGCGTGCAAAACAGCGGTGCGGGCCCGTCAGTGCGGCAGAGTTGCACGGTCAGCGGGCCTTCAACCGCACCGATCACCTGGCCCTTGAGCACCGCCCCACCCGGCTGAACCAGCGCTTTTACGCCCCACAGTCGTACGTTTACCGCGTTGCTGTGCACCTGGAGTTCGCCATTGACACCCGATCGTACAATGCCGGCGAACGGCGCTTCAACGGCAGTCCCCTGAGGCACCTGTAATTCGACGTGCAACGGGAAGGTCTCGGGCTCGTGAGCGCTGTCCGGCTGGGTACGCGACAAACGGTATTGCCCATAGCGACTCGCGGCCAGGCCGTGCACCAGCGCCGCATCCTGCAACAAACGCTGATCGATACCGGGTTGCTCCCAATTCCCGGCGTCGAAATGCGGGCTGAGTACACCCAGGTCGATCAGCGCGAACTCGCGCCCGACCAGCCCCGGCAGCAAAGGCGCGAAGCCTTGCCCGTCGATCGGTGCCGGTGCCTGCCCGACGCTGCTTAGAATCGCCGCCTCCATCAGCTCAAACGGCACTGACGTCGCCACATGGAAAATTTCCCACTCATGCTCGGCGTTTTTCAACAGGTAAGTGTTATCCGGGTCCAGGCGCTGCTGTTGCTCGCTGCTCAAGACCAGCACCGCCGCACGGGCGACGATCAGCGGCCACAGCGCCTGCAATTCTGCCGGCTCTAACGGTGTCACCGCGTGACAGGCCTGGATCGCCGGCAAGATCGCAAAGGGGTCGCCCTCAGCGTGATGCAACAGGGCGGCGCAGGTGACCGACAGGTCGGCAATGCGCCAGGTGTGCACCAGGTCGCCGAAATCGATCACGCCCCGGACTTGCCAATGCCGCTGAGCATCACGCTGCCACACGACGTTGTCGTCGGTGATGTCCATGTGCACCGCTTGCCACGGCAGGCGGTCGGCCACGGCGTGCAGGCGCGTCGCGACCTGCTCGGCCGCTTGCTCCAGTGCGGCACGCTGGGGCAGGTTTTCAAGCGTCGCCAGCAGGTGGGCAATCAATGCCTGGGCGTGACGCGGGTCCCACTGCAAGGTGCGATCCAGACCAGGGTGCTTGAAATCGGCCAGCGCCAGGTTCATGCGCCCGCACAGCTCACCAAAGCCTGCGATCACGTCACGGCCCAGATGGGGCTGATGGGTCAACGGCTGGCCGTCGATGTACCCCAACAGCCGCAGATGCAGGGTCTGGCCGTCCACCACGACCGAGAGCAACTCTTCACCGGTGAGCGCCTGGATGACCTCGGGCACCTGCACGTGTGCATCGGCCTTCAGACTGTTCAGCGCCGCGTGCTGCGCCTGCAGCTCAACGGCCGCGTAGTCACCCCGGCAGATCTTCAGAACAAAGCGGCCACGGTCGCTGTCGACTCTATAATTGAGGTCTTGCTGGCTACCCAGTGACTGCAAGGTGCCGGTGAGGCCGTAATGCTGCTCGAGCAACTGTGCGGCCCGGTCGGAGCTGACGTGTGGACAAGGCAGGCTGGCGCGATGAATCAACGTGGCGAGCAACATTGTGACGACCTCTGTTTTTTCAGGCGTCTATATCGCCACCTTTAAGGGGGTTAAGGCAACCCCCAATGCACACCGCGCTTGCGCAGCCCTGCGTCACAACTCAAGCTATGCTTCATTCGCTTAATGTCCGTCTAAGGAAAAGGCCCCCGACATGCGCATTCTCATCACCGGCGGCGCTGGTTTTATCGGCTCTGCCCTGATCCGCCATTTGATTGAAAACACCGAGCACCAAGTGCTCAACCTGGACAAACTCACCTACGCCGGCAACCTGGAGTCGCTGACCAGCATCGCGTCCGACAGCCGCTATGAGTTCGTCCAGGCCGATATCGTCGACCAGGCCACCGTCAGCGCCGTACTGGCGCGCTTCGAGCCGCAGGCGATCATGCACCTGGCAGCCGAGTCCCATGTCGACCGCTCCATCGACGGCCCGTCGGATTTTATCCAGACCAACATCGTCGGCACCTACAGCTTGCTCGAGGCCACCCGCGCCTATTGGCAGAAGCTCGATGAGCCGGCCAAGCGTGCGTTCCGCTTCCATCACATTTCCACCGACGAGGTGTACGGCGACTTGCATGGTGTGGACGATCTGTTCACTGAAACCACACCCTATGCGCCCAGCTCACCGTACTCGGCCAGCAAGGCGGCGTCCGACCACCTGGTCCGCGCCTGGCAGCGCACCTACGGCCTTCCGGTTTTGCTGACCAACTGCTCGAACAACTACGGGCCGTTCCACTTCCCCGAGAAGCTGATCCCGCTGGTGATCCTCAACGCCCTCGCGGGCAAGCCACTGCCGGTCTACGGTGATGGCTTGCAGGTGCGCGACTGGCTGTTCGTCGAAGACCACGCCCGCGCACTGCTCACAGTAGTCACCGAAGGTGTGGTCGGCGAGACCTACAACATTGGCGGGCACAACGAGCAGAAGAATATCGACGTGGTGCGCGGCATCTGCGCCCTGCTCGAAGAGCTCGCGCCACAGCGCCCGGCCGGGGTCGCGCAATTTGCCGACCTGATCACCTTCGTCAAGGACCGCCCAGGCCACGATCAGCGCTATGCGATCGATGCCAGCAAGATTGAACGCGAGCTGGGCTGGGTTCCTGAAGAAACCTTCGAATCCGGTTTGCGCAAGACCGTGCAGTGGTACCTCGATAACCTGGAATGGTGCCGCAGGGTCCAGGACGGCAGTTATCAGGGCGAACGTTTGGGCAACACCGACTTTAAGGATCTGATTGCATGATGAAGGGAATCGTATTGGCCGGCGGTTCCGGCACGCGTTTGCACCCCATTACCCTAGGCGTCTCCAAGCAATTGCTGCCGGTGTACGACAAGCCGATGATCTACTACCCGATCTCGGTGCTGATGCTGGCGGGGATCAAAGACATCCTGGTGATTTCCACACCGGTGGACCTGCCGCAATACCGCAACCTGCTGGGTGATGGCAGCCAGTTTGGCGTGCGTTTCAGTTATGCCGAACAGCCGTCGCCCGATGGCTTGGCCCAGGCGTTCCTGATTGGCGAGGCGTTTATCGGCGAAGACCCGGTGTGCCTGATCCTGGGCGACAACATCTTCCACGGCCAGCACTTCGGCGATCAATTGCGCACCGCGGCCGAGCGCGCTAGCGGCGCCACGGTATTCGGCTACTGGGTCAAGGACCCGGAGCGTTTTGGCGTGATCGACTTCGACAAGGAAGGCCGTGCCCTGTCCATCGAAGAAAAACCGGCCAAGCCCAAGTCGCCCTATGCGGTCACCGGCCTGTATTTCTACGACAACGACGTGATCAAGATCGCCAAGGACGTTAAGCCTTCGCCCCGTGGGGAGCTTGAGATCACCGACGTCAACAACGCCTACCTCAAGCGTGGCGACCTGCACGTAGAGCGCTTCGGCCGCGGCTTTGCCTGGCTGGACACCGGTACCCATGACAGCCTGCTCGAAGCCTCCACCTATGTGCAGACCATCGAGCATCGCCAGGGCTTGAAAGTCGCCTGCCTGGAAGAAATCGCCTACGAAAATGGCTGGATCGACCGTGACCATCTGCTGGAGCGTGCCAAGTACTTTGGCAAGACCGGCTACGGTCAATATCTTTTCACGCTCGCAGGGGAAACTGCATGAATGTGACCGCCACTGAGTTGCCCGGTGTACTGATCATCGAGCCGAAGGTTTTTGGCGATGAACGCGGTTTTTTCTATGAGAGCTACAACGCCCGAAATTTCGCACAAGCCACTGGTCAGCACGTGGATTTTGTCCAGGACAACCACTCGCGTTCGCAAAAAGGCGTCTTGCGCGGTTTGCACTACCAGATCGAACACGCTCAGGGAAAACTGGTGCGTGTCACAGCGGGTGAAGTGCTGGACGTAGCGGTGGACATCCGCCGCAGCTCACCGCATTTTGGCAAATGGGCCAGCGTGCGCTTGTCTGCCGAAAACAGCCGTCAACTGTGGATTCCGCCGGGGTTTGCCCATGGTTTTGTCGTGCTCAGTGACTCTGCTGAATTCCTCTACAAAACCACCGATTACTACACGCCCTCTGCGGAACGCTGCATTCGCTGGGACGATGCTGATCTGGATATCGATTGGCAGTTTGCCGGTACCCCGACGCTGTCCGGCAAGGATCAAAACGGCAAAAGCCTGAAAGAGGCAGACCTTTTCCCATGAAGGTCTTGATCACCGGCCAACACGGCCAAGTCTCCCGAGAACTGCAACTGCAGCTCCAAGGCCTGGGCGAGCTCATCGTCCTGGGCCGCGACCAGCTTGACCTGGCCAACGCCGACCAGATCCGCCAGCAAATCCGGGTCCATCGCCCCGATCTGATCATCAACGCCGCAGCCCACACTGCCGTCGATCAAGCCGAAAGCGAGCCGGACGCAGCCTTCGCGATCAACGCCATTGCTCCTGGTGTTCTCGCAGAAGAAGCCAAGGCCCTGGGCAGCCCGTTGATCCACTACTCCACCGACTACGTGTTCGACGGCAGCAAGCCGGCCCCCTATACCGAAGCTGACACGCCGAACCCGCTGGGCGTCTACGGCCAGAGCAAACTGGCGGGCGAGGAGGCGATTGCGGCGGTGGGCGGCGAATACTTGGTCCTGCGCACCAGCTGGGTCTATTCCAGTCATGGCAAGAATTTCCTGCTGACCATGCAGCGCCTGCTGCAGGAGAAACCTCAGATGCGCATCGTCGCCGACCAGATCGGCGCGCCGACGTGGGCCGGCAGCATCGCGCGCAGCACGCGTGCGCTGATCGAGCGCTGGCAAGCGGGCGAACCGGGAGAATGGGGTATCTACCACCTGACCAACCAAGGTGAGACCTCGTGGTTCGGTTTTGCCGAGGCCATTGGCGAGCATCTGCGCACGCAGGGCAAAGCGTGCGCCGAACTGGAAGCGATCCCTTCCAGTGCCTACCCGACGCCAGCCAAGCGCCCCTTGAACTCGCGCCTTGACTGCAGCCGCCTGCAGCAGCAATGGCACGTCAGCCAGCCGAGCTGGCAAGACGCATTGCGCGAGTGTCTTGCACAGCCGCACTAGGCATAATGCGCCTGTCCCCACAGGCGCATGACTCCCATGACCCCATCCCTCCCGCGTAGACCCCGCTGGCGCAGCCTCGCCCTGCTGGCGTTGTGCTTGGCACCGCTGCTGTGGCCGCTGGAGCACCTGGCTGAGCGTTATTACCGCAGCGAACTGGCGGGGCAGAATCGTCAGACCCTCGATCTGTACGTGGCCAACCTGCTCGGCACCCTGCACCGCTATGAAGTGTTGCCGCAGATCCTCGGCGACCTGCCGGCCCTGCGCACAGCGCTGGATGCGCCCCAAGTCAGCACCAACCTGGTCAACGCCAACCTGCTGCTCAAGAACGTCGCCGCCCAGGCCGGAGTGGAAGTGATGTACCTGATGGACACCCGCGGCAAGACCCTCGCCGCGTCCAATTGGGATAAACAGGACAGCTTTGTCGGGCGCAACTTCTCGTTCCGCCCCTACTTCAGCGAAGCCATGGACGGACGCCTGGGGCGCTTTTTCGGCCTGGGCACCACCTCGGCCAAACGCGGTTACTTCTTTGCTGCCGCCGTGCGTGATGGCGAGAAAATCATCGGTGTGCTGGTGGTCAAGGTGGACCTGGACCACACCGAAAGCCTGTGGGGCAACACCCCGGAACAGCTCTTGGTGACCGACCATAACGGCGTGGTCATCCTGACGTCGCGCCCGCAATGGCGATTCCGCGCCACCCGGCCGCTGACCGCCGCAGAGCGCCAGGCCATCATCGCCATCCAGCCCTACCCGACCCGCGATCCGCAGCCGCTGAGCCTGAGCAGCACCGCTTGGCTGCGTCAATCAACGGCCATCGCCGAGACGGGCTGGAACGTGGAGATCCTCGCGCCGCGCTCGCTGATCAACCGGCCGGTGCGTACAGTCGTTGCGGTGGGCGGCGCCACGCTCTTGGTCTTGATGTTGCTGCTGGGGTTGATGATGCAACGCCGCCGCCATTACCTGGAACGCATTGCCTTTGAAGCCAAGGCCCGTCGCGAGCTGGAAGCGCGCGTGGTCGAGCGGACCAGCGACCTGGAAGGCCTCAACCGTCGCCTGAAACAGGAAGTGCTGGAACGCGAGCACGCTCAGCAGGAGCTGGTGCGTGCCCAGGATGACCTGGTGCAGGCGGGCAAACTGTCGGCATTGGGCACCATGTCGGCGAGCATCAGCCATGAACTCAACCAACCCCTGGCGGCGATTCGCAGCTACGCGGAAAACGCCGAGATCCTGCTCGACCATGAGCGCACCACTGATGCGCGCGGCAATCTCAAGCTGATCAGCGAACTGACCGGGCGCATGGCCTCGATCATCGCCCACCTGCGCGCCTTTGCCCGCCGCGACCGCCATGCGCCAGAGAGCGTGGCCCTGCAACCGGCGCTGGACGATGCGCTGGCGTTGCTGGCCAAGCGGCGGCGGTCGATGGAGGTGGAGCTGATCCGTGACTTGCCGGAAGCGACCCTGTGGGTGCAAGCCGGCGAAACCCGCCTGCGCCAAGTGCTGGGCAACCTGCTGGCCAATGCCCTCGACGCCCTCACCGAAAAAGGCCCGCCGCGCAAACTGTGGCTGAGTGCCGAAACCACCGAACAGGGCGTCAACCTGTACATTCGCGACAACGGTCCGGGCTTTTGCATGGAGGCCCTGGGCCGCGCCAGCGAGCCGTTCTATACCACCAAGACACGCACCCAGGGCCTGGGCTTGGGCCTGGCGATCTGTGACACCCTGATGCGTGCCTTTGGCGGCGAACTGCTGTTCGCCAACCACAAGGAAGGCGGCGCGCTGTTAACCTTGAAATTGCGTGCCGGCTCGCCGGGCGTCAGTCTGCAACCGTCCGAGGACCGCAGTGTATGAGTATCGATAACCAGATTCAGGTGGTGTTGATCGACGACGATCCACACCTGCGTCAGGCCTTGTGCCAGACCCTGGACCTGGCCGGGCTGAAAGTCCTGACCCTGGGCGAAGCCACCGGCCTCACCGCGCGCTTGTCACGGGACTGGCCAGGCGTAGTGGTCAGTGACATCCGCATGCCCGGCATGGACGGTCTGGAGTTGCTGGCAGAACTGCACGGCCAGGACCCGGACCTGCCGGTGCTGCTGATCACTGGCCACGGCGACGTGCCGCTGGCAGTGCAGGCCATGCGCGCCGGTGCCTATGATTTCCTGGAAAAACCGTTCGCCAGCGACGCCCTGCTCGACAGCGTGCGTCGCGCCCTCGCCCTGCGCCGCCTGGTGCTGGACAACCGCAGCCTGCGCCTGGCCCTCAGCGACCGCCAGCAACTGAGCACGCGCCTGGTAGGGCACTCCCCGCAAATGCTGCGCCTGCGCGAACAGATCGGCGCGTTGGCCGCGACCAAGGCTGATGTGCTGATTCTCGGCGAAACCGGCGCCGGCAAAGAGGTGGTCGCCCGCGCACTGCACGACCTGTCCAGTCGTCGTAGCGGCCCCTTTGTGGCGATCAACGCCGGGGCGCTGGCCGAATCGGTCGTCGAAAGCGAGCTGTTCGGCCATGAGCCCGGCGCCTTTACCGGCGCGCAGAAGCGCCGTATCGGCAAGTTCGAATTCGCCAACGGCGGCACCTTGTTCCTCGATGAAATTGAAAGCATGAGCCTGGATGTACAGGTCAAACTCTTGCGCCTGTTGCAGGAGCGCGTGGTGGAGCGCCTGGGCGGCAATCAGTTGATCCCGCTGGATATCCGCATCATCGCCGCGACCAAGGAAGACCTGCGCCAGTCCGCCGACCAGGGCCGCTTCCGTGCCGACTTGTATTACCGCCTCAACGTCGCGCCGCTGCGCATTCCGCCACTGCGTGAGCGCGGTGAAGATGCACTGATGTTGTTCCAGCACTTCGCCGACGAAGCCAGCAGCCGCCACGGCCTGCCACTGCATGAGCTGCAACCGGGGCAGCGCGCGCTGCTGTTGCGCCATAGCTGGCCGGGCAACGTACGTGAATTGCAGAACGCCGCCGAACGCTTCGCCCTGGGCCTGGAACTGGCGCTGGACAGTTCGCCGGATAACCCAGCGGCTGGCGTCCTGACCTCCACACCCGGCGGCCTGAGCGAGCAAGTCGAGCAGTTCGAAAAGAGCCTGATCGCGGCCGAACTGACTCGCCCCCACGGTTCCATGCGCAGCCTCGCCGAAGCCCTGGGCGTACCGCGCAAGACACTGCACGACAAACTGCGCAAGCACGGCCTGAATTTCGCCAACCAAAGCGGCGATGACGAATGACCACTCCCACCCGCCAAGAGGCCGCCATGAGCCGCGACAGCCGTTACCTGGAATCCATCCTTCACCATGACATCCCCCTTACCCGGGAAATGGGCCTCAAGGTGCTCGACTGGCACGACCAACGGTTGGAACTGCATCTGCCCTTGCACGCCAACATCAACCACAAGAGCACCATGTTCGGCGGCAGCCTGTATTGCGGCGCGGTGTTGGCGGGCTGGGGCTGGCTGCACTTGCAGTTGCGCGAAGCAGGCATTGAAGACGGGCATATCGTGATTCAGGAGGGGCAGATCAGTTATCCGCTGCCGGTTACGCGGGATGCGACGGTGGTGTGCCAGGCGCCGGAGGAGAAGGTGTGGAAACGTTTCGTGGCGACGTACAAGCGCTATGGCCGCGCGCGATTGACGTTGGAGACGTGGATTGTGAATGAGGGCAGTGAGGAACGAGCGGTGACGTTTACTGGCCAGTACGTCCTGCACCGCTAACCGCCACGACACAAAACACCTGTGGGAGGGGGCTTGCTCCCTCCCACATTTTGATCGGCTGTGGCCTTAAGACCTGGCCAGGGTGAGCAACCGCTCACGCCATGCTGCCTTCGCCGGCAACGCCAGGAAGAACGGGTTCAACAACGATGCACGCGCCGGGTAACTGAACGGTTCACCGCTCAACTCCAACACCTCACCGCCCGCGCCTTCCAGCACGCCTTGGGCGGCTGCGGTGTCCCACTGCGACGTCGGCGCCAGGCGCGGGTAGCAATCCGCGCTGCCCTCGGCCAACAAGCAAAACTTCAACGAACTGCCGATATTCGCCAGCTTCAGTGCGCCCAGGCCTTCGCTCAAACCGTCCAACAAGCGTTCCTGCTCGGGGCTGGTGTGCCGACGACTGGCCACCACCGTAAACGACTCGCCCGCCGCCGGCGCCTCGCGAACTTGAATCTGCTTGGGCGCTTCATTCACATCCGAGCGCCAGGCGCCGAGGCCCGCGCCACCAAAGTAGCAACGGCCACTGGTGGGCATCGACACCACGCCAAATATCACCCGGCCTTGTTCGATCAAGGCGATATTGACGGTGAATTCTTCACTGCCGGCGATGAACTCCTTGGTGCCATCCAACGGGTCCACCAACCACCAGCGCTGCCAGCCGGCACGCACGCTTTGGTCGATATCGGCATCCTCCTCGGACAGCACGGGGATGCTTGGGTCCAGCGCGGTGAGGCCGGCGAGAATCAGATGGTGAGCGGCCAAGTCCGCTGCCGTCACGGGCGAATCGTCAGCCTTGGAGGTGACGGCCACGTCGGCGCGCCAGTACGGCAATATCACTTCACCGGCCTGGCGGGCCAGTTCGATCACAGGGGCAATAAACGGGTGACCTAAAAACAGTTCGCTCATGCGCTAAACGCTCCTCGCTGGGTCAGCAGGTCTCGTACCAGGTACAGCGCGGCCAGGGCGCGGCCCTCACTGAATTGCTCGTTTTGCGCAAGCTGCGACAGCTCACGCAGGTTGACCCGCTCCACACGCATGGGCTCAGGCTCATCGCCTTCCAGGCGCTCTTCATACAGATCGGTGGCCAGCACCACTTGGATTTTCTGGCTCATATAACCAGGCGACAACGACAGCTCGGTGATGTGCTCCAACTGTCGCGCGCCGTAGCCCGCTTCTTCTTTCAACTCGCGGTCCGCCGCCGCCAGCACATCCTCGCCGGGCTCGATCAAGCCCTTTGGCAGGGACAATTCATATTCATCCGTGCCACCGCAATACTCTTCCACCAGCAACGCATGATCTTCGTCGATCATCGCCACAATCATCACCGCCCCGTAGCCGGCACCGCGGCCCACCAGGCGCTCGTAGGTCCGTTCAACGCCATTGGAAAAGCGCAATTGCACTTCCTCCACGCGGAACAAACGACTACTGGCGACTATTTCGCGGGCGAGGACGGTGGGTTTCTGGCGCATAAGCGGCTCCTTGGCGTGATCGGGTTACTATACCGTGGCTTTTCCGATTGTCTGTGTCGGATATCTTTACTTACATGAGAACGTCCCATGCCCTCTTTGCCTTGGCACGCCATCGACACTGTCCTGCTGGACATGGACGGCACGCTGCTCGACCTGCATTTCGACAATCACTTCTGGATGGAGCACCTGCCGCAGCGTTACGCCGAGTTGCACGGGGTGAGCCGCGCCATGGCCGAGATGGAGTTGCAGCCACTGTTCGAGCGTAACGCGGGACAGTTGCAATGGTATTGCCTGGATTTCTGGAGTGCCGAGCTGAATATCCCGGTACGTGAACTCAAGCTGGAAACCGCCCACCTGATCGCGCTGCGCCCAGACGCCGATACCTTTCTGGCGGCGATCAAACAGGCCGGCAAGCGTGTGATCCTGATCACCAACGCTCATCGTGATTCGCTGTCATTGAAGTTGGAACGCATTGAACTGGCGCCGTATTTCGAGCGGTTGATCAGTTCCCACGACTACGGTTTCGCCAAGGAAAACCCGCAGTTCTGGGATGCCCTGCAAGCCGACATTAACTTCGACCCGGCCCGCAGCTTGTTTATCGACGACACCCTGCCGATCCTGCGCAGTGCCCAAGCGTTTGGTGTGGAGCATTTGCTCGCGGTGAAGGAGCCGGACAGCAGGAAGGGGCCGAAGGACACGGCGGAATTTGCGGCGGTCGACGACTACCGGGATCTCATTGAAGGACTCTGAACCCATGTGGGAGGGGGCTTGCCCCCGATGGCGGTGCATCAGAGACACATTCAGTGACTGACACACCACCATCGGGGGCAAGCCCCCTCCCACATTTTGCTCTGCGTTTTACTCAGGAATACGCAGCGTCTGCCCTGGGTAGATCTTGTCCGGATGCGACAACAGCGGCTTATTCGCTTCGAAGATCTTGTTGTACTGGTTGGCGTTGCCATACACCGCCAGGGAAATCGCGCTCAGGGTGTCACCCTTTTTCACCACGACGAAACGGGCGGCAGCTACGGCCGGGCCGGATACGGTGATCTGGTCATCCACACTGGCCACACCGGCAATATTGCCCAGCGCCAGCAAAATCTTTTCTTTCTCTTCCTGGGTGGCGACTTCACCGGTGACGGTTACCTTGTCGCCATCCACCGTGGTCTGCACATTCGGATTACCCAGACCCACTTTCGCCACGTGCTCCTTCAACTGCTCACTCGCGTTCGCATTACCCGGCGTCAACAGGTCGATCAACTTCTCGCCCGCTTCCTTAATAAAGCTAATAAGACTCATGGTGCGCTCTCCTTGATGTTTGGTTTCCAGATGCCAAAGACTAGACCAGTCCCGCAGACTTGGGTTCCAGCCCGACCAAAGACCCAAACGCGCTAGAATCCCCCCGCCATTGGAATAAGCCCTGGAGCGAAGATGGACATCAAACAGCTGAAATTCCTCATCGCCCTCGACGAGACGCGTCACTTCGGCCAGGCGGCGGCACGATGCCATATCACCCAACCGACCCTGTCGATGCGCCTGCGCAGCCTTGAGGAAGAACTTGATCTTCCCCTGGTCAATCGCGGCCAGCGCTTTGAGGGGTTCACCGCGCCTGGCGAACGGGTACTGGCCTGGGCACGCACCGTGCTGGCGGCGTATGACGGCTTGCAGGCTGAAGCGGCCGCCTGTCGCGGCAACCTGGTGGGTACGTTGCGCCTGGGCGTGGTGCCACTGTCGAGCTTTGATCCACTGGCACTAATGCAGCAACTGCACAAAGAGCACCCAAGCCTGCGTTTCGAGCTGTCGGCACTCAGCTCCGAACAAATCCTTGAACAACTGGCGAGCAATCGCCTGGATTTAGGCGTGTCCTACCTGGAGCGGCTGGACAATGAACGCTTCGACTCGCTGGCCTTGGGCGAAACGCGTATGGGCCTGCTTTACGACCAGCGCTTTTTCAGCTTCGGCGACACGCCGCTGAGCTGGGAAGCACTGATCGAACTGCCCTTGGGCATGCTCACCAGCGGCATGCACTTTCGCCAGTCCATCGACCACAACTTTCACAGCCGGGGCTTGCACCCGCAGCCGCTGTTACAAACCGATGCCGTCCATCAGTTGTTACAAGCCGTGCACGGCGGACTCTGTTGCGCGGTGATGCCCCTGGACGGGGGCCTGGACGCGCTCACCGAGCATTTGCGCCTGCAACCCATCGACGACGCCCACACCCTGGCGCGCCTGGGGCTGATCATGCGCCGCAGCGCACCCCGCTCTGCCTTGGCGGAAGCGTGTTTCGCGCTGTTTCAGAAATCGCAAAAAGAGTCTTGATCGACGTCATCTATCGGTAGATCAGTACTGGCAATTAGACGCGACGCTTTGTCGCGCCTAGTCTAAACACTGACCAATCCGCCGGTGGTACTGCCCCATGAACGCCAAGCGCCCAGTCTGCGCGGCGCCCGCTCTTGAAACGCCCGCGCCCGCCGCCAGCCAGAGCTATCAGTATTGCAACCTCGAACACACGGAATCCGCCAGCACAGCCTTGGCGGAAGAAGTGGCGTTGGCGATTGCTTTCAACGATATCAGCCAGGCGGTGATGCTGGTGACGCCGACGGACCTGGAAGACTTTATCGTCGGTTTCAGCATCGGCAGCGGCATTATTGCCGACGTTAGCGATATTTATGACCTGAAACTCAGCGGAACCGGCTCTACCCAGTATGCACAGGTGCAGATTTCCAGCCGCGCCTTCTGGAACCTCAAGCAGCAACGCCGCCAATTGGCCGGTACCAGCGGCTGCGGCCTGTGCGGTGTGGAAGCCGTGGAACAAGCGCTGCCAGACCTTCAGGTACTGCCCGGTGCGCCGCTGCCGCCCGCCGAATGGCTCGATGGCCTGCGTCAGCGCATCAGTGCGTTCCAGCCCCTGGGCCAGTACAGCGGCGCCGTGCACGCCGCGGTATTTATGAACAGCCAAGGCGAATTGCTCCTGGGTCGCGAAGACATCGGCCGGCATAACGCCCTCGATAAGCTGATCGGCGCGCTGATCCGCCAAAAGATTCCGACCGAAGGCGGCCTGGCGATTGTCACCAGCCGTTGCAGCCTTGAATTGATCCAGAAAGTCCTGCGCGCGGGCATCCAGACCCTGGTCAGCCTGTCGTCGCCCACCGGCCTGGCCCTGCAATGGGCACGCCGGCATAACCTCAATCTCATCCACCTGCCGCAGAAAAGTGCGCCGCGGGTCTACAGCCCTGCGATGGAGAACCAGCCGTGAGCAATCATCATCAAGCCGACCAAACCCCAACCCCGCGCTACAAGCCTTATAAAGGCCCGGCGGGCGGCTGGGGGGCACTGATCAGCGTGGCGCAAGCCTGGTTGACCAGCGACAACGCGCTGAAAAACCTGCGCATGATGCTCAAGACCAACCAGAACGGCGGCTTCGACTGCCCCGGCTGTGCCTGGGGCGACTCGCCCGAAAGCGGCATGGTCAAGTTCTGCGAAAACGGCGCCAAGGCGGTGAACTGGGAAGCCACCAAGCGCCGCGTGGATGCTGCGTTCTTTGCCAAACACAGCGTCACGGCCTTGCTGGAGCAAAGTGACTATTGGCTGGAATACCAGGGCCGCCTGACCGAGCCGATGCGCTACGACGCCGAAACCGACCGCTACACGCCCATCAGTTGGGAGGCGGCGTTCGACCTGGTCGGCAAGCATCTCAACGCCCTGCCCAGCCCGGACATGGCCGAGTTCTACACCTCGGGCCGCGCCAGCAACGAGGCGGCGTACCTGTATCAGCTGTTCGTGCGCGCCTACGGCACCAACAACTTTCCGGACTGTTCGAACATGTGCCACGAAGCCAGCGGCGTTGCCCTGGCACAAAGTGTGGGCGTGGGCAAAGGCACCGTGACCTTTGATGACTTCGAACATGCCGACGCGATTTTCGTCTGGGGCCAGAACCCCGGCACCAACCACCCACGCATGCTCGAACCGCTGCGTGAAGCGGTTACGCGCGGTGCTCAGGTGGTGAGTATCAACCCATTGAAAGAGCGCGGCCTGGAACGCTTCCAGCATCCGCAACACCCGCTGGAAATGCTCACCAACGGCGACAAACCGACCAACACCGCGTATTTCCGCCCGGCGCTGGGTGGCGACATGGCCATCCTGCGGGGCATGGCCAAGTTCCTGTTGTTGTGGGAACGCGAGGCCCAGGCCGAAGGCAAAGAGGCCGTGTTCGACCACGACTTCCTCAACGAACACACCACCAACGTGCTGGATTACCTGGGCAAGATCGACGACACCTCGTGGGATGAAATCGTCGCGCAGTCCGGCCTGCCCTTGGTCGAGATCGAACAAGCCGCGCGCATGTACGCCAAAGGCAAGAACGTGATCATGTGCTGGGCGATGGGCATCACCCAGCACCGCCATTCGGTGCCGACCATCCAGGAAATCGCCAACCTGATGCTGCTGCGCGGCAATATCGGGCGCCCGGGCGCCGGCCTGTGCCCGGTGCGTGGCCACAGCAACGTGCAGGGCGACCGCACCATGGGTATCAACGAACGCCCACCGGTGGCGTTCCTCGACTCACTGGAACGTCGCTTCCAATTCAAGGTGCCGCGCGACAACGGCCACAATGTGGTGGAAGCGATTCACGCCATGCTTGAAGGCCGCTCCAAAGTGTTTATCGGCCTGGGCGGCAACTTCGCCCAAGCCACGCCGGACAGCCCGCGCACCTTCGAAGCGCTGCGCAATTGCGACCTGACCGTGCAGATCAGCACCAAGCTCAACCGCAGCCACTTGATGCACGGCAAAGACGCGCTGATCCTGCCGTGCCTGGGCCGTACCGACATCGACATCCAGGCCGAAGGCCCGCAAGCGGTGACGGTGGAAGACTCGTTCAGCATGGTCCACGGCTCCAACGGCCAGTTGCAGCCGCTGTCGAAATTGATGAAATCGGAGCCGGCAATCCTGGCCGGTATCGCCGCCGCGACCCTGGGCAGCAAACCGGTGGATTGGAACTGGCTGGTGGCCGACTACAGCCGCATCCGCGACCTGATCGCCGACACCATCCCAGGCTTCAAGGACTTCAACGAGAAGATCAAAAACCCAGGCGGCTTCTACTTGGGCAACTCCGCCGGTGCGCGCCGCTGGAACACGCCATCGGGCCGTGCCAACTTCCGCCCCAACATCCTGCCCAAGGACTTGATCCACGAACGCACCCACGCCACCGGCCGCGTGCCGGACCTGATCATGCAGTCGATGCGCTCGCACGATCAGTACAACACCACGATCTATGGCCTGGACGACCGCTACCGTGGGGTCAAGGGCCAGCGTGATGTGTTGTTCGTCAACGAAGCCGACATTATTCGCCTGGGCTTCAAGCCGGGGCAGAAGGCCGACATCGTGTCATTGTGGGAAGACGGCCGTGAACGCCGCGTGAAGGGCTTTACCTTGCTGGCGTTTGATATCCCGGCAGGGCAGGCAGCGGCTTACTATCCGGAGGTTAACCCGCTGGTGCCGCTGGAAAGCACCGGGGATGGCAGCCATACGCCGACGTCGAAGTTCGTGGCGATCCGTTTGGAAGCGGCGAGTAACAATGGCTTGATCATGGCACGCTCGGCCTGATCACCGGACCTGTAGTGAGCGGGCTTGCCCCGCGCGGGCTGCGAAGCGGCCCTAAAACCAGGCGCCGCAGAGTGTCTGAGACAACGCGGCGTTCTTATTGGGGCTGCTGCGTAGCCCAGCGCGGGGCAAGCCCGCTCACTACAACGATGGCGTGTTGATCATCCTGAATTGCGGGCACAAAAAAGGCCGCTTTTGCATAAAAGCGGCCGTTCCCAAGTAGCTAAAGACTGACGAATTCAACTTAAGTTCCCTTGTTAAAACAGTAACTTATAGAATTGTGTACAACTCGTGTTACTGGTCGGATTTCTATTGTCACAATCTCGACACAGCCTCAGGATCGCGCCGTCATCCTCTTGAGGTTTCTCTATGAAGTTCTCCTCGATTCTCTTGTTGTCCCTTGGCCTGGTCAGTGGCGCAGCCATGGCCGGTGGCACCACCGAAGCCGGTGTGGGCGGCGCATTGGGCGGGGTACTCGGTTCGGTTGTCGGCCAGCAGATCGGCGGTAACACCGGCTCGGCCATCGGCGCAGCTCTCGGCGGCGCAGGCGGCAGTGCGGTCGGTGCAGACAAGCGCAGCCGCGGCGAAGCAGCCATTGGCGGTGCCCTCGGCGCAGCCGGCGGTAACGTGGTAGGCCGCAGCATGGGCGGCAACACCGGCAGCCTGATCGGCGCAGCCGCGGGTGGTGGTGCAGGTGGCGCACTGGGTAACTACATGGGCAACAAGAGCGATGACGATGATCGTCGTTATCGTGGGCGTGATAACCGTCGTTATGACCGGGATGATCATCGTGGACGCGGGCATGCCTATGGGCATCGCAAAAACAAGCATCACTACCGTCACCGGTAACATCTGAAATACACCCCACATCCAATGTGTGTGTGTGGGTTTGTCGTAGTGAGCGGGCTTGCCCCGCGCTGGGGCGCGAAGCGCCCCTGACCCAGGCGCCGTGTTCTTTCAGGCAGAACTGAGCGGCAGGTTTTGGGGCGGCTTCGCAGCCCAGCGCAGGGCAAGCCTGCTCACCACAACGACCCCCCCTCCCACATTTAGCGCCATGATGTTCGGGGTATTAGGTCAGCTCACCAACCGCTGCAACGCCTCACGCAACGACCCCGGAATACTCACCGGCAGGTTCGACCCCCGATCCACAAACACATGCACAAAGCGCCCTGCCGCACAGGCCTCTTCCTCGCCGGCCTTGAATACCGCCAACTCGTACTGCACTGAGCTATTGCCCAACTTGCCCACCCGCAGGCCGATTTCAATGCGCTCGGGAAAGGCAATCGACGCAAAGTAATCGCACGCTGAGCTCACCACAAACCCCACCACTTCGCCGTCATGAATATCCAACCCACCGTGTTCGATCAGGTAGGTATTCACCGCCGTGTCGAAAAAGCTGTAGTAGGTCACGTTGTTCACATGGCCATACACATCGTTGTCGTGCCAGCGTGTGATGATCGGCTGAAAATGACGGTAGTCCGAGCGTTGTGGCGTGGTTTGAGTCATCGATGAGGTCCTGGAGAGTCGTGCCTCTTAGATACGGGTTTCCGAGCGCTCCCGCAACCACCTACTCAGGGCTGGCCTCAACTACCTGGCGTACGCAGACGGCACGCGCCATGCCATGGTCCTTCTCCAGCGAGGTCGCCACGCAATCTCGATAGGACTGAACATAGGTCTCCATGGCCAGCTTTGCCTTTTTAGGTGAAACGCTGGCCAGGTACTCCGCGAACGACGCCCGGCCGATCTGGAAATGGTGGTAATCGATGCGGGTATCCCAGTAACCCCCCCATGTCAAAAAACCGTTGTTAGCAAACAGATCGATGACATCTTCTGTCCTACCTGGGTAGACAGGCTCGTCAGCACGGACGTTGAGGCGGTTGAGCCCCACGGGCGTCGCAGACTTAGGCTCGATCTTAGCCATCCCTGTGTATTCGCCCTTTTCGTCACGCATGAACGATACGTACGGATTCTGCACCGGGTTGATATCAATGGCGGCACCATAGGCGTGGATAGACCAGCCGGGGCGGCCTGTCAGCGCTCGCCCATTGAAACTGCTGGTGTTGTTATCATCCATCGATGCCTTGTCATCACCCTTGTAATGCTCAAGCGGTACGGCCTTCCTCAACGGAAACCCGCGTTGCAACAAGCCGCTGAAGATTTCCTGGACAAAGGGCGCGACGGCGTCCATTACCACGATACTTCCATCGTCCTGGCGCACACCGTCAAAGTTCACATAGCTGAACGTAACCCGGCTCAAACGCTGGCACGCAAGCGGGTTCTTCTCGCTGATGGTACTGCGCTCCGTCATCAGTCGACAGTCGGCGTCTTTCAACGGCTCGATAGCAGCCATCAGCGGCCAGGCAGTCACCAGACCACAGAACGCCAGTAATGCAGTGAGAAGCTTCGGTGAAGGGATGTCCATGGGAATTGCCTATGTAGAAAGATAGAGCCCCATAGACTCGCATTCCGAACGCATCGCGACTGTCATCCGACTCGCTGATCAGCCCCGATGAAATCCACACGACAAGCCGGAAATATCTTCACACAGGGTTACTGATCCAAAGCACTCAGCCCCGTCTGCG
This sequence comes from Pseudomonas marginalis, assembly GCF_001645105.1. Taxonomy (GTDB): domain Bacteria; phylum Pseudomonadota; class Gammaproteobacteria; order Pseudomonadales; family Pseudomonadaceae; genus Aquipseudomonas; species Aquipseudomonas petroselini. The sequence goes on from NZ_LKEG01000043.1 coordinate 90,004, forward strand.
CCCACGTTCTTACCGCTGCGTACGGGTACTCTTCCAAGGCTGCAAAACCCGGTATCCCCCGCGCCTTCAACTTGGTAAACAACGGCACACTGATGCCCCCAAGGAAACGCGTCAGGCGTTCCGCACCTGGCAGTTGGCCGGTGTGTTCATGATGCCTGTGGATAAAATCACCGCACAGTCCCATGAAGTTTTTATCCACAAGCGGCGGCAAGCTTGGCGGTGGCGGCAGGTGCGCAACGTGCCCGTGACACACCGAGCAATGACCGCAACGTTGCGGTGCGTTTTCATCACCAAAATACTTCGCCAGGCGCTGCCCCAGGCAATGCTCGGTGGCGAACAGATCGAGCATGGCGTGAATCCGCGCCACTTCGCCCACCTCGTGCTGCTTGAAGCCTGTGTATAACGATTCGCTCAGTGCCTGTGGGTCAAAATCTGTATTCAGCAAACTGTAGACCTCGGTCATCTGCTTGCTTTCCAGCTCGATCAAGCCCTGCTCCTGGAAATAGTCCAGCGCCTTCACCACCCGCCCACGTTCGGCATTGTGCTGTTGATAAAGCGCGTCAAAATCCACCGTCGCCCAGGTCTTTGCCCGTTTGCAGACCTGGATGATCGCCGCGACAAACTGTTGTCGCTCGCCGGAGAAACGCGCCAGCAAAGCCTCAGGTTCGATCAGGTATTTGAAACGGTATTCGGCGTAGAACGCGTAGCGCGGCGCTATCACGCCCTTGAGTTCCAGCTGCACTAGCAACGTCTTGAGCGGCAGCTCGCGGATATTACTGTGGTCCGACAGCGACCTCAGCAGGAACTCCCACTGCCCCTCACTGCGTGCTGCCTGCAACTCATCGAGTACCCGGCGAATACCATCCTGCTCGGGCGTATCGCCGTACACAAAGTTTTCCAGCACATTAAGGCTGTCGCGGTTGGCCAACACCAGGCAGTCGGACGGCTGCCCATCACGCCCCGCACGGCCGATTTCCTGGCTGTAGTTCTCGATGGATTTGGGCAGGTCGAAGTGCACCACGTTGCGGATATCACTCTTGTCGATGCCCATGCCAAACGCGATGGTAGCGACAATGCAATGGGAGCGCCCGCCCATGAAACGCTGCTGGATGCCCTCGCGCTTATCGTGAGGTAAACCCGCGTGATAAGCCTCGGCCTGGATGCCATTACGGTTCAGGTGCTCGGCAATCTGCTCGGCGGTTTTCTGCAGGGTGACGTAGACGATGCTCGGCTGATTGGCGCGCTCGTTCATCCACTCCACCAAGCGTCGGCGCTTGTCATAGCCGCTGACCGGCTCCACCAACAGGTTGAGATTGGGCCGGTAGAAGCCCGTAGTCACCACATCGTCCGGCGCAATGGCGAACTTCGCCTGCATGTCGGCAATCACCTTAGGCGTCGCTGTAGCCGTCAGCAGCAGCGCTTGTGGGATGTTGAACTGACGCTGGTAGTCCGGCAGCTTCAGATAGTCCGGGCGGAAGTTGTGGCCCCATTCGGAAATACAGTGCGCCTCGTCCACGACCAGCAGCGAAATCTGCACACTTTGCAGGAAGTTGCGAAATCGCTCGTTCTTCAAGCGTTCCACCGAAATCATCAAGATTTTCAGCTCACCGGAGCGCGCACGGGCCATCACCTCATTGGCCTCTTCACGGCTCTGGGCCGAATCGATACTGCCTGCCGAAATGCCATGCCGCTGCAGGAAACCCAACTGGTCCTGCATCAACGCCAACAACGGCGACACCACCACTGTCAGGTGCGGCAGCAACACCGCCGACAGCTGGTAACACAGGGACTTGCCCGACCCGGTGGGGAAAATTGCCGCCGCCGAACGACCGGCCAGTACTGCGCTGATCGTTTGCTCCTGGCCCAAACGAAACTGTGGATAACCGAAGACCTGCTGGAGGGTGTCGTGCATAGGCTGTCACTCCATTGACCGCTGAGTTGGCTCCAAAACATAGCCTGGGAATCTCAGCGAATCGAGAAAGGTCGCGAGGAAAAAAGAGACAGGATGATACACAGGGTACTGCGGTGGCCTTGGGCCAAATGCGACAAGGTCGAATGCAGTTGTAGGAATAACACCAACCAAATGTGAGAGGGGGCTTGCTCCCGATAGCAGAGTGTCAGCAGTACCTCTGTACTGATAACACCACCATCGGGAGCAAGCCCCCTCCTGCACCTTAGCGCTGCACGGCAGCTGAATCAGCGATTCTGCACCCGCTCAATCGCCGTGTCATACACCGGATTGGCCTTCTGTTCCTTGGCCAACTGGTAGTGACGCAACGCATCGGCAAACTGCCCTGCCGCTTCGTAGATCCGCGCAATGTTGTAATAAGCGCCAGCCCGCACCGTCGCAGCGTTCGCGCCGTTCGCCAGGGCGATGGCCTTGCGGTTGGCCCAGATAGACTCGGCAGTATTGCCGGCTTTCTGATACGCCAGGCCCAGGTTGCCGTAGGCCTTGCCGAAACCATTGTCCAGTTCGATCGCCTGACGGAACAGGTCGATGGCCTGGTCCAGGTTACCCGCCTGGTAGGCCGCCTCACCTTGGAGGTTCAGACGTTTCGCATCGGTTTGTGCGGAAGAACTGACCGCGACAGCGGTAATCGCCACGCTGTCGTCCAGCAACGGTTTGACTTCGTTCAGTACACTCGCGGCATTCACGGTCACGCCGCTGAAGGTGTTGATGTCCTGGAAGTCACCGCTGCCGGTCATGCGGAACACCGTCCACAGGTTACCGCTGCGGTTTTGCGGCACGTAATAGGTGCGCACCAGCGATTGCCCCATGTACACGAACACCTTGGCTTCGCTGTTGGACAGCTGACGCGAGCCCGGATTGCCGCCATTGCTGAAGTCGTGCACGGCGTACACGTAGCTTTCGCCGTAGTGCTTCTTCTGCAAGGTGATGGTTTCCGGGCCGTAGCTGTCGGTGTCATCCACATCCAGCTCGGCATCGGTGCCGTTCTTGTTCTCGAAATAGATGTTATTGCCGGGGAAAATCATGTGGGAGTCGAGGTCACGCGGAGTCTTGCCCCACGTCAGCACCACGCGCAGGCCGTCGAGGTTTTCCATTACCGGGCTGATGGCATACGTCATGCCTGCGCACGGGCACTTCACCACCAGATTGGAGTAGCCGGGCTTCTTGATGATCAGCAGGTTGGTGCCATCGTCTGCACCTTCGCTGGTGAGCGTCACCTGACCCTGGGCGTTGGTGCGGCCCACTATGTTCTGCGCGCCATTGCGTTGCAGCAACACTTCGGCGTCAACGATCTTCTGATCCTTGACCACTGCACTGAGCACTTCAATCGGCAATTGCTCGGCCTGAACCGAAAAAGCCACCGCACACAAAGACATCGCCGAGGCGATACGCAGCAAACCCATGCTTAACTTCCCTTTAAGTAGTGGGCGGAATCGCCCTACAAGATTTTGCGGTGAAACATACCCTGAAATCAGGCTACTGGCGGATTTTTTGCACAAAATGTGACGTGGTTTTTATCCCGCCTGCCCATTGAAGCATTGCGCTACAATCAAGCCTTGCCACCCAGGAGTACGCTGCGATGAGCGAACTGACGTTTGAGCAAAAACAGGATCACTACCACAAGATCCGCCGTTCCAATTACCTGGCCAGCCTGCGCCTGGAAGGGTTCGACACCCAACCGGCGGACGTCGACAAACCCTTGCCGACCCGCGAAGCCGTCCTCGCCAAGTACCGCAACACCCCACGCTGATGCTCGACAAATACGGGGTGGGCCAGGATCCGTACTGCTATCCCGGTAGCAGCGTCCTGCGCAACCGCCTCGATTTGCTCGACGAAACGCGCCTGCACCAGGCCGAGCGGGAGCTTTCCGAAATCGCCGTAGGCAGCCTCCCCCTCTTCCCGCCGTCCTACGATCTTGAGCGCCTGCAACATATCCACCTCACCCTGTTCGGCGATATCTACAACTGGGCCGGAGAACTGCGCAGCGTCAACATCCAGAAAGGCGACACCCTGTTCTGCACCCCGGAACGCATCCCGCCGGAAGCGGCGAAAATTATCCGGCGCATGGCAGAGGCGAACTGGTATGTCGGCGCGAGTCAGGCCGAGTTGATCACACAGATTGCTGAAGCCTACGGCGACCTCAACGTCATCCACCCCTTCCGAGAAGGCAACGGTCGGGCGCAGCGGATCCTATTCGAACAGATCATCGTGAATGCGGGTTTTTCGGTGAACTGGTGGCTGGTCAAACACGCGGCGTGGGTACCGGCGAATATTGATGCGGTGGCGTGTGATTACCGGGGGTTGGAGGCGATTTTTGAGCGGTGTGTGAGTCGGCCTGCCAGCGCCTGATCATTGTCATCACGGGCAAGCTCGGCTCCCACATTTGGCCGGTTTTACCTGTTGCCTCGCTGCCAAGCCATAAATGCCGGAAACCGCTGTAAGAAATCTCCAAACGCTGCGACATCCTCTTCCCAAACTGCTTCAAACACCCACTCTCCCCTCTACAGAAGTTACCCGCTGCTGAATGAAAATAGCGCGGTCTCCACTTTCTCGGCAGAAACCCGTGAACATCGAAAGGACTCAACACATCTACCACTATGGCGCCACCTTCGCAGGGGTGCCCGGTAATCACCCCATTGGGGTCAGCCCTCAGCGATCACCCTCAGCCTTCGTCCGACCTTACCAAGGTGGATGAAACGATGACCGAATATGCTCCTTGGATCATTCTCATCACCCTCGTCACACTCGCCGTATTGCTCGACAGAAAGATCAAGCGTCCTGCCCTCAGAACATGGGTTGGGTTCACCCTGATAGTTGCAGGCCCAGTACTTCTGTTTGGCGCCACACGCTGGATAACCGAGCTACAATTCGACAGCATTCCGGTGCTTGCTTTTAGCTACGGCATTCGCTTGCTGATCACCCGAAACAAATATCGCCCCCAACGCAACCATCCCCCTCACCCACTCCTGCGTGCCCCCACCATGAACCTCGCCCCCAACTTCCCCGAAGACCCCGTCATGCAGCAACTCCTGCAACTGCTGCACGAAGAAATCGGCCTGCCGAAACACAAGACGATCCGCCTGCAAACCTCACTCAATTTCGACCTCGGTTGCGATGGCGGCGAGGCCAAGCAACTGATGGAAGCGCTGGAGCAGGAATTTGCCCTCGACCTGGGTGACTACGACACTTATCGTTACTTCAACCCGCCGGTGTTTGATGTGTTCCTCAAACGCAGGGCCAAGGGGCGCGGCGAAAAAGTGCCGCTGACCATCGGCATGCTCTACCTGGCTATCAAGACCCATAGCTGGGATACGCAGACGCTGGAAAACCTGAGCTGAGGAAACACGAATTCCAGGCACACCGGAACTCAAATGTGGGAGGGGGCTTGCCCCCGATAGCAGAGTGTCAGTCAGCAGATGTGCGGCTGATACACCGCCATCGGGAGCAAGCCCCCACATTGGATCTACGCTAGGTTGGCGAGCTGTGTTGCAAACATATGGACGTAACAATGGGCCTGCTGGGGGCCTGCTGGTCGGCGCTGTGGTTTTGCACATCGCCGGCTAACATTGCACCCACAAAAAAGCCGCCCACAAGAGGCGGCTTTTTTATAACGATCGACTCTTACAACTTAGGACCCGCAGCCTTGATCGCATCGCTCACTTCAAACTTCTTGAAGTTCTCGATGAACAGACCGGCCAGCGCCTTCGCCGCTTCGTCGTAGGCGGCCTTGTCAGCCCAAGTGTTACGTGGGTTCAACAGGCCAGTCTCAACGCCCGGTACTGCCAGTGGCACGTCGAGGTTGATGGTGTCGAGGTGCTCGGTTTCAGCACCGATCAACGCGCCGCTCTGGATCGCTGCGATCACGCCGCGAGTGGTCGGAATGTTGAAGCGTTTGCCGACGCCGTAGCCGCCGCCGGTCCAGCCGGTGTTGACCAGGTAGACCTTGGAGCCGAAACCGCGGATGCGCTTGATCAGCAGCTCAGCATATTCGCCAGCCGGACGCGGGAAGAACGGTGCGCCGAAGCAGGTGGAGAAGGTCGACTTGATGCCGCCGCCGGAACCCATTTCGGTCGAGCCCACCAGTGCGGTGTAGCCGGACAAGAAGTGGTAGGCCGCTTGTTCTTCGCTGAGGATCGACACGGGCGGGAGTACGCCGGTCAGGTCGCAGGTCAGGAAGATCACCGCGTTTGGCTCGCCGCCCAGGTTCTTCTCGGAACGCTTGGCGACGTGCTCCAGCGGGTACGCCGCGCGGCTGTTCTGAGTGAGGCTGACGTTGGTGTAGTCGGCGTGCTTGGCGTCGTCGATGACGACGTTTTCCAACACAGCGCCGTGCTTGATGGCTTTCCAGATGACCGGCTCGTTCTTCTCGGACAAGTCGATGCACTTGGCATAGCAACCGCCTTCGATGTTGAACACTACGCCCTCGCCCCAGCCGTGTTCGTCGTCACCGATCAGGTAACGGCTTTCGTCGGCGGACAGGGTGGTTTTGCCGGTGCCGGACAGACCGAAGAACAGGGTCACGTCGCCTGCTTCGCCGATATTGGCGGCGCAGTGCATCGGCAGTACGTCGGAAGCCGGCAGCAGGAAGTTCTGCACCGAGAACATGGCTTTTTTCATTTCACCGGCGTAACGCATGCCGGCGATCAGGACTTTTTTCTGCGCGAAGTTGAGGATCACGCAACCATCGGAGTTGGTGCCGTCACGCTCTGGCACGCATTCGAAGTTGGCGACGTTGAGCACTTGCCACTCATCACGACCGGCCGGGTTGTATTTTGCCGGGTTGATGAACAGGCAACGACCGAACAGGTTCTGCCAGGCAGTCTGGGTGGTCATCTTCACAGCCAGGTAGTGGTCTTCGGCGGACCCTACATGCACGTGGGAAACGAAGTGCTCTTGCGCGTTGTTGAACGCTTCGACACGAGCCCACAGGGCATCGAACTTGTCGGCCGGGAACTTGCGGTTGATCGGGCCCCAGGCGATAGCGTCCTGGGTGGAAGGCTCTTCAACGATGAAACGATCGACTGGCGAACGGCCGGTACGGTGACCGGTTTCGACAACCAGCGCGCCAGTATCGGCAAGCACGCCTTCACCGCGCTGCAGGGCTTCTTTGACCAGATCGTCAACACTCAGATCGGTGTATACGGCGTTATTGGCTTGCGTCATGAGGTTCCCCGTCGGCCTATGGCCGAGTGCTCCAAACGTTTTGTAGTAGAAAGTTGCGCACTACTACCGCGAAAAAAGTGGGCCGGATTATGCCAGAAAAGCCCAAAAAGAGTAGGGCCCTCCCGTCAGAACAGCGCTAATCCGGCATTTGTCAGGTGATTTACCTGTGCTTAAACGTTTTAGTGGCGGGTATCGGAAGGGCTGTCGATGCCTGCGCCCGCGAATAATTGGGCAACATCGGCGGCATCGAACAGGTAACGCTCGTTGCAGAACTGGCAGTCAATCTCGATATTTCCACCGTGCTCAACCACCAGATTTTGCGCATCTTCAAGGCCCAGGCTGACCAAGGCATTGGCCGAACGCTCGCGCGAGCAACTGCAGTTGAAGCGCAGGGACTGCTCTTCGAACAGGCGCACGGCCTCTTCGTGGTACAGGCGGTGCAGGATGGTTTCGTTGTCCAGGCCCAACAGCTCTTCAGCCGTCAGGGTGCCGGCTAGGGCGGTCAGCTTTCGCCAGCTGTCGGTGCGCTCATCGTCGTCCTTGATGCGATCAGCCGGCAATTGCTGCAACAACAGGCCACGGGCCCGCTTGCCATCGGCATTGAGCCAGAACTTGGTGCCGACTTGCTGGGACATCACGAAATAGTTGGTGAAGCAGTCCGACAGGGTTTCGCCGTCCAGATCGACAATGCCCTGGTAGCGCTGGCCTTCCGTCGGGTCCACGGTGATCGCCAGCACGCCGTTGGCCATCAAGTCGGACAAGGTCGCATCCGGGGCAATCTGGTCCGCTTCGTAACGGGCCAGGCCGCGGATTTCCCGCTCGCTGGAACATTCGATCATCAGCATCGGAACCGGGCCTTCGGAGCGTGCCTGCAAAATCAGCAGACCGTCGAATTTCATGGTGCCTACCAGCAGCGAAGCGGCCGCCATCAGCTCGCCGAGCAGTTGCGCGACCGGCTCCGGATAGGGGTGCTTGGCGAGGACTTCGGCATAGCTGCGCTCCAGCGAGACCAGTTCGCCGCGGGCGTCGTTCTCGTCGAAGATGAAGCGTTGGGTGAAGTCGGTATCCGGTAGATCAGTCATAGGTCTGGGTATCTGAATTGATGACAAAATGATTACAAGGTTTATAAAATTAAACGCTTTAGCACCATCTTGGTGCGGCTTTCTCCTGGAAACAGAGAGCTTCATAGAGCGAAGAGGGACAGTTTATGAACAATCCGGGTTTGTTCCAAGCCAAGTGGAACCTCCGGCGATGGGCTCTTTGCAATCTACTCGCTATCGGACTGCTGTGTTTTTGGCTGTGGCCCACGGGGCAGATGCTGTGTGTGATTTTCGACGAGTGGCTGTTTCATCTGCTTAATGACCCGCTGGCAACCCACTCCACGTGGCTGCACATATGGGCTGTGGCCAGTTTGCGGCCGTTTGATGCGGTGGTTGGGGTGATTCTGCTGGCACTGCTGATTCGTGGTGACTGGGTGTTCAAGGCCGTGCAGGTGCGCCAGGCAGTGTTAGGTTTTGTCGGTGTTCTGCTGCTGTTGTTGTTTATCCGCATGCTGTTTTCCAAACTCGCCGCGCAAATGGGCTGGCAACACAGCAGCCCGTCGATGGTGATCAGCGGGGCGGTGCAGATGAGTGACTATTTCCCTGGGCTGGAGAAGACCTGGGAATTGAAGGACCGTTCGAGCCAGAGCTTCCCGGGAGATCATGCTTCGGTGCTGTTGATCTGGGCGATGTTCATGACGGTATTCGCCAGGCGCTTCGGGCAACTTCTGGTGATCTGGGGGCTGGCACTGCTATTCATGATGCCTCGGCTGGTAGCAGGGGCGCATTGGGGGCAGGACGATTACATCGGCGGGGTGTTGCTGGCGCTGTTGGCGTTAGGCTGGGGGTATTACACGCCGTTTGCGGCAAAGGTATCGAGTGGGTTGTCGCGGGTATCGGCGCCGCTGTTTGGGCTGGCTGCTCGTCTACCCGTAGTGAGGCGAATGAGCGTCGTTAGAACTGCGCAATAATTTGTGGTGAGCGAGCTTGCTCGCGCTGGGCTGCGGAGCGGCCCCAAAAAAGGGAGCGCTGCGCACTCCAGCGCGGGGCAAGCCCGCTCACTACAAAAGCCCGTTCGATTGAGGCTAGTCATCGTTGCCACTGCCGCGAAACTTGAAGAGATCGCGACGTTGTTTCTTGCTCGGCTTGCCATCGGTGGTCATGCCTGTGGCGCCCGCCTTGCGCATGGCCGCCGCGTTTTCGCGTTTGGCGATACTGGCTTCGGTCTCGGTGTAGAGCGCCTGCGCTTCGGGCGCACCACGGCGCACGATGGAAAGCGCCTGGACGACGACCGTCTTTTCATCAAATCCAGTACGAATCTGGAACTCATCTCCGACGCGCGGCTCCTTGCCCGGCTTGCAGCGCTCACCCCGATGATGCACCTTGCCACTCTCGATAGCGGCCTTCGCCAAGGCACGGGTTTTATAGAACCGCGCTGCCCACAGCCACTTGTCCAGACGGACCTTTTCTTCCTCTTCCTGCTTTTGAGCCACTTGAATTCCTCGCTCTGAAAAATGTCGCAACCTTACCGTTGAAACCCTTCGACGCATAAACCCCAAGGCTCACCTAAGATACGCCAGGTAGCACCCTGTTTTCGCGAGGATACGCTGTGACCGACTTCCCCCTTTCACTCACCTCGCCCAACCAGCGCTGCGTGGGTTGCCAGCAAAGCGAGCCCTTGGGGTTCGATTTTGCGTTCGCCTACCAGCCTATCGTAGACCTTCGGGACCATTCGATCTTCGCCCACGAAGCCTTGGTGCGCGGCACCCACGGCGAAGGGGCGCTGTCGGTGCTGGACCAGGTCAACGAAAGCAACCGCTACCGCTTCGACCAACGTTGCCGAACCCAGGCGATAGCCGGGGCGGCGGCCCTGGGGATGCAAACCCACCTTTCGATCAACTTCATGCCCAATGCCGTGTACCGTCCGGAATTGTGTATTCGTAGCACCCTGGAAGCGGCTCGCGCACACAATTTTCCACTGAACCAACTGATTTTCGAGACACTAGAAAGCGAGCATGTAGATAACTATCGCCATTTGACCAATATTCTGCGTGAATACCGCGAATTCGGCTTCAAGACCGCCATCGACGATTTCGGCGCGGGCTATTCGGGGCTGAACCTGCTGGCCGATTTCCAACCTGACCTGATCAAACTCGACATGGCGCTTATCCGCGATGTTGACCAGGATCGTGTCCGTCAGGTCATCGTCCAGGGGATTGTCACAATCTGTGAGCAGTTGGGGGTTACTGTCATCGCCGAAGGCATCGAAAGTGCCGGCGAGCGCGACTTCCTGTCCGACTGCGGAATTTTTCTGATGCAGGGTTATTGGTTCGCCAAGCCTGCATTCAACGCCCTGGCCGAGGTTTCACCCCAGGCCTGGGCGAATTGACCGGTTACCCATATTGAAGACATTTGACCATTTGACCGTTGTGGGTCTGCGTGAGTGGGTGGCACTTCCCGACCTGGGAGTGGCAGGCCTGCGTGCGAAGATCGACACCGGTGCCAGCACCTCCAGCCTGCACGCCACCGATATCGAGCCGTTTGAGCGCGACGGTGAAAACTGGGTGCGCTTTACCGCGCACCTGGGCAGCGTGGTGCAACTGCGTCACCGTCGCTGCGAAGCACCCCTGGTGACGATGAAAACCATCAAGAGCTCCAACGGTCATGCGCAGGTGCGCTATGTCATCAGCACTACGCTGGCGCTGGGCGATCGGGTCTGGCGGGTGGAGTTCACCCTGGCCTGCCGCAAAGCCATGCGCTACCGCCTGTTGCTGGGCTCCAAGGCCTTGATTGACGGCCAGTTGGTGGTCAATCCCGGCATCAAGTACGTTCAAGACAAGCCGGTGTTCCCGGTCTCCACTATTTCTGCCCCAGGTGCTGCATGAAGATTGCTGTGCTGTCGCGAAACCCGCGTCTGTATTCCACCCGCCGCCTGGTTGAGGCCGGCATCGAACGTGGCCACGAAATGGTGGTGATCGACACGTTGCGTGCCTATATGAACATTGCCAGCCACAAGCCGCAGATCCACTACCGGGGCAAGCCGCTGGAAGGGTTTGATGCCGTCATCCCCCGGATCGGTGCATCGGTGACGTTTTATGGCTGCGCGGTGTTGCGCCAGTTTGAAATGATGGGGGTGTTTCCCCTCAATGAATCGGTAGCCATTGCCCGATCACGGGACAAGTTGCGTTCGCTGCAGTTGCTGTCGCGCCGGGGAATCGGCCTGCCGGTGACCGGCTTTGCCCACTCTCCCGACGACATCCCCGACCTGATCGACATGGTCAATGGCGCGCCACTGGTGATCAAGGTGCTGGAAGGCACCCAGGGCATCGGTGTGGTGCTGTGTGAAACCGCGACAGCGGCGGAGTCCGTGATCGAGGCATTCATGGGCCTCAAGCAGAACATCATGGTGCAGGAATACATCAAGGAAGCCGGCGGGGCCGATATCCGCTGTTTCGTGGTGGGCGACAAGGTGATTGCGGCAATGAAGCGCCAGGCAAAGCCGGGGGAGTTCCGCTCCAACCTGCACCGTGGCGGCAGCGCCAGCCTGATCAAGATAACCCCCGAAGAGCGCATGACCGCACTGCGAGCGGCCAAGGTGATGGGGTTGAGCGTGGCGGGTGTGGATATCCTGCGCTCCAACCACGGCCCCCTGGTGATGGAGGTGAATTCATCGCCGGGGCTGGAAGGGATCGAGACCACCACGGGGAAAAATGTGGCAGGGATCATCATTGAGCATCTGGAGAAGAATGGCGGGCCGAATATGACTCGGACCAAGGGCAAGGGCTGATCAATCCCTGCTTTTGAAACGCCACAAACCTATGTGGGAGCCAGCTCCCACATAGGGCCTGCGTTGTTGCTTAGACTGCGTCTCTAGGCAGCATCAAACCAAGCGGCAAGCGCACACGCGCTTCCAGGCCACCTTCTTCGCGGTTGCGTAACTCAACATTGCCTCCATGCATCGAGGCAATCCGCCGCACAATCGCCAACCCCAGGCCAGTCCCTTTGCCCCCACGAGCACGGTCGCCACGGGTGAACGGGTTGAAAATGCCCTCCAATTCGTCCGGGTCGATACCTGCCCCCCGGTCCATCACGCTCAGCACCACATAGGGTGCAGCACTGTCGCCAGACACATAGGCCGCCACTTCCACATCGGAGCCTGCGTGGTGCAAGGCGTTGCCAATCAAGTTGTTCAACAGGCGCTTCATCGATACCCGACGCAACGCAAACGGTTGGATCGGCTCCAGGCGCATGCGCACCTGCTCACCGTTCTGGTTGTAGGGCGCGACGACCTCACGCACCAAGTCCGTCAGGTCGACCTCTTCTACCACCTCATCACGGCCATCGCGGATAAACGCCAGGAACTGGTCGAGAATAGCGTCCATGTCCTCAATGTCGCGGACCATGTCGTCGGTAAGGTCGGTATGATTGCCCATCAACTCCAGCGACAAGCGCAGTCGCGTCAACGGTGTGCGCAAGTCATGGGAAACCCCCGCCAGCATCAGCTCGCGTTCGCGACCCGCCTGCTCGACGTCCTCCGCCATCTGGTTGAACGCGCCGTACACCTCGGTCATCTCACTGGGGGTATCGCTGACCGGCAGGCGCACACTGCGCCCCTGCCCCAGCTGACGGGCGGCAAACACCAGGCGTTTAAGCGGCTGGTTAAGCTGGCGGACGAAAATCCACGCGGACGCCGTTGAAAGCAATCCGATGGCGAGGAACCATCCCAATACATTCCAGATTTTTTGTCCGCGCAACGGGTGCGGATAGAGCGGCACCTTGATCCAGGCATCGCCAAGGCTCGGCGCTCTTACCCACAGTGCGGGAGAAACATGCATGCGAAGGCGCACTTCAGTGTCCTCTCCCAGTTCGTCGCGCATCTGGCGCTGGTAGATCTCGCTGTACGGCCAGTGCTGCTCGCCTTCGGGCACACCGGCCCCTTCGACCCGAATCAACGTCGACGCTTTTGCCACCTTTTCGCGGTTCTCAGGATCTACGGCCCAGTAGGCACGCAAGGTCAAGGCAACACCGTGGGCGTACTGCCGGTCCACCAGCACGTCTTCGTTCATCAACAGATAAACCAGCGTGAGTGCCTTGGAAAACAGAACGACGATCAGCACCAGCCAAAGGGTGCGAGAGAAGAAACTTTGCGGGAACCACAGCGGGGTTTTCATAGAAGACAGCTAGATACCTTGCAGGAACGAGCGGCGCTCGCAGAATTGCAGACGCCGGGCATCCCGTCGACTCTGGTGGAGTCAAACACCGAGAGGCCCGCCCCGCAAATCATCGGTCAACTGGTTTTATTGCCATCCGGCACAAACACATAACCCACGCCCCACACCGTCTGGATGTACCGTGGCTTGGACGGATCCGGCTCGATCATCCTGCGTAGACGGGAGATCTGCACGTCGATAGAGCGCTCCAGGGCGTCCCATTCCCGGCCACGGGCCAGGTTCATCAGCTTATCGCGTGTCAGGGGCTGGCGAGCGTTCATCACCAGGGCCTTGAGCACGGCGAATTCGCCGGTGGTCAGCATATGCACTTCATCGCCACGCTTGAGCTCACGCGTGGCCAGCGACAGTTCGTAGTCGCCAAAGGTCACGCTTTCGTCTTCGCTGCCCGGTGCGCCCGGCACAGGCAGGGCTTGGCGACGCAGTACGGCTTTGACCCGGGCCATCAGCTCATCAGGGTTGAACGGCTTGGCCAGGTAATCATCGGCGCCCAGTTCGAGGCCCTTGATGCGGCTCAGCTCATCACCCTTGGCGGTGAGCATGATGATGGGAATCTGGTTGTTCGCGCCGCGCAGGCGTTTGCAGGCGGTCAGGCCGTCTTCGCCGGGCAGCATGAGGTCGAGTACGACCAGGTTGAATACCTCACGCCCCAGCAGACGGTCCATCTGCTCGGTGTTCGGCACCGCGCGGGCACGGTAGCCCTTGGAGTTGAAGAAACGCTCCAGCAGGCTGCTCAGCCCTGGATCGTCATCAACGATGAGAATTTTTTCGCCTTCAGCAGTTTGTGCAGTGCTGCTCATTGGATGCTCCTCTTATCTCGGCGCGCATTATGGCCTAGCTGCCGTTATACGCACCGTGTGCATTGTTAGCAGATTTTTCCTCTACTGCCAGCGAACCCGCGCCCTACAACCGTTGGCGCAATCCCCCCCAAGGGCAGAACGCTGGTTATAATGCGGCGCCGTCGTGCAGGGCAACGTCAGATCGTTACCGTTTGATGCCGAGGCTTTTTTCACCCGCTTGTCGTGATTTTTTCGATTTCGAGGGTCAATAGGCTGCCTCTTGACCCAGGCAGCGGCGCCAGTCGGGCCGCTCAACCAGCCTCCCAAGGCCTTGTTCTCCGGGCCTGCGAGCTGCTTTTAAGAATTTCAGGTGGTTTTATGGACAGCATCAACAGCCGCATCGCCGAGGAACTCGGTGTACGCCCACAACAGGTCGAAGCGGCCGTCGCTCTACTGGATGAAGGCTCCACGGTGCCTTTCATCGCCCGTTACCGTAAAGAAGTGACCGGCAGCCTCGACGACATCCAATTGCGGCACCTGGAAGAGCGCCTGCGCTACCTGCGAGAACTCGACGAACGGCGTATCAGCATTCTCGCCAGCATCGAGGAACAGGGCAAGTTGACCCCGCAGCTTGAGCGCGACATCAAGCTCGCCGACACCAAGACCCGTCTCGAAGACCTCTACCTGCCGTACAAACAGAAGCGTCGCACCAAGGGCCAGATCGCCCTGGAAGCCGGCCTGGGCGAGCTGGCTGACGGCCTGTTCAATGACCCGTCGCTGACCCCGGACACCGAAGCGGCCCGTTTCATCGACGCCGAAAAAGGCGTCGCCGACGTCAAGGCCGCCCTGGAAGGCGCCAAGTACATCCTCATGGAGCGCTTCGCGGAAGACGCCAGCCTGCTGGAGAAACTGCGTACTTACCTCAAGCAGGAAGCCATTCTCAGCGCCCGTGTCATCGCCGGCAAAGAGGAAGAAGGCGCCAAGTTCCGCGATTACTTCGAACACGACGAACCGCTCAAGAGCATGCCGTCCCACCGTGCACTCGCCATTTTCCGTGGCCGCAACGAAGGCATTCTCAGCTCCGCGCTGAAGGTTGGCGACGAGCTGCCGGGCACCATGCACCCGTGCGAAGGCATGATCGGTCAACAATTCGGCATCCAGAATCAGAACCGTCCTGCGGACAAGTGGCTCGGTGAAGTGGTGCGCTGGACCTGGAAGGTCAAGCTCTACACCCACCTGGAAACCGACCTGCTCGGCGAGCTGCGCGACGGTGCCGAAACCGAGGCGATCAACGTCTTCGCCCACAACCTGCATGACCTGCTGCTGTCGGCCCCAGCCGGCCCGCGCGCCACCCTGGGCCTCGACCCAGGCCTGCGTACCGGCTGCAAAGTCGCCGTTGTGGACGCCACCGGCAAGCTGCTGGACCACGCCACTGTGTATCCGCATGTGCCGCACAATAAATGGGACCAGACCCTGGCGATACTTGCCGCGCTGTGCGCCAAGCACGCGGTGGACCTGATCGCCATCGGCAACGGCACCGCCAGCCGTGAAACCGACAAGCTGGCCGCCGAACTGATCAAAAAATATCCAGCCATGAAGATGACCAAGGTCATGGTTTCCGAAGCCGGTGCTTCGGTGTACTCGGCGTCGGAACTGGCGTCCAAGGAGTTCCCGGACCTCGACGTGTCGATCCGTGGCGCGGTGTCCATCGCCCGTCGCCTGCAGGATCCCCTGGCCGAACTGGTGAAGATCGACCCTAAATCCATCGGCGTCGGCCAGTACCAGCACGACGTGTCGCAGCTGAAACTGGCGCGCGGCCTGGATGCGGTCGTGGAAGACTGCGTGAACGCCGTGGGCGTGGACGTGAACACGGCCTCCGTGGCACTGCTGGCGCGTATTTCCGGCCTTAACGCCACGCTGGCGCAGAACATCGTCACTCACCGTGACGAAAACGGCGCCTTCAAAACCCGTGCAGCACTGAAAAAAGTCGCACGTCTGGGTGAAAAAACCTTCGAACAATCCGCCGGCTTCCTACGCGTAATGAACGGTGACAACCCGCTGGACGCTTCGGCGGTTCACCCGGAAGCCTACCCGCTGGTGCAACGCATCGCTGCCGAGACTGACCGTGACATCCGTTCGCTGATCGGTGACGCCGCGTTCCTCAAGCGCCTGGACCCAAAGAAGTACACCGACGAAACCTTCGGCGTACCGACCATCACCGACATCCTGCAAGAGCTGGAAAAACCTGGCCGCGACCCACGTCCCGAGTTCAAGACTGCCGAGTTCCAGGACGGCGTCGAAGACCTCAAGGACCTGCAGCTGGGCATGATCCTGGAAGGTGTGGTCACCAACGTGACCAACTTCGGCGCCTTTGTGGACATCGGCGTGCATCAGGACGGATTGGTGCACATCTCCGCGCTTTCGGAGAAATTCATCAAGGATCCACGCGAAGCGGTAAAAGCCGGTGATGTGGTCAAGGTCAAGGTCATGGAAGTCGACATCCCACGCAAACGCGTCGGCCTGTCGATGCGCATGAGTGACACCCCCGGCGAGAAAATCGACGGTGCCCGTGGCGCACGCCCAGGCTCGGCGCCGCGCCAGTCGCAAAACAATGCACCGCGCAAGGAAGCCGCCACGGCAGCCCCAAACAACAACGCCATGGCCTCGCTGTTCGCCAACGCCAAACAGTTGAAGAAACGCTGATGGAGATCCCGGCCGGGTTGACCCAGAGCGCATTCAGCGAGCTGATCGGCTGCCGCCTGCAGCGCCTTGAAGAAGGCATTGCCGAGGTGGCCCTGACCCTGG
Source organism: Pseudomonas marginalis (assembly GCF_001645105.1). Taxonomy (GTDB): domain Bacteria; phylum Pseudomonadota; class Gammaproteobacteria; order Pseudomonadales; family Pseudomonadaceae; genus Aquipseudomonas; species Aquipseudomonas petroselini. Next base: position 106,988 of record NZ_LKEG01000043.1, read on the forward strand.
AGCCGCACTTGCGCAACCGCGCGGGCAAGCTCCATGGTGGGGCGATTTTCAGCCTGGTGGACATTACGATGGGGCTGGCCTGTTCCAGCTCACATGGTTTCGACCAGCAGAGCGCGACCATCGAATGCAAGATCAATTACATCCGCGCCGTGGAAGACGGCGACGTGCTGTGCACCAGCCGGGTGATTCATGCCGGCCGCCGCACGCTGGTGGTCGAGGCGGATGTGTACCAGGACGAAAGACTTGTCGCAAAAGCGCAGGGCACCTTCGCTGTCCTATAGCTCCTCACCCTCGATTTGAGTTAATTTCGGCGCTGCGACAACAGCGTCGGAATTTTCTAGCCGCGCTGTAGCCAAATTCATGGAGTGAAGTAGGCATTTTCACAGCGGGTCAAATCGACTCTAAACCAGGCGATAACGCCAGTTTTAACTTCACCCTTGTAGACCGTCCTGCCCACCCCCATATTGGGGCGACTGACGCGTGAAGGAATCCAACTTGAGCGAACTTCTCAACCGCCGCCTGGCTTTGCTCGGCAAGCGCGAACACCTCTCCCTGCTAGAGCAGTGCTTGCACGGCATCGAGCGCGAATGCCTGCGCGTCACGGGTGAGGGCCGCCTGGCACAAACGCCGCACCCCGAAGCCCTGGGCGCCGCGTTGACCAACGAACTGATCACCACCGACTACTCGGAATCGCTGCTGGAGTTCATCACTCCCGCGCTGCCCAACCCGGCCGATACCCTGAGCAGCCTGGACAAGATCCACCGCTTTGCCTACACCAAGCTCGGCAGCGAATACCTGTGGAGCCCCTCGATGCCGTGCCCGTTGCCGGCCGAGGAAGATATTCCGATTGCCTACTACGGCACCTCCAATATCGGCCAGCTCAAGTACGTGTACCGCAAGGGGCTGGCCCTGCGTTACGGCAAGACCATGCAATGCATCGCCGGCATCCACTACAACTTTTCCCTGCCGGAAGCGTTGTGGCCGTTGCTCAAGGAGACTGAAGGGTTCGTCGGCACCGACCGCGACTACCAGTCCACCGCCTACATCGCGCTGATCCGTAATTTCCGTCGCTACAGCTGGCTGCTGATGTACCTGTTCGGTGCCTCGCCAGCCTTAGACGCTGGTTTCCTGCGCGGTCGTTCGCACCAGTTGGAAGTCTTGGACGCCGACACCCTGTACCTGCCGTACGCCACCAGCCTGCGCATGAGCGACCTGGGTTACCAGAGCAACGCCCAGGCCGGCCTTACGCCGTGCTACAACGACCTGGCCAGCTATACCGACAGCCTGCGCGAAGCGGTGGCAACGCCCTATGCGCCGTACGTCGAGGTCGGCACCCACAAGGATGGTGAGTGGGTGCAGCTCAACACCAACATCCTGCAGATCGAAAACGAGTACTACTCCAACATCCGTCCCAAGCGCGTGACCTACACCGGCGAGCGGCCTATCCAGGCGCTGGTGGCGCGTGGCATCCAGTACATCGAAGTGCGCTGCCTGGACATCAACCCGTTCCTGCCAATGGGCATCGACCTGCCGGAATCACGTTTCCTCGACGCCTTCCTGCTGTACTGCGCGCTGAACGACAGCCCACTGTTCGCCGACAACGAGTGCGGCAACGCCACCTCCAACTTCCTCAGCGTGGTCAAGGAAGGTCGCCGTCCGGGCCTGCAACTGCAGCGCCAGGGCCAGGCGGTGGACATGAAGGAATGGGCCGCCGAGCTGTTGGAACAGATCGCACCGCTGGCCGCCCTGCTGGATGAGAGCCACGGCATTACCGAGCACAGCCAGGCGCTGGACGCTCAGTTGGCCAAGGTCAAGGACCCGTCCCTGACGCCATCGGCCCAGGTGCTGGCGGCGATGGCCGAGCGTAAGGAAAGTTTTGCGCAGTTTTCCCTGCACCAGAGCCAGCTGCACGCCGAGCACTTCCGCAAGGAGCCGCTGCCGGCCGAAGAGCAGGCGCGCTTTGAACAGCTGGCACGCACGTCGCTGGCACAGCAGGCGGAGCTGGAGCAGAACGAAGTGGGCGATTTCGATGTGTTTGTCGGCTCCTACCAAGCCAGCATCCTCGCCATCAGCAACTAAAAAATGTTGGGGTAATTTACTGTAGTGAGCGGGCTTGCCCCGCGCTGGGTGGCGAAGCCGCCCCAATAAGGCAACCGCATTGCTTCAGTTAACACGCGGCGCCAGATTTTAGGGCGGCTTCGCCACCCAGCGCGGGGCAAGCCCGCTCACTACAGGGCAATATGTTTCTCCTCATAAGCTAATTCGAAAATGTTATTTATTTTCGAATTCTTAGATCATTTAGTCTCCTCACACGCCGACCCTCGGCCGCCTGATTGAGGAGCTTCCGCTTGAAACTGCTAACCCCTCTGCGCCTCTTGGCCGCATTGTCCCTGGCCGGTGCCAGCCTGTTTGCCCAGGCGGCGGATGTGACCATCGCTTACCAGACCACCGTGGACCCGGCCAAAGTCGCCCAGGCCGACGGTGCCTATGAAAAAGCCACCCACGCCAAGATCGACTGGCGCAAATTCGACAATGGCGCCGACATCATCGCCGCCATCGCTTCCGGCGACGTACAGATCGGCTACCTCGGTTCCAGCCCGCTGACAGCTGCGATCACCCGCAAAGTGCCGGTGGAAACCTTCCTCGTCGCCACCCAGATCGGCGGCGCCGAAGCCCTGGTGGCGCGCAACGGTTCCGGGATCAACAGCCCGCAGGACCTGATCGGCAAGAAAGTCGCCGTGCCCTTCGTGTCCACCGGGCACTACAGCCTGCTCGCCGCGCTGAAACACTGGAACATCGACCCGTCCAAAGTGACCATCCTCAACCTCGCGCCACCGGCAATCATCGCGGCCTGGAAGCGTGGTGATATCGACGCGACCTACGTGTGGGACCCAGCCCTGGGCGTCGCCAAAGAGAACGGCAAGGTGCTGATCACCTCCGGTGAACTGGCCAAGTTCGGCGCGCCGACCTTCGATGCGTGGATCGTGCGCAAGGACTTCGCCGAGAAGCACCCGGAAATCGTCACCGCGTTCGCCAAAGTTACCTTGGACGCCTACGCCGCCTACCGCAAAGACCCACAAGCCTGGCTCGCCGACAAAGGCAACGTCGACAAACTGGTCAAGCTCTCCGGCGCCAAGGCCAGTGACATCCCCTTGCTGCTGCAAGGCAACGTCTACCCGCTGGCCGCTGACCAGGTGACCCTGCTGGGCGCACCGACCACCAAAGCCGTCACCGATACCGCTGCGTTCCTGAAGGAACAAGGCAAGGTCGACGCGGTGCTGCCGGACTACGCCCCTTACGTCAGTGCCAAATTCATCACTCACTGATTGAGGAGTTCATTGCGATGGCCTTGCTACAACTGGAGCGCATCAGCGCACAGTACCCAGGCGCCACAGAACCGGTACTGTCAGACATTTCACTCGACTTGGGGCCCCAGCAATTGCTGGTGGCCCTCGGCCCGTCCGGCAGTGGCAAGACTTCGCTGTTGAACCTGATTGCCGGCTTTGTCAAACCGTCTGCCGGGCGCATCACCCTCGATGGCGTGCCGGTCAACGGCCCCAGCGCCGAGCGCGGCGTGGTGTTCCAGGACGACGCCCTGCTGCCCTGGCAGGACGTACTGGCCAATGTCGGCTTCGGCCTGGAGCTGGCCGGTGTGCCCAAGGCGCAACGCGAAGTCCGCGCCCGGGAAATGCTCGCGCTGGTTGACCTCGCCGGTTTCGACAGCCGCCGTATCTGGCAGCTTTCCGGCGGCCAGAAGCAACGTGTCGGCCTGGCCCGCGCGTTGGCTGCCGACCCGCGCGTACTGCTGATGGACGAACCCTTCGGCGCCCTCGATGCCTTCACCCGCGAGCAGATGCAGGAGCTGTTGCTGCAAGTCTGGCGGCGCACGGCCAAGCCGGTGTTCCTGATCACCCACGACATCGAAGAGGCGGTATTTCTCGCCACCGACCTGATCCTGCTGGCACCCAACCCCGGCCAGATCGTCGAACGCCTGAGCCTGGACTTCGGCCAGCGCTACGCCGCCGGTGAATCGGCGCGGGCGATCAAGTCCGACCCGCGCTTTATCGAAACCCGCGAACACGTGCTGGGCAAAGTGTTCTCCCAACGGCAGGTGTCCGCATGAGCAGCTACGAACTCCCCGCCACCACCACCCAGCCATTGGCGCACGCGGTTATCCCGGTGCGCCGCAGCTTGAGTACGCGCTGGATCAGCCTGCTGACCCTGTTCACCTTGTTGGCCCTCTGGTGGGCCGTGACCGCTACCGGTTTGATCGAACCCTTATTCCTGCCACCGCCGTCCGCCGTGCTGCAAAAAGGCTGGCTGCTGGCGACCAGCGGCTACATGGATTCCACCTTGTGGCAGCACTTGGGCGCGAGCCTCAGCCGTATCGGCCTGGGCCTGGGTTTTGCCGTGCTGACCGCCGTGCCCGTGGGCATTGCCATCGGTTCCAATCGTGTCGCCCGGGGTGTGCTCGACCCACTGATCGAGTTCTACCGGCCGATCCCGCCCCTGGCCTATCTGCCGTTGATCGTGATCTGGTGCGGCATCGGCGAGCTGTCCAAGGTGCTGCTGATTTACTTGGCGATCTTTGCGCCCATTGCCATCGCCACGGCCACCGGCGTGCGCACGGTCGACCCGGCCAAGCTGCGCGCCGCGCAGTCGCTGGGCGCCAGCCGTGCGCAGTTGATTCGTCATGTGATCCTGCCGAGCGCCCTGCCCGATATCCTCACCGGCGTACGCATCGGGCTGGGTGTGGGTTGGTCGACATTGGTCGCCGCAGAATTGATCGCCGCCACCAGCGGCCTGGGCTTCATGGTGCAGTCAGCGGCGCAGTTCCTGGTCACCGACGTGGTGGTGCTGGGGATCCTCGTCATCGCCTTGATCGCCTTCGCCATGGAAATGGGCTTGCGTGCACTGCAACGCAAACTGGTGCCTTGGCATGGCCAGGCACATTGAGTGAGAACCGCATGAGCAGCCTGACCGTTACCCCCTTAAGTACCGCACTGGGCGCCCAGATCAGTGGCGTCGACATCACCCAGCCGCTGGACCTCGAGCAGCGCCACGCCATTGAACAGGCGTTGCTCACGCACTCGGTGCTGTTCTTCCGAGGCCAAGCCATCAACCCGCAGCAGCAAGCGCGGTTTGCGGCGAATTTCGGCGACCTGCATATCCACCCGATCTACCCCAACGTACCGGAACAGCCCGAAGTGCTGATCCTCGACACCGCCGTCACCGACGTGCGCGACAACGCCGTGTGGCACACCGACGTGACCTTCCTGCCCACCCCGGCGCTCGGTGCGGTGCTCAGCGCCAAGCTGCTGCCGGCGTTTGGTGGCGACACGTTGTGGGCCAGCGGGATCGCGGCGTATGAGGCATTGTCCGAACCGTTCAAGCGGTTGCTCGACGGGCTGACCGCGACGCATGACTTCACCAAATCCTTCCCGCTGGAGCGCTTTGGCAACACCGCCGAAGACCTGGTGCGCTGGGAAGAAACCCGCAAGAAAAACCCACCGCTGTCCCACCCGGTGGTGCGTACGCATCCGGTGAGTGGGCGTAAGTCGCTGTTCGTGAGTGAGGGGTTTACCACCACAATCAATGGGCTTGAGCCGGCGGAAAGCGAGGCGATCCTCAAGCTGCTGTTCGCCCACGCGACACGTCCGGAGTTCACCATTCGCTGGCGTTGGCAGGAAAACGATGTGGCGTTCTGGGATAACCGCGTGACGCAGCATTACGCGGTGGATGACTACCGGCCGCAACGGCGGGTGATGCATCGGGCCACGATTTTGGGGGATGTGCCATTCTAAAGATCCGCCTGGGAAATGAACCCACCGCCAAAGCCAGGAATCTCTCTACTGTAAAAAATATACCCGCTGGTCATTCGCACATTCAAAAGGAAGGAAAAATAGCCTAAAGTCTGCTTTAGGAAAAATGACCTGTGGGAGGTGTCATGAACACACAAGAAGAAATTCTTAGCTATCTGCGTCGAAAGGTTCCGCGCAACCACTTCGAAGAAATCAAAAATATTATTCCGACTGCGTTTCGAAAAGCGTTTGCAGCGGGAAACGATATTGTACATATCCCTAAAGACCGAAAACGCGCCCAAGACCGCTATACCTATATCCAGGATGGGCTTGCGGGGCTTCAGCAAGCTTGGTCTTCGCAGGTGGTTTCTACAAATCCAAAGGGTGAGTTTTACACATTGATGACCACAGCCGATGTGAGGCTTACGGCTGCCGTCAAACCGTGGAAAAAAACACTTCGCCCAGCCAAATATCGTTTAAACAACTCAAAGCTGAACAGCTTCTTGATGTCTCCGCAGCTCGAACTTGGCGAAAAAAATCCAATCAGCATTTCATCCGACCATACACTAAATGCCATCGTCATCCCCCTTTCTCCACCACGGCACATGAGTCAAGATGCACCTCTAGACATCATCCTTGCAGTCCCTTACTTCAATAGCTGTGCTGACTATCACGTCTGGTGTACCTTAAATGAATTCCTAGCCGGATACGAAAGCGAAGTTGACAATAACTTCGACTTGGCATGGCCGGTCATTCGCAAACAGATGCGTCGTGATGAAGGACTTGAAGACTCTTTCAGCGAAGAGTTGTGAGATAAACCATGAGATCAGGAATACTTGGCTTTCAGCCCGAACGACTTAAACAATTAAGATCTGCATCCGGGCTCACACAAGAGCACCTGGCGGAGCTTATTGGCTGTTCGTCGGGGAACATTTCGAAATGGGAAAAGGGTAGTGCATTCCCAACAGCGCACAGTTTTCAAAAACTTTGTACTTTTTTTGAAGTATCTGAAAGCTGGCTACTGGAAGTCCCTGTTAACTCAAGTAGATCAACACCAAGTTTCTTTAGGTCACAGGTATCCACTCCTAAAGTGTCTTGGGATGTGGCCCACGCAAGACTCGATTGGCTTGAAGAAATTTCCTATAAATTACAGGAAAGCTTAGAGTTCCCTGCAGTGCGCATTCCAGCCTACTCTGGTGATATACGGCTTCTCAGCGACGAAGACATTGAACAGCTCGCCGATGAGTGCCGAAAACTGTGGGGAATTGGCTATGGCCCTATTACTGACATGTTACAAACATTGGAAAATGCCGGCGTAGTTACCGCGAAATGTCACCTCGGATACTTGAAAATGGATGGTGTCTCACGCTGGTCAGGTGTCGACGACAGGCCATATGTGCTCATTGCCGAGGATAAAGCGAGTCCTATTAGAAATCGTTTTGACGCGGCACATGAACTGGGCCACCTCGTCTTACATCGCAATGTGAATATAGACCAAGCCAAAAGCGACTACCACTTATTGGAAGCGCAAGCTCACCGCTTCGCAAGTGCATTTCTGATGCCATCTGAATCCTTCCCTCTTGAAATAAAATGGCCTACGCTTGATGGATTTCTGGCCTTGAAAAATAGATGGAAAGTCTCAATCGCCGCAATGATCAAACGCTGCCAAGACTTGGAAATTGTTGACAGCAATTCGGCCACACGCCTATGGAAGGGCCGGTCGGCTAGAGGGTGGGTAAAAAAAGAGCCATTGGATGATACTTTCGAATTTGAACGACCAAAAATCCTATCTCGAAGCTTACGCATGCTGGTAGAGAACTCAATACTTTCAAAAAGCTCTCTGCAAGGGATACTCGGCATACCAAGAGAGAAGCTAGAGGAGCTATGTGGGGTTGAAAAAGGCTATTTCTTTAATGACAGCAATGCTCAAGTTGTTGACATCAGACTTCGCGTCAACGCTCCACGCACATCAAAAGTTCACTCGACAAAATCTACCGTTTTAGACTTTCCGAAAAAATAGTTAGTTATTCTTTTTAGCCAATCCCACATACAGAGTGGGATTGGTCATGATGTTACTCAGCAGTGGAGGGTTTTTCCCACAGGTTGATCCCGCCTTCCTGCGCAAATCGATCAATCTCCGCCAGTTCTTCGGCGCTGAAGCTCAAATTCTTCAACGCCCCGACGTTTTCAATAATCTGCTCAGGCCGGCTCGCACCAATCAACGCACTGGTCACCCGAGGATCACGCAACGTCCAGGCCAATGCCAGTTGCGCCAGACTCTGGCCACGCCGCTGGGCAATTTCATTCAGCGCCCGCACGTGGGCGATGTTGGCTTCGGACAGGTGCTTGGCCTGTAACGAACCACCACCCGGACGATGCACTCGCGCATCGGCCGGCACGCCGTTGAGGTATTTGTCGGTCAGCAGCCCTTGGGCCAGCGGCGTGAAGGCAATCACGCCGGCACCGAGTTCTTCGGTGGTGTCCAGCAGGTCTTTTTCCACCCAGCGGTTGAGCAGGTTGTAAGCCGGTTGGTGGATCAGCAGCGGCACTTTCCACTCATTGAGCAGGGCGGCGATTTCGCGGGTTTTTACCCCCGAATAGGACGAGATACCGATGTACAACGCCTTGCCTTGCTGCACGGCGGTGGCGAGGGCGCTGGCGGTTTCTTCCAGCGGGGTGTCGGCGTCAAAACGGTGGGAGTAAAAAATATCCACGTAGTCGACGCCCAGGCGCTGCAGGCTCTGGTCCAGGCTCGCTAGCACGTATTTGCGCGAACCGCCGCCCTGGCCGTAAGGACCGGGCCACATGTCCCAACCGGCCTTGCTGGAGATGATCAGTTCATCGCGGTAGTGCTTGAAGTCTTCGCGCAGCAAACGGCCGAAGTTGATCTCGGCGCTGCCATAGGGCGGGCCGTAGTTGTTGGCCAGGTCGAAGTGGTTGATCCCCAGGTCGAACGCGGTGCGCAGCAGGGCGCGCTGGGTGTCGATCGGGGTGCTGTCGCCAAAGTTGTGCCACAGGCCCAGGGACAGTGCCGGCAGCACCAATCCACTGCGGCCTACGCGGCGATACGGGATAGATTCATAGCGGTTTTCGGCAGCAATGTAAGTCATCGAATCCTCTCTTGGACGTAGGCAAATAAGGCCTGGGAATAACGATATTCCCAGGCCTTTTAACCAGCTGAATCGCTTAAGTCTGTCTGTCCGTTTTACAGCAATTTCCTACCAGAGTGGAACGACATAGCTGACATAGAGGCGGTTTTCATCCTGCACGGTGGCGCCGGTGATATCCGGGCTGGCATGGGCGTTTTTCCAGGTCACACCGAGGCCTTTGAGGGTGCCGGTGGGTACTTGATAGGCCACGGCAACGTCACGCTCCCATTCACTCGTAGTGCCCTGCGCCGTGCGGATGTCATCGCCGTGGGCGTAGCCGGCGGAGAACGTCAGGCCGGTGAGGCCGAGTTTGCCGAAGTCATATTTGTACTGCGCCAGCCAGGTGCGCTCACCGGCATGCTGGAATTTATTCAACTGCAGGTTGGTCAGCGCCGGGGTGTCGGCACCTGAACCGGGGCCCTGGCGGTTGTCGCCGCTGTTCAGGCCGGAATCCAGGTACGGGAAGTCGCTGTCGCCGCTGTTCTTCTGGATCCCCAGGCCGACGGTGTGACCGTCCAGGCTGTAGCTCTCGAGCAAGCTGGCGGTGGTCTGGTTGATGCGGCCTTTGCCGGTGCCGTCACCGTAGAGGCCGGCCGCCGCAAAGTCTTTGTCGCCATCGGCGTTGCCGCCCACACCCAGGCTGCGGAACACGCGCACGTCGGTGTCGATGGCGCCCACGGACAAGGCGTCATGGCGCTTGGCGCCGAGGAAGAACTGCTGGTAGTAATCCTCAAGGTTGGAGTACCACAGGCTGACCGTGGTGTTATGTAGGCCGGTGTAGTCCGCGCCGCCGAACAGGAAGCGATCACTCTCTTTGGTCCCCCCGGCAGTGATCATGCCCTGGTCGCCGGTTTCGTTACGGATCTTGGTCTTGAAGATATCGCCGCCGGTGAAGGTGAAGTCGCTGAGGTCCTTGGACACCAGCTGCACACCCGTGTTGGTCTGCTGGTACAGGCGCCCGTCGGTGTTGGCCAGTACTGGGTTGTTGCCGTAGAGCGTACCGACGCGCAGTTCATCCTTGGCAAAACGCATCTTGAACGTCGGGCTCAGCACACCGAACTGGTCGGCGGACTTGCCGTTGTCCAGCGGGAACATGCTGCCGGGGTAACGGCCCTGGTGATCCTTGTCGTTGAGGTCGCCACCCGAGTCCAGTTTCAACCCGTAGAACGCCTGCAGATCCAGGCCAAACCCCACCGGTCCCTCGGTGTAGCCGGACTTGAAGTTGAACTCGAAGCCCTGGCCCCAATCGCGAATGCTGTGGGCCTTGGCGTTGCTGTTCACCACATCACGCCCCTGTTGGTTGAGATAGCGATTGAGCAGGGTCACATCCGCGTGGCTGTCCTCGATAAAATCGGCATGGGCGGACAGCATAAAGCTTGCCATGGCGGCACCCACCATGGGGCTTAATAACGTCTTCATCGGTACCGGTCTCCGTCACTGTTTTGAAATGAAAGCGTCAAACGCTTCACACAATTACGCAGTGGCCAGATGACAGTTGCGCGTCAAACCGAGGGTTTGACGGATGAAATTAAATTTAAGAAAACCCTCTAGGACAGGGCTTTGCGGGGTTTTAAGGAGCGGGCAAGCCCGCTCCCACAGGCGACTAACGTACCAAGTGCAGGAACTGCAGATGCCGTTCGTACTGGTCGAGGATGTCGTTGATGATCTGCTCCTTGGTGTAGCCCACCAAGTCGTAGTCCTGGCTGCCCTCGCTCAAGTGCACTTCCGCCCGGTAGTAGCGACGGTTGTTGAGCTCTTTGGAGCCCATGCCACCACGGGCGAAGGACGGTGTGAAGTAACCGCGCATCTGCACCTGGTAGACGAAGGGATGCTCCTCGCCATGGCCGATTTCCAGGCTCACGCTGTCGTTGGCCGGGTCGGGCTGAGTCACCACATTCAGGCCCTTCTCGACAAACACCGCCGTCACTTCTTCGATGGCCGGACGCACCGTTGCTTCAAGGAAGCGGTACACCTCGTCACGCGACGGGAAGTGCACAGCCTGGCTCAGGCGCTGGCGCCAGCCGCCACGCCCCTTGCGCGCCGCCGAGATCGGCGCCAGCGAATGCAGCTGGGCGATCTGCTTCTGCGATTCCAGATGGAAGGCTTTGTGCAGTCCCCACATCATCAGCAGCAGGATCATCGAGAACGGCAACGAGGTCAGCACCACCGCTGACTTGAGCGAATCGATACTGCCGGCGAACAACAAGGCACTGGTGACCAACGCGGTCATCGCCCCCCAGAACACCCGCAGCCACTTCGGCCCGTCTTCATCGGCGTTGCCGCCCTTGGACGACAGCGTCGACAGCACGACGGTGCCCGAGTCCGCCGAGGTGACGAAGAACACGAAGCTGATAAACACCGTGACCGCGATGACGGTCTTGCTCCACGGGTAGGTTTCCAGCAGCAGGTAGAGGCTCATCGACGGGTCATCGATGGCCGACTGGCCGAGTGCGGCCATGCCGTGGTTGAGCACTTGGTCGATGGCGCTGTTGCCGAAAATCGACATCCACGCCAGGGTAAAGCCCAGCGGGATCAGCAGTACGCCGAAGACGAATTCACGGATGGTACGACCACGGGAAATACGCGCGATAAACAGGCCCACGAACGGCGACCATGCGATCCACCAGGCCCAGTAGAACACGGTCCAACCGCCAAGCCAGTCGCTCGGCTTATCGTAGGCGTACACGTCGAAGCTCTTGGTCGGCAAGGCGCCCAAGTAGTCACCGATGTTCTGGATCAAGGTGTTGAGCAAGTGCTGGGTGGGCCCGGCGAACAACACGAACAGCAGCAGCGCACAGGCCAGCAGCATGTTGATGTCGGACATCACCCGCACGCCTTTATCGACGCCGGCCACGGCGACCAGGATCGCGGCGCCCATCATCAGGGTGATCAAGCCGACCTGGATCCACTGGGTGTGGGCGATGCCAAACAGGTAATCGAGCCCGGAGTTGAGGTGCAGCACACCAAAGCCCATATCGGCGCCGAGGCCGAACACCGTGGCGATGATGCCGAAGCCATCCACCGCATAACCGATAGGGCCGTTGATGCGCTTGCCGATCAGTGGGTACAGCGCCGATCGCAATGCCAGCGGCAGGTTATGCCGGTAAGCGAAGTACGCCAAAGCCATGCCGACAAAGGCGAACACGCCCCAACCATGCAAGCCCCAATGCAGAAACAGCACCTGCATGGCCTGACGCGCAGCGTCGGCGTTGAGCGGCGCGCCCTGTGGCGGTTGCACCAGGTGCGTCAGCGGCTCGGACACGCAGAAAAAGAACAGCGTGATGCTGATTCCGGCAGCGAACAGCATGCCGGCCCAGGACAGGTAACTGAATTCGGGCTCGTCGTGGTCGGCACCGAGTTTTATCTTGCCGTAGCCCGATAGCGCGGTGACCACCACGAAGACCAGATACAGGGTCATCGCCAACATGTAGTACCAGCCGACCGTATTGGCCGCCCAGTTTTGCGCCGCCAGCAACCAGGCACCGGCCTGTTGCGGGATAGCGATGACCGTGATGCCGAACAGCAGGATGAAGGTCGCGGCAAAGTAGAAGACGGGCGCATTCATGCGCACCATGCCGCTGGCTGGGGTGGACGATGCACTCATGAACGATGCACCCCTGGTGTGTGAGATGTGGCTGTAAATAACGGACTCAGCAAAGGTAAGCCTCCTGTTGTGAGCGGGCAGCGAACCACCGGGTTTAACTTGAACGAGCATTCAAGTTAAACATGGATAGGCGGTCTGGGACTAATCGCAAGGCTGAGTGGTAGGTGATTCCTACACTAGCTCAAGGACTGGTATGACGGGCGAGAAGGGGAAATCGTTCAGCGGTCTGGAGGTGAAATGCACACAAAATGTGGGAGGGGGCTTGCCCACGATGGCGGTGGTTCAGCCAATTCATTATTGACTGACACTTCGCTATCGGGAGCAAGCCCCCTCCCACAGGGTATTTGTGCAGGTGCTTTACTTCTGCGCGCCGTCCTCATGCTGCAAATTCGCCTGGGTAATATTCGCTCCCGCTGGCACGCTGCGGGTCAGCCACACATTACCGCCAATGGTCGAGCCCTTGCCGATGGTGATGCGCCCCAGGATCGTCGCGCCGGCATAGATCACCACGTCATCCTCGACGATCGGATGGCGCGGATGCCCCTTCTGCAACTGCCCATCTTCATCCGCCGGGAAGCGTTTGGCGCCCAGGGTCACGGCCTGGTAGATACGCACACGCTCGCCGATGATCGCAGTCTCGCCGATCACCACACCGGTCCCGTGGTCGATAAAGAAGCTCGGGCCGATCTGTGCGCCGGGATGGATATCGATCCCCGTGGCTGAATGGGCGATCTCGGCACTGATGCGCGCCAATAACGGCAAACCGGCGCGGTACAGGTGGTGCGCCAAGCGGTGGTGAATCACTGCCAGAATCCCCGGATAGCACAGCAATACTTCATCCACACTGCGCGCGGCCGGGTCGCCGTGATAGGCAGCCAGTACGTCGGTGTCCAATAGGCTGCGCAGGGACGGCAAGGCCAGGGCGAAATCCTGGATCAGGCGGATCGCGAGCGCGTCGACTTCGCCGTCATCCTTGGCGCCCTGTCGTGCGGCGTAGCGCAGTTCCAGACGGGCCTGGCCGAGCAAGGCATTCAACGCCACATCGAGGGTATGGCCGACGTAAAAGTCTTCACTTTCTTCACGCAGGTCCACCGGCCCCAGGCGCATCGGGAACAACGCACCGCACAAGGCTTCAAGGATCTGCGCCACGGCTTCGCGCGATGGCAGCTCACGGCCGCCATGTTCACCACTCAAGCGACCGTTGCGCGTTCGCCACTGGTCCCGGGCGCCGCGCAGTTGGCTGACGATGGTCTGTAATTGCCAATGACTGGAACGCTCACTCACGGTATTCACTCCTGACGAAATGGCCCTCACTTTACGGTATGCACCCTGGCCGCCCTTAAGAACCAATGGTGCGATGCTAAGAACCATCCGACATAAGCGATTGTCGGTTGCTCGATGAAAAGTGCCTGCCTATAGTCGCCCCACCACTCAGCAACCGTGCGTAACCATGATCAAACAACAGCTCGACCGTTTTAATCGCCTGGACCTGCTGGGCGGCGTCACTGCCCTAGAAAAACTCGAGCGGCTGTCGACTTGGCTGGGCCGGGATATCTACGTCAAACGCGACGACACCACGCCGCTGGCCATGGGCGGTAACAAGCTGCGCAAACTCGAATACCTCGCCGCCGATGCCATCGCCCAGGGCGCCGACACTCTGGTGACCGCAGGCGCCATCCAGTCCAACCATGTGCGCCAGACGGCTGCGCTGGCCGCCAAGCTTGGCCTGGGCTGTGTCGCCCTGCTGGAAAACCCCACCGGCACCGAAGACCCTAGCTACCTGGGCAACGGCAACCGCCTGCTGCTGGACCTGTTCGACGCCAAGGTGGAATTGGTGGAGAACCTCGACAACGTCGACGACCAGCTCAACGCCCTCGCCGACCGTCTGCGCAGCAACGGCAAGAAGCCGTACCTGGTGCCCATCGGCGGCTCCAATGCCCTCGGCGCACTTGGTTATGTGCGCGCCGGCCTGGAGCTAGCCGGACAGATCCAAGACAGCGGCATCGACTTTGCCGCCGTGGTGCTGGCGTCCGGCAGTGCCGGGACTCACAGTGGCCTGGCCCTGGCCTTGAGCGAAGTGCTGCCGAACCTGCCGGTGATGGGCGTCACCGTGTCGCGTACCGACGAAGCCCAGCGCCCGAAAGTGCAGGGCCTGGCCGAACGCACCGCCGAGTTGCTGGGTGTGGCGATCCCCGACGCCTTCAAGGTGATCCTGTGGGACGAATATTTCGGCCCGCGTTATGGCGAACCGAACGCCGGCACCCTTTCGGCGGTCAAGCTATTGGCAAGCCAGGAAGGCCTGCTGCTGGACCCGGTCTACACTGGCAAGGCCATGGCCGGCTTGCTGGACGGTATCGGGCGTCAGCGGTTCGAGGACGGCCCGATTATTTTCCTGCACACCGGTGGGGCCCCGGCATTGTTTGCCTATGACTCGGTTTTCAACTGAATAAACGCAGGCTAAATGTGGGAGGGGGCTTGCCCCGATAGGGCAGTGTCAGTTTATGCATGTATCACTGACCCACCGCTATCGGGGGCAAGCCCCCTCCCACATTAGACTCAACATATATTCGATAATGGAATATGAATTTAGATTTATATTATTTTCAAGTCTTAAAAACCGGCTTTATCATCGCGCCGTAGGCGAAGACGCGCTACGCGCTTTAAGGCAGGATACGACTACTGCGTCACCTGCTTCGCTCAACATAAAAAACACAGGGGCTCTTCATGACTATTTCTGTATTCCGTCGCACGTTGTTGGTTGGCACTTTGGGCCTAGCTCTCGGGGCGGGCCTGCTGGGGCAGGCGGTTGCCGGTGAACAACTGGGCAACATCAAGAAAGCCGGCGAGATCAAGATCGGCCTGGAAGGCACCTATCCACCGTTCAGCTTTGTCGATGAAAGCGGCAAGCTCAGCGGGTTCGAGGTTGAGCTTTCCGAAGCCTTGGCCAAAGAGCTGGGCGTCAAGGTCAAGCTGCAAGCCACCCCGTGGGACGGCATCCTCGCAGCCCTTGAGTCCAAGCGCCTGGACGCCGTGGTCAACCAAGTGACCATCTCCGAAGAGCGCAAGAAGAAATACGACTTCTCCAAGCCTTACACTGTCTCGGGTATCCAGGCGCTGGTCCTGAAGAAAAACGTCGACACCATCAAGACCGCCGACGACCTGGCCGGCAAGAAGGTTGGCGTGGGCCTGGGCACCAACTACGAACAATGGCTCAAGGACAACCAACCCAAAGCCATCATCAAAACCTATAACGACGACCCGACCAAGTTCCAGGACCTGCGCATCGGCCGCATCGACGCCATCCTGATCGACCGCCTCGCGGCGTTGGAATACGCCAAGAAAGCCCCGGACACCGCTGCCGCCGGCGATGCCTTCTCCCGTCAGGAAGCCGGTATTGCCCTGCGCAAAGGCGAGCCTGAGCTGTTGGCCGCCGTGAACCAGGCTCTGGACAAGCTGCGCGCCGACGGCACCTTGAAGAAGCTGTCCGAGAAATACTTCAACGCTGACGTCACTCAATAATGGAAGCAGGTTTCCAACTCGCGCTGGACTCCGCGCCCTTTCTGCTCAAGGGCGCGTATTACACGGTGATTCTTAGCCTGGGCGGGATGTTTTTCGGTTTGGTGCTGGGCTTCGGCCTGGCCTTGATGCGTTTGTCGCGCTTCAAGTTGGTCAGTTGGATCGCCCGTGTCTACGTGTCGTTCTTTCGCGGCACGCCCTTGCTGGTACAGCTGTTTTTGATCTACTACGGCTTGCCGCAAGTGGGCATAGAGCTGGATCCGATCCCGGCCGCCATGATCGGCTTTTCGCTGAACATGGCCGCCTACGCCTGTGAAATCCTGCGCGCCGCCATCGCCTCCATCGAGCGTGGCCAGTGGGAAGCTGCCGCCAGTATCGGCATGACCCGTGCGCAGACCCTGCGCCGGGCCATCCTGCCGCAGGCGATGCGCACGGCCCTGCCGCCGCTGGGCAACAGTTTTATTTCGCTGGTCAAGGACACGGCGCTGGCCGCCACCATTCAGGTGCCCGAGCTGTTCCGCCAGGCGCAACTGGTGTCTGCGCGAACCTTCGAAATTTTCACCATGTACCTGTCCGCAGCCCTGATCTACTGGATCCTGGCGAGCATCCTGGCGCATTTGCAAAATCGTCTGGAAGACCGGGTCAACCGGCATGACCTGGAGTCCTGAAGCATGATCGTGGTTGAAAAACTGACCAAACAATTCAACGGTCAGGTGGTACTCAACGGCATCGACCTTGAGGTCAAGGAAGGCGAAGTCATCGCCATCATCGGCCCCAGCGGTTCCGGCAAGACCACCTTCCTGCGCTGCCTGAACTTCCTCGAGCAACCCACCAGCGGCCGCATCAAGGTGGGTGACATCGAGATCGACACCAGCAAGCCGATCAACCAGCAACAGAGCCTGGTGCGGCGCTTGCGCCAGCACGTGGGGTTTGTGTTCCAGAGCTTCAACCTGTTCCCCCACCGCACCGCGCTGGAAAACGTCATCGAAGGCCCCACCGTGGTCAAGAAGATGCCGCACGACGCCGCTGTCGCGCTGGGCCGCCAGTTGTTGGCCAGGGTCGGCCTGGCGGGCAAGGAAGACGCCTACCCACGGCGCCTGTCCGGTGGCCAGCAGCAGCGCGTGGCGATTGCCCGTGCGCTGGCCATGGAGCCGGAGGTGATCCTGTTCGACGAGCCCACCTCGGCCCTCGACCCGGAACTGGTGGGTGAAGTGCTGGCGACCATCCGCAGCCTCGCCGAAGAAAACCGCACCATGGTCATCGTCACCCACGAAATGAGCTTCGCCCGAGATGTGGCCAACCGGGTGATCTTCTTCGACAAGGGTGTGATCGTGGAGCAAGGGGAAGCCAAGGCGCTGTTTGCCAACCCCAAGGAAGAGCGCACCAAACAGTTCCTGAGTAAATTCCTCGCCCACTGATACACCCTTGAATGTGGCGAGGGCGCTTGCTCCCGCTGGAGTGCCAAAAAGCTGGGCGCCGCTGCGCAACCCAGCGGGAGCAAGCGTCCTCGCCACAACAAACGGCTCCTACAGGAATTCCGCGTACCCCCCGGTAAAAGCCCTCTTCGCAGCCGCCATAAAAGCCCCCTCCCAGTCAGACCCTTCTGAATATCTCCAAACACGCCGTTTAGCCTTTTGCCGCCATTGACGCCCCTTGGCCAACCCTCTTATCTAGCGCCCAGAGGATTGGATCCTATCCCGGCTACTCACTGAATCGTTCTTTTCGGCCCCCCCGCGCACCCGCGCCAAAAGGTCCGGAACGATTGCTGCTGGCTGCATCAAGGAGATTACTTATGACGCACACCCTGCTCACCGCCCCGACGCTGCCCCAGGCCATCGCTCATGGCATCAATGCCCTGGCCGCCACCCACCTGCAAGTCGACATTGCGCCGTATCCCGGCATGGATGAAGGCGACCTGATCGAGCTGTTCTGGAACAACTGTTTTGCCGCTTCACGCCGGGTAACGGCCTGCAGGATCGGCGCGATCACCCACCTTCGGGTGCCGGAAAGTTTCGTGCTGGATGGCCCGGCCCGGGTGCATTACCAGGTCATGCAAGTCGGCCGTTGCCCTGCACGTTCGGCGGTGGCGCAAGTGCGCGTAAAGACCCTCTACCCAGGCGGCCAGCCCTCGCCCCTGTACCGCGACGAAAACCACAACCTCGCCCCCGTAGGCCTGCCCGACACCATCCGCCGCTATGGCGTCAACGCCAGGCAGGTGCGACGCGGCATTCCCCTGACCATCGAGCCCTACCTGAACATGACCCGCGGCGATGCCATCACGCTGCGCTGGGGCGATGCGCGCTTGGATCTGCCCCAGGTCCAGGCCAAGGACGTCGGCCTGGCGTTGCAGGTATGGGTGCCGTCAACGGTGATTATCGAAGCCGGCGACGACTGCCGACTGGAAGTGACCTACTGCATTCTGGATCGCGTCGGCAACAATTCACGCTGGGCGCCCGCCCGTACTGTGCGCATTGCCGCCGAGGCCCCCACCCGCACGGCCGGGGCTGAGCTGATCTACCAGCCGCGACCAATGGGGTCACCTTGCGAACCGGGGTGAGAGACCTTCTATGCATATTCCCAAAAGTTAGTTTATTTAAATATTTAACACGCTTAGGGTATATAAACCGGACCACCGGACATTCCTGATTTTTCTGTTTTTATTTCATTGAATGCGAGGTCGGTATGGTCAGAATTACCCCGGTGCATAACGCCAGGGCATTACGTGCAGCCAAGGAGCGGCGCTGATGTCTAACTTGGCTCTAACACCCCCCCAGCGTGATCTGGACGTAGCCCCCCTGCTGTTGCCGGCCGCCGTGCTGCGTAACGACGCAGAGGCGCTGACGGCCGCTCATGAGCTGGCCCAGGCAGCACGCCTGCAAGCCGCCAAGCGCGACCAGCTGCGCAAGCTGCCATGGGCGCAGATCGAGCAGTTCACCCGCAGTGGGCTGGGCAGTATTTCCATTCCCCGTGAATACGGCGGCCCGCAGGTGTCGTTCGTGACCCTGGCCGACGTGTTCGCGATCATCAGCGCGGCAGACCCGGCCCTCGGGCAGATCCCGCAGAACCATTTCGGCATCCTGCACCTGTTGCAGGGCGCCGCTACCGAACGCCAGAAAAAGCAGCTGTTCCAGAGTGTTCTCGACGGCTGGCGCATCGGCAACGGAGGCCCGGAGCGCGGCACCAAAAACACCCTGGAACTCAAGGCGCGCATCACCACCGTAGGTGACGGTTACGTGATCAGCGGCCAGAAGTTCTACTCCACCGGCGCATTGTTTGCCCATTGGGTCGCGGTAAAAGCCCTGAACGATGACGGTAAGCAGGTCATGGCGTTCGTGCGCCGTGGCACCGAAGGGCTGCGCATCGTTGACGATTGGTACGGCTTCGGCCAACGCACCACCGCCAGCGGCACGGTGCTGTTGGACCACGTGCCGGTGGACGCCGAGTTAGTCGTTGAAAACTGGCGTATCGGCGAAACCCCGAATATCCAAGGTGCCGTCTCGCAACTGATCCAGGCCGCCATCGACGCCGGCATCGCGCGCGGTGCACTGGATGACACCGTGGCGTTCGTGCGTGAGCGCTCGCGCCCGTGGATCGACGCCAAGGTCGAACGCGCCAGCGATGACCTGTATGTGATCGCCGACATCGGCAAGCTGAAGATCGAACTGCACGCCGCCGAAGCCCTGCTGCGCAAGGCCGGCCAGGTGCTGGACCAGGTCAGCGCCGCGCCGATCACCGCGCAATCCGCGGCACGTGCATCCATCGCGGTGGCCGAGGCCAAGGTGCTGACCACCGAAGTGTCGCTGCTGGTCAGTGAAAAGCTCTTCGAACTGGCCGGCAGCCGCGCCACCCTTGCCGAATTCAACCTCGACCGCCACTGGCGCAACGCCCGCGTGCACACCCTGCACGACCCGGTGCGCTGGAAGTATCACGCCATCGGCGCCTATCGATTGAACGGTACCTTGCCGGCTCGCCATTCCTGGATCTGACCGACCAGACATCTGGAGAACATCATGACTTTCTCTCACCCCGTCGCGGTCATTACCAGCGACGAACAAGCCCTTATTGTCGCCAGCGACCTGGCCGAAGACTTCCGCCGCGACAGCGCCCAGCGTGACCGCGAGCGCCGCCTGCCCTTGCCCGAGCTGGACGTGTTCTCGCGCTCCGGCCTGTGGGGCATCAGCGTGCCCAAGGAGTACGGCGGCGCGGGCGTGTCCAACGTCACCCTGGCTAAGGTCATCGCCTTGATCGCCCAGGCGGATGCCTCCCTGGGCCAGATCCCGCAAAATCATTTCTATGCCTTGGAAGTGCTGCGTGTGAACGGCAGCCCCGCACAACAACAGCGCTTGTACGCCGAAGTGTTGGCCGGTCAACGCTTCGGTAACGCCCTGGCGGAACTGGGCACCAAGACCGCCCATGACCGCGTCACTTCAATCACCCGCGACGGCGACGGTTTGCGCATCAGCGGCCGCAAGTTCTACGCCACCGGTGCGATCTACGCTCAACGCATTCCCACCTCGGTGGTGGATGAACAGGGCGTGCAGCAACTCGCCTTTGTGCCGCGCGACAGCGACGGCTTGACCGTAATCGACGACTGGAGCGGCTTCGGCCAGCGCACCACCGGCAGCGGTTCGGTGGTGTTCGACAACGTGTGGGTCGCCGCCCAGGACGTGATTCCGTTCCAGAGCGCCTTCGAGCGCCCGACCACGGTTGGCCCTCTGGCGCAGATCCTCCACGCCGCCATCGACACCGGCATCGCCCGTGCGGCCTTTGAAGACGCGCTGCACTTCGTACGTACCAAGACCCGCCCATGGATCGACTCCGGCAGCGACAAAGCCACCGAAGACCCATTGACCCTGAAAAGCTTCGGCCACCTGAGTATCCGCCTGCACGCCGCCGAAGCGCTGCTGGAGCGCTCGGGCGAATTCCTCGACCGTGCCCAGGCCGACAGCAATGCCGAGACGGTTGCGGCCGCCTCGATTGCCGTCGCTGAAGTGCGCGCCTTGAGCACCGAAATCTCCCTGGCCGCCGGCAGCACCTTGTTCGAACTCGCCGGCAGCCAGGCGACCCTGGCCGAGCACGGCCTCGACCGCCACTGGCGCAACGCCCGCGTGCACACCCTGCACGACCCGGTGCGCTGGAAGTACCACGCGGTGGGCAATTACTACCTCAACGATGAAAACCCGCCGCTGCGGGGGACCCTCTGATGAGCAAAAAGAAGATCCTGCTCAATGCCTTCAACATGAACTGCATCGGGCACATAAACCACGGCCTGTGGACCCATCCACGGGACACGTCCACCCAGTACAAGACGATTGAATACTGGACCGACCTGGCGCAAACCCTGGAGCGCGGGCTGTTCGATGGCCTGTTCATCGCCGATATCGTCGGCGTCTACGACGTTTACCAGAACTCCATCGATGTGCCGCTCAAGGAGTCCATCCAGCTGCCGGTGAATGACCCGTTGCTGCTGGTCTCGGCGATGGCGGCGGTCACGAAGAACCTCGGCTTCGGCCTTACCGCCAACCTCACCTACGAGCCGCCGTATCTGTTCGCCCGGCGCATGTCCACGCTCGACCACCTGAGCCGTGGCCGCGTGGGCTGGAACATCGTCACCGGCTACCTGGACAGCGCCGCCAAGGCCATGGGCCTTACCGAGCAGGTCGAGCATGACCGCCGTTACGACCAGGCCGATGAATACCTGGAAGTGCTCTACAAACTCTGGGAAGGCAGCTGGGAAGACGGCGCGGTGCTCAATGATCCGCAGGCGCGGGTGTATGCGCAGCCGGGCAAGGTGCACAAGGTCGAGCACCACGGCGAGTTTTATCAAGTGGAGGGTTATCACCTGTGCGAGCCGTCGCCACAACGCACGCCGGTGCTGTTCCAGGCCGGCAGCTCGGATCGCGGCTTGCTGTTCGCCGGGCGGCATGCCGAATGTGTATTCATCAGCGGGCAGAACAAGGCGGCGACCAAGGTCCAAGTCAATAAGGTGCGCGCCAGTGCGGTCGAGGCCGGACGTAATCCCGATGACATCAAAGTGTTCATGGGCCTCAACGTGATCGTGGGCGCCACCGAGGAGCTGGCCTGGGCCAAGCACGCTGAATATTTGAGCTACGCCAGCCCGGAAGCCGGCGTGGCACATTTCTCAGCGTCCACCGCCATCGATTTTGCCCAATACGCACTGGACGAACCGATCCAGTACGTGAAGAGCAACGCGATCCAGTCGGCCACCAAGAACCTGCAGAACAACGACTGGACCCGCCGCAAGTTGCTGGAGCAACACGCCCTGGGCGGCCGCTACATCACCCTGGTCGGCTCACCCGAGCAGGTTGCCGACGAGTTGGAATCCTGGATCAGCGAAACCGGCCTGGATGGCTTCAACCTCACGCGCATCGTCACGCCGGAAAGCTACGTGGACTTTATCGACCTGGTGGTGCCGGAGTTGCAACGCCGTGGGTCGTACAAGACCGCTTATGAGACCGGCACCCTTCGGGAAAAAGTCTTCCACGGCACGGCTCGCCTGCCCGAACAACACACCGGATCCACCTACCGCCACTGATCAAAAATGTGGGAGGGAGCTTGCCCCCTCCCACATTGGATCTCCATTGCTTTCACCAACACCTTATGACTGGAAATCGACCATGAAAAAAACACTGCTCTCCCACCCAGTCAAAGCACTGGCCTTGGCTTTCGGACTGTTCAGCTCGGCAGTGTTCGCCGCCGATGCACCGTTGAAAATCGGCACCACCGCTGCCTTCGCCATTCCATTGGAAGCCGCCGTGGCCGAAGCCGGTAAACAAGGCCTGAAGGTCGAGCTGGTGGAGTTCACCGACTGGATCGCGCCCAACGTCAGCCTGGCCGCCGGCGATATCGACGTGAACTACTTCCAGCACATCCCGTTCCTGGAAAACGCCAAGGCCGCCGCCGGTTTTGACCTGGTGCCGTACGCGCCGGGCATCATCAACAACGTCGGCCTGTATTCGAAGAAGTACAAGCGCATCAGCGACCTGCCCGAGGGCGCCAGCGTGGCGATTGCCAACGACCCGATCAACAGCGGGCGTGGCCTGCAATTGCTCGCCAAGGCGGGCTTGATCACGCTCAAACCGGGCGTAGGCTACAAGGCCACCGAAGAAGACATCGTCACCAACCCGAAGAAGATCAAGATCCTGCAAGTCGAGGCCGTGCAATTGGTGCGCGCCTATGACGATGCCGACCTGGTGCAGGGTTACCCGGCGTATATCCGCCTGTCCAAGACCTTCGATGCTGAATCGGCGCTGTTGTTCGACGGCCTCGACCATCCGGAATACGTGATCCAGTTCGTGATCCAGCCCAAGAGCAAGACCGACACGCGGGTGATCAAGTTCGTCGACATCTACCAGCATTCGCCCGTGGTGCGTGCTGCGTTGGACAAGTCCCTCGGTAAGCTCTATCAGGTCGGCTGGGAAGATAAAAAATGACCGCCGCCCACTCTCAACTGCGCGACCTGGGCTTGCCGCCCAGGGACGCCGAGCAGACCGAACTGCATCCGGACCTGAACCGCGCCCACGTGCGTTTTATCAACTTGGGCAAGACCTACGACGGCACCGTGCATGCTTTGCAAGGCATCGACCTGGCGATCCAGCGCGGTGAAGTGTTCGGCATCATTGGCCGCAGCGGTGCCGGCAAGTCGTCGCTGATTCGCACCATCAACCGCCTCGAACAGCCTAGCAGCGGACGGGTGCTGATCGACCAGGTGGACATCGGCGACTTCGACGAAGACCGCCTGGTGGCGCTGCGTCGGCGCATCGGCATGATTTTCCAGCACTTCAACCTGATGTCGGCCAAGACGGTGTGGCAGAACGTCGAGCTACCGCTGAGAGTGGCAGGTGTACCGAAGCCGCAGCGTGAGAAAAAGGTGCGCGAGCTGCTGGAGCTGATGGGTCTGCAGGACAAGCACACGTCCTACCCGGCGCAGCTGTCCGGCGGGCAGAAACAGCGCGTGGGCATCGCCCGCTCGCTGGTGCACGACCCGCAGATCCTGCTGTGCGACGAGGCCACGTCGGCGCTCGACCCGGAGACCACCCAGTCGATCCTCGGCCTGCTGCGCGAGATCAACCAGCGCCTGGGCCTGACCATCGTGTTGATCACCCATGAGATGGCGGTGATCCGCGACATCTGCGACCGCGTGGTGGTGCTCGAACACGGGCGCATCGTCGAGCAAGGCCCGGTGTGGGAAGTGTTCGGCAACCCGCAACATGAGGTCAGCAAGACCCTGCTGGCACCGCTGCAACATGGGCTACCGGACGAGTTGCAAAGCCGTTTACAGGCCAAACCAGCGACCGCCGATGCCTCGGTGGTGCTACGCCTGCGATTCACCGGCAGTGATACCTACGAGCCGGACCTGGCCGCGCTGTTCAGCGCCCTTGGCGGGCGCGTGCGCTTGCTGCAAGGCGGCGTGGAACGCATCCAGGGACATGCCCTGGGGCAACTGCTGCTGGCGGTGAAGGGCTCGCCCCACAGCGCGGAAGAACTGCGTAACCGCGCCGGCAATTGGGCACAACAGGTGGAGGTGCTGGGCTATGTGGTTTGATCGTTTAGTGCAGGGCGCCATCGACACGTTGTTAATGGTTGGCGTGTCGTCATTGATTGCGCTGCTGGTGGGGATTCCACTGGCGGTATTCCTGGTGACCAGCGACAAGGGCGGCATCTACCAGGCACCGGCGTTGAACCGCGTGCTGGGGGCGTTCGTCAATCTGTTCCGCTCGATTCCGTTCCTCATCCTGATGGTGGCGTTGATCCCGTTCACGCGGCTGATCGTCGGCACTACCTACGGCGTATGGGCGGCCGTGGTGCCGCTGACCATCGCCGCCACGCCGTTTTTTGCGCGCATTGCCGAAGTGAGCCTGCGCGAAGTCGATCATGGCCTGATCGAGGCCGCGCAAGCCATGGGCTGCCGCCGTTGGCACATCATCTGGCACGTGCTGCTGCCGGAGGCGCTGCCGGGGATTGTCGGCGGGTTCACCATCACCCTGGTGACCATGATCAACTCGTCAGCCATGGCCGGCGCGATTGGCGCGGGCGGCCTGGGCGATATCGCCTACCGCTACGGCTACCAGCGTTTTGATACGCAGATCATGCTCACCGTGATTGTGCTGCTGGTGATTCTGGTGGCGGTGATTCAGTTGGGTGGGGATCGGTTGGCGCGGGTGTTGAACAAGCGCTGAAATTACGGGCACTCATCCAGTTGGGCGACGCTGGGGTGGGGGACAAAGGTGATGGTTTTTTCCTTGGCCTG
Organism: Pseudomonas marginalis; assembly: GCF_001645105.1. Classification (GTDB taxonomy): domain Bacteria; phylum Pseudomonadota; class Gammaproteobacteria; order Pseudomonadales; family Pseudomonadaceae; genus Aquipseudomonas; species Aquipseudomonas petroselini. Next base: position 132,329 of record NZ_LKEG01000043.1, read on the forward strand.
CCAAGGGCGCACACTGTAGCTCCCGTCCGAATCCGCCAGCACGCGCAGCTTGATGCTGGCCTCGGGTTTCTTGGCGTCAACCAGCATGCTGGGAGCCTTGGCCCCCTCTGACCAAGCCATGACTGTACACATACGCCCTCCCGATGCGGAGGCTTGCAGCGGCAGGCCTCCCAACTTCGCGCCCGTCACGGGGATAAGCCCCAGTACGATCAAAAGCCCAAGGGCAGTCAAAGATGCTAGCGCGACCGGGTTCTTATGATCGTTCATGCACGTCACAAGACACGCCCCAAGCCCCTGAATCAGAAAAAGCACCACCATCTCAGCCAACATGACAGGCGCAAAAAGCACGACACTGTCAGAGTATTCGCCGAACGCGCGCGAGACAGGCACAGTGACCATGAGAACAATCAGCATTTGAATGACGCCGGCACTCGCACTTGCGATCCAGAACTCGACGGAAAGCTCACTGCGCGCGATATTGGCCGGCCGGGCGCGAATGATGATGCAGGTATAGGCCAATACCGTCACAGCGATCGCCACTACCCAGCAAGCCGTCTGAAACGGTCCGCTTTCTGCGTTCGCGGACAGATACACCGCCGACAACCAGAACACCGCCAGCACCACGAGCGTGGCAGCCCAATGCATCAATAATCGACGATGTTGAGCTGTCGTCTCAGGCGATTGCCGACTGAGATTGAGTTGATCGCTCAGACGCGCACCTGTGGCATTCAGGCGCAGGAACAAGATGAACGTAGGCATCAGGATCGACGCCCCCATCATGCCGATGACAAATACCAACATGGCGAACATCGCCGGCAATGCGGTGAACGCGGCTGCCGACAAAATACTCAGCGGCACCTTTTCCACTTGGATGTATTGATACAGATACAGGCCAGCCACAGACAAAATGCCCACGGTCAAAGGCCATGCACGCTCATTGAGCCATAACAGTCCATGACTCAAGACATCGGCGTATCGGTCCATTTTCTTTTGCTGAGTGACTTCATCAGCCGGGAGTGGTGGTGCCTGATCCATGGGTATGCAACGCCTTTTCAAGTAAGAAGTGAATGGTACCTAGAATCCTGCGGTCAGTAAGTCGGATGCGTACGCTGAAAAGGCACTGAATCGCCCTACACAGAGCACACGTGTTTCAACTGATTCAGACGATGGCCTGAGGTATAGTCCAAGGACCTCAGCCTAAGTGCGCACGGCCATGAAACTCGCCCCCGACGACCTCACCACCATCACCGCCACCACCCTCGGCCACTACAACACAGTGGCCGAAGACTTCCGCGAAGGCACCCGCGACCACGACGTGAGCCAGAACATCGACGCGCTGCTGCGGCATATCCAGGGCACGGCGCCCTTTACCGTGCTGGATTTCGGCTGCGGGCCGGGGCGCGATTTGCAGACGTTCACGCGCATGGGGCATATCGCCGTAGGACTGGACGGCTCCGAGCGGTTTGCGCAGATGGCGCGGGAAGACAGTGGTTGTGAGGTGATGCAGCAGGACTTCCTGAAGCTGGACCTGCCCGCCGAACGCTTCGACGGGATTTTCGCCAATGCCGTGCTATTTCATATTCCCAAGCAGGAACTGCCGCGTGTGCTCAAGCAGTTGCAAGGGGCGTTGAAGCCGGGTGGCGTGCTGTTCAGTTCCAACCCTCGGGGTGAAAACCAGGAAGGCTGGAATGGACCGCGGTACGGGTCGTATCACGACCTGGCGGCGTGGCAAGCGTTGCTGACGCAGGCAGGGTTTGTGGAGCTGGAGCATTACTATCGACCAGCGGGATTGCCGAGGGAGCAGCAGCCGTGGTTGGCCAGTGTGTGGCGCAAGCTGTAGATTTTCGTTGCCTCGTCTGACGCCATCGGGGGCAAGCCCCCTCCCACAGTTTGATTGGTGAATACAGTCAGACGCCTGCTGAGGCAACCTTACTCCACCTGATACACCAGCGTTTTTTCACCCACCCCATGTGCAGTCACGCTGCGCCCAGGATAGCCCTCTTTTTCCTCGCCAGAAAAATTAGCCACCAACCGCATCCCATCGGCAAAGGTGGTTTCCTGCACCTGCCTATCCGCCGTCAACCAACGAAAACCCGTCATCGCCTGGGTCGCCAACCGCTGGTGCAACGGCCGGAAAAACCGGTCCTGGCGCTGTATCACCGGCAGCCGCCGCTTAACCGTCGAAGCACTCAAGTGGTACAGCGGCGGCACGTTATAGAGCAGCTGCGTCAGCTCGTTTTCAGCCCGCACATTGCTCAGTTTCAAGCTGTCGAACAGCCAGTGATGGGTAGTGATCACCGAGCCGTGGAACACCGCCTGGTACAGCGGCAGGCGCATGGTCGGCTCGAAATACACCGTGCGAAACGGCTCTTTTAACGGCACGGGCTTGAAGAACACGGCCGGCTGCTCCGGCGGATACCAGTTACCCACGTAATAGGCCGATTGCTTGTCTTGGGTCATCTCCCGATCCCCCCAGCCAATCACCGGCGTCTGCATGCCATGGGCGAACAGGATGCCTTGGGCGGTAATGGCGTTGCCGTCTTCGGAGCCGGCGGGCAACTTGAGTACGGTATTGAGCCAGTGCGAAGCGTCGATGTTGCCTTCGGCGTTCTGCGCCTGGGTCATTGTGGCCCCGTCACGGTAGCTGTCGAAGACCATGCTGGTGGCGTAAGCATCGAGAAACCAGGCGTTGAAACCGGCCGTTGCCTGGACAGCCTGTACACGTGCCTCCAGCAGAGGCCGCACGCAGCGCGGATCGGTGTAGTGGCCGGACTGCTGGAAACCGGTTTTCAGCTTGCCGTCCTTCAGCACAATCGCGCACTCGCGGTACGCCCTGCCGCCCAGGTGCGCGGTGGTCCAATCCGGATTTTCCGTGGCCGACAACGCGGTTTCATAGGAGTCATAGGGGGCCATCAGGAAGCCCGCGTCGACCCCGGCCCAGATCGCCTCGGGGTGCCAGAGACCGCCTTCCCAGCCTTCGCCCAAGGTCAGCAGCAAACGCGGCAGGCCTGAGCTGCGCAATGCCTGGATCACCTGGCTGCCCCAGTGTGCGGGCGTATCACTCAGCGCCCCAGCAAAGTCCACGGCCAGCTCGCTACGCAGCTCGCCATAGCGGGCGGCGAGCTGGGTCATGTCGGGTTCCTCTACCTGCCAACGCTGCCGAGCCTTTTTGTTGATCGCCGCGTTCAGGCCCCGGAGCACTACCGTCTGTTCATAGCGATTCAAAGGGGAAACCTGCGCGAGGACCTTGGCGGATTCCTTGTCCAATAAGCCTTGCAGCGCATGCCCGCGCAAGCGCTTGAGCAACAGCGGCCAATCGCGCACATCCTCGGGGGCCAGCAAGTCATTGCCCCACAGGTAGACATGACTGGCGCCCAGCAGCTTCTCGGCCTCGGGCGTCTGCCGCAGTTTGTCAGCCAGTGGCTCATACCGGCCATCCTCCACCAGCCATTGCCGGTAGCGCTTGGCGCCAGCCAACGGATCGGCCTCACCCAGGTGCAACAGCAGGGTCATGGGGGTGCTGGGGTTGAGCGTGGTGAATTCATGGGCCACTGACAGGGCCTGGTTTTCCTGCCAGCGCAGGCGGTTGTTGTAGGGATTGGTCAGTAACCAACTGAGGGTGAACCCGCCGTGATCGACACCCCACAGCGGCAGGCTGAGATCCTGGGTGGTGTTGAAGTCACCTTGCTCCAGCAGGAAAGCCTTCCACACGGCATTCCCGGTGGGCACGTAATGCCCCTCGGCCAACGGCCACATCAGCCCCCTGCCCAGGGCATTCGCCGGTTGCACGAGGATCGGCAGCTCACCCGCTTCCCGCGCCGTGATGGATAGCGCCAGGTCACGCTGCTGGAGGCTGGCGCTCACCCGAAAGGCGCCGTCATCCCATTGCCAGCTCGCTTGCTGATCGCGCTGCTCAAGTTGGCTGACGGCACGTGCCGCGACGCCGCTGGAGGCCTGTATCGTCGGCTGGCCGTTAGGCGTAACGCGGATAGCAAGGGTGGCCGGGTCGAGTTCGACCCGCCACAAGGTGTTTTCCAGAACGGTGGCGAACGTCAGCGGCGAGAGGAATACACCGCAGAGCAACAAAACAGAACGCAGGTAGCGCATGGGATTGGACCCGAACGGAATGAAAGTCGGGAGGGTAGAACACTCAGTGACTGGCGGGGGCAACGCGTATCACCTCCAGACGTTTCCCACGGAGCAAAAGGTCAATGAGGATCAAAATGTGGGAACGGCCTTGCTGTGGCGAGGGAGCTTGCTCCCGTTGACTGCGTAGCAGTCTCCGGCTTTTTTGGGGCGCTTCGCACCCCAGCGCAAGCAAGCTTGCTCACCACAGCACGCCTCCACATTTTTAAACGGATTTTTCCTGAGGGTCCTGCTTGGGTTCGCGGATTTTGTACCAGGCCACATACAGCGCGGGCAGGAACAACAGCGTCAACAAGGTCGCAATGATAATCCCGCCGATCATCGCGTACGCCATCGGCCCCCAGAACACTTCGCGGGCGATAGGGATCATGCCCAGGCTCGCCGCAGCCGCCGTCAGCAGGATCGGCCGGCGCCGGTGCTCGGTGGCTTCCACCACCGCGTCCCACGGCGTATAGCCAGCCACTTCGTACTCATGAATCTGCGTCACCAGGATCACCGAGTTACGGATGATGATACCGATCAGCGCCAAAATCCCGAGGATCGCCACGAAGCCCATGGGCGTACCGGTGGGTATCAACGCCAGCACCACGCCGATCAGCCCCAGCGGCGCGACACTCGCCACCAGGAACATCTTCTGCACGCTGTGCAGCTGGATCATCAGGAAGGTCGCCATGAGGAACAGCATCAGCGGCACCACGCTGGCAATCGGGCCCTGGGCCTTACCGCTTTCTTCCACGGTGCCGCCGGTGGCAACCTTGTAGCCCACCGGCAGGCCGGCGCTGAATTTGTCGATCTCAGGCTTAAGTTGCTTGACCAGGTCCGTCGGCTGCATCTCGTCGCGCACCGAGGCCTTGATGGTAATGGTCGGCTTGCGGTCGCGACGCCACACCAGCGGCTGCTCCAGTTCATAGCGCACGGTGGCGAAGGCCAGCAGCGGGATCGAGGTACCGTTGGGCGTGACGATCTGCAGGTTCTGCAAGGTTTCCGGCGTGCCGCGTTCGGCGTCTTCGGCGCGGCCGACGACGTTGATCAGGTAGATATCATCGTGTACCTGGGTCACCGAGGCACCGCTGACCACGCTGTTCATCAACTGCGCCACGTCTTCCGATGACAGCCCCAGTTGCCGCGCCTTGTCCTGGGCGATGTCGATGCGCAGCACTTTGCCGGGCTCGTTCCAGTCGTAGATGATCTCGCCCAGATGGGTGTTCTGGTCCAGTAAGGTCGCCAGTTCGATGGCGTGTTTACGCACCTGGTCGGTGTCTTTGCCCGACACGCGATACTGAATCGGCCTACCTACCGGCGGCCCCATTTCCAGCGGCTGCACGTAGCTACCAATCCCCACGAAGTCATCGCGCAGGCGCTTTTGCAGGCGCGCGATCAACTCACCACGCTCTTCCAGGCCCTTACTCACGATCACCAACTGCGCGTAGTAGGGGTTTTCCAGTTGCTGGTCGAGGGGCAAGTAGAAACGGATCGCACCCTGACCGATGTAGGTGCTCCAGCGCGCAATGTCCGGGTCGTCCTTGATGATTGCTTCAAGGCGGTCGACGGCCTTGCGCGTCTCGTTGATCGAGGCGTTTTGCGGCAGGTTCAGGTCGACGAGAATCTCCGGGCGGTCCGACGACGGAAAGAACTGGTTCTGCACGAACTGCATGGAAAACACCGAGGCCACAAACAGCGCCACGGTGATGCCGATCGCCCACCAACGGTTACGCATGGCCCAGAGCATGCCGCCATTGAAGGCACGGCCAATACGCCCGGGCTCAGCGCTGTGGGGTTTGACGTTGGCGCTGAGGATATGCACCCCGATCACCGGCGCAAACAGCACCGCCACCACCCACGACACCAGCATGGCCACGGCAATCACTGCGAACAGGGTGAAGGTGTACTCGCCCGCCGAGCTGGCGTTGAGGCCAATCGGCACAAAGCCTGCCACGGTCACCAGCGTACCGGTGAGCATCGGGAACGCCGTGGACGTGTAGGCGTAGGTCGCCGCCTGCTCCTTGGTTTCGCCTTTTTCCAGGCGCGTGATCATCATCTCGACGGTGATCATCGCGTCGTCCACCAACAGGCCGAGGGCGATAATCAACGCGCCCAACGACACGCGCTGCATGGTGATGCCGCTGTATTCCATGAACACAAACACCAGCGCCAGCACCAATGGAATCGAGCACGCCACCACCAGCCCGGCGCGCATGCCGAGGCTGATAAAGCTCACCACCAGTACGATGATCACCGCTTCAAACAGCGCGCTGGTAAAGCCGCCGACGGCCTCTTCCACCACCTCCGCCTGGTCGGACACTTTGTGCACGCCGACGCCCACGGGCAGGTCGGCGGTCAATTCGTCCATGCGTTCATGCAGGGACTTGCCGAACGACTGGATATTGCCGCCCTTCTGCATGGCTATCGCCAAGCCAATCGCCGGCTTGCCGTTGAAACGGAACATCGGCCGCGCCGGGTCCACATAGCCACGGCTGATCTCGGCAATGTCCGCCAGCCGATAGAAACGGTCATTGAGCCGCAGGTTGACGTTGGCCAGGTCTTTCTCCGAGGCGAACTGCCCCGACGTGCGCACCGAAATCCGTTCCGGCCCGGCCTCGATCACCCCGGCGGGGGTCACCGCATTCTGCGATTGCAGGCTCTGCACCACTTGGCGTTGATCAATGCCCAGGGCGGCCAGTTTGCGCGTGGAGAAATTCAGGTAAATCACTTCGTCCTGCTGGCCGATCATCTCGACCTTGCCCAGGCCCGGCACCGAACGGATCTCGGCGCGCACCTGCTCCACGTAGTCGCGCAGCTGGCGCATCGACAGGCCGTCGCCGGTAAAGGCGTACACCGAGCCAAACACATCACCGAACTCGTCGTTGAACGACGGCCCTTGTAGACCTTGGGGGAAGGTGCCGCGAATATCGTCGATCTTCTTGCGCACCTGGTACCAGACCTCAGGGATGGCCTTGGCGCTGGTGGTGTCCTTGAGGAACACGAAGACCGTGGACTCACCCGGCCGCGTGTAGCTTTTCACGTAGTCGAGGGAGTCCAGCTCTTCGAGTTTTTTCTCGATGCGGTCGGTGACCTGCTTGAGGGTCTCCTCCTGGGTCGCGCCCGGCCAACGGGTCTGGATCACCATGGTCTTGATGGTGAACGAAGGGTCTTCCTCGCGGCCCAGGTTCATGTAGGAGAACACGCCCATCAGCAGCGCGACGAACATCAGGTACCAGACGAAGGACTGATGCTTGAGGGCCCAGTCGGATAAGTTGAAGCTTCCTTTCATCGCGGGCTGTCCTCGTCGATTTTGACTTTTTGCCCGGGTTTCAGGCTGTTCACGCCCGCGGTGACGATGCGCTCGCCGGGTTTGACGCCACCACTGAGCACCGCGCTGTCGGCGTCACGGCTGATCACGGTGATGTCGCGCGGTTGCACGGTCTGGTTCTGGGTATCGAGCAGCCAGATACGGGTCTTGCCATCGACTTCCTGCAAGGCGCTCAAGGGCAGTTCGATGCGCGGGGCGATGGCGGTGCTCAAGGTCACGCTGATCGCCGTGCCCAGGCGGAACGCAGGCGGTGTTTCGGCCAGGGTCAGGCGTGCTCGGCGGGTGCGCGTGGCGCTTTGGGCCTGGGGTTCGATCTCGCGCACGATGGCAGTGGTCTGCACGCTGGGGTCGAGTTGCCCGGCGACCAGGAACACCACGTCTGGCGGCAGACGCTCAGCGAGGCCGGCCGGCAGGTCGATCACCGCTTCCTTGATGTCCGGTCGGGCCAGGGTCACCACTTGCTGGCCGGCGCTGACCACCTGGCCGGCCTCGGCATTCCAGGCGGTGACGATGCCGGCGTGATCGGTGCGCAGTTCGGCGTAGTTGAGTTGGTCCTTGGCTTGATTGACCGCAGCCTGGGCCTGGTCGAGGGAAGCCTGGGTGGTCTTCAGGTCGGTCTGGGCGATATCCAACTGAGCCTGGGCGCCGACGCCACGGTTGAACAGTTCCTGCTGACGGCGGGCGTTAGCCTGGGCGTTGATGTATTGCGCCTGCACGCGGGCCAGGTCGCCCTGGGCCGAACGCAATTGGTTCTGTTGGTCGGTGGGGTCGAGGACGGCAAGCAAGGCGCCCTTCTCCACCTCGGCGCCCACGTCCACGGCACGCCGGGCAATCCGGCCGGGCACGCGAAAGCCCAGGTTACTTTCGTAGCGGGCCTGGATGGTGCCGGCGAAGCGGCCAAGGTTTTCCTGGTCCTCAGACGTCACTTCCATGGATAACACCGGACGCACCGGCTCGGGCGGCGGCTCTTCTTTTGAGCAGGCCACCAGTAACAGGCTGGCGGCGAGTATGAGCGTCAGGCGCTTCATGGTTGGGCTCCTTGCTGGGCGATCTCGACCAGCATGCCGGGGTGCAGCAATTGCCCGCCGGCCACCACGACTTTTTCGCCGCCCTTGAGGCCGTCGCCAATGATCACCTTGCCGGTGAGATAACGCGCCACGGTGACCTTGTGCAGTTGCGCCTTGCCGTCGCCGTCGATCAGCCAAACGGCGGGCTCGCTGAGGTCTTTCGTCAGCGCGGCCCACGGCAATTCGATACTCGCCTTGGCCGGGCCATTGGCGGTCGCGCTCACCACCGAGCCCAATTCCATGCCTTTGGGTAATGCTTGCAGGGCGATTTTCACCTGCACAGTGCCGGTGTTGGCGGCCACGGCAGGCGTGACTTCGCGTACTTTGCCCTGGACCTTGATGCTTGGGTTATCCAGCAGGCTCACGGTGATCGGTGCATCCGGCGGTGGCTCCACCAGCAGGGATTCATACACGTTGAACACAGCATCGCGCTCGCCATCGCGCGCCAGGCTGAAAATCGGCACGGTGGCCTGCACCACCTGGCCGACTTCGGCCTGGCGCGCGGTAATCACGCCCGGCGCTTCGGCCACCAGCGAGGTATAGCCGAGTTGCTCCCGTGCGTTAGCCAATTGGGCCTGGGCGGCGGCCAGTGCGCTTTGGCTGCTGCGCAACGCGGCCTGGGCGGAATCGTATTCGCTGCGGCTGGTGTAGCCCTTGGGCAGGAGTTTTTCCTGGCGCACGAAGGCGGCGGCGGTCTGCTTGACCCGTGCCTGCTCGGCCACGACCTGGGCCTGGGCGGAATCGACGTTGGTCTGCAGGTCCTTGGGGTCGAGCTTGGCCAGCACCTGCTTGGCGGTCACACGGTCGCCCACATCCACCGTGCGCTGGATGATCTTGCCGCCCACGCGAAAGGACAGATCGGTTTGCACCCGGGCCTGGATATCCCCCGTCAAGGTGACGGCCGCGGCAAAATCCGCCGGCTGCACAGTCTGCACAAACACCCGTGAGTGCGCCTTGGGTTCAGCCTTTTCCTCGCCACAGCCGCTCAACAGCGCCAGTAGGCCAAGACCAACAATACAGGTGGAAATACGACCGCCCATGCAGGCTCCTTTTGCGTGATGCCGACTTGCCAGTGTTTATGCGACTGTGAGCTTAGTTCAGGGTTCCACAGGTGGAAGCTTTCTGTCTGTAGTGAGCGGGCTTGCCCCGCGCTGGACTGCGAAGCGGTCCCCCGCCAGGTGCAGAAGTTCTTTCCGATAGAATGGGGTGATTCCTTTGGGGCTGCTACGCACCCCAGCGCGGGGCAAGCCCGCTCACTACAGGTAGGTGACCGATGCTCAAGACCCTCGCGGTGGCCAATTACCGCTCGATCAACAAATTGGTGGTGCCCCTGGACCGGCTGAACCTGGTCACCGGCCCCAACGGCAGCGGCAAGTCCAACTTGTACCGCGCCCTGCGCCTGCTGGCGGAAACCGCCCAAGGCGGGGTGATCAATGCACTGGCCCGTGAGGGCGGGCTGGACTCCACCTTCTGGGCCGGCCCGGAAACCATCAGCCGGCGTATGCGCAACGGTGAGGTGCCGGTCGAGGCCGTGGTGCACCAGGGCGTGAAGCGCTTGCGCCTGGGGTTTGCCGGGGAGGATTTCAGCTACGCCATCTCACTGGGGCTGCCCGAGCCGAGCCGGTCGTTTTTCTCCCTGGACCCTGAGGTGAAGAAGGAATGCATCTGGGCGGGCCAGACCTACCGCCCGGCCAGCCTGCTGGTGCAGCGCTCAGGGCCGATGGTGCGTGCCCGTGACGGTCGCAACTGGGATGTACTGACCCAGCACACGCCCAACTACCACAGCCTGTTCGACCAGGTCGGCAGCCTGCGCGGCTCGCCGGAAGTGCTGCTGTTGCGCGAAAGCATTCGTGGCTGGCGCTTTTACGATCACTTTCGCAGCGATGTCGATGCGCCGGTACGCCAGCCACAACTGGGCACCCGCACGCCGGTGCTGCACCACGACGGCCGCGACCTGGCGGCGGCGTTGCAGACCATTCGCGAGATCGGCGACCCCGAGGCGCTGCAGCGGGCAGTCAGCGACGCATTCCCCGGCGCACGCCTGAACATCGAACCGTTACAGGGCGGGCGCTTCGCGATTGAGTTCTATCAGGAGGGCTTGCTGCGGCCACTGTCAGCGGCGGAATTGTCCGACGGCACCTTGCGTTACCTGCTGCTGATCGCAGCGCTGCTCACGCCTCGGCCACCCACCATGATGGTGCTGAACGAACCGGAGACCAGCCTGCATCCGGACCTGCTACCCGCGTTGGCGCGCTTGATCATCCAAGCCTCCCAGCAGTGCCAGGTGTGGGTGGTGTCACACGCCAGCCGGTTGATTGCGGCGTTGCAGCAGGACCAGGCGTGCAATTCGATTGTGTTGGAGAAGGTGATGGGAGAAACCCGGATCGTGGGCCAGGGGATTTTGGATGCGCCGGCTTGGCATTGGCCGGAATAGGGGATGACTGGAAGGCCTCATCGGGGGCAAGCCCCCTCCCACACTTGAATGTATTCACAGATCAATAATGTGGGAGGGGGCTTGCCCCGAATAGCGGTATCAACCCTGCCACTTCCCGCCTTCAACAATCACACTCTCAGGCTGGGTGTCATCGCTCAGCTCTTTACGCACATATTGGTCGTACAGCTTGAGCAAAAACTTTTCCTCACCCAACTTCGCCAACTCGGCATTCACCCAGTCACGCAGTTCGACGTTGCCCTTTTTCACCGCTGGCGCAATCGGCGCTTCATCACCGAGTTTTTCTTCCAACACGCGGTAGCCGGGGTTCTGCTTGGCCCAGCTGAACAGCACCAGATTGTCCTGAGCGTAGGCATCACCCCGTCCAGCCGACAGCGCCTGCAACGACTCGGAGTTCTTCTCGAACTTGAGCAGTTTCCAGTCCGGGTGGTTCTTGGTCAGCCAGATATCAGCCGTGGTGCCGGTGGTCACGATGGTGGTGCGGGTGGCCAGGTCATCCAGGCTTTTCACCGAGCTGTCCTGAGGCACCAGGGCCTGTACCGCAACTTTCAAGTTGGGGTTGGTAAAGTCCACCGCTTCCTTGCGCTCCGGCGTCACCGTCATGTTGGCGAGGATCAAGTCGACCTTGTCGCTTTGCAGGAACGGAATACGGCTGGCCGGCTCGACGGCGACAAACTCAACCTTGTTTTCATCGCCGAGCAGGTCCTTGGCGAATCGGCGCCCGATGTCGGTATCGAAGCCGACATAGCGGCCTGCTTCGTTGACGAAGCCGAACGGTGGCTTATCGGTGAAGACGCCGACAATCAGCTTGTCCCGCGCCTTGATCTTGTCGATGTAGCTCACGGCGGCAGCCGTGGGTTTGGTGGGCTCTTCAGCCTTCTTATCGCAGCCGGCCAGCAGGGCGACGGCCAACAGTGGCAGCAGTAACTTTTTCATATCAGCTCCAGTTCCTGGGTCTTTTTGGGCAGTGTTGAAACAAAGGAGAACTTCTCCAGGAACTGCTGCGCGCGTGCGGTTTGCGGGTTCGTAAAGAATGCTTCGGGGGTGTTGTGTTCAAGGATGCGACCGGCCTCCATGAACACCACGCGGTCGGCGACGGCGCGGGCGAAGGCCATTTCGTGGGTGACGATCAACAGGGTCATGCCATCGCGGGCCAGGCCCTGGATCACTTCCAGCACTTCCTTGACCATCTCCGGGTCGAGGGCGGCGGTGACTTCGTCAAACAGCATGACCTGGGGGTTCATGCACAGCGAGCGGACGATGGCGATGCGTTGCTGCTGGCCGCCGGACAGCTGACGCGGGAAGGCGTCGCGCTTATCGGCCAGGCCTACGCGATGGAGCAGTTTTTCTGCCTGTTCACGGGCTTCGCGAGGGTCACGTTTTTGTACTTTCAAGGGGCCAAGCAAGATGTTGTCGAGCACGCTCATGTGCGGAAACAAGTGGTAGCTCTGGAACACCATGCCCACGTCCTGGCGCACCTGGCGCCAGTCGGTGCTGTTGTCCAACAGCTCTTTGCCGGCGAAACGCAGGCTGCCGCTGTGTGCGACTTCCAGGCCATTGAGGCAACGCAGCAAGGTGCTTTTGCCGCAGCCGCTGGGGCCGAGGATCACCACCACTTCGCCGCTTTGCACGCTCAGGTCGATGCCCTTGAGCACCTGCTGGTCGCCGAAAAATTTGTTGAAACCCTGGAACTCGATCAACGCACTCATGTTTGGGCCCAGCGCCGTTCCAGCACCTTGGAGGCGGCCGACAACGGGTAGCAGATAAAGAAGAAAAACAGGAACAGCACGCCGTAGATCAACACGGACTCATAGGTGCGCTCGATGATTTGCTGACCGACCTTAATCACGTCCACCACGCCGATCAGCACCGCCAGGGAGCTGGTCTTGATGATGCGCGTGTAGACGTTGATGGTCGGTGGCGTCATGCGTTTGAGGGCCTGGGGCAGCAGCACGTAGCCGTACAGTTGCGGGTCGGACAGCCCAATCGACAACCCCGCTTCACGCTGGCCACGGGGCAGCGAATGCAACGCGCCACGCACCACTTCGCCGACCTCGCTGGCCCCCCACAACGACAGCACCAGCACGGCGCACCAGAAACTCGGGATGCTCAGGCCAAAGAAAATCGGCAGGCCGAAAAACAGCAGGTACAGCCACACCAGCACCGGAATCGCGCGGAACAACTCCAGGTACACCCGTAGCACAGCGTTGATCAGCCGGTTGTTCAAGGTGCGCAGCACGCCATACAACACGCCGCCGACAGTACTGAAGGCGATGCTCAAAAACGAAATCGATAGGGTCTGCGCAGCGCCCTTGCCCAGTTGCGGCAACGACACCCACAACAACTCAAGACCCGAACTGGCCATGCTGGAGCCTCCTTTCCAGGCGGCTGAGCAGCAGCGACAGTGGCAGGAACAGCAGCACGCAATTCAGCGTCAGCACGGCAAGCATTTCGTAAGTCTTGTAGTAAAGGGCGATGTAGCTTTTGGTGGTGTAGAGAATCTCCGGCACCGCCACAGCAGAGACCACGGTGGTCTCCTTGAGCAGGAAGATGAAATTGGCGAACAGCGCCGGCAAGCTGAGAATGCCGGCCTGGGGCAGGATCACGTGGCGCAGCAGCTGCCAGTCGGACAGGCCGATGGACTTGCCCGACTCGATCTGCGCCAGCGGCACCGCTTCCACACCGGCGCGCAGCACTTCGGTGAGGTAGGCGCCGCCAAGGAACGTCATGGTGATGATTGCCGCCCAGAACCCGGAAATATTGAAGCCCAGGGCCGGTAGCGCGAAGTACACGAAAAACAGTTGGATCAGCAGCGGCGTGTTGCGCGCCAGCTCCACATACAGCGCCACCAGCCGCGACAGGTACGGCGTGCGAAACACCAGCAGCGCCGCGTTGATCAGCGCCACCAGCAAGGAGGTGGCGATGGCGATCAAGCCCACTTGCAGCGTCACCCCCACGGCCTTTAGAAACGCCGGCAAGGTGCTGAGGATAAAAGCGAAATCGAAGGTCATTTCTAGTCCATGACGCCGCAGGGGTAATGCGGCGAGCGCCGTCCGATCCAGCGTGGGTAACGCCGGGTAGCGCGAACTTTAAAGGTATAAAAAGTAAAATTTAAATACCTAAATAGCATATTCATATCACCCAAAAAGATAACCGTCGAATTCGCGGGTTTGGCAGGTGACGGCTATGGTTGGGGGGTCTGTATTTCGAGGGATTGAATAATGAATCCAACAACACCAATCGATCCAAAGGAACTGGTGAAGTGGCTGGTGGCATTGCACCGGGCGATCAATAGCTGTAGTGGCTTGCAATCGAAAACAGCCGTGCTCGCAATCAGCGCAATTTTCGGCTCAGATTAACTGCGGCTGTCGGAGCCGTCTGGCTCAGATTAATTGCGAGCGAGCCTGCATTCAGCCGCATCGGCTTGCATTCCATCGTCTCCGGCTCACATTAACTGCAGCTGGTCGGTTCGAGATTGTAAGCCGAAACCGCCGAATTTTCTGTCAGACAATTAACATGGCTTGTCTAGTGCTCGGTCGATGCGTTCCTGCAGCACCTGGATGACTTCTTCTTGGGTATACAACTTGCCGTTGGGGTAGTCGGCCTCATGGAGAGTTCTCTCGATCTCGCGGGTCATCCGCTCATACTTCTTCTGGCCACAGCATTTGCTCCATGCGCAACGATGCCTGCCCATAGCGAAAAAATATAAGAAACTGTCATTTCTTACAGGTGCGGGTAAAAATAAAGTCCTCTAACCTCTCTCATGCATATGCAATAAAGCAAAATGAATAGATCAATAAAGTCTATGCGTTTTTTATTGCACTATGCAAACTAAAACACGCGCACTGACAAACAACACTGATCGCATTTGCTGCGAAAAAAATAATGGAGAAACTAATATGGCAGTTACAAGCATTAAACTAAACTACTGTTCCTCACCAGGAAATGCTGTAATTTCCGGCACCGTTAACCGGCCGCACGACCCAGTTTACGCATGTATTACAGGTAGCGGGGGGCTTCTGGGGTCCACTATGGCTGATGCGGCGGGGAATTTCACTCTTAACATTTCTGCTCCACCAGGTACGTATAGAGCCCAACTAACAGATGTACCAGGCGGTAGCGGGACTTGGAGTACCCCTATCGACATTACTACTCAATAACGACATCATCCGATTATATGGAGTGCTGACTTAGTTTAATGACCGCCTTGCGGTTTATACCAGCCAGTTAAGCTGGCTGGTTTTTTATTTGCGGTCATAATGCATAAGGCATAAAGCCCACCCTGACTTCAATACATAAGTGTAGCGGCTTGCAATCGAAAACAGCCGTGCTCGCAATCGGCGCAGTTTTCGGCTCACATAACTGCAACTGACCGGTCTTCGGCCCGAATCAAATCGGCAGCCCTGCGGCCAGCATTTTGTCACGCAGTTCAGCGGCTCGGGCCGGATCAAGCGCGTTGCTGAACAGCGCTTTGATCTCGGTGGGCGTGGCGTCGAACTGCTTGAATTTGCAACGGCGTGCGCAGCTTGGTGTCGAGTAGCTCAATTGCTTCCTCGGTCAGAATCGATTCAGCCTCGACCTTGTCCTCCGTGCAGGTTTCCAGCAGCCAGTGAATGTACTCACGCTGACTGCCGGCGATGCCGTCGAGCGAGAAGATGTCAGTGCGGTAGCCGATTTCCTCCATCGTTCGGCGACGCAGGTCGTTACGCAGTTTGGGATGCCCGGCCAGCACTACCGATAGCCGGCCTTCGCCGTCCTCGACCAGCTCCATCAAGCGCTTGAGCCCTGTTAGGGCATGCCCGTTGAGGTCATGGGCCTCATCCACGAACAGGGCCACCGGGCGCTTGTTCTTCCTCACCAGTTCGCGCAAGTCACGCTCACGCTTTTCGGCCTGGGTCAGAATGCGCACCTGCTTTTCGGTAGACAAGTCGTAGGAGCGCAGCGATGAAGGTGGCCAGCCTGATGCTGTGCTTCTCGATGGCTAGGGATTTGGAGACGGTGATTTTCTACTACGCCTCCATCACCTGTTGAAGTCGTCGCAGCATCACAGTTTTGCCGCTGCCGATGACACCACAGAGTGCAATCAGGCGGCGTTCGGGCTCGCGGGCAAAGCGGCAGAATTGTTCCCAGGTACACATCTCACGAATGCCTTCATCGGTCAGATTGAACTGCCAGTCCTCAATTCGTGAATGCGCTCGCTGCGATGGCTCTGCACATTGTAGGTGCGCACCAGGTAACGCATCAGCCATTCGTTGGCCCGCGCTTGTGGAAGTGATACAGCGTCTCATGGGCTTCCTTGACGGTGCGAAATGGCCGTTCAACCTTGCCCTTTGAGCGAGCAGTTGTAAGTGTTCCATCCTTGCCGGCGGGAATATGTGTCTGCCACTTGATGCCCAGTGCCTGCATGACGTTCTGGAAAACGCGGCGCTTGGCCACCCGGCCATTGCCCAGGTAGATCATCTTCGGGCGGCCTTGGAACGGAAAGTTGGAGTAGGCACTTCGGCACGGTGAGCCGCATGGGGTTTATGGATAAGGTTCAACGCCCGGTACACGGTGCTGGGAGACACGCCACACAACTCCGCTATCGCGGCCACCTGGGTAGCTCGCTCCGGCTTTTCTTCGGCAAACGGTCGAGCCGCTGCCGCAACTGCGTCAGCGATTCGTCAGGGATGGCGCTATGCCGCCCGCTGGGCATTGCGCTCGGCCTCGGTCAGATAGTTGTAGAGCGTCGAAAGTCCGATTCCCATCAAACGGCAGATCTCTGCCACGGTGTGTTTTCGCTCGCGGTACAGGCGCAAAGTCAGTTCTTGCTTGGCGGGTCGAGCCTTTTCTTACGCCCGCCCTTACGCCCGCGTGCTCGTGCTGCTGACAACCCCCGCTTGGGTGCGCTCACGAATCAAGTTGCGTTCGAACTCGGCCAGGGCACCGAACAGCTGAAATATCAAACGTCCAGCACTCGAAGCGGTGTCGATGCTTTCTTGCAAGCTGACGCTAGCGGCGTCCAACTGCCCGACCAACCGGATCAAATCCTTCAGCGAGCGACCAAGACGATACAGACGCCAAAGCACTAAGGTATCTCCTCGGCGTAGCGTGGTCAGCAAGGCAGTCAAACCTACTCGCTCGGCTTTGGCACCGCTGGCGGTGTCTTCGAACACGCGCTCACAGCCTGCTTTCTCCAATGCATCGCGTTGCAGATCGAGGAGTTGGTCGTCGGTTGAGACACGGACATATCCAATCAGCATGGTTTCGTCCATATATTCAATGAAAATTCGGTGTAGTCGGATATTGAAAATTGGAAGCTGTTACTGGATACAGATAATGCGGCGTCCGGAGCGGACGATCTCATCTCAACCTGATGCCCAACAAACCTACGTTTGACGGACAGGGTCGGCAGAACTAGAGTATCACTAGGTATTACTCTGTAATAGGAAGCCAACTATGGCCACGTCTCTCAAGATTGATGACACCCTAAAAGGTCGCGTCCAGCACCTCGCCAGCCAGCGCCGCCGCTCGTCCCACTGGATCATGCTCGAAGCCATCCAGCAATATGTCGAGCGTGAGGAAGCCCGCGAGAGCTTCAAGCAGGAAGCCTTGGCATCCTGGGCGGCCTATCAGGAAACCGGTCGACACCTGACCGGCCAGGAAGTGCGTACCTGGTTGAACACCTGGGGCACCGAAGACGAAAAGGCGGTGCCTGAGTGCCGCAAGTAATCGTCACCGAAGACGCGGCGCAAGGATTGGAGCGATGCCGACAGTTCTTGGCCGCAAAGGCGCCGGAAGCCGCGAAGCGGGCCGGTCAGGCCATCGAACGGCAATTCTTGCTGCTGGAAACAGCCCCCGACATTGGTCGGCCATTCCCTGAAATGCCAGAGCTGCGCGAGTTGGTGATTGCTTTCGGGGATTCTGGCTATGTGGCTCTGTATCACCACGAGCCGACCGCTGATGCGGTGTATGTCCTGGCATTCCGACACCAAAAAGAGGCGGTAAACTGATGAGCATAAACGAATTCCGCCAACTGGCCGCGAGGATAGATCAGCAGATGCTGCAACTCGCCGTCGAAGGTGTCATCGAGGCGTAGGCCGTCATCAATCGCATGATGGGACACGTGCATCAAATTTGGGTCAGTACGTCCGACCAGCAGCTCATGGCGCTGTCCCACGAGCTCCCTGGGTTCTACCGCTACGCCCGTATCATGGAAGAAGCATCCGAAGCCTAACGCAACAAGCCATCGCGGCCCTATCACGGCATGGCCGAGTTCTCCGAACAGCATAAGCAAATGGGGGCTCAACTGCTGACAATGGCAGCCACGCTGAAGCGCGGCTATCAGGCACTTCATGCGGGCGAGAACCTGCAAGTTCTCCAGCCACATATCAAGGATCTGGAAAGATTGCATGGGCAATGGCTGTCTGACTTGGACAACTTCAAGACCTCCCTACGTGAGCAGGGAGCAGAACCCCAGGTGCTGGACTACGCGAACGAAGCATTCGGACGATGGGTGGAGCGCATCAAGCAGCTTGCCAGTTGAATAGCCTCTGTCACCAGCAATGCAAAAGTGACCTCTTGGGCTGCCTGAGGGGGAGGATGTTCAGTTGCAGTTAATGTGAGCCGGAGACGATGGAATGCAAGCCGATGTCGCTGAATGCAAGCTCGCTCGCAATTAATCTGAGCAGAAAACTGCGCTGATTGCGAGCACGGTTGTTTTCGATTGCAAGCCGCTACAAATAGCAGAGCCCTGTAAAACACCGAAATATCCGCTGTGAGATGAAGATCAAATGTGGGAGGGGGCTTGCCCCCGATGGCGGTGTATCAGTTACAGATTGATTGGCTGACACACTGCAATCGGGGGCAAGCCCCTCCCACATTTGGATTGCATTCCAAATTTCAGGCATAAAAAACGCCGACGCTATATAAGCCATCGGCGTTGAAACCTTGAAGGGGGTTTTCAGTTACATCAGAACGCAGGCACTACCGCACCGTTGTACTTCTTCTCGATGAAAGCTTTGACTTCCGGGCTGGTCAGGGCCTTGGACAGTTTCTGGATAGCGTCGCTGTCCTTGTTGTCCGGGCGAGCCACCAGGAAGTTCACGTATGGCGAGTCAGCGCTTTCGATGATCAGCGCGTCCTTGGCTGGGTTGAGGCCAGCTTCCAGGGCGTAGTTGGTGTTGATCAAGTCCAGGTCAACCTGATCCAGCACGCGTGGCAGCAGGGCCGATTCCAGCTCTTTGAACTTCAGGTTCTTGGGGTTGCTGGCGATGTCTTTTGGCGTGGCCAGGGCGTTGGTCGGATCTTTCAGGGTGATCACACCGGCTTTCTGCAGCAGCAACAGGGCGCGGCCGCTGTTGGAGCCTTCGTTAGGAATGGCCACGGTGGCGCCATCTTTCAGCTCGGAGATGTTCTTGATCTTTTTCGAGTAACCGCCGAAGGGTTCAACGTGCACGCCAACCACGGTGACCAGGTTGGTGCCCTTGCCCTTGTTGAAGTTTTCCAGGTACGGCAGCGTCTGGAAGTAGTTGGCATCCAGGCGCTTCTCAGCCACCTGCACGTTAGGTTGTACGTAGTCGGTGAAGACTTTGATTTCCAAGTCCACGCCTTCTTTGGCGAGGGTTGGCTTGACCAATTCGAGGATCTCGGCGTGCGGCACTGGGGTCGCGGCCACCACCAGTTTCTCGTTTGCCTGGGCGAAGCCAGTAGTCAGGGCAGCCGCCAGTGCGGTAAACAACAGAACCTTTTTCATGCAGTGTCCTTATCGAAATTCCGGGTCGTCTCTGACGGCCGTTTTTATGTGGTGTGCCAGCGAAGTGCTATCGCGGCGTGGGAGGGACAATACCTATATTTTTTATTCCCGAACAATATCTTTTATTCACGTTGATATTCCATTTTGCTCATGTAGTGGCTTGTTCACGCAGAAAGCTGCGCAAGGCTTCCTGCTCGGCGGGGCTGGCCGTGTTGAAAATTCGCTGTACCTGCTCCAACGGCGTGCCCCCCACAGGCAAATTCAGATGCTCGGGCAAAATCTCGTCGCCGCTGCTGACCAGTAATGCAAAGTGAATAACGTTTTCCAGCTCACGGGTATTGCCCGGCCAGGTGTGGTGCTCCAGCACGCGCTGGGCGGCGTCGCTGATCAGGGGCACCGGCAGGTCCAGGCGCTGGCTGTAGATGCCCAGGAAATACTCGGCCAGGGACAGGATGTCACCGACACGCTCGCGCAAGGCGGGCAAGTCCAGCTGGCCTTCGCTCAGGTAATGGAACAAGCGCTCATGGAACTTGCCGACGGCCACGGCCTGGGCCAAGTCGATGCTGGTGGCCGCCACCAGGCGCACATCCACTGGGCTGGGCTGATGGGCGCCGACGCGGG
Source organism: Pseudomonas marginalis (assembly GCF_001645105.1). Taxonomy (GTDB): domain Bacteria; phylum Pseudomonadota; class Gammaproteobacteria; order Pseudomonadales; family Pseudomonadaceae; genus Aquipseudomonas; species Aquipseudomonas petroselini. Next base: position 152,659 of record NZ_LKEG01000043.1, read on the forward strand.
TGACTTCATGGTTTTCCAGCGCGGCCAGCAGTTTTACCTGGATCGGTAGCGGCAAGTCGCCGATCTCATCCAAGTACAAGGTGCCGCCATTCGCCGAACCGAACCACCCCGCCCGGCTGCTGGCCGCGCCACTGTGGGCACCGGCCGCATAACCGAACAACTCGGCATCGGCATAGGTCGGGCTGATGGCGCCGCAATTGACCGAGACAAACAGGCCGGTGCGGTCGCTGCCACGGTGGATGTGCCGCGCCAGCAGCTCTTTACCGCTGCCGGTCTCGCCGCGAATCAGCACCGGTAAGGCGCGCGGCGCGAGGCTTTCCAAGTCTTCGCGCAGTTGCCGCGAGCGTGGATCAACAAAGACCAACGCTTTGGCGCGAATGCTCAGCGGGCTTTTTTCCGCGTCGGGGAAGGTCAGCAGTGGCTGGCCGTAGGTTTCATGCAGGCTCATGGCAGGCTCCCGCCCCAAATCCACTCAGGGACGGGGCGTTTAAAGATAGTCAGGCAGTGCGCCGGGCGTGATGCTCAAGGCGGCTTTGCAGGCGATAAAGGTAGGCGAAACCCTGCTCCCAACGCTGGTGGCCGGACTTCACATTGATATGGCCGGCACCGGACAGAATGCCGGCTTCAGCGCCCCAGTTACGCGCCAGTTCCACGGCCCGGGGAGCGCTGACGGCGCTGTCGTTATCGGAGCTGACCACCTGGGTGGGAAACGGCAGCAAGTCGGTCGGAATCGGCGCAAAGTTGCGCAGGGCAGGCGAGCACGCCGGGCGTTCGACATCGGCCGGAGCCACCAGCAAGGCGCCACGCACTTGGCGCAGGAACTGCACTGGCGCGGTGGCCGCCCAATGCGCCACGGTGATGCAGCCCAGGCTATGGGCGATCAGGATCACTGGCGTGCTGTCGGCCGCAATGGCCTCGGCCAGCGCGGCGACCCAGTCTTCGCGCCGTGGCGTCAGCCAGTCGGCCTGTTCCACACGGGCGCTGTTGGGCAGGCTGTTCTGCCAATGACTTTGCCAATGATCTTCTGGCGATCCTTGCCAGCCCGGCACGATCAGGTAACGAATCGACTCGCTGTGCATGGGTGTGCCCTCCTGCAGCGTTTAACGTTGCTGAACAGTATAGGGACGAGGGTTATATTCGTTAAGGAATAAGAAGATATTTATTAATAACCAAAATATCAAAACCGATGAAGATCAAACTGTGGGAGGGGGCTTGCTCCCGATGGCGGTGTATCAGCCGCCACCTGTATCAACTGACCCACTGCTATCGGGAGCAAGCCCCCTCCCACATTGACCAGGTTCCACATAGGGACTCGGGGGTGTTCAGTAAATCCCAGGCAAAAAAAAGGCCGCACCCTGCCAAGGAAACGGCCAAAAAATTATCGAGGCTATTGGTGGAAGCGTTGCAACTAACGTGCGGTAATCACTGACAGCTTGGTAATCCCCGCGCGCTCGATAGACGCCATGGCTCGCGCCACTTCGCCGTAGTTCACGCCATCGTCAGCCTGCAGTTGCACCCGCACATCGGGGTCCTTGGCCTTCGCCGCCTGCAGGTTGAACTCCAGCAGGTCCGGCTGGATTTCGTCCTTGTTGATAAACAGTTTGCCGGCGCCGTCGATGCTCACCACCAGCGGGTCTTTCTGCTCCACCGGGGCCACGGCCTCGGTCTTGGGCAGGTTGATCGGGATCGCGTTGGTCAACAGCGGCGCGGTAACGATAAACACCACCAGCAGTACCAGCATCACGTCCACCAGCGGCGTGACGTTGATCTCGCTCAGCACCTCATCGCTGTCTTGCGTGGAAAAGGCCATCTCAGGACGCCTCCTTCACTTTCTGCGGGTTGCCGGGTGCATGCTTGGTCAGGGCAGGGTGCAGCAGCACGCGGAACGAATTCTTCTGCGCCAGGCTGTAGAAGTCGTGGGCAAAATCATCCAGGTCGGCAGCCGTCAGTTTCAGGCGACGCAGGAAATAGTTGTAGACCAGCACCGCCGGCACCGCGACAGCGATACCCACGCCCGTCGCAACCAGTGCTGCACCGATCGGACCGGCCACGGTTTCGAGGCTGGCGGAACCGGCGGCGCTGATGCCCTTGAGCGCTTCCATGATCCCCCACACGGTGCCGAACAGGCCGATAAACGGCGAGGTGCTACCGATGCTGGCGACCACGGCCAGGCCGGTTTCCAGGGAGCGACGCTCCCGCACGATCTGCTGGCGCAGGGCACGTTCGAGACGGTCCTGATGATTGATCGCCTGGCTCAGGTCGGCGGCGTGCGGGGTTTCACCCACCTGGATCGCGGCATAACCGGCCTGGGCGACACGGGCAGCAGCGCCTGGCTGGGTTTCGGCCAGTTCGGCGGCGGAGTCGAGACTCGACGCCGCCCAGAACTGTTTGTGGAACCTGCGATCCTGGGCCTTGAGGCGACCGAACTGCACGCCCTTGAGCAGGGCCAGGCCCCAGGTGGCGACCGAAAAAACCACCAGCAGCCAGATCACCGCGCTTTCGATGGATTCAAGTGGAGATGCTAATGCCATGATGTTTCCCCTCTGTACAGGTCGCGGCGTGTGCAACACACCGCAGCGCAATAGTTAGTGAATCTTGAAATCGATCGGTACGCTGACCCAGCCATCCTGGGCCACATCGCCCTGCTTGGCCGGCACGAAGCTCCAACGCTTCACGGCGGTCAGTGCGGCGTCGTCGAGTTGCTGGCGACCGCTGCTTTTCTGGATCTGGATCTCACCCGGCTTGCCGCTGGCCAATACATGCACCCGCAACAACACCGTGCCTTCCCAACCGCGACGCTGGGCCAGTGACGGGTACTCCGGCGCCGGGTTCTTGAGGTACGCGGCGTTGGCCGAAGCCGGTGTCACCGGGGCTGGCGCAGGCGGAGCGGGCGCGGGGGCCGGTGGTGCCGGTTGCGGTGGCGTGGGCGCCTGCTCGACCGGTTTCGGTGCGGGCTTGGGCTCAGGCTTTGGCACCGGCTTGGGCTTAGGTTTTGGAATCGGCTTGGGCGGCGCCGGCTTGGCGGCCAACTCATCCACCACCGGCGGCGGTGGCTCGACCACGGGGGGCGGAGGGGGCGGCGGCACAGGCGGCGGCGGTTCCACCACCGGCGGTGCCGGCTGGGAAAATTCGATGGTCATCGGCGGAATTTCCGGCGGCACAATCGGCAGCACCGGAGTGGGTTTCTGGCTTACCCAATAAATCACCGCACCGTGCAGGGCCAGTACCAACAGACCGAGCAGGATCCCTTCGCGGCGGCTGGAGAAGCGCTTTGGGGTTTTCTGCGTTCGCAATTGCCCCAACGGCGCGCGGTGCGGCCGGCCAAGGTCGACCAACTCGCCACTCGGTGCCTGGCGCCATTGCGCCTCGTGTGCACTGGCGGCGGTCTGGACATTGCCCATTGATTCACTCCCTCGGTTTTGAAACAAAAAACCGACTGGCCTGGGTGGAAGGCCGTCGAGGGCTGAATCATCGGTGCCAGACGCTTATCTCTTAAAGTAATCTTTAAAGTTATACATAGATCCAAATTGAATAAATGAAACAGGCTGAAATGGCAAAGCCACGCCCTGCAAGGCCTGGCGCCGAGGCGCTGTCTTGAGATGCCTTTCAGGCATAAAAAATATTCAGTAAAGGCATGGATCAGGCAGGGCTGTTTGCACACAAATCGAGCAATTGGCGTTGCAGGCTCTGCCCTGCCGTACCCAGGCCAGTGCGGCCATACAACGCCAATCGCACACCTTGGACCCTGGGCAAACCGCTGTCCGGCCCCAGCACAACATGCCCGGCCTGCACGACTCGACGGGGCAACAAACTGATACCCAACCCCGCCGCCACCGCCGAACACACGCTGGCCAGGCTGGCGCTGGAGTAGCCAATGCGCCAGCGCCAGCCGCTCACTTCCAGGTGTTGCAGCATTTCGTTGCGGTACAGGCCGCCCACCGGAAAGGCCACCAACGGCAGGGGGTCACGCCCCAGGGACGGCGTGCTGCGGCTGTCGACCCAGCACAGCGGCTCCGGCCACGAGGCCAGGCAGTCATCGCTGTCGCCCATCTGCTTGACCAGCAATACGTCGAACTCGCCGCTGCGGTACTGGCGCTGCAACTCGGGGCCAAGGCCGCTGGTGACTTCCAGGCGCACGCGGGGATAGGCCTGCACAAACGACGAAAGCAGCGGCATCAGGCGCTCGGCGGCGAAGTCTTCCGGCACACCGAGGCGCAGCACACCGTCGCTTTGCTGGTTGATCAATACATCGGCGGCTTCTTCATGCAGCGCAAGGATGCGCCGTGCATAGGCCAACAGGCGTTCGCCCTCGGCGGTGGCCACCACACGGCGCTGGTTGCGGTCCAGCAACTGGCACGCCAGCGCTTCTTCCAGGCGACGAATCTGCTGGCTGACGGTGGACTGCGTCAGGTGCAGGCGCTCAGCGGCGCGGGTGAAATTGCCGCAATCGACCACGGCAACAAAGCTGCGCAACAACACGGGATCAAACATGGCGCTCACCATTCCATTTTCCACTGGTTGGCATGGTTATATTTAATTTCAGAATACCTCGGCGGCTGCCCATACTTCACCCTCCGTCCTGCCCAGAGGGATCCCAATGACCGACGATCAACAGCACCTGCAACGCGCCATCCGACTGGCCCAGACCAATGTCGCCCAAGGGGGCCGGCCGTTTGGCGCGGTAGTGACGCACAACGGCGAAGTGCTGACTGAAGCCGTGAATGAAATCCACCTGACCCAGGATCCCACCGCTCACGCCGAGCTGCTGGCGATCCGTGCTGCCAGCCGACAGCTCGGCGCGCGCCTGGACGGGTGCGTGATCTATGCCAGCGGCCAGCCCTGCCCGATGTGCCTGAGCGCCCTGTACCTGTGCGGGGTAGAGCGCGTGGTGTTTGCCGCCAGCAATGCCATGGCCGAGCCCTTCGGGTTGTCGACGGCGGCGATCGGGCAACAAGTGGGCTTGCCCTTGGACGAACAACGCATGCCGATCCAGCACCTGCCCGATGCGGCCATGACCGCCCTGTATCGCGAATGGAACAGCCTGCATGCCCCTGAATAAATCCCTCGCCGGCTGGGGCCTGCTGGTGGTCCTGGGCCTGAACCTGCGCCCGATCCTCAGCTCCATCAGCCCGTTGCTCGGCGAGATTCGCCAGGCCACCGGCCTGAGTTTCCAGAGCAGCGCCCTGCTCACCAGCCTGCCGGTAGTGTGCATGGGCTTGGTGGCGCTGGTAGGCATACGCGTCGAAGCGCAATTGGGTGAACGGCGCGGCATCGCCCTGGGCCTGGTGATGATCCTGCTGGCGTGCCTGGCCCGTTGGCTGATGGGCCAGGGTTCGACGTTGCTGGTGACCGCATTGCTTGGCGGTGCCGGTGTGGCGCTGATCCAGGCGTTGGTGCCAGCGATGATCAAGCGTGAATTCCATCAGCGCGTGCCGGTGGCGATGGGCGTGTATTCAGCATCGTTGATGGCCGGCGGCGGCCTCGCGGCGCTGCTCAGTCCGGTGGTGGCCGGTCATTTCCAGCACTGGGAGGCCGGGCTTGGGGTTTGGCTGTTGCCGGCATTGGCCGCGCTACTGCTGTGGGCCTGGTTGCCGCTGGGCGCAGCGAAAAACCCACAGGTAGCACCTGCCTTTCAGGGCCTGCGCAATCGTCGCGCGTGGCTGCTGGCGCTGTATTTCGGCTTGGTGAATTGCGGCTACATGAGCCTGGTGGCGTGGCTGCCCGCCTACTATCAGCAACTGGGTTGGGGCGTGTTGCCCAGTGGTTCGTTGCTGGCGTTCATGACAATCTTCCAGGTGATCGCCGCGTTGCTGATGCCGGCGTTGGCGCAACGCGGGGTCGACCGTCGCCCGCTGCTGTGGATCAGCCTGCTGGCCCAGACCATCGGCTATCTCGGCCTGTTGATCGCGCCGTTGCAGTTCCCCCATCTGTGGGTCGCGTTGTGCGGCTTCGGTCTGGGCGCGTGTTTTGCGCTGAGCCTGCTGCTGACCCTCGATCACCACCGCGACCCGCGCCAGGCCGGGCAACTGGCGGCGTTCGTGCAGGGCGTGGGCTTTTTGATCAATGCGATTTCGCCGTGGCTGACCGGCTGGCTGCGTGAACTCACCGGTAGTTTTGTCAGCGCCTGGGGGGTGCTGACGGTGACGGCGGTCGCGATGCTGGTGGTGACGCGAGTGTTCAGCCCGGCCACCTATCGCACGGCGCCCGCTCTATAGATATGCATTTAAGATCTATATAAAACAAACAAGCTTCGTTGACGGAATAAGCAACCCCCTTAAAATCCCGGTTCTCCCACAGGATGCCGGGCACACCATGGACCTTCGCCAACTGCGCTACTTCATCGCCCTCAACGAGCACCGCAGTTTCGTGCGCGCTGCGGACGCCATGGGCATCACCCAACCGGCATTCAGCCGCAGCATCCAGGGCCTCGAACAGGAATTCGGCTGTGTGCTGGTCGACCGCGCGAATAAAGACTTGCGCCCCACCCCCGAAGGCCAGGTGGTGCTGCAACACGCCTTGAGCCTGGTGCAAGGCGCGGCCTTGCTGAGCCATGAAGTTACGCGCATGACCAAACTCGACGCCGGTGAGGTGCGCTTCGGCAGCGATGCCGTGGCGGCGGTGAACCTGGTGCCCCAGGCCATGGCGCGCTTTATCTCCACCTACCCCAAGGTGCGCAGCGTTTTGCAGGTGGATAACTGGGAAAAACTCGGGCGTAGCCTAAGCCGTGAAGAGATCGAGTTTTTTATCGCCGATGTGCGTCACTTCGAGGCCGACCCGAGCTTCCAGACCCACGCCTTGAGCCCAAGACGCACGGTGTTTTTCTGCCGCGACGGGCACCCGCTGCTGGCCAAGGACAGCCTGTCCACCAACGACCTGTTCGGCTACCCGCTGGCCACGCCGCTGATCGCGCCGGGCATTCGCAAGCTGCTGGCCAACCTCAGCGGGCGCGTCGACTTTGCGCCCGCGATCGAGCTGGAGCAGTTTGCCGCGCTGGCCAGCATCGTGCGGCACTCCGACGCCATCGGCCTGGGCGCTGAAGAAGCGTTTGTCGACGCATTCGCCAGCGGCGAGTTGCACGTGCTGCACTGGCGCAACCTGCCGCACAATCTGGACAGCCTGCACAACCGCAGTGGGATAATCAGCCGCGCTGGGGTGCGTTTGTCGCCTGCGGCGAAGGCGCTGATCGAAACCCTGCAGGCGGTGGAAAACCCAGCCGATTGGCCCGCGCGAACGTCCCGAAATCATTGAAGCGCACGCCCATCTCGGCCATCACTGTGTGCGCCACCTTGGCCGTCATCTGGCGGATGTAAAACGGCTCCTTCACCACAAAATGGTGGATGCCATGGGTGCTGCCGAAGTTGAAGCAGAACGCCTGCAACGGCCACATCCACCAGGGGTTCAACACTTGGGTCTGCTGGATCACGTTGCCCAATTCCACATCGCCGTAGTAGTGCATGTTGGAGCTGACGAAATGCAGGCAAAAGGTGCGCAGCACGTTGGGCCCGATGATCACCACGGCGGCGATATCGATCACGTGCATCATCTGCACGGTAGCGGCCGACCATTCAATCGGCGTGTCCATCAGACCCGCAATACCATTGGCGGCATGGAAGCCGAGGAAGATGTACCACGCGCCCCAATGAAGCAGCGCCAGCGGTGCGTACACCAGCAGCGAGCGCTTGATGATCGCTCGTTTGTGCTTCCAGGTTTTGGCCCTCAGGATGCGGATAAACGCCGACATGACGTTATCGCCGACCATGAGCAAGCGCGCAAAACCCCACGGCTCGCCGTTGGTGATGGCGCGCTCTTCCATATCGGTTTCGGTACCGGAGAATTTGTGATGGTTGAGGTGCAGGTGCCGGCGCACCCACGGGTTGATGGTGCTCGGCCGCGCCAGCCACACCAGGCCCATCATCAGGTTGTGCGGCACGCGCTGTTTGCGAAAGTACATGCTGTGGATCAGGTCGTGTTCCAGCTCGTGGGTCAGTGACGCCAGGAACGCATTGAGCAGCAGGCACGCCCACCAGGCCATGTGCCCCGTGATGTAGAGCGCCGCCGAACCCACCATGCCGACCAGCGCAAACGCCAGGATGCCCGCGCCCAGCGCGTCCTGATGCAGCAACCAGGGGTGCTGCCGGCGCAGTCGCACGCCCTCGGCCAGCACCACTTCACGGATATGCGCCGAACGCTGTTGCGCGTTCATCTGCTGGGGACTTGCAGAAGTACCGTCCATGCTCCCATCCTCTTATTTATTGATGGTTACATCCTGCACCAGAGCTTCCCGCAGGACGCTAGCCCCACACGCCAACCTGTTGACCGCAAGCGCCAATCGCCATGACCGAACCGACTTCCCTCGCCAGCTGGACCCGCGCCCTGCGCAAGCAGCTCGACGCCCTGGGCCTCGACAGCGCCGCGTTGTGCGTGCAAGCCGGGCTCGACCCACAACAGATGGACGACCCCAATGCACGCTACCCGCTGTCGGCCACCACGCGCTTGTGGGAACTGGCGGTGCAGGCCAGCGGGGATCCGGCGATTGGTTTGCGGGTGTCGCGGTTTGTCAGCCCCACCACCTTTCATGCCTTAGGCTATGCGTTGGTGGCCAGCGGCAGCTTGCGCGAGGTGTTCGAGCGCATCGTGCGGTATCACCAGGTGGTCAGCGATGCGCTGACGCTGGAGCTCAGTCGCGAAGGCGAGCGTTATCGCTTTCGCCTGCTGCAGCCCCCAGGCAGTCCGGCACCGGCGCTGGAAGCCATCGATGCCTTCGCGGCGATCTATGTGCGCACCTGCCGTAACCGCCTAGGCCGCGATTACGCCCCCTTGGCCGTTCACTTGCGGCGCCCTGAACCTGCCGAGCCCAGCCCCTGGCACACGGTATTTCGCGCACCGGTGTTTTTTGGTGCCGAGGAAGACGCGTTGGAATTCGCCGCCCATGACTTCGACAGCCACCTGGACGATGCCAACCCGGAACTGGCCGAACACAATGAGACCGTGCTAAAGCGCACCCTCGCCCAACTGCAACCGTTGACCTGGGAACGCAAGGTACGCGCGGCCATCGAGGCGCAATTGCCGGATGGCGAGCCGAGTGCCGAACGCATCGCCCAGGCCTTGCACCTGAGCCTGCGCAGCTTGCAGCGGCACTTGGCGGATGAGGGCTGCCGGTTTGATACGTTGCTCAATGAATGCCGGGAGAACCTGGCATTGCTGCACCTGCGCGACCCGAACTGCTCATTGGCCGAGATCAGTCATTTACTCGGGTTTGCCGATACCAGCAGCTTCAACCGCGCGTTCAAGCGTTGGACGGGGATGACGCCGGGGCAGTTTCGGGATGGGTTGCGGTAGGTAGGTTTGGGGTGATGGTGATGGCCTCATCGGGAGCAGCCCCCTTCCACATTTGAAATGCATTCCCCTGTGGGAGGGGGCTTGCCCGCGATGGCGATGGCTCAGGCAGCAAAAATACCTGATCAATCAGCGCCCGCGATCACGCCGCAACACTTTCTTCACCCGCGCCACCAGCGCCTTGGCCTCAAACGGCTTGAGCAAATAGTCATCCTCATGCAATTCCAGCCCGCGCAGGCGATCTTCAATCCCGCCCGGCGTGGTCAGGAACAGCAGCGGCGTCTGCCCCTTCTGCCGAATGGCCTGTTGCAGCTTCCAGGCATTCAGACCCGGCAACATCACATCCAGGATAACCAGGTCGTATTCGGTACTTTCAACAAAGCGCAATGCCGCCATGCCATTCGCCGCGACTTCTACCGTGAAGCCAGCCTCGCTCAGACCTTGAGCCATGCGCTGCGCCAGCTGGGGCTGATCTTCCACTAACAACACCTGCATGCGTTACCTCGTAGTTTGATTACAAAATTGTCATCAAATTGTGCGGCTTCTGACCCTGCCCGCTGGCTAACGTGATGGCCTGTTTTAAGGAGCCTTCACCATGTATCGCACTGCCTTGTTCCTGAGCCTCGCCGCCTGCACGGCCGCTCAGGCTACGCCCCTCTTGCCGCGTCATGCCGACCTTGATTTGCGCACTGCGCGCCAATTGGCCGATGCCAGCCTGACGCACTGCACCGCCGCACTGACCGTGCTGGACCGCGGCGGCAACCTGCTGGTGGCCCTGCGAGCCGATAGCGTCGGCCCGCACAACAGCCTCGCCAGCCAACGCAAGGCATACACCGCGCTGTCGACAAAAACCCCGACCCGCGTGTTTGCCGAGCGCGCTCGCAACAATCCCGAAGCGGCCAACCTTAACAGCTTGCCCGAGTTGCTGTTGCTCGGCGGCGGCGTGCCGCTGTTTGCCGAGGCTGAACTGGTCGGCGCGCTGGGCATCGCAGGTGCCGGCGGCGCGGCACAGGACGAAGCCTGTGCCCTGCAAGCCGCCGAGCAACTGGGCTTAAAAACCACCCCTTGAGTCTCCCCTGTCAAAAGGACTTCTCGATGAAAACCCTAAGCATGACCCTTGCCGCCCTCAGCCTGAGCGGCCTGTGCAACCTGGCACTGGCCGACGGCAATCCGTTGAGCGTGCATGTGCTCAACCTTGAAAATGGCCTGCCGAGTGCCGGGGTCAGCGTCACCCTGGAAGAGCACGTGGGCGACCAATGGCAGTCGCTGTCCCAAGGCGTCACCAACCAGCAGGGACGCATTAGCGAACTGTTTCCCGCCAATCGCAGCATAAAGCCGGGTGAGTACCGTGTGGTGTTCAAGACGGGCGATTACTACAAAAAGGCCAACCGCGAGACCTTTTTCCCAGAAGTGCCGGTCATTTTCCGAGTCAAACAGGCCGACCAGCATTACCACATCCCGCTGCTACTCAGCCCGTACGGGTTCTCTACGTATCGCGGCTCATAGGCCCGCAGACAGCCGCAGGCCATTGAAATCGAGTATCTCAATCGCGCCGTAACTGAGCTCAATGACGCCCTGTTGCTCCAGCGTCTTGAGCAGACTGTTAATGGTCTGGCGCGACAGGCCCAGCATTGCCGCAAGATCCTCCTGAGGCAGGTGCAGCACGCGGCGGGCCTGTTCTATCTCCCCGTAGCCTTCAGCGATCATCAGCAGCCGATGGGCCAGCCGCGCCGACGCGGGCATCAGGCTCATCTGCTCGATATTGATCAATGACAGGCGCAGTTTGTGGCTCATCAACAGGGCTACATCGCGCCAATACGACGGATGCCGCTCCAGGATGCCGAGCATTGCCGCCTGCGGCACCTGCAGTAATGTGCATGGCCCCATGGCAAGGGCATCATGGGTACGCGGCAGGCCATCGAACAGGCAGATTTCGCCGAACCAGTAAGGCGTCTCAACCAGGCTCAATACCGCTTCCTTGCCCTGGGCATTCACTGCACTGATACGCACCCCACCTTCCAGCACTGCATACACACCGCACGGGGGATCACCGCGCTTGAACAGCAACTGTCCTGCCGTCAGCGAGCGTGGCCGGGCCGCTGCCAGCAAGCTACGCTGCAAGTCTGAAGGCAGATGACGGAACCAGTGGCCACAGCCCAGCCGGGCGTGCCATTTGTCTGCGTCCATGTGAACTCCGAAGATTGTCGCCCAGCTGACAGTTCGCCACAGGCTGACAGGGCATGATCAAACATCCTACAGGAGGAATAACAATGAAAAGCCTCGTCGACCATCTCAGTCAATACGCCGCCTACCATCGCGACCCGCGCAATATCGCCAGCCACTTTATCGGCATCCCGTTGATTGTGGTGGCAGTTGCCGTGCTGCTGTCGCGCCCCGAATGGGCCGTGGGCAGCCTGTGGATGTCCCCCGCCGTGATTGTCGCGCTGTTGTCGGCGTGGTTTTACCTGCGCCTGGAGCTGGCTCTGGGTGTGCTTATGACGGTGCTGATGGGCCTGTCGGTGTGGGCCGGGCATGTGCTGGCGGCGCAAAGCACGCTGGTGTGGCTCAGCAGCGGCGTGGGGATGTTTGTGGTGGGCTGGGTGATCCAGTTTGTCGGCCACTATTACGAAGGCCGCAAGCCCGCGTTTGTGGATGACGTGTCGGGACTGATTGTGGGGCCGTTGTTTGTGGTGGCAGAGTTGGCGTTTCTGCTGGGGTTGCGCCAGGGGCTCAAGCAGCAGATTGAAGAGCGGTCGGGGCCGGTAATTCGTCGTGATCTAAAGCCTAGCGAAGTCTGATGTGGGAGGGGGCTTGCCCCCTCCCACATTCAGATCCCATTCCCCGATGGAATATTGGGTGGGCTTTTAAGCTTTTTGCCAGACCTTGGGCTTGAAGAACAGGGTCTCGCCACGGGCCAAACCGGTCAGGCTGTCGTGGTCCTTCACCACTTCAGCTTCGATCAGCTCGCTCTGGCCTTCCACCTTCAACGTCACACGGGTTGTCGCGCCGAGCGGGCGAATATCCCGCACTTCAGCGGCGTGGTGATCCTCCAGCTCATGACGCGACAGCGACACTTCGTGTGGACGGAACAGCACGTGCTGGTCTTCACCCAGGTGCAGGCGGTTCGAATCACCCAGGAAGTGATAGACGAAATCGCTGGCCGGGTTTTCGTAGACGTCACCCGGTGAACCGATCTGCTCGATCACGCCCTTGTTCATCACCACGATGCGGTCGGCGACTTCCATGGCCTCTTCCTGGTCGTGGGTCACGAACACCGAGGTCAGGTTGATGTCTTCGTGCAGGCGCGCCAGCCAGCGGCGCAGTTCTTTACGCACCTTGGCGTCGAGGGCGCCGAAGGGCTCGTCCAGCAGCAACACTTTCGGTTCCACCGCCAGGGCACGGGCCAGGGCGATACGCTGGCGCTGGCCACCGGAGAGTTGCTCCGGGTAGCGATCGGACAGCCAGTCCAGTTGCACCATGTTCAGCAGCTCATGCACTTTGACCGCGATCTGGCTTTCATTCGGGCGCTGGTTTTTCGGTTTCATGCGCAGGCCGAACGCCACGTTGTCGAACACCGTCATGTGGCGGAACAACGCATAGTGCTGGAACACGAAGCCGACGTTGCGATCACGCACATCGTGGCCCGACACGTCTTCACCGTGGAACACGATGCTGCCGTCATCCGGGGTTTCCAAACCGGCGATGATGCGCAGCAAGGTGGTCTTGCCGCAGCCGGACGGGCCGAGCAAGGCCACCAACTCGCCACTCTGGATGTCCAGATTGATGCTGTTAAGGGCCTTGAAGGCGTTGAAGTTCTTGCTGACATTACGGACTTCGATCGACATGACTTATTCCTCAGCCGCACCGGCGCGCAGGCGGTTAATACGGTTCTCGCTCCACTGCTTGAGCAGCAGGATGAAGAGCGCCAGGATCAGCAGCAGACTCGCCACCGCAAACGCGGCAACGTGGTTGTATTCGTTGTAGAGAATCTCGACGTGCAGCGGCAGGGTGTTGGTCACGCCGCGAATGTGGCCGGACACCACCGACACCGCGCCGAACTCACCCATCGCCCGTGCGGTACACAGCACCACGCCGTAGATGAGGCCCCATTTGATGTTCGGCACGGTGACATGCCAGAACATCTGCCAGCCATTGGCACCGAGCAGGCGCGCGGCCTCTTCTTCCTGGGTGCCCTGCTCCTGCATCAGCGGGATCAGTTCACGGGCCACGAAGGGCACGGTGACGAAGATGGTCGCCAGCACGATGCCAGGCAAGGCGAACACGATCTGGATGTCGTGCTCCTGCAGCCAAGGGCCAAAGAAGCCCTGGGCGCCGAACATCAGCACGTAGACCAAACCGGCGATGACCGGCGACACCGAGAACGGCAGGTCGATCAGCGTCACCAGGATGCTCTTGCCACGGAACGAGTACTTACTCACGCACCACGCGGCGCTGACGCCGAACACCAGGTTGAGCGGCACCGAAATCACCACGGCGATCACCGTGAGTTTCAGCGCCGACAGCGCGTCCGGCTCAAGGATCGCGGTGAAGAACGCACCGAGGCCGTTTTTCAGGCCCTGGGTCACCACGATCAACAGCGGCAACAGCAGGAACAGTGCGAACACCAGCCAGCCAAGGCCGATCAGGATGCGTCGGGACGCAGCACTGCCACGGCGGGCGGCGTTGGCCGAGGACGCGGCGGAAATAGACGATTGGGACATGTTCCGCGCCTCCTTATGGACGTTCGATGCGCCGCTGCAACAAGTTGATCAGCAGCAGCAGGACAAAGGAAACCACCAGCATCAGCACGCCGATGGAGGTGGCGCCGCGGTAGTCGTATTGGTCGAGTTTGACCATGATCAGCAACGGCAGGATCTCGGTTTTCATCGGCATGTTGCCGGCGATGAAGATCACCGAACCGTACTCACCGACGCCACGGGCAAACGCCAGGGCGAAACCGGTCAACCAGGCCGGCAGCAACGCAGGCACCAGGATGTAGCGGAACACCTGCAACGGCTTGGCACCCAGGCAGGCGGCGGCTTCTTCGACTTCCCGGGGAATATCGGCTAACACCGGCTGCACCGTGCGCACCACGAACGGCAGGGTGACGAAGGTCAGCGCCAGGGTGATGCCCAGCGGCGTGTAGGCGATCTTGAAGCCCAGGTCCGCGGCGAACTGGCCGACCAGGCCGTTAGGCGTGTACAGCGCCGTCAGGGCGATACCGGCGACGGCGGTGGGCAGGGCGAAGGGCAGGTCGATCATCGCATCGATGATCTTGCGACCGGGGAAGGTGTAGCGCACCAGCACCCAGGCCAGCAGTGTGCCGATCACGCCGTTGATCAACGCGGCGTACAGCGCCGTGCTGAAGCTCAGTTGCAACGCCGCCAGCACACGCGGTGCGGAGATGATGTTCCAGAACTGATCCCAGGTGAGTTGAGCGGCGTGTACAAACATCGCCGCGAGGGGGATGAGTACGATCAGGCTGAGGTACACCACGGTGTAGCCCAGCGTCAGCCCGAAGCCGGGTATGACGGGGGAGATACGACGCGACATAAGAGTCCTTGGTTAAAGGGTAGAAACCACTGTAGGAGCGCGCCGTAAATGTAGAGGTAACTTACTGTGGCGAGGGAGCTTGCTCCCGCTGGGCTGCGAAGCAGCCCCAAAATCAGACAACCGAGTTGCACCAGGTGCAACGCGGATACCGGTTTGGGAGCGCTTCGCGCTCCAGCGGGAGCAAGCTCCCTCGCCACAGTAAGGGCCTCTCCACAGAAAGTGGGCTCCTACAGGTACTTTGGTTTACTGCGCGGTGTAGATCTGGTCGAACACGCCACCGTCGTTAAAGAATTTCGGTTGGGCAGTTTTCCAGCCGCCGAAGTCTTTGTCGATAGTCACCAAGTCCAGTTTCGGGAACTGCTGGGCGTATTTGGCGGCCACTTTTGCATCGCGTGGCCGGTAGAAGTTCTTCGCCGCAATCTCCTGGCCAGCCGGGCTGTACAGGTGTTTCAGGTATTCGGTGGCGATCTCGGTGTTGCCTTTTTTCTCGGCGTTCTTGTCGACCACGGCCACCGGAGGCTCGGCGAGGATCGACAGGGAAGGCACGACGATATCGAACTTGTCGGCGCCGCCGTCCTCTTTCAGGGCCAGGAACGCTTCGTTCTCCCAAGCCAGCAACACGTCACCCTGACCGTTGTTGACGAAGGTGATGGTCGAACCGCGAGCACCGGTGTCCAGCACAGGAACATGCTTGAACAGCTCTTTCACGTATTCCTGGGCCTTGGCTTCGCTGCCACCGGTTTTCAGGCCATAAGCCCAGGCGGCGAGGAAGTTCCAGCGGGCGCCGCCGGAGGTTTTCGGGTTCGGGGTGATCACCGACACGTCTTTCTTGATCAGGTCGCCCCAATCCTTGATGCCTTTAGGGTTGCCCTTGCGCACCAGGAACACGATGGTCGAGGTGTACGGGGTGCTCGCATCCGGCAGGCGGGTCTGCCAGTTTTCCGGCAGGGTCTTGCCCAGCTTGGCGATTTCGTCGATGTCACCGGCCAGGGCCAGGGTGACCACGTCGGCGCGCAGGCCGTCGATCACGGCACGGCCTTGTTTGCCCGAACCGCCGTGGGATTGCTGGATCTTGACGTTGTCGCCCGGGTGAGACTGTTTCCAGAAGCTGGTGAACTCAGCGTTGTAGTCCTGGTACAGCTCACGGGTAGGGTCGTACGAGACGTTGAGCAACTCGTAGTCCTTGGCAACCGCGGAACCTGCAAACACGGCGCTGGCCAGGGCGGCCAGGGCATAACGGCGAATCGACGACATAGGAGCTCCTGAAATTCTGGGGTGTTGGCTTTTTCTTATAGTTGCGGGTCTAGCATGCGAATCGCCGTTCTTGCTTAGCTCGGTTTGTTACCCGGATTCTGCAAACGGAATTTCTCTTTGCGTTCAATCTGAACCACTTGGGCGTTGTGCACCGTGATTTCCACCGCGCCAAACCGCAGATCGCGCAGGGCGCTCTGGATCTCACGCAAAATGGCTGCTTCGTCCTGGCCGTCGACGCTACGTAGAGATGCGCTCATGGTCTCGCTCCTGAAATGAATAGTGCCTCGCAGTGGCGGCACTGCTTGCGGCGTGAGGGCGATAGTAGATAAGCGCGGATATTCTTAAAAATACTATTTAAGAATGTTTATATAACCAGAAAGAATTTTCTGATGGGACGCGAGGTTGCGCGCGGGTTCTGTGCCAGAACGCAAAAATAAAGTCTTGAGCAGATTCAAATGTGAGAGGGGGCTTGCCCCCGATGGCGGTAGGTCAGTCAAGAATTTCTAACCTGATACACCGCTATCGGGGGCAAGCCCCCTCCCACATTTTGACTGCATTTCAAGGCCTGATTACGGGGGCCCGTGACCAATCGATTTCCTGCGCCGGCATCGGTTTCCCAAACCAATACCCCTGCCCCATGTCGCACTGCTGGTCGAGCAGGAAGCGCGCCTGTTCCTCCTGCTCGATCCCCTCGGCATGCACCTGCATGCCCATGCTTTTCGCCAGGGCGATCACCACGCGCACGATCGCCGCGTCATCCTCATCCCACGGCAACCCGGCGACGAAGCCCTGGTCGATCTTGAGCTTCTGCACCGGCAGGCGCTTGAGGCGCAACAGCGACGAATAACCGGTACCAAAATCATCGATGGCCAGGCGCAAGCCCAGCTCGCGCAAGCGGTGCAGTTGCTCCAAGGCCACTTCAGGGTCGTCCATCACGGCGCTTTCGGTGACTTCCAGCTCGAGGAAAGCCGGGTCCAGGCCGGTGTCGTGCAGCACTTGGGCAACCTGTTCATACAGCTCGCGCCGGGCAAACAGGCGGCTGGACACGTTGATCGCGATAAAACTCAACGGCGCCCCCTGCGCCAACCAATCGCACATCTGCCGGCAAGCCTGGTCCATCACCCAGGCATCGATATCGGCAATCAGCCCGGTGCGCTCGGCAATCGGGATAAATTCCCCAGGCGGCAGCAGGCCACGCGCCGGGTGCTGCCAGCGCACCAGCGCTTCGACGCCAATCAGGCGGCTACCATTGAGGTCGTGTACCGGCTGGTAGTAGACGCGCAGCTCTTTCTGCTCAAGGGCACGGCGCAGCTCGCTGGCGATTTCCACGCGGTTTTGCGCGTGGGCGGTGAGTTCTTCGGTGTACAGCGCATAGCCCTCACGGCCGGTGCTCTTGGCCTTGAACAGCGCGGAATCGGCGTTGCGCAGCAGTTGTTCAGCGCTCAACGCGTCATTGGGGAACAGGCTGATGCCAATACTGGCGCTGATAAACAGCTGATGGCCGTCGAAGAGGAACGGTTGTTTCATCGCCTCCAGCATGCGTTGCGCCAAGCTGGCCGCTTGCGCCACCTGTGGACAACTTTCCGCCAGCACGGCGAACTCATCCCCACCCAGGCGCGCCAGGGTCACGCCGGGGCCGAACAGTGCCTTGAGCCGTTCGCCCACCAGCTTGAGCAACTGGTCGCCGACGTTATGGCCCAGGCTGTCGTTGATGATCTTGAAGTGGTCCAGATCGAGCAACAGCAGGGCGCAGCCGCGCTTGTGGACTTGCGCCGACGCCAGCGCCTGCTGGGCGCGATCGGTAAACAGCAGGCGATTGGGCAGGTCGGTCAGCGGATCATGGTGAGCGAGGTGGGCCAACTCGTGTTCGGAATCCTTGATCGCGCTGATATCGGAAAACACTGCCACGTAGTGGCTGACCTGGCCCAGGTCATCGTGGATTACACGGATGGTTTGCCACTGTGGATAAATCTCGCCGCTTTTGCGTCGGTTCCAGATTTCACCGCTCCATTCGCCACAGCGCTCCAGGCTCTGGAACATCTGCTGGTAGAAATTCGACGAATGGCGACCGGACTTGAACAGGCTGGGCTGGCGACCCATGACGTCTTCACGGCTGTAACCGGTGATTTCCATAAAGGCCCGATTGACGTGCACGATCAGCCCTTGAGCGTCAGTGACCAACACGCCTTCGCGGGTGCAATCGAACACGGCCGCGGCCTGGCGCAGGCGTTCACGGTTTTCCTTCAGGGGTTGCTGCTGCTGGTTGGCACGGGCAAACCTGGCGCAGATCAAGTAAATCACCAAGGCACTGAGTGCCACCCACACATAGCCACGCACCTGCAGCCAGTGGTTCAACGCACTCGGGTTATCGAGAAACTCGATCAATAAACGCTCAGTCAGGCTTATCCACGTAATCGAAACCAGCAGATATACCAGCCCCGCACACCGGGCACCTCGGTATGAAAACAGCATATGGTCAGTAATCCTTACCAAAAAAACATAATCGCCCCACAAAGGCTGCGGATTATAGAATAAGAAACATCCAGTCACTCCTATCTGAAAGGGCGGCTGGTTTTCTCTGTAGGCTTAGTGATAATGCGTGAGCTGTTTTTTTCTTTATCTGAGGGCCATACAGCCTATGTGGTACAACGGTTTTCTTGACTTGTCAGCCTGGCAATTGGTGGCAGTCACTCTGTTGATGACCCACGTGACCATCATTGCGGTCACGGTCTATCTGCACCGCTATTCAGCCCATCGCTCCCTGGAGCTCAATGCAGGCCTGAAACACTTCTTCCGCTTCTGGCTGTGGCTGACCACGGCGCAGAACACCCGCGAGTGGACGGCCATCCACCGCAAGCACCACGCCAAGTGCGAAACCGTCGACGACCCGCACAGCCCGGTCATCAAGGGCCTGTCCACCGTGCTGCGCACAGGTGCCGAGCTCTACCGCGCCGAGGCCGAAAACCCGGAGACCCTGCGTATCTACGGCAAGAACTGCCCGGATGACTGGATCGAACGCAAGCTCTACACCCCCTACCCGCTACTCGGCGTGGCGATCATGGGCGTGATCGACCTGCTGTTGTTCGGCACCATCGGCATCACGATCTGGGCGATCCAGATGATGTGGATCCCGTTCTGGGCCGCCGGTGTGATCAATGGCCTGGGCCATGCCGTGGGCTATCGCAACTTCGAATGCCGTGATGCGGCGACCAACCTGGTGCCGTGGGGCATCATCGTTGGGGGCGAAGAGCTGCATAACAACCACCACACCTACCCCAACTCCGCCAAGCTGTCCGTGAAGAAATGGGAGTTCGACCTGGGTTGGGCGTGGATCAAGGTGTTCAGCTTCCTGCGCCTGGCCAAGGTGCAGCGCGTTGCGCCCATCGCCCACCGCGTGGAAGGCAAGGGCCACCTGGACATGGACACCGCCATGGCGATTCTCAACAACCGCTTCCAGATCATGGCCCAGTACCGCAAGTTGGTAATCGGACCGCTGGTCAAGCAGGAACTGGAAAAGGTCGATCACTCCGTTCGTCACCAATTCCACCGCGCCAAGCGCCTATTGTCGCGGGAAACCAGCTTGCTGGACGACCGCCACCACCTGCGCATCCAGAGCATGCTGGAGCATAGCCAGGCCCTTAAAGTGATCTATGAAAAGCGCCTGGCGCTGCAACAGATCTGGCTCAAGACCAGCTCCAATGGCCACGATATGCTCGCCGCCATCAAGGAATGGGTACACGAGGCCGAAGCCAGCGGCATCCAGTCCCTGCGGGATTTTGCCCACCAATTGAAGACCTATTCACTGCGCCCTGCATCCATATGACAACAAGGCGGGAGGGCCTTCCCTCCCGCCCATCAGCTTTTTGGCGCCATTTCTCGGACACCGTCAATCGATCCTATTGACGGAACTTCACTGCAATTCGCCTCTCTCAATGAACACTTCGCCATCATGGTGGCCCCTTGTAGTGACCGCTGCTCCAGTTTGCGGCGCGCCCAGAGAGAGTTGTGCCGATGGTTCACGAAAAGTCCTCCTTAGTCGACGCGCCCACAGCTGAGCATCCCCGCCCAGCTGCGGCGGCGACCCTGCTGGCGCTGGTGCATGCCCAGGGTGAAGTCGAGCGATTGAGCGAGCGTGAGCAGCTGCTGAGCTCAATGCTGGTCAGCGTGAATGCCGTGCTGTGGGCCATCGATTGGGAAACCCGTCGCGTGCTGTACGTGAGCCCGGCTTACGAGCGGGTGTTCGGTCGCTCCGCCAGCCTGCTGCTGGCCGACCATCGGGAGTGGCGCAACAGCATTC
The DNA here is from genome assembly GCF_001645105.1 of Pseudomonas marginalis. GTDB lineage: Bacteria > Pseudomonadota > Gammaproteobacteria > Pseudomonadales > Pseudomonadaceae > Aquipseudomonas > Aquipseudomonas petroselini. The sequence goes on from NZ_LKEG01000043.1 coordinate 173,099, forward strand.
ACCCCGAGGACCTCGACTACTCCGAACACAGCTTGGCCCGCGTGCTGGAACAGGGCGCGGTTGAAGACCGGGAGTACCGCATCATCACGGCCAACGGGCAGATCCGCTGGCTGAGCGACAAGTGTTATATCAATCAGCAGGTTGAGCCCGGCGAACCGGTGATCGTGGTCGGCATGGCCGAAGACATCACCGAAAAGAAACAACTTGAGCTGGAACTGCACCGTCTCGCCACCACCGACGTGCTGACCCAGAGCAGCAATCGCCGACACTTCTTCGAATGCGCCAACCAGGCCTTCGACACTGCCTGTGCCCAAGGTGCACCACTGGCCTTTCTTCTACTGGACATCGATGACTTCAAGGACGTCAACGACACCTACGGTCACCTGGAAGGCGATCAGGTGTTGCGGCGTATCGCCGAGAGCGGTCGCGGGGTACTGCGCCGTGGCGACCTGTTCGGGCGCATTGGGGGCGAAGAGTTCGCCGCTGTCCTCCCCGGCTGCGCACCGGAGATGGCGCTGCAGGTCGCTGAACGACTGGGCAAAGAGATTCACGCGCTGAGTTTCAGCTATGAAGGCCAAGCCTTCAGCGTGACCATCAGCCAGGGCCTGGCCAACCTCAGCGAGGCAGACTCGACCCTGGACAGTCTGTTCGCCCGCGCCGATGCTGCCATGTACGAGGCCAAGAGCCTCGGAAAAAACCGCGTCATCGCCGGCTAGTGGTCGACTGATCAAATATGGGAGGGGACCCCCTCCCACATTTCGACCGCAGCGCCTTTTAGGATTTGCGCACTCGGGTCAGCTCCGGCAAGCCCACCTTGAGCAGTCGCGCTGTCTTGCCCGCAGCCAGCGCTTCCAGCCCTTCGTGCTCGGTCAAACGCGCCATCTGCGCCGCCAGGTTCATCACCAGCGCATCCCGGGCATAGACCCCACCCTCCAACGAATAAATCGCCGCGATCAACTGACGCAGCTCAAGCGGCAAACGCCAACGTGCGCGCAGTGCCGAACCGTAGGCAGCGCCAAACGTGTGGAGCGACTCGCCAATCGCTTCGTCATCCAATGCACCGCCGCCCTGGCGCCAGTCTTCGAGGCAGCGCAACAGCGCCAAGTCACCCAGCCGATGGAGGATACCGGCGCTGTAGCAGCGCTCATGGTCCAGCGCCAACAGGTGTGCCAGACGCCAGGCATAGTCGGCGGTGTCCTGGGACAACTGCCAGTGACGCTCGGCATAGGCGACCAGGGCCGGATCACCCAACACCACGTTGTGCTTGAGCGCCAGGCCGAGGATCAGGTTCATGCTGTGCCCGGACGCCAGCGTGTGCAGGGCTGCGGGCAGGGTTTGCACGGGCGTGCCGTGATGGCCGGCGCTGTTGGCGGCGGCGATCAGCACTGCAGTAATTTGTGGGTCCATGCGCACCCGGTCTTCGAGGTGCTTAAGGTCCAGGCCATCCGGCCCGAGGCTGCGTTGCACCGCGGCTCTCACGTCGACCCGCAACGGCGCACCATCGGACGCCTCGCGGCGACGCTCGAGGAATACCGGCAAAGTCATGCCGGGCGCCAGCGGCGGAATCTCGCAGTACACCGTTTCGCCTTCATTGAGCAGCAGGTCTTGCAGACGCTGCGTGAGGCCTTCCATGTTCAGGGGTTTGGTCAAATACGCCGTGGGCGCCAAAGGCAAGGCTTCGCGGACGCTGGCGCCGTCGTTGCGACTGCTCAGCAGAATGAACGGCAGCGCGGGTGAGCGGCGTTTCTGGCGCACGTTGCGCAACAGACTCAGCCCATCGATGCCCGGCAGCTCCCAATCCGCCAGGATCAGGTCGTAGGGCTTTTCGCGCAACAGCGTGGCCGCTTGTTGCCCGTCGGCACACACATCCAGCCGCGCATCGCAGCGCACATTCAACAGCACTTGCTTGAGCAGGTCCCGCGACCAGGGGTCTGCTTCGGCAATCAGTACGCGCGGTACAGCGGGTAAATCAACAGCAATCATCCTGCACGCTCCCTCGGCAATGCTGGAACCTTAGACAATGCAGGCGCCTACGTACAACGAACAAGGCCTGAATGCGCAGTGATCGGCACAAAAAAAACCACCGAAGTGGGTTTTTTGTGTCGATCAGCTCAGCCTCCGCTTACAGCTCGGAGAAGCACTCTTCAATGATCGCCAGGCCCTTGTCCAACTGCTCGTCCGGCGAAGTCAGCGGGACCAGTACGCGCAACACGTTGCCGTAGGTGCCGCAGGACAGCAGGATCAGACCCTTGTCACGCGCCTTGGCCACCACGGAGGCAACGGCAGCGGCGTTCGGCTTGTGGCTGTCGCCATCTTCAAACAGTTCGACCGCGATCATCGCGCCCAATGCACGCACTTCGCCGATCACCGGGTATTTGGCCTGGATAGCTTTAAGGCCAGTCACCAGGCGTTCACCGACAGCTTTGCAGCGGTCCAGCAGGTGCTCTTCTTCGAATACTTCCATCACCGCCAGCGCAGCGGCGCAAGCAATCGGGCTACCGGCATAGGTACCGCCGAGGCCGCCGGGTGCAATGGCGTCCATGTATTCGGCTTTGCCGCACACACCGGCCAGCGGGAAGCCACCGGCGATGGATTTGGCGAAGGTGGTCAGGTCGGCGGCAACGCCCATCTGTTCCATGGCGAAGAACGTACCGGTACGGCCGGCACCGGTTTGCACTTCGTCGGCGATCAGCAGGATGCCGTGCTTGTCGCACAGCTCGCGCAGGCGCTTCATGAAGGATTTTGGCGCGACGTAGAAGCCGCCTTCGCCCTGTACCGGCTCGATGATGATGGCAGCGATATCACGCGGCTCGGCATCGTTTTTGAAGATGCGTTCGATGCTGGCGATGGCGTCATCGTCGCTGACACCGTGCAATTCGTTCGGGAACAGCGCGCGGAATACGCCACCCGGCATCAGGCCCATGCCAGCCGAGTACGGCACGACTTTGCCGGTAAGGCCCAGTGTCATCATGGTGCGGCCGTGGTAGGCGCCGGTGAAGGCGATCACGCCGGCACGGCCAGTGGCGGCACGGGCGATTTTCACGGCGTTTTCGACGGCTTCGGAACCGGTGGTGACCAGCAGGGTTTTCTTGGCGAAATCACCTGGGACCTTGGCGTTGATTTTCTCGCACAATTCCACGTAGGGCTCGTAGGCCAGTACCTGGAAGCAGGTGTGGGTCAGCTTGTTCAGTTGCTCGGTCACGGCGGCAATGATTTTCGGGTGCACGTGGCCGGTGTTCAGCACGGCGATACCGCCGGCGAAGTCGATGAACTCGCGACCTTCAACGTCGGTCACGGTGGCGTTCTTCGCGGATTCAGCGAAGATCGGGTGAATTTGGCCAACACCGCGGGGTACAGCGGCTTCGCGGCGTTTCATCAGGGATGCGTTGGTCTTGCTCATAAAGTCCTCATTCGCCACTCATCGGGTGGCGTGGTCCAAGGAATACGTGGCGGGGAGGCAACTACGGCAGCATGCGATGATCGACTGCCACAGCTTTCCCGGCCACTACGAATAACGGTGTGAAACACGCAAAGGGTCAGCGCTCTCGTGCCCTCTGCGTTTACGGCAATGCCTTGCCGGGCGGTTTAGATACCCAGGCAGAGGTATTTGATTTCCAGGTAATCCTCGATCCCGTACTTGGAACCTTCACGGCCCAGGCCCGAGGCCTTGATGCCGCCGAACGGCGCGACTTCGTTGGAGATCAACCCGGTGTTGACGCCGACCATGCCGTATTCCAAGGCCTCAGCCACACGGAACACACGGCCCAGGTCGCGGGCATAGAAGTAGGAAGCCAGGCCGAACTCGGTGTCGTTGGACATCGCGATCACTTCAGCTTCATCTTTGAAACGGAACAGCGGCGCCAGTGGGCCGAAGGTTTCTTCCTTCGCGACGGCGGCGTTTTTCGGCACGTCGACCAGGATAGTCGGCTCGAAGAAGTTGCCTTCCATCACCTTGCCACCGGCCAACAGCTTGGCGCCTTTGCTCAGGGCATCGGCGATGTGTTCCTGGACCTTGGCCACAGCTTTTTCGTCGATCAGCGGGCCCGTGGTGGTGCCTTCTTCCAGACCGTTGCCGATCTTCAACTTGGCCACCGCCACTTTGAGTTTTTCCGCGAACGCGTCGTACACCGAATCCTGAATGTACAGGCGGTTGGCACAGACGCAGGTCTGGCCGTTATTACGGTACTTGGAGATGATCGCGCCTTCGACGGCCTTATCCAGGTCGGCGTCGTCGAACACGATGAACGGCGCGTTGCCGCCCAGTTCCAGGGAGACTTTCTTGATGTCCTTGGCGCATTCGGCCATGAGCTGGCGACCGATTTCGGTCGAGCCGGTGAAGGACAATTTGCGCACGATCGGGTTGCTGGTCAGCTCGCCACCGATGTCGCCGGCGCTGCCGGTCACCACACTCAGCACGCCTTTCGGGATGCCAGCACGGTGTGCCAGTTCAACCAGGGCCAGGGCTGAGAACGGGGTTTGAGAAGCAGGCTTGATCACCATGGTGCACCCGGCGGCCAGGGCCGGGCCGGCTTTACGGGTGATCATCGCGGCCGGGAAGTTCCACGGGGTGATCGCAGCGGTCACACCGATCGGCTGCTTGATCACGATCAAGCGCTTGTCCGGCTGGTGGCCAGGAATCACGTCACCGTAGATGCGCTTGGCTTCTTCGGCGAACCACTCGATGAAGGACGCGGCATAGACGATCTCGCCCTTGGCTTCGGCCAGCGGCTTGCCTTGCTCAAGAGTCATCAGGCGACCGAGGTCTTCCTGGTTTTCGATCAGCAGCTCAAACCAACGGCGCAGCTTATTGGCGCGCTCCTTGGCGGTCAGTGCCCGCCAGGCCGGCAGGGCCTTATCGGCAGCTTCAATGGCACGGCGGGTTTCAGCGGCACCCATCTTCGGCACGGTGCCGAGAATCTCACCGGTGGCAGGGTTGTTGACCTTGATGGTCTGACCATTGTCCGCATCGACCCAAGCGCCATCGATAAAGGCTTGCTGGCGGAACAACTGGGAATCTTTGAGCTGCATGTCGGCTTTCCTTAACAGCACCGCGCGCACGCGGAGCGAATTAGAGTTGTTGAAAGGCGCCTTGTGGGCTGCCGTCAGGGAAATCAGCCCCAGCGCGCGCGGGAAGTGAAAGAGCGCACGGGAGACAGAGCGTTTGAAATCTCAAACGAATCCTAGGATCAATGGGGGTACAGGGCAATAGTCTGTTCGAAAAAAAGAACGAAAACGGCACATTTATCCGGTTTTTCTGATCAGCGTATTTCTGCCAGGTTTCACTGCAATGATCGGCGCCTCCCGACTTAGGGCCTTATGCGGCAGATTCCTACGCTTGAAGGCCCAAAGACCAGCATGGACGCCCAAGGTCGACATGGGTATGATGTCGCCCGCACAAGCATCCGTAGCTCAGCTGGATAGAGTACTGCCCTCCGAAGGCAGGGGTCGTGGGTTCGAATCCCGCCGGGTGCACCATCTTCTTTCCCTTGTATTACAAGGGGATAGCGCTCCTGACAGAAACCTGTCCTAGTCCTGAAAGTCGTTTTTGCCACAAATTTGCCACACTCAAAAGTGGCGGGAATGGTCGAAATGGCAACAATCAGGAATCGCGGCGAGTATCAGTGGGAAGCGCAAATACGCCGTAAGGGCTACCCAGCCCAGCGCAAAACCTTCGAAACCAAAGCCGATGCTCAAGCCTGGGCACGCATGATCGAAAGCGAAATCGACCGGGGTATTTTTGTCTCTCGCGTCGAGGCTGAACGCACCGCCTTTCATCAACTTATTGATCGTTATATCTCGGAGATTGCTCCGAAGCACAAAGGCGCATATTCGGAAATCAAACGTCTGGAAGCGCTTAAGCGTCATCCATTGGCAACACGTATCGTTGCAACCCTCACCTCTTCAGATTTTGCCCGCTACCGTGACGAGCGCTTGAAAATCCGCAAGGGTAATACGGTGAAGCGTGAGCTGGCTTTGTTTCAATGCGTGATCGAGGTCGCTCGACGTGAGTGGGGAATTCATATGGCAGAGAATCCCGTCAGGATGGTCAGCCGTCCCAGCTACAACGACGAGCGCTCGCGACGCCTTGACCCAATTGAAGAGCAATACATGCTCAGCGCACTAGAGCTTCGTGAGCGCCGAGCGGATGGCACCTACGCCGATGCATCACACAATCCATGGATACGGCCCATCGTCCAATTGGCGATTGAGACAGCGATGCGCCGTGGCGAGATTTTCGAGCTGCGCTGGAGGCATGTGAATCTGGATCGTAGAACCGCGCACCTGCCCGCAACCAAAAACGGCCTGCCCAGAACCGTCCCGCTTTCGCCGAAGGCTATTCAGTTGCTGAAGGACTTGCCGCGTTCGCTGTGCGGGCGAGTCTTCCCCACCACCGCTGATGCGCTCAAGAAGGCCTTTGTACGAGGTCTGGAGCGAGCCAGGCTGAAATACTTGGGAGATTGTGGGATGGCGCAGGTAACACCTCAGGAAGACTTCCTGGTCAATCTGCGCTTTCACGATCTGCGGCATGAGGCGACCTGTCGGCTTGCGACCAAGCTACCGAATCTGATCGAGCTTGCGAGCGTGACGGGGCATCGGGAGGTGAACATGCTGAAGCGATATTACAACATCACGGCCGAAGAGCTGGCTGCCAAGTTGGCTTGATCAGTCGAACTCAAAACCGAACTCAATAGCCATTTCTTTGAACTGGCTATTGGTTTGAGCTCGACTAACGGTAGCAGCACTCCGCTCAAGCTCTTTGGTTCTGTAAGCCGCATTAAACGCACTGATCAAATCTGCTTTCGTGAACGTAAAATTTGTAATTTGCCTCCGGGTCTTTTCCTTCAAACCGCGCACTGCAACTTGCGCAGCCTCTCTGCGGAATGATTCCATGATCAAAAACGCAAAAACGTAATCCTGGATCCAGCCTTCGGAAAGAGCCCAAATCAATATCCTTTGATACGTCGGCCAAGCCATATGTGTTTGACCGCTAACGTATCGCCGCACAGTCCTTCCGTTTTCCGTGCCTATGATGCTTATCAGTTGATCTTCTAGCGAAATTTTTGACATTCTCGACGTACGTAATACGAGCCCGACTAGGTATTGAATCCTGTCCGCAGGCACCCGAACCAAGAAGTTTTTACGGCCCGACTCGCTATGATTCGTGATTTCAATCGCCATAAAATCCAGGGCTTCATCAGGCGGCACGTCGGGTAAAAGTAGTTGGGGTTGAGTGCTTACTCTCATAAAGTGATATCCCTCTGCCAAAAAGCTGTCCTAGAAGTGAAACGCTTGGTTAGCGAAAACTGGAGTCACTCCAGAGCAATCGAGCGGAACCAAGATGACAGTAGATTACGAAACCATCCTGAAAATCCAGAAGCTTGGAGATGACGTTCTCATTGGTGTCGCGGAGGTAGCAGCGCTAACCGGCTTCAGCTTGCTGACAGTGCGCCAACGAAAACTGCCCGGGCTTGATCCTGTTCCTGGCCTTTCGCGGTTGAGATGGAGGCTGGGTGACTTGAGGCAGTGGATGCGTCACGGGTCGGCGGCGACATCTATATCAGGCTCCCCTCCCACTCAAATAACCGATCGGCGCACGGTCGGACGCCCGACCAAAAAGGCTCAGGTGGAGGGGCGAAAATGAGTAATTTGGAGATATCGGTTGATACCAGTGATCGACAAGGCCCAGAGGATCAACTGAAGTCTAATACCCATTGGTTCCACATTTTCCAGGCCATGGTGGATCACGAGCTCGCAAAGCTTGGGCCAGATGCCTTTGCAGTCTACTGCGTCATCAAATCCCACTGTGATCTCAGAACAGGTTTATCAATTCCCTCAGTCCAGACCATCGCGAGGAAAGCGGGAATCAGTGAGCGTCAGGTAATGCGTAAGATCAAATCGCTTGAGGACCAAGGCTATATCTGCAAGTCACGCTCTCGAAAGTACAACCAGTATCAGCTGACGGAAAAAATAGTGATTAGCGACTCCCAAGGCAGGCATCGTGGTCACGCGCAATGGGAGTATCGACCCACACAGATCAAAAGCGCAGTGGAAGAGCTAAAGCGCATGCTGCTCAGCAAGGAAACTCAAGGCCACAGCATTCATATCGAACACCTACAAATCATCGAGAACCAGACCAACATAGGCTTCCAAATCAACCAAGCCGATCTGGACCATTTGGCTGAGAGTAATCCAGACATCTACAACAAGCTGCTATCCATCCGAAGCGCAATACATGAGCGCAACCGAATGAAAGAGTGAGTTATACACAGGACTGACAGTCACCTGACTGGGTGGCATGCAAGGCATCGTTTTGGCTGACTGTGTGGCATGTAAAACACGGTTTGAGGTGACACATGGTCACCCATACAAGAAGAGAAAAAACCATAAGGCACGGAACGCCTGAAAACGAGATGTCGGTAGCTGGTGCGCGTACCGTCGGCACGCGATCTCACTGTCAAAAACTCAGCCCCACCAGTAGACGGTTATGCCTAAGCGTAACAAATGCCCAGCTAGAGAATTTCCAGCTGGAAGGAGCGAAGCAATGATATTCAGCCCGCCGGCACCATTGTATCAATTGGCCAACCAATGTTGGATTGTTGCAGCAGGCCTGCGTAGAGGATCAGAAGCACGCGAAGGACCTCAAAAAAGGACGACTGACGAGTACCTGAGAATGGCTGCGATCTTGATAAGACGGTCGTTCGACGCACCCGGCGGATTATCAGAAGTACTACAAGCCACGGAGTGTCGTAGCACCTTCTACAAGCGGCTAGCGGCCGTTCAATATGCTCTACTCCAACATCATGAAATGCTAATGACCCGCCTGACTGAGACAACGGATGCAACCCAATCCGAGCGTTTGATGCGCCAATTGACATTGCATTTGAGGCAGTTGGAGAAGTTAAGCGAAACACGGGACACTGGCTTCATTTCTCCGAGACGTAAGCGAAGCAGTAAACGCCAAGCTCTACGGGGGTTACCATCCTGTTGGCGGTATGACCTGTATCAGCGTGCCAGCCATGGCAAATATGCCTTACCAATACTTGTCGCCGCATTGACAGGCTGCCGCCCCGCGGAGCTCGGTTACGGAATAGCCGTATGCAGAGAGGCTCATCCAACAACCGGTGAAGAGTTTATTGCGTTTTGTATTCGGGGTGCCAAGGTAAAAGCCGGGCAAGGACAGCCGGGGCGCATCATTAAATACAGCGTGGATGATCCTCACCCCCTCATCCGAGAAATATGCAATTTCGCGTACTCCAGTGAAGAGGTACCGGTGCAAGAAGTCAAAATTGACAGCGCAGTGAATTTTACCGTCGAGGTACGACGCTTAGCCAAAGACCTATGGCCACAGCACAAGCAGCCCATCACTGCGTACTGTTTTCGGCATCAGTGGGCGGCTGATATGAAGGCTTTCAGTGATGGAGATAGCGTTAGCCGTGGGTTAGGTCATGTGTCAGCTAAGACTCGGCGTACTTATGGGACAGCCGCCCAAGGCAGCGCAGATGGCTTAACACCTTTGGAGGTTGTAGCAACGAACCCGGTTCGACAATTTGCGGTGGATCCTTGGGCTCAGTCAGCCCCTATGTCAATTGAACTATGGTGAGTTACATAGAGGAGGGTAGTAATACGAGCGACGAGGTTAAATACCATTTTCGATGCGGCGTTCCACCTCGCTAACAAATCGTGATGCGCGTCCCTGGGTGTAGACCATATGGATCTCGACTTCAGCACGTGTAAGCCCTACGTAGAAAACGCGGCGTGCTTCGGCGACTTCCTGATCAGTGCTGCCGTCACGGGGTAGCCTTCCGACGTCGGCCCCAAACATGAATACCACGGGAAACTCTCGGCCCTTTGCGCTATGGAGAGAAGAAAGATTCAAGCTATCTCTGCCCTCACTTTGACCAGCTAAGCTCGCGAGACACATGTCATGACTGTCCCCTTCAGGCGAGAGCCGCCTGATGAAATCAGCCAATATGGTTAACTCATCAGCCAGATCTGAGCATTCTGCGCCGAGGGGATCTAGAAGTCGGTCGCGGAAATCAGTCAGCCATTCCAGTAGCGGCAGCGCCCCCTCTCGCGAGGCCCATAGCTTCGTGATCAATCCACGATGGAACTCAGCTGCCTGGGTGTCAGATTGAATTGCATTGGAGAACAAACGTTTCCCTTCACTGGTCAACCGTGAAAAAAGTGGGGATCCGGTCTGCCACCCTCCGCAACACCATATGGCGCATTGTTCCAGCCAGTGCATTAATCTACTGGAGCGCGAATACAGAGCGTTGGTATCAGTACGAATGAATGGCAAGCCAGCTTGCTGGATCGCGGGAACCAATGTGTTGCCCAACCATGCAGCTGGGTACAAGATCGCGACATCTCCAAGCCGAAGGTCCGGATGGCGAACAAGAGCCTGAGGCAAGAGCTCATTGATAAGTACAGATGCCTGCTCCTCATATCGCCCTCGCAAGGGATGAAAAAACACCTCACCAGCAGGCGCGCCCGCCACTGCATCATAGTCTCGCGCTTCGTCGAGTAAAGCCCCAGACGCTGCCACAATTCGAGTCGCACAACGGTAATTCAAGCGCAGTCGTACCGTCTCCACGCCATGACGTTCCGAGAGTAGTCGTAATAGATCCGGTCGAGCACCGTTGAAGCCATAAATAGATTGATCAGGATCACCTACCGCGAATAATCGCATCCCAGTGGAGAAGCACAAGCCAAGGACCATTCGGTGTAAAGCGCTGCCTAAGTCCTGGTATTCATCAACAATGAGGACCGGAAATTTTGCCAACAGGGCGCTCCGAAGCCACTCGTTCTCACGAAGCGCCCTCAGAGCCAGCAGGGGCATATCCTCATAGTCGATCAAACTCATACGCCGGAGCCGTCCTTCATAGAGTTCGGCCAAGCGCGCAAGCTCAGGGTTAACGTCCAGCCACTCCGGTCGACTCCGATCCAAAATCGACCGTCTATAGCTGTTCATTCGTGCCTCCCACTCCCTCAATGGCTCCGGATTTTCGCCCATGTCGCCGAGAGCAGCTCGCAATGCCTGGCCCCGCTCGCTTTTGGTCGCGACACGGAAGTTATCTGGTAATCCGAGTCTGGCAACCCGAGCGTACGGAAGGATTATTTGAGTAAGGGAGAAGGAGTGGACCGTTCCGATGAATATTCGGCGGCTTGGCTCAACGCCAAGATCACTCAACCGGCTTTCTAATTCCCGAGCGCACTCGTTATTAAATGTGATGCAGGCAACTCCACGGGGCTCTGCAATATCTTCTGCAAGTAATCGCGCCATCTTGATGGTAAGGGTCTTTGTCTTGCCACTGCCAGGCCCTGCGAGGACGACGCAATGCCCAAGAGACTCGTAAGCCGCCCACTGACCTGCATTTGCACGCAGGCTTTGCGCAGCGATAAGGTATGAAGTTTTATCTGACACTTCGCACCACAAACTCAATGGCTGACTGTATGTAACGAGGGGGCTCTAGGCCGGCAACACGAGAGGCTAGCCGCTGAGCGAACCTGCCTTTGCCTACCGTTTCTATGAGCTTGAGGTAGTTCCCGATATCGAGAGTATCTGGGTCATCCTCCCAGCCATCTACCCAGGCAGTTCGCTCCTCACTCAAATTTTCATCGCGCAATGTGGCGAGAACAGGAGCTATGAAATCACCGTCCTTAAAGAGGTCGACTTCTAACGTGTCCACATTCGTGAACACTCCGTACCCATAACACCGGGTTTCAAAATCGCCGAAGCTCAAAGCCCTGAGTGCAGCAATAATCCTTCTAGGCTCTCGACCGCTCCGTATACGCAAGATGGTTCGAACCAACTCCAATGCACGATTGAACCCAAGTGGCTGCGCGGCTGCACGCGGATCCCAGTCCGTCATCACTGAGAATGGTATTTCCAGAGCAGTCAAAAACTTCACATAGGGTTGAAAGTTAGTGCCCGACACAGAGCAGATCGTGATGCCAAGATGATCAAGGTCGTAGCCAAGCGACTTCGCGAAAACGGGTAGCAAGAATTTCTCTGCATCGCCTTCTACGAGAATGATTCCCCGCGCAAACAGCATTTCCGCGCGTGTCACATCCAGGTATCGGGCCAGGTCTTTTTCGTCTTTGTCAGTCAGCCTCAATTCAGCCGAGGATCGTCCTACCGTACCTTCATGACGGGTCTCACGCAGCAGCATGAGCGAGCGCAAGGGGGCGACGCTCGCAATGTGGGGGGAATGTGTCGTCAGAAGGATTGACAGTCGCTCATCTCCTGCGCCGCCAAACTCTTCGAATAGGTGTCGATAAACGGATCGTTGAAGGTGGGGATGAAGATGAGCTTCGGGCTCTTCAATACCAAGGAGTGTGTGATCTCGTCGGTTTTCATTCATCAACTGCTGCAGTTCGAGCGTTTTCAGACTCAGAAACACGACGTTTGCGGAGCCGAGGCTCGCCTCGCTGATCGTTCGCAAACCACCATCGATCAACAGTTTCACGTTGCGATAAAGGCGAGTGATGTCGATGGTACTGAAGCCTAAGCGGGGCTCAATATCCTGATTGGGCCCACTCATTGATGCGTACATGGCTCCGAGATTTTCTTCCAGCGTTCTCACGGGGTCGAACTGCGTAAGATCGTTGGTCGCTGCCCTGATCGCTTCCTGAACCTCACCGAGTTCGTCTCGACTGACCTCCGAAAAAGCTCGCTCAATGAGCGGGCGCAGCGGTGAACGCCGCCACATTGCCAGATCACCCTCCGCGTCTCGTAGTGCGGGCAGTGTATCCATGGTGATGCGGCGACGAAGGTCATGACCGAAGCGCTTTCTTTCAGCCTCGCCGCCAAAGCAGATGAACTCGTAATCCTCATCCGAGGCCGGGAACCGGCCAAGGTTTGGGATGGGCCGTAACTCGTAGGTGAGTCGAACCGTGTCAGGGTCATCATCCAGACGATAGTCTGTCAGCATCGCGAGCAGATCCATATCCTCTTCAAAACCTTGAATTTCAACGAGAATAGTGATCTTTTCATCTTCCAATGGCTCGCCTAAGCCATCCCAGAAGTCACCCTGTCCCAACTGGCGCGCACTATCCGGAAGACTAGGATCGAAGAGCAACCTCAGGGCATAGAGAAGGTTGCTTTTCCCCACACGGTTCTCGCCTACAACAACGATGTTACCGCTGAGAGGAACATCGAGATCTTTGAAATTTCGGAAGTTGCGTATCGCGACGCGTGTGAGTTGCATTTCCACATCCTTGATGGTGATGCCGTTGCAAAATTGGAGGATGCTGTCGAAACCTAGCCCTTGAAATATGCAAGCAGATTAATTTCGCTTACCTGCGAGCCCGGATCGACAAAGCATTAGTGACACAGCTAAGCGCAGAGTGACCTGTTTAAATTCGTTGCGCGTTCCAGCCGCTTTTGCAATGTCAGATAGGTCATCTAAAGCGGCCCTAATTTATTTCTGCTCGTTGGCGTGGTTTCAATGTGCCACTGTGCTAAAAATACGTCTATAGCCAATGCTGCTAATGGACACGCCAGGAGCTAGCGCCGGTAGCGAAAATAGGGAAGTTTCAATGCACCCCATCCTCCTCTGTTTACCCGATCTCCAATCCGTCCGTCTCAGCGGGTCAGCTCTGTAAGCCTATGGGCGCACAACAGGGTCGTTTCTTCAGAAAATCTTAGAGACATCTATGGATTACTCCTTCGATGCAGCCGTCAACATCCTTGGCAACAATAAGATATGTACGCCTAAAATTGAGACTTACATCAAGGCATAAAGCATTCCTCAGTTACCTAAAGATCTTCAGAACAGAGTATCCGAGTTACAGAAGAAGCATAAAAACATTGTTCATGAAGCAAAAATGAAAGGTTTGGAGGCGAGGAGAAATAGCAAATAGCTTCGAAATCGATCGAGAGATGCTGGTGAGCTTAGCCAGGGCGGCAACCTCTATGGCGATAGAGGTTGATGGCCCGGCAGGTTTGCTTTGAGTCATGCACGCCGCTTGAGATGGTTGCACAGGGATGTAAGCATTCCTGAAAAAATTGGGCTTTGAACAGTTTGGGTTAATATATTCGTTAGCGCATTTACATCCTGACATTAAGGGCTGTTACGTCCGCTTAAATATACACTGACAACATCGCCCTTAATGCTGGAGTTTGTAAGAAGGTTATAGCTCTATGCTTTGTATCTATTCCAGAGTTATGGACAAGAGCCCGCATTCGCATATCGACACAAAGCTGAGATAAGCCAAAAAAAGCTACATAGTGCCGCCACCATCTGACCAGAATATTCACACACTAATGCCATCATCTATACCACCATGTAGCCATGGAGCGACAGTACTACTTCCACATTTCAGACACCATAATTACACACTGTAGACTTGATTTACCTTGGACGCAGCCCCTTGATTTCGTGTCCCCATCAAAACTCGCACATTCTTTGTGCTGGCTCAGCCAAGCACAAAGAATGTGGCCGCTGAGACTGATTTCGATAGAAATTAGTCTCAGCGGCCTTGGGGACAACTTATCATTTCAATGCGTCCAACCTGCGTTGAACTGGAACCCAATGAAGCCATGTGCCGGATTGCCGCCCAGAGCGGTGTTGGCTACAGCCTCTGAAGCTATAGTAGATAACCCGAAACGACCAATTCCTGATGTCACTCCAAGATCGTTCCTATGCTGATCGAGCTTATGAGCCCTTTTCGATAGCGTAGCGGGGTACCAATTATTTCGATGCAGGTGAGGGAAGTTACAATACTAATTAATGACGTGATTCCAGTCGATGGAATGCATATAAATCCGCGTAGCTGCCCTTCACTTGCAGACATCGATCCTATGCCATTAGGCCGACTCGCTGATTGCCTCAACTCATAATCAGACATCAGATCCAGAGTGACTTCCGGATATTTGAAGTGCTCAGGTATGCAGACCCTCCCCTTGAGGGTAAGGGTAGAAAACTCGTCAAAATATCCGGCCTTCTTCCATTCATCCTGAGAGGGAACCAGGCTGAACGACCACCCAAACTCCCAGCCTGTAATCTGAATTTGATAGAACGTGTACAGGGTTTCACTTTTGGACCGACAACGGCGCTTCGAGCGTATGGATCGAGATGGGGTCGTCATGGCTACTCTCCTTCGCTGATTAGAGGAGACTAGCGCTGAAAACGCTCGTTCACTTTGCCGCTGGAGGGTCCAGCAATGCCCCTGGCGTGACCGCTAATGCCTCCGCAAGCTTGTAGATGTTCAACAACGCGATATTCCGCTGACCACGCTCCACACCTCCGAGATAGCTACGTGCTAAGCCACTCTCCAGCGCAAGCCGCTCTTGAGACCAGCCTTTCGCCTTCCTGACCTCAATTAGCCTCAAGCCAAAAACGGTTCGTGGGTCAATCGCCATTATTCTCTCCCGTAAAGGAGAGAATGCTATGAGTACCCCCACTATCGGGCCACGCCCTATGAGTTCACGCTCTATAAGTGACAATTCAGCAATGATAATCTAGGATGTCTCCTATGAGTGACATTGGAGACAGATATGAAGAGTGCTTTGAAAACAGCCGGAACCAGTTTCGCTAGCATTATCGCTATTCCTGCGGCTGGGTTATCGGGGCTCGCGACCGTAGGGTCCTTGTTGGGAATGCTACTTTCGACCGAAAACCGGACAATCGACGTATTTCAATTTTTCCTGGTTAGCCTTTTCATTTTCTGCCTCGCTATATGGCACTTGGTACGGCAGCAGAGACGAGCAAAAGCACTCGTCTCATCTGTTAACCAAAAAGAAGATCTTAGCCTTGATGATACTCAGCTGCTCGGCTATCCAAGCCCGACGTTTATAGTCTTTGACCGCTCCACCCAGAAACTCGCTCAATGCCAAAGTGCATCAGGCGACTATAGAATCCGAGACTTCTCGTGGGTATTAAGCTGGCGGTGTGAATGGCGAGAGGTTGAGAGGATGGAGATGGGCGGCAGTGCTCGGGTAGTCAATGCGACAGGCATCAGCGTTCCAACTTTCGAACGCACGCGTCTATTCAAAGACTTCGCACTAGTTTTGACGGTTGCTGATGCAAACCATCCTACCCTACGCTTTCCTATGAGTCAGCGCGCAGCACAGGAGTGGTGTACCCGGTGCCATGTGCTTTTTAATGAATAAACATGATGCCTCTGAGCAGCAGAGAACTACCGTGATAACACTCATGGTCGCTAACGAGGTGCCGTTTCGGACACCTAGCTCAGTAAGGAGGTCCTTTGTTAGAACGAATACAGTATGCGTGGCGCTTCGATCCGGAGGCACGAAACTTTCACCAAGTTGCCCCCCTGATGGTCAGAAACGATCCTGGCGGCTACTACATCATTCGGGACGGATATGGAGATTTGTGGGTACATGACCCTTGGGGTCGTGAGTGTCACGCAAACTTTAATTTTGTAGAGGTGCTCGGAATGAAATTTGGTAGAGGGCAATTCGATCCAGAAAAGATTGATGATCAACGTACTAGTAGAGAGCCGCCAATCCGGACGTTGTTTACCCTTTCACACGAGGAAGTAGACGAATTACGTGCAGAAATGAAGCGAGATGGCGCATATATGCGTGAATGTTTGCGCAAATTCAATGAATTGAAATTTGGCAACGACAGCTAATCGCGAACAGCCCGCTAGGACATTTCCGACCATCAGCATTATGGGCGATGGTGTGCTCTTATTTTCGATATATCTCTCAAATGGATAGTAATTAGCCTGCAAGAATGGCAACTAGCCTGATTTAATAAAATGCCACGGATGAATGCAGCCCCATACGCTAAACCGAACACATATGGGGCTATTATTTATAAGTGTGGTCCGAGGAATCTGTCACCATTGAAATGAATCATATGGGTAGGAGCGTCGGCCACCCATACCTCCGTCTCCCAAGCCAAGACTGATAGGTACTTGACCATAGTCTTACGATCTGGAAACGCGCTGACATATACTAAACCGGCTGTGGATTCCGAGAATAGCTTTGCGAGCTCACTGTGGCGTTTTCCATCCACAGGGCCATGCGAAGTCACAGACTCAATGAGTAAAAGCCAATTGCGCTCAGGCCAGTAGAGAACCACGTCCGGTAGCTTTCCTTTCCGGTCTACCACTACACCTAGCTCTGCAAGACGGGTCTTATCAAAAAAATCCTCTTTAGCTCCGGTATCACCCAAATAAATAACCTCCGCGCCAGGAGCGAATCTGGGTCCAAACTCAGTAACAATGTCGTGAATCAATTGACTGTGTGCACCAGGACTCAATTTGATTTCAGTTTTCCCATTGAGTGTCAGTGGAATCAACTCCATTTCTCTACCCATAGCATACTGAGAGATAAGCGTGGTTGACTCTTTAAGCCAGCTATCTAAGTTTGATTTCCACTCTTGCGTACCATACGTTACTAATACATGGAGCAATTCTAATGCTATTTGGTAGCACGCGCTGGGTGAGTTTACAGGACGATCAGGCTTATCCGGATTGTACAAGCATAAGCCTGCATCAACGAATTGATGCAGCGTCTGGCGACGGAACGTCTCGCGTGTGTTTGGCGCATACTCTTTACCATAACGATCCTTAACCCAGGTCATGATTGGCGTAACGCCCAGGAGTGGGCGCTTCAATTCAGACCAAGAACCATTAGGCTCCAGATCAATCAGCGCTAACAAAGTTAGTGCAGTTCGTTCGTTTTGCTGTGCTCTGGGTAGACCGAGAGCAACCAAAATACCTAGAGCCTCATCTATTTTTTGCTGAGCTCGTAGCGGGTTATTGTCTTCTCCGGTCATTCGAAAAATCTCTTCATCAATGAAATGGTCAATTTCGGCTTGGTTTAGAACCCTCTCGCCCACGCGAGCACCCAATCTATGTAGTGAGTCCAAGGACGGATAGTTGAGGTTTCTCAAGTCAGTTGCATTAACTTGTGTATGACCGCCGAAATTTCTATAGTACTTATCTAGAAGCGTGCTATTCAAATAAACAAACAACCCACGCGCCATTACAGCGCTTAGTCCAGATTTAGCAATATGAAAAACGTTAAGACCGTTATCTAAACCAATTAGCTCACCAGGGAGACTACTTTCATACAATGTCGCAACGATCCTTCGCTTCTCTTCTTTAGAACTAAAACGTCTTACGAACACAAATGATCCCTGGTGAGACCATAACGTTTTTTTGGTAGCGGGAGTGACCTCAATAGCGTTAGGTTTTTTTCCTACTTTTGGCCAGTTTACACTCAGCCCAAGATGCCCAGGATTTATAAGTGGCACAGAACTCGGACTAATCACATCTCTTAAATCATCCTTGGCTCGAAAACTTACAACTGGCCCAGTCGAAACACTTACACCCAGGTCTTTTAATGAGGAAGGAAACGCTGATAATTTCTGTATGACCGCTAAGTCTCTATCGTTAGCGGCTATATGAAAAAATTTCTCTTTGTCGTTTGGATATACGATGCTGCCAAAGTCCACGGTTCGGGTCGTCATGTCCGATGCCGTGATCGTCCCCGACTCTTCATCCAAATGAAAGTCCGAGGTCGGGCTCGATGTAATAACAACGCTGCCTTGTGTTTCACCTTTTACTAGATGAATGATGATGTTTTCTTGTAGAACCTCATCTTCCGCGAAAGCCGTGTTTCTGCTATCAAATATATGGATATGATTGATTGAGCTAGTCTCGGTAATTAACTCACGAAAAGCTTGGTAGTAAGGCCCATTGCAAAAAGACCTTGGGATAATTGCAACCAACTCCCCACCAGGAACTAGCTTCTTCAAAGCTAACGAAACAAACCCTGAATAAAGGTTAACAGTTTCAATCCCAGCTAAACTTAAAAGCTTACGGTGATCGCTTGTAGCTAATATTTTTTTGTATGGCGGATTCATGAGTACGTGAGTGTACTTTTCCGAGGTTTGAAACAACCCGCCCGAAAAAGCATCCTCAATAAAATCTGAGCCATGTAGTACGAGCTCAGCAGATATACATCTTTGACTTAGAGCGTTCTGGCATAAATCCAGGCTTTTTTGCAAATAAGGATGAATAATAGGATCTATTTCAAATGCACTTACCGAAATACTTTCGACGCTTGATCTTTTTATAGTTTCGTCAGCGAATGCCGCTGTAAGTGCTCCGGGACCAGCCCCAGGATCTAGTAATCTTACATTGCCTTGTATATTTTTAAAGATACTGGCCATGTACAACGCAATTGATCTTGGCGTAAAAAACTGACCGAGCGAGCCTTTGGTTTTTTGGTCAAGCTTTGAGTTAGCTTCCGATCTATACTTTTCTACTTCTGTCAAAATGCTCAATTTGATGCTCACGAATTTCGAACTCATGATATATTTTATCAGTTTTCATCATAAGACGCATCATGCTTGCAATAACAGCTTAAGGATTCAATCCCAGGAGCACGCCAACCATCTAAACTCAAGACATTATTATTCTATTTTTTATATCGTTCAATATGTCCTCAAGAGGCGTTTTCTTTTCAATCTTGAGACCTTCAAGCGCAGAGATCAAATCCTCATCTGTTAAAGGTATTATTAAGCCGTGGCCATTTTTGAATGAGTCCCTGCATCTTTCAACGAACAAATTCTTTTTAGATATTTCCCTACAAGTTATAACCCCAAACATACCCCGATTAATCGTCAACCTCCCAATCATCTGATCGAGCTCAGGATTCTGTATGTCCTTAGAATAATTCTTACACTCGACAATGACGTATGGACATGGGATTTTATGAATCATGTGGAGATTATAAAAAAAACCTTCCTTTGCTGAATTCTCGAAGTAGATATCTATTCTTTTCCTACCCTGATTTATTTCAGCCTCTAGTACAGGTGAGGATACATTCGGATAAAGCAACATTTCCAGCACACCAACTATAGTTTTGTGATATTCAGTTGCAGCTACCGCACCTTGCTGGATGGCTTTGAGTCTAGCTATCAAATGATCAACTACGAGATTCAGGTTTAACTCCGAATCAATTGAGTCAGAGGTTAAAGGTCTCACCTGTTCCGCTTGCTGATCTCTGAATGACTGGAATACTAAAGGATGCTTCTCGGTAAATTCAAATAACCACTCTTTACTAAATTCCTTGACAACGTTCGCTTTCAAGCTCTTCTTAGAAACAAAAGGTGTGCCATCTTTTCGATGCTCTACCCATAGACTACCTGACCTTATATGCTCATGCTGAAGATACTCTAGTACATGTTTGTTGTAGTAGTTTTCAGGCGCGTAAGCTTTACTATAAGAAACTATACCTTTAGGCGTCAGAAGGATTTTTTTACCTTCGACTAGTAATGTCTGCTCATGAGAAAAAGTCCATTTCTTTCGGGAAATATCCCAAATAGGCCCAGCAGACACACCTGGAGTCAAAGCAATCCCATGCAGGTTGCACTGAGATTGCGTGTAAGCGATGAGACTCCCTCTTATAAGGTTGGTAGTCATATCAGATACTTTATCTTTCCCGATGCCTGGAATGAACAATCTGAAGTCTTCTAAATCTGTGATTTTCCCGGACTTTATCGCCTTGCTACCCATTATACTTTCAAATAGTTTTCTTGCGTCTTCACTTCCAATACCATTACCTCGCGGCTTACCAGACGAGAGCCCCAGACAAGTTTCATTCGGCTCATGAAGATGCGAAAAAAGCTCAAAAGCATCGTCATCCTTTCCTTGACGAACAAGATCTAAAAAATGTGAAAAAAAAGATCTCACAGAGCTAGCTGCTTTCGTTGACCAGCGATCTGGCCTCAATCCTAATAAATATGGATCAACAAATAATCGAGTATCAGCGTCGGTGTCAATATCGACAAAGTCGAGCTCAAATTGAGTTTTCGAAAGTTTGAAGCGCTTTGATAATTTCATAAATCCTTTAATCCACTAATAAAACGCTTAACGATTCTAGAGAATTCATTGATTACTGAATAATCTTAAGAACCATATTTTACAGATTTGTTTCTTGGCGTATTCCTAAGCTTTGGATGAAATCTACGATGTTCCGCGAACGAAATTTTCGGTATCCATGATGTTCATAAGAGAAAGTTGATTTTTTTTCCCAACCTCTGAACTCTAGCCTAATAAAGGCTTTTTGCAATCACGGAGAGGAAATCCACCGATTTTAGATGGTGAATGGTGTTGGCTGTAAACCGGCGGTGTCCCTAATCTATGTGAGCGGCTATCAGAAACGGCGACGCCTCTATCCCTTTTGTCAGATAGCTGCCGACACCGCCCCATCCCCAGCCGATTCGCAGGGCTCTAATGCTAGCAGCCACTACGTGCCGGCTACTTGGCTGAATGGGAATATCGTCATACCGCTGAATGACGGCCTTCGGGTAAACGACGATCAGACTCCTACAGGGAAGGTTGCCAGTATTGGAGCCGGCGCCGAATTGACCCCGTTGCCGAGATATCAATGACCCGGGCAGACTCCCCGAGAACCACTACTTTTACTGGATTTGTGTTGACTTGAGGGTGGGTTAATCGCACGTCAGCACGTGGGTCAATTCAGCGTTGGCGTTAACAGTTTTTACACAGCCTCGGGCAAAAGCGGACCGTTCAATTCACTTCTTGGCCTTCTCTCCTGAAACGCATGAAGGCAGAATGCTATAAAAAGGATGATCAAAGCTCAAAATGGATTTTCGCGCCCCAAGGCTCATCAGTACTTCCCGGCGCTATAAATAGCAATGCCAGGCCAAGAATGGTTCTGGACCTACCGATGTTTAAGAGTAACGATCTATGTTAGGTGAAAAGCACAGGGAAATCGCTAACTGGCTTGTTGATAATTGGAGCACAGACAACCGCCGAATTTGCGTCATTGAAGGTTTCTCTGGCGTCGGCAAATCTGAGGTTGCATCGGAGGTAGAGCGAAGGATCTCAATTGGGGCACGTATCGACGCGCCCGAGTCGGGCGAAATTGACGATCTTATGCTCGATTTGTCACAACAATTAGCCGTTCAGGGCCACTTGGAACTCGCGAATGCCATAGATAGTGGTACGTCGACGGAATTGGCGTTCGAGCAAGTACTGCTCAAACCGGTGCATATTGTTATCGACGAATTCCAAAGAATGGTTGACATGGCCACGGGCACTCCATATTCCCGTATGGCCGCCCTCATTGAGCGCGTCTCCAAGCGCGCGGCACCAGGCCGTCTGCTGTTATTGAGCCACCACGCTTTGGACAAGACACGTCGTTGGGGCGAACGAGTTGAGTTTAAAACTCTGACAGGACTATCACCCGAAGAAGGGGCCGATCTACTAGGTCAGTTGCTAGCAAGCCGCGGTCGCGAAGCGGACATTCCCTCTTCGCGGCGTCCTGAGGTTTCACGATGGTTAGGGGGCAATCCGCGTGCAATTCGTGTCCTTGTGGGATGCCTTGAACAGGAAGCGCTAGACGACCTCACGGGAGTCTTACCCGAGGCTTGGGAGGCGCGCGATCAAGAAGTCTCGCAAGGTTTGATTTCCAAGCTTGAACGCGAGCTGCTTGTACGTGCGCTGGAAAACCTGGATGGCGCTTGCGCATCAACACTCGAAAAACTTTCGGTGTATAGGAAGGCAGTGACGGTGGACGGTATCATGCGGGTTTTGAGCCCCGCGCTTGCATTGGACTACTTCCTCGCGGAGCTCAGCTCTCGATTTTTACTTGAACAGCATGCCGGATGGTATTCGCTGAACCCCATTGTGCGGGAAATCTCACGGCACCGACTTAAGCAAAACTCACGCGAGACCCTGGTTGCTCACCGTGCTGCCGCCGGTAACTACACACGCCATTTTGCAGCCAAAAAAATTGTCAACGCCGCCGGCAAGCTAGGCGGCGCATTCGTAGAGGCTAGATATCATCTTGTTCAGGCAGATGACCTGGCGGAGCTTTCAGACATCGCGCGGCGCTTTGGTGTTCACCTCTGCTCGGTTTATAGATGGAACACGCCGGAGGCCCAAGGTGAGACCCAGCGCGATGAAATCATCAGCGTACTATCGGCGTACCTTGAGTACGAAGGTCCGAATGCGATGGAGTACCACTTAGCGCGCCTGCTTTATACTAGGAACCGTCCTGGAGATTATCAGCGTGCTCTTGAACATGTGCGTCGTAGCACGGGACCCCACGCTTGGGCGGCCGCTTGGGTATTGCGTTTGCGTCTTGAGGCTGAAGTAGCTGACATCGAATTAATGCTGCAGGCGGCGCAACAAGGTTTCGAGATGGTTCCCGCTGAAGCCAACCTATTCGCTATTTACCAAATCGCAGCAGATTTGTTGACCGAGGCAGGCCGGGTCCCTGAAGCCATCGATCTACTTGAGGAAGGTATTTCTAAGATTTCACCGAGCAAGGGCCTCTACTCCCTTTATCTCGCTGAAGCGGATTTACTGGTTTCCACAGGCGAAGCTGGTGACGCTATTCTGTTGTTACGGCAGGCCCTGATTAAAATTCCGGTGGAATACAACCTCTACGCAATTTACGTTCGGGTGTCGCAGATACTCGTAACAGAAGAGCGCACGGTCGAGGCCATTGACTTACTCAGAGACGCTACAGTTCGGATTCCAACGAACAAGGGTCTGTTCGCGATCTACTTATCATTGGCGGAAGCACTTTCTGCTCAAGGGGAAAAAA
The DNA here is from genome assembly GCF_001645105.1 of Pseudomonas marginalis. GTDB lineage: Bacteria > Pseudomonadota > Gammaproteobacteria > Pseudomonadales > Pseudomonadaceae > Aquipseudomonas > Aquipseudomonas petroselini. The sequence continues at coordinate 196,668 of NZ_LKEG01000043.1, forward strand.
GTGAGGCCATCCGAGCACTGGAAGAGGGCGTCCAAAAAGTCACAACAGGCCATGATCGAACTTCCGTACAAACTGCTTTGAAGCGTCTCATTGAAGCACCTTCTCCCTCTGAGGAAATTGCAAAATTAGACAACGAGCGCCCTAGTTCAGAATCTTCTCTGGATAAGCGTTTCAACGACAGCACACCTGCTGGCCGCTGTCTCCACATACTCACGCTAGGAACGGAGTGGGAGTCACGGCACGGTGGCCTATCGACATTCAACCGTGAACTGAGCATTGCACTTGCCGCGGCTGGGCATCAAGTCGTATGCATAGTTCCCGAATCAACTGTAAAGGAGCGCAACGCTGCGGAGGCGGCCGGTGTGCACTTAGTCAGCCCCTCGCCTGAGTTCGGCCTCGAAGGTTCGGAGAAGTTGCTACTAAATACCCAGCTGCCAGAGAATTTTCATCCCGTGCTAATTATTGGGCATGATCGCAAGACCGGTCCGCACGCCAATGTGCTGACCCAGCGATATAAAAACACAAAGTTTGTCTTGTTTATCCACACTCGCCCAGAGGATATCGAATGGCATAAGGACAAGCTTGGGCCGGACGATACTGCGACGACAGCTGAAGCCAGAAGGCATCTGCTAAAGCAGCTTGCTGGCAGTGCAGCCCTTGTTGTGGGTGTTGGGCCGAAGCTCACAAAGAGCGCCGAGACGCTTGTTTACTTAGCGGATCCGCAGCCTATCGTGCATCAGCTGAATCCGGGGTTTAGTGTGAGCTCGCGCCCGGCCCGCCTGCCACCCGAGATCCAGTGCCTGTTACTAGGACGCGCTGAGGATTGGACGCTCAAAGGTTTAGACATTGCCGCAAAGGCACTTGGCGAGGTTAACCGGCGTAATAGGATCGAGTCTGCCCCACGCTTAGTAGTCCGGGGCGCGCCGATTGGTACCGGTCAGGATTTAAGAGTGCGCCTCATTGAGTTCGCAGGGGGTAAGCTGGACGTCGAGGTGCGTGACTATTCGCCAAATCTAGCTCTTCTGCAGCAAGATATCTTGATGTCTTCGCTTGTTTTGATGCCATCCCGAAGTGAGGGGTTTGGGCTGGTTGCGCTGGAGGCCATCGCCGCAAATACACCCGTGCTTGTAAGCGATCGCAGCGGCCTTGCAACACTACTGAAGGAGTTACTAGGTAAGGAAGCCCACAGTATGATTGTTGAAACTCGCGATGATCTTTTGTGGTCGGCGCAGGAGTGGGAGCGTGCCATTGAGGCTGTGCTCATCGATAGAAATGCAGCATTCTCGCGAGCGAAGGCATTGCGAGTAAAACTCAACGACACCTTTGACTGGCAGGACGCAATACGGCAGCTCGAAAAAGTGTGGACGCCACTGCTTGCGGATCTCTAGGTGATTTTTTCTGTCCTTGAGGACACGGTCGCTAGTAGCTTTACAAAAACTGACGCTCAGCAGCAGCCTCCGCATCGGGTTGTGGATTCAACGGGTGGATGCGAAATAGCTGAATTCTGTATAAGCAGAAGGAATGTTGCATCGACCGGTTGAGCCCACAATCGCTTCGTGCCTTTTCAAATGACCGGTTTTGGCCGCTTACTGCCCTTCATTACTGACTACTTTTTTGGGTGAGCTCAGTCGATTAGGTGTGTGGAGAGGCTTAGCTACTGATCGGAATGCCACAAATTTGCCACACTCGCCTCGCTAACCGGGGCGAAAACCCACTAACCCCAGCTACTACAACCCTTTGATTTCCTGGCTAATCCGCGCTAACGTATTGATTCTAAACGTCGACTTTTAGGACTCCGAAGGCAGGGGTCGTGGGTTCGAATCCCGCCGGGTGCACCAGATATGACGAGAAAGCCCCAGGTCGAAAGGCCTGGGGCTTTTTTGTGGGCGACATTCAATGTTTCTGCAATGCCTCCAACCGCGCCGGCAAGTCTTCCTCAGGAAAGCGCTCGTGCAACGCCAACAGCTTCTCATCCGCCGCTCTGGTTTCCCCAGCCTCACGAAGCCTCACGATCTCCCGCAACCCCTCCTCCAACACTGGCACCGCCACCGGCGCACGCTTGCTGAGTTTGGCGGGCGACTCATCCGCCATCGAGCCCATGACTTGCGCGCTCTCGGCCTTGGGGGCGACGGCCAGTCGGGCCACGGGCGCAGGGGCGGACATCGGGGGCGGAGCAGGACGCGCGGCTTCCTCATGAAGGGCGGAGAAGGTCGCCGTGGAGATGTCGGGGTGCGGCACGGGCTCGCGTAGGACCACGCCGATCATCAGCGCTAAGCCTGCGACGGTGGCGAACGCCATCTGCCAGCGTGGCCGTTGGCAGGCTTGCAGCCAGCGTTGCCACAGGCTCGGCTGCGGCGCCGGGGCTTCGCGGCGGGCGGTGGCGAGGATGAAGGCGTCGAGGGACGCGGGCGGCTCGCCGGTGCTGTGTTGACGCATGTGCTGGAGCAGCACGTCGTCAGGGTCCGGGGTGTGTCGGGGGTCGGTCATGCGGGTATCTCCTCGGCCAGCAGGCGACGCAGTTTCTGCTGGGCGTAACGCAGGCGGCTTTTGACGGTTTCCAGCGGGGCGCCGGTGAGGGCGGCGATTTGCGGCACGTCGAGGTCGCCGTGCAGGCGCAGCAGGAAAACTTCGCGCTGGTCTTCGGGCAGGTCTTGCAGCGCGGCGTCGAGACGGGCCTGGTCGCGGCTCAGGCTCAGTTGCTGCTCGGGGCCGGCGCTGTCGTCGGCCTGGGCGTGCAGTTGCTCGTCGTAGCTGTCGTGCAGGGGGTTGTGGATGCCGTGCTTGCGCCAGTGGTCGATCAGGCGGTTGCGGGCAATCTGGAACAGCCATGTGCGAAAGCTCGCCCGGCCTTGTGGCTGGGTGGCGCTGCGGATCAAGCTGAGCCAGGTTTCCTGGTAGATTTCCTCGGCCAGTTCGGCCTTGTTGCTCAGGGACACGAGGAATCGGTACAGGCCCTGGCGATGGCGCGCGTACAAGGCTTCGAACGCGGCGCTGTCGCCGGTTCGGTAGCGGGCCAGCAGCGCTTCGTCGCTGGGTGGATCGTCTGGAACGGCCATGTAATGGGCGAACTCCTTTTGTAAATGTGGGAGGGGGCAAGCCCCCTCCCACATTTCGACCAGTGTTGCATTCAAGATCAGTGTTTGAGGCTTTGGGCCAATTCCACCAGTTGCACGAACTCATTACGCAGGCCGAACGGGTCATTGCCTCGGGCCGAGCGAGCCAGGGCGGCAGTGTCCTGCAGGCTCATGCTGCCAGTGTAGCGGCCATCGCCCTTGAGCTGTTGTGCAAAGGCTGCCACTGCCGCCGCGAAGCGCAGGTCGTCGCTCGCTTGGGTGGATTTATTGCGGATGGGGCGCTCGATCAACTGACTGTCACCCCCCGCCGCCGACTTGTAGCGCACGCGCAGCATCGCCAGCTCACCCGATTTATCCTCAGCTGCAGGCGCAGCAGCGTAGCGCAAAGGCTCCGACCAGCCCTTCTCGCCCTTGGGCACAATTTCATACAACGCAGTGACCGTATGCCCTGCGCCAATTTCACCGGCGTCGACTTTGTCGTTATTGAAATCCTCACGTTTCAAGGCGCGGTTTTCATAGCCCAGCAGGCGGTATTCTTTGACCTGCGCCGGGTTGAATTCCACCTGCAACTTCACATCGCGCGCCACCACCGCCAGGGTCGAGCTGAGTTGGTCCACCAGCACTTTGCGCGCTTCGCGCAGGTTGTCGATGTAGGCGTAATTGCCGTCGCCAGCGTCGGCCAGTTGTTCCATCAGGTGTTCGTTGTAGTTATCCACACCGAAACCCAGGGTGGTGAGGGACACGCCGCTTTTGCGCTGCTCTACCGCCATCTGTTTGAGGCTGTCGAAATCACTGATGCCCACGTTGAAGTCACCGTCGGTCGCCAGCAGGATGCGGTTGATGCCGTTGTCGATAAAGCCTTCGCGGGCCATCTGGTAGGCCAGTTCGATGCCGGAAGCGCCCGCCGTGGAGCCGCCTGCGGTGAGTTTGTCAATGGCGTTGCGGATCTTCACCTTGTCTCGACCGGAAGTCGGTTCGAGCACTACCCGGGACTCACCGGCATAGACCACCAGCGAAACACGGTCCTGCTCACGCAACTGATCCACCAGCAATTTCAGCGTGCTTTTCACCAGCGGCAAGCCTTCGCGACGGTCCATGGAGCCGGACACGTCCACTAGGAACACCAGGTTGGCCGGCGCCAACTCCGCCACGGGGCGGTCGGACGCCTTGATGCCGATGCGCAGCAGTTGGGTGCGCGGGTTCCACGGTGTGGCGGCCACTTCGGTGGTCACGCCAAAGGGCGAGCCGTCGGTGGGCAACGCGTAGTGGTAGGGGAAATAGTTGACCATTTCCTCGAGTCGCACAGCGCCTTCGGGCGGCAGGCTGCCGTGGTTGAGGAAGCGTCTGACGTTGGCGTAGCTGCCCGTGTCGACATCAACACTGAAGGTTGAAACCGGCGTTTCGGCCACGCGATGCACCGGGTTGTCCGGCAGGTTGGCGTATTGCTCGCGGGGTTCGCTGCGGTAGTCCATCGCCGCTGATTCCTGCATGCGCATTGGGGCGGGCATTGCCATGCGTTTGACCAAGGCGCCCTGGACCGGCGCGCTTTGCAATTCGGCGACGGGCTCAGCCGGTTTGGCCAACTCAGGGGATGAGGACAGCCCACAACCGGCCAACGCCACCACCATGGTGACGGCAAAGCCTTGGGCGGCAGGACGCAGGAAAAACAGAGGGTGGGACATGGGCTGAACCTCGTGAATGAATGATCCGTTCACAAGGTCAGACGCAAGGTGCGGGATGTTCGGGTTAACCCTGATTCAAATAACACCACAGTCCAACTGTGGTGCTCTCAGAATCCGGATATCAGTCCGTGCCGTACTTGGGATTACGCGGGCCGTACAGGATCCCCGCACGCTGCCCCGGCGACAGCAGGCGCGCGCTGGTGATACCGGCGATCGGATGCGCCGCATCGGTGGAGCTGTTGATCACTTGCTTGACCGCCGCCGTGATCAGCATGCCGACGAGGCCACCGCCGTTGTTGTTGCCTTCCTCGCTGGACGCATGCGCCGAGCCGGTCCACAGGGTGGTGCCGGTGCGCAGGTCGACCAGTTTGGCCGAGGCCGTCACGGAGGTGTCGCTGGAGATCAGCATGTACTTGGTGCCGTAATTGGTAACGGTGATGTACAACGCCGAATCCGCGCCAAAGATGTCATGCAGCTTGGCCGGTGGCACCGCCTGGATATCGTTGGCAGTGGTCAGGCCGTTCTGGCGGAAGGTTTCGTCCACCAGGGCAATCGGCAACACGTAGTAGCCGGCTTCCGCCAACGGGTAGGTCACTTGCGAGACCATGCTGTAGGAGGCCTGCACTTCCGGCGACTCATTGATCGGCGGCAGTACCAGGATCGACTTCGGTCGCGCCTGTTTGTATGCCGTGTAGTCAATGGTCTTGGGGGCTGCGCAACCGCCGAGCAGGGCCAGGGCCAGCAAGGCGCCAGTGAGTTTCAACAGGCTCATTTAGCGGCGACTCCGGTCTTGGCGTTTTTCAGCAGAAAATCCATGTAGGCGGCGGACTCAGGGAACAGTGCCTTCTCGGTGCGGAACTCCTGCACCATCTGGTCATCCTTGCCCATGCTCAGGTAGAGCATGCCCAGGTGCGCGTGGTAGCCCGGCGGGGCCTTGCGGCCGCTGGCGTTGATCTTCTGCAGATCCCGCTCCAGCGCCTCGACCTGCGCTTCCTTGGGCTCGCCCTTGAAGTACTCGTAAACCTGCGGCTGGTAGCTTTCCCATTGATACAGGGGTTGGGGCGCCGTCTGGCACCCGGCGACCGTTGCGACTGCTGTCAGCATCAGCGCCAACTTAACTGCCTTGCTCATCCGTGTACTGCTCCTTGAGGTGTTGCTGATCAGTTGCGCGGGTTCCAGGCGCCGGCGTTGATGCCGTCGACGAGGCGGTTGATGGCTTCGCGCATGGCCAGGTCGAGGACCTTGCCATTGAGGGTGGAGTCATAGCTGGCGGTGCCGCCGAAGCCGACCACTTCACGGTTGGACAGCGCGTACTCACCGGCGCCCTGGGTGGAATACACCACTTCGGAGGTGCTGATGTTGACGATATTCAGTGCGACTTTGGCGTAGGCCACCTGGGTCTTGCCACGGCCAAGGATGCCGAACAGCTGGCGGTCACCGGTCTCTTTGCGGCCGAACTCGGTCACATCGCCGGTCACCACATAGTCAGCGCCTTTGAGCTTCTGCACGGTGCCTTTGATCGCGGCTTCCTGGGAGATTTCGCCCATGTTGTCGCGGTCCAGCACGCTGAAGCGGTTGGTCTGCTGCAAGTGGGTGATCAAGATGGTCTTGGCCTGTCCGCCGAGACGGTCAACGCCGTCGGAGAAGATGCCGCGCATGTAGCTGGAGCGGTTGTCGAACTTGCCCACGGCGATTGGCACGCGCACGCCGGAATAAGCGACGTGGGCGCTGGCGACTTGTTCCACCGGCATGGCGCGGTTGCTCTCCGTGGCGCAACCGGCCACGGTCAGCAGCGCTGCGGCGGTGAGGCCCGACAGCAGGATTTTGGACAGTGTGTTCACAGGGTGCTCCTGGGTGATAAATCGGTTAAAGCGGATGAAACTAACGGGATGGAATGTTACGGAGATCGGTGGCGATGAAACTGCTCAAATTACCGGTATAAAACCCCTCGACATTTGAGTTGCCGCTACGGGTCAAAATACCGCCAACGGTCTTCCAGTGTTGCCATTGTCCCGGCCCCATACTCGGCATGAGGCGTTCGCGCGTTTGCGCAAAATGCAGGACTTCGGTATCGCCTTTCTTGACCTTGACCTCATAGCTGAAATCAACCGAGACCAAGTACTTGTTGTCTTCGATGATCGTGCTGACAAGCGCGCCGTGCGTATCCTGGATGAGCCGTTTGTAGACGACTTTCACATCGAGCAGGTAATCGGCGGAAGCCTTGCTGGTGGCGTATCGCTTGGCTTTAAGCAGGCGGTTAATCAGGTCAATGCCCAATTGTTCGCGGACTTTATCGTCCGACATGAAGCGATCGTTCTGCCCCTCCACCTCAACATCGAAGTTGTCGAGCCAGTAAGTAGCAATCTTCGCAATTGTGACCGGCGCCGGCGAGATGTAGTAATCCGGCTTGGAGGCACAGCCCGCCAGTAGGCAGGCCGCGATAAGTACGGCAAACACACGCATGTCTGAGTTCGTCCCTGAAAAGTATCGTGCTTTAAACAATCGCGGCATTTTACGGAGTTGAAAGCGCTTCTCAAGCTGTTTTACCGCTCAAGTAGTGTCGTTTTAATGGCACTGCCAGCCAAGCGCGCGGCGCTCGGTTATAAAGCCTTGTCGGGCAAACAAAAACCATCCGGGCGTTTGCTCGGCCCACTGAGTTTTTTGGGGTTTAAAAAAATAAACAACACGCACTTAAGTTATCCACATGTCTACGTCGACACTGCAACCAAGAGTACAGCCCGGTCTCGGCGTTCCTCACCGGCTTCACGTTCTTCGTCATCCCGACCACGGCAAAGAACATCTTTACCCTGGAGACGGTGTTCAAGGACAAGGATGGCAAGGAACTGGGCCGCGTCAAAAAGAGCGAATCGGTGCGCACGTGGGTGCACCTGGTGCTGATCGTGGGCATCCCGTTCCAGAGCGATACGCGGGAAGTGGTCGAGGCGCTGACGCGCAGTACGCTGGATGAGGCGGTGCAGCGCAAGTTGCTGTAACCCCGCCCCCTGTAGGAGCGAGCTTGCTCGCGAAAAACCAGAGAACACCGCAGGCATTCAGCATGCCCGCGGTATCGTTGCCGGCCTCAGCTCACTTGATCAGGTCAGGTCGAGTGGTCTTGAGCATCGCTGCGCTCACCGCACCCTGAACCGAGCAGGTGATCATGCCATTGCTGGGCTTGGCCAGGTCACTCGGTGCGGGCTCGACCATCAAGATGCGTTCGGCCGTATCGGTGACCAGCTTGCCTGCGTTGTCATCGCCGCCCTCCGGTACCCAGGCTGATTGCTTGTGCGACCAGATCTGCGCACGCGCGAAGATACCGTTGGCTTTCTCCAACGCCGTACCCGGAACTTTACTCAGCTGTGCGTAAAGCGCGTCGGGCGCCTGCTCGGTGTAGAAACCCCAGTTGATGATGCGCGGGCCCATCAGGTCTTGGTCTTCGGCGAAAAAGCCGGTCAAGGTCATACCGTCAAACGTCAGTGGCGTGTCGAACATCCAGCGCTGGCCCATATCGGATTTTGTGCCGCCGCTGAGCGTGATCCTGCCGTTCTCCACCTTATGGGTGACACGGTCCTTGAGCCCTGGCTGGCTTACCACAGCCAGGGAGTTCTGGTCGCAGGCGAGAAAACTTTGCAGGGCAGGCGCTGCGGCGAAGCTGCTGGTGCAGGTCACCAGCGCAGCGAGCGAGATAAGCAGACGATGCATTTTCATTGAAGAGCTTCCTTGGGTATAGCGGTGGAGCAGTTTCGAAAACGCCGGCGAAGGCCGATTCAGATTTTTGATGCGTCTGGGCATCGCCAGTGTGTCGGCAGTGGATGGCATAGCATGAGGCATTGTGCCACTACTTTGATGCCTTGCGCGGTTTTGGGTGAGGGGCTTATAGTCCGGCCGTCGCCCAAATGGCGATCAGGTTTGGCGACCTGACAACAGAGTGCAAAAGCAATCCGCTTTCATGCAGGTGTTTTTGCACCCGCAAAGCCGTACCTTTTATGGCGGCTGTGCGCGGGAGACCTCCGGGTCTGCCGGTTTACTCTGTTGCCGGTTCGCCAACCTGCGTACAGCTGCCACCCATTCGTTTGGCGACGATTGAGTGGTGGCCTCAACCACTTAACAGAGTGCCAATTATGAACCGTTACATGCCCCTGACCGGCCACGACTGCACCGTCCCCGCCCTGCTGATCGACACCCAAGCCCCCCTCGACGTCCTCCACGACGCCGCCGTGCACCGCATCCAAGCCGTCACCCAACTCCTGGAAAACCTGGCCTTCCGCGATCAGCTCAGCAGCGACGCATTAGTGCTGCAGGACTTCGCCCATCTGCTGGCGATTCCGCTGCGCGACGGCTGTGATTTGTTGGATGCGATCAGTCGCAGGCTGAACGCCAGCCCGTCCTGACTCAGACCGGGCGGCCGTTCAGGCCGCCCTGCTCAGGTATTGATGACAATCGTCTTGGCCAACATATCGCCCAAGCGACGACGCAGGCCGAACAGTACAAAAAGACCGTCCAGCACACTGAACAGCAGCTTCGGGGGAAATAGTGGTCAGACCACCATTAATGTAACCGTGCTCTGCCCGGCAGGCTGTTGTGCCTATGCCGGCGCGCTGTAAGAAACATCTCCCGAGTCGCGCCAAACTCCATTCGCAAAGCTCACTGGTCGCTGTGGGTAACAAACCAACAGCCCTTCGACGAACTGACAAAAGGACAAGTCAAGTCGCGTTATCCAACGCATATTGTCGATTTCCAACAATCGCCAGTGGTCTCCGCTGTCGAAACCGAAAGCAGTCCCGACGCTATCCCAGCCGAACAGCCACACCTCGCCCTTCGCGCACGCTTCATAGGGCCCGTCTTTATAAATTCCATCATCACCGAAGTAGTCAGCCTTAGCAGAAAGCAGCATCGGTTGAATCGTCAAAAGCGGCAGCGCGCAGTCGTCCTCCTTGATTTCACCGTGCCCCCGCTTCTGCATAAAAGCAAAGTACTCGTCTGGCGCCGCCGGCCACTGCTGCCGCATCACACTTATTTCACCTGAAGAAACAGGCGTCAGCCGCTCTAATAGCGCACATCCCAGCGCATTAAATACTTCTAATTTTTCGTACATGTTCACCATAACCTCGGGGTTATTGTGGAAACGCTTTCAGCTACCCGCTTGAGTGCTCCTCATTGCTCCGCACGCCAATCGACGTAACCTTTCACCTCAATCAATTGATTAAGGATGAAGCTTGAGAAGTTATCGGCCAGCACCCTCACCTAAGAAATAGGGGTCATAAGAAATAGGGGTCAGACCACCATTAATTTAACCGTGGTCTGACCCCTATTTTTTCATGTCTGAATTCGTCCCTGAAAAGTATCGTGCTTTAAACAATCGCGGCATTTTACGAAGTTGAAAGGCGTTCTCAGGCTGTTTTGACGCCCCGGCGGCGCCGTTTTACTGGCGCTTGCGTGCAAGCCTCTGGCGAAATCTCCTAAGGCTTTGTCAGGAAAACAAAAACGACAGTGGCCATTAGCCTTTACGTAATAAATAAAAAGCGAGGTCCCAGGTTTGGGCAGCCGATACTGAATCGTTCATAACGTGCTTATCCCCTGCCTTTGTCGTAAATATCCGCCAGGCTGCGAACGCTCGTCAGATTACCGGTCTGGATCACGATGGTCTTGGCGAACATGTCGCCCAGGCGTGTCCTCGATTCCATGAGGATCCACACCCAATCGATGACCACCAGCGCACCGGAGTTACGCGTAAACGACTGGGAAACGCTGCAACCCTTGAGGGTCTTGCGGTCAACCGTGGCAATGCTCAGCAGGCGCTTGCCCAGGCTCTGGCCGTTGGGGAGCGCATCAGCCAGCAGGAAGTAGGCAAAGCCCGCAAAAAACGCGCAGAGGAAACCGGCCTTGGGCGTCGCCGCAGGGACATAGGCAGACAACGCCTCTGCACTATATTTGACGATGAAAAAGATCAGCACCGCGATGGCGCAGTCAATGATGCGTGCGGCCAGGCGACGGCCGATGCTGGCCAGGATTGTGGGGCGTTTAGGGGTGCTATTTGCGTCCATACAGGGTTACTCCAACTTCAACGTGATTGCGTCTATTCCGGGCGGGTGCAATTGCGCTCCCAGCCTTTTTCAATCGTGCTGCCGTACTTTTCACAGGACGCCCTTTCCAACAGAGCGTCCAGGGAATCGCGCCCAGGCTCAACCCACAGCAGGCCGAGCAAGTAGGCCGCCGTGGCCGCGAGCACCAGCATCGCGGCCATCCGAGTCAGCATGAATCGAAGCGTTGCTGCGGTTGTGCGCGATCGCTCAAACACGAACGCGAACAACAGCCCAATGCCGCACCACAGGAAGCCTGCGACTGCCACGCCCAACGGCGTCGAACCAGGATCGAGGTAGGCCCAGGCCAGCATGGATACCGTGGCGCTGGCGAACATCACCAACAGGCACAGCCACTGGGCAACCCGACACCCAATGCTGAAAAAGCGCGCCAAGCGCGTTTGAGCATTCACGGGAACGTCATACCGATGCGTGCCCGCTCTTCGGAAAACCAGATGCCTGTGACCTTACCGACCACCTCTTCAACGGCCACCTGTCCCATAAAGCGGCTGTCATTGCTGTTATTGCGGTTGTCACCCAGCAGGTAGACGTGCCCTGGCTCGACCTTGAGCGGAGCCAACTCCATCGACGCCGGCCCATTCACACGGTCTGCCGGCGCATGAAACAGGCCGAGGTTTTCACCGTTGCGGATCAGTTCGCCGTTGACGATGGCCAACGTATCGCCCCCGACACCCGCCACGCGCTTGATCGCCTCAGTGCCGTTCCAACGGTACACCACGATATCGCCGACCTTCGGCGCACCGGCCTTGAGGTCGGCCACAATGTAGTCGCCCACGGACACCGTCGGCGCCATCGAACCGGTCGGAATGTAGTAGTTCTTGAACCCCATCAGCGGCCCCCGCAGGACCTCCAACAGAATGAACGTGATCACGATCAACACGCCGACGTATAGCGCGTGGAACCGTTTGCGCGGCACGCCCGCCGGGCCCGTGTAACGACGGGCCAACACTGCCGATACGATCGCCGAGCTGAGCTTGACCGCGATAATCCAGCCGAACAACACGTACAGCCCGATGGGCGAGGCGCTCAGACCGAACACGCCGAGCAGCACCACACCGCCGTACAACAGCGCAGCAACCGAAATGGCCCACTTGATACGGCCCACGTAGACAAGCCCCCAACCGGCCACCAGGCAGGACATCAGGAAAGCTTGCAGGGAGAGTTTTACAGGTTTCATTGATCATCCTTAATAATGCAAGTGCGCGCGTTGCGCCTATTACTGTGCGGCGCGCCAATCCACGTAACCCTTGACCGCCTCTAACTGGCTCAACATGAAGCTCGAAAAGTCCTCGAACAAAACTGTTGCCCCATCCAGTTCAGGATCAATTTCTACGATTGACCAATCGTTCTCTGCGTCGAATGCATAAAGCACACCGCTCCCACTGCTGGCAAACACATACATATGACGGTAGGCATCGACCTCGCATTTGGCGATGGCGGCGTACTTCACTGGGCCGTCCTCGATGTAGAGCGCGCTGTCCAAGTCACCGAAGCCGAACTGCTCAAGAAACTCAAGATAGTCATCCGGCACACTGTCGCGGTGCGAAAATTCGACGCCACTCAGTATTAAATCCCGGTCACTTATGCAGCTTCCATAATCCCCTTCGTACTGCTCAGCAGAGGTGATGTGTTTTATAAGTTCGCGAATATTCAACATGTACTCCATCGATACCACGCATAACCCTAATTGCCCTGCGCAGGAGGGCGCTTGCTCGCGCAAAAACCGGAAGACGCCGCGCGATGGGATTAAAGGGGACGGATTTATTTAACCGCTTACCGACTGGCGCCACTACCAAATAAACCGCCCCCTTTAGTCCAGTACTGTTTCAATCTCTTGTCTTAAGAACCGCGGGGCCGGCGTTGTAGCATAACGCTGTGCGATTTCAAAAGGGTCGACAACTTTTGCTTTAACCCCTTCAATTGAAAAGTCGCCGACCACATATTTGGCGAAAGACGATGACAGCCGATCATCATCAAGTAGCCAGCAGCCATAAAACAAGGAAATCAGGTACTCGCCAATGTAATATCCGATACGCGTCACAAACCAGACTCTGTGTTCCTCACTGATAACAGCGTGCTGAAACCCACGGTCCAGCAGAGCTAAAAACTTTTTTGGCTCAACCAATACTTCATGAGGCTGATCAAATCCGAGACTTTCACAGAATTTATGCAGCACCGGCAGACGCTCTGATCTAAATGCCGCAAATCCAGCAGCACGTCGGTCAAGCAGCCTATCCGGCGTTTCTCCACTGTCTACCATTAATCACCTCACTCACTGCTGCTTTTTAATAGTTACCATGCACACGACATTTCCACAAAATGGCATAGGGCAGCTCGTCATCCAATATGTCTGTCGAGCGAAAATAGTAGACCACTGAAGCGTTCTCGAGGCTTTTGTGAACGAAGGCACCATCTGACATTATGCGGTAAGAGGCATGTTCCATAACGTCCCCCACGGCCTTCCACGCTTGCTTGATTTGACCATAGGTCGTGCCTGCCGTCTTTGGTATCAATTCCGCAGAGGGACTACTGACAGCCATGTCATCACGTTCAACTTCTCTGAAATAGGCTCGACGAAACGCTGCCTCGCTGGCTGCCCAGTAAAAAGAAACTAATCGGAGTTTGTCTTGACCATCCTCGTTAACGGTGTCCGCCAAGCAGAATTGATTATCGCAAGTTCCATAAACACCCTCATCGATGAGTGAAAGTGCCGCTCCGGATGTATCAAGGACATCACCTGCTTTTTGCTCAAGCAACAACGACCAAGGAATCATCACCACACCCTCCAGAATTATTGCGGCCATTTGAATATTTTGCATTCGATCCTGCCAGCCTTGAGCGCATTTTCAGCCGCTGTTTTATGCGGTCCCTCTGGTATTTTTTACCGAATTAGAAAATAGGGTTCAGACCACCAATATACGTTTTAGCAGTAATCGTGGTCTGACCCCTATTTTCTCACCGGCAAGCTCAGAGGCTAGAGTAGATTTGTGGGGACTCCTCAGGGTCTGCCCCCTTTTTTTCACTTATTCAGCCGTCGCTTTGACTCAAAATATTTATCTCACGCCAGTAGACAGTCGCTGGTAGAGACTGATTCTGATTAAACAAGGAAAAAACCTCGATTACATCATCAATATTAAACCACTCATCCTTTTTTAATGGTACACGGCCCGCACCAAACGACAGTAAGCTTCCATCTTCAAAGTTTGTACTAGAATTTGAATGATAACCTCTGAACAGTTTTTTACTTTTAGCGTCATATCTTTCAATAAAACAAGTGAATCTGCCTCCAGCCACTTGCACATAGTTACCCTCATCATCAGTTATACATGCGAATGAGCTAGGGCCGTAGCTTTTTAATTTTTTTAGCGCCTTTATAATCTGCGCTTGATTTACACCTACTACTACAGGACTATTTTCGGCTTCGAGCTTCATATTTCCCACCTTTATGGCACATAGACTGTTGTAGCGCTTTCGATGACTTGTCCATTTAGCCGTCCTTTCCCTTGCGCCCCAAACTCATTAACAAAGTAATCGGTAAATTCTTGATAGCTGGTCTTACTAGCCGACCCGCTTTTTACCTCAAGAGAAATAGGGGTCAGACCACCAATATACATTGGTGCACTAATCGTGGTCTGCCCCCTATTTCCCTGGGTGTCTTAGCCGCACCAAGCAAATGCTTAGTAGCGAACTTCCCATCAAAAAGAACAGGCAAATTATTCTTACTGGTTCCGGCTACTTCTTTTGCATCTACTATTCAAAACGACAGTAAAGTGGCCATTTATCAAGCCCGATTGAATTCAGGATCAACAATGCAATCAAGCCCAGCAGAAACAATTCATGTCCTTTGTCATTCGCCTCACCTGTGACTCGGATATTTCATCTCGGCCCTGCCTTCCAATTAAGGACTTCGGATCTACCACCTGTGGAACGCCGCTAACAACATCCGCCCCAACCGCTCGGGGCTCACTACCTGCATACCGCCGCCAATCCGGATGGTAAGGATTGGCCTTCATCTCGTCCGTAACCGTGGTAAGTCTCGTCGGCTTAGGTGCTTCCGCTGCCGGCTTTTCATCCTGGAAGCTCGCGCCATTCGCCGCTGGAGCACCGTCACCCACGGCTTTCGTTGTCCCAGAGGGCAAATCGCTCGGAGGTCCTTTTGCACCTGTTCAACCCTTCAATGCTGGCAAAGACAGCACTTCATCGTACTGTGGCCAGTCTTCCCTTGCGCGTTTGAGCACACCTTGCATCAACTCGTCCAACTCAGGCACTGGTTGCTCGGGCGGCAATTGGTCAAAGGGCGCGGCCAGCAGCGGATGATCAATCTTCTGCGGATTGGCTAAACCTTCCCACTGGCGCAGGCGC
>NZ_LKEG01000043.1:211899-212629 GCF_001645105.1 Pseudomonas marginalis
TCGCAGCATAAAGGCTTGGGCGCGGCGGTGCTGCTCTTCATACTCGATGACCAGTTGATGACCACGGTTGAGCGCCGCATGGGTCAAATAGCCTTGGTGGATGACAGCTTCCTTCCAGCCCAGAGTCGCCATGGCGGCCATCATGTTGGCAGCGGTTTGGATGCTGTAGTTTTGTTGGCGTCTGTCATTACCTACGGCTTTAGCCAAAACGTCAAACTGCCCCGCCCAAAAAAACAACTGCCAAATGCCTACTTGGTAGTAACGCATCCAGTGTGCCAATTCGGAAAGCCATTGCGGGTTTCCCGTTGCAGTGGCAAGTACTTTGTGAGCCCTTGTCACCGACATCCATTCTGCACGAGCATCTGTTGCATTGTTTCTGTTTGGAACCATCATTGAACGCTTCGGCGAAGCATCCTCGCGAGTAACGTACTCGCGAATACCGGCTATCTCATATTCATCCGAGACATGTGGCCCCTTGGCTATGCGCCCCAGCACACTTTTATAAGAAGGCCATTTTGGGTTTACGCCCGAGCGCTCGCACTGAATTATTTCTTGGACCATGGTTCCACCTTAAATTCTGCTACACCTGTTTTACTGAAGGAAATAGGGGTCAGACCACTATTCTTCTATTCTTTTAGCTCACACTTCTTGGGCGTCCTGACACCCCCTGCGAAACTCGTTTACCTAATGCCTGCTCAATCTCGGCCGCAAACTTCTGATCGCCCAAAAC
>NZ_LKEG01000043.1:212641-213197 GCF_001645105.1 Pseudomonas marginalis
ATTTGTCATCAAGCACATTGCGTGAATTTTACAGCCATACAATTCAGCAAGCAGGTCTAACTTATCAACGTAAAAAATATAGTCTTCGTCTGAATAAAAACACGCAGACCGGTTGTTTCCCCGCTGAATAATGTGCAACGGGACATCCGGCAGTATAACTCTAGGACGGCGAGCCATATAAACCCCCAAATGAATAAGAGCTTACAGCTTAGCCGCCCATCACCAGGCCAACAAAATCGAATAATTACAAAAAATAAATCATATTTTAAANNNNAGAGCAATTNCTGCTGAACTCTAAAAAGCACAAAACCGTGGTCTGACCCCTATTTTTCTCAGGATCGGATTGGGTTATCGAGCTTTTTTGCAACCACCCTCTCAATCTTGTCGCCGGTTCCCCATGCGGCGTGCGTGCCGCATTCACACCGTTCACAGAAGACTTCGCATCCATCACCACCACGGTAATCGTATCGCCATTGATCGCCACCGCGCAGCCATCACAGCCGTGGTTGCTACTGTTTTGCAGAGGTTTGAAATTGAGGCCGGTTTTTTCGTTAAG
>NZ_LKEG01000043.1:213207-216148 GCF_001645105.1 Pseudomonas marginalis
ACTGGCCCGGCCCTTTTGGACCGAGGAAGCAGCTTTACATTAAAGAGAGCCTCACGAACATCAGTCCTTGGCACCTAACAATTTCAGCAGGTATTTCTTTATAAACAAAAAGGTCATCACCCAAATTAATGAAACTCAAAAACTGGGAGTTACCAAATCGGAGGGACACCCCAGCAACTGAGTCTTCAATAGATGACAAAACCAACGAGACCGAAGTCAACTCTTCTCCTATGGCTGACGAAAAAGTCTCATCAGCCATTAATGAGAAAATCTTTTCCGCCCCAAACTCACCCAAATCACACTCGGAAACAGCATCTGAACTGTACGCTATAGACGCACCATCGGGTGCGCACTCTAAAGTTCCAACCCCCTGACCATCAAAAAACAGGCTTACTGCTTGCGGAGAGTTATTTTTCTCCGACTCAAAAACATGAAATAATCCCAAAGCGAGGCGCAGCCGGAGCCCTATACAACTAACCAGCCAAGATTTAAAAGCCTCGGACACCATAATCATTATGGATTGCCTTTCAGCGCATTCTTTACAGAAGGATTGTTTATGCCATCCTTCATAATTGTCACAAATGTCCCGTCGGGCTTTGTAATCACAACATCATCTCCTTTTATTCGGAAGAATACGTTACCTCTAGCACCGCCACTTCCTTGGCCTGCAAATGTCCCAGGGATTACTTTTTCTGGATTATTCCCAATATCTTGAATCTTATCTATAACTATCTGCCGGTCAGCAGGATTTCCAGGGCTTCCAGCGTAGTCTTTAACATGCCTTCCAAGCTTCTTCCCTATTTGCCCATCGTCGAACTTAAACTGAGCATTCGCGCCAACACCACTTGTAGGCGCCGTCGTGGAACCAGGCTTAGGCAGCAGTTTGACCTCGCCTTTTGCATCACCGCTAACAACATCCGCCCCAACCGCTCTCGGCTCATTACCCACGTAACGCTGCCAATCCGGATGGTAAGGATCAGCCTTCATCTCGTCCGTAATAGTGGTAATGCTAGCCGGCTTGGGAGCTTCCGCTGCCGCTTTTGCACCAGCACTATAGTCAGCCGAGTTCTCAAAAGCCTTACCGCCAGCCGTTACGTTGGCAGCCCCGGGATAGTTGGGGTCAGACCATTATTGATCAAATGAAAGTCTAAATCGTGGTCTGACCCCGTTTTCCAATGTGCAGCGGGATATCCGGCAGTGTAACCCTAGGACGGCGAGCCATATAAACCCCCAAATGAATAAGAGCTTACAGCTTAGCCGCCCATCACTAGGCCAAAAAAATCGAATAATTACAAAAAATAAATCATATTTTAAAAGAGCAATTCTGCTGAACTCTAAAAAGCGCAAAACCGTGGTCTGACCCCTATCTTTCCGTTTTCTGTTTTTTCTTTTTTTCAGTCACACTAGCTAGTTAGCTGCTAAGTAAGTGCCATTCAAATCTGTCCCTTTTATCATCATCAAGGAAAATTGGTATCCACAAAGTCTCTAGCAAAATCTTCTGCGTTTATTTTTACACCAGCTCGCGCAAATTTTTCCGAATTCACGCGCCACACTTCTTTTATTTTCTCCACCAGGGATTCCGGAAAATCCATCTGAGACGCGACGACATCACTCCAACTGCCTTGCACCCCGTACAGCTCGTGCAACTTGGGCTCCAGCGCACTTAACGCCGCACACTGCTCGTCTGTCAGCTCATCAATAGCCGAAAGCACGTAGCATTCCAGTAGCCGGAGAAAAGGCTTCCCCTCATATCGATTCATAACGGCTCTCAAATAAAATCCGGGTGAACTTGCAACTGCTGCAGAAACTTATCGAAGCTATCGGCAAGTTGGGTGCGTTCTGAGCCTTCATGTGAATAATACCAAACAGAACCGGATGGCGAATCCAGCGAAATATAAAACTGGCTGCCACCTCCGTCGCGCCCAATGGGCAACATGAATGGCCCCAACACTTGAGCCCAGTCATCAAGAGCCTTATCCAGGCTGTCGATACCTGCGTCTCCTAGTGAATAAAACCAATCAACGCTGACGCTAGCATCTGGTGATGCGTTCAAAAAGAAACTTCCGGCTTCAGGATGCCCACCGTTGGCACTTCGAATGAATTGAAGGTAGGTTTCTGGAAGCCTACGGCCCAGCCGAGCCTCAAGGGCGCGCACGCTTGAGTCATCACCACTGAAACCCACGCTGGGGCGTCCCCCGACATTGATGTTCAACTCAGCAATATTCATTCTTCCACCTAATTTTTTGGGGCGCCTCTTGGAATTGCCCATTCAGAATATCCACCCGCAGCCCCCGCATCGGGATGCAGTACGCGCCACCAAGGAGAACTAGGTGTGTGTTGGGCGGTCGGTACTAATCGCATGATTCCTTCCTGATTGAAAGCAGTCGACGACGACGCATGCTCCCATGTCCAGCCAGAAGGTGTTTGCCGCCCTCCGACTTTTGAAACCGACGATTTAATATTCGGGATCAGTGTCTCCATCATTTGCGCAAACGCAGAGTCCATGCTCAACGCGTTGTCCAACGCAGCATTGGACCTATTGAAATGCACGTCTCGGCTGCGACCGAAATCGGCCGGGTTCAAGGCAGTTTCAAACGCTACGCTGTAACCTGTCGGCTTTTCTGGAGGTAGTACCGACTCTAGATCGTGGAGTTGCTGCGCCAGTTTACCTTCTGCTTTCGCCGCTTCCGCGACCTTTGCGACTTGCTCCACTTTACCGGCCTGGCTCGCGCTACCCGGCATGCCCATCAGTAGTAAATCGGCGCCGAGCTTGGTGTTCTTTGCATATTGCTCGTAGGTATTACCTTGCAGGCCAAACACCAAACCCTGGCCGCCGTTGCGAGTTATCCATTCACCCACCATGTCGGAAGACGGCTCGACGAAGGGATCGATCAGTTTGTTCGCCTCCTCCAATGAATTACCGCCAAAGGCAATCTTGAAC
>NZ_LKEG01000044.1 GCF_001645105.1 Pseudomonas marginalis
TTGAAACAAAGAGCTGGGGCCGCTTCGCGACCCAGCGGGAGCAAGCTCCCTCGCCACAGGTACGGTGCTCACCCTTAACTGACTGGCATTGGCCTCCAAAGCGCCCTTTCTTTTTTGCCCGCCGATTGAGCGATCAACCGACCTCGATGATTTCGTAATCATGGGTGATGGCCACACCGGCCGCGCCGAGCATGATGGACGCCGAGCAGTACTTCTCAGCGGACAACTCGATGGCACGCTTGACCTGGGCTTCTTTCAGCGCCCGGCCCTTCACGACGAAATGCATGTGGATCTTGGTAAACACCTTGGGATCTTCAGTGGCACGCTCGGCTTCCAGGAAGGCTTCGCAGCTTTCCACGGCCTGGCGGGATTTTTTCAGGATGCTGACCACGTCGAAATTGCTGCAACCGCCCACGCCAAGCAGGAGCATTTCCATCGGGCGTACGCCCAGGTTACGGCCACCGGCTTCCGGCGGGCCATCCATGACCACCACATGGCCACTGCCCGACTCACCGAGGAACATGGCTTCGCCCGCCCATTGGATGCGTGCCTTCATCGCCCAGACTCCACTGCTAAAAAAGGGTCGCCAGCTTAGCACAGCGCTCGCTGGCGTCAGCGCTTGCGACAAAAGTGATCAATTGCAGGGGCTACGCGGAAAAATTGCCTAATCGAGACAGAATGTGTCTGTTAAGCTGGCGCCAAATCGATGGCGTATTGCCACCCTTTATACAGCGTGTATCAATGCCGATACCGATGAATACTACAACTCCAACTACCTCGCGCAGTCTTTTCGGGATACAACCATGGTTGCTCTTACTCCCATACCCAAGATCAAGAATCTCGACAAACTGCTGATGCATTGCCAGCGCCGTCGCCACCCGGCCAAGCACAACATCATCTGCGCCGGCGAACGTTCCGATACGCTGTACTTCATTATCAAAGGCTCGGTCACCATCCTGATTGAGGATGAAGACGGCCGTGAAATGATCATCGCCTACCTGAACACCGGGGACTTCTTTGGGGAACTGGGGCTGTTCGAACAAGCCGGCAAGGAACAGGAACGCAGCGCCTGGGTGCGGGCCAAGGTCGAGTGCGAAGTGGCCGAGATCAGCTATGCCAAATTCCGCGAGCTGGCCCAGCAGGATCCCGACATCCTCTACGCCCTCAGCGGCCAGATTGCCCAGCGGCTGCGCGACACCACGCGCAAGGTCGGCGACCTGGCATTCTTTGACGTCACCGGCCGCGTCGCCCGCTGCCTCTTGGACTTGTGCAAGCAACCTGACGCCATGACCCACCCCGATGGCATGCAGATCAAGGTCACACGCCAGGAAATCGGGCGTATTGTCGGCTGTTCACGGGAGATGGTCGGCCGCGTGCTCAAAGACTTGGAGGAACGCAACCTGGTGCACGTCAAAGGCAAGACGATGGTGGTGTTCGGTACCCGTTAAACCGGCAGGAAGCTGGTCAACATTTGACGGTACAAGGTATCCAGCCGGCTGATCGCATCCGGCGCCGGGAAGGCTTCGTGCAGGGCGATATGGCTGTCGGCACGCACCCGCTGGTCGAGACCGCAGGCTTCATTGAAGCGGTTGACCGCCGCAATCAGCGCTTCGCGATCGTTATCCAACAACAAAGCCCCGTGCACCAGCCCCACCGGGCGGCCACCACTTTGTCGCCAACGTTGAGCCGTACCGACCATTTTGCGGCCATTGAGGTTGACGTTGTAGCGACCGTCGCAAAACGCGCCATCGATTTCGCCGACGGAGGCATCGCCCCCCAGCTCGATCAAAAAATCGCAGATGGGCTGACACAGCCGCTGGTAACCGGTTTCGATGCGCCCCTGATCGCCTTCGCTGCGCGGCGGGGCGTAGACCAGGGCGATGTTGACCGTGGCACTCGATTGCGGCACTGGCTCACCGCCGGTTTCACGCAGCAACACCGGCCAGCCGGCGTCGGATGATACCTGGCTGGCGGTTTCGAACGCCGGTAGCCGACTCAGACGACGCGGCATCACCAACGCTTGATCGCTGGGTTGCCAGAACAGCAGGCCGAATTCCTGCTCGCCGGCGCACACAGCCGCCAGCAGCGCCTGCTCGGCAGCCAGGCCCGCTTCAACCGTCATCGACACCGGCTTGACCATCAAACACTTACCTATCTGAATAAACACAAAACCCAATGTGGAGGGGGCTTGCCCCCGATAGCTTTAGATCAGTCAGTACAGGTATTGACTGACACCCCGCTATCGGGAGCAAGCCCCCTCTCACATGCTCGATTGCATTTCAAATCTTGACCGTGTTCAAGTCAGTCTAATGTCGAACCACTGACCGCCACCCCACGCTCCGGGAAGAACAGGCGCTGCAGCTCCGCCCCCGGGTTTTCAGCGCGCATGAAGGTCTCGCCCACCAGGAACGAATACACGCCGCTGATTTCCATCAGTTCCACATCGGCACGGTTGACGATGCCACTCTCGGTAATCACCAGACGGTCACGCGGAATACGCGGCAGCAGGTCGAGGGTGTTTTCCAGGCTGACTTCGAAGGTGTGCAGGTTACGGTTGTTGACCCCCACCAGCGGTGTGTCGAGGGTTTTCAGGGCGCGTTCCAGCTCATCGCCATCGTGCACCTCCACCAGTACGTCCAGGCCGACGCTTTTGGCGACGGCAGCCAGTTCGGCCATCTTCACGTCATCCAACGCGGAAACGATCAACAGCACGCAGTCGGCGCCCAGGGCACGGGCTTCGACGATCTGGTACGGGTCAACCATGAAATCCTTGCGGATCACCGGCAACTTGCACGCAGCGCGGGCTTGCTGCAGGAACAGGTCGGAACCCTGGAAGTAGTCGATATCGGTCAGCACCGAGAGGCAGGTCGCCCCGCCCTTCTCATAGCTCTTGGCAATGTCTTCTGGAATGAAGATCTCGCGAATCACACCCTTGCTCGGCGAAGCTTTCTTGACCTCGGCAATGACCGCAGGCTGCTTGAGCTTGGCCTGGGCGATCAAGGCATTGGCAAAGCCACGCGGTGCATCAGCGACCTTCGCCTGGGCTTCAAGCTCGGCCAGGCTGACACGAGCGCGACGCTCGGCGACTTCTTCAGCTTTGCGGGCCAGGATTTTTTCCAGAACGGTCGGCACACTCATCCTTCATTCTCCATCTTGAATACTGCGGTGAATGCCCCGAGTTCTTCGAGCTTCTCGCGAGCCAGACCGGTGTGCAGTGCATCGTGGGCCAAGGCGACACCTTCCTTAAGACTATAGGCATGGTCCGCCGCATAAAGTGCCGCGCCAGCATTCAGAACAATCATCTCAGCAGCTTTTTGGCCGTTCTCGGTCTTGCGACGCCCCAACGCATCGCGAATCAACTCCAGGGACGCCGCCGGGCTTTCCACTGCCAAGCCATGCAAGCTCTGGCTCTTCATACCCAAATCTTCCGGTTCGACCCAGTATTCGGTGATTTGGTCGTTCTTCAGTTCCGCCACGAACGTCGGTGCCGCCAGGCTGAACTCGTCCAGGCCGTCTTTGGAATGCACCACCAGCACATGCTTGCTGCCCATACGCTGCAGCACTTCGGCCAAAGGCCGGCACAGCGCCTGGCTGAACACGCCTACCACCTGGTGCTTCACACCGGCCGGATTCGTAAGCGGGCCGAGCATGTTGAACAGGGTGCGCAGGCCGAGGTCCTTGCGTGGGCCGGCGGCATGCTTCATTGCACCATGATGGGATTGGGCAAACATGAAGCCGATGCCGACGTTATCAATGCAACGCGCCACTTGAACCGGGGTCAGGTTCAGGTAGATGCCCGCCGCTTCGAGCAAATCGGCACTGCCGCTCTTGCCAGACACCGCACGGTTACCGTGCTTGGCCACGGTGCAACCCGCCGCCGCAACAACAAAAGACGACGCCGTCGAGACGTTGAAGATGTTCGCACCGTCACCGCCGGTGCCGACCACGTCGACCACGCCGTCGAGGGTCTTGAGCTCAACCTTGTCCGCCAGCTCGCGCATGACCGATACCGCGCCGACGATCTCGTCGATGCTCTCGCTCTTCATGCGCATCGCCATCATGAACGCGCCGATCTGCGCATCGGTGCACTGACCGGTCATGATTTCGCGCATCACATCGCTCATTTCAGCGGTGCTCAGGTCCAGATGGCCGACGATACGGCTCAGGGCAGTCTTGATATCCATGGAAAGTCCTTAGCGCGTGCCGCCGCTCTGCTTGAGAAAGTTGGCGAACAGCTCGTAGCCCTGCTCGGTCAGGATCGACTCAGGGTGAAATTGCACCCCTTCGATATTCAGTGTCTTGTGGCGCAGGCCCATGATCTCATCGACCGAGCCGTCTTCCAGCTGTGTCCAAGCGGTAAGTTCCAGGCACTCCGGCAAGGTTTCGCGCTTGACCACCAGCGAGTGGTAGCGGGTCACCGTCACCGGCAGGTTGAGGCCATGAAACACGCCTAGATCATGATGGAACACCGGGCTGGTCTTGCCGTGCATCACTTGGCGTGCCCGCACCACGTCACCGCCAAAGGCCTGGCCGATGGACTGGTGGCCCAGGCATACGCCCAGGATCGGCAGCTTGCCGGCGAAATACTTGATCGCCTCCAGCGAGACACCCGCCTCGGTCGGCGTGCACGGGCCTGGCGAAACCACGATGCGCTCCGGGTTCAGGGCAGCGATCTCGGCCACGGTCAGTTCATCGTTGCGCACCACCTTGACCTCGGCACCCAGCTCGCCCAGGTACTGCACAACGTTGTAAGTAAAGGAATCGTAGTTATCAATCATCAGCAACATGGGGGAAACCTCAAGAATTGGGGGTCTGTTCAGCCAGCGCAACGGCGCGGAACATCGCGCGGCGCTTGTTCAGGGTTTCTTCCCATTCGAGGGCCGGCACCGAGTCGGTGACAATCCCGCCACCGGCCTGCACGTGCAGCTCTCCGTCCTTGATCACGGCGGTGCGAATCGCAATCGCCGTGTCCATGTTGCCGTTCCAGGCGAAATAGCCCACAGCGCCGCCGTAGACACCGCGCTTGACCGGCTCCAGCTCGTCGATGATTTCCATCGCACGGATCTTCGGCGCACCCGACAAGGTGCCCGCCGGCAGAATCGCGCGCAGCGCGTCCATCGCCGTCAAGCCGGCTTTCAGCTCGCCGGTGACGTTGGACACAATGTGCATCACGTTGGAATACCGCTCGATCACCATCTTTTCGGTGAGCTTCACCGAACCGATTTCCGAGACACGCCCGGTATCGTTACGACCCAGGTCGATGAGCATCAGGTGCTCGGCGATTTCCTTGTCGTCGCTCAGCAGGTCCTTTTCCAGCGCCAGGTCGGCCTCTTCGGTCGCACCCCGTGGGCGAGTACCGGCGATCGGGCGCACGGTGATCAGGTTGTCTTCGACGCGCACCAGCACTTCCGGCGAACTGCCCACCACGTGGAAGTCACCAAAGTTGAAGAAGTACATGTACGGCGTCGGGTTGAAGCAGCGCAATGCGCGATACAGATCGATCGGCGCGGCCTTGAAGTCGATGGACATGCGTTGCGACGGCACCACCTGCATGCAGTCACCGGCGAGGATGTATTCCTTGATGGTGTCGACCGCACGCTCGTAGTCATCCTGGGTAAAGCTGGAGCGGAACACCGGGTCGGCCGCCGGCGGACGGCTGAGGTCCAGGCCGCGACGCGGGGTGATCGGCTGGCGCAGTTTTTCCATGAGGGCTTCGAGGCTGGCCAGGCCTTGCTCGAACGCGTCGACCTGGGACGGGTCAGCGAGCACAATCGCGTGCATCTTGCCGGCGAGGTTGTCGAACACCACCACCGCATCGGAGACCATCAACAGAATGTCCGGCACCCCCAGCGGATCCGGGTTCGGGCATTTGCCCAGGCGTTTTTCCACGTAGCGCACGCAGTCGTAGCCGAAGTAACCCACCAGGCCGCCGTTGAAGCGTGGCAGCCCAGCAATGGTCGGCACGTTGTAGCGCGCCTTGAACGCCTCGACGAACGCCAACGGGTCTTCGACATCGTGGCTTTCGATCTCGACGCCATCATGGCTAATGCTCACATGATGGTCGTGTACCCGCAGCACCGTGCGGCACGGCAGGCCGATGATCGAGTAACGGCCCCACTTCTCGCCGCCCTGGACCGACTCGAGCAGGTAGGAGTTGGGCTCGTCGGCCAGTTTGAGGTAGATCGACAACGGCGTGTCGAAGTCGGCCAGGGTTTCGCAGGCCAGGGGGATACGGTTATAGCCGGCAGCGGCCAAACGCAGGAATTCTTCGCGGGTCATGATATGCCTCGTGGCTTGAGGATCTAACAGTCAGGTATGCAAACGTGCCGCAGAGCGCGGCCAGGATCAGTCAGGCGCGCCAACGCCAGCGGGCCAGGGCCTTGATAACTTTCATCCAGAGTTTGCGAGTGACCACCACGATGGAATTTCCAGAAGGGGACGGATCGGTGTCGGGCAACGTTATCTCAGCGCCAGCTCCCAAGCAACCGGGGATTAGCAGGCGCAGGTCATCAATGACCATTGCCGGCGACTCTTCGGCAATCGGCCGGCCATGGTTATAGCCGTAACTGAGGGCTACACACTGCACACCCGCGGCCTTTGCCGCCTGCACATCACTGCGCGAATCGCCGACAAACAACGACTGCGAGGCCGGAATATTGGCCATTTTCATCACGAAAAAAAGCGCCGCCGGGTCCGGCTTTTTCTGCGGCAGGGTATCGCCACCGATGATCCAGCGGAAATAACGGCCGATTTTCATCTGATCCAACAGCGGTGCGACGAAGCGTTCCGGCTTGTTGGTGATCAGGGCCATTTCCACGCCCTGCTTGCTCAGCCACTTGAGGGTGTCGCGCACGCCCGGGTAAACCACGGTCAGTTCGTGGCCGTCTTCGTAGGCGGCGTTGAACAGTTCCAAGGCGTGCTCAGCCTCCACCTCATCCACGCCTTCGGCATCGATGTGGTCGGCCAAGGCCCGGCGCACCAGCATCTGCACGCCGTTGCCAACCCATTCGCGCACCGACTCGACCCCGGCCGGCTTGCGCCCCAGCTTGAGCAGCATCTCGTCCACCGCCGCCGCCAGGTCGGGCACCGAGTCGATCAAGGTACCGTCAAGATCGAACATCACCAGCCGTGGCAATTTGCCGGGGAACAGCTGCTCAAAGCCGCTCATGGACGCGCCAGCGCCAGTTCGGCGCGCATCTTGTCGATGACCTCTTGGTAGTCCGGCGCATTGAAGATCGCCGAGCCGGCCACGAAAGTGTCGGCGCCCGCCGCGGCGATTTCGCGGATGTTGTTGACGTTGACCCCGCCGTCGATTTCCAGGCGGATGTCACGGCCCGAGGCGTCGATCAGCGCGCGGGCTTCGCGCAGCTTGTTCAGCGTACCAGGGATGAACTTCTGCCCGCCGAAGCCCGGGTTAACGCTCATCAGCAGGATCATGTCGACCTTGTCCATCACGTACTCAAGCACGCTCAGTGGAGTGGCCGGGTTGAACACCAGGCCCGCCTTGCAGCCGCCTTCGCGGATCAGTTGCAGGGTGCGGTCGACGTGCAGCGAGGCTTCCGGGTGGAAGGTGATGTAGGTCGCGCCGGCGTCAACGAAGTCGCCGATGATGCGATCCACCGGGCTGACCATCAGGTGCGCATCGATCGGCGCAGTGATGCCGTACTTGCGCAATGCGGCGCAAACCATCGGGCCGATGGTCAGGTTGGGTACGTAGTGGTTGTCCATGACATCGAAGTGCACGAAGTCGGCACCGGCGGCCAACACCTTGTCCACTTCCTCACCCAGGCGGGCGAAGTCGGCGGAGAGAATCGATGGAGCAATGACGAAGGGCTGCATGACGCACCTTTTTTGAGCTAAATCACGATGGCGCGCATTGTATACCTCATGCTTTACCGCGCGCACCGTGACCTGGCTCAATGGCTAGTACGCAGCCCGATAGATTTTCTCGATATCCGCCGCGCTGAGTTTGCGCGGATTGTTGCGCATCAACCGTTCAATGCCCGCCGCCTCCACGGCCATGGCGGGGATCGCGTCCTCGGGCACCCCGAAACTGCGCAGGCCCGCCGGGATCTCCACTGCGGCACACAGTCGCGTCATCGCCTCGACAGCTTGGTCGGCGGCATCATTGACGCTCAAGCCAGCGACATTCACGCCCATGGCCTGCGCAATGTCCTGCATACGCTCCACACAGGCCAGCTTGTTCCAGTGCATCACATAGGGCAGCAACAGCGCGTTGCTCACACCATGGGCAATATTGAAACGCCCACCCAGCGGGTACGCCAACGCATGCACCGCGCCCACCCCGGCATTCCCGAACGCCATACCGGCCATCAGGCTGGCGGTGGCCATATCGTCTCGCGCCTGCAGGTTCGCGGGGTTCGCGTAGGCCTTGGGCAACGCCTTGGCGATCAGCTTGATGGCGCCGATGGCCAGCGCGTCGGTGATCGGCGAAGCATTCAGCGACAGGTAGGATTCGATGGCATGCACCAGCGCATCAACGCCGCTGGCGGCGGTGACGCTGCGCGGGCAGGTCAGGGTCATTTGCGGGCTGATCAGCGCGACGTCCGGCAGCAGGTAGTCGCTGACAATGCCTTTTTTCAGCTGCGCGGCCTTGTCGGAGAGGATCGCCACATTGGTCACTTCCGAGCCGGTGCCCGCCGTGGTCGGGATAGCAATCAGCGGCGGGCCCTTGCGCGGCACCTGGTCGACGCCGAACAAGTCCGCCAACGCGCCGTGGTATCCGGCATAGGCGGCAACACTTTTGGCGATATCGATGGCGCTGCCGCCGCCCAGGCCGATCAAGCCGTCATGCCCACCCTCGCGGTAGACACGCATGCAGTCCTCGACAATGGCGATTTCCGGGTCGGGCAGGACGCGGTCGAAAATCTCGTAGCTGCGTTCGCCCAAGTGCTCGAGTGCCAGTGCCACGGTGCCGGACTTGACCAGCGCGGCGTCGGTGACGATCAGCGGGTTGTCCACATCCAGGCGGGTGAGCTCAAAGGCCAGTTGTTCGATGGCGCCAGCGCCGGTGAGCAGTTTGTGGGCGATCTTGAATGAGGAGGTACTCATGTGCGCGGCCTCTTATCAGGGATGGGCTGGCACAAGAGTAGCTCGGAAAATGGGGTTGCCCAGCATCCACAGCCTGAATGGTTATTTCCAGGACAACACAACACCAGTGTGGGAGGGGGCTTGCCCCCGATGGCTGAGTGTCAAGCTACACCAATGCTGGCTGACCCACCGCTATCGGGAGCAAGCCCCCTCCCACATTTGGATCGCCGACAGGCTCTAGACCTGAGCGGTTCGCAGCTTCTCACTGCGCCCACGCAACCATTCCAGGGTCAGCAACAGCAACACCGAGAAGGCAATCAACAGCGTTGCAGCCGCCGCAATCGTCGGGCTGAGGTTTTCGCGGATGCCGCTGAACATCTGGCGCGGCAGGGTCGCTTGCTCCGGGCCGGCGAGGAACAGCGTCACCACCACTTCATCGAACGACGTGGCGAAGGCAAACAACGCCCCGGAAATCACGCCTGGCGCAATCAGCGGCAAGGTCACCCGGCGAAACGCAGTCAACGGCGATGCGCCAAGACTGGCCGCCGCCCGCACCAGATTGTGGTTGAAGCCCTGCAAGGTCGCCGACACGGTGATGATCACAAACGGCACGCCCAGCACCGCATGCACCACGATCAACGAGAAAAAGCTGTTGCCCAGGCCCAGCGGTGCAAAGAACAGGTAACTGGCCACGCCGATGATCACCACCGGCACCACCATCGGCGAAATCACCAGCGCCATGACCAACGCCTTGCCGGGGAAATTACCGCGCGTCAGGCCGATCGCCGCCAGGGTGCCGAACACCATGGCCAGCACCGTGGCAGCCGGGGCGACGATGATGCTGTTCTTCAGCGCACGCATCCATTCGGCGGAGGCGAAGAAGTCCTGGTACCAGTGCAGCGAAAAACCTTGCAGCGGGTACACCAGGAAACTGCCGCTGTTGAACGACAGCGGAATGATCACCAGCACGGGCAATATTAGGAACAACAGGATCAAGCCGCAGAGGATCCGCAAGCTGTAGAACCACACCCGCTCAACGGGCGACATATAAGGGCTCAGCATCGCAGGGTCTCCTTAGCTCAGGCGCAGGCGGCTGGCGCCCACCAGCCGGTTGTAGATCAGGTACAGCACCACGGTCGCCAGCAGCAGCAAGCCGCCCAACGCCGTCGCCATGCCCCAGTTGATACTGGTGTTGGTGTAGAACGCCACGAAGTAGCTGACCATCTGGTCGTTCGGGCTGCCCAGCAGGGCCGGGGTGATGTAGTAACCAATTGCCAGGATGAACACCAGCAGGCAACCGGCGCCCACTCCGGCGTAGGTCTGCGGGAAATACACGCGCCAGAAGCTGGCGAACGGGTGACAACCCAGGGAAATCGCGGCGCGCATGTAGGTCGGCGAGATGCCTTTCATCACGCTGTAGATCGGCAGAATCATGAACGGCAGCAGGATGTGCACCATGGAGATGTAGACACCGGTACGGTTGAACACCAGTTCCACCGGTTTGTCGATCAGTCCCAAGCTCATCATTGCGCTGTTGATCAGGCCGCCGGACTGCAGCAACACAATCCACGCGGCTACCCGCACCAGGATCGAGGTCCAGAACGGCAGCAACACTAGAATCATCAACAGATTGCTTTTGCGCGCCGGCAGGTTGGCCAGCAGGTACGCCAGGGGATAGGCCAGCAGCAGGCAGATAGCCGTGATCACCAGGCCCATCCAGAAAGTGCGGGCAAAAATGTCCAGGTAGATCGCCTGGTCTGGCGTGGCCGGCGCTACTTCGCCGAGGTCGTCGATGCGGTGATCGACAGCCGCCAGCAGGTAGAACGGTGTCAGGCTGCTGGTATTGCGCCGGATCGCCTGCCAGTAGGCCGGGTCGCCCCAGCGTTCGTCGAGGTTTTCCAACGCTTCCTTATAAGAGGCAGGCGCTTCACTGAACGGCAGCGCCCGCGCGGTTTTGGTCAGCAGGCTGCGGTAGCCGGCCAGTTCCATGTTCAGGCGCTTGGACAGATCGCCCAGGGTCTGGTTTTTGCGCGCTTCGCCCAGGTCTTCACTGAGGGCCTGGTACACCGGCTCGCCCGGCAAGCCACGACCGTCCCAGGCCGTCACCGCCACCACGGTGCGCGGCAGACCACCCACCACTTCCGGGTTGCCCACACTTTTGTAGAGCAGCGCAACGATCGGCACCAGGAACACCAGCAGCAAAAACAGCACCAGCGGCGCAATCAAGGCCTGGGCCTTCCAGCGATTAAGCCGCTCGGCGCGCGCCAGGCGCTGCTTGAGGGTGGGGCTGTTGACCTCGTTCGAGGGAACGGCGATGGCCATGGCTGACTCCGGATCTTAAAGATAAATACAGATCCCCTGTGGGAGGGGGCTTGCCCCCGATGGCGGTGTATCAGTTGATAAATAGGCTGACTGACACTCCGCTATCGGGGGCAAGCCCCCTCCCACATGGGTTACTTGGCAGCCCAGGAATTGAAGCGCTGCTCCAGCTGCTCACCGTTGTCCGCCCAGAAGCTCACATCGATCTGCACCTGGTTGGCGATGTTTTCCGGGGTGGTCGGCATGTCCTTGAGGATGTCCTTGGCCAGCAACGGGACGGCTTGGGTATTGGCTGGGCCGTAGGCGATGTTTTCCGAGTAGGTCTTCTGCTGCTGCGGCTGCACCGAGAAGGCGATGAATTTCTTCGCCGCTTCCGCACGATCCTTGGCCAGGCCTTTAGGAATGGCCCACGCGTCGAAGTCGTAGATACCGCCGTTCCATACCACTTTCAGGTTGCTTTCTTTCTGCACGGCGGCAATGCGGCCGTTGTAGGCCGAGCTCATCACCACGTCACCCGAGGCCAGGTACTGCGGCGGTTGTGCGCCGGCTTCCCACCACTGGATCGACGGCTTGAGTTCATCGAGTTTCTTGAATGCGCGGTCCTGGCCATCTTTGCCGGCCAGCACTTTGTATACGTCCTTCGGCGCTACGCCGTCGGCCATCAAGGCGAATTCCAGGGTGTACTTGGCGCCTTTGCGCAAACCGCGCTTGCCCGGGAATTTCTTGGTGTCCCAGAAATCCGCCCAACTGGTCGGCGCGGACGCCAACTTATCGGCGTTGTAGGCCAGCACCGTCGACCATACAAAGAAGCCCACGCCGCAAGGCTGGATCGCCCCCTTCACGTAATCGGCAGCGTTGCCGAACAGTTTCGGGTCCAGCGGCTCGAACATGTCTTCGTCGCAGCCACGGGACAGTTCCGGCGACTCCACCTCCACCAGATCCCAGGACACGCTCTTGGTGTCGACCATGGCTTTCACCTTGGCCATTTCGCCGTTGTACTCGCCGGCGACGATCTTGCCGTTGCCCGCGCTTTCCCACGGTGCGTAGAAGGCTTTGACCTGAGCCGCCTTGTTCGCGCCACCAAAGGACACGACGGTCAGGTCCGGGCCGGCCATGGCCTGTGTCGCGCCCATCAAACTCAATGCCAGGACGGAATACTTCAAGGAACTCAACATTGTTGTTCTCTCCACGTGCAGGGTTGGTGAAGCCATGGGGCGATCAATTCGCCTCTAGAAGTGGGTCGAGTGCGCGAACGTGCTCGACTTGCCAGCCAATCGGTACCACGTCGCCGACTGCCAGGGCTGGGTCCAGCTCGGCAATCGGTTGTTTCACAAAAAAATCGGCCTTGCCGCAGACTTCCAGGCGCACGCGCACGTGGTCGCCCAGGTAGATGAATTCCGCCACCCGCCCGGAGAAGCGGTTGACGCAGCTTTCGCTGGAGCCATTGAGGCTCACACGTTCCGGACGCACCGAAAGCGTTACCGGGCCACCGACCTGGCCGACGTTCACGGCCAGCGCCTCGACTTTCTCGCCGCGCGCCAGCTCGACGACACAGCGGTCGCCGGTGTGGCTGTGCAGGCGGCCATTGAGACGGTTGTTTTCACCGATGAAGTTGGCGACGAAGGTGTTCTTGGGTTCTTCGTACAACGTGCGCGGTGCGGCGATCTGTTGGATCTCGCCCTGGTGGAACACTGCCACCCGGTCGGACATGGTCAGCGCTTCGCCCTGGTCGTGGGTCACGTACACCACGGTCACGCCGAGGCGCTGATGCAGGTGCTTGATCTCCATCTGCATATGTTCGCGCAGTTGCTTGTCGAGGGCGCCGAGGGGTTCGTCCATCAGCACCAGCTGCGGTTCGAACACCAACGCTCGGGCCAGCGCCACACGCTGTTGCTGGCCGCCGGACAGTTGCGCCGGGTAGCGTTGGGCGAACGCGTCGAGCTGGACCATGCTCAGCACGCGTTTGACTCGCTCGCTGATATCGGTCTTGCTCAGGCCACGCACAGAGAGGGGAAACCCCAGGTTTTCGGCCACGGTCATGTGCGGGAACAGCGCGTAGTTCTGGAACACCATGCCGATGTCGCGCTTGTGCGGCGGTACGTTGTTGATGGAGCGCCCGGCCAGCTGGATTTCACCGGCGGTCGGCGTTTCAAAGCCGGCGAGCATCATCAAGCTGGTGGTCTTGCCCGAACCGGAAGGCCCGAGCAGGGTAAGGAACTCGCCCTTGCGAATCTCCAGGTTGAGGTCTTTGACGATCAGGTTCTCGCCGTCGTAGCTCTTCTGCACGCCACGAAAGCTGACCAGCACATCATTTGTATCCACCTCGCTCATACCCGCACCTTTGTATTTTGGACTGCTGTGGAACAAGCGTAGTCCAGGCACGAGCCCCCGGAAATCGGGGGCCAGGAGAGAATGGCATCAGCCGGATGGAAGGTTCGGGGTAGGGATCGCCCTACACGGATGGCGGGGATAGAACAGTGCCG
This sequence comes from Pseudomonas marginalis, assembly GCF_001645105.1. Taxonomy (GTDB): domain Bacteria; phylum Pseudomonadota; class Gammaproteobacteria; order Pseudomonadales; family Pseudomonadaceae; genus Aquipseudomonas; species Aquipseudomonas petroselini. The sequence continues at coordinate 13,854 of NZ_LKEG01000044.1, forward strand.
CAGCGCCCTGCGCCAGCCATCAGCTCAGCGCCGCTCAAAGGGCGTCGTAAACAGGCATGTGGTTAAAGCAGCTTGTGCTCCATCGCGTACTTCACCAGTTCAGCCAGGGAGGTGATATTGAGCTTTTGCATCAACCGCGCCTTGTGCGTGCTGATGGTCTTGCTGCTCAGCGCCAGTTGCTGGGCGATATCGTTGACGTTGGCGCCCTGGGCCAGACGCTCGAACACCGAGAACTCGCGCTCCGAGAGCAATGAATGCAGCGGCCGGGTATCGGTAAGGCCGACTTCGAAGACCATGCGGTCGGCCAGGTCCGGGTCGATGTAACGCCCGCCGGCCGCGACCTTGCGGATCGCCGTGAGCAACAGCGCCGGGTCGCTGTCCTTGGTCGCATAACCCGCCGCCCCCACTTTCAAGGCTCGGGCGGCCATTTGCGCTTCATCGTGCATCGACAGCACCAGGATCGCCGGCGGATTGTTCAACGCACGAATGCGCGCAATCGCTTCCAGGCCATTGACGCCGGGCATCGAGATGTCCAGCAACACCACCTCGCACGGCACATGGCGCAAGGTCTCGAGCAGTTGCTCGCCATTGCTCGCTTCTCCAACCACCAGCAGGTCTTTGGCCAGGCCGATCAATTGCTTGATACCTTCACGAACAATGGTGTGGTCTTCGGCTACCAGTACGCGGATCACAGGGACTTCCTCTTGGTGTTATGCATCCAACGGCACCGTCACACTCAGGGTGGTGCCCTCCCCCCGTTCGCTGTCCAGGCGCAGTTGCCCGCCCATGATCAGCACCCGCTCACGCATGCCCACCAGGCCGAATGATACCGGTCGGCCCTGGGCCTGGATGAAACCGACGCCATCGTCGCTGATGGTCAGCCGTAAATCCGTCCCTTCCACCGCCAGGGTCAGCTCGACAGTATGCGCCTGGGCGTGGCGCATCACATTGGTCAGCGCTTCCTGCAGGATGCGAAACAGGCCGATCGCCTTGGCATCGCTCAGCGTCGGCAGGTTATCCGGCACCTGCACCAGGCAAGGAATGTGTGTGCGCGCTTCAAAGCGCCGCGCCTGCCATTCGATGGCCGAGGCAATGCCGGCATCCAGAATCGGCGGGCGCAGTGCCGTCGCCACATCCCGCACCAACTGGAACAGCTGGGCGATCAGGCGTTTCATGCTGTTCAAACGCTCGTGCAAACCGGGGTCGAGTTGCGCATAGGCCAGCTCGCACATGGAAGTTTCGAGCTTGAGCACGGTGAGCATTTGCCCGAGTTCGTCGTGCACCTCACGGGCGATACGGGCCTTTTCTTCTTCGCGCACGGTTTCCAGGTGGGCAGACAGCTCGCGCAGTTGCGCTTCACTTTGCAGCAAGGCCGCCAGCGTTCGGCGCAACTCGGTGACGTCGTTGAGGTAGACCACCAGGTATTCGGCCTCGGCAAAGCGCAGAAAGCTCAAGGACACGTTGGTCGGCAGGATGCTGCCATCTGCACGCCGGCAATCGGTGGCAAAGTTCTGTGGGCCCTCTTCGCTGGCCCGCGCGCGTTTCCACAGGTTGAGCCAGCGGTCCATATCCAAGGTGGGGTCGAGGTCAATCAGCGGCCGCTCGATCAACGCACCGGGGCCGTAGCCAAGCATGTTTTCGGCCGCACGGTTGGCGTAGCGCACATGGCTGTCCCAGTTGACCCAAAGGATACCGACCGTGCTTTGATCGATGGAGAATTGCGTCAGCCGCAGTGCTTCGGCGCCGGCTGCGCGGGCCTCGCTCTCTTCGCGCGCAGCCAGTAAGCCGTGCTCCAACACGCGCTGCTGGCGGCGCTGCCAGAACACCAGCGCCAGGCTGGCAAGCAGGAGCAGGCCCAGCAACAGGCTGACGTTTTGCCACAGGCCCGGTGATTCCGTCAGCCGTGGGTACTTGGGCTGCAGCCAGCGGCTGTGCAGTTGGTCCAGGTCGCGGGCGGGTATGGCGCGCAAGGCGCTTTCCATGATGCCGGCCAGCTCCGGCCATTCCCGACGTGTAGCCACCCGCAGCAATTGCGGCAGGCCGATATCGCCCACGACCGCCAGCCCGGCGAACTCCGCCTCGCCGGACAAACGGCTAAGTTGCGCCTCATCCACCACGGCGTAGCGCGCTTGCTGGCTTACCAGCAATTGCAGGGCCTGGCGCTCCATGGGCACGCCTTGCAGGTTCAGGCTCGGATAGGTACTGCGCAGGTAATCGGCCACGGCGCTGGGCATGCGCACGGCGACGCGGGATTGGTCATCGAGTTTTTCCAACTCCACCGCGCCGCCGCCCTCCCGGATGCCGACGATGTGCTGCGGCACACGCATGTAGGGATCGGAGAACAACCACAGGCGCAAACCGGCCGGGGTTTGCTGCAGGCCAGGGGCGATGTCCACTTCGCCCTCGCGTACGGCCGCTTCCAGTTGCTCCTGGCTGGGGAAGTTGCGCCAGGTCAGCTCGATGCCCAGCGCCTTGGCCAGCCACTGCATCAACTCGACATTCGCCCCGGACAATCGCTGCAAACGCCGATCGTATTGCGCGTAAGGCGCCTGCAACACCAGGCCCACCCGCAGCTCCGGGTGCTGGGCCAGCCATTCGCGTTGTTGCACAGTGAGCTGCGCCTGGGGTGCGGCGGGCGCAGGGGCGGCATTTGCCATCAAGGCAAGGCACAAACAGCCGATAACCAGCAGACAGCGAAAACCCATGATCCACGTCTCACATCACTGACAAATACTGACCAACCCATTAGGCTGCTGGAATCACTTCTGGCCGGGAATTAACGATGCCCTTTCTCCACCGTTCGGCACTGCCAGCATTGTGCCTGTCGCTGCTTATTACCAGTGCCTTTTCTGTACAGGCCGCTGACGCGCCTGAGCCTGCCGCCGAAAAACCCGTCGAACGCCAGCCTTTGCCCGAGCGCAGCAAGGAAGAGGCCAGCGCCCTGGAACGTAAAATCCCGCAACAGGAACAGCAACAATTGCAGGCCGGCAGCGATACCTTTCTCGCGCTGTGGAAACCGGCCAACAGCGCCGAGCCCGAAGGCGTGGTGATTATCGTACCCGGCGCCGGCGAAAATGCTGACTGGCCGCAAGCAATCAGCCCGTTGCGGCATAAATTGCCGGATGCCAATTGGGGCAGTCTCAGCCTGTCATTGCCGGACGTGAGCGTAGATACCCTGCCGCCGCGCGTGATGGAAGCGCCCAAGGCCACCGTCGACACCAGCAGTAAAGAAGCGAGCACCGCCGACAAACCCATCGAGCAGGCCGCCAGCGCCGAGGCCGAAGGCACCGACCCTGCGGTGATGCCTGGCGCAGACGAGCAAGACAAGACTGACGCCTCGCGCATCTTCGACCGCATCGACGCCGCCGTGGCCTTCGCCCAGACCCAGAGCGCACGCAGCGTCGTGCTGCTCGGCCACGGCACCGGCGCGTGGTGGGCCGCACGTTATGTGAGCGAGAAGCAACCGTCCCAGGTGCAGAGGCTCGTCATGGTCGCGGCGCAGACGCCCACCGGGCGCCATCCGGATGTGCAGCAACTGGCGCCCGGCCTGAAACTGCCGACCGCCGATGTCTTCTATCAAGACGACGCCCAATCACGCAAAAACGCCCTGGCACGTGCCCAGGCGGCCAAGCGCTTGAAGAATGAGGGTTATAAACAGGTGTCGCTGAAGACCCTGCCCGGCAACAGTGCTGCAGAGCAGGAACAGTTGTATCGCAGGGTTCGTGGCTGGTTGAGCCCGCAGGCGACTTCAGGCTGATGACCGGTTTCAACACCACCCTAGATCCAATGTGGGAGGAGGCTTGCTCCCACATGTGGATTGGATTGCCACTTCCCGATCGTTAACGGAAATCCCGGCGCTCGCGGATCAACGTGTAGGCATTGTGCAATTCCCGAGTGCGCTCCGTGGCCTCACGCACTTGCGCAGGACTCGCACCGGTACCGGCAATCTTGTCCGGATGATGGCGGCTGAGCAGTCGGCGATAGGCACGCTTGATCGCCGACGGTTCGGTGGTCGCCGTCACACCCAGCAAGCGCAACGCATCCTGATAGGTGCCGCCCCGACTCACCAAGGGTTTGCGCTCCGGCGTGTAGTCACCCGCCAATGCCTGGAGTTGTTGCGGCGTCCAGCCCAGCCACTTGCCCCATTGATCAATCAGGTCACGCTCGGCGTCACCGGCCTTGCCGTCCGCCCAGGCCATGCGCCAGCACGCACGCAATACCCCTTCTGCCGCATGGGGTTGAGCCTTGAGCACACGCAGATAGCTGCGCACCCGGTCGGCGCCGGACTTGCCGCGATTAAACGCCGCAATCGCACGGCGTTGCGCTGAGTCGCTCATGTCCAGCCCACGCATTTCCTGGCGCGCCTGCTGGATATGTCCATCCACCACTCGCCCATTGCTCTTGGCCAGACGCCCCAGCAACACAAACAACAACTCGTCATTGCGCAACACCGGGCGCCCGCCCAGGCGCTCGCGCAACTGCGCCCAGCTGTGCAGTTGCAGACGGCGGTCCAGCGCCTGCCCCAACAGCGCACCCAACAAAGCCCCCGGAATACTGGCAATCGCAAAGCCAGCCCCGGCGCCGATCAGCGTCCCTGGCCACAGCATGTTACTGCCCCGCTGCCAGCAGGGTTTCGACTTGCGCCAGGCGCTCCAGCGTGCCGACATCAATCCAGCGTCCTGCCATGTGTTCCCCCGTTACCAGACCTTTGGCCATGGCTGCCCGCAAAAGCGGCGCCAGCTTGAAGGCACCCGCGCTGCAACCCGCGAACAGCTTGGGGTCGAGTACGGAAATGCCACTGAAGGTCAGGTTATCGGCACCGGGCGCGGCATCATGAAGCAAACCCTGATCAAGGTAGAAATCACCGCCCGAGGGGTGATGCGCCGGGTTATCGACCATCACCAGGTGAGCCAGGCCCTTGAGCGGTTGCTTGAGCCGGGTGAAGTTGTAATCGGTCCAGATATCGCCATTAACCACCAGGAACGGCTCATCCCCCAGTAACGGCAGTGCCTGGAAAATCCCGCCGCCGGTTTCCAGCGGCTCGCCCTCAGGCGAATAACGGATGCGCAAGCCAAACTGCGCGCCGTCCCCCAGATAGCTTTCGATCTGCTGGCCAAGCCAGGCATGGTTGATCACGATCTCGGTGAAGCCGGCCTTGGCCAGCGCCTCCAGGTGATACTCGATCAGGCGCTTGCCGCCGGCCTGCACCAGCGGCTTGGGCGTGTGCAAGGTCAGCGGACGCATCCGCTCGCCTTTGCCGGCGGCCAGGATCATGGCCTTCATACGCTCGCCTCGGCGGGTTGACGCAGGCTGGCCAGCAGTTCACCCAGTTCGCTCAGTTCCGGACGGTCCGCCAGTACCGCTTCTATATAAGCAAAGAAGCGCGGTACGTCGGCCAGGTAGCGTGGCTTGCCGTCGCGATGACAGATGCGCGCAAAAATGCCGATGACCTTGAGGTGACGCTGCACGCCCATCAAGTCGCTGGCACGCAGGAATTCTTCGACATCCGCCTGCACCGGAATGCCCAATTGCCCGGCACGCTGCCAGTAACCGCGCTGCCAATCCCGCACGCGGGCCTTGGGCCAACTGAGGAAGGCATCTTTGAACAGGCAAGTGATGTCATAGGTGACAGGCCCGTAGACCGCATCCTGGAAGTCCAGCACGCCAGGGTTCGGTTCGCTGATCATCAGGTTGCGCGGCATGTAGTCGCGGTGTACCAGCACCTTTGGCTGGGCCAGGGCGCTGTCGATCAGGTGATCGCTGACACGCTGCCAAAGCGCTTGCTGCTGCGTATCGAGTTCGATACCCAGATGCCGGCGCACATACCACTCGGGAAACAATTCGAGCTCGCGGCGCAGCAAGGCTACATCATAGCTGGGCAGTGGCGCGTCCATCGGCAATTGCTGAAAAGCCAGCAAGGCGTCGATGGCATCGGCAAACAATTGATCGGCATTCTGCTCGTCAATCACGTCCAAATAGGTTTTTGTGCCCAGGTCATTGAGCAAAAGAAAGCCTCGCGGCAAATCTTCTGCATAAATTTTTGGCACATTTATTCCCGACTTCGCTAACAAATGCGCGATATCGACGAAAGGTTTGCAGTTTTCCTGGGGGGGTGGGGCGTCCATCACCACGAATGTCCGGCCACCGCCTTCCCAACGGAAATAGCGCCTGAAACTCGCGTCGCTGCTGGCCGCGGTCAATGTGGCCGGGGGTACGGCACCCCAGCCTTGAGCGTTGAAAAGGATCGGCAACTGCTCATCCAGCCAGACTTCCAGCTGTTGTAAACGTAGATCGTGCTCGGGCATTACAAGGGTCTCCGACGGCGCTAGCCGTCAAGCGGGGCATGCTTTATTATCACGCATCTTTTTCAGACCATCGAGAGGCGTGCGGCCCAAACCGCGGGCAGATGGCACGCAGGAAGCCCGGACTAATAAGATGGCATTGAAATCCCCCGCGTTTCGTAGAAAATTTCCGTTGCTGGTAACCGGCAGTCTGCTGGCCCTGCAACCCTTCGCCACCTCATTCGTGGTCGCCGCGGAACAGTATGACTGCTCAGTCTCTGCTTCGGGTGCCTGGGATTGCGCGCCGAAAACCGCCGCAGCCCCGTTGCCACCACGCCCGGTGCATGATGGCGCAGCCATCAGCTCCGCCAACAGCACGGCGCAAGCCGATGCCGGCGGCAAAGCCGAGGCCGTGCCGCAGACCGCACTGGTCACCGAATCCAAGGGCCGTGGCCTGCGCTCGCGCAGCGCCGACTACAGCCACCTGGACTGGGTACCGCGCGACAAGCTGACCGCAGCGCAACTGGCCGAAACCGGCCCTTACTGCGGCGGTGCGTACATCGAGCCGACTCGTCCTGGCATGAACGACAAGACGAACAAGAGCGATGCGCCCACCTTCATCGGCGCCAAGGCCTCGCGTTACGAGCAGGAACAACAGGTCGCGACCCTGGCCGGTGACGTCGTCATGCGCCAGGGCAGCATGCAGCTGGAATCGGAAGAAGCCAGCCTGTACCAAGCCGAGAACCGTGGCGAGCTGAACGGCAAAGTCCGTCTGCGCGACAACGGCGCACTGATCGTGGGCGACCACGCCGAAGTGCAACTTGATACCGGCGCGGCCCAGATCGACAACGCCGAATACGTGCTGCACAAGTCGCGTATCCGCGGTAACGCGCTGTACGCCAAGCGTGCCGAGAACGCGATCATCCGTCTCAAGGACGGTACGTACACAACGTGCGAGCCAGACAGCAACGCCTGGCAGCTCAAGGGCAACAACATCACGTTGAACCCGGCCACCGGTTTCGGTACGGCCACCAACGCGACGTTGCGGATCAAGAACATCCCGATCCTCTATACCCCTTACATCTACTTCCCGATCGACGACCGTCGTCAATCCGGCTTCCTGCCGCCAAGCTTCAGCACCGGCAGCGAAACCGGCTTCACCCTGGTTACGCCGTACTACTTCAACCTGGCGCCAAACTACGACGCCACGTTGTACCCGCAATACATGACCAAGCGCGGTTTGTTGATGGAAGGCGAATTCCGCTACCTCACCAAGTCCAGCGAAGGCCAGTTCGGCGGCGCGTACCTGAACGACGACAACGACGAGCGCAGCAAGCAGACCGATTACGAAAAAACCCGCTACATGCTCAACTGGCAACACAAGGGTGGGCTGGATTCGCGTGTACTGACCCAGGTCGACTACACCCGGATCAGCGATCCTTACTACTTCCAGGATCTGAAGTCGTTCCAGGAAGGCGTTGAAAGCCGGGATGCCCTTAATCAACAGGGTTCCGTGACCTACCGGGGCGACTCTTACCAGGCGCGCCTGAACGTCCAGGCTTATCAGTTGGCGACGATCTCCCAGATCACGCCGTATGACCGGTTGCCGCAAATCACCTTCAATGGTGCGCTCCCGTATCATCCGGGCGGGCTGGACTTTACCTACGAGACTGAAGCTGTTCGCTTTGAGCGCAGTCTGGAGAACGGTACCTTTACCGATCAGGACGGCCTCGTGTCGCCTCGCCTGGACACCTACGTCAGAGGCCTGACCCGTGCAAACGGTACTCGCCTCAACGTAGCTCCAGCTGTTGAATATCCGATGAACTGGACCTATGGCTTTGTGACGCCGAAGCTCAAGTACGTCTACACCAAGTACGACCTGGACCTGGACAGCACCGGCAAGAACCAGATTATTGCTGACCAAGCTGCAGCAACCGCCGCCAACCCTTACGCGGGTGGCACGTTCAAGAGCTCCCAGGACCGTGCGGTTCCGGTGGCGAGTGTCGACAGCGGCCTGTACTTTGATCGCAACACCAACTGGTTCGGCAAAGATTATCGCCAGACCCTTGAGCCGCGTGCGTTCTACCTCTACGTACCGAACAAGGACCAGGCTGATATCCCGGTCTTCGACACCAGCGAATACTCGTTCAGCTACGCCTCGCTGTTCCGCGACAACCGCTTCAGCGGCGCTGACCGGATCGGTGACGAGAACAAGCTGTCCCTGGGCTTGACCAGCCGCTGGATCGAAGACAACGGCTTCGAGCGTCAGCGCGTCTCCGTGGGCCAGGCGCTGTACTTCAAGGATCGTGAAGTCCAACTGCCGGGCATCCTGGCTTCCGACCGTGCCGATGCAAACTCGGATGTATCACCAGTCGCCCTGGACTACGAGTTCCGCTTCAACCGCGACTGGCGCGCCACCGCTGATTACAACTGGGACACCGAGGAACACAGTCCTCGTTCCGGCAGCGCGATGCTTCACTACCAGCCGGAAGACAACCCGAACAAGATCATCAACGTCGGTTACCGTTATCGTAACGACCAGGTGGTCTACAACCAGCTGACCGGCAAATGGCAGTTCGGTGGTGACTACGGGCAGCCAGGCGATCCGAACTTCGTGAAGGATTACTACAAAATCCAACAACACGACTTCTCGATGATGTGGCCGATCATTCCTCAGTGGAACCTGATCACCCGCTGGCAGTATGACTACGCCCGCAACCGTACCCTGGAAGCCTTCGGTGGTTTCGAGTACGACAACTGCTGCTGGAAACTGCGCGTCATCAACCGTTACTGGGTTTCCAACGACGAATACAGCCAGATCGCCCCGCTTAACGAAAAGGGTGACCACGGGCTCTTCTTCCAGATCGTCCTCAAAGGACTCGGCGGCCTGACCGGCGCCAAGGTAGAGAGCTTCCTCGACAAAGGCATTGAAGGTTATCGTGAACGTGAAGACCAAGCTTTCTGATTGTCTGCGCCCGCTAGTGCTGGGCGCACTGCTCCTGGGGACCGCATCGGCTCACGCTGCGGTTCAACAACTGGACAAGGTCGTGGCCATCGTCGATAACGACGTGATCATGCAGAGCCAACTGGACCAACGCGTCAAGGAAGTCCAGCAAACCATCGCCAAGCGTGGCGGTGGCGTGCCACCTACCAGCGTCCTGGACCAACAGGTACTGGAACGCCTGATCGTCGAAAACCTGCAACTGCAGATCGGTGATCGTTCCGGCATCCGTATTTCGGACGAAGAACTGAACCAGGCCGTGGGCACTATTGCCCAGCGCAACAACATGAGCATTGACCAGTTCCGTGCAGCCCTAGCCCACGACGGTTTGTCCTATGAGGACGCCCGTGACCAGATCCGCCGTGAAATGATCATCAGCCGTGTGCGTCAGCGCCGTGTCGCCGAGCGGGTTCAGGTGTCCGAGCAGGAAGTGAAGAACTTCCTGGCGTCCGACTTGGGCAAGATGCAGCTTTCCGAAGAACTGCACTTGGCCAATATCCTCATCCCAACCCCGGACAGCGCCAACTCCGAGCAGCTCAATGCAGCCGCCGCCAAGACCCAGGCTATCTATGATCGCCTCAAGGCTGGTGCTGATTTTGCCCAGATGGCCATTGCCCAGTCCGGCAGCGACAACGCCCTCGAAGGCGGTGACATGGGCTGGCGTAAAGCCGCTCAACTGCCACCTCCGTTCGACCGTGAACTGAGCGCCATGGAAGTGGGTGGTATCACGCAGCCTGCGCGTACGCCGGGCGGCTTCATCATCCTCAAGCTCCTGGAAAAACGCGGCGGTGAAACCTCGCTCAAGGATGAGGTGCATGTTCGCCACATCCTGGTCAAACCGAGTGAAATCCGTACCGAAGCCCAAACCAAGGAACTGGCCCAGAAGATCTATGACCGCATCGAAAGCGGTGAAGACTTCGCCACCTTGGCCAAAAGCTTCTCGGAAGACCCAGGTTCCGCCCTCAACGGCGGCGATTTGAACTGGATCGACCCGAAGGCCCTGGTGCCTGAGTTCCAGCAGGTGATGGCCGATACTCCGCAAGGCGTACTGTCCAAGCCGTTCAAGACCCAATATGGCTGGCATGTGCTGGAAGTCCTTGGCCGTCGCGCCACCGACAACACCAACCAAGCCCGCGAGCAACAAGCGTTGAACGTACTGCGTAACCGCAAGTACGACGAAGAGCTGCAAACCTGGCTGCGTCAGATCCGTGACGAAGCCTACGTGGAAAACAAGCTGCCAGGCGCCCCGCAAACAGGCACCGACCAGGCCGCTCAGTGAAACCCCAGCGTTTCGCGGTGACACCCGGCGAGCCGGCCGGCATTGGTCCTGACCTGTGCCTGCTGCTCGCCTCGCAACCTCAGCCACACCCCCTGATTGCTATTACCAGCCGCGACCTGCTCCTTGAGCGGGCCGCGCAGCTGGGTGTGGCTGTCACTTTGCTGGACGTGGCGCCAGGCAACTGGCCCGACTTGCCCGCCCCCGCCGGTAGCTTGTATGTGTGGGACACCCCGCTGCAGGCCAAGGTGGTTGCCGGGCAACTGGACAAGGCCAACGCGGCGTTCGTGCTGGAAACCCTGACGCGCGCAGGGCAAGGCTGCATCGACGGCGATTTCGCCGGCATGATCACGGCCCCGGTGCACAAGGGCGTGATCAACGAATCCGGCATCGCCTTTTCCGGCCACACCGAATTCCTCGCCGAACTGACCCACACCGCTCAAGTCGTGATGATGCTGGCCACACGCGGCCTGCGGGTCGCCCTGGTGACCACGCACCTGCCGCTGCGTGAGATTGCCGATGCCATCACCGTCGAGCGACTGGAGCGCGTGACACGCATCCTGCACGCCGACCTGCAACAGAAATTCGGCATCGCCCAACCGCGCATCCTGGTCTGTGGGCTTAACCCACACGCGGGTGAAGGCGGCCATCTGGGCCATGAAGAAATCGACATCATCGAACCCACCCTGGAGCGTCTGCGCCAAGAAGGCATGGACCTGCGCGGCCCACTGCCAGCGGACACTCTGTTTACCCCCAAATATCTGGAGCACTGCGACGCAGTGCTGGCGATGTACCACGACCAGGGGCTGCCGGTGCTTAAATACAAAGGCTTCGGCGCCGCCGTCAACGTGACACTGGGCCTGCCGATCATCCGTACCTCCGTCGACCATGGCACTGCCCTGGACCTGGCGGGCAGCGGCAAGATCGATACCGGCAGCCTGCACGTGGCCCTGGAAACCGCCTATCAGATGGCCGAGACTCGTATATGACTGAGCATTACCAACACCGGGCGCGTAAGCGCTTCGGGCAAAACTTCCTGCACGACGCCGGCGTGATCGACCGCATCCTGCGCTCGATCCATGCCAAGCCCGAAGACCGTCTGCTGGAAATCGGCCCGGGCCAGGGCGCATTGACCCAGGGCCTGCTGGCCAGCGGCGGCCAACTGGACGTGGTGGAACTGGACAAGGACCTGATCCCGATCCTCAACCAGCAGTTTGCCGGCATGCCCAACTTCAACCTGCATCAAGGCGATGCACTGAAGTTTGACTTCAATACCCTCAACGCAGCGCCCAACAGCCTGCGGGTGGTAGGTAACCTGCCGTACAACATCTCCACGCCGCTGATTTTCCACCTGCTGAACAACGCCGGGATCATCCGCGACATGCACTTCATGCTGCAAAAGGAAGTGGTGGAACGCCTGGCTGCCGGGCCGGGGGGTGGTGATTGGGGTCGGCTGTCGATCATGGTCCAGTACCACTGCCGCGTCGAACACCTGTTCAACGTCGGCCCCGGTGCGTTCAACCCGCCGCCGAAGGTCGACTCGGCCATCGTGCGCCTGGTGCCACACGCCGTGCTGCCGCATCCGGCCAAGGATCACAAATTGCTTGAGCGCGTGGTGCGTGAAGCCTTCAACCAGCGCCGCAAAACCCTGCGCAACACGCTCAAGGCGCTGTTGAGCCAGGCCGAAATCGAAGCCGCCGGCGTCGATGGCAGCCTGCGGCCCGAGCAGTTGGACCTGGCCGCATTCGTGCGCCTGGCCGACCAGCTTGCCATCCAGCCTGCGCCCACTGCGGACTGAAGCCTGTAGTGCCTGGGCCGGACAGCATGTCTGGCCTAGTGCCCGCTTCTTGGCCTAGACTGACCCGCATCTGCTGTCCTCCGCTTTTGCTTTTAAGGCCTCTTGCATGTCCGATCCTCGCTACCAGATCGACGTCAGCGTCGTCACCCGCTTCCTCGCGGACCAATCGCAACCCGAACAGAACCGCTTCGCCTTTGCCTACACCATCACGGTGAAAAACAACGGGCTGGTGCCGGCCAAGTTGCTGTCACGCCACTGGGTCATCACCGACGGTGACGGCCAGGTCGAAGAAGTGCGCGGCGCGGGCGTGGTAGGCCAGCAGCCGCTGATCGACATAGGCGCCAGCCACACCTACAGCAGCGGCACAGTGATGACCTCCAAAGTCGGCACCATGCAGGGTTCGTATCAGATGAAAGCCACTGACGGTAAATTGTTCGACGCCATCATTGCGCCCTTCCGCCTCGCGGTGCCGGGAGCCCTGCACTGATGGCGACCTATGCGGTCGGCGACCTGCAAGGTTGTCTGGAGCCCCTCAAGTGCCTGCTTGATCGCGTAGCCTTCGACCCGGCAAAGGATCGACTGTGGCTGGTGGGTGATGTGGTCAACCGGGGCCCTGAGTCCCTGGAAACCCTGCGCTACTTATATAGCCTGCGTGACTCCCTGGTGTGCGTGCTGGGCAACCACGACCTGCACCTGCTGGCGGCCGGCAACACGATCGAGCGCCTGAAAAAGGGCGACACCCTGCGGGAAATCCTCGAAGCGCCGGATCGCGCCGAGCTGCTCGACTGGCTGCGCCGGCAAAAAATCATGCATTACGACGAAGGCCGCAACATGGCCCTGGTCCATGCTGGCATCCCGCCCCAGTGGACACTGAAGAAAGCCCTCAAGTGTGCCGCTGAAGTCGAAAGCGCACTGGCCGATGACAACCTGTACACCGCCTATCTCGACGGCATGTACGGCAATGATCCCGTCAAGTGGGACAACGACCTGACCGGCGTCGCCCGCCTACGAGTGATCACCAACTATTTCACCCGCATGCGCTTCTGCACCGCTGAAGGCAAACTGGACCTCAAGAGCAAAGAAGGCGCCGACACCGCGCTGCCGGGTTACAAACCGTGGTTTGCTCACAAAGAGCGCAAGACCCGTGACACCAAGATCGTTTTTGGTCATTGGGCAGCGCTTGAAGGCAAGTGCGATGAGCCCGGCGTCTTCGCCCTCGACACCGGTTGCGTGTGGGGCGGCGCCATGACCCTGATGAATATCGACACCGGCGAGCGTTATAGCTGCCAGTGCGAATCTCCCCTTCCCGTTACACTGCCGGCTACGGCCAAGCCATAGGAGCCCGCCATGAGCGAATTCAAACGTATCCCTCCCGAACACGCCCAGGCCCTGCGCGCGCAAGGTGCCGTGGTGGTCGACATCCGTGACCAGCCGACGTATGCGGCCGGCCACATCACCGGTGCCCAGCACGTGGACAACGTCAACATCGCCGACTTCATCCGCGCCGCCGACCTTGACGCCCCCGTGATCGTGGCGTGCTACCACGGCAATTCCAGTCAGAGCGCGGCGGCCTACCTGGTCAGCCAGGGTTTCTCCGATGTCTATAGCCTGGACGGTGGCTTTGAGCTTTGGCGTACGACTTATCCTGCGGAAATTTCTTCAGGCAATTCGCAATAATTTTTTTCACACCCCGCTACCCCGCGTGACGCTTGGGCTAGCGCCGTTTCTGACGAACGGCGCAGCCAAACTAATTACGTATCGCGCCTTGACCTCTCCGATTCCGAACTATCCTTAAGCGCAGGCCATCCGAATCAGGGGAGAGCCGGTACACCGGCGTGCGGGTCATCGGTAGCGTTTCAGGGTGTTTGGGGGGAAAACGGCCATTGGTGTTCGCCAATGTCTGCCAGCATCGACTGATTGATCCGGCGTCGGCTCCACGTATCGAGCGAGGTGACGACGTCATGAGTATCTTTAGCCACTTCCAACAACGCTTCGCGTCCACACAGCAGGAAGAACTCACGCTGCAAGAGTATCTCGAGCTGTGCAAACAAGACCGTAGCACCTACGCATCTGCCGCCGAACGCCTGCTCTTGGCGATTGGCGAGCCGGAGCTGGTGGAAACCGCCAACAATTCGCGGCTGTCGCGAATATTCTCCAACAAGGTGATCCGCCGCTACCCGGCCTTTGAAGACTTCCACGGAATGGAAGAATGCATTGACCAGATCGTCTCCTACTTCCGCCATGCCGCCCAAGGCCTGGAAGAGAAGAAACAGATCCTCTACCTGCTCGGCCCCGTCGGCGGCGGTAAATCGTCCCTGGCCGAAAAACTCAAACAACTGATCGAGAAGGTGCCCTTCTACGCCATCAAGGGCTCACCGGTCTTCGAGTCGCCCCTGGGCTTGTTCAACGCCACGGAAGATGGCGCGATCCTCGAAGAAGACTTCGGCATCCCACGGCGCTACCTCAACACCATCATGTCGCCCTGGGCCACCAAGCGCCTGGCCGAGTTCGGCGGTGACATCAGCCAGTTCCGCGTGGTGAAACTCTACCCGTCGATCCTCAACCAGATCGGCGTGGCCAAGACCGAGCCGGGCGACGAGAACAACCAGGACATATCGGCGCTGGTGGGTAAGGTCGATATTCGCAAACTCGAGGAATTCCCGCAGAACGACGCCGATGCCTACAGCTACTCGGGCGCACTGTGCCGGGCCAACCAGGGCCTGATGGAGTTCGTGGAGATGTTCAAGGCACCGATCAAGGTGCTGCACCCCCTGCTCACCGCGACTCAGGAAGGCAACTACAACAGTACCGAAGGCCTGGGCGCGATTCCGTTCACCGGGATCCTGTTGGCCCACTCCAACGAATCGGAATGGCACACCTTCCGCAACAACAAGAACAACGAAGCCTTCATCGACCGGATCTATATCGTCAAGGTGCCGTACTGCCTGCGGGTCAGCGATGAGATCAAGATTTACGACAAACTGCTGTTCAACAGCTCGCTGGCCAAGGCCCACTGCGCACCCGACACCCTGAAGATGCTCGCCCAGTTCACCGTGCTGTCACGCCTCAAGGAGCCGGAAAACTCGAACATCTACTCGAAGATGCGTGTGTACGACGGCGAAAACCTCAAGGACACCGACCCCAAGGCCAAGTCGATCCAGGAATACCGCGACACGGCGGGTGTGGATGAGGGCATGAACGGCCTGTCGACGCGCTTTGCGTTCAAGATCCTGTCCAAGGTCTTCAACTTCGACCCCCACGAGATCGCCGCCAACCCGGTACATCTGCTCTACGTGCTGGAACAGCAGATCGAACAGGAGCAATTCCAGGCAGAAACCCGCGAGCGCTACCTGCGCTTCCTCAAGGAATACCTGGCGCCGCGCTACATCGAGTTCATCGGCAAGGAAATCCAGACCGCGTACCTGGAGTCCTACAGCGAATACGGCCAGAACATCTTCGACCGCTACGTGCTGTACGCCGACTTCTGGATCCAGGACCAGGAATACCGGGATCCGGAAACCGGTGAGATCCTCAATCGCGTGGCCCTTAACGAAGAACTGGAGAAAATCGAAAAACCAGCCGGCATCAGCAATCCGAAAGATTTCCGCAACGAAATCGTCAACTTCGTGCTGCGCGCACGGGCCAACAACAACGGCAAGAACCCGACCTGGCTCAGCTACGAGAAGCTGCGGGTGGTCATCGAGAAGAAAATGTTCTCCAACACCGAGGACCTGCTGCCGGTCATCAGCTTCAACGCCAAGGCCAGCAAGGAGGATCAGCAAAAGCACAACGACTTCGTCACACGAATGGTCGAGCGCGGCTACACCGACAAACAGGTACGGCTGCTCTCCGAGTGGTACCTGCGGGTTCGCAAATCGCAGTAAGGCAGCGACAGGCGTGTGCTGCCGGGCTTCTGGCCTGGCAGCCGACCGCTTGTCTCTAAGCTTCCAGCTCGCTGCTTGAAGCTTGTAACGTGAAGCTGCCCGGAGGGCTCCCCATGAGCTATGTGATCGACCGACGCCTCAATGGCAAGAATAAGAGCACGGTAAACCGCCAGCGTTTCCTGCGGCGTTACCGTGACCACATCAAAAAGGCCGTTGAAGAGGCCGTCAGCCGCCGCTCTATCACCGACATGGAGCATGGCGAACAAATCAGCATTCCTGGACGGGACATCGACGAACCGGTGCTGCACCACGGCCGGGGCGGTAAACAGACCGTCGTGCACCCCGGCAACAAGGAGTTCACCACCGGCGAACATATCCAGCGCCCCCAAGGCGGTGGCGGCGGCAAGGGCCCCGGCAAGGCGGGTAATTCCGGCGAAGGCATGGATGAGTTCGTGTTCCAGATCACCCAGGAAGAATTCCTCGAGTTCATGTTCGAGGACCTGGAGTTGCCCAACCTGGTCAAGCGCAACCTGACCGGCACCGACACCTTCAAGACCGTCCGCGCCGGGATCAGTAACGAGGGCAACCCGTCACGCATCAACATCATCCGCACCCTGCGCTCGGCCCATGCCCGGCGTATCGCCCTGTCGGGCAGCAGCCGCGCCAAACTGAGGGATGCCAAGGAAGAGTTGGCGCGTTTGAAACGTGAAGAGCCGGACAACTTCGGCGATATTCAAGAAATAGAGGCGGAAATAGAGAAACTCAGCGCACGCATTCATCGTGTGCCATTTCTCGACACCTTTGACTTGAAATACAACCTGCTGGTCAAACAACCCAATCCCAGTTCCAAGGCGGTGATGTTCTGCCTGATGGACGTTTCCGGCTCCATGACCCAGGCCACCAAGGACATCGCCAAGCGCTTCTTTATCCTGCTGTACCTGTTTCTCAAGCGGAACTACGACAAGATCGATGTGGTGTTCATTCGCCACCACACCAGCGCCCGGGAAGTAGACGAAGAAGAGTTCTTCTACTCGCGGGAAACCGGCGGCACCATCGTCTCCAGCGCGTTGAAGTTGATGCAGGAGATCATGGCCGAGCGCTACCCGGCCAACGAGTGGAATATCTACGCCGCCCAAGCCTCGGACGGCGACAACTGGAACGACGACTCGCCTATCTGCCGCGACATCCTGATCAACCAGATCATGCCGTTCGTGCAGTACTACACTTACGTTGAAATCACCCCCCGTGAGCACCAGGCCCTGTGGTTCGAATATGAACGCATCGGCGAAGCCTTTGCCGACACCTTCGCCCAGCAGCAACTGGTCTCGGCCGGCGATATCTACCCGGTCTTCCGTGAACTCTTCCAGCGCAGGTTAGTGACATGACCGCCAAAAAAGAGCAAAAGCGCCAACCCATTTCCACGGGGTCTGAGTGGACCTTTGAACTGATCCAGGCCTATGACCGGGAAATCAGCCGCATTGCGGCGGGTTATGCCCTGGACACCTACCCCAACCAGATCGAAGTGATCACCGCCGAACAGATGATGGATGCCTATGCCTCCGTCGGCATGCCCCTGGGTTATCACCATTGGTCCTACGGCAAACACTTCCTCAGCACCGAAAAGTCCTACAGTCGTGGCCAGATGGGTTTGGCCTACGAGATCGTGATCAACTCCGACCCCTGCATCGCCTACCTGATGGAAGAGAACACCATCTGCATGCAAGCGCTGGTGGTGGCCCACGCATGCTACGGGCACAACAGCTTCTTCAAGGGTAATTACCTGTTCCGCACATGGACCGATGCCAGTTCGATCATCGATTACCTGGTGTTTGCCAAGCAGTACATCATGCAGTGCGAGGAACGCCACGGCATCGATGCGGTGGAAGACCTGCTCGACTCCTGCCATGCCCTGATGAACTACGGAGTCGACCGTTACAAACGCCCCTACCCGATTTCCGCCGAAGAAGAACGTCTGCGCCAGAAAGAGCGCGAAGAGCACCTGCAGAAACAGATCAACGACTTGTGGCGCACCATTCCCAAACGCGCCGGCAAGAACAGCGACAAGGACAATGCACGTTTCCCCTCCGAACCTCAGGAAAACATCCTCTATTTCCTGGAAAAGCACGCACCGTTGCTGGAACCGTGGCAGCGCGAAATCGTGCGCATTGTGCGCAAGATCGCCCAGTATTTTTATCCACAGCGTCAGACCCAGGTGATGAACGAAGGATGGGCGACGTTCTGGCACTACACCTTGATGAACGACCTGTACGACGAAGGCCTGGTCACTGACGGTTTCATGATGGAGTTTCTCACCTCCCATACCAGCGTGGTCTTCCAGCCAGGCTTCGACAGCCCTTACTACAACGGCATCAACCCTTACGCGCTGGGCTTCGCCATGTACCGCGATATCCGACGCATGTGCGAACACCCAACCGAGGAGGACCGCCGCTGGTTCCCCGAAATCGCCGGCAGCGACTGGCTGTCTACCATCAAGTTCGCCATGAGCAGCTTCAAGGACGAGAGTTTTATCCTGCAGTACCTGTCACCCCAAGTGATTCGTGACCTGAAGCTGTTCAGCATCCTCGATGACGACCTCAAGGATGACCTGCTGGTACCGGCCATCCATGATGAACCCGGCTACCGCACCATCCGCGAAACCTTGGCGGCGCAGTACAACCTGGGCAATCGCGAGCCTAATGTGCAGATCTACAGCATCGATGTGCGTGGCGACCGTTCGTTGACCCTGCGCCATCAGCAACACGACCGCAAACCTCTCGGCGAATCCACCGAGGAAGTGCTCAAGCACCTGCATCGGCTGTGGGGGTTCGACATCCACCTGGAAACCCTGCAAGGCGATCAGGTGATGAAAACCCATCACGTGCCACCGCGCAGCGATCATAACGATAACGACTACGGGCGCCTGGACCTCGCCGTCGTTCATCTCTGAAACAGCAAAGCCTCCATTGGCCAGGCACAGGCGGTATCCTGTGACGCTAATGGAGGCTTTTTCATGAAAATCTACAAAGTCGGCGGTGCCGTACGCGACCGCTTGCTGGGCATCAAGGTCACCGACATCGACCGCGTCGTCGTGGGTGCAACCACAGAAGAGATGCTGGCCAAAGGCTTCAAACCTGTGGGTGCAGACTTCCCGGTATTCCTGGACCCAAAAAATGGCGATGAATACGCGCTGGCCCGCACCGAACGCAAGAGCGGCCGGGGTTACGGCGGCTTTGTGTTTCATGCCAGCCCAGAGGTTACGCTGGAAGAAGACCTGATCCGTCGCGACCTGACCATCAACGCGATGGCGGAAGACGATGACGGCAACTTGACTGACCCCTATCACGGCCTGCGCGACCTTGAAGCGCGCATTTTGCGCCATGTTTCCCCGGCATTCGCCGAAGATCCTCTACGGGTACTGCGAGTCGCGCGCTTTGCTGCGCGTTACGCGCACCTGGGTTTTACCGTCGCGCCCGAGACCCTGGAACTGATGCGTCAACTCAGCGAGTCCGGTGAACTGGAAGCCCTGACACCGGAGCGCAGCTGGAAAGAAATCTCTCGGGCATTGATGGAAGACCAGCCGCAGGTATTTATCCAGGTACTGCGCGACTGCGCTGCGTTGAAAACGTTGATGCCTGAGGTCGATGCACTGTTCGGCGTACCGCAGCCCGAAGCCCACCACCCGGAAATCGACACCGGCGTGCACACCTTGAGCGTGTTGGAACAGGCGGCCTTGCACAAACAGCCACTGACTGTGCGCTGGGCTTGCCTGCTCCACGACCTGGGCAAGGGCACGACGCCTGTGGATAAGTTGCCGCAGCATATTGCCCATGAACATCGGGGCTTGAAGCTGATCAAGGCCGTCAATGAGCGCTTCAAAGTGCCAAGGGATTGTCAGGAACTTGCGTTGCTGGTGGGCCAATACCACACTCACGGCCATCGGGCGCTTGAGCTGAAAGCCTCGACATTGCTGGAGTTGCTGCAGAGTTTTGACGTGTACCGTCGGCCGCAGCGCTTTGAAGAGTTTGTGATCGCCTGCGAGATGGACGCCCGCGGCCGCAAGGGCCTGGAGCAACGCATTTATCCACAGGCGGATTATTTGCGTGGGGCTGCGAAGGCAGCCCGCGAAGTGGCCGTCGCGCCCTTGCTGGAGAAGGGCTACAAAGGCCCGGAACTGGGTGAGGCGCTGAAGCGCGAAAGGCTTAAGGCGTTGAAGGCCTACAAAGAACAGCCCATTCTCTAGACGCTGCCCACCCGTGGCGAGGGAGCTTGCTCCCTCGCCACAGGACGCTCGGCGCCTACAAGAGCGTGCCTGGCGTGAGTTGCTGGCCCCGCCATTCAAACCCGACGGGTGCCAACACCTGGTCAATCTGCGCATCGCGCCACAGTTCGGCCAGGGTCTTGCCCACCTCAGGGTGCACGCGATCGGGCGCCATCAACGACAGCGGCCACAGCACAAAGGCGTTCTTCAGGATCTCTGCACGGGGCAGGACCAGGCCCTCGAAATTACCCACCAGCTCGCCATACAGCAGCACGTCGATATCCAGCGGCAAGCCCTTACGGTCCGGCGCATAGCGACCATTATCGGCTTCGATGAATTTCAACCGGCGATCCAGCTCCATCAACGGCAGGTCGGTATAGGCCGACACCACCAAGTTGAAGAAAGGCCCGCTCTTGATGCCCACCGGCTGGCTTTCGAACACCGCCGAGCAGCGCATATCGGTCAAAAAAACCGCCAGCGCATCAAGGCCGGCGCGTAGATGGGACTCGCGCTCGATATTACTGCCTAGGCCAAGATAAACCTGAGTTAGCGACATCCGCGCTCGATCTCCACACCCACGCCCTTGGCAGCCGGCACGGCCCCCGGCTTGGTCAACTTGAGGTGCAACCAGGGAATCTGGAATTCACTCATGAGCACCTCGGCCAGGCGTTCAGCGAAGGTCTCCACCAATTGGTACTGGGACTGCTCGGCAAACGCCTGGATACGCGCGGATACACTGGCGTAATCCAGCGCCAGGGTCAGGTCGTCACCGGCAGCGGCCGGGCGGTTATCCCAGGCGAAGCTCAGGTCCAGGCGCAGGCATTGGCGGATTCCGCGCTCCCAGTCGTAGGCCCCGATGACGGTGTCGACTTCCAGGCCTTCGATAAACACTCTGTCCAAGCACTCTTCTCCGCTGCACGACAAGGGCGCGATGCCCCGTTAGAATCAGGGCGTCCTCGCCCGGAATAGTTAGCATGTTTTGGTTACTGGCGATTCTCGCCTACCTGCTCGGCTCGCTGTCCTTCGCCATTTTGCTCAGCCGCCTGACGGGAAATCCCGACCCGCGAATGAGTGGCTCAGGCAATGCCGGCGCCACCAATATGTTGCGCCTGGCCGGTAAGAAGCTCGCCGTACTGACCCTGCTGGGCGACATGTGCAAGGGCTTGTTGCCCGTGCTGATCGCCAGCCTCGCCGGCCTTACCCTGCAACAACAGGCCTGGATCGGTGTATGTGCCGTCCTGGGCCATTTGTTTCCACTGTACTTCCGCTTTCGCGGTGGCAAAGGCGTCGCCACGGCAGCCGGCATGTTACTGGGGATCTACCCACCAGCGGCGTTGCTGGCCGTGCTCGCCTGGCTGCTGGCGTTCTACCTGACCCGCACCAGTTCACTTGCCGCGCTGATCGCCACCCCGCTCACCCTGCCGCTATTGGCCTGGCAGGAACCGGCGGCGCTGGTACCGATGAGCGTGCTGACACTGCTGATCGTCTGGCGCCACCGAGGCAATTTACGCGACCTGTTTGCCGGGCGCGAACGGCATTTTTAAATACGTTCGCTGAGCCCGGCTCACGTTATGGTGTTACAACGGCGACAACTGCTCCATCGGCCAGCGCGCCTGCACGCTGATCGCCAGGCTTTCATGCTGCCCGGCCTGCAGGCGCTGGCAACCGGCATAGGCGATCATCGCGCCATTGTCGGTGCAGAACTCCGGTCGTGCGTAGAACACATCGCCTTTCATGTCGCCGAGCATTTTTTCCAGCGAGGTGCGCAAGGCCTTGTTGGCGCTGACGCCGCCTGCGATCACCAGGCGCTTCATGCCCGCCTGTTTCAAGGCACGCTTGCACTTGATGGTCAAAGTCTCCACCACGGCCTGCTGGAACGCCAGGGCGATGTCGCAACGGGCTTGCTCGCTGTCGTCCCCAGCGCTGACGCTTTGCTGCCAGGTGTTCAGCGCGGAGGTTTTCAGACCGCTGAAGCTGAACATCAGGCCTGGTCGATCACACATCGGACGCGGGAAGGTGTAGCGGCCGGCAACACCTTTTTCGGCGAGGCGGGCGATTTCCGGACCACCGGGATAATTGAGGCCCATCATCTTCGCGGTCTTGTCGAAAGCTTCGCCGGCGGCGTCATCCATCGACTCCCCCAAAAGGGTGTATTGGCCGATGCCATCCACCTGAACCAACTGCGTATGGCCGCCCGAAACCAACAAAGCGACGAACGGGAACTGCGGCGGTGTTTTTTCCAGCATGGGCGCCAATAAATGGCCTTCCATATGGTGCACGCCGAGCGCCGGAATGCCCCAGGCGAACGCGAGCGCCTGGGCGCAAGAGGCCCCAACCAGCAGGGCTCCGACTAATCCGGGGCCCGCGGTGTAGGCAATGGCGTCGATCTCGGTCGGCACGCAGCCGGCTTCATCCAGCACCTGACGAATCAGGGGCAGCATGCGTTTGACGTGATCACGGCTGGCCAGCTCCGGCACCACGCCGCCATAGGCGCGGTGCAGGTCGATCTGACTGAACAGCGCATCGGCCAAGAGCCCGCGTTCACTGTCGTAAAGTGCGACACCGGTTTCGTCGCAGGAGGTTTCAAGTCCCAGTACTAGCATGGGTTTGCGCCTTGTAGAGGCTGAATTCGAAGGCGCGCATAATAGTCGCCACTCCCCCTCCCGACTAGCGGTTTTCGATCAGAGGCTTTGCATTCCGGGCAATGAGGGGTTAACATCCGCAACCCTTAAAAACCGACGACCTCAGCCGCGAATTTTTTGCGACGAGAACGTTGATCCCGGTAATGAAAGAAGGTAGCTCTGGATGCCAGCCGTCAAAGTTAAAGAGAACGAACCCTTCGACGTAGCTCTGCGTCGTTTCAAGCGCTCCTGCGAAAAAGCCGGTGTACTGGCTGAAGTTCGTAGCCGCGAATTTTACGAGAAGCCTACTTCTGAGCGTAAGCGTAAAGCAGCAGCCGCTGTTAAGCGTCACGCCAAGAAAGTTCAGCGCGAACAGCGCCGCGCCGTTCGTCTGTACTAATACACAGACGTTCGTAGCAAGCTTCTGCCAAGCCCGGCCCTCAGCCGGGCTATTGGCATTTGCGGATATCGCTTGATGCTTCACTGTCGACGCCGCACATGCGACCGAGACAACCGCTTCACACGTCAGGACTGGCTCTTTTGCCAGCGGTGCACGTCTCTTCTGACGAGCCTAACAAGGCTACTGACGAGCACACTCATTCTGTAAACAGGCGATCAAATCGGTCGACTGCGCCCATCGAGCTCCGAGGCCCGCCGTTGGCCAATACCGGATGCCCGGGTAACATTTCCATGCCAAAGACTGAATAGAAATTAACGTCAGTGAATGTTCGGCAGATACACTTCCATGCAGCCCAAGCAGACGATAATGGTCGAGCCACTCAACCTGTGCGCTTGAGCTCTTCACGGGCCCTCATTTACACGCAGTGACGACGAGAACGCCATGGCCGGGCTGATTCCCCAGAGCTTTATTGACGACCTCCTGAACCGCACCGACATCGTCGATGTTGTCAGCTCGCGCGTGCAACTGAAAAAAGCCGGCAAGAACTACACCGCCTGCTGCCCGTTCCACAAAGAAAAGACCCCGTCGTTCAGCGTCAGCCCCGACAAACAGTTCTACTACTGCTTCGGTTGCGGCGCGGGCGGTAATGCCCTCGGCTTTCTCATGGACCACGACAACCTGGACTTCCCCCAGGCTATAGAGGACCTGGCCAAAGCCGCCGGCATGGAGATCCCCCGCGAAGAAAGTGGTCGCCCACACAAACCGCGACAACCCACCGATTCGCCGCTGTACCCGCTGCTGACCGCCGCTGCCGACTTTTACCGTCAGGCGCTTAAAAGCCATCCGCAGCGCAAGGCCGCCGTCGACTATCTCAAGGGCCGCGGCCTCACCGGTGAAATCGCCCGCGACTTCGGCCTCGGTTTCGCCCCTCCCGGGTGGGACAACCTGTACAAACACCTGAGCAGCGACACCCTCCAGCAAAAGGCCATGATCGACGCAGGCCTGCTGGTGGAAAACGCCGAGACGGGCAAACGCTATGACCGCTTCCGCGATCGCGTGATGTTCCCGATCCGCGACAGCCGAGGCCGCATCATCGCCTTTGGTGGCCGGGTACTGGGAGACGACAAGCCCAAGTACCTGAACTCCCCGGAAACCCCGGTGTTCCACAAAGGTCAGGAACTCTACGGCCTGTTCGAAGCACGCAAGAACAACCGCAACCTCGATGAGATCATTGTGGTTGAGGGCTATATGGACGTGATCGCGCTCGCCCAACAGGGCCTGCGCAATGCCGTGGCCACCCTCGGCACGGCCACCAGCGAAGAACACTTGAAGCGCCTGTTCCGCGTAGTGCCCAGCGTGCTGTTCTGTTTCGACGGCGACCAGGCGGGCCGCAACGCCGCCTGGCGCGCACTTGAAGCAACGCTGTCGAGCCTGCAGGACGGGCGGCGCGCACGCTTTCTGTTCCTGCCTGAAGGCGAAGACCCGGATACCCTGGTGCGCTCCGAAGGCACCGATGCGTTCCGCGCGCGCATCAATCAACACGCACAGCCGCTGGCGGACTATTTCTTCCAGCAACTGACCGAAGAAGCCGACCCGCGCTCCCTCGAAGGCAAGGCCCACATGGCCACGCTCGCCGCACCGCTGATCGACAAAGTACCGGGTGCCAACCTGCGTACGCTGATGCGCCAGCGCTTGCTGGAAATCACCGGATTGAGTGGCGAGGCCGTCAGCCAGCTGGTGCACAGTGCGCCGCAGGACGCCCCGCCCGCCTACGACCCAGGCATGGATTATGACGCCATGCCGGACTATTCCGACTTCCACCAACCGCAGGAGGCCTACACGCCCCAGCAAGCGTGGACACCGAAAAAGCCCGGCGCCGGCGGCAAGAAATGGGACAAGAAACCCTGGAGCAAGAACGGCAAGCGCGGTGACAACGATGAAGCCTATGCCCCACGCACCCCGGTTGCCGTAGAAGCGCCGACGCTGATTGCCCTGCGCACGCTCATCCATCACCCGCAATTGGCGGAAAAGGTTGAAAGCGCCGATCACTTTGCCAACGCGAGCAATACGTACGCCCAGGTCCTGATCGCCTTGATCGAGGCAGTCCAGAAAAATCCTAAGCTAAACTCAATTCAGTTGATGGCTCGCTGGCATGGCACCGAACAAGGCCGATTGTTGAAAGCACTCGCAGAAAAGGAGTGGCTAATTGACGGCGATAACCTTGAACAACAGTTTTTAGACACCATTACTAGGTTATCCGCGGGTCAGCACACGCAGACCCTCGATGAGCTCATAAAGCGAGCCAGGCAGCCGGATTTATCGGCTGAAGAGAAAATTCAGATAGCAAAACAGATGCGTGACCTCTTAAAACAGAATGTTTCCGCATCAAACCCGACCTCAGCTGGCGTGTGAGGTCATAGCTCGGGTATAATCCTCGGCTTGTTTTTTGCCCGCCAAGACCTTCAGTGGATAGGGTGTTATGTCCGGAAAAGCGCAACAGCAGTCTCGTATCAAAGAGTTGATCGTTCTCGGTCGTGAGCAGGGTTACCTGACTTACGCGGAGGTCAACGACCACCTGCCTGAGGATATTTCAGATCCAGAGCAGGTGGAAGACATCATCCGCATGATTAACGACATGGGGATCAACGTATTCGAAGCTGCGCCAGATAAGGATTCCCTTATGCTGGCGGACGCCGATACCGACGAGGCTGCCGCTGAAGAAGCTGCTGCCGCGCTGGCTGCTGTGGAGACCGATATCGGTCGTACCACCGACCCTGTGCGCATGTATATGCGTGAAATGGGTACCGTCGAGCTGCTGACACGCGAAGGCGAAATTGAAATCGCCAAGCGTATCGAAGAGGGTATCCGTGAAGTGATGGGCGCAATCGCGCACTTCCCCGGCACGGTTGACCACATTCTCTCCGAGTACACCCGCGTCACCACCGAAGGTGGCCGCCTGTCCGACGTGCTGAGTGGCTACATCGACCCGGACGACGGCATTGCGCCGCCTGCCGCCGAAGTGCCGCCGCCTGTGGACGCCAAGGCTGCGAAAGCCGACGACGACACCGAAGACGACGACGCTGAAGCCAGCGGCGACGATGAAGATGAAGTCGAAAGCGGTCCAGACCCGGTCATCGCTGCACAGCGTTTCGGTGCGGTTTCCGATCAAATGGAAATCACCCGCAAGGCCCTGAAAAAGCACGGTCGCTCCAATAAGCAGGCAATTGCCGAGCTGCTGGCGCTGGCTGAGCTGTTCATGCCAATCAAGCTGGTACCGAAGCAATTCGAAGGCCTGGTTGAGCGTGTTCGCAGTGCCCTGGAGCGTTTGCGTGCACAAGAGCGTGCGATCATGCAGCTCTGTGTCCGTGATGCGCGCATGCCGCGTACCGACTTCCTGCGCCAATTCCCTGGCAACGAAGTAGACGAAAGCTGGACCGACGCACTGGCCAAGGGCAAGGCGAAATACGCCGAAGCCATTGGTCGCCTGCAGCCGGACATCATTCGCTGCCAGCAGAAGCTCACCGCGCTCGAGACCGAAACCGGTCTGACGATTGCCGAGATCAAGGACATCAACCGTCGCATGTCGATCGGTGAGGCCAAGGCCCGCCGCGCGAAGAAAGAGATGGTCGAAGCGAACTTGCGTCTGGTGATCTCCATTGCCAAGAAGTACACCAACCGTGGCCTGCAATTCCTCGATCTGATCCAGGAAGGCAACATCGGCTTGATGAAGGCTGTGGACAAGTTCGAATACCGTCGCGGGTACAAGTTCTCGACATATGCCACCTGGTGGATTCGTCAGGCGATCACTCGCTCGATCGCCGACCAGGCCCGCACCATCCGTATTCCGGTGCACATGATCGAGACGATCAACAAGCTCAACCGTATTTCCCGGCAGATGTTGCAGGAAATGGGTCGCGAACCGACCCCGGAAGAGCTGGGCGAACGCATGGAAATGCCAGAGGATAAGATCCGCAAGGTATTGAAGATCGCTAAAGAGCCGATCTCCATGGAAACCCCGATTGGTGATGACGAAGACTCCCACCTGGGTGACTTCATCGAAGACTCGACCATGCAGTCGCCAATCGATGTCGCCACCGTTGAGAGCCTTAAAGAAGCGACTCGCGACGTACTGTCCGGCCTCACTGCCCGTGAAGCCAAGGTACTGCGCATGCGTTTCGGCATCGACATGAATACCGACCACACCCTTGAGGAAGTCGGTAAGCAGTTTGACGTGACCCGTGAGCGGATCCGTCAGATCGAAGCCAAGGCGTTGCGCAAGTTGCGCCACCCGACGCGAAGCGAGCATCTGCGCTCCTTCCTCGACGAGTGATACCAGAACCCCCGGCCCAGGCCGGGGGTTTTGCTTTCTACAGATAAAATCCCAAGCGACACCCCTCCCCCGCAATGCCCGTCTACACTCGAAACATTCCCCGTGCCATAACGAGACCGTTATGCCCAGACTGTCGACTGTGCTACTGCTGTCGCTGCTGACCTGGACCGCAACGGCTGGCGCGTTGACTCTTACCGATGATGAGCGTGGCTGGCTGGCGGACCATCAGGAGCTGAGCCTCGGGGTGGACGCGTCATGGCCACCTTTTGAATACCGTGACGAAGACGGCCGCTACCAAGGCTTGGCAGCCGATTACGTGCGCCTGATCCAGGATCGGTTGGGCGTCAGGATCAAGGTGATCGAAACGCCGAACTGGAGTGCCGTCCTGGAACTGGCCCGAGCCAATCAGCTCGACCTTGTCCCCAGCGTTATGTCGACGCCCGAACGGCAGAATTATTTGGCGTTCACACGCCCCTATATCGACTTCCCGATGGTCATCCTTGCCCACGAAGGCGGCGTACGACCGCGCAATCTCAAGGACCTGTACGGGCTGAAGATCGCCGTGGTGGAAAACTACGCACCCCACGAATTACTGCGCACTCACCACCCCGACCTTAATCTGGTGGCCATGCCCAACGTCAGCTCAACCCTGCAGGCCCTGGCTACCGGCGAAGTGGACGCCGTGGTCAGCGACCTGGCCTCCAGTGTCTGGAGCCTGCGCGAACTCAAGCTGGACGGGCTGTATGTCAGCGGCGAAACCCCCTACCGCTATCAATTGGCGATGGGAGTACCGCGCGACGACAAGATGCTGGTCGGCATCCTCGACAAAGTCCTCGCCGACCTCAGCCCGGAAGAAACCAACACCATCCAGCAACACTGGGTAGGCAAGTTCACCGATAACCGTACGTTCTGGACCGATCTGCTGCTGTATGGCCTACCCGCGGTTCTGCTCTTGATTACCGTATTAGCCATTGTGATTCGGATCAATCGCCGACTCAGTTCGGAAATTTCCCGCCGCGTGGCCCTCGAACAGGAGCTGCGCAGCAGCGAATACCACTACCGCGGCCTAGTGGAGAGCCTGTCCGCCATTGCCTGGGAAGCCAGCGTCACCGATTTCACCTACAGCTACGTGTCGCCGCACGCCGAGGAACTGCTCGGCTATCCGCGCGCGCACTGGCTGATCCCAGGGTTCTGGCGCAACATCATCCACCCCGCCGACCTGCTCCGCGCCGAAGCCTACTGCTACCGCGAAACCCGTGCTAACCGCGACCACAGCATTGATTACCGGGTGATCACCGCCGACGGCCGTTGCTTGTGGGTGCGTGACATTGTCAGCCTGATCGAGCACGGCCATGAGCCTGTGCTGCGCGGCTTGATGATCGACATCAGCGAAGCCAAACGCACCGAAGAGGCGCTGCAGCTTTCCGAACAGAAGTTTGCCTCGGTGTTCCAACAGTGCCCGGACATTCTGGTGATCGCGCGACTGTCCGATGGCTGCCTGCTGGAGGTCAACAAAGCGTTCGAGGATCAAGTAGGCCTGAAGGCCGAAGACGTGATCGGCAAAACGGCCACCGCGCTGAACATTTGGGGGATTCCAGGCATCGGCCCGGACCTGTTGAAACGGGTGCAGACCACCAGCATCCGCAACTTGGAAATGCCCTTTCTGCGCAACAACGGCCAGGCCTTTACCGGCCTTATCTCCGCCGAGCCGTTTCAACTCGACACCACTGAGGCCATCGTGGTGGTGGTGCGCGACATCACCCAGCTCAAGGAAACCCAGCAACAACTGCAAACCTCCGAAGAGAAATTCGCCAAGGCCTTCCATGCCTCTCCCGACGGCTTGCTGTTGAGCCGACAGCGCGATGGCCTGTTGCTTGAAGTAAACGACGGTTTCAGTCGCATCACCGGTTTCAACAGCGCGGCCTCCTTGGACCAATCAACCTTGGACCTGGGCATCTGGGTCGACCTCAACGAACGCAAACACATGCTGGAACTGATGGCGCGCGATGGCTTTGTGCGGGACTTCATCTGCCATATACGCCGCAACGATGGGCAGATTCGCCTGTGCGAGCTGTCCAGCCGCCCACTGCCCATCGGCGATGACGACTGCATGCTGACGATTGCGAGGGACATCACCGAACGCCAGCTGATGCAGGAAAAACTGCAACAGGCCGCCACCGTGTTCGAGAGCACGGCCGAAGGCGTATTGATCACCGACACCCGACAGAACATCAGCGCCGTCAACCGTGCCTTCAGCGAGATCACCGGCTACAGCGAGGCCGAAGCCCTCGGCCGGACCCCGCGCCTGCTCGCCTCTGGCCTGCATGACAGCGCCTTCTACGCCGCCATGTGGCACCAGTTGACCGCACAGGGTCACTGGCAGGGCGAGATTTCCAACCGACGCAAAAACGGCGAGCTGTACCCCAGCTGGCTGACGATCAGTGCGGTACGCAACCGCGAACAGTTGATCACGCACTTCGTTGCGGTATTTGCCGACATCTCCAGCCTCAAGCTGGCCCAGGCCCGCCTCGACTACCAGGCGCACCACGATCCATTGACCGGCCTGCCCAACCGTACGCTGTTCGAAAGCCGACTGCAGGCCGCCCTCAACGGGCATCAGGAAACCGGCAAGCAGGGCGCTGTCCTGTTTCTCGACCTAGACCGCTTCAAACACATCAACGACAGCCTCGGCCACCCGATAGGCGACCTGCTGCTCAAAGACATTGCCGTGCGCCTCAAGGAACAATTGCGCGACATCGATACCGTCGCTCGCCTGGGCGGGGATGAATTCATCATCCTGCTCCCCGGCCTCCAGCACGCCAGCGACGCCCAGCACCTGGCCAATAAACTGCTGGCCTGCTTCACTCCCCCCTTCCAGGCGGGTGAGCACGAGTTCTTTATCAGCGCCAGTATCGGCACCAGCCTATACCCCGAGGACGGCACCGACGTCGCCACCCTGGTCAAAAATGCCGACGCCGCGATGTACCGTTCCAAGGCCAAGGGCCGCAACCGGGTCGAAAGCTACACCCGCGACCTCACGGCCCAAGCCAACGAGCGCGTGGCCCTGGAACATGAACTGCGCCGCGCCATAGAGCGCGACGAATTGAGCCTGTACTACCAGCCAAAACTGAGCCTGGCCACCCAGCAATTGATCGGCGCCGAAGCCCTGATCCGCTGGCACCATCCCACCTTCGGCGATGTCCCCCCCGAGCACTTCATCGCCTTGGCCGAAGAAAACGGCACAATCCTGCAGATTGGCGATTGGGTACTGGAACAGGCCTGCCGACAACTGCACGCCTGGCAAGGCACATTCGATGATTTCGGCCCACTGTCGGTCAACCTCGCCGGCGCGCAACTGCGTCACCCCGGCTTGCTGGGCCGCATCGAACAGCTGCTGCGCGACTATGGCCTTGACCCAGGCCGCCTGCAGCTGGAGATCACCGAAAACTTCATCATGAGCCAGGCCGAAGAAGCGCTGGAGGTCCTGCACCAACTCAAACACTTGGGCGTACAACTGGCGATTGATGATTTCGGCACCGGCTACTCATCCCTCAGCTACCTCAAGCGCCTGCCGCTGGACTTCCTCAAGATCGACCAATCCTTCGTCCGCGGCTTACCCGACGATCCCCACGACGCCGCCATCGTGCGCGCCATCATCGCCCTGGGCCACAGCATGCAATTCACCATCATCGCCGAAGGCGTGGAGAACCCCGCACAGCAAGCCTTCCTGGCCGCCGAAGGCTGCGAACAGATGCAGGGCTACATCGTAAGCCTGCCGTTACCACCGGCGCTTTTTGCCACGACGTTTCTTCGTATGAGCATTGGGGATTTTTCGGATGGCACAGCGGGTAAACCATCGTTATAATCCGCGGCCTACTGAGGGCCTATAGCTCAGTTGGTTAGAGCAGGGGACTCATAATCCCTTGGTCCACGGTTCGAGTCCGTGTGGGCCCACCATACTCAAAGCCGCGCATTGCGCGGCTTTTGTGTGTCTGGAAGCCTGTAATATGCTTCCCGCCACCGCCCACACTCTGGAGCCCACCTTGCCCGCCCTAGACGAAATCGATCGCCAACTCATAGCCGCCCTGCAGCTCAACGCCCGCGAAAGCGTGGCCATGCTCGCCCGGCAGCTGGGCATCGCGCGCACTACCGTGACGTCGCGCCTGGCACGCCTGGAGAAAACCCAGGTGATCACCGGTTATGGCGTGCGCCTCGGGCAACGTGTGGTCGACGGTGGCTTGCAGGCTTACGTCGGCATCACCGTGCAGGCGCGCTCGGGCAAGGACGTGCTGCGCAGGCTGAGTGCCATGGCCCAGGTGCAACAGTTATGCGCGGTGAGTGGCGAGTTCGATTACGTCGCGTGGCTGCGCACTGATTCGCCTGAACAGCTGGACCAATTGCTGGACCAGATCGGCAGCGTCGACGGGGTGGAGAAAACCACCACCTCGATCATCCTCAGTAACAAATTGGATCGCGGACAACCAATCTGATCACCATGCTCGTCATTCTGACTAAAAACAGATCAATTCGACGACACTTTGCGTCTTATTAACGAACGCTACACGCCCTAAACTGGCTGCCATCTTTTCCTATACTCAGCGGGTCACATCCGCCGATGTCGCCAGTAAGGTCAGCCATGAGCATTCCGTCCAGCACCCTCAGCAAGACCAATCGCCACCCCGCCGACGGCAAGAAACCCATCACCATCTTTGGTCCGGACTTTCCGTTTGCCTTCGATGACTGGATTGAACACCCTGCAGGCCTGGGCAGCATCCCCGTCGCCAATCATGGCGCCGAAGTGGCGATCGTCGGCGCCGGGATTGCGGGCCTGGTGGCTGCTTATGAGTTGATGAAACTGGGCCTCAAGCCGGTGGTGTACGAAGCCTCGAAAATGGGCGGTCGTTTGCGCTCCCAGGCTTTTGAGGGCGCCGAAGGCATCATCGCCGAGTTGGGTGGCATGCGCTTCCCGGTATCGTCCACCGCCTTCTACCACTATGTGGACAAGCTCGGCCTGGAGACCAAACCCTTCCCCAACCCGCTGACCCCGGCGTCCGGCAGCACCGTGATCGACCTCGAAGGCCAGACTCACTACGCACAGAAACTCTCCGATTTGCCGGTCCTGTTCCAGGAAGTGGCTGACGCCTGGGCGGACGCCCTGGAAGCCGGCTCGCAGTTCGGCGATATCCAGCAAGCCATCCGCGACCGTGACGTACCGCGCCTCAAAGAACTGTGGAACACGTTGGTGCCGTTGTGGGACGACCGCACCTTCTACGACTTCGTCGCCACCTCCGAGGCATTTGCCAAATTGTCCTTCCATCACCGTGAAGTGTTTGGCCAGGTCGGGTTCGGCACGGGCGGCTGGGACTCGGATTTCCCCAACTCAATGCTGGAAATCTTCCGCGTGGTGATGACCAACTGCGACGACCACCAACACCTGGTGGTCGGCGGCGTTGCCCAAGTGCCGATGGGCATCTGGCGCCATGTACCGGAGCAGTGCGCCCACTGGCCGGCCGGCACCAGCCTCAGTTCGCTGCACCGTGGCGCACCGCGCGCCGGGGTCAAGCGGATTGCCCACGCGGCCGACGGCCGTTTCGCGGTGACCGACAACTACGGCGACACCCGCGAATATGCCGCCGTGCTCACCACCTGCCAGAGCTGGCTGCTGACCACCCAGATTGAGTGCGACGAAACCTTGTTCTCACAAAAGATGTGGATGGCCCTGGATCGCACGCGTTACATGCAGTCATCAAAAACCTTTGTGATGGTCGATCGCCCGTTCTGGAAGGACAAAGACCCCGAAACCGGCCGCGACCTGATGAGCATGACCCTGACCGATCGCCTCACCCGTGGCACTTACCTGTTCGACAATGGCGACGACAAGCCTGGCGTGATCTGTCTGTCGTACTCGTGGATGAGTGACGCGCTGAAAATGCTCCCGCAGCCCATCGACAAGCGCGTGAAGCTGGCCCTCGACGCCCTGAACAAGATCTACCCGAAGGTCGATATCAAGGCGCGCATCATCGGTGACCCGATCACCGTGTCCTGGGAAGCCGACCCGCACTTCCTCGGGGCTTTCAAAGGCGCGTTGCCCGGCCACTATCGCTACAACCAGCGGATGTATGCGCACTTCATGCAGAAGGACATGCCCGCCGAACAACGTGGGATCTTTATCGCCGGTGATGATGTGTCCTGGACCCCAGCCTGGGTGGAAGGCGCGGTGCAAACCTCGCTGAACGCGGTGTGGGGCATCATGACTCACTTCGGTGGCAGCACTCACCCCGAGAACCCAGGGCCGGGTGATGTATTCGATGAAATCGGGCCAATCGCCCTGGCCGATTAAGGAGTTGAGCATGCGCGTCGCCCTGTACCAATGCCCACCGTTGCCGCTGGATGTGGCCGGCAACCTCAAGCGCCTGCACCAACTGGCCCACGAGGCGTCCGACGCCGACGTGCTGGTGCTGCCGGAGATGTTTCTGAGCGGCTACAACATCGGCACCGAGGCCGTTGGCGCCTTGGCCGAGGCACAGGACGGACCGTCGGCGCAGGCGATTGGCGAACTGGCCAAAAGCGCCGGGCTGGCGATTCTGTACGGTTACCCGGAGCGCGCCGAGGACGGCCAGATCTACAACGCCGTGCAGCTGATTGACGCCCACGGCCAGCGCCTGTGCAACTACCGTAAGACTCACCTGTTTGGTGACCTGGACCATTCGATGTTCAGCGCCGGCGACGATGATTTCCCGCTGGTGGAGCTCAACGGTTGGAAGCTCGGCTTCCTGATCTGCTATGACCTGGAGTTCCCGGAAAACACCCGACGCCTGGCCCTCGCAGGCGCCGAACTGATCCTGGTGCCCACCGCCAATATGGTGCCGTTCGACTTTGTCGCCGATGTCACGGTGCGGGCACGGGCCTTTGAAAACCAATGTTATGTGGCCTACGCCAACTACTGTGGGCACGAAGGCGAGATCCAGTACTGCGGGCAAAGCAGCATCGCCGCGCCGAATGGCCTGCGCATCGCCCAGGCGGGCCTGGATGAAGCGCTGATCGTCGGTGAGCTGGATCGCCAGTCGATCCTCGACGCCCGTGCTGCCAATCACTACCTGCAAGATCGTCGCCCCGAGTTATACGGTGCACTGCACAAGCCCTGATCCAGCCGGTTTGTGAGCGGTTTGTTAACATGGGCACATTCTACGTTTCGGAAGTGCCCATGCCTGCGCCGGCCCAGCCTCATCACCTTCACCTGACCCTGGCCAACGGCTTGCGGGTTGCCTTGCAACATGCGCCGCGCTTGAAGCGTTGTGCCGCCGCTCTGCGGGTGGCGGCCGGCAGCCATGACGTGCCGCTGGCGTGGCCGGGGCTGGCACATTTCCTCGAGCATCTGCTGTTCCTCGGTACCGAACGTTTTCCCACCAGCGAAGGGTTGATGGCCTACGTGCAACGGCATGGCGGCCAGGTCAATGCCAGCACCCGCGAGCGCACCACGGAGTTCTTCTTTGAACTGCCGGTCGCGATGTTTTCCGGTGGGCTGGAGCGGTTGGTGGACATGCTGACCCACCCGCGCCTGACGCGGGAGGATCAACTGCGCGAGCGCGAAGTGCTGCACGCCGAGTTTGTCGCCTGGTCCCAGGATGCGAAGGCGCAGCAGCAGGTCGCGTTACTGGAAGGGCTGGCGGCTGACCACCCGCTGCGGGGTTTTCATGCGGGCAACCGCGACAGCCTGCCGGTGGAACGTGAGGCGTTTCAGCAGGCATTGCGGGAATTCCACACGCAGTTCTATCAGAGCGGCCAGATGACCTTGAGCCTGGCAGGTCCACAGACGCTGGAAGCGCTGGAAGGCTTGGCGCAGCAGTTCAGCGAGCAACTGACCTCAGGACCTCTTCGCCCACACTCCGCGCCACCGGCATTGATGCAGGGGCAAGCGCAGCGCTATCAGCACATCGCCAATGATCACCTGCACCACGTCATCACCTGTAACGCTCCGCGTGAAGCACTGGAATTCCTCTGCACCTGTCTCAACGCCTCGGCACCCGGCGGGTTGCTGGCGCAACTGAAAACTCAAGGGCTGGCCAGCACACTGCAGGCGTCGGTGCTGTATCACTTCGCCGGGCAAGCCGTGTTGGATATCGACGTTACGCTCAGTAATCCTGTTGAATCGGCGACGCACATCGAGGCGTTGCTGCACGACTGGTTGAGCTTTTTCGCACACAGCGACTGGACAGCCTTGCGGGAAGAGTTCGCCTTGCTGGCCGCTCGCCAACAACAGACCCAAGGCGCCCTGGCACTGGCGCGACACGACAGCGAGGCACTCTCGGAACAGGCTGTCATCGCCCTCAGGATCATGCTCAAGTCACTGCACCTGCCACCCGCCGCGCACACGTGGCAACTGCCGCCGAACAATCCGTTCCTGCGTCCACCGGTCAAGGAAGAACGCGCCGGCCTGATTCGCGGCCAGACCAGCGCCCACCGAGGGTTGCGCACCTTTGCCCAGGATCGCTCCCGAGGACGTCGTGATGTATCGGCGCTGGTCTTCAGCCAGGCACTGACGGATGACAATGATGAAGGCGCCCTGTATCTGCAATGGCAGTCTGCCCCGCCTGGCCTGGAAAGCGCAGTACAGTCGTTGCGTGAAAATGCCCGGCAGGCGGGCGTCGACGTGTCGTTCGAAAGCCTGGGCAATGACGGGCTGGTGAAGATGGTCGGGCTGCAGGAGCCCATCCCAGCCGTGCTGGAGGTGTTGGCGCAAAGCCTGGGCGAACCGCAGGCTACCCCAACCGTCTCGCCGCCCATGATTGCCATCCGAGCCTTATTAAAGGCGCTCCCCGCTTGCTGCAGCGTGAGCACGCCCGACTCGACATCGTGGCAAGGCCTGGGGCTGGGCTTCTCCGCCGTGAATGAAGCCGCGGTCAAAACAGCGGTGACCCGTTTGCCAGGGCAACCGGCGAACCTCAACCCCGTACTCCCCTCCCTCAGCGGCCAACGTATCTGGCACGCGGTGGAAACCGACTCAACCGAAGCCGCCCTGCTGCTGTTTTGCCCGACACCGAGCGCTTCGCTGGAGGACGAAGCCGCATGGCGACTGCTCAGCCATCTGCTCCAGGGGCCGTTTTATCAGCGCCTGCGCGTAGAGCTGCAAATCGGCTACGCCGTATTCAGCGGCATCCGACAGATAAACGGCCAGACCGGCCTGCTATTCGGCGTGCAATCCCCCAGCCTCTCCCTGGAAGGCATCGCTGATCACCTGAACACCTTCCTGAAACAACTGCCGGCGCTGATCAACGGCAACGACGACCTGGGCCGCCTGGCCCTGGCGCAGCAGTTCTCAGCGCAGACGCTGCCCAACGCCCAAGCCGCCGAACTGCTGTGGCATGCGCATCTGGCGGGCCATCCGTCGGGCTACTTGGAACACCTTCAGACCCACATCCAAACCTCTACCCGAGAAGCACTGCAGCGCGCCGCCCAGCAATTGAACGACGCTGCCGGCGGCTGGCACTGCGTGGCCAATGGCCCGCGCATCAGTGATGAATGGCAAGCGGCCGACTGATCATTGCCGCCCCTGCAAAAAGCTTTTTCCGCCAAGACAGCGCTAACTTGAAAAGAATTGCGTAACATTCCTACGCACAAAGCTGAACATCTCCGACTGGAGGTGGACTATATGTATTGCTTGGTAGTGAACGTCCCATCCCTTCGTAGGAGTAAGAATATGACCTGGTCCAAACCTGCTTACACTGATCTGCGCATCGGTTTCGAAGTCACCATGTACTTCGCCAGCCGTTAATCCGCTGGGTAATACAACGCCTCGGTTCGCCCGGGGCGTTTTTGTTTTGAGCTTGATGGAGCTGCCATGTTTGTCCAGATTCTAGGTTCCGCCGCCGGCGGTGGTTTCCCGCAGTGGAACTGCAACTGCGTGAACTGCGCAGGTTTTCGTGATGGCAGCCTGCGGGCCCAGGCGCGTACCCAGTCGTCCATCGCGATCTCCGGCGATGGCGTGAACTGGGTGCTGTGCAACGCTTCGCCGGATATCCGCGCGCAACTGCAAGGTTTTGCACCGATGCAACCCGGTCGCGCCCTGCGTGATACCGGCATCAGCGCGATCATCCTGATGGACAGCCAGATCGACCACACCACCGGCCTGCTGAGCCTGCGCGAAGGCTGCCCACACCAGGTGTGGTGCACCGACATGGTCCATGAAGACCTGAGCACCGGCTTCCCGCTGTTCACCATGCTCACCCACTGGAACGGCGGCCTGGCCTGGAACCGCATCGAGCTGGACGCCAGCTTCACCATTCCGGCGTGCCCCAACCTGCGCTTCACCCCACTGCCACTGCGCAGCGCCGCGCCGCCTTACTCGCCACACCGCTTCGACCCGCACCCAGGCGATAACATCGGCCTGATCGTCGAAGACCTGCGCACCGGCGGCAAACTGTTCTACGCCCCGGGCCTGGGCAAGGTCGACGCGCCGTTGCTGGAGATCATGGCCGGCAGCGACTGCCTGCTGGTGGACGGCACGATGTGGGATGACGACGAAATGCAGCGCCGTGGCGTCGGCACTCGTACCGGCCGCGAAATGGGCCACCTGGCACAAAACGGCCCTGGCGGCATGCTCGACGTGTTGGAGCAGTTGCCTGAACAGCGCAAGGTACTTATCCACATCAACAACACCAACCCGATCCTCGATGAAGACTCCCCCGAGCGAGCGGAACTGGTGCGGCGCAATGTCGAAGTGGCTTACGACGGCATGAGCATTGAACTGTAGGAGCTGACGAGATGACTGACACGCCGATGACACCCGTCGAATTCGAAGCAGCCCTGCGGGCCAAGGGCGCCTTCTACCATATCCATCACCCGTACCATGTGGCGATGTACGAAGGCCGCGCGACCCGCGAGCAAATCCAGGGCTGGGTCGCCAACCGTTTTTACTATCAGGTGAACATCCCGCTGAAAGACGCGGCGATCCTGGCCAACTGCCCGGACCGTGAGATCCGTCGTGAGTGGATCCAGCGCCTGCTCGACCACGATGGCGCTCCCGGTGAGGACGGCGGTATCGAAGCCTGGCTGCGCCTGGGCCAGGCGGTCGGCCTCGACCCGGACCAACTGCGCTCCCAGGAACTGGTGTTGCCCGGTGTGCGTTTTGCAGTGGATGCCTACGTCAACTTCGCCCGCCGCGCCAGTTGGCAAGAAGCCGCCAGCAGCTCGCTGACCGAGTTGTTCGCGCCGCAGATCCACCAGTCGCGCCTCGACAGCTGGCCGCAGCATTACCCCTGGATCGACCCGGCCGGCTACGAATACTTCCGCACTCGCCTCGGCCAAGCCCGGCGCGATGTGGAGCACGGGCTGACCATCACCCTGCAGCACTACACCACCCGCGAAGGCCAGGCGCGCATGCTGGAAATTCTCCAGTTCAAACTGGACATCCTGTGGAGCTTGCTGGATGCCATGAGCATGGCCTACGAACTCAAACGCCCGCCGTATCACAGCGTGACCGAGCAGCGGGTGTGGCATAAAGGGATCCCCCTATGAGCTTTGATCGCAGCAGAATACCGACCTGGCGCCAGGGCTATCGCTACCAGTACGAACCGGCGCAAAAAGGCCATGTGTTGCTCTACCCTGAGGGCATGATCAAGCTCAATGACAGCGCCGCGCTGATCGGCGGCTTGATCGACGGCGAGCGTGACGTGGCGGCAATCATTGCCGAGCTGGATAAACAATTCCCCGGCGTGCCAGAGCTCGGCGAAGACATCGAGCAATTCATGGAGGTCGCCCGTGCTGAGCACTGGATCACCCTTGCCTGAAAAGCCAGCCATCGGGTTGCCACTGTGGCTATTGGCCGAGCTGACTTACCGTTGCCCGTTGCAGTGCCCGTACTGCTCCAACCCGCTGGATTTTGCCGAGCAGGGTAAAGAGCTGAGTACCGAGCAGTGGATCAAGGTGTTTCGCGAAGCCCGCGAAATGGGTGCTGCACAATTGGGGTTTTCCGGCGGTGAACCCTTGGTGCGCCAGGACCTTGCCGAGCTGATCGCAGAGGCACGCAAGCTGGGGTTCTACACCAACCTGATCACCTCCGGCATCGGCCTGACCGAGCAGAAGATCAGCGACTTCAAGAAGGCGGGGCTCGACCATATCCAGATCAGTTTCCAGGCCAGCGACGAACAGGTGAACAACCTGCTGGCCGGCTCGAAAAAGGCCTTCGCGCAAAAGCTGGAAATGGCTCGCGCGGTGAAGGCGCACGGCTACCCGATGGTGCTGAACTTTGTCACCCATCGGCACAATATCGACAAGATCGACCGCATCATCGAGCTGTGTATTGCGCTTGAGGCAGACTTCGTAGAGCTCGCCACTTGCCAGTTCTACGGCTGGGCGCAGCTCAATCGTGTGGGCTTGTTGCCGACACGGGAACAGCTGGTACGCGCCGAACGCATCACCAACGAATACCGCGCCAAGCTGGAAGCCGAAGGCCACCCGTGCAAGCTGATTTTTGTCACGCCGGATTACTACGAAGAACGCCCGAAAGCCTGCATGAACGGCTGGGGGAGTATCTTTCTGACAGTAACGCCAGACGGCACCGCCCTGCCCTGTCACGGCGCCCGACAGATGCCAGTGCAATTTCCCAATGTGCGTGACCACAGCATGCAGCACATCTGGTACGACTCATTTGGCTTCAACCGCTTTCGCGGCTACGACTGGATGCCCGAGCCGTGCCGTTCCTGCGACGAGAAGGAAAAGGACTTCGGCGGCTGCCGTTGCCAGGCCTTCATGCTCACGGGGGATGCGAGCAATGCCGACCCGGTGTGCAGCAAGTCCGAGCAGCACGGCATCATCCTTCAAGCACGGGAAGAGGCTGAACATGCGACCCAGACCATCGAACAGTTGGCCTTTCGCAATGAGCGCAATTCACGACTCATCGCAAAAGGCTGAGGGCCTCAGCGCTTGGCGATGATGTACACCGCGTGAATGATGCCTGGGAAGTAACCGCACAGGGTCAGCAGAATATTCAACCAGAACGCGCCGGCGAAACCCACTTGCAGGAACACACCCAGTGGCGGCAGCAGAATGGCGATGATGATACGAATGATGTCCATGGGTCAGCTCCAAAAAATCGGCTCGTGTGAGCCGTGTAGCTAATCGACCTTGGCGGTTCGTGAGGGTTCAGTGGGATCTGGCGTTGGGCCATCCATCGTTGTTACACAGACAAAAAAACGCCCCCAGCCAAAAGAATCAGGCCGGAGGC
Organism: Pseudomonas marginalis; assembly: GCF_001645105.1. Taxonomy (GTDB): domain Bacteria; phylum Pseudomonadota; class Gammaproteobacteria; order Pseudomonadales; family Pseudomonadaceae; genus Aquipseudomonas; species Aquipseudomonas petroselini. The sequence continues at coordinate 54,925 of NZ_LKEG01000044.1, forward strand.
GCCGCGTAGGCCGCGAGACGGTTCAGGAATAGGGAATTAAACGGCGATGCCCTTGCGGCATTGCAGCTGTGCGGTGCGCACGCGGGAGAAGGCGCGAGCCAGGCGCAGGAGCATTTCGTCGATGTTGCTTTTGCTGACTGTCAGGGCCGGGGTGAAGCGCAGGCAGTTCGGTTGCGGGGCGTTTAGGATCAGGCCTTCGTGCAGTGCAGCCTTTACGACAGCGTCCGCAGAATCATCCGACAGCGTCAGGCCCCACATCAGGCCGTGGCCACGCAATTGACCGTGGTCATAGCGGTAGGCCAGGCGGGCCAGGCCTTCACCGAGGTAAAGCCCGGACTCACGCACCTGCTCCAGAAAGCCGTGCTCCAGCACCGTATCGAGTACGGCAACCCCGGCCGACGCCATCAGCGCATTGCCATGATGCGTGCCTTCCAGTTCGCCCACGTCGAAACAACAGGCTGTGCCACGCGCCAGCAACGCTGCGAGGGGCACGCCGCCGCCCAGGCCTTTGCCGAGGGTGATGATGTCGGCACGTACGCCGTATTGCTGTTCGGCGAGCAAGGTGCCGCAGCGGCCTATGCCGGTTTGCACTTCGTCGAGGATCAGCAGGATCCCCAGTTCACGGCACAGGCGCTCGACGCCCTTAAGGTAGTGTTCCGTTGCGGGGATTACGCCGGCTTCGCCCTGGATCGGTTCGAGCATGATCGCGACGGTCTGTGCATCCACGGCGGCATGCAGCGCCGACAGATCGTTGAACGGCACGTGGCTGAAGCCCGGCAATTGCGGCTCAAATCGGTTTTCAATGGCCCCAGCCGACGCCGACATCGCCGCGAAACTGCGACCATGGCAACCACTGCTCGCGCTGATGATGCGGTAAGCGCCGCCGCGATGCAGCTGGCCCCATTTGCGCGCCAGTTTGATCGCGGCTTCGCAGGCTTCCGCACCGCTGTTGAGCAGGTACGCCTGGTCGCTGCCGGTAAGATGGCAAAGGCGCTCGACGAGGTTGAGTTGTGTGCGGTTATGCAAGCTGTGGCCCGGATTGATCAGCGCCTGCGCCTGGTCGGCCAACGCCTTGATCAATACCTGCGGGCTGTGGCCGAGGCTGTTGGCGGCGCCGCCCTGGCTGAAGTCCAGGTACGCGCGGTCGTCGCTGTCCCACAACCAGGAACCCTGGCCACGCACAAATACTTGAGCCGGCCGCGCCACCGTGGGCATCAGCGCCTCGCTGGAAGCGCTGTCGCCTGGCGTATCGAGGATCAGGTCGTCCAGGCTCGGCGCTGCGCGGCGCATATTGAACAGCTTCACACCTCACCCCCGCTGGCAACCGGACCTTGGTCGGTACGCGTGGTGTTACTTGGTTGAAGATTGTTTGCCTTGCCTATGTAAACGCTATCAACATAAACGCTGTTCATTGCCCGATCCGGCCCTGTAAGCCCTGCGAATAGGCGCTAGACTAGGCGCCTCAGGGGCCAACAGCCATTTCGTTTTTCCAGCTTTTTCGATAAGTAAGCCTTATGGATTTCAAGCAACTGCGTTATTTCGTCGCGGTGTATGAGGAAGGCCACGTAGGCCGTGCCGCGGAGCGCCTGTCGATCTCCCAGCCGGCGCTGTCGCAACAGATTCGCCAGCTGGAACAGAACTTGGATGTCAGCCTGTTCGAGCGCAGCAGCAAGCGCCTGCTCCCAACACTGGCGGCGCATACGCTGTACAACCACGCCCTGCCGCTGATCGATGGTCTGCAACAGGCGGTGGAAGCGTTGCGCAACTTCAAGGGTCAGGCGATGCGCACGCTGGCCATCGGCGTGCTGCAAACCGTGCACACCAGCCTGGTGCCGCAGATGCTCGAGCGCGTGCGCAAGGCCCAGCCGCACCTGGTGGTGCAGATCTACGAATTGACCGGACTTGAGATTGAGCGGCGCTTACTGAATGGCTCACTGGACATCGGCATCAGCTACCTGCCGCCACGCCAGCCAGGGCTGCACGGCGTGTTGTTGTATGAAGATGAGTTGAAGGTGGTGATCCCCGAGGACCATCCCTTGCGCGAATTCAAGAAAGTCTCGCTGAAGCAGGCGGCCGAGTTGCCGATGTTGCTGCTGGGCGAAGAGTTTCAGGTCCGGCAGATCTGGCAGGGCCAACTGGCCAACCTCGGACGCCGCCCGCAAGTGCAGGCGGAACTGAATACCATGGTGGGGATTCTCGACAGCTTGCCTCACACAAAACTGGCGACGGTGCTGCCGGGGCGTTCCCAGGATGAACACAATAGCCAGTCGCTGCTGTGGAAACCCTTGAGTGAACCCAGGGTGCCGCTGAAAGTGGGCTTGGTGTGCCGCGATGTGCAGCGCCAGCAGGCGACGGTGGCGTTGCTGCGCACGTTGCTGGAAGACGTGATGAATGCCCCGCAGGTCATCGCCTGACTTTTTCGCGGGCAAAAGAAAACCCCGCCGAAGCGGGGCTTTGCAGACTGTTTCCCTGACATCCATTTCACTCCGCCATCCTGGCAGAATCCTACGTGTCCGTGTTGTTGCTTTGCGCTTCCTGCGCGACGTCCATGTGAAGTAGATTATCGGTGGATCCAATCTGGCGATAGAGGACGAATAGCAGCACGTCATGTAAGAGAATGCTTACACGCCCTCCCAGCCCCTAGAACAGGGCTTCATCCAGCAAAAATAATGATTCGCTACCGGCTTTTACCGACGCACTCAGCGAATGAATACGTGGCAATAGACGAGCAAAGTAGAAACGCGCGGTGCCGAGCTTGCTGGCGTAGAAGTCTTCTTCCGACTCCTTGCCCAGCGCGGCCTTGGCCATGCGTGCCCACATATAGGCATACGCCATGTAGCCGAAGGCTTGCAGGTACTCCACCGACGCCGCGCCGATTTCATTCGGGTTGGTCTTGGCGCGGTCCAGCACCCAGGCGGTCAACTCATCCAGGTTATCCACCGCCACGCCCAGCGGTTTGGTGAATTCAGCCAGCTCAGCACCTTGCGACGCAATGAACGCGCGGATCTCATCGGCAAACAAGGTGTAGAACGCCCCGCCACTGCCAACGATCTTACGCCCCATCAGGTCCAGCGCCTGGATACCGTTGGTGCCTTCGTAGATCTGGGTGATGCGCACATCCCGCACCAGTTGCTCCTGGCCCCACTCGCGAATGTAGCCATGGCCGCCAAACACTTGTTGGCCCAGCACGGTGGTTTCCAGGCCAAGGTCGCTCAAGAACGCCTTGGCCACCGGCGTCAGCAATGCCACCAGGTTATCCGCACGCTCGCGGGCAACAGCATCTTCACTGAACTTGGCGATGTCCAGTTGCGTCGCCACGTAGGTGGAGAACGCCCGGCCGCCTTCGTTCGAGGCCTTCATGGTCAGCAGCATGCGACGCACGTCCGGGTGCACGATGATCGGGTCGGCCACCTTGTCCTTGGCCTGGGCGCCGGTGGGTGCACGGCTTTGCACGCGGTCGCGCGCGTATTCAATCGCGTTCTGGTAGGAACGCTCGCCGGACGCCAGGCCCTGGATACCCACACCCAGACGCTCGTAGTTCATCATGGTAAACATCGCCGCCAGACCACGGTTCGGCTCGCCGACCAAGTAACCCACGGCTTCGTCGAAGTTCATCACACAGGTCGCCGACGCCTGGATGCCCATCTTGTGCTCGATGGAACCACAGCTCACCGTGTTACGTTCGCCCAGGCTGCCGTCGGCGTTCACCATGAACTTCGGCACCAGGAACAGCGAGATGCCCTTCGGACCCGCTGGCGCGTCCGGCAGCTTGGCCAGTACCAGGTGGATGATGTTTTCGGTGAGGTCATGTTCCCCCCCGGTGATAAAGATCTTGGTGCCGCTGACTTTGTAGGAACCGTCCGCCTGTGGCTCGGCCTTGGTCCGAATAATCCCCAGATCCGTCCCGGCATGCGCCTCGGTCAGGCACATGGAACCGGCCCATTCACCGGAATACATCTTCGGCAGGTAGGTGGCCTTGAGGTCTTCGCTGGCGTGGGTGTTGATCGACACGCAGGCGCCGGACGTCAGCATCGGATACAGGCCAAACGCCAGGCTCGACGAGTTGATCATCTCTTCGACCTGGGCCGATACGGCCTTGGGCATGCCCATGCCGCCAAAGGCAGGATCACCGCCCACACCCACCCAGCCGCCTTCGGCGTAGGTTTTGTAGGCCTGTGGGAAACCGTCCGGGGTGAACACTGCCGTGTTGTCCCAACGGCAACCTTGTTCATCGCCACCGCGGCTGAGCGGGGCGATGGATTTGGCGGTGACCTTGCCGGCTTCTTCGAGGATGGCCTCTACGGTTTCGGCGTCAACGGTGTCTGCCAATGCCGGCAATTGGGCCCAAGTGGTGGCGACCTCAAAGACTTCGTTGAGGACGAAGCGCATATCACGCAGCGGCGCTTTGTAATCAGCCATGGCAAACCTCGTGAGAACGTGAAAAGTGATTCGGTGAGAGTCGGTTTTACAGGCTCAGAGTGTACCCGAACAACTTTTCAGACACATAGGGTCCACTTGTGACTGATTGGTATTTTTAAGTCATCACAGCGCAAAGGCCTCCGCAGGCAGACTCATCAGGCATTCGCTGCCCGCTTGCACTGCAGCACGGTGGGAGGCGGTACGCGGCAGCAGACGTTTGAAGTAGAAGTCGCATGTCGCCAGCTTTGCCTTGGCGAAGTCGGTGTCCTGTTGCTCAAGGGCGGCGATTGCCATGCGCAGCCAAAGGTAGGCGAGAATGACGTAGCCGCTGTACATCAAGTAATCCACAGCTGCCGCGCCCACTTCATCAGGGTTCTTCATCGCGGCCATGCCGACTTGGGTGGTCAGTTCGCCCCACTCCCCGTTCAGTTGATTAAGCTGCGCCACATAAGCCTTGAGCTGCGGGTGCTCGGCATTCGCCCCGCAGAACTTATGCACGATCCTGGTAAACCCACGCAGCAACTTGCCCTGGCTGCCCAATACCTTGCGTCCGAGCAGGTCGAGGGCCTGGATGCCGTTGGTGCCTTCATAGATCGGCGCAATCCGCGCATCGCGTGCCAGTTGTTCCATGCCCCATTCGCGGATGTAACCGTGGCCGCCGAAGACCTGCATGCCGTGGTTGGTCACCTCCAGCCCGGTATCGGTCATAAAGGCTTTGCAGATGGGCGTGAGGAACGCCAGCAGGTCTTCAGCGTCCTGGCGTTGAGTGGCGTCGCTGCTCAGGTGCGCCGTATCGAGCAATTGCGCGGTGAAGTAGGTCAGCGCGCGGTTGCCTTCGTTGAAGGCTTTCATGGTCAGCAACATGCGGCGCACATCGGGGTGCACGATGATCGGGTCGGCGACCTTTTCCGGGGCCTTGGCGCCGGTCAGCGAGCGCATTTGCAGGCGGTCGTTGGCGTATTTGATCGCGCCCTGGAAGCTTGCCTCGCCATTGCACAGGCCCTGCATACCGGTACCCAGGCGCGCATGGTTCATCATCGTAAACATGCAGTTGAGGCCTTTGTTCGCCTCGCCGATCAGGAAGCCCTTGGCGCCATCGAAGTTCAGTACGCAAGTCGCCGACCCCTTGATGCCCATCTTGTGTTCGATGGAGCCGCAGTGCACCGCATTGCGCTCACCGGAATCGGCATGGAACTTGGGCACGATAAACAGCGAAATGCCCTTGGTGCCCGCCGGCGCATCCGGCAGTTTGGCCAGCACCAGGTGGATGATATTGGCGCTCATGTCGTGTTCGCCGGCCGAGATGAAGATCTTGCTGCCGGTGACCGCGTAGCTGCCGTCCGCCTGGGGCACGGCGCGGGTCTTGATCAGGCCCAGGTCGGTGCCGCAGTGGGCTTCGGTGAGGCACATGGTGCCGGTCCACTCGCCCGCGGTGAGTTTGCTCAGGTAGGTGTCTTTTTGCTCGGCAGTGCCATGGGCATGGATCGCCGACATCGCGCCGTGGGTCAACCCTGGGTACATGCCCCAGGAGGTATTGCTGGAGCCGATCATCTCGCTGAGCACCAGGCCCAATGACTGCGGCAGTCCCTGGCCACCGTAGGCCGGGTCCGCTGCCACGCCGTGCCAGCCGCCTTCAACGTATTGGGCGAAGGCTTCCTTGAAACCCTTGGGTGTGGTGACGACGCCATTGTCGAAATGGCAACCTTCTTCATCGCCGCTGCGATTGAGCGGCGCGAGCACGTTCTCGCAGAATTTCGCGCCTTCTTCGAGGATCGCGCCCACCATGTCCGGGCTGGCATCGGTCGCGCCCAATGCCGCGTAGTGGCCGTGGAAATCAAACACGTTGTCGATCAGAAAGCGCATGTCGCGAAGGGGAGCTTTGTACTCAGGCATGGCAATGTCTCCGTCAGCAGATGGTTTCAACCTACTGCCAGCCACTGCCGCGGACAATCACTGTAGAACCGCTGAATACACCGCCATCACTCAACCGGCAGCGCTCTCCATGCGCACCGCGCCACGCCGGGTTTGCCCGGCCGCCACCACGCAGTTACGCCCGGCGCCCTTGGCGGCGTACAGCGCCTGGTCGGCGGATTTGAGCACCTCCTCCGGCGTGCGCTGCTCGGCCTGGCGTTCGGCCACGCCGATGCTGATGGTCACCGAAACACTCGAGGCGCCGCTGCCCGAGCGACGCTGGCGGCCCTGTTGGTCGTCGTTAGGACGGTCCGAGTTGCGCAGCTTGATGTCGTAATCGGCGATGATCTCGCGGATCTCTTCCAGGTGCGGCAAGCATTCTTCCACCGTCTTGCCGGCGAACACCACGGCAAACTCTTCACCGCCATAGCGGTAGGCGCGCCCGCCGCCGTTGACCTTGGACAGCTTGCTCGCCACCAGCCGCAGCACTTGGTCGCCAACGTCGTGGCCGTGGGTATCGTTGAAGCGCTTGAAGTGGTCGACGTCGCTCATTGCCAACACATAGTTGCGCCCCAGGCGCTGCATGCGCTCGTTCAGCGCGCGACGCCCCGGCAAGCCGGTCAGCTCATCGCGGAAGGCCATTTGATAAGCCTCATGGGCCACACCGGCGGCGATCATCAGCATCACCTGGCTGCACATGATGTTCAGGGTAAACGGCAGGATGAATGTCTGCGGCAACATCCAGAACAGGCCCAGCAGCCCCACCAGTTGCGCCGCATGCAGCGGGCGCGGCTGGTACCAGTACTGCGCCGCCAGGGTCAGGAAGCCGATCAGGAACATCGGGTACGACAGTTGGATCAGGCTCATCCAACTGCCATGCAGCGCCGGCCAGCGAATCTCCGCCAACCAGTTCAGCACCGCCTGGGGATAACTCTGCTCGAGCGCCAAGGCCACACTGCCGATTGCCAGCAACACCGCGCCACGTGCGACGAAGTCACGGAACAGGTGCGTCTTCTCCTGCCACAGCGCGTAGATGCTGAACAACAACGGCAGCAGCAGGCAGCACAAGTGAAACACCACGGCCGCGTCTTCGCGCACGCGACCGTTGTCGCGATAGAAGTCGGTCTGGGTATCGAGCAGGAAGTAGGCGATGTACACCGTGATCATCAGGAACAGTTCACGCTGACGGCGATACACCGCGCAGTACGAACCGCCGAGCAACAGCACCAAGGTCGGCAACACATTGAACAGCGAGGTGAAGAAGACGTTGAGGTCCTTGACGTACGCAGCCGAAAGCCCAGCCAGCAAGAGCAGCAACGAAGGTAAAAAGTGACTGAACCGTAAAGCGGACACGCGCGACAAGGGTAAAACTCCGACCCGCAAAAAAATGATGGCACTGTGCCTTTATGCGGACAGTTAAGCACAACCTGCCGAGCATGTATCACATTGCCATCACTGTAACGGCAGCGGGCGGCAATCCCTGAGCGCTGTACTGCGGTTTTTTATCGCCCACAAAAAAGCCGCCGCTCCGGGAAGGAGCGGCGGCTTAGGAAGTGAACCCGGTAAGGCTTAGTAAGCCAGGCCGAAGTCTTCTTCTTTCATGTCCATCAGGTTGTTGGCGCCCGACAGCATGGTGGCCACGTGAGTGCGGGTACGCGGCAGGATGCGCTGGAAGTAGAAGCGCGCGGTCTGCAGCTTGGCGGTGTAGAACGCCTCTTCGGTAGTGCCGGCCGCCAGTTTTTCGGCTGCCAGGCGCGCCATGTCGGCCCAGAAGTAAGCCAGGCAGGCGTAACCGGAGTACATCAGGTAGTCCACCGAAGCGGCACCGACTTCTTCGCGGTCTTTCATCGCGGCCATGCCGACCTTCATGGTCAACTCGCCCCACTCTTTGTTCAGTGCCGCCAGCGGTGTAACGAACTCTTTGACGGCTTCGTTACCTTCGTTGGCCTGGCAGAACTTGTGCACGATCTTGGTGAAGCCCTTGAGCGCTTCGCCTTGCGTCATCAGCACTTTACGGCCCAGCAGGTCCAGGGCCTGGATGCCGGTGGTGCCTTCGTACAGCATCGAAATGCGGCTGTCGCGAACGTTCTGCTCCATGCCCCACTCGGCGATAAAGCCGTGGCCGCCGTAGATCTGCACGCCGTGGTTGGCCGATTCAAAACCGACTTCGGTCATGAACGCCTTGGCGATCGGGGTCATGAAGGCCAGCAGGCCATCGGCTTGTTTCTTGGCTTCGTCGTCGGTGCCGTATTTGACGATGTCCACTTGCTTGGCGGTGAAGTACACCATCGCACGGTTGCCTTCGGCGAAGGCTTTCATGGTCAGCAGCATGCGGCGCACGTCGGGGTGCACGATGATCGGGTCAGCGGCTTTGTCCGGTGCTTTCGGGCCGGTCAGGGAGCGCATTTGCAGGCGATCACGCGCATATTTCAGGCCGCCCTGGAAGCCGATCTCGGCGTGGGACAGGCCTTGCAGCGCGGTGCCCAGGCGAGCGGTGTTCATAAAGGTGAACATGCAGTTCAGGCCTTTGTTCGCCGGGCCGATCAGGAAACCGGTGGCCGCGTCGAAGTTCATCACGCAGGTGGCGTTACCGTGGATGCCCATCTTGTGTTCCAGGGAACCACAGGTCACCGCGTTGCGCTCACCGATCGAGCCATCGGCGTTCGGCAGGAACTTCGGCACGATAAACAGCGAAATGCCTTTGGTGCCGGCCGGTGCGTCCGGCAGGCGGGCCAGTACGATGTGGACGATGTTGTCGGCCATGTCGTGTTCACCGGCCGAGATGAAGATCTTGGTGCCGGAGACTTTGTAGGAACCGTCGGCCTGAGGCTCAGCCTTAGTGCGCAACATGCCCAGGTCGGTGCCGCAGTGTGGCTCGGTCAGGCACATGGTGCCGGTCCATTCACCCGACACCAGTTTGGTCAGGTAAGCGGTTTGCTGCTCAGGGGTACCGTGCTCGGAAATGGTGTTCATCGCACCGTGGGACAGGCCCGGGTACATGCCCCACGACCAGTTGGCGGCGCCGACCATTTCACTGACTGCCAGACCCAGGGATTCGGGCAGGCCTTGGCCGCCGTGCTCCACGTCGTGGGCCAGGCTTGGCCAGCCGCCTTCGACGAATTGTTTGTAGGCTTCTTTAAAACCCGTTGGGGTTTTAACGCCCGACTCACTCCAGGTACACCCTTCGATGTCGCCCACGCGGTTCAGCGGTGCCAGCACTTGCTCACAAAACTTGGCGCCTTCTTCAAGGATGGCGTCAACCATGTCCGGGGTAGCGTCCTGGCAAGCCGGCAGGCTCTGATAGTGCGCTTCATAGCCAAGCAGTTCGTCACGAACGAAGCGAATATCACGCAAGGGGGCCTTGTAGTCAGGCATAGCGATAAACCTCTACTGATGTATCTGGAATGAACAACCGCTTGGAATTGTGCTGTGGCGGTCAAACAGGTGTTTGAAACATACGTTTACCACCTGGGGATGTCAAGCGTCGTCCGGACGCCGTTTGTCATGACGCAGATCAACGGCGCGCACGGCAACGCTTGCGGCAAGACGCCACAAGACTGCGGGAGTGTAGAAGTGCAGAAGTACGACACACATAAAAAATGTGGGAGGGGGCTTGCCCCCCGATAACGGTGTGTCAGCCATACAGACGTTGGCTGATCCATCACTATCGGGGGCAAGCCCCCTCCCACATTTTTTAGCGCCAGCAGATCAGGCGTAGGTGTCGATCAACGTGCCGAGCATTTCATCCGAGGCCTTGGCGACTTTCACGCCCAGTTCCACCTGAAATTTGCCTTGGGCCATTTCGACCATGTTGCTGGCCGAGTTGGAAGGCTGTGCACGGTCGTTGGCGCGCAGACGGTCAACTTGCGCATCCGACGGCTGGGTAGTCGCGGCGCTGGCGATCTTGCCGGCGGCCTGGTCGACACGGCTCTGCCCGGTCTGAATGGTGCTCAGGCCCGAGTAAAACGCGCTGCTGCCAGAGATGTCCATGGCGTAAACCTGTCTTTAGAGAATCGTGAAGTTGAATTGAAGCAGATATCCCGGTAAAGGGCCCGTCAAAAACACTAATGGCATAATGCCTTAGCGATAGCCAAAATCAGTCAAGCAGGTCCAACTGCAAGTATTCAGCAACCGCTTCGGCCCCGGCGTGCTTGAGTTTGGGCACACGCCCCAGGCACGGCGCAGGCAGCCGCTCGGCCAGGGTGGCGAGGTTCTCTTCCAGACGAGAGGTCTTGGGGTCGATGATATTCGCCACCCAACCCGCCAGCGGCAAACCGTCCCGGGCGATGGCCTCGGCAGTGAGCAAGGCATGGCTGATGCACCCCAGGCGCACGCCCACTACTAGGATCACCGGCAGTTTGAGCGCCATGGCCAGGTCCGACAGATTGTCCTGATCAGCCAACGGCACGCGCCAGCCGCCAGCGCCCTCGATCAAGGTGAAATCCGCTTGCCTTGCCAGAATCTGCTGCATGGGCTTGAGCAAGGATTGCACCGTGAGCGAGACACCCGCCTCCCGCGCCGCCAGATGAGGCGCGATGGCCGGCTCAAATGCCACCGGGTTGACCTCGGCATAGGTCAGCGGCAATGAGCACTCGGCCAACAGCGCCAGGGCATCGGCGTTGCGCAAGCCTTTGGGCGTGACCTGGCAGCCGGACGCCACCGGTTTGCCGGCAGCGGTGCTTTTGCCGGCTTGCCGCGCCGCATGCAACAGCCCGGCGGCGATGGTGGTCTTGCCGACATCGGTGTCGGTACCGGTGATGAAGTAAGCGGTACTCATAGAGGTTTCTCCAGCACGGCATACACCACTTGGTAAGTCGCCGGCAGGCCTTGGGCCTGGCGGAACCGCTCATACGCTTGCACCAGTGCAACAATCCGCGCGCGCCCCGTCAACCCTCCCGGCCGGCCGGGGTTGAGGTTATGCGCGCCCAACGCCTTCAATTCGTGGGTCAGGCTGCGTACATCCGGGTAATGCAGCACATGGGGACGGCGCTCCAGGCTGACCAGTCGCAGGCCGCTGGCCGCGCACAGTTGCTGATAAGCCTCGAAGGTGCGAAAGCGATTGACGTGTACCAGACCATCCGCTGCGCGCCAGCTTTCGCGCAGCTCTTCCAGGGTGCCCACGCACAGACTGGCGAACGCCAGTACACCGCCCGGCTGCAACACGCGATAGGCCTCGCTGAGTACCGCCTCGAAGTTCGCGCACCATTGCACCGCGAGGCTGGAGAAGATCAGCCCCAGGCTTTCAGCCTTGAGCGGCAAGCGTTCGGCATCCCCCGCGATGAAGTGATGCGCCCCCCCCAACGGGCGGGCGTGGTTAAGCATGCCCTCAGCAATATCCAGCGCGACGCCTTGGCTGGCGGGTAACCGTTCGGCCAGCATGCGGCTGAAATACCCGGTGCCGCAGCCCATGTCCAGCCAGCGCTGTGGCGCGGTGCCCGCCGGCAAGCGCGCCAGCAACTGGCTGCCCACCGCCCGCTGCAACTCGGCGACGCTGTCGTAGCTGGCGGCTGCACGGGAAAAGGAGGCCGCCACCTGGCGCTTGTCCGGCAAGGCACCCGGCAGCGGGGCGTGGGATAAATCAGTCATCGACATACTCATGCAAAAAAGCCTGGATCGCCCCCGCCACACCGTGGGGGTCTTCCAGAAGAAAAGCGTGGCCGGCCTGTTCAATCAGGCCGATTTCAACATCGGGCAGCAGCGCCAACAGGTCGCTGGCGGCTTCGGCGGGCACCAACCCGTCCAGCCCGGCGAACAGGTGCAACTGCGGGCCGCGATAGGCCAGCAAGGCCTCGCGGGTGTCGAGTTGGGCGAGCAGTTCAAGCCCAGGCATCAATACGCTCGACGGCGTATTCGGTGCACCGCTGACCAGTAGCCGCGACAGCCCGCGTGGGTCTTCGGCGCCCTTGGCGCACAACAGGCCGAAACGTTTGAGGGTGACTTGGGAGTCGGCATGGCAGCCGGCGAGAAACGCGTCGAATGTTTCAGCGGGCATCGCGCTCGGCCAACCGTCGTGGGCGACAAAACACGGGTTGCTCGCCAAGGTCAGCAGCCCGCAGCAGCGTTCGCCGCGCCGCGCCGCCAGCTCCGACGCCAGCATGCCACCCAGGGACCAACCGCCCAGCCAGGCGTTATCCGGCAAGGTGGCGTCGAGCTCATCGAGCCACTCATTCAGGTCGCTGGAACCCAACGCCGGCAACGGCTCGATATGCACCTGCAGGTGCGCATCCAGACCTTGCAAGGCAGCGGCCAACGGTTCCAGCGGCGATACGCCGAGGCCCCAGCCGGGCAGCAATACCAATCGATCACGCATGGTCGGGTTCCGAACTGCCTAACAGGCGAAAACACGCTTCCAACGCATTTAACAATAGCTGCACCTGCGCCGCGCTGTGGGCCGCCGTCAGTGTCACGCGTAAACGCGCGCTGCCGGCGGGCACGGTGGGTGGGCGGATCGCCGTCACCATCAGGCCGCGCTCGCGCAGCATCTGCGACAGGCGCACGGCCTTGGCGCTGTCGCCGATCAGGATCGGTTGGATCGGCGTGAAGCTGTCCATCAGGTCCAGGCCCAGCTGCTCGGCGCCCGAGCGGAACTGGCGGATCAACCCGTTGAGGTGCTCACGCCGCCAATGTTCGGTGCGCAACAGTTCCAGGCTTTTCAAAGTGGCGCACGCCAGGGCGGGCGGTTGGCTGGTGGTATAGATGTACGGGCGGGCGAACTGGATCAGGCTTTCGATCAGGTCTTCACTGCCGGCTACAAAGGCCCCCGCCGTGCCGAACGCCTTGCCGAGGGTGCCGACCAGCACCGGCACGTCGTCCTGGCTCAGGCCGAAATGCTCGACGATCCCGCCGCCGTTGGCGCCCAACGGGCCGAAGCCGTGAGCGTCATCCACCATCAACCAGGCACCTTTGGCCTTGGTTTCACGGGCGAGTGCGGGCAGGTCTGCCAGGTCGCCGTCCATGCTGAACACGCCATCGGTGACCACCAGGGTATTGCCGGTGGCTTTCTCCAGGCGCTTGGCCAGGCTGTCAGCATCGTTGTGCAAGTAACGGTTGAAACGCGCACCGGAGAGCAGGCCCGCATCCAGCAGCGAGGCATGGTTGAGGCGGTCTTCCAGCACCGTATCGCCCTGCCCCACCAACGCCGTGACTGCGCCGAGGTTGGCCATGTAGCCGGTGGTAAACAGCAGCGCGCGCGGGCGACCGGTAAGGTCCGCCAGGGCTTCTTCTAACTCATGGTGCGGCGTGGCATGCCCGACCACCAAGTGCGAAGCGCCGCCGCCCACGCCCCAACGGGACGCACCGGCGCGCCAGGCTTCGATCACTTGCGGGTGATTGGCCAGGCCGAGGTAATCGTTGTTGCAGAACGCCAGCAACGGCTGGCCGTCCACCACCACTTCCGGGCCTTGGGGGCTGTCCAGCAGCGGGCGCTGGCGATAAAGGTGTTCGGCACGGCGGGCAGCGAGGCGCGCGGCGAGATCGAAAGACATGCAGGCCTCGGTTAAGCAGGATGTACGCGCTAAAGAATGGGGCAGGGAGCTGATGTGGGAGGGGGATTGCCCCCTCCCACACACGTCATTTCCCACAGTGGGGTGGCATTTCAATCAAACGGCGGCGTTGTAAAACTGCTCGCTGCTCTTCTGCTCCACCAATGCCTGCTCGATCGCCGCCTGATGCACCTCATCGGCGTGCTCTTCGCGCGCTTCCGGCAGGATGCCCAGCCGCGAGAACAGTTGCATGTCCTTGTCGGCCTGCGGGTTGGCGGTCGTCAGCAACTTGTCGCCGTAGAAAATCGAGTTGGCACCGGCAAAAAACGCCAGGGCCTGCATCTGCTCGTTCATCGCTTCACGGCCAGCCGACAGCCGTACGTGGGACTGCGGCATCAGGATGCGCGCCACGGCGAGCATGCGGATGAAGTCGAACGGGTCGATGTCTTCGGCGTTTTCCAGCGGCGTACCGGCGACTTTCACCAGCATGTTGATCGGCACCGATTCCGGATGCTCCGGCAGGTTAGCCAGCTGGATCAGCAGGTTGGCGCGGTCGTCGAGGGACTCGCCCATGCCGAGGATACCGCCGGAGCAGATCTTCATCCCCGAATCACGCACGTAGGCCAGGGTTTGCAGGCGCTCGCCGTAGGTGCGGGTGGTGATGATGCTGCCGTAGAACTCCGGCGAGGTATCGAGGTTGTGGTTGTAGTAGTCGAGGCCGGCCTGGGCCAGGGCTTCGGTCTGGTCCTGGTCGAGACGGCCGAGGGTCATGCAGGTTTCCAGGCCCATGGCTTTTACGCCTTTGACCATCTGCAGCACGTAGGGCATGTCTTTGGCCGACGGGTGCTTCCAGGCAGCGCCCATGCAGAAACGGGTCGACCCGATGGCTTTGGCGCGGGCGGCCTCTTCGAGGACCTTCTGCACCTCCATCAGCTTCTCTTTTTCCAGACCCGTGTTGTAGTGGCCCGACTGCGGACAATATTTGCAATCTTCCGGGCAGGCGCCGGTTTTGATCGAGAGCAGCGTCGACACTTGCACACGGTTGGCGTCGAAATGCGCGCGGTGCAAGGTCTGCGCCTGGAACAGCAGGTCATTGAAGGGCTGCACGAACAGCGCTTTGACTTCGGCGAGGGACCAATCGTGACGCAAGGTGGCGGTGGTGCTGGCGCTCATGGGCGATTCCTTGATTATGCTTTGGCAAGCGCTGCGGGAAGGGCAATACCCACAGGCACGACACGGATGCTCGGCATATTTAAGGAAGATTCATGCACTGTCAACTCAAGCACAAACACCAGGTTTACATCTGGCTAAAAAACATACAATCCTGTTTAGTCTGTGATGAGGCGACGGAATCAGCCCATTGTGTGTGCAACGCCTGCGAAACAGAGCTGCCCTGGCTGATGGAGCACTGCGATGTGTGCGCCCTGCCCTTGCCAATGGAAGGTCTGATCTGCGGCCAATGCCAGAAACAACCACCCGCCTTTAAACAGGTGACCGCGCCCTGGACCTACAGCTTTCCCATCGACAGCCTCATCAGCCGCTTCAAGCACCAGGCGCGCTGGCCTCTCGGGCAGATGCTCGCCCGGCTTTTAGCGCAGCATCTGCAACACCGCCTCGACAACAGCGAACTGACGCGCCCCGACTGCCTGTTGCCGGTGCCCATGGCCCGCAAGCGCCTGCGCGAGCGCGGCTATAACCAGGCGTTGATGCTGGCGCGTTGGCTCAGCAGCGACTTGAACATTGCCTACGATGAACACCTGTTGTTACGTCCCCATGAAACCGTCGCCCAACAAGCCTTGGACGCCAAGACTCGCAAGCGCAACCTGCTCGGCGCCTTCGCCCTGGCGCCTGGCGCCCAGGTGCAGGGCCGGCACTTTGCCTTGGTCGACGATGTGCTCACCACCGGTGCCACCGCCCACAGCCTGGCGCGGTTATTGATCAATGCTGGCGCACGACAGGTCGATGTGTACTGCCTGGCCCGCACACCCAAACCGGGCAACTGACTTGACTCCGGCCCACCTTGCCCGCAACGTTCGGCTCATCACATCGAAGCGCATCCACATGTCTCTGCCAGCGTCCCTCAGCCAACACATCATCCGTCGCCCCCAGCGCATTGCCTTGCTCGCGCATATCGCCGAGCAAGGTTCCATCACCCGCGCGGCGAAAAGTGCAGGCCTCAGTTACAAGGCGGCGTGGGATGCCATCGACGAGCTGAACAACCTGGCGCAAAAACCCTTGGTGGAACGCAGCGTCGGCGGCAAAGGCGGTGGCGGCGCCAAGCTGACGGCCGAAGGTGAACGCGTGTTGCGTCTTTACCAGCGCCTGCAAGTGTTGCAGGCCGAAGTGCTGGGCTCGGACGAAGCCGCCAGCGACTTCAACCTGCTCGGTCGCTTGATGCTGCGCACCAGTGCGCGTAACCAACTGCACGGCCAAGTCATCGCCATCGAGCCGCATGGCCGTAACGACCTGATCCGCCTGCAGCTGGCGGGCGGGCTAACCCTGGAGGCGCAGATCACCCACGACAGCACGCAGCGGCTGGAACTGGAAACCGGCGTGGAAGTGGTCGCGCTGATCAAGGCCGGCTGGTTGGAATTGCTGGCTCCCGGCGACTCTGCAACACCTGGACACAATTGCATGAGCGGCAGCGTCGACGCCATTCTCGACGCCGACGACGGCCCCAGCGAAGTCCGCATCGCCCTGCCCAACGGCCAGGTTTTATGCGCCCTGGCGCAGCCCGGCGCGCTCATCGCCATCGGCGCCGCCGAGGGCCAGGCAATCCACGTGCAATTCGCGCCGAACAATGTGCTGCTCGGCACGCCGGTTTAGCCGCTGTCGGTATTCAAACTGCAACAATTTCGTCACGCCCGCTCCTTAAGGTGTTTGCAAAAACCGCAGGGAGCCTGAGATGAGCCTATTAGAAGAAAACCAAGCCACCGACCTTGAACAGATGGTCGGCCTGACCCGCCGCCGCTTCATCGGCGCCGGTGCCTTGTGCGGTGCCGCCATGTTCCTCGGTGGCAACCTGCTGACGCGCAGCGCCCTCGCCGTCAACGCCGCCAGCGCCAGCCCGTTGCTGGGCTTTACCAGCATCGCCGCCGCCACCCGCGACACCATCACCTTGCCGCCGGGCTACAGCGCGTCGGTGCTGATCAGCTGGGGCCAGCCGCTGAGCAGGAGCGCGCCGGCCTTCGATCCGTCCGGCAACGGCACGGCCAAGGCCCAGGAACAGCAGTTCGGCGACAACAACGACGGCATGAGCCTGTTCGCCTTCCCCGGCGACGATAACCGCGCGCTGATGGCGATCAACAACGAATACACCAATTACCGTTACCTCTTCGCCCACGGCGGCGCGCCGCAATCGGCCGAAGACGTGCGCAAGGCCCAGGCCAGCGAGGGCGTCTCGGTGATCGAAGTACGGCGCAAGGGCGACACCTGGCAGTTCGTGCAGGACTCGCGCTACAACCGACGCATCCACGGCAACTCGCCGATCCGCCTCAGCGGCCCCGCCGCCGGCCACGCCTGGCTGAAGACCAGCGCCGACAAAACCGGCAAGAACGCCCTCGGCACCTTCCAGAACTGCGCCAACGGCAAGACGCCGTGGGGCACTTATCTGACCTGCGAAGAGAACTTCACCGACTGCTTCGGCAGCAGTAACCCACAACAGACGTTCGACGCCGGGCAGAAACGCTATGGCGTTGTGGCGGCCAGCAAAGACATCAACTGGCACCCGCACGACCCACGCTTCGACATCGCCAAGAACCCCAACGAACTGAATCGTCATGGCTGGGTGGTGGAAATCGACCCGTTCGATCCGCACTCCACCCCGGTCAAACGCACCGCCCTGGGCCGCTTCAAACACGAAAACGCTGCCCTGGCCGAAACCCGTGACGGCCGCGCCGTGGTGTACATGGGCGACGACGAACGCGGCGAGTTCATCTACAAGTTCGTCAGCCGCGACAAGATCAACCACAAGAACCCCAAAGCCAACAAAGACCTGCTCGACCACGGCACCTTGTACGTAGCGATCTTCGATGCGGGCGACGGCAACGCCGACCATCCCAAGGGCAAAGGCCAATGGGTCGAGCTGACGCACGGTAAAAACGGCATCGACGCCAGCACCGGTTTCGCCAGCCAAGCCGAAGTGCTGATCCATGCGCGCCTGGCCGCCAGTGTGGTGAAAGCCACGCGCATGGACCGCCCGGAATGGATCGTGGTCAGCCCCACCGATGGCCAGGTCTATTGCACCCTCACCAATAACGCCAAGCGCGGTGAGGACGGCCAGCCGGTGGGCGGCCCCAACCCGCGCGAGAAAAACGTCTACGGCCAGATCCTGCGCTGGAAGGCCGACGCCGATAACCACGGCGCCAGCGAATTCAGCTGGGACCTGTTTGTGGTGGCCGGCAACCCTGGCGTTCACGCCGGCACGCCGAAGGGCGGTTCGTCGAACATCAACCCACAGAACATGTTCAACAGCCCCGATGGGTTGGGCTTCGATAAGGCCGGGCGCTTGTGGATTCTTACGGATGGCGACTACAGCAACGCCGGTGACTTCGCGGGGATGGGCAATAACCAGATGCTGTGTGCGGACCCCTCCACCGGGGAGATACGCCGCTTCATGGTCGGGCCGGTGGCCTGTGAAGTGACAGGCATCAGCTTCTCGCCGGATCAGAAGACGCTGTTTGTGGGCATCCAGCACCCAGGCGAAACCGGCGGTTCGACCTGGCCGGAGCATCTGCCGAACGGCAAGCCGCGGTCGTCGGTGATGGCGATTCGGCGGGATGATGGTGGGATCGTCGGCGCCTGACCGGGCCTCATCGGGGGCAAGCCCCCTCCCACAGTACGCGGTCCAATGTGGGAGGGGGCGTGCTCCCGATAGCAATGGCACAGTCGCCCCCTATCTCGACCTCTGTGCGTTACCATACCCGGCCGGACGCGGCGCTCTGCTGCGCGCAGGAGTTCGCATGGCCCACCCGTTTGAAACACTCACCCCCGACCTGGTGCTCGACGCTGTCGAAAGCATCGGTTTCCTCAGCGATGCTCGCGTTCTGGCGCTGAACAGCTACGAAAACCGCGTCTATCAAGTGGGCATCGAAGATTCGGAACCGCTGATCGCCAAGTTCTACCGCCCGCAGCGCTGGACCAACGAAGCGATCCTTGAAGAGCATCGCTTCACCTTCGAGCTGGCCGAGTGCGACGTTCCAGTGGTCGCCCCGATGATCCACAACGGCGAAAGTCTGTTCGAACATGCCGGTTTCCGTTTCACCCTGTTCCCACGCCGCGGCGGCCGGGCGCCGGAGCCGGGTAATCTCGATCAACTGTATCGCCTTGGCCAATTGCTCGGCCGTTTGCATGCGGTGGGTTCCACCCGCCCGTTTGAACACCGTGAAGCCTTGGGCGTTAAGAATTTCGGTCACGACTCCCTCAACACCCTGCTGGAAGGCAACTTCATCCCCAAGAGCCTGTTGCCGGCCTACGAGTCCGTGGCCCGCGACCTGCTCAAGCGTGTGGAAGAGGTGTACAAGGCCACACCGCACAAGAACATCCGCATGCACGGTGATTGCCACCCCGGCAACATGATGTGCCGCGACGAGATGTTCCACATCGTCGACCTGGATGACTGCCGCATGGGCCCGGCGGTACAGGACCTGTGGATGATGCTCGCCGGAGATCGTCAGGAATGCCTGGGCCAGCTGTCGGAATTGATGGACGGCTATCAGGAGTTCCACGATTTCGACCCACGTGAACTGGCGTTGATCGAACCCCTGCGCGCCTTGCGGCTGATGCATTACAGCGCCTGGCTCGCACGACGCTGGGATGACCCGGCGTTCCCCCACAGCTTCCCGTGGTTCGGCAGCGAGCGCTATTGGGGTGACCAGGTGCTGGCGCTGCGCGAGCAACTCTCGGCGCTCAATGAAGAACCCCTGAAACTGTTCTGACGGGTGGGTAACGTGTGGGAGGGGGCTTGCTCCCGATAGCAATCTGTCAGTTGATGAAAAGTCGGCTGATACACCGCTATCGGGAACAAGCCCCCTCTCACATAAAGCAACGCAGATCCCATCGCCGGACAAATATCCTTACAATCGCGCTTTGTTAGCTGCCTAAGCAAGGATTCTGCAATGCAAGCCGCCAACCCCCGCAAGGGCTACATCCTGGGCCTGAGCGCCTATGTCATCTGGGGTCTGTTCCCGCTCTACTTCAAAGCCATCGCCAGCGTGCCCGCCGCCGAGATCATCGTGCATCGCGTGCTGTGGTCGGCACTGTTCGGCGCGTTGCTGTTGATGGTCTGGAAACACCCAGGCTGGTTCCGCGAACTGCGCGACAACCCCAAACGCCTGGCGATCCTGGCACTCAGTGGTTCGTTGATCGCGGGTAACTGGCTGACCTATGTGTGGTCGGTCAACAGCGGGCGCATGCTGGAAGCCAGCCTGGGTTACTACATCAACCCCTTGGTGAATGTGGTGTTGGGCATGCTGATCCTGGGCGAACGCCTGCGTCGTCTGCAGTGGGTTGCCGTTGGGCTGGCCGCAGTGGGTGTGGCACAACAGGTGTGGCAAGTGGGCAGCCTGCCCTGGGTGTCGCTGGTGTTGGCGCTGACCTTTGGTTTCTACGGGCTGATTCGCAAGCAGGCACCGGTGAAAGCGCTGCCGGGGCTGGTGGTAGAAACCTGGATGCTGGTGCCGATTGCCGTGGCATGGTTGCTGTTCAACCCCTCGGCCCACAGTGCACAGATGGCGTTCTGGAGTACGTCCGAGGCGTGGTGGCTGGTGGCCGCTGGCCCGGTGACGTTGATCCCGCTGGTATGTTTCAACGCCGCCGCACGGCACTTGCCCTACACCGCCCTGGGCTTCTTGCAATATGTGGCGCCGACCCTGGTGCTGCTGGAAGCCGTGCTGCTGTTCGGTGAACACCTGGCGCCGAGCACGTTGACCGCCTTCGCTTTCATTTGGGCGGGCCTGGTGGTGTACAGCGTGGATATCTGGTTGAGCGTGCGCAAACGCTGATCAAAAAACGCACAACCCTCTGCAAGCCACAGCGGTCATGGCTTGCAGACATCCACCCCAAGGTTATCCACAGCCTGATCCCCGCCATTTGTGCACAAGCCCTTGAAACTGCTCGTTTTTTGCTCAACTGACGAAGAAGCCCGGCCAGCGTGGCCTGGCGCCGGGTCTCTACAGGTTATCCACAGGCCCATGCAAGATTTCCATGCATAACCCTGTGGGTAGATTATTCCTCGTGGTGCAGCTCCACCATCAAGTCATCGGCCAAGGTTTCAAGGGACAGTTGTAAGGTATCCAGGGATAACGCTGTCGGCACCTGCAGCAGCGCCTCGGCGGTAAACAGCGGATCACCGCTCATCGGCGCCGGGCGTACATCCGTGCTCAGGCTCTCAAGGTTCACGCCTTGCTTACTCAGCAGCGCCGTGATCTCGCGCACGATGCCCGAACGGTCATTGCCGACCAGCGTCATCATGATCGATTTAGAGGCCGAGGCTTGCCCACTACTGCCCTCGCCCACCAACACACGAATGCCGTGTGTGGATAAATCCTCCAGCGCGCCCACCAATGCCTGACGGTGCTCGGCAGGCACGCTGACCCGCAGGATCCCGGCAAACTGCCCGGCCATATGGGCCATGCGGCTTTCCAGCCAGTTGCCACCGTGGGCAGCAATGTTCTGCGCAATACGTTCAACCAGGCCGGGTTTGTCGGCGGCGATAATTGTGAGTACAAGATGGTCCATGGCAAAGCCCTCTGGAATTCAACCTACAAGGTGGACCCGAAGGCCCTCGATAACAAATCGTGTACCATTTTTATATTTATCTGGAACAATCCAATAGTTTTTTGAGAACATCCGGTTCTCCGCTGTGACCGTACGACCAAAGTGGGTCGCTAATCGACGTATTTAGTCTAATTTTCACAACCGCAAGTCATCATGTAGTATGCCCAACCGTGCACTACATAATGAAATCTGAAAAAGCGCATAGCTCCGCAGAGTGAGGCAAGCAATGACTGAACACGTTCAAGTCGGTGGCCTGCAGGTCGCCAAAGTCCTGTTCGACTTCGTGAACAACGAAGCCATTCCCGGTACCGGCATCACTGCCGACCAGTTCTGGGCCGGTGCCGACAAGGTCATCCACGACCTGGCACCGAAGAACAAAGCCCTACTCGCCAAGCGCGACGATTTCCAGGCGCGGATCGATACCTGGCACCAGACTCACGCCGGTAAAGCGCACGACCCGGTGGCCTACAAGGCCTTCCTGCAAGACATCGGATACCTGCTGCCAGAAGCCGCAGACTTCCAGGCCACGACCCAAAACGTCGATGACGAAATCGCCCGCATGGCCGGCCCTCAGCTGGTGGTGCCGGTGATGAACGCCCGCTTCGCCCTCAACGCCTCGAATGCGCGCTGGGGTTCACTGTATGACGCGCTGTATGGCACCGACGCCATCAGCGAAGCCGGCGGCGCCGAAAAGGGCAAGGGCTACAACAAGGTGCGGGGCGACAAGGTGATCGCCTTCGCCCGTGCCTTCCTCGATGAAGCCGCACCGCTGAGCGCCGGCAGCCACGCGGAGTCGACCGGCTACAAGATCGTCGATGGCACGCTGATTGTCAGCCTCAAAGGCGGCAGTAACAGTGGCCTGCGCGACGATGCGCAGTTGATCGGTTTCCAAGGCCCTGCGGCCGAGCCGATTGCGATCCTGTTGAAACACAACGGCCTGCACTTCGAAATCCAGATCGACGCCAGCACCCCGGTCGGCCAGACCGACGCAGCCGGCGTCAAAGACGTGCTGATGGAAGCCGCGCTGACCACCATCATGGACTGCGAAGACTCCGTCGCCGCCGTGGATGCCGATGACAAAGTGGTGATCTACCGCAATTGGCTCGGCCTGATGAAGGGCGACTTGGCCGAAGAAGTGGCCAAGGGTGGCAAGACCTTCACCCGCACCATGAACGCCGACCGCGTTTATACCGGCGTGGATGGCCAGGACGTGACGCTGCATGGCCGTTCGCTGCTGTTCGTGCGCAACGTGGGTCATCTGATGACCATTGACGCGATCCTCGACAAAGACGGCAACGAAGTCCCCGAAGGCATCCTCGACGGCCTGCTCACCAGCCTGGCGGCCATCCACAGCCTGAACGGCAACAGCAGCCGCAAGAACAGCCGCACCGGTTCTGTGTACATCGTTAAACCGAAGATGCACGGCCCGGAAGAAGCGGCGTTCACCAACGAGCTGTTCGGCCGTATCGAAGACGTGCTGAACCTGCCGCGCAACACCCTCAAAGTCGGGATCATGGACGAGGAGCGCCGCACCACGGTCAACCTCAAGGCCTGCATCAAGGCCGCCAGCGAGCGCGTGGTGTTTATCAACACCGGTTTCCTTGACCGTACGGGCGACGAGATCCACACCTCCATGGAAGCCGGCGCGATGGTGCGCAAGGCCGCCATGAAGTCGGAAAAATGGATCGGTGCGTATGAGAACTGGAACGTTGATATCGGCTTGAGCACCGGCCTGCAAGGTCGTGCGCAAATCGGTAAAGGCATGTGGGCCATGCCCGACCTGATGGCGGCGATGCTCGAGCAGAAAATCGCCCACCCATTGGCCGGTGCCAACACCGCCTGGGTACCGTCGCCAACCGCCGCCGCACTGCACGCGTTGCATTACCACAAGGTTGATGTATTCGCCCGCCAGGCCGAACTGGCCAAGCGCGAGCGCGCCTCGGTGGACGACATCCTGACCATTCCTCTGGCCAGCAACACCGATTGGTCCGACGAAGAAATCCGCAACGAGCTGGACAACAACGCCCAGGGCATCCTCGGCTATGTCGTACGCTGGATCGACCAGGGCGTCGGCTGTTCGAAAGTACCGGACATCAACGACGTCGGCCTGATGGAAGACCGCGCCACCCTGCGCATTTCCAGCCAGCACATCGCCAACTGGCTGCGCCACGGCATCGTCACCGAAGCCCAGGTCATGGAAAGCCTCAAGCGCATGGCGCCGGTGGTGGACCGTCAGAATGCCGGGGATGCGCTGTATCGACCGCTGGCACCGGATTTTGACAGCAACATCGCGTTCCAGGCAGCGGTGGAGTTGGTGATTGAAGGCACCCAGCAGCCCAACGGCTACACCGAGCCGGTGCTGCACCGTCGGCGTCGGGAGTTCAAGGCTAAAAACGGCCTGTAAATGAAAAAGCCCTGATCGAGAGATCGGGGCTTTTTCTTTGGGCTTGTGGTGGCTGAACTGGCGCTATCGGGGGCAAGCCCCCTCCCACAACTAATAGGCGGCGCAGCAACATGTGGGAGGGGGCTTGCCCCCGATGAGGCCGTTATATACACCGCAGAATCAGGACGCCATCCCCAACTCTCGCTTGACCAACTTCGCCAACTTCACGCTATCAATCGGCTTGAGCAGAAAGTCCACCACGCTCAAATGCATCGCATCGATCACATCCGGCGCTTCCGCATCCCCCGACATAATGATGATGGGCAATGCCGCACGGGTGGATTCACGCACCTGGCGGATCAGTTCCAAGCCATTGCTGGGCGCCATGCGCAGGTCGGTGATCAGCAAACCGATAGAGCTGCTGGACTTCAACAAATTCCACGCCGCCTCACCATTCTCAGCGGTCATGCAGCGAATACCGTCCAGCCCCAGGATCTCCGCCAGCAGTTCACGCGCATCCTTGTCGTCGTCAACAATCAATACGCGTTGTGGCGGTAAATCAGGCTCCAGCATCACGGCGCTCAGCGCCTCGCGCTCGGCATCGCTCAAAATATCGTGATCGGACATACGGTTCTCAGCAATTCTCATCAATCTCCCAGCACACTCGTCAGACATCTGCGGGAGGGCGATCAATGTGCACTTCGTCGGAAAGTTTGCCTAGTGGGTGTTCTACGGGGTTTGGACGATAGTCATGTAAGGTTTTTCCCTAGTTCTGCGGCATTTTCAGCGACCTAGACTTACGTCCAATGGGCACCCGCCGCGCAGGGGTCGACCATGAAGGACGATAACGACAAAAAAATTGCGGTCACTGTTATGAGTAAAGCTGATGCTTTCGCCCAAGCGGGGAAAACTGCTGTGTTGCAGAACATTCACGGCACCCTGCAGTTCCTGCAACGCTTCCCGCCCTTCAACCAGATGGAAAACGCCCACCTGGCATTTTTGGTGGAACAGTGCCAGTTACGCTTCTATGGCCCCGGTGAGAGCATCCTCAAACCGTCGGGCGGGCCGGTTGAACACTTTTACATCGTCAAGCAGGGCCGGGTCGTCGGTGAGCGGCCCGTGGCCAATCAAGAAACCGCTGAAACCACCTTCGAAATCACCACCGGCGAATGCTTCCCGCTGGCCGCACTCCTGGGTGAGCGGGCGACCCGCACCGAGCACAAGGCCGCCGAAGACACCTTCTGCCTGCAGCTGAACAAGCCTGCGTTTATCAAGCTGTTCGCGCTGTCCAGCCCGTTTCGCGACTTTGCCCTGCGTGGCGTCAGCAGCCTGTTGGACCAGGTCAATCAGCAGGTTCAGCAAAAAGCCGTGGAAACCCTCGGCACTCAATACTCCTTGAACACCCGCCTCGGCGAATTGGCCATGCGCCATCCGGTCACGTGCAGCCCAAGCACACCCCTGCGCGAAGCGGTGACGCTGATGCATGAGCAGCAGGTGGGCAGCATCGTAATCGTCGATGAGCACAAAGCCCCCCTGGGAATATTTACCCTGCGCGACCTGCGCCAGGTGGTGGCCGATGGCGCCAGCGACTTCAGCCAGGCCATCGACGGCCACATGACCCAGGCGCCCTTCTTCTTGACCCCGGACCACAGCGCCTTCGACGCCGCGATCGCCATGACCGAACGGCATATCGCCCATGTGTGCCTGGTCAAGGACCAGCGCCTGTGCGGCGTGGTGTCCGAGCGCGACCTGTTTTCCCTGCAACGCGTGGACCTGGTGCACCTGGCCCGTACTATCCGCAACGCGCCGCGTGTGGATAATTTGGTGGCGATTCGCGGTGAGATCGGCCAGTTGGTGGAGCGCATGCTGGCCCATGGCGCATCGTCTACCCAGATCACCCACATCATTACGCTGCTCAACGATCACACCGTGTGCCGCGTGATTGAGCTGACGCTCGCCGAAAAAGGCGACCCCGGCGTTCCATTCAGCTGGTTGTGTTTTGGCAGCGAAGGCCGTCGTGAACAGACGCTGTACACCGACCAGGACAACGGCATCCTGTTTGACGCCAGGGACGCCGCCGAAGCGGCCGAGATTCGTGGGCGTTTGCTGCCACTCGCGCAGCAGATCAACCAGAGCCTGGCGCTGTGCGGGTTCAGCCTGTGCAAGGGCAACATCATGGCCGGCAACCCCGAGCTGTGTTTGTCGCGGGCCGAATGGGCGCGGCGTTTCGCGGCGTTTATCCGCGAGGCGACGCCGGAGAATCTGTTGGGCTCCAGCATCTATTTCGATCTGCGCGTGGTGTGGGGCGATGAACGTGGCTGCGAGCAACTGCGCCAAGGCATCCTGGATCAGGTCGCGGATAACCGATTGTTCCAACGCATGCTGGCCGAGAACGCGTTGCGCCAGCGGCCGCCCGTCGGACGTTTCCGCGAATTTGTGCTGACCCGTAAAGGCGGCGAGAAAGCCACCCTCGACCTCAAGGTGCAGGGCCTCACGCCCTTTGTCGACGGCGCGCGCTTGCTGGCCCTGGCTAACGGTATCCACGCCAACAACACCCTGGAACGCCTGCGCCAGCTGGTGGTCAAGGCCGTGATCGAGCCCCTGGACGGCGCGGCCTATGAAGAGGCTTACCACTTTATTCAGCAAACCCGCATGCAACAGCATCAGTTGCAGACTCGTGAGAACCAGCCCTACTCCAACCGTGTCGACCCGGAGAGCCTCAACCACCTGGATCGGCGCATCCTGCGCGAATCCCTGCGCCAGGCCCAGCGCCTGCAAAGCAGCCTGACATTGCGGTATCAGCTGTGAGTTTGTTCGGCTGGCTGCGTAAGAAAAAACCAGGGCTCGACGCGGCGCAACAACGACGACTGGAGCAACTGCCCAAGCCCGCGGCATTGGGCGACGGTTCATTGCGCAGCCAACGCTGGGTCGTGCTGGACCTGGAAACCAGCGGCCTGAACCTCAACCGTGACCAAGTGCTGTCCATTGGCGCGGTGGTGATCGAGGACGGCGCGGTGGACTTCTCCCAGCTGTTCGAACGCACACTGCAACGCGCCGAGACAAAACTCAGCCCCAGCGTATTAATCCACGGCCTCGGCCCCAGTGCGATCGCCGCCGGCAGCGACCCGGTGGAAGCCCTGCTGGACTTCATGTCGTTCGTCGGCGACAGCCCGTTGCTGGCCTTCCATGCACCGTTCGATCAACACATGCTGTGCCGGGCGCTCAAGGACAGCCTGGGTTACCGCCTGGCCCATCCGTTTCTGGATGTGGCCGACATCGCCCCGCTGCTATGCCCGCAAGCCCATATCCGCGAAGCCGGGCTGGACGACTGGATCAACCACTTCAACCTGCACGTGGGCGAACGCCATCACGCCAGCGCCGATGCCCTGGCCACGGCCGAGCTGATGCTCATCCTGTTCAGCCGCGCGCGTGCACAACACATCGACACGCCTCAGGCGTTGCAAGAGCGTTTGAGCCAATGGAAACGGCGCCAACACGCGCCCTCTTTCTAACGCCGCTGATCCTCGTAGTGAGCGGGCTTGCCCCGCGCTGGGTGGCGCAGCCACCCCAATAAAAACACCGCGTTCTGCCCGGCAAACCGTGAAATCAGTTTTTGGGGCCGCTACGCAGCTCAGCGCGGGGCAAGCCCACTCACCCCAAAAGCGTCCCCCCTTCAAACCGACAGACGCCAATTGCGCCCACCCCACGGCTCTGACACAATCGCGAATAATTCTCGTTAGTTTAAACATCGCGTTTGCCAGGTGCTGCCTTGTCGTCAATCCAGAACCCACACAGTGAGCTTGTTGGCGCGTTGTATCGCGACCATCGTGGCTGGCTGTTGGCGTGGCTGCGACGCAATGTGGCCTGTCCTAGCCGCGCCGAGGACCTGAGCCAGGACACCTTCATGCGCCTGCTTGGCCGTGACGAGTTGCGCGAACCCCGCGAGCCCCGCGCGTTTCTCATCGCGATCGCCAAGGGCCTGCTGTTCGATTATTTCCGTCGCGCCGCCCTGGAACAGGCCTACCTCACCGAACTGATGCTGATCCCGGAAAGCGAACACCCTTCGCCGGAAGCCCAGCAACTGATCCTCGAAGACCTCAAGGCTATCGACCGCCTGCTCGGCAAATTGTCGAGCAAGGCCCGCGCAGCCTTTCTCTACAACCGCCTGGACGGCATGGGCCACGCAGACATCGCCCAACGCCTCGGCGTGTCGGTGCCGCGCGTGCGCCAATACCTGGCTCAGGGCATTCGCCAGTGCTACATCGCGCTGTATGGCGAGCCGCAGTGACCGTGATCAGTTCCAAGCCGGTCTCGGCCCGTGTGCTGGATGCGGCGATTGCCTGGCAACTGTCCTTCGATTCGGGCGACGGCAGCGTGGTGGAGCGCGAAGAATTCGACAAATGGCTGGCCAGCGATGAAGAGCACGCCCGCGCCTGGCGGCAGTTGGGCATGCTCGACCAGCGTTTCAGTGCGGCCTCGGGCCCGGCGCGGGCGGCGTTGTTGCAATCGCGTGAGGGCATTCGCCAGCGTGTGCGCAAGTTGGGCAGTGGTCTGGCGAGTATCGCCGTGGTAATTGGCCTGGCGTTGTTTGCCGGTGAGCGTTATGTGCCGGTCCACTATTGGCTGGCTGACCAACGTACCGCCACCGGCGAGCAGCGCACGCTGAAACTGGCGGACGGCACGCTGATCAACCTCAATACCCACAGCGCTATCGATGTGCGTTTTGATGAAAAACGCCGACTGATCGTGTTGCAGGAAGGCGAAATCCTGGTCGAGACCGGCCACCACGACGCACGCCCGTTCTATGTGCAAACTCGCGACGGCAGCCTGCGGGCACTGGGCACGCGGTTTATCGTCAAGCGCGAAGACGACGCCACGCGCTTGAGCGTGCTGCAGTCGGCGGTGGCCGCTCAGCCCGAAGCCCTGCACCGGGAACAGATTTTCAAGGAAGGCCAGCAAGTGCTGATGCGCAGCGACGGTCTGGGCCCTACGCTTGCCGTCACCCCGGCCACCGACGCCTGGACCCGCGGCATGCTGGTGGTGGACAACGCTCGCCTGGGCGATGTGGTCGAGGAGCTGAGCCGCTACCGCACCGGTTACCTGGGCGTGGATAAAAACGTGGCCGACCTGCGCATCACCGGCAGCTTCCCGCTGCACGACACCACCTTGGCGCTCAACGCGCTGCTGCCGACGCTGCCGGTGCAGATCGAGCAGCACACACCGTGGTGGGTGACGGTTACGCGTAAGCCTTAGGTTTGGCGGTGCCTTGGCTATCGCTTGCTCGCGAAGAGGCCCTGCCAACCCCCTCAAATACCCCAGACAAAAAATATTTCCATCCCCCCCTATCACTTTTCACTTCTCGTTCGGCACCTAGGCAATTGAGAAATATTTCCATTCAGGAGCCGCCGTATGTCCCGCACGCTAGACACCTTGTTGCGCCCCAGCCTGTTAGCCGTGGCCATTGCCCTCAGCGCCCCGCTGGCCAGCACCGCGCTGGTCGCCGCCGAACAGGCGTCCAGCGTGCGCGCCTACAACCTGCCGGCGGCGCCACTGGCCAGCACCCTGAACCAGATCGCCAGCCAGGGCGGCCTCGCGCTGACCCTCAGCCCGGCGCTGGCGTCGGGCAAGACCTCGGCGCCGGTCCAGGGCCAGTTCGATGCGCCGGGAGCGCTGCGTGAGGCGCTGCGTGGGACGGGTTTGCAGTTGGAGCAAAGCAGTGCGGGGACTTATACGTTGGTGGCTGTGCCGGAGGGGGCCGTGGCGTTGCCCACCACCAATATCACCGGCCAGGACAGTTATGAAAGCGCCTGGGGTCCGGTAGACGGCTACCTGGCCAAGCGCACCGCCTCAGGCACCAAGACCGACACCGCGCTCGTCGAGGCACCGCGCTCGATTTCCGTCGCCACCCGTGAGCAGATGCAGGACCGCAACGTCCAGAACCTGGATGACGCGGTCAAATACATGCCCGGCATCGTGTCTGCCAGCTACGGCAGCGACACCCGTTATGACTGGATGCGTGTGCGCGGCTTCGAGCCGACCCAGTTCCTCGACGGCCTGCCACTGCCGCGCGGTGTGTATGCCAACCCGAAAGCCGAAACCTGGAACCTCGACCGCCTCGCCTTGCTGCGCGGCCCGGCTTCGTCGGTCTACGGCCAGACCCCTCCGGGCGGCCTGCTGGATATGGTCAGCCGACGCCCCAGCGACGAATCCAGCCACGCCATCCAAGTGCAGTACGGCAGCGACAACTACCGCCAGATCAACTTCGCAAGCACCGGCAAGATCGACGATGAAGGCCAGTTCCTTTATGGCCTCAGCGGCGTGGTGCGCGATGCAGGGACTCAGGTCGACCATATCGACAACAAGCGCTACAACATTGCGCCGAGCCTGACGTGGAACATTGACACCGACACCAAACTGACGCTGCTCTCGCAATTCACCCGCGACGATACGGGTACCACCAGCCAGTTCCTGCCGATCCAGGGCACCAAGATCAAATCACCGTTGGGCGAGGTTTCCCACCACAAGAACCTGGGCGATCCAGACTACGAGTACTACGACCGCACCTACTACGCGCTGGGCTACGCCTTCGAACACCGCTTCAACGACACCTGGCAGTTCAAGCAGAACCTGCGCTATACCAAGTCGGAATTGTCGTTCCAGCAGTTGACCGTGGGTTCCTATGCCTTCTCTCCCGCTAATGCAGCGGGCGATATCAGCCGTTCGACGACCAACGTTGACGAGAACATCGGACAGTTCGCGGTAGACAACAACTTCCAGGCGGATTTTGCTACCGGCGATATCACCCACACCTTGCTGCTTGGCCTTGATCACCAGCGCACCGATACGTCCTACCGCGCAATTTTCGGAACAGCGTCGGATACCAACATTTTCAACCCGATCAACACCCAGCCGACGGTGCGCCCGACCACTGTCCGACCTTTTTACGACTACAACCAGAAAACCGTACAAACCGGCCTTTACGTACAAGACCAGATGGCCTTGGACAAATGGCGCCTGACCTTGGGCGGTCGTGAAGACTGGGTGCACCAAGGCACCACTTACTTCAACCAAAGCGACGCAACCAACACTGACCGCAGCAAGAACTTCAGCGGCAACGCGGCGCTGAGCTATGTGTTCGACTCGGGCTTCGTGCCGTACCTGTCCTATGCCGAATCCTTCCAGCCAGCGAGCAACGCCAGCGTCTCGCCAACCGAATCGTACAAACCCACCGAAGGCAAGCAATGGGAACTGGGGGTCAAGTACCAGCCGCCCGGTTCCAACACCTTGTTGAGCGCAGCGGTGTACGACCTGACCCAGAAAAATGTGCTGGTTACCAGCTTCCAGTCAGGTGGTGTCTCCATCACCGACCAGACCGGCGAAGTGAAGGTCAAGGGCCTGGAACTGGAAGCGGTGTCTGACGTAACCGAAAACCTCAAGGTGATCGCCGCCTACACGCTGGCCAAATCCGAAGTGCAAAAAGGCCAATACAAAGGCAACCGCCTGCAACTCATGCCCAACCAGCAAGCCTCGCTGTGGACCGACTACACCTGGCACACCGGCCCGCTCGACGGTTTCGGAATCGGCTTCGGTGCCCGCTACACCGGTAATACCTACGGCGATCAGGCCAACACCTGGCTGGGCAAGGCCAATGCCTACACCGTGTTCGATGGTGCAGTGCACTACGACCTGGGTCGGCTGGACAACAGCCTGAAAGGTGCATCGGTGAAGTTGAACGCCACCAACCTGTTCAACAAGGACTACCTGTCCACCTGTGATGGTAACTACTGCTACTTCGGCGACCAACGCAGCGTCGTCGCCAGCGCTACCTACCAGTGGTAATCGGCTGAGTTAACCACCAGGCCGCCCCAGTGGGCGGCTTTGGTGTGTCTGAAGGTTGAAAAAATGAAAAGCAAAACCATCCGCCGCTGGTCCTTCATCCACACCTGGACCAGCCTGATCTGCACGGTATTCCTGCTGCTGCTCGCCCTCACCGGCCTGCCGCTGGTGTTTCACCACGAGATCGACCACCTGCTGGGCAACGAGCCGGAACTGGCGCAGATGCCTGCCGACACGCCGCAGCTCAACCTGGAACAGCTGGTGGCCAAGGCGCAGGCTCATCGGCCCGGCGAAGCCATGCAGTACCTGGCCTGGGACGAAGATGACAAGAACGGCGTGATCGCGATCATGGCGGCCACCGCAGGCACTGAGCCCAACTCGTCGCACACCTTCATGCTCGACGCGCGCACCGGCGACGCGCTGGAAACCCCGGCGGCCAACGGCGGCTTCACCTTGTTCCTGCTGCGCCTGCATGTGGATATGTTCGCCGGCCTGCCGGGCAAGTGGTTGCTGGCGTTCATGGGGGTGCTGTTTGTCGTGGCGATCATTTCGGGCACGGTGCTTTACCTGCCGTTCATGCGCCGCTTGAAGTTCGCCACCGTGCGCCAGGACAAATCCACCCGTCTGCGCTGGCTCGACCTGCATAACCTGATCGGCGTGGTTACATTGACCTGGGCGCTGGTGGTGGGTGTGACCGGCGTGATCAGCGCCTGCGCCGACCTGATCATCGCCGCCTGGCGCCAGGACAGTCTCAGCGCAATGATCGAGCCCTACAAAAACGCCCCGCCACTGACCCAGCGCGCACCGGCCACCGAGCTGCTGAACATCGCTGCCAAAGCCGCGCCCGGCATGGAGCCGGACTTCATCGCCTTCCCCGGCACGCGCTTTTCCAGTGAGCACCATTACGCCGTGTTCATGAAGGGCAGCACCCACCTGACCTCGCACCTGCTCACACCAGTGCTGATCGACGCCAGCACCCTGGCCGTCACCGCCATTGCCGAACGGCCCTGGTACATGGACGCCATGGGCATGTCCCAGCCGCTGCATTTCGGTGACTACGGCGGCATGCCGATGAAGGTCCTCTGGGCGGTGCTGGATGTGCTGACCATTGTCGTGCTGGGCAGCGGCGTCTACCTGTGGGTTGTCCGGCGCAAGGCGGGCAAGCCATGAAGCCGCGCCAGTCGAACTTCTGGAAGGTGTTTGCCTTCCCGCTGGGGATAGGCCTGCTTACGGCGGCAGGGTTGTTCGCGGCGTTATTGGGGGATGGGCTGTGGGATTCGCTGAGTTGGCTGGGGCTGGGGGTTCCGGCAGTCATTGCGCTCTGGGGGGTGCTGCACCGTTGAATCGGGGCAATCAATAGATCGCTTCTCAGCAATAATTAGACATTAATAACAACTTATACAAAGCATCTAAATACGCTTAATCTCTGCCCCAGGTCACACATCCTGTGCCGACAGTTTGCGGGGCAATACGTAATGACGCTTCCCATCTATGACCTTGCCGACCTGCGCACTGTGCTGAAGCGCGACGACATGCTGCGCGTGGTGCGCGATGCCTGTATGCAACATGCCCAAAACAACGTCATCAGTGCCAAGTCCGGCGAGCTGCTGTTCCAGGAACCTCCTGGGGACTGTCATATCAGGCTCGGTTATTTGCGGGGCGGGGAAACCTTCGTCGTCAAACTGGCCATGGGGTTCTATGAGAACCCGTCCAAGGGATTGGACACCAATAACGGGTTGATGCTGGTCTTCAGCTCACACACCGGCAAGATCATCGCCATCCTCAACGATGAAGGCTGGCTGACCAGTTGGCGGACAGCCGCCGCCGGGGCATTGGCGGCGAAGGCCGGCGCTCCGCCACAGGTCACCGCGCTGGGTATTCTCGGCACCGGGCATCAGGCCGAACACCAGGCACACTGGGCCGCACACCTCCTGGGGACCGACCGGGTCTTTATCTGGGGGCGGGACCCGGCCAAAGCCGCCCGGCTGGCAGAGAAACTGGGGCATCACGGTTTGTCGGTTCACGCGCTGGCCACGGTTGAGGAGGTGTTCGAGCACTGCAATGTCGTCATCACCTGCACGCCGTCAACCCAGGCAATTGTTCCGGTGTCCGCCGTAAAACCTGGCACCCATATCGTCGCCCTGGGCGCGGACAGCCAGGGCAAACAGGAACTTGACCCGCACATTCTGGCGATGGCCCAGGTCATCATGACCGACGACCACCGCCAATGCGCCGAGCGCGGTGAACTGGGGCATGCCCTTCGCGCCGGGCTGGTCACCAACACTGCCGACATCTCCCTGGGGCACGTGTTGGCAGGCAGCCTCCAAGGGCGCATCAACGCTGACGACGTGACCGTCGCTGACCTGACCGGCCTCGCAGCCCAGGACATTGCCATCGCCACCCTGGCGGTCGGGTTGGTCCGGGCCGTGGCGCCTGGCGATGCGGACAACGTCACGCCCGCCTAGGTACCGAATCAACACCTGAATAAACAATAACAATAAGGTAGGTATTCAAATGAAAAAGCCGCTTAGTACGATTTCCATAGCATCCCTCTGGCTACTCTGCACCGTCGCGGGTGCGGCACACGCTGAAACACTGCGCATTGCCAGCGAAGGGGCTTATCCACCGTTCAATTACGTGGATTCCACCAACACACTGCACGGCTTCGATATCGACATTGCCAACGCCCTGTGTGAGCGAATGAAGGTCACCTGCACCTTTGTCACTCAGGACTGGGAGGGCATGATTCCCGCGCTGCTGGCGAAAAAATACGATGCCATAGTGGCCTCGATGAATGTCACCGAAGAGCGCAAAAAGAAAATCGCCTTCACTAACCGCTATTACCGCACACCGTTGTCGGTCGCCGTGGCCAACGACTCAGGCATCCGCGATGCCCAGACCGACTTTAAAGGCCTGACGGTGGGCGCCCAGTCTTATTCGACACAAGCCATCTACGCCGAAGAACACTATGGCGCGGCCGGCGCCACGGTGAAGCTCTACCCCTCCCAGGACGAAGCCGCCAGCGACCTGGCGGCCGGGCGCCTGGACGGTGTCATCGCCGACAAATACCCACTGCTGGCATGGGTAGAAAGTGCCGGCAAAGACTGCTGCAAGATCCTCGGGGACATTGACGGCACCAACACCGATGCGGCCATTGCGGTACGCCAGGAAGACGTCGCGTTGCGCGAGCGGCTGAACCGGGCGCTGGACGAAATCGTCGCCGATGGCACTTACAAAAAGATCGCCAGCCGCTACTTCGCCTTCGATATCTATTGACCTTCGGGGCCCGGGCACTGGCCCGGGACGCTCCTCCGGCACTGCGGCGCCGTGCTGATCTTGAGCACCGCGCGCCCGTGCAGGTCAAATTTCGCGAGAGGGTTCTGGCATGCTCGAACAACTGTCATTGTTATCTTTTGCCAGCGATGGCTGGGGCTCGGCGCTGCTCGCAGGTGCGTTGGTCACGATCGCCCTGGCCCTTGCCTGCGTGCCGCTCGGTTTGCCGCTGGGCGTGGCAGTGGCGCTGGCGGCGCGGTCCAGATGGCGCTGGCTACGGACTGGTGCCACGGCATTTTCCACGGTATTCCGTGGACTGCCCGAACTACTGACCCTGCTGATCATTTATTACGGCTGCCAGATCGCCGCACAAAAGCTATTTGCCGCCATGGGTTACCAGGGCGAGGTAGCCATCAACACCTTCGTCGCGGCCATGATTGCCTTCAGCCTGGTGTTTGCCGCGTTTTCCAGCGAGATCTGGTTAAGCGCCCTCAAGACACTGCCCAAGGGTCAGCTGGAGGCGGCCGCCATGCTGGGCTTGTCCAAGGGCACGACCTTTCGCAGGGTGGTCCTGCCACAACTGACACGCATCGCCTTGCCCGGCCTGTCGAACAACTGGTTGTCACTGCTCAAGGACACCTCGCTGGTTTCGACTATCTCCCTGGTCGACCTGATGCGCCAGACCAGCCTGGCAGTCAGCGTGACCAAAGAACCCATGCTGTTCTACACCGTGGCCTGCTTGGGCTATCTGTTTTTCTCGGCGTTGTCCGGCCGCGTGTTCCATGTGCTCGAACGCTGTTTCAGCCGCCACCAACAGAGTGCCAAGCCATGAACAGCGAGAACCTGTGGAGCACGCTGCTCAACGTGGCGTTGCTTGAACGTTACGCCCCACGCTTTATCGACGGCTTGCTGGTAACCGGCAAACTGGTGGCGATTTCTTTCAGCCTCGGGGCATTACTAGGTCTATTGATTGCCTTGGGCCGCTTGTCGACCTATCGCTGGGTGCGCGGCTTCACTGGCGTCTATGTGTACTTCTTTCGCGGTTCGCCGCTGCTGGTCCAACTGTTCATGCTGTATTACGGCCTGGGGTCTTTCAAAGGCTTCTGGCAAGAGTTCGGTCTCTGGTGGTTCTTCCGGGATGCCTGGCTCTGCACCCTGCTGGCCTTCACCCTGAACACGGCGGCCTATCAAGCCGAGATCATGCGCGGTGCCCTGACCGCCATCGCACCGGGCCAGCGCGAAGCCTCGCAAACCCTGGGCCTGTCTCGCTGGACCACCTTGAGAAAAGTCATCCTGCCGCAATCGCTGCTGGTCGCCATCGGGCCGCTGGGTAACGAACTGGTCCTGATGATCAAGGCCAGTTCCATCGCCTCGCTGGTCACTATTTATGACCTGATGGGCGTTACCAAACTGGCCTTCTCACGCACCTTCGATTTCCAGATCTACCTCTGGGCGGCGGTGCTGTACCTGGTCATCGTCGAAGTCGTCAGACGCGCGCTCAAACGACTGGAACGGTCACTGAGCAAGCACATCGGGTAATCCGGTCTCCCCCACACACTGCGGTCCAGAGGGCTAGTCATGAATTCGTACATCACCGCACCAGACGGTCGTTCCCTTTCTGCCCCGCCCACGCGAAAGTCCGTGGTGCACATCAGTGGATTGAACAAATGGTATGGCAACTTCCAGGTCCTTCACGCCATCGACCTTAACGTCAGCCAAGGTGAGCGCATCGTTCTGTGCGGCCCTTCCGGTTCGGGAAAGTCGACCTTGATTCGCTGCATCAGCCGCCTTGAAATTGCCGAGAGCGGGGTCATCCGAGCGCTGGATACCGACCTCGGGAAACCTTCGCCGGCCAGGCATAAAGCGTTGCGCGAGATTGGCATGGTGTTCCAGAACTTCAACCTGTTCCCCCACATGACGGTCCTGCAAAACTGCACCCTGGCCCCGATATCGGTACGCGGCCTGTCACGCAGGCGCGCCGAAGAACACGCACGGCATTATCTGAGCAAGGTCGGTATCGACAGCCAGGCGAACAAGTACCCCAGCCAACTTTCAGGCGGCCAGCAACAGCGGGTGGCGATCGCCAGGGCACTGTGCATGGAGCCGAAAATCATGCTGTTCGACGAACCCACCTCGGCACTCGACCCGGAAATGGTCAACGAAGTGCTGGACGTCATCGTCAAATTGGCCGACACCGGCATGACCATGCTGTGCGTCACCCACGAAATGGGCTTCGCTCGCCAGGTCGCCGAACGGGTGCTGTTCCTCGACGCGGGACGTATTGTGGAAGACCTGCCGCCAGAGCAGTTTTTTACCGAGCCCAAGAGCGACCGGGCTCAAGCCTTCCTGGCGCAGATCCACCGCTGAGCGCGCAGGTATCGCCAAGACCGGACAACCTGTCAAAGGCAGGGTCGACTCCGTACAATCAGTCCCTTCACATTCAAGTGCTTTATTTCCCCATGGCCAATATCGCGTTCATGAATGCAGCGGCAGACGGCATCGCTGCCTTGCTTTTTCCCGACCTGGAAGCGGTGGTTCACGATATCCGCAGCGGATTGATCGTGCACATCGCGAATGGTTTCTCCAAGCGCAAAGTCGGGGATGCCTCGCTGATTTGCAATCTGCCGGAGCTGGACCAGGGGCTGGATGTCATCGGTCCGTATGAAAAGGCTGGCCCCAATAACCGCACGCTGCGCTCAATCTCTATCGCGGCCCGCTCCGAAGAGGGCGACATCGTCGCCCTGCTGTGTCTGAACTTCGATATGACGGCGTTATCTCAGGTGCAAAAGCTACTCAGCGGCTTCGCCGTGGGCCTGCAACCTCAAGCGCGACCCGCGCCGTTGTTCAGCGCGGATTGGCGGGAAAAGCTCAACGACATCGTCGAGGCCATATCCGTCGAACACTGCGTGCGGCGAAGTGACTTTGGTCGCACCGAGATCATGTACGCCCTGGCCCAAGCCAGAGCCAGTGGCCTGCTGGACATTCGCAACTTCGTCGATTATTTCGGCGAGTACTTCGATATTTCCCGGGCCACGGTTTACAACTACTTGAGAGCAATCCCGCCAGAAAAAAACTAACCACCGGCCTCATTGGGCACTGATTAAACTGGGTGCCCTGGCGTGCTCCGCCGATAAACCCGGCGCGGCTGAGGACGCCGTCGGTTACCCCACTGCTCTTTCCGAGGAATGCCCATGTCCACTCCCAGCATGACCTTGTTCCACAACCCCGCTTCGCCGTTTGTGCGCAAAGTCCGCGTGCTGTTGATCGAAACCGGCCAGCAGGACCGCGTCGCCCTTCACGGCTGCATGCCGACCCCGGTCAACCCGGATGCGCAGCTGGTACAAGACAACCCCGTGGGCAAGATCCCAGCGCTGTGCCTGGCCGACGGCACGGTGCTGCACGACAGCCGGGTGATCCTCGATTACTTCGACCACCAGCACGTCGGCAACCCGCTGATCCCTCGTGACGGCTCGGCCCGCTGGCGCCGCCTGACCCTGGCCTCGATGGCCGATGGCATCATGGATGCCGCCGTGCTGGTGCGTTACGAAAGCGCCCTGCGCCCGGTGGAGAAGCATTGGGCCCCGTGGCTCGACGAGCAGCGCAACAAGATCCGTCGCACCCTGGCCGAGTTAGAGGCTGATGCGATTGCCGAACTGACCAGCCACTTCGACATCGCCGCCATCAGCGTGGCCTGCGCCTTGGGTTACCTCGATTTCCGTCACCCTGATATGCAATGGCGGTCGGATACCCCGCAGCTTGCCGCGTGGTACGCCGAGGTCAGCCAGCGGCCGTCGATGTTGGAGACGCAACCGCCCGTGTGACCTCAAGCCCCCCACGCCGGGCCGACAGCCTTTCTGTAGTGAGCGGGCTTGCCCCGCGCTGGGCTGCGCAGCAGCCCTAATCAAGCAGCCAAGGGTGTATCAGGCACTCCTCAGCGGCTGGTTTTGGGGCTGCTGCGCAGCCCAGCGCGGGGCTAGCCCGCTCACTACACGGGGTCCGCGTAGATCAGGAAATAGCTGATTTATCCTGGCCACCAACTGCGCCTTCATCTGCTGATCCTCCCGCAATCCGATCATTGCACTGCCTCCAGATCAAACTCCAATGGAGCGGCCACCTTGCGCTTGCCCACGCCATACCAGTCCAGTTTGCGCGTCAGCACCATCACCGTGCCCAGCAGGCCGAACAGCAGCAGCGAGCCCATCAGCAAGGCATAATCCTCGGCACTCAGCAGCCCGTACAGCAAGCCATACAACGCCGCCAGCCCGGCCGAAAAGCCCAGGCCATGGGTCACACTGCGCAGTACGTGGCACACGTAGAAGCCAATCAACACCACACAGGCGCTCGCCGAGATCAGGTAGGCCAGAGCGAAGCCTATGTGCTCGGACAACGACAACAGCAGCAGGTAGAAAAACGCCAGCGCAACACCCACCAAGGCGTACTGGACCGGGTGCACCGCCAGGCTTTTGAGCACTTCGAACAGGAAGAAACCGGCAAACGTCAATGCGATGAACAGCAGCGCGTATTTGATCGCGCGGTCGCTCTTGAGGTACTGATCCACCGGGTCGATGAAGTTCACGCCGAAGCTGCGGTTGTTGAAGTCCTCACAGCCTTGCTTGTCCAGGCAGGTTTGCAGGGCTTGCTCGAGGTTGGTGGAGAAGAATGAGGTCTGCCAGTTGGCGGTAAAGCCTTTGTCGGTCACCTCGCGTTGTGCCGGCAGAAAATTGCCGATGAAGCTGGGGTGCGGCCAGTTCGAGGCGAGTGACACCTGGCTGGTCTTACCCACCGGCACCACTTGCAGTTGTTCGGTGCCTTGCAGGCGCAGGTCAAAGGCAAAGTCCACCACATAGGGCTTTTTGCTGTCCTGCTCCGGCAGCGCCACGTGCACGCCCTCACCCAGCCAATCCACCTGGGAGCCCGGTTCGAACTCCAGGCGCTGGCTGCCCAGTTCCAGCTTCAGCGCGTTTTCGATGCCACGAATATCGCTGATACCCACCGCCAGAAACGCCGGGTCAAAGCGGTAATCGGCAAAATCTTCGGTGATGCCCAACTGCGCAGGCAACTCGAAACGCCCGCTGATGCGGTTGTCGGCATGGAACAGCCGCGCCTGGTAGATGCCCCGTGCACGCAGCTCGGTTTGCACTTTACCGTCAAGCTCAAAACGGTCCGGCAGGAAATACAGACGACCGCGCTCTTCACGGGTGACTTCGTAGCGTTTGTTGAGTTTTTCATTGAGCTTCCACTCGCGCACGGTCTTGCGATACGGCACCACCATCACTGGGCCGGTGAGGCGCTGGGCGTAGCTGGAGCTGCGGGCAATGTCCATCAGGACGCCATCGCGCAGTTGCTGGCGGTCACTGATGATGCCGTTGATCATCAGCAATGGAATCAGCAACAGCAGGATCAGCAGCGCAATCGCGCCAAGTTTGAAAAGCAGGCTGCGGTTCATGGGTCTCTCCCTGTTTTGATGGGGAGAGTCTGGGCAGCCTGTGTGGGGGATTTATGTGGGCAATGTGGAGACTGTGTGGAGATGCAGCACCACCTGCACGCCGCCTTCGACATTGCCGATCTGCAGCGCGCCGCCGTGCAGCTTCATCACTTCCTCGACAAAGTTGAGGCCCAGGCCGGTGCTTTTGCGCCCGCTGGCCGGGCGTGGCAGTGAGTAGAAGCGCTCGCTCAAGCGTGGCAGGGCGTAGTCGGGAATCGGCGCGGCCTGGTTGAATAAGCTCACCTGCACGTCGTTGTGTCGCGTCTGTGCGCCGAACCTCAACAGGCCGCCGGGCGGTGTGAAGTCCAGCGCGTTCTCCAGCAAGTTGCCCAGTGCCTGACGCAATAAGAAGGGTTCGCCATAGACCTTCACATCCGCCGCAATCGCTTGTTCGATTTGCAGCCCAGCACCTTCAATTCGCGCACATTGGGCGTTGAGCACCTCATCGACCATGGCCGCCAACGGGATGCTGGCCTGCGCTTCCAGGCCCTGGCGTTGCTCGACCTGCGCCAGGTTCAGCAAGCGTTCGATCAACTGCTGCAGGCGCGCGCTTTCGCTGTCGATATTGCCGACGAAGCGCTGCTGTTGTTCGCGGGTCATATCGCCCTGCAACAGCTCGGCCGCACCGCGTATCGCGGCCAATGGGCTCTTCAATTCGTGGGTCAGTGTGTGTACGTAGTGTTCGACGTAGGCTTTGCCCTCCAACTGCGTGCGCATGTGCTCCACGGCGGTGGAGAGCTGCTTGAGCTCACCGCCACGGTAATGCGGCAACTCGGCGCGCCGGCCCTCGCTGACCGCCTCGGCGTAAGCCGTCAACCGACGTAGCGCAACGCTCAGCCACCACGACAACAGTGCGCCCAGCAGCAGGCCCAGAATCACCAGGCCGGCGCCATACCACAGCAGGCGACGCTCGGTGCGGTCGACATAGGGCTGCAACGAGCTATTGGGCTTGGCCACGGTGACCACGCCGATGATCTGGCCGTTGTCACGGATCGGCGCACCGACGTGCATCACCGACGAGGTAGGGTCATCGAGTTCGCTGCGGGTGGAACGGGCGCCGTATTCGCCGCGCAGGGTCAGGTACACGTCGTTCCACTTGGAATAGTCCTGCCCCACCGCTTCACCCGAGGAGTCGAGCAGCACGGTGCCCTTGGCGTCGGTCACGTAGATACGGTGGTTGACCTGGTTTTTCGGCAGCCCCCAGATGGTCGCGCCCGGCTGGCGATTGCCATAGGCCTTGAGCAGTTCCGGCCAGTGGCTTTGGCCGAGGGTGCCGTTCTTCACGTCATCGCGCAGGATCTCGGCCAGCAGGTTGGCAGTGTCCACCAGGGTTTCTTCGGTGGATTGGCGCACACCGGGGCGGATTTCCTTCATCACGGTGCTGAGCACAAAATAGCCGGTCAGGCCGATAAACAGGGCATACACCAGGAAAATCCGTAGCCCCAGGCGCATCAGCTGTTGCTCGGGCTGTAGCTGTAGCCGAGGCCGCGATGGGTCTGGATCGGCTCGGCATCGGCGGCCACGCTGCGCAACTTGCTGCGCAGGCTTTTGATGTGGCTGTCGATATTGCGTTCGTAGCCTGCATCGGCCGCCACACCGACCGCATCCAGAAGTTGCTCGCGGCTGAAGACGCGCTCGGGCTGTTCCAGCAGGCTTTGCAGCAAGCGGAATTCATGGCGTGTGAGGCTCAAAGGCTGGCTGCGATAACTGATCTGCATGCGCTCCAGATCAACCTGGAACACCGCAGGCGCAGCACTTGGGCCGATCCGTTTAAGGATCGCCCTGACCCGCGCCGTCACTTCCCGTGGGCTGAACGGCTTGACCACATAATCGTCGGCGCCGATCTCCAGCCCCACCACTCGGTCGATCTCGCCATCCCGGGCACTGAGGAACATCACCGGCACCTCGCTGAACCGGCGCAGTTGCTTGCAGGTTTCAAACCCGGTGATGTCCGGCAGGCCGATGTCGAGGATGACCAGGTCGGCCGGCGTCTGGCGCTGATAGGCCAGCGCCTCCTGGCCGAGGCTCAGCCAGGTGGTGGTGAAGCCCTCGCCTTGCAGGGCGAATATCAGTGTGTCGGCTATCGCCGCTTCGTCTTCGACAATCAGGATATGCGGCATGGTGGTCCGTCAGCAGTCCGGTTTGTCCGCAGTGTAACGACGCGCCGGGTTTACCGCAGCGCCGAATTCACGCAGGGCCTTGGCGCCGATCAGCAACGGGTAGTTGAAGCTGCTGCGGTCGGTGAGGTTGACCTCGACGGTGCGCTTGACGTTGCCCAGGCACATTTCGAGGTCGACCACCGGACGTTTGGCCACGGTCGGCTCGTCCTTGTCGTCGTCTTCGTCGGCGCGGCTCTTGATCTTGCTGATGCGCGAGACTTTGTGTTCGTAGACTTTATTGGACGCATCCTTGCCGCCGAGGCGGAAGCGCACCCAATCGTCGCCATCACGGGTGAAGGTCTCGATGTCGCGGGCCGACAGCGAGGCGGTCAGCGCGCCGGTGTCCATCTTGGCCTTGAAGGTTTCGCCGATCTCCGGCAACTGGATGTATTCGTAGCGACCGTAAAGGGTCGGTTCGGCGGCCATGACAGGCAGGGCAGCCAGGGCGAGGGAGGCAAGGAGCAGTTTCACGAAGTGATTTCCTCGGAAAGAAGTAGGCGGATTCTAGACCGCAAAGGCAGCACTTAGTTAGCTCACCCCAGCATAACCGGCACATTGTGAAACATTCGTCCGGCGAATTGGGATTTGGCCTCTAGACTCAAGCTGCTTATCATGGCCCGCCCACAGGATTCCAAGAGTTACTTATGCGCCGCCTGCTCACCGGCTGTTTTGTCTCACTGCTGCTCTTGCTCAACACCCTGGTCCTGATCGGCCCGCTGATGGTGTTTGCCCTGCTCAAGCTAGTGGCCCCCGGCCGCTATCGTGATTACATGTCGTGGGCGGTGATGTGGATCGCCGAGACCTGGGCAGAAATCGACAAGCTGATTTTCGCGCTGTGCATCCCCACCCAATGGGACATTCGCGGCGGCGGCGATTTGCGCGGTGACACCAGCTACCTGGTGATCAGCAACCACCAATCCTGGGTCGACATCCCGGCGCTGATCCAGGCCCTGAACCGGCGCACGCCGTTCTTCAAATTCTTCCTGAAAAAAGAGCTGATCTGGGTGCCTTTCCTGGGCCTGGCCTGGTGGGCGTTGGACTACCCGTTCATGAAGCGCTACACCAAGGCGTTCCTGGCCAAGCACCCGGAACTCGCGGGGCAGGACTTGAAGATCACCCAGGAGGCTTGCGAGCTGTTCAAGCGCCAGCCGGTGACGGTGGTCAATTACCTCGAAGGCACGCGGTTCAGCGAGGCCAAACGCAAGCAGCAGGCGTCGCCATTTACTCGCTTGCTCAAGCCCAAGGCGGGCGGCGTGGCGTTTGTGCTGGCGGCGCTGGGAGAACAGTTGGACGCCGTGCTGGACGTGACCGTGGTCTATCCGCAGCAAAAGATTCCGGGGTTCTGGGACTTGATCAGCGGCGCGGTGCCCAAGGTGATCATTGACATCCAGACCCGTGAGTTGGATCCGGCATTGTGGCAAGGGGATTACGAAAACGATCCGGCGTTTCGCCAGACCGTCCAGAACTGGGTCAACCAGCTCTGGACGGAGAAAGACGCACGCATCGAGCAACTGCGCGCGGAGCGTCTTTAACTGCCGGTGCCCCAGGCCTGGGCCAGCTTGCCCAGCAACGAGCTGTTGGCACCCTGCCCGCCCAGGTATTGCAGGATCACCGGGGCAAACTGGCCGACCATCCCACTGTCCATGCCCAGGGCGCTGAACGCGGTGTTCAGGTCGTTGGTGTTCTTCACGTTACCCAGCAAACCGTCCAGGCCGCTGGTCTTGCTGCCGCCGGCCTGGCCGAGCATCCCGCTCAATGCCCCGAGGCTACCCAACGCATTGTTGCCCGACAGTTGGTCGAGGCCCGGCACGCTATTGCCCAGTTGCGAATAGTCGTTGCCGCTCAGTTTGTTCTTGGCCAGGCCCAGCATGGCACCCGTACCGCCTACGGCTTGTTCAGGAGTGATGTTCAATTGCGAGGTCAGGGCGCTGAGCAGCCCAGCCGTCTCGGAAGACGGTGCCGCAGCAGCCGCCTTGTTGTTGCCACCCTGCATGCCGGAAATGGCA
This sequence comes from Pseudomonas marginalis, assembly GCF_001645105.1. Taxonomy (GTDB): domain Bacteria; phylum Pseudomonadota; class Gammaproteobacteria; order Pseudomonadales; family Pseudomonadaceae; genus Aquipseudomonas; species Aquipseudomonas petroselini. Next base: position 99,654 of record NZ_LKEG01000044.1, read on the forward strand.
TTGGCCGCATCGCCAAGGCTGAACCCTGCAGCAAACACCGGGCCGGCCGCCAGGGTCATCAGGCAGGAAAGGGCGAAACCGCGTGAAATCTTCATCGAAACAACCTCTGGGTGTAGGGGCGAAAGCAGGCGTTTGACTGGGTATCCGGCACATTGTTCCGGGTCGGCCGAGGAACCCAATCGGCCTACCAGAGTCCATGAAATGACTTCAAGACTCGCCAGGAACAGCCATATGAGCGCCACCCGCCCCCAAGTAATTGAACAAAAAACCCCATTCTGGAGCCGCCCGCACCTGTTTATCGGTGTCTGCGTGGCCATCGTCGCCGGGCTTGGCGGCGCGCTCTACACCCAAGACAACGTCAAGTCTGCCGCCACCCTGGTGACCACTGCCCAGCAACCTGCGGCACAGATCATGGCGCACAAGGATTACCTCGAAGTAGAACCGATCGCCACGGCAGCAGCTGAGCCGGAACGCAGCCTGGAACTGTGGGCCATGCCCGAAGGCAGCGCACCGGTGTCGCTTGGGCTGCTGCCGGAAGATGGCAAAGGCATTATCGGACTTAACCCGCGTCAGCAGAAAAGCATCCGCAAGCCGGTGGAGTTGATGGTGAGTTCGGAGACCAAGGGTGGGTCGGTGAGCAAACAACCGACGGGGCCGACGGTGTACCAAGGGGCGCTGGCAGCGCGATAGGCCAGCATCTTTCGTCCCTGGCAATAAAAAACCGTGGTTTGATCTCGACTTCTTCTAAAGCACTGTCAGTTCTCACAGTAGCCATCGACGGAGAATAATCCCCAGCATAAGGCTTCCCGCAACCCACAGGAGGTGGGTAATGAGAAGCTCACTACTTGCAGGTATGTTGGCCACGATGGCCCTGGTGAACACTGTTGGTGCAGCGACCTCCACCTGTCCCTCGATACAAGCCATCAAACAAACGGAGATGATCAAGGGTGGTTACCGCTATGAGGCGTCACAACCTGATGGACGGGCCTGGACAGGTGAAAACCCGTTGGCTGCCGCATCGTACTTGAATGATTCGACCTTTCACGATGCCCGGTACGATGCAAACAACAAAACCGTCACCTGCACCTATAAGGGCCCCATGAATAACGACGCGAGCTTTTCGGTCGCGCTCAAACCTGTGTCTGCCTGGAACCTTATCCCTCCTATTGGCGAGTGGAAAGGCACGTATTGCGAAGCCCTGGCAATTTCCAAGTGCTCATTTACGCATCAGTAAAAACGTCACCCGAATCATTCCGACCGTTCACGTTCACAAATCCTCAGCCAGCCGTCGACGTTCTTGCGGAACTATAGGCCCGGCACGGCCCACCCAAGGCAGCCTTCTCACGATTTTCGACGCGAAGGTTCAGCCACAAACAAAGGAACTGTGACGACATGATCGGATTGATACCCAATATTTTTGCTGCCGCTACCGCACTCAACCTTCTCGATTTTCGCAGGCCACACCAGGCTTCATCGGGCCAGGCCATCGACATCGGCCAATGCCCAGCCGTCAGCGACATCCACTCCAAACCCTACACGGACCCTGACCTGCCACCGCCCTACGGCGAATCGGCCCACACCAGGGGCAGGACATGGAAGGGCCAGACAGCCGGAACAGATGACGATTATCTAGCCCCCAGGTACGCACTCAAGGCAGAGACCATCACCCAGACAGAGGGAAGGCTACGTTGTGACTATGGCGGAAAGACTGTCGTTGAAGAGGGTGTAACAGCCACTCCCTACCTGCGGCTCAACTCACAATAAATAATAAGGGCGACCCTGGGGTCGCCCTTATTATTTGCCCTGCTCTTTATGCCGCACTGAACAACTTATGCGGATCAATCACAAACTTCTTCGGCACACCCGCATCAAACTCGCCATACCCACGCGGGGCATCATCCAGGCTGATCACCTGCACGCCGACGATTTCGGCAATGTTGATACGGTCCCACATGATCGCCTGCATCAACTGGCGGTTGTACTTCATCACCGGTGTCTGCCCGGTGTGGAAGCTGTGGGATTTGGCCCAGCCCAGGCCGAAACGGATGCTCAGGCTGCCCATTTTCGCGGCGGCGTCTACAGCACCTGGGTCTTCGGTAACGTACAAGCCGGGGATGCCAATCTTGCCGGCCACGCGCACGACGCCCATCAGTGAGTTGAGCACCGTGGCCGGTGCCTCTGCCTTGACGCCGTCATGGCCGTGGCCGCGTGCTTCAAAGCCCACACAGTCAACAGCGCAGTCCACTTCCGGCTCGCCGAGCAGTGCAGCAATCTGCTCGTGCAGCGGCGTGTCCTGGGACAGGTCGGCAATTTCAAAGCCTTGGGCCTTGGCGTGAGCCAGACGGATAGGGTTGACGTCGCCGATGATCACCACCGCAGCACCCAACAAGCGGGCGGAAGCCGCAGCGGCCAAGCCCACAGGGCCGGCACCGGCGATGTACACGGTGCTGCCAGGGCCAACGCCGGCAGTGACGGCGCCGTGGTAACCAGTCGGGAGGATGTCGGAGAGGCAGGTCAGGTCGCGGATTTTCTCCATGGCCTTGTCACGGTCCGGCAGTTTCAGCAGGTTGAAGTCGGCGTACGGCACCAGCACGTACTCGGCCTGGCCGCCGGTCCAGTCGCCCATGTCGACATAGCCGTAGGCGCCACCGGCACGCGCCGGGTTGACGGTGAGGCACACGCCGGTGTGTTGTTCTTTGCACGAGCGGCAACGGCCGCACGCCACGTTGAAAGGTACCGAAACCAGATCACCGATCTTCAGGTTTTCGACATCGCTGCCCTTCTCGATCACTTCACCGGTAATTTCATGACCGAGCACCAGGCCGGTCTGGGCAGTGGTACGGCCGCGCACCATGTGTTGGTCGGAGCCGCAGATGTTGGTGGAGACCACGCGCAGGATGACGCCGTGCTCAATCTTCCTGCCACGGGGGTCCTGCATTTTGGGATAGTCGATTTTCTGTACTTCGACCTTGCCGTTGCCGAGATACACGACACCACGATTACCAGACATGCTTTCACCTCGCTGTTGTTTTTATGGAACTGCGTTGCCCATTTGGGGGGCAGCGCGTTTAAGTGCTCGGGTACAGATGCTGTTTTCTTGCGTTGTTTGTGAGGGCCTCATCGGGGGCAAGCCCCCTCCCACATTCGACCGCATTCCAAAGGCAGAACTTGGTCAACTGTGGGAGGGGGCTTGCCCCCGATTGGCGCCAGTCAGAGCACCACCGTCCGATTGGCGTTCAAAAACACCCGCCGCTCAATGTGATAACCCACCGCCCGCGCCAATGTCAGCCCTTCGATATCCCGCCCCTTGGCAATCAAATCCTCGGGATAGTGGCTGTGATCCACCACCTCCACACCTTGGGCGATGATCGGCCCTTCATCCAGATCGTTGTTGATGTAATGCGCCGTGGCGCCCACCAACTTCACCCCCTTGTTGTACGCCTGGTGATACGGTTTGGCGCCCTTGAACCCCGGCAGCAACGAGTGGTGAATGTTGATCGCTTTGCCATCCAGCTTGCGGCACAGCTCCGGCGACAGCACTTGCATGTAGCGCGCAAGGATCACCAATTCGGCGCCGGTATCTTCCACCACTTGCCACACCTGACGCTCCTGGGACGGTTTGTCGTTGGGGTCGAGGGGGAAATGGTAGTAGGGAATCTGGTGCCAGTCGGCCAAAGGTTTCAAATCGGGGTGGTTGGACACCACCGCAACCACGTCCATCGACAGTTGGCCGATGCGCTGGCGGTACAGCAGGTCGTTCAGGCAGTGATCGGCCTTGGAGACCATGATCACCACTTTTGGCCGGTAGTTCGGCGCCGTAAGCTCGAAGATCATGCCAAAGGCTTCGCCACGAGTGGCCAGGCCATCGCGGAAACCCTGCTCGTCAAAACCGTCGGGCTGGCGGAATTCCACGCGAATAAAAAATCGCCCGGAAAGCCGATCATCGAACGAATGGTGCTCGGTAACGTAGCAACCCTGCTCGAACAGATAGCGGGTGACCGCGTCCACCGTGCCGAGCACGCTGGGGCAGTCGGCGGTCAAAATCCATGTATCGGGTGCGCGGCTCATGGGTGATTCCTCAGGCTTGGACGCTCAGGCCGAATTCAGCCGAGGCATCCTGCAGCCACAACCACCAGTAATCCGAGAAGCTGCGACGGATCACCAGCTCCCAGGTGTCTTCAGCCGTGTGGCGGATCACCAGTTGCGACTTGGCGAACACCGTGCCCACCGCCTTGCCCACCGGGAAGTTGTTGGGGTGCACGTCGTAGCTGGTGGACTTCATCAGCACATCGCGCACGTTCGGGCCACTGAGCTCAAGGATCTGCTGGCCGCCGCTGACGTTGACGATCTGGATATGCAGGTCGCCCAAGGCGGCACGCAGGTTTTGCTCGGCGGCGAATTCTTCACCGCTTGGCACGACCAGCAGCCACTCATCCGGGCCGAGCCATTGCAAGCTGGTTTCGCCTTTGACGATGACCTGCAGGGCGCCTGGAAGCTCAATACCGAGGGCTTTGTGTACGCCGGCGGCGAAGGCTGCATCGTGGCCATCGCCACGAAGGGTCAGGTGGCCGAGGAGTTTCTTTTCACGCACGGTCACGCCGGCGTTCTTGCGGCCCTTGCCGATCAGGCTGGCGAGGTCGGCATGGTGCAGCGACGACTCGGCTTTGGCGCCGGTGGTGGGGCGTTGTTGGTATACGTTGGCTGCTGTCATAGAGCACCTGTCCTGAATTCTGTGGTGACTGTTCTGGCCTCATCGGGGGCAAGCCCCCTCCCACAGGGGAATGCATTTCAACATGTGGGAGGGGGCTTGCCCCCGATGCAGGCGACTCGGTCTATCAAATGTTCTGCCGTTCACCCTTGGGGTCGAAGAACACCGAGGACACAATCTCCGCCTCGATCACACTGCCATCCGCTTGCGGCGAGAACACCCGCTCACCGATGCGCTTCAAGCCGCCCTTCACCACCGCCATCGCAAACGAATAGCCGAGGGAGTTGTGGGCATAGCTCGAGGTGACGTGGCCGACCATCTTCATCGGGATCGTCTGCTTCGGATCGAACACCAACTGCGCGCCTTCCGGCAGCCACACGGTTGGGTCGATCGGCTTCAAGCCCACCAGTTGCTTACGCTCTTCACGCACGCAGTCTTCACGGTTCATCCCACGCCAGCCGATCCACGAGAACGGCTTGGTGCGGCCGACGCACCAGCCCATGTTCAGGTCGTCCGGGGTCATCGAGCCGTCGGTGTCCTGGCCGACGATGATGAAGCCCTTCTCGGCCCGCAGCACGTGCATGGTTTCGGTGCCGTACGGGGTCAGGTTGTACTTTTTGCCGGCCTCGACGATCTGTTCCAGCACGCCCATGGCATAGTCGGCCTGCACGTTGACTTCGTACGACAGCTCACCGGTAAACGAGATGCGGAACACTCGCGCCGGCACACCGCCGACCAGGCCTTCTTTCCAGGTCATGAACGGGAAGCCGTCCTTGTCCAGGTCGATGTCGGTGACCTCACTCAGCAGCTTGCGGCTGTTGGGGCCGGACAGGGTCATGGTCGCCCAGTGGTCGGTGACCGAGGTGAAGTACACCTTGAGGTCTGGCCATTCGGTCTGCTGGTAGATTTCCAGCCACTGCAGCACGCGGGCGGCGCCGCCGGTGGTGGTGGTCATCAAGAAGTGGTTGTCGGCGAGGCAGGCGGTTACGCCGTCGTCGAAGACCATGCCATCTTCTTTGCACATCAGGCCGTAGCGCGCCTTGCCCACGTCGAGCTTGGTCCAGGCGTTGCTGTAGATGCGGTTGAGGAACTCACGCGCGTCCGGGCCCTGGATGTCGATCTTGCCGAGGGTCGACGCGTCCAACAGGCCGACGCTGTCGCGCACGGCCAGGCATTCGCGTTTCACCGCGGCGTGCAGGTCTTCACCGTTGCGCGGGAAGTACCAAGGGCGTTTCCACTGGCCGACGTCTTCAAACTCGGCGCCGTTCTTGACGTGCCAGGCTTGCAGGGCGGTGTAGCGCACCGGTTCGAAGATGTGCCCACAGTGACGCCCCGCCACCGCGCCGAAGGTCACCGGCGTGTAGTTGGGGCGGAACATGGTGGTGCCCATCTGCGGGATGGTCACGTTCAGCGAGCGCGCCGCAATGGCCAGACCGTTGACGTTGCCCAGCTTGCCTTGGTCGGTGCCGAAGCCGAGCGCGGTGTAGCGCTTGACGTGCTCGACCGACTCGAAACCTTCGCGGGTCGCCAGTTCGATGGCGGCGGCGGTCACATCGTTTTGCAGGTCGACAAATTGCTTCGGTGCCCGTGCAGTCGGTTTGTCGTGCGGCACTTGGTACACCGCCAGCGTCGGCTCTTCCAGACGGCTCAGGGCTTTGGGCAGCGTACCTTCTACCGGGGCGAAACCCGCTTCACTGGCCGCGCGCACGCCGCCTTCGAAACCATCGGCGAGCGAATCGCCGAGGCTGTAGACGCCGTTGATGCCGCCGACGCACACGCGTTTCTGCGGGGCTTCACCCGGTACGAAACCGAGGATGTCTTCACGCCAAGTCGGCTTGCCGCCCAGGTGCGAGGCCAGGTGGACCACCGGGCTGTAGCCGCCGGAGCTGGCCACCAGGTCGCACTCCAGCCACTCGCCTGGGCTGGTGACTTTATGCGCTTTCACATCAATCGCGGCCACACGGGCAGCGGTGACGTGCTTGCTGCCACGGGCTTCGATCACGGCGCTGCCGGTGAGGATACGAATGCCTTTGGCGCGGGCTTCTTCAACCAGGGCGCCGCGTGGGTTGTGGCGCACATCAGCCACTGCCACCACTTGCAGGCCAGCGTCGAGCCAGTCCAGCGCAACGCGGTAGGCGTGGTCGTTGTTGGTCGACAACACCAGTTTCTTGCCCGGTGCTACACCGTAGCGGCGCACGTAAGTCGAGACTGCACCCGCGAGCATGTTGCCCGGCACATCGTTGTTGCCGTACACCAGCGGGCGCTCGCACGCACCGGTCGCCAGCACCACACGCTTGGCGCGGACACGGTGGATACGCTGGCGCACCACGCCAATCGGCGCACGGTCACCGAGGTGGTCGGTAAGGCGTTCGTGAATGGTCAGGAAGTTGTGGTCGTGGTAGCCGTTGACGGTGGCGCGAGGCAACAGCACCACGTCCGGCAGCGCCTTGAGTTCCGCGATAACGCTGGCGACCCATTCCGCAGCCGGCTTGCCGTCGAGGCTTTCGCGCGAGTCCAGCAGCGAACCGCCGAACTCTTCCTGCTCATCGGCGAGGATCACGCGGGCACCGCTGCGCGCAGCCGCCAGGGCAGCGGCCAGGCCGGCGGGGCCTGCGCCCACCACCAGCACGTCGCAGTGACGGTTGAAGTTGTCGTAGGTGTCCGGATCGTTCTCGGTCGGCGAGCGGCCAAGGCCAGCCGCCTTGCGGATGTACTTCTCGTAGGTCATCCAGAACGATTGCGGGTACATGAAGGTTTTGTAGTAGAAACCCGGCGGCATCAGCTTGCCGCCGACCTTGCCGAGAATGCCCATCACGTCATTGTTGACGTTCGGCCAGCCGTTGGTGCTGGTGGCAACCAAGCCCTGGTACAGCGCCTGTTGCGTGGCACGCACGTTAGGGATTTGCGTGGCTTCGGTCGCACCGATCTGCAGCACGGCGTTCGGCTCTTCGGCGCCGGCGGCAAAGATGCCACGAGGGCGCGAGTACTTGAAGCTGCGGCCGATGATGTCGACGCCATTGGCCAGCAGGGCTGCAGCCAGGGTGTCGCCTTCAAAGCCTTTGTAGCTCTGGCCGTTGAAGGTAAACGTCAGGACTTTATTGCGGTCGATGCGGCCACCGTTGGACAGGCGATTGGTCTGGCTCATACCTTCTCTCCAGCAGCCTTGGCGGTGAATTGCGGCTTGGTGCCGATCTTGTAGGTTTCAAGAATTTCGTAGGTCAGGGTGTCGCGGGTCGCGTTGAAGTACTGGCGGCAACCGGCGGCGTGAATCCACAGCTCGTGGTGCAGGCCACGGGGGTTGTCGCGGAAGAACATGTAGTCGCCCCACTCTTCATCGGTGCAGGCGTTCGGGTCCAGCGGGCGCGGGATGTGCGCTTGGCCGGACGCGTGGAATTCCTCTTCGGAGCGCAGTTCTCCACAGTGAGGACAGAAGATATGCAACATAGGGAATTTCTCCTGTTAGTGGGCGACGGCCGCAGCGCCGTGTTCGTCGATCAACGCACCGTTGTGGAAACGGTCGATGGAGAATGGCGCGGCCAACGGGTGCATTTCACCCTTGGCGAGGCTGGCGGCAAACACGTTGCCTGAGCCCGGCGTGGCCTTGAAGCCACCGGTGCCCCAACCGCAGTTGAAGAACATGTTCGGCACCGGGGTCTTGGAGATGATCGGGCAGGCGTCCGGCGTGGTGTCGACGATGCCGCCCCACTGGCGGTTCATGCGCACGCGGGACAGCACCGGGAACATCTCGACAATGGCCTGGATGGTGTGTTCGATCACCGGGTACGAACCACGCTGGCCGTAGCCGTTGTAGCCGTCGATACCGGCGCCGATCACCAGGTCGCCCTTGTCGGACTGGCTGATGTAACCGTGCACCGCGTTGGACATGATCACGCTGTCGATAATCGGCTTGATCGGCTCCGACACCAACGCTTGCAGCGGGTGGGATTCGATCGGCAGGCGGAACCCGGCGAGCGAAGCCATGTGCCCGGAGTTACCGGCGGTCACCACACCGACGCGCTTGGCGCCGATAAAGCCCTTGTTGGTTTCCACGCCGATGCACACGCCGTTTTCCTTGCGGAAGCCGATCACTTCGGTCTGCTGGATCAAGTCCACGCCGAGGGCGTCGGCGGCACGCGCAAAGCCCCACGCCACGGCATCGTGACGGGCGACGCCGCCGCGACGTTGTACGGTGGCGCCGAGTACCGGGTAGCGGGTGTTTTTCGAGCAATCGAGGTACGGGATCTCGTCGGCCACTTGCTTCGCGTTGAGCAGTTCGCCGTCCACGCCGTTGAGGCGGTTCGCGCTCACGCGGCGCTCGGAATCACGGATGTCCTGGAGGGTGTGGCACAGGTTGTAGACGCCACGCTGGGAGAACATCACGTTGTAGTTCAGGTCCTGGGACAGGCCTTCCCACAGTTTCATCGCGTGCTCGTACAGGTGCGCCGACTCGTCCCACAGGTAATTGGAGCGCACGATGGTGGTGTTGCGCGCGGTGTTACCGCCGCCCAGCCAGCCTTTCTCGACCACCGCCACGTTGGTGATGCCGTGTTCTTTTGCCAGGTAGTAGGCAGTCGCCAGACCATGCCCGCCGCCGCCGACGATGACCACGTCGTAGACCTTTTTAGGGGTCGGCGTGCGCCACATCTTCTGCCAGTTTTCGTGGTGGCTGAGTGAGTGCTTGAAGAGGCCGAAGCCTGAGTAGCGTTGCATAGTCATTACTCCAAAACCGCGCTCAGCGATAAACCGGGAAATCAGCGCACAGGGCAGACACTTGCTTGGCCACGTTGGCCTCGACATCGGCATCACCGAGGTTGTCGAGGATGTCGCAGATCCAGCCGGCCAGTTCGATGCACTGCGGCACTTTGAAACCACGCGTGGTCACCGCCGGGGTGCCGATGCGCAGGCCCGAGGTCACGAACGGCGACTGCGGGTCATTCGGCACGGCGTTCTTGTTGACGGTGATGTGGGCGCGACCGAGGGCGGCGTCCGCCTCCTTGCCGGTGAGGCCCTGACGGATCAGGCTGACCAGGAACAGGTGGTTATCGGTGCCGCCGGACACTACATCGTAGCCGCGTTTGATAAATACGCTGGCCATGGCCTGGGCGTTGTCGATCACTTGTTGCTGGTAGACCTTGAAGCCAGGCTCCTGGGCTTCCTTGAAGCACACGGCCTTGCCGGCGATGACGTGCATCAGCGGGCCGCCCTGGGCGCCAGGGAACACGGCAGCGTTGAGTTTCTTCTCGATTTCTTCGTTGGCCTTGGCCAGGATCAGGCCGCCACGGGGACCGCGCAGGGTCTTGTGGGTGGTGGTGGTGACCACATCGGCGTACGGCAGCGGGTTCGGGTACAGGCCGGCGGCAACCAGGCCGGCAACGTGGGCCATGTCGACGAACAGCAGCGCACCGACCTTGTCGGCGATGGCGCGAAAGCGTGGAAAATCCAGGGTCTTGGAATAGGCAGAGAAACCCGCCACGACCATTTTCGGCTTGTGTTCGACGGCCAGGCGTTCGACTTCGTCGTAGTCGATCAGGCCGGTGTCGGTGTTGATGCCGTACTGCACGGCGTTGTACAGCTTGCCCGAGGACGACACCTTGGCGCCGTGGGTCAGGTGACCGCCATGGGCCAGGCTCATACCGAGGATGGTGTCACCGGCGTTCAGCAACGCCAGGTACACCGCGCTGTTGGCGGAGGAGCCGGAGTGCGGCTGCACGTTGGCGTAATCGGCACCGAACAGCTGCTTGGCGCGCTCAATGGCCAGGGCCTCGACTTTGTCCACGTGCTCACAGCCACCGTAGTAGCGCTTGCCCGGATAGCCTTCGGCGTATTTGTTGGTGAGGCCGCTGCCTTGGGCTTCCATCACGCGTTTGCTGGTGTAGTTCTCTGACGCGATCAGCTCGATATGATCTTCCTGACGCTGCTCTTCGGCATTCATGGCCGCCAGCAGTGCGTCGTCATATCCCTGGATCTGGTCTTTTTTGCTGAACATCGCGTCTCTCCCAGCCTTTCGTATTGTTGAGGCCCATGCAGGGCCCTTTGATGCGATGGTAGGGCTGGTGCAGGCAGGTCAAATGCCTACGGACGCCACGCAAAGGTGCGTTTACGACATAGCAGGAACAACGCGGAAAAAATGTGGGAGGGGGCTTGCCCCCGATTGCAGGGTGTCAGCCACTGCATCTGCAAGCTGGCCCACCGCTATCGGGGGCAAGCCCCCTCCCACAGGGGATTACGCGAGGATCTGGCGGATGAGTAGCAGCAGCAGGAAATGCAGGGGATAGAGGGTGTAGGCCCAGCGGCGCATGGCGGGTGGCGAGATGTTTTGCCCATGTCGCAACAAGAACAATCCAGCTAATGGCGCGATCAGGCACATCACCAACCCGAGCATGGCAACCAGACTGCCGCTATTGAGCAAAATCTGCCATTGATTGGCCGCGACGCAAACCACGCCCGGCATCAGGCTGAAATACCAAGGCCGACGAAACACCAGCAACATCGCCAATGGCAGTAATACACCGAAGAAACCGAACATTAACTTCGTCGAAAATACCGCGGCAATTATGACGGCAATCACCGCCAATCCTCGATCAAAAAGCGTCTTCTGATGCCATCCTCGGGCAACCAGCAACCCCAGCGCCAAGGTCGGCAACACATTCAACGTATCGGCATCGTCGATAAACATTCGATAGGGCACTTCGCTGATCACACTGAACAGCAGCAGCCATCCCAGGTAACGCCATTGGCCCGTGACAGGTGCGTTTCTCGCCCGATGCAAATTCGCCGCAATCGCCAGGCAAAACCACGGAAACGCCAGGCGCCCCGGCACATACAGGCCATCCAGGCTCAAACCGACATACCGCAGGTGGTCCAGCACCATGCTCACCAGCGCCAGCCACTTGAGCAGATCCAGAGCGCCATCACGGACGCGTCCGACAGGCATCGTTTCAGTACCGTGCATAATTCCCCAGTGACTTTGCATTTACAGTGCGTGCGCACCCGCGACAATCTTGGTTACAGTGCGCACCAACATCGACCACAGGAATGGGCCATGACCGACAAGAGCCAACAATTCGCCAGTGACAACTATTCCGGTATCTGCCCGGAAGCCTGGGCCGCCATGGAACAAGCCAACCAGGGTCATCAGCGCGCCTACGGCGATGATGAATGGACCCACCGCGCCGCCGACGGTTTCCGCAATCTGTTCGAAACCGACTGCGAAGTGTTCTTCGCCTTCAACGGCACCGCCGCCAACTCCCTGGCGCTGTCCTCTTTGTGCCAGAGCTACCATAGCGTGATTTGCTCGGAAACCGCCCACGTCGAAACCGACGAATGCGGCGCGCCGGAGTTTTTCTCCAACGGCTCCAAGCTGCTCACCGCCCGCACCGAAAACGGCAAGCTGACCCCGGAATCGATCCGCGAGATCGCCCTCAAGCGCCAGGACATCCACTACCCGAAACCGCGCGTCGTCACCCTGACCCAGGCCACCGAAGTCGGCAGCGTGTACACCCCGGAAGAAATCCGCGCCATCAGCGTGACCTGCAAGGAACTGGGGCTGAACCTGCACATGGACGGCGCACGCTTCTCCAATGCCTGCGCGTTCCTCGGCTGCTCGCCGGCCGACCTGACCTGGAAGGCCGGCGTGGATGTGTTGTGTTTTGGCGGCACCAAGAATGGCATGGCCGTGGGTGAAGCCATCCTGTTCTTCAACCACAAGCTCGCCGAAGACTTCGACTACCGCTGCAAACAAGCCGGCCAGCTCGCGTCGAAAATGCGCTTCCTGTCCGCCCCGTGGGTAGGCCTGCTGGAAAACGACGCCTGGCTCAAGCATGCCCGCCACGCCAACCACTGCGCCCAGTTGCTGAGCAGCCTGGTGGCGGATATTCCCGGTGTGGAGCTGATGTTCCCGGTGCAGGCCAACGGCGTATTCCTGCAACTCTCGGAACCGGCCATCGCCGCGCTGACCGCCAAGGGCTGGCGCTTCTACACCTTCATCGGCAAAGGTGGCGCACGCTTCATGTGTGCGTGGGATACCGAGGAAGAGCGTGTAAGAGAATTGGCGGCGGATATTCGGAAAGTGATGGAGGCCTGAAACGACGGGCCTTTCAGCCTCTTAGCAGAGACTGTTTGTACGTGTTTCTGACAGTATCTATCTACCCCCTGCCTTGGATAGGATCTCTGCACCCCGAACGAACGGACGCGTTCTTTCGGGGCTGACTGCCTGCCGAATAGTCGGCTGGAAATGGAAATCCGATAGAGGGCAATATCATGGAAATTCAATGCTACACGACGGACTCGCAACTTCGAGACGGCACCAACGCCACACTCGTCAGCCTGGACGACCTGAGGAAGCTGGCGAATCTCGGCGACACTATTGTCGAGCCTTCAAGGCTCTTCACCGTCACCGGTAAAGAGTTTGAAATGACAGCATCCGGCGCGTACATCATCAACCTGTTTGTGCGTTAAGCACTGACTGTGGGAGGGGGCAAGCTCCCCCTCCCACATTTAGACGCGCTTCGTTAATCAGAACTCGATCCGCACATCACCCTTCGGCACACTGCAGCACGACAGGATGTAGCCCTCGGCTTCGTCCTCCTCGGTGATCCCGCCGTTGTGGTCCATCTCAACCTCGCCCCCCAGCTTCATCACCTTGCATGTGCCGCAAATCCCCATGCCACAGGCTTTCGGGATCAACAGGCCGAGCTTGGCCGCCGCCGCATGCACGGTTTCGCCCGGTGCGACGCGAATGCTCTTGCCCGACGCAATGAATTCCACCTGGTGCAGATCCGCCAGATCGATTTCCGGTGCGTCGGCAGCTTGTTCGGCTTGCTCCACCGCATCAGCACGGGCTTCGGGTGGCGTGGCGCCGAAGGATTCTTCGTGGTAGCGCGCCATGTCGAAACCGGCGACTTCCAGCAGGCGCTTCACCGCGTTCATGTACGGCGTAGGCCCGCAGCAGAACACTTCGCGCTCCAGGAAGTCCGGCACCATCAGTTCGAGCATCTTGTGGTTCAGGTAACCGCGATAACCTGCCCACGGCTCACCCAACCCGTGTTTCTCACAGATCAGGTGCAGGCTGAAGTTATCGATGCGCGACGCCATGTGCTCCAGCTCGCGGTGGTAAATGATGTCCTTGGGCGAGCGGGCGCTGTGGATAAACGTCATGTCGACATTCGCGTTGGTGTCGTAGAACCAGCGCGCCATGGACATGACCGGGGTGATCCCCACACCACCGCTGAGGTACAACACTTTCGGGCTCGGATAATCGATGGCGTTGAACAGGCCCACCGGCCCGTGCACCGCCAACTCCTGGCCTTCGTGCAGGGTGTCGTGCAGCCAGTTGGAGACCTTGCCGCCCGGCACACGCTTGATCGTCACCGAGAAGCTATACGGCACCGACGGCGAGCTGGAAATGGTGTACGAACGCATGATCGGCTGGCCTTCGATTTCCAGCTCCAGAGTGACGAACTGCCCCGGCTTGAAAAAGAACAGGATTGGCTGGTCGGCCATGAAGCAAAAGGTGCGCACGTCCCAGGTTTCCTGGATGACTTTGACGCAACGGACGATGTGCCGACCATTGGCCCAGGTCTGGGTCGTTACCGGATTCAGGAAATTGCTGGACATGTTGTTCTCCACCGCCGAGGTCGGCCTTATGGTGGCGATTCTGCGTAACGCGAGAACCACCCATTTACCTATCTGCGACATTCACATACTTATCGCGACCAGCCCCCATACCACGGGGGTTGCGCGTCGGGATCAGAGTGGGCCATGTCGCTCATGGATAAGGTTCGGCGCATCGGCGGCCCCACACTCGCTCCCAACACAGACGCTTTCTTTACGCCTTGCTGCAAACCTGATTAGCCACTTATCTCGGCCACACAGAATGGCCATGAGGACACACACGATGGACGTCACCGCAACTTTAAGCTTGGGCGATCCGCTGGAACCCGCACGCAAGGCCACCGCGCAGATGCTGCAAGAGCGCGAGCGCACCTTTTCGCTGCCACAGCCGTTCTACTCTGATGAGCGGTTGTTTGATATCGACATGCAGGAGATCTTCCAGAAAGAGTGGTTGATCGCCGGCATGACCTGCGAGATCCCCACCAAGGGCAACTACCTGACCCTGCAAGTGGGCAAAAACCCGATCATCGTGATCCGTGGCGCCGAAGGCGTGGTGCATGCCTTCCACAACGTGTGCCGCCACCGTGGCTCGCGCTTGTGCACCAGCGACAAGGGCAAGGTCGCCAAACTGGTGTGCCATTACCACCAGTGGACCTACGAACTGGACGGGCGCCTGCTGTTCGCCGGTACCGAGATGGGCGCCGACTTCGACATGAAGCAGTACGGCTTGAAGCCAGTGAACGTGAAGACCGCGGGTGGCTACATCTTCATCAGCCTGGCTGAGAACCCGCCGGCCATCGATGACTTCCTGTCGACACTGAACCACTACATGGAACCCTACGACATGGAGAACACCAAGGTGGCGATTCAGACCACCTTGTTCGAAAAGGCCAACTGGAAGCTGGTGCTGGAAAACAACCGCGAGTGCTACCACTGCAACGCGTCGCACCCGGAACTGCTCAAAACCCTGCTGGAATGGGATGACGTCACCGACCCGCGCGCCGACCAGGCGTTCAAGGACCACGTGGCCGCGTCTGCCGCTGCCTGGGATGCCGAGAAGATCCCATACGCCCACGCGAGCTTCGGCTTGCGTAACCGCATCGTGCGCATGCCGCTGCTCAAGGGCACCGTGTCGATGACCCTGGACGGCAAGCAGGGCTGCGCCAAACTCATGGGTCGCATCAAGAACCCGGACCTGGGCTCGATGCGCATTCTGCACCTGCCGCACTCGTGGAACCACTGCATGGGTGACCACATCATCGTGTTCACCGTGTGGCCGATCAGCGCCCAGGAAACCATGGTCACCACCAAGTGGATCGTGCACAAGGATGCGGTCGAGGGCGTGGATTATGACGTGGAGCGCATGCGCCAGGTGTGGGACGCCACCAACGACCAGGATCGTCGCCTGGCCGAAGAGAACCAGCGCGGGATCAACTCCACCGCCTACCAGCCCGGCCCTTACTCCAAGACCTATGAGTTCGGCGTGGTGAACTTCGTGGATTGGTACAGCGAGCGCATGCTCAGCAACTTGGGTGCCGCCCCGGCGCCGTACCTCAAAGGTGTTGCCGTACACGAATAAAAAGGTGGGGCTTGCCTGCGATGGCGGTATGGGCTGATACAACGCCATCGCAGGCACCTCCCACATTAGCTTTCACCCATGATCAAAATTTGATCAACCCCCTTGCAGACCACTCGCACCCTGCCTTCCAGCCTTTCCCCAACAACTTATCCACAAAGCCACCCACAGCAATTGTGGGCAACTGTGCTATCCCCTAAAAATAAATGAAGAAAATCCGTGACTTATTCGTGCTGCCAGTTTTAAAGCACAGCTGATCATTTTCTGACCAATACCGTGAAAGCCAAGTAAACCGTGGCTTGTAGCGGTACGCAAACACCTTATCCACAGAAGCACCAACAGACTTTGGGGGCAACTTTGACGGTGCTGTGGAAAACCGCTTCAAACCTTCATAAATCGCGGTTTACAGGGGTTTTAGTCGAAAAAAACTGTGAATCGATCAGATTTTGACCAACTGAATGAAAGCCTTTATTTATAAGGGCTGCAGCCGAGAGCGAACACGTTATCCACAGAAGCGCCAACAGAGTATGGGGGCAAGTCGGCTGGGAAAAATGCACAGAGACAGTGAAAAACCCAAGTAAAAACCGTCAGTTAGCTTGGTTGTTTTTCGTACAGAGGGCTGCAGGGCTTGATTCACAGGGGCTGTGGACAACCGCGAACAGGTTATCCACAGACGGGTCAACAGGGATTGTGGGTAAGCCCAAGGGACTTCAAGCTTGGAGAGCTGGCTTCCCTGCTATAGCCATTGGAATCTACACATCTTTGTAGTGAGCGGGCTTGCCCCGCGCTGGGGGGCGAAGCCGCCCCAAACCAAACGACTTGGTTTTATCTGAAACTCAGCGGCGTATTTATTGGGGCGGCTTCGCCCCCCAGCGCGGGGCAAGCCCGCTCACTACAGTTACAGATACGCCTGCTCCCACAGGGGATCAGCGTACGACGCCTTCCTCAACCAACAGCTTGAGAATGGCCTCGGCGCCCGCTTCCGGAGTGAGGCCCTTGAGCACTTGCCCACCGCCGCCGCTGGCCTTGGCCGTGGCGGCTTTCATACGATCGGCGCCGCTCTTGGCCTTGATCACCTTGAGCCGCTTGGGCCGAGGCTTGGCCGGTTGCAGCACGGCCCCTGTGTATAACGCGTCCTGCTCGACTTCAACTTCGTGAGCCGCCAGTTCACCGCGCTGCGCCGGGCCGTACGCACTTTGCCGAGGCTTGGGCGCGGCGTTATCCACGGTCGCCAGGAACGGCAAACGCACCTTCAACCGGCGCCGCTGGCCGCGTGGCAGGGCTTGCAGCACATGGGCCACGCCCGCTTCGATCGATTCAACCTGCGCCAGCCCGACAATCAGCGGCCAGCCCAACTGCTCGGCCAGCAAGAACGGCAACATGCCCGAGCCTTCACCGGTTTCGGCCTGGCTGCCAGTGAGCACCACCTGGGCACCGGCATCGCGCAAGTACTCACTGAGTACCGGCAACGCATCGCTGCCAGCCGGTTGCTCCAGTACATGTAACTCTGGCAAGCCCATGCCCAGGTAACTGCGCAGTGTCGGTTCGGCGATGTTGCCGGCGTGCAGCACCTGCAACTTATCCCCAGCCATTTGCAGGCCCAGTTCGACGGCGCGCGCGTCCTGCTCGGCACGGCGCGGGCGCCCGGAGGTAGGGTGGGCACCGACGGACACCAGGCTGATTACATTCGTCGTCATGGTCATATCCTTAAGCAGCATCGCGCTTGGCGCCGTTGCGGTAGGTCTCGACCGCCGCGATCAAGGCTTGCAGTATCGCGGCACTTTCGCCGATGACCGAGAGGTCGGCACGCTTGATCATGTCGCAGCCAGGATCCAGGTTGATCGCCACCACCTTGTCGCAGGCGCCGATGCCCTGCAGGTGCTGGATCGCCCCGGAAATGCCCACGGCCACATACACCCGCGCCGTGACCCAGGTGCCGCTGGCACCCACCTGACGGTCACGCGCCATGAAGCCATCGTCCACTGCGACGCGGGAGGCGCCTTCGGTGGCACCCAACGCCGCAGCGGTCTGGTGGAACAGCGCCCAGTCCTTCACCCCATTGCCACCGGAGAAAATGAATTCGGCCTCGGCCATGGGAATAGCCCCCGGGTCCACCGCCACCGCGCCGAGGTCCTCGATACGCGGCAAGCTGCGCGCCAGGGCTGTGGATAACTCCACAGGCAACGCTTCGTGACGGGTTTCGCTGACGGGCTCCGCGCACTCTACGGCAGCCAGGATCAGGCGCGGCAGCGGCCGGGCCAAGTCTTCCTGGCCAGCACCGGCGCGGCCGATGCACTCGTCGCCCTTGATCTGCCACACCCGCGTGGCCGGGCGTTCCTTGAGGCTCGCGGCAAAACGTCGGCCCAGTTCGCCGCCACCGCTGCGGCTGTCCGGCAGCAACCAATGACGCGGGTTGAACTGGTTATCCACAGCGCGCAAACCTTGAACACGTTGCTCCGGTGAATAACCGTCGAATTCGTGGCCCTCAAGCACCAGCAGACGGTCGACGCCAGCGGTGGCAAACGCACTTTCCTTGTGCTCGCCAAACACTACCGCCAGCACCGCGCCGTCGCTGCCGGCGAGTTGCCGCGCCAGGCCAAGCAGGTCGCGGTCGTGGCTGCTCAGGCGGCCGCCCACCATGTCCGGCACCACGTTGATGTAGAACGCAGGCGCAGGCACCTGATGCAGCGGCAACTGCACTTCCACCGCCGCCGTGCGCTTGGCCGCGCCGCCCTGCTGGGCACCGCTGCGGTCGATACGCTTGATGCCGTTGGGGCCGATGAAACCGACGCCGTGTACGTTCTTGCGAATGACACCGTTAGGTCCCATCCAACTGTGTTGTACCGGCTGCATGGCCGCGTGCAGCGGGTGCAAGCGATTGCGGGCGATCCATTCGGCCCGTGGGTCGCGGCGGATAATGTCGCTCATCAATGCACCTCCGCAGGTTCAAGTTTGGCCGGGGCCTTGGCCGGTGCGGCGTCTTCCAGCAACGCATCAGCCACCAACTCCGCGATGTCCTTGATCAATGGGCGCGGCTCGACCACACCTTCCAGCATCGCGGTACATTGCGGGCAGCCCACGGCCACCAGCTCGGCGCCGGTTTCGCGGATGTCGTCCATGCGCATGTCCGGGATACGTTGCTTGCCGGGAATGTCAGTAATCGGCGCCCCACCCCCACCGCCGCAGCAGCGAGAACGGAAGCCCGAGCGTTGCATCTCCTTGACCTCGATGCCCAGCGCCCGCAGCACTTGGCGCGGCGCCTCGTATTCGCCGTTGTAGCGGCCCAGGTAGCACGGGTCGTGATAGGTCACGCTGTTGCCCTTGTGCTGGCCCAGGTTCAGCGCGCCCTCGCCGATCAACTCGGCCATGAAGGTACTGTGGTGCTGCACGAGGTAGTTGCCGTTAAAGGCGCCGTACTCGTTCTTCAGCACGTGGAAACTGTGCGGGTCGCACGTGACGATGCGCTTGAAGCTGTACTTGGCCAACGTCTGGATATTGCGCGTGGCCAGCAACTGGAATGTCGCTTCATCGCCCAGACGGCGGGCTACATCACCGCTGTCGCGCTCTTCCAGGCCGAGCACGGCAAAGTCCACCTTGGCCGCTTTGAGCACTTTGACAAAGGCTCGCAGCGTGCGCTGGTTGCGCATGTCGAAGGCGCCATCGCCGACCCAGAACAGCACCTCGGCACTGCCCTTGTCGCTGAGCAACGGCAGGTTCAGATCCGCCGCCCAGTTCAGGCGACCACCCGGTGCGAAACCGCCGGGGTTGTCGGTGGCGATCAAATTCTCGAGGACTTCGGCGCCCTTGTTGGGCGTGGCCCCTTTTTCCAGGGTGAGGTGGCGGCGCATGTCGACGATGGCGTCCACGTGCTCGATCATCATCGGGCACTCTTCCACACAGGCACGGCAGGTGGTGCATGACCACAGGGTCTCGGCGTCCACCAGGCCGTTGACGATCGGCTGGTGCGGGTTGCCGCTGTGTTCGCCGATCGGTTTGCCTGGATAGGGGCTGCCGGCGAATTTGGCATCGGTGCCGCCGGCGAGGCCGACCACCATGTCCTGGATCAGCTTTTTCGGGTTCAGCGGCTGGCCGGCGGCGAACGCCGGGCACGCGGCTTCGCACTTGCCGCACTGCACGCAGGCGTCGAAACCGAGCAATTGGTTCCAAGTGAAATCCTTGGGTTTCTCCACGCCCAGCGGCGCGGACTTGTCGCTGAGGTCCAGCGGCTTCAAACCGGTGGAACGGCCACCGCCAAAGCGTTCGGCGCGGCGGTGCCAGGCCAGGTGCAAGGCACCGGCGAAGGCGTGTTTCATCGGGCCGCCCCAGGTCATGCCGAAGAACATCTCGGACACGCCCCACAACACACCAACGCTGAGCAGCGCAGCGAGCAGCCAGCCGCCAAAATCAGCCGGCAGGATTCCGGCCACCGGCAGCGTCACCAGGAAGAAACTCACCGAGAACGCCATGAGGCTTTTCGGCAGGCGCATCCACGGGCCTTTCGACAGGCGCGACGGCGGATTGCGCCGCCGCAGGTAGACGAACGTGGCGCCGACAAACATCAGCACAGAGGCCAGCAGCAAGGCGTAGCCGAGGATGCGGTTATGCAGGCCGAAACCGTGTACGAGGATCGCCAGCAGCGCCGACAGCACAAACCCCAGCGCGGTCGCGACGTGGGTGTTGGCGATGTATTTGTCGCGGGCGACCACGTGGTGCAGGTCAACCATGTAGCGCTTGGGCATGGCCAGCAGGCCGCCCAGCAGGTCAACCTTGGAAGCGCGGCCACGGCGCCACATGTTCACCCGGCGCAGGGCGCCGAGGACGGCCAGGCCCAACGCGGCAAACAACAGAATAGGCAGCAAGGTGTTCAACATGGTGAAGCTCCCACAGACCACACAGGTCTACTGTGAAACTGGCCTTAATGTGGGAGGGGGCGTGCTCCCGATGGCGGCGAATCAGCCACACATGCATCAACTGACACACTGCCATCGGGAGCAAGCCCCCTCCCACCTTTGGACCGAGTCCACATTATTTCGGTGTCGGGTCAGAAATCCTTGCACAAGCGCAGGGCGTCATAGATCGCAGCGTGGGTATTACGCTGCGCCACACAGTCGCCAATGCGGAACAGCAAGTACCCGTCACCCGCCTCGCTCAAACACGGCTGCGGCTTGATCGCGAACAAGGCTTCGACGTCGATCTGACCCTTGTTGCGCGAGCCTTCCTTGAGCGCGTAGTAGATGGCTTCATCCGGACGCACGCCGTTTTCAACCACCACCTGGTCGACCACCCGTTCCTCTTTGGCACCGGTGTATTCGTTCTCCAGTACCGCCACCAGCTTGTCGCCCTCGCGGTAGACCTTTTCCAGCATCATGTCGCCGGTCATGATCACTTCCTTGGGGTACATGCTGCGGTAGTAGGTCGGGAACGACGTACCGCCGATGGCCACGCCCGGTTTGATATCGTCGGTGACGATCTCGACCTGACTGCCTTTGTCCGCGAGGAAATCCGCGACCGACATGCCGGTGAATTCGCAGATGGTGTCGTACACCAACACGTTTTTACCCGGTGCGACCTTGCCGTCGAGCACGTCCCAACTGCTGACGACCAAGCCTTCGGCCGCGCCCCAGTGTTCGTTCTGCTCCACATTCGGGTGCCCGCCCACTGCCAGCACCACCACATCCGGGCGCAGGTCCAAGATGGTGTCGGCATCGGCCGCCACGCCCAGGCGCAGGTCGACTTTCAAACGTGCCAGCTCCAACTGGAACCAGCGGGTGATCCCGGCAATCTGATCGCGCTGTGGCGCTTTCGAGGCGGTGGTGATCTGCCCGCCGATAAACTCTTTCTTTTCGAACAGGGTCACGTCGTGGCCACGTTCGGCGGCCACGCGTGCGGCTTCCATCCCAGCCGGGCCGGCACCGACCACCACGACTTTGCGTTTGGGTCCGGTGGACTTCTCGATGATGTGGGGCACGCCCATGTATTCACGGGAAGTCGCAGCGTTCTGGATGCACAGCACATCCAGGCCCTGATACTGGCGGTCGATGCAATAGTTGGCGCCGACGCACTGCTTGATCTGGTCGATCTGACCCATCTTGATCTTGGCGATCAGGTGCGGGTCGGCGATGTGTGCACGGGTCATGCCGACCATGTCCACATAGCCGCCTTCCAGAATGCGCGTGGCCTGGTTCGGGTCCTTGATGTTCTGCGCGTGCAGCACCGGGACCTTGACCACTTCCTTGATACCGGCGGCCAGGTGCAGGAACGGCTCCGGTGGATAACTCATGTTGGGGATAACGTTGGCCAGGGTGTTGTGGGTATCGCAACCCGAGCCCACCACGCCGATGAAATCGAGCATGCCAGTGTCGTCGTAATACTTGGCGATCTGCTTCATGTCCTCGTGGGACAGGCCGTCCGGGTGGAACTCGTCACCGCACAGACGCATACCCACGCAGAAGTCGTCACCGACCTCGGCACGCACGGCTTTGAGGACTTCCAGGCCGAACTTCATGCGGCCTTCAAAGCTACCGCCCCACTCGTCGGTACGCTTGTTGACCCGTGGGCTCCAGAACTGGTCGATCATGTGCTGGTGCACGGCCGACAGCTCCACACCGTCCAGGCCACCGGCCTTGGCGCGCTTGGCGGCGCTGGCGTAGTTACCGATCACGCGCCAGATTTCCTCGGGCTCGATGGTCTTGCAGGTGGCACGGTGCACCGGCTCACGCACGCCGGACGGCGACATCAGGGTGGGCCAGTTGAAGCCGTCCCAACGCGAGCGACGGCCCATGTGGGTAATCTGGATCATGATCTTGGCGCCATGCTTGTGCATGGCGTCAGCCAGGTTCTGGAAGTGCGGGATGATACGGTCGGTGGACAGGTTGACCGAGCTCCACCACTCCTGCGGACTGTCGATGGCGACCACCGAGGAACCGCCGCAGATCGCCAGGCCGATGCCGCCCTTGGCTTTCTCTTCGTAATACTTCACATAGCGGTCGGTGGTCATGCCGCCGTCGGTGGCATACACCTCGGCGTGAGCGGTGCTGAGCACGCGGTTGCGGATGGTCAGTTTGCCGATCTGGATCGGCGCAAACATTGCTTCGAAAGCCATGGCACGGTCCTCGGCTTACAACGGCTTGACGGTGAACAGGCCGTCATCGTGGCCCTCTTCGGAGCCTCCGTAGACTTGTTCGGCGACGGTGCGGATCTTGCTTCCGCGCGCTTCGAGAATCTGGTCCATCGCGCCGGCAAACCAGCCAGTGAACATGTAGTCCACTTTGCGCCCGACCTTGCCGTACACGTAGACGAACGCCGAGTGTTCGAGCTTGACGCTGGCGGTGCCTTTGTCGAGGTCGATGTCCTGGATCTTGAACAGGCCCCAGCCGCGTTGCGACAGGCGCTTCATGTAATGCTCGAACACCGCGACGCCTTCCAGGCCGTGGCACTCGGCTTCTTTTTCACACCAGTGCCAGGCGGATTTGTAGCCGGCCTTGTAGAGGATTTCGGCATAGGCGTCGGCGCCCAGCACTTCTTCGATGCCGATGTGGTTATTCACGAAAAAATGACGTGGCACGTACAACATCGGCAGGGCGTCGGAAGTCCAGACACCGGTTTCGCTGTCAACTTCGATAGGCAATTGCGGGGCGATCTTGGCCATGGAAACTTAACTCCAGAAAATTCTTGGTAGTGCCCCCGACGCGAACGGCCGGGGGAGAAATGCGGTGGCTTATTCGCCCCAGACGTCCTTGAGCACGTTGACCCAGTTCTCGCCCATGATCTTGCGCACCACGCGCTCAGGATGGCCGCGCTTGAGCAGAGTCTCGGTGAGGTTGGGGAACTCGCCCACGGTGCGGATGCCCAGCGGGTTGATGATCTTGCCGAAGCTGGTCAGGCGGCGTGCGTAGCCCTTGTCATGGGTCAGCATTTCGAAGAAATCCTGGCCATGGCCCTGGGTGAAGTCGGTGCCGATGCCGATCGCGTCTTCACCGACGATGTTCATGGTGTATTCGATGGCTTCGGCGTAGTCGTCGATGGTCGAATCGATGCCCTTGGCCAGGAACGGCGCGAACATGGTCACGCCGACAAAGCCGCCGTGGTCAGCGATGAACTTCAGCTCTTCATCGGATTTATTGCGCGGGTGCTCTTTGAGCCCGGACGGCAGGCAGTGCGAATAGCACACCGGTTTCTTCGATTCGAGGATGACTTCTTCGGACGTTTTGGAGCCCACATGGGACAGGTCGCACATGATGCCGACGCGGTTCATCTCGCCGACCACCTCACGGCCAAAGCCCGACAGGCCGCCATCACGCTCGTAGCAACCGGTGCCGACCAGGTTCTGGGTGTTGTAGCACATCTGCACCACACCGACGCCGAGCTGCTTGAAGATCTCGACGTAGCCGAGCTGGTCTTCGAAGGCATGGGCGTTCTGGAAGCCGAAGATGATGCCGGTCTTGCCCTGTTCCTTGGCTTTGCGGATGTCCGCGGTGGTTTTCACCGGGATCACCAAGTCACTGTTCTCACGGATCAGGGTCTGGCTGGCCACGATATTGTTGATAGTGGCCTGGAACCCTTCCCACACCGACACCGTGCAGTTGGCAGCCGTGAGGCCACCTTTGCGCATGTCTTCGAACAGGTCGCGGTTCCACTTGGCAATAATCAGCCCGTCGATAACGATGCTGTCGGCGTGCAATTCGGCTGGGCTCATCAGGCGTCCCCTTATTGGCGATTCATGCGCCGAATCGTCTGCCGGCGCTTTGGGGCCAGCATATGCCCAGGGGCCGACGGAGCCGGGTGCAAAAACGACAGGGGAATTGCCGAAAGCGTCAATCCACGACAAAGGCTGTTAAGAGAGGTCTGACTGGCGACTGTTCTTTGTCTTACGCTTGAGCCAGAATTCCCGCATCACCTGATATGAGACGGCGCAATGAAATCGATTTTCCTGGCTTTGGCACTCATCGCAACCGGCGTTCACGCGGCCGAAGACACCGATAGCACGCCGTGCGACGGCATCGAAAACGACAAGCAAACCCTGGAATGCGCCTCTTACAACAAAACCACCGCTGAGCAACTGCTCAAGGATAACTATCAGGGCCTGCTGGAACGCATGGGTTCGACCTATGGCAGCGACAAGACCAAACTGGCCGACATTACCGCTCGTCTGAAGGATGCGCAGCAGAAGTGGGAGAAATTGCGCGATGCCGATTGCGCCGTGGATACGTTCCCGGCCGTGAACGGCACCAAGGCCTATGCGATTGCGCAGAATGATTGTTTGGCGCGGATGAGTGATGAGCGGTCGGAGTTTTTGGAGTCGATCGGGCAGGAGTGACGGCTAGAAGGCTTTCCATATTGAGTTGAAGGCCATTTGCAGATGATCACGCTGAGTGTTGTCGATATGGAGGTCCGCGCAATGCTGGCTCCACTTCGACAAGGCCTCCATGGTCTGCTCGATGTAAAGCTCGGGTTCGAGAAAGCTGAAGGGTTCACAGACCTTCCTGATTGCCTGGCGTGATGGCTGGCCCGTACCTGCAAAGGCACAGGTATGCTCATTCCCGCGACCGCTGGTATTGGCAAACGTCAGGTCATAGGCTGGCGCCATCTGCCAGCCAACCGAGGAGCCGAAGAACGAGAAGTTTTTTGCGTGATCGTCGCGATTGTGAGCCAACGCATTGAAGACCATCAGCCGAGCCATTTTCTGCACATCACCGGCGTTTTGGGTGATGGCGAAGGTCAGGCGCAACAGGTCGCCGTAGTCAAGGCTGGGCATGCGGAAATCGGCATACAGGATCGCCGCGCAGGTCAGCATATGGCGCTTGATGTGACCGGTTCGGTCAAAGCGTCGAGTGTTGAAAAAACGCTCTAGTCCGGTATCCGTCTGTACCTCGAGCAGGCTTGAATCCGAGACTTCGACCCCCGCGTTACGAGCGATCTCGGCGTAGGCTTGTTCGATAGCGCCACTGTCGCGATGCTCGTCCTGACTGCGGAATTTGATCAACCAGTGCTCATAGCCTTCAGGCATCTCACCAAATGAAGAAATGGCCTGCTGCTTGTCGGTCGAGAGCCCAATGACTGCCTTTGGCCGCGCACCACCGGGAGAGCCTCCCGCCAGGCGCAATGACTCGATCACCTCGTGCGTTTCGCCAGACAATACGTTTTGCGAAGCTTGGTAAAGGGACGCCAGATCCAGCTCGCCTTGCTCTGAATCTTTCTCTAGCATCGGCCTGTACTCAAGCGCCCCCATGCCCCGATTGCCCATATAGGCCAGCCGGTCCAATGGGCGTATCGCACGCCGTTCAATTCCCAATTTCATGCGAAAGAAACGGTCCATCAGCAACAGCCCCCAGCCATCGGGCAACGAATCGCTGAACGCCCCTGGCAGGCCACCGAAAAGTAACTCGTCAGCTGCCAACTGAGGTGTGGAAGAAAAGTCCATGTACAACGGCGCCAGGTTGAAGCCGTTCGCCAGCCAACTCGGATCATACGAAAAATAAATCCCCCTGCCGGGTGCATCCACCAGCTCACCGACGTGTGAGCCTTGCAACATGACGTGCAGTGCGGAGACTGTTTTCATCGACGCCCTCGAAGCCTGGTTTGACTTTTCAATTCCTGGAGACTGATCGGCGGCGGCGCACTGAACAGATCCGCCATTTGCGCCCCTACCCCCAGACTCATCGCGATCAGCAGTAAGGCATCAAGGGAAACTTTTCCGGTCGTTTCAAAGCGCTTGAGCGTGGACTCGGCCACCCCCGACTGGGCTGCCAAGGCTCGGCGAGAAAGGTTCTTGCTCAGCCGCAGTGCCTTGGCATTTCCAGCGATCTGCAAAGCAATCTCGCCGGGGGCGTAGAGAATATGGGTAAGGGCCATGGTTCGACCTCAAATGAGTGTTAGCAAGTGTAGCAGGCGCTGGATGAGTATTTTAAATAATGGATAACGAGCTATCCAAAAACCTTTATATATCAAAATAAAAGACAATATATTATCTCTTATATGCTTACAAATTTGACCTCGCTTGCAGCACCTTTGACCCTCCCCGAAAGGTGCGCGACCATCTGCGTCATCTCACGTCCCTCAAGGCCAAACCATGAAAACCTGCGGCATCGAAATCAAAGGCAGCGAAGCCATCATCGCCGTCGCCTCCCTGGACAACCAGGCGCTCACCCATGTCGCCCTGGCGACCAAGAAAATCGCGCTGGACGACGATGAGGCTGCCAACGTCAAAGCCTTCGCGGCCCAGGTGAAGGCGTTTGTGCAGGAGAACGCCATCGAGCGCATCGCCATCAAGAAGCGCAGCAAGAAAGGTGAATTCGCCGGTGGCCCGACGACGTTCAAGATTGAAGGGGTGTTTCAGTTGCTGGACGGTGTGGAGGTGACGTTGCTGTCGCCGCAAACGATCAATGCGCAGAACAAGAAGCACGCCTTTGATCTGCCTGCGACGCTCAACAAATATCAACACGAGGCTTATAAAACAGCCTGCTCGTGCCTGATGAAGAAGTAACCGGCCATCAGCTTTTGACACAGTGTTCCAGGCCGTGCCCACCGCCTTCGTATTCAGGGCCATAGTAATACTTGACGAAAGATACTTTACCGTCGGGGGTGGGTGTCACTTGTGCCACGCCCACGCCAAAGTCTTTTAAGGCTGGGTTGGTGTGGGCAAAGTAGATGCCCAGCGTATCTGCGGTCCCGGCGGCCATTCCGTCATAGCGGGACTTGTCTTCCAGGGTCAGGGTGAAAGTGTAGGCGGCGTACTTGCCTGTGCTTTGCGTGGCGTCGAGTTTCATGTCAACAACGCCCTTGAAGTTGCCGATATGTTTATCCTGGCCGTTGCACTCATAACGCCCGCTGTAATCGGCTCCGGTAAAGAGTGCAGGCGCCGGAGCAGCCCAAACTGGGGTGGAAACGAGTGCAATCACAGCAACTAGTTTTTTCAGCATGCCAACCTCTTATGGTTAAGTAATGACGCTCCTGGCACACGTGCCTTAACTTTCAAAGCACCTGGCCGAGAGCAACTTCAAGCCCATAGGACATTAGCAGCGACCCTCCATACGCCGTCGTTAATGATAGAAAACAAGAACTTTCCCACGTGCCAAATGAGTTTTCTTACGCCGACTTATCCGAAATTTCGTTGCAATGGAAACCAACCACACCACGTCACTTGCCTATAATTCGCGTCAAACCACCTCCGGTCGCCGATCCTCCCTTGGACACTTGGCAAACCTCGCCCGATAACTCCTGGTGAAATACGACGGCGACTCAAACCCACAGGCAATGCTCACCTCCAGCACGCTCAAATCGCTCTGGCGCAACAGCTGCCGGGCTTTTTCCAGGCGCAGGCCGAGGTAGAAGTTGCTCGGTGTGTCGTTCAGGTGCAGGCGAAACAGGCGCTCCAATTGCCGCCGGGTGACTTTGATCGCCTCGGCCAAGGCCAGTGTGCTCAGGGGCGGCTCGGTGTGTTGCTCCATCTCGCCGATCACTTGCACCAGTTTTTTGTTGTTGATGCCGTAGCGCGTGGCGATCTGCATGCGCTGGTGGTCTTTGCGCGGGCGGATACGGCTGAGCACGAATTGTTCGGAAACCTGGATCGCCAGCTCCGAGCCATGAGCCTGGGCGATCAGGTCGAGCATCAGGTCGATGGACGCCGTGCCGCCGGCGCAGGTGATGCGGCGGCGGTCGATTTCGAACAGCTCCTGGGTCACGCTCAGGTGCGGATAGGATTCCTTGAACGCGTCGATGGCTTCCCAATGCAGGGTCAGGCGGTGGCCGTCGAGCAAACCGGCTTCGGCCAGTACACAGGCGCCGGTGTCGATGGCGCCGAGGGTCACGCCGTCATGGTCGAGGCGGCGCAGCCAGTGTTCCAGCGCAGGAGTGGCGAACTGCAGCGGCTCGAAGCCGGCCACCACCAGCAAGGTCGCGCCTTTTTTCAGCGGTTCCAGCGCTGCATCGGCGTTGACCGACATGCCATTGCTCGCCAGCACCGCGCCGCCGTCCGCGCTCAATATGTGCCAGCGGTACAACTCGCCGCGAAAGCGGTTGGCCACTCGCAGCGGTTCCAGCGCAGAGATAAACCCGATGGCCGAAAAACCCGGCATCAGCAGAAAGTAGAAATCCTGGGACATGGTGGCGCTCTCGTAATACGGGCAGCGTGCTCACTGTGATACGCCAGTTCAACGGGCCATTCAAGAGCACAGGTCGCTGCAGTGCAAGAGCGGGTCGCCGCCGTGCGTTTTGTCGCCCCTAAAGCTACGTAACGTGATCCCACGGCGCACAAAGACGCCGGACCCCACAATAACGACCTGCCGAGGGATCCACCATGAACCGACTGATTCGCCGCTGCGTGCTCGCACTCAGCGCCAGCGCCATCTTGAGCACCCACGTAATGGCCGCCGATGCGGCGTCCTGCCAGAACGTGCGCATGGGCGTGGTGAACTGGACCGACGTAATCGCCACCAGCGCCATGACCCAAGTGTTGCTCGACGGCCTCGGCTACAAGACCAAACAGACCAGCGCCTCCCAGCAAATCATCTTCGCCGGTATCCGCGACCAGCGCCTGGACCTGTTCCTGGGCTACTGGAACCCGCTGATGACCCAGACCATCACGCCGTTCGTCGACGCCAAGCAAGTCAAGGTGCTGGACAAGCCCAGCCTGGAAGATGCCCGCGCCACCCTCGCCGTGCCGACTTACCTGGCGGACAAAGGCCTGAAAACCTTCGCCGACATCGCCACGTTCGAGAAAGAGCTGGGCGGCAAGATCTACGGCATCGAGCCAGGCTCGGGCGCCAACACCCAGATCAAGGCGATGATCGCCAAGAACCATTTCGGCCTGGGCAAGTTCCAATTGGTCGAATCCAGTGAAGCCGGCATGCTCGCCGCCGTCGACCGTGCGGTTCGCCGCAAGGAAGCCGTGGTGTTCTTCGGCTGGGCGCCGCACCCGATGAACGTCAACGTCGCCATGACGTACCTCACCGGCAGCGACGACGCCCTGGGCCCGAACGAAGGCATGGCGACCGTGTGGACCGTGACCGCGCCAACCTACGCCGAACAGTGCCCCAACGTGCACAAACTGCTGACCAACCTGACCTTCACCGCCGCCGACGAGAGCCGGATGATGCAGCCGTTGCTGGATCACAAGGATGCCCTCGAGTCCGCCAAACAGTGGCTCAAGGATCACCCGCAGGACCAGGCGCGCTGGCTGGAAGGGGTGACCACCTTCGACGGCAAACCGGCGGCAGCCAACCTGCAATTGACCAGCAAGTAACCCCCTTTCAATCACCGCTTCGCGGTCACTTTCGACCGCGAACGGCATCGCCACGCCCTTGAAATCACGCCTGTAAGGAACCGCCTCATGAACCACGACGTCATCATCACCTGCGCACTCACCGGTGCTGGCGACACGACCAGCAGAAGCCCGCACGTGCCGGTCACCCCGAAACAAATCGCCGCCGCCGCCGTGGAAGCCGCCAAGGCCGGTGCCACCGTGGTGCATTGCCACGTGCGCGACCCCGAAACCGGCAAGTTCAGCCGCGACGTCGCCCTGTACCGTGAAGTGATGGAGCGCATCCGTGAGGCCGACATCGACATCATCGTCAACCTCACCGCCGGCATGGGCGGCGACCTGGAGATCGGCGGCGGCGAGCACCCGATGGAATTCGGCCCCAACACCGACCTGGTCGGCCCGCTGACTCGCCTGGCCCACGTGGAAGAGCTGCTGCCGGAAATCTGCACCCTCGACTGCGGCACGCTGAACTTCGGCGATGGCGACACCATTTACGTGTCCACCCCGGCGCAGCTGCGGGCGGGTGCCAAACGCATCCAGGCATTGGGCGTGAAAGCCGAGCTGGAAATCTTCGACACCGGCCACCTGTGGTTCGCCAAACAGATGATCAAGGAAGGCCTGCTGGACGACCCGCTGTTCCAATTGTGCCTGGGCATCCCGTGGGGCGCGCCGGCCGACACCACCACCATGAAAGCCATGGTCGACAACCTGCCCGCCGACGCTGTGTGGGCCGGCTTCGGCATCGGCCGCATGCAAATGCCAATGGCCGCACAAGCGGTGTTGCTGGGCGGCAACGTGCGGGTCGGCCTGGAAGACAACCTGTGGCTGGACAAAGGCGTGCTCGCCACTAACGGTCAACTGGTGGAACGCGCCAGTGAAATCCTCAGCCGCCTGGGTGCACGGGTCATGACCCCGGCCGAAGGCCGCATCAAGATGGGTTTGACCAAACGCAGCTAATCAAAACGGTGGGAGGGGGCTTGCCCCCTCCCACAAGGGATCACCGAACTCTTTAGGACGTCGCCATGAGCTTTATCACTGAAATCAAAACCTTCGCCGCCCTCGGCAGCGGCGTTATCGGCAGCGGCTGGGTGGCTCGCGCCCTGGCCCACGGCCTGGATGTGGTCGCCTGGGACCCCGCGCCCGGTGCCGAAGCGGCGCTGCGCAAGCGCGTTGCCAACGCTTGGGGCGCCCTGGAAAAACAAGGCCTGGCACCGGGCGCATCCCAGGACCGCCTGCGCTTTGTCGCGACCATCGAAGCGTGCGTGAAAGACGCCGACTTCATCCAGGAAAGCGCCCCGGAGCGCCTGGAACTCAAACTGGATCTGCACAGCCAGATCAGCGCTGCAGCCAAGCCGAACGCGTTAATTGGTTCAAGCACTTCGGGCTTGTTGCCAAGCGAGTTCTACGAAGGTTCGACCCACCCCGAGCGCTGCGTGGTCGGGCACCCGTTCAACCCGGTCTACTTGCTGCCGCTGGTGGAAGTGGTGGGCGGCAAGCACACTGCGCCAGAGGCGATCCAGGCGGCGATCAAGGTGTATGAATCCCTCGGCATGCGCCCGCTGCATGTGCGCAAGGAAGTGCCCGGTTTTATCGCTGACCGCCTGTTGGAAGCGCTATGGCGCGAGGCGCTGCACTTGGTCAACGATGGTGTGGCCACCACCGGCGAGATCGATGACGCGATCCGCTTTGGCGCGGGCCTGCGCTGGTCGTTCATGGGCACCTTCCTCACCTATACCCTGGCGGGTGGTGATGCCGGCATGCGGCATTTCATGGCGCAGTTCGGTCCGGCGCTGCAGTTGCCGTGGACCTACCTGCCGGCGCCGGAACTGACCGACAAGTTGATTGACGATGTGGTCGACGGCACCAGCGATCAACTGGGCAAGCACAGTATTTCGGCGCTGGAGCGCTATCGTGATGATTGCCTGCTGGCGGTGCTGGAGGCGGTGAAAACCACTAAGGCCAAACACGGCATGAACTTCGCCGAATAACGGAAACCCTGACATGCCCGCACTCACCACCTACACCACCCAGGTCCACCCCGAGTGGGTGGACTACAACGGCCACTTGCGCGACGCGTTCTACCTGCTGATCTTCAGCTACGCCACCGATGCATTGATGGACACCCTGGGCCTGGACAGTGAAAACCGCGAAGCCAGCGGCCACTCGCTGTTCACCCTGGAGCTGCACCTGAACTACCTGCACGAAGTGAAACGGGGCGCCGACGTCGAAGTGCATACGCAACTGATCGCGCACGATGCCAAGCGCCTGCACCTCTATCATAGCCTGCATCTTGTGGGTGAAGAACGGGAGCTGGCGGGCAACGAACAGATGCTCTTGCACGTCGACCTCGCCGGCCCGCATTCGGCGCCGTTCACCGAGGCCACGCTGGAAAAACTCGCGGCCATCAGCGCTCAACAGGCTGACCTCGCGCGCCCCGTACTCCTTGGCCGAGTGATAGGGCTGCCACCGTCGCAGGCAAAAAAAGCCCCGATCAAGCCGTGACAGGATCGGGGCAGAGTGCTTTGTGTGGCGTGACATCCCGAGGGTGACCAAACCTTCAAGTTGCTTGCCTGGCGTTCAGTGTGCCTATTACTTCTGCCGGTCAATGCCTCGAAAACGACCTGTTCATAGCCATCTGAGGCATTCGTGCAATCTGCCCTTGCCGACCGGTTGAGCGGCTACCAGAATCCCAGTCAGACCCCGCTCCCCTCACCAGGATAAACGTCATGATGCATGCGGATTTGATTGACCAGGATGACCTGCTGGGCCAACTGCGCTCGCTGGGTTTCGACGTGTCCAGCGGCGCCACCGCCGAACAGGCTTGCGAGTGCGCGGTGCGCGGTTTGAACGAAGCACGGGCCAGGGCGCTCAAGGGCATGGTTGAGCAGATGTACAGCGGCAGTGCGACGATTTTGCCGGCAGTGAGGCAGGCGATCGATAAGCAGTTGTTGCCGGCACTGGTGCAGTTCAGGCAGAACTCTGGCGCCTGATAGATTGCTATCGGGGGCAAGCCCCCTCCCACAGGTTGATGTGTGAACACAGTCAAAGGTGGGAGGGGGTTTGCTCCCGATGCAGACGACTCGGTCTACAGCCGTACGCTGGCAAACGTCGACTCATTACGCGCCTGGCTCAACGCCGACATCGGCCCCGACAACGGTGACAACACCAGCGCCTGCGGAATCGGCATCATCGCCACTTGCTGGGTGGTGTTGGAACCTACACGCTCATCCCGTGGCGGAATGCCGAAGTATTCGCGGTAGCACTTGGAGAAGTGCGGTGTAGAGACAAACCCACACACCGATGCCACTTCGATGATCGACATCGGCGTTTGCTTGAGCAACTGCCGCGCACGGATCAGGCGCAATTTGAGGTAGTAGCGTGACGGCGAACAATGCAGGTATTTCTGGAACAAGCGCTCCAACTGGCGACGGGACACGGCGACGTACACGGCCAGTTCATCCAAGTCGATCGGCTCTTCCAGGTTGGCTTCCATCAGCGCCACGATTTCCTGCAGCTTGGGCTGGTTGGTGCCGAGCATGTGCTTGAGCGGCACCCGCTGGTGATCCTGTTCGTTGCGAATGCGTTCGTACACAAACATCTCGGAGATGGCGGCCGACAGTTCGCGACCGTGATCGCGGCTGATCAGGTGCAGCATCATGTCCAGCGGCGCGGTGCCGCCAGAGCTGGTGAAGCGGTTGCGGTCGAGGGTAAACAGGCGTGTGCTCATGGCCACGCGGGGGAAGGCTTCCTGCATCGACGCCAGGCATTCCCAGTGCACGCTGCAATCAAAACCGTCGAGCAAACCGGCGCAGGCCAGGGCCCAACTGCCCGTGCACACCGCACCCAGACGACGGGACTGGCGCGCCTGGCTTTGCAGCCACGACACATGTTCACGGGTAACGGTGCGCTGGATACCCACGCCGCCGCACACGATCACCGTGTCCAGGGCCGGGGCTTTGTGCATGGAGGCATCGGGGGTGATTTGCAGACCGTCGCTGGCCCACACTTGGTTTCCATCGACGCTCAAGGTCGTCCAGCGGTACAGCTCACGGCCGGACAACTGGTTGGCCATGCGCAGCGGTTCGACTGCGGACGCCAGGGAAATCAGCGTGAAATTGTCCAGCAGCAAAAAGCCGATGGATTGAGGCGCACGGTTCTGGGGTTGAGCCCCTGAGTTGAACGACGTCATCGCGGTATCTCCTCACACAAAGCGGGTGGTGGCCTCAGGCGAGGCTCTTGTTATTGCGCTCAGCCTAAGGAAGGCGACGCTTTGGATTGATAGAGCAAATGCCATGCCTAAAATTGAATGGCCATTCAATAACTCCTGAAAACGACCTGATGACGCGTCTATATAAGCCCGCGCAGGAAGTGCGGGATATGACCTGAAAAGGACGTCAGAGCGAGCCTGCTCAAGCTGTGTGAGCAGTTCGGTAGCACTTGTGGGAAGGCGCTTTGAGGGTGTGGGAAACGTCTGTCACCACACGCACAGGTGACGGGTGGTTGAGAGTAAAATCGTTCGCAAGCTACTTATCTATTTGCGACGCGCCAAAAGGTGGCGCTTTTCGCTCCGGTGCTCACTNTGTAGTGAGCGGGCTTGCCCCGCGCTGGAGTGCGAAGCCGCCCCAAAATCAGGCGACTCGGCTTTACCTGAAACTATGTGGTGCCTTTATTGGGGCGGCTTCGCCCCCCAGCGCGGGGCAAGCCCGCTCACTACACAGTCTTCAACACTCTACTGCGCTGACCGCCAACCCACCCCGCGATGTCTCTTTGTACTTGTCATGCATATCCNGCCCCGGTATCCCGCATGGTGCGGATCACCCGGTCCAGGGAAATAAAGTGCTGGCCGTCGCCACGCAAAGCCATCTGCGCCGCATTGATCGCCTTCACCGCTGCAATGGCATTGCGCTCGATGCACGGCACTTGCACCAGCCCACCCACGGGGTCGCAGGTCAGGCCTAGGTTGTGCTCCAGGCCGATTTCGGCGGCGTTGCACAGTTGCTCCGGCGTGGCGCCAAGGATCTCCGCCAGCCCGGCGGCGGCCATGGCGCAGGCCGAGCCTACCTCCCCTTGGCAGCCGACTTCGGCGCCGGAAATCGAGGCGTTTTTCTTGCACAGGATGCCTACCGCCGCCGCGCCGAGCAGGTAGTCGACCACGTTGGCTTCCGTCACCTCCTCGCTGAATTTCATGAAGTAATGCAGCACCGCCGGAATAATCCCCGCCGCCCCGTTGGTGGGTGCCGTGACCATGCGCCCACCGGCCGCGTTTTCCTCGTTCACCGCCAGGGCGAACAGATTGACCCATTCCATCGCGCTCAAGGTCGAGCCGATCACATTCGGCTTGCCCAACTCCTGCAAACTGCGGTGCAGCTTGGCGGCGCGGCGGCGCACGTTCAGGCCGCCGGGCAGGATGCCTTCGTGCTTGAGGCCCTGCTCCACGCAATCCTGCATGGCGCGCCAGAGCTTCATCAGGCCACTGCGGATTTCTTCTTCCGAGCGCCAGGTTTTTTCGTTGGCCAACATCAATTCGGCCACGCGCAGGTTGTGGGTCTTACACAGCTGCAACAGCTCCACCGCGCTGGAAAAATCATAGGGCAACTCGGTGCGGTCCATATCGGCTACGCCGCTTCGCGCCTGGGCCTCATCCACCACAAAGCCGCCTCCCACCGAATAGTAGGTGTCGCGGTGCAACTCACCGTTATCGTCGTACACCACCAAGGTCATGGCGTTGGGGTGGAAGGGCAGGTTTTCGTCCAGCAGGCGCATGTCACGGGCCCACACGAACGGCACGGGCAAGCGCCCGTCCAGCAGCAGGGTGTCGGTCTCGCGCAGGGTGTGGACCCGCAGGCCGATTTGCGCCGGATCGATCGCGTCCGGCCACTCGCCCATCAGGCCCATGATGGTGGCCGTGTCGCTGCCGTGGCCGATGCCCGTG
This sequence comes from Pseudomonas marginalis, assembly GCF_001645105.1. Taxonomy (GTDB): domain Bacteria; phylum Pseudomonadota; class Gammaproteobacteria; order Pseudomonadales; family Pseudomonadaceae; genus Aquipseudomonas; species Aquipseudomonas petroselini. Next base: position 135,739 of record NZ_LKEG01000044.1, read on the forward strand.
GCCGACAAGGAACCGTAGAGCTGAACTTCAACGCGCCGAACCTGTTCCAACAGTTCACGTTCACGCAGTGCTTGAACGAACAACGCCGCGGCGCGCATGGGGCCGACGGTGTGAGAACTCGAAGGCCCGATGCCGATCTTGAACAGGTCGAAAACGCTGATAGCCATTGCCGTGAAACTCCTCGGTGAGTACGGGCCAGGCACCAAGGAGCTGCTACGCTCAGATCGCCCAGATGGCGGCATCATCAAGCTTTTATCCGCCCTCACGGCGTCTCACACCGACGTAACCATGCTCACCAGCGTCGCCCGTGCGCAATCACCTGTTTTGGCCGTTTTTGGCGGTGCAGATGGGCAAAAACTGCAGTTTTGCCTTGGGAAAAACCTGTAAGCGACGTCACCGACACTGGATGCGACCCTGCCTGTACTGGATACGACGCCCCCTGTAGGCGTCAGATTTTCACTGGTACATGATCAGTCTCGACTCGTTTGCAAGGCACCGTGCCAGAGCTGTTGTCGCACGCACCAACCGCAACACTTATAAAGCGCGGCGAAGGCCGCCAGAAAAAACACAGGAGTCTAGCCCCATGAAAGCTTCACCCTCGTTGTTGTTGGCCGCCATGCTGAGTCTGCCAGTCCTGGCGCACGCTGCAGAACCGGCACAATGTCAGACCGTCAACTTCTCCGATGTCGGCTGGACCGACATCACCGTCACTACCGCGACCACCAGCGAAGTCCTCAAGGGCCTGGGCTACAAGCCGCGCACCACGATGATTTCGGTACCGGTGACCTACAAGTCCCTGGCCGACGGCAAGAACATGGACATTTTCCTCGGCAACTGGATGCCGACCATGGAAAACGACATCAAGCAGTACCGTGATGCCGGCACCGTGGAAACCGTGCGCGCCAACCTGGAGAACGCCAAGTACACCCTCGCGGTCCCGGAAGCGCTGTACAACAAAGGCCTGAAGGACTTCGCCGATATCGCCAAATTCAAGGATGAGCTGGGCGGCAAGATCTACGGCATCGAGCCGGGCAACGACGGCAACCGCACCATCCAGACCCTCATCGACAAAGACGCCTTCGGCCTGAAAACCGCCGGTTTCAAAGTCGTCGAGTCCAGCGAAGCCGGCATGCTCTCCCAGGTTGAACGTGCCACCAAGCGTGACCAGGCCATCGTGTTCCTCGGCTGGGAACCGCACCCGATGAACACCCGCTTCAAGATGAAGTACCTGACCGGGGGTGACGATTCGTTCGGCCCCAACTACGGCCAGGCGACCATCTACACCAACACCCGCAAGGGCTACACCCAGGAATGCAGCAACGTGGGTCAGTTGCTGAAAAACCTGTCGTTCACCCTGAACATGGAAAGCACCCTGATGGGTAACGTCCTGGACGACAAGATGAAGCCCGACGCCGCCGCCAAGGCTTGGCTGAAGAAGAACCCGCAAGTCCTCGACACTTGGCTCGCCGGTGTCACTACCGTTGACGGCAAACCCGGTCTGGAAGCCGTAAAAGCCTACCTCGACAAGTAACGCAGCTGACCCCGGGCCGGTGCGCTGGCCCGGGATGTTTTCCCCTTCGCATGTGGACATTCACTACCATGCTGACTGAACAGAAAATCCCACTAGGCCAGTACATCGCTGCCTTCGTCGAATGGTTGACCCAACACGGCGCCAACTACTTCGACGCAATCGCATCGACACTGGAAACGATGATCCACGGCGTGACGTTTGCGCTGACCTGGTTCAATCCGCTGGCATTGATCGGTCTGATTGCGCTGCTGGCTCACTTTATTCAACGTAAATGGGGACTGACTGTTTTTGTCATCGCCTCCTTCCTGCTGATCCTGAACCTGGGGTACTGGCAGGAAACCATGGAGACCCTGGCGCAAGTGCTGTTCGCCACCCTGGTCTGCGTGGTGATCGGTGTGCCGCTGGGCATTGTTGCCGCGCACAAGCCGATGTTCTACACCCTGATGCGGCCGGTGCTCGATCTGATGCAGACCGTACCGACCTTCGTCTACCTCATCCCTACCCTGACCCTCTTCGGGTTGGGTGTGGTGCCTGGGCTGATTTCCACGGTGGTGTTCGCGATTGCCGCGCCGATCCGCCTGACCTACCTGGGTATCCGCGATGTACCACAAGAGTTGATGGACGCCGGCAAGGCCTTTGGCTGCTCGCGCCGTCAGTTGCTCTCGCGCATTGAACTGCCCCACGCCATGCCGAGCATCGCCGCCGGCATTACCCAATGCATCATGCTGTCGCTGTCGATGGTGGTAATCGCGGCCCTGGTGGGCGCCGATGGCCTCGGCAAGCCGGTGGTCAACGCACTCAACACCGCCGACATTGCCCTGGGCTTCGAAGCCGGCCTGGCGATCGTGTTGCTGGCCATCATGCTCGACCGCATCTGCAAACAACCCGACGCTAAAGTAGGGGGTGATGCATGAGCATTATCCGATTCGACAATGTCGACGTGATCTTCTCCAAAGACCCACGCGAAGCGCTCAAGCTGCTGGACCAGGGCATGAGCCGTAACGAGATCCTGAAAAAGACCGGGCAGATTGTCGGCGTTGAAAAGGCCAGCCTGGACGTTGAGAAAGGCGAAATCTGCGTGCTGATGGGCCTGTCCGGCTCCGGCAAGTCCAGCCTGCTGCGTTGCATCAACGGCCTCAACACCGTGAGCCGTGGCCAGCTGTTCGTGGAGCATGAAGGGCGCCAGATCGACATCGCGTCCTGCACCCCCGCCGAGCTGAAAATGATGCGCACCAAGCGCATCGCCATGGTGTTCCAGAAGTTCGCCCTGATGCCTTGGCTGACCGTGCGCGAGAACATCAGCTTCGGCCTGGAAATGCAGGGCCGTCCGGAGAAAGATCGGCGCAAGCTGGTGGATGAAAAACTCGAGCTGGTGGGCCTGACCCAATGGCGCAACAAGAAGCCGGACGAGCTTTCCGGCGGCATGCAGCAACGCGTCGGCCTGGCCCGCGCCTTGGCGATGGACGCCGACATCCTGCTGATGGACGAACCGTTCTCCGCGCTCGACCCGCTGATCCGCCAGGGCCTGCAGGATGAGCTGCTGGAACTGCAGCGCAAGCTGAGCAAGACCATCGTGTTCGTGAGCCACGACCTCGATGAAGCGCTGAAACTCGGCAGCCGTATCGCGATCATGAAAGACGGCAAGATCATCCAGTACAGCGTGCCGGAAGAGATCGTGCTGAACCCGGCGGACGACTATGTGCGCACCTTCGTCGCCCATACCAACCCGCTGAACGTACTGTGCGGCCGCAGCCTGATGCGCACGCTGGACAACTGCAAACGCGTGAACGGTTCGGTGTGCCTCGACCCGGGCGGCGATTCGTGGCTGGACCTGGCCGAAGGCAATACCATCCAGGGCGCGCGGCAGAATGGCGTGGTGATGAATTTGCAGAACTGGGCGCCCGGGCAACCGGTGGAAGGACTGGGCCGGGTGCCGACGCTGGTGGACTCGAATATCGGCATGCGTGATGCCTTGCAGATTCGGTATCACACCGGGAACAAGTTGGTGTTGCATGACAACAACCAAGTGGTGGGGATTCTGGGGGACAGCGAGCTGTACCATGCCCTGCTAGGCAAGAACCTGGGCTGACAAACACTGCACATCTCAATGTAGAAGCTGGGTCAATGTGGGAGGGGGCTTGCCCCCGATTGCGGTGTATCAGTAACAGAAGTACTGACTGACACATTGCTATCGGGAGCAAGCCCCCTCCCACATTTAGTTCTGTTTACACATGTGGACCCGGTGGTGTCAGTGAGGACACCACCCGTCTTCACCTATCAGCTATAGACACGGCCAAGGAGCTGCCGATGGCTTTCAAACTGATCGAGCACATCCCGGGTGATCTGTTCCTGGGTGAAGCCCATCAGGTCGTATTCCTGAGGCCCGTTGTGCAAATAGACCTCGGCCCGGTAATAACGCGTGCGTTCTTCCTCAGGCACATCGCTCGGCGCCGACGAATAAGCATCCAGGCTCACTTCATAAACGAAGGGGTTGCCCTCTTCCATCTCGATGCGCACACCGATACAACGCTTGGACTTGCCCAACAGCGTCTGCACTTCCAACCCCAGGTCACGCAACGCGACCGCAGCCTCTTCCAGCGCCGGCGTGACGTGCTTGTCCATAAAGCGCTGCACGGTGCCTTGGCTCGGCTGCAGGTCCAGCGCGGTCAAACGCTCGCTGAAACCACGACGCCCGCGTTCGGCCAATTGCGCCTGCTCCTGTTCGATCGCCACATCCTGGCGCATGGCCTTGTGCAAACCGAACATGAAGAAGATCAGCACCACCGAGAACGGCAGCCCCGCCAGCACCACCATGGTTTGCATGGCCTCGAAGTTGCCGGCAAACAGCAAGCCGATGGTCACCAGGGTGATCACCGCCGACCAGAAGATCCGCAGCCAGTGCGGCGCATCTTCGTCCACATTGCCGCCTTTGCACGAAAGGTTGGCCATCATCACCGCACCGGAATCCGCCGGCGTCAGGAACAGCACAAAGCCCACGAAGATCGACACACCGATGACGATTTTCGACGCCGGGTAGTGCTCAAGCAGTTGGTAGATGGCCATGGACGGCTGTTCCAGCGCCGTCTTGCCCAGCTCTACCGCACCGTGGTTGAGCACCAGGTCCAGCGCCGAGTTACCGAAGATCGACAACCACGCCAGGGTGAAGCCCAGCGGGATCAGCAGCACGCCGGCCACCAATTCACGCACGGTGCGACCACGGGAAATACGCGCGATGAACATGCCCACGAATGGCGCCCAGGAAATCCACCAGGCCCAGTAGAACAGGGTCCACAGGCCCATCCAGCGCTCGGTCTTGTCGGCGTCGCCTTCGTACACGTAGAGGTCGAAGGTTTTCAGGATGATGCCGTTGAGGTAGTCACCGGTGTTCTGCACCAGGCCGTTGAGCAAATGCAGGGTCGGCCCGAACAGCAGTACGAAGATCAGCAATCCGCTGAACAGCACGATGTTGAGGTTGGACAGGCGGCGAATACCGTTCTCCACACCCGACACGGCAGCGATGGTCGCCACGGTGCTCATCACGATGATCACGATCAGCAGGTTGGTGTTGCTGTGCTGCATGCCGAACAGGTTTTCCAACCCGGACGACACTTGCATCGAGCCGATCCCCAGGTTGGTCACCAGGCCGAGCAGGGTCACGAACATGCCGAAGCCATCCACCGCATGGCCGGCCGCGCCTTTCACCCAACGCTCGCCTACCAGCGGGTACAGCGCCGAACGCAGGGCCAGCGGCTGGTTATGGCGGTACGCGAAGTACGCCACGGCCAGGCCGACCAGTGCATAGATCGCCCAGCCGTGCAGGCCCCAGTGCAGGAAGGTCAGTTGCAACGCCTGGCGGGCGGCGCCATTGCTGGCGGCGGCGCCTTCGGGCGGGTTGAAGTAGTGGTCCAGCGGCTCGGAGGCACCGAAGTACAGCAGCGAAATGCCGATGCCCGACGAGAACAACATGCCGGCCCAGGCGCCGTAGCTGAAGTCCGGGGTGTCGTCCTTACTGCCCAGTTTCAACTTGCCGTAGGACGAAAACGCCAGGCCGACCACGAACACCAGGTAGGCGGCGATGACCACCATGTAGTACCAGCCGAAGCTTTTAGACAGCCAGGCCTGGGCGACGCCGAGCATGCGCCCGGCCTCCTGCGGGGCGATGATCAGGATGGCGGTCAACAACAGAATCAGCGCGGTGGAGGTGTAGAACACCCAACCGTTGACCCGCACCTTTTCCGGCGGGGTCTTTATAAGAGAGGCAGAACTCATGGCGCAGATGCTCCAGGCAGTGCGAGAGAGAAACACAAGGCAACGGTTATCCCGGGACATCGATTTTTCGGCAGTCGACGGACGGGTGTTATAAAGACACCCCGAAAATTCCTGAACCCGCCGAAACGGTGGGCAGGCCCTGATACGGCCTGTTTCAAGGGTTTTTGCAGGTGTCAGATGTCACGGCCCACACGTAGGAAATACCTGTAGGCAGCGACCATTTGTCGCAGAGCTTATTCTTTGTTGATTGAACGTTCAATCAAAACAAAATAGACTGGCCACCAAGTCGACGAACGTTCATCGCCCGTCGCAGGCCTAAGGAGAGGTGCTACATGCCCAAGGTCGGTATGCAACCCATACGCCGCCAGCAGTTGATCGAAGCCACCCTGACGGCCATCGATCAGGTCGGGATGGGCGATGCCAGCATTGCGCTGATCGCCCGTTTGGCCGGTGTCTCGAACGGCATCATCAGTCACTACTTCAAGGACAAGAACGGCCTTATTGCAGCGACGATGCGCTATTTGATGAACGCATTGATCGATAACGTCCACGAACGCCGGCTGGCGCTTACGGACGACAGCCCACGGGCACATCTTCAGGTGATCATCGAGGGCAACTTCGACGCCAGCCAGGTCAACGGACCGGCAATGAAAACCTGGCTGGCCTTCTGGGCCACCAGCATGCATCACCCGTCATTGCACAGGTTGCAGCGGATCAACGATCAACGTCTGTATTCCAACCTGTGCTGCCAGTTCCGCCGAGTGCTGCCGCTGCCGCACGCACGCAAAGCAGCCCGAGGCCTGGCGGCCCTGATCGACGGTTTATGGTTGCGCGGCGCCCTGTCGGGAGACGCTTTCGACACGGCGCAGGCGCAACGGATCGCTTACGAATACATGGATTTCCAATTGGCCAAGCAGGTGAGTTAGAGCACTTATAAACGCTCAACCCCTGAACGTCTGCCGCTCAGTGTTGCCACACCCTCATGGCCCACTTTTCGGCGGGTAACGCCAACCACTTATGCACTTGCGAGGACTTTATGGCCCGTTTCGACCTGCAAAAACTCTACATTGACGGCGGCTACAGCGACGCTGGCAGCGATGCCACCTTCGAAGCCATCAACCCGGCTAACGGTGAAGTTCTCGCCCAAGTGCAACGCGCAACGAAAGAAGACGTTGAACGTGCCGTGGTCAGCGCTGAAAAAGGCCAGAAAATCTGGGCCGCCATGACCGCCATGGAGCGTTCGCGCATCCTGCGCCGTGCCGTCGACATCCTGCGCGAGCGCAACGACGAACTGGCCGCTCTGGAAACCCTGGACACCGGTAAAGCCTTCTCCGAAACCCAATACGTCGACGTCGTCACCGGCGCCGATGTACTGGAATACTACGCAGGCCTGGTACCGGCCATCGAAGGCGAGCAGATCCCACTGCGCGACACCTCTTTCGTCTACACCCGCCGCGAGCCGTTGGGCGTGGTCGCCGGTATCGGCGCGTGGAACTACCCGATCCAGATCGCCCTGTGGAAATCTGCGCCGGCCCTGGCCGCCGGTAACGCGATGATCTTCAAGCCCAGCGAAGTCACCTCGCTGACCACCCTGAAACTGGCCGAGATCTACACCGAAGCCGGCGTTCCGGCTGGCGTGTTCAACGTGCTGACCGGCAGCGGCCGTGAAGTCGGCACCTGGCTGACCGAGCACCCGCGCATCGAGAAAGTCTCGTTCACCGGCGGCACCGACACCGGCAAGAAAGTCATGGCCAGCGCTTCCAGCTCCTCGCTGAAAGAAGTGACCATGGAACTGGGCGGCAAGTCGCCGCTGATCGTGTTCGAAGACGCCGACCTGGATCGTGCCGCCGACATCGCGATGATGGCCAACTTCTACAGCTCCGGCCAAGTCTGCACCAACGGCACCCGTGTGTTCGTGCCTAAGCACTTGCAGGCGGCTTTCGAAGCCAAGATCGTTGAGCGTGTTGCCCGTATCCGCGTTGGCGACCCGCAAGACGAAAACACCAACTTCGGCCCGCTGGTCAGCTTCGCCCACATGGAAAGCGTGCTCGGCTACATCGCCAAAGGTAAAGAGCAAGGCGCACGCCTGCTGTGCGGCGGCGACCGCCTGACCGACGGCGACTTCGCCAAAGGCGCCTACGTGGCCCCAACGGTGTTCACCGACTGCACCGACGAGATGACCATCGTCCGTGAAGAAATCTTCGGCCCAGTGATGAGCATCCTCACTTACGAGACCGAAGAAGAAGTGATCCGCCGCGCCAACGACACCGACTTCGGCTTGGCTGCCGGCCTGGTAACCAAGGACCTGAACCGCGCCCACCGCGTGATTCATCAGTTGGAAGCGGGCATCTGCTGGATCAACGCCTGGGGCGAGTCCGACGCGAAGATGCCGGTCGGCGGCTACAAGCAATCGGGTGTTGGCCGTGAGAACGGCATCAGCTCGCTGAACAACTTCACCCGCATCAAATCGGTACAGGTTGAGCTGGGCGACTACGCCTCGGTGTTCTAAGACTCGAGATTTGTATCGCCTTTGAGGCCGCCATCGGGGGAAAGCCCCCTCCCACCTTTGACTGTGTAAACCCGATCAAATGTGGGAGGGGGCTTGCTCCCGATGAGGCCCGACCTGACCACACTTCAAAGAGGGTGCATTTATGTCCCAAGAATACGATTACATCATTGTGGGTGCCGGCTCCGCCGGTAACACCCTGGCGACCCGTCTGACCGAAGACGAAGGCGTCACCGTCCTGCTGCTGGAAGCCGGCGGCCCCGACTACCGTCTCGACTTCCGTACCCAGATGCCCGCTGCCCTGGCCTTCCCGCTGCAGGGCCGCCGCTACAACTGGGCCTACGAGACCGATCCAGAGCCCCACATGGACGGCCGCCGGATGGAATGCGGTCGCGGCAAGGGCCTGGGTGGCTCTTCCCTGATCAACGGCATGTGCTACATCCGTGGCAACGCCATGGACTACGACAACTGGGCAAAACTTCCAGGGCTTGAAAACTGGACGTACCTGGACTGCCTGCCCTATTTCAGAAAAGCTGAAACCCGCGACATCGGCCCGAACGACTACCACGGTGGCGAAGGCCCGGTCAGCGTGACCACGCCAAAAGCCGGCAACAACCCGCTGTTCCACGCCATGGTCGAAGCCGGCGTGCAGGCCGGTTACCCGCGCACCGAAGACCTGAACGGCTACCAGCAAGAAGGCTTCGGCCCGATGGACCGTACCGTGACCAAAAATGGCCGTCGCGCCAGCACTGCACGCGGTTACCTCGACACGGCGAAGAAGCGCTCGACCCTGACCATCGTCACCCACGCGCTCACGGACAAAGTGTTGTTCGAAGGCAAGCGTGCCGTTGGCGTGCGTTACCTGATCGGCGCCGCCGAAGAGCGCGTTGAAGCCCGTGCCCGCAAAGAAGTGCTGGTGTGCAGCGGCGCGATCGCCTCGCCGCAACTGCTGCAACGCTCCGGCGTCGGCCCGGCCAAATTGCTGGAAAGTCTCGACATCCCCGTGGTCCACGACCTGCCGGGCGTCGGCGAGAACCTGCAGGACCACCTTGAGCTGTACCTGCAATACGCCTGCACCCAACCGGTGTCGCTGTACCCCTCGCTGCTCTGGTACAACCAGCCGGCGATCGGTGCCGAGTGGCTGTTCAACGGCACCGGCATTGGCGCCAGCAACCAGTTCGAAGCCGGGGGTTTCATCCGCTCGCGTCCGGAATTCGATTGGCCGAACATCCAGTACCACTTCCTGCCGGTGGCGATTAACTACAACGGCAGCAACGGTGTGAAAGAGCACGGTTTCCAGGCGCACATGGGCTCCATGCGTTCACCAAGCCGTGGCCGCGTGCAACTGAAGTCGAAGAACCCACGGGACTACCCGAGCATCCTCTTCAACTACATGGCCACTGAGCAAGACTGGCAGGAATTCCGCGATGGCATCCGCCTGACCCGTGAAATCATGCAGCAGCCGGCACTGGACCCGTACCGTGGTCGCGAAATCAGCCCTGGTATTGACGTGCAAACCGATGAGCAACTCGACAAGTTCATCCGCGAACACGCCGAAACCGCGTTCCACCCGTCCTGTTCGTGCAAGATGGGCACCGACGAGATGGCGGTTGTCGACGGTGAAGGCCGCGTGCATGGCATGCAGGGTCTGCGTGTGGTCGATGCGTCGATCATGCCGATCATTACCACCGGCAACCTGAACGCGCCGACGATCATGATCGCCGAGAAAATCGCCGACAAGATCCGCGGCCGCCAGCCTCTGCCGCGCAGCACCGCCGACTACTACGTGGCAGGCGATGCGCCAGTGCGTGGCAAGCCGCTGCGTGAAGTAGGCCCGACCGCTCAGTAACTGAAACACCTTTGTAGTGAGCGGGCTTGCCCCGCGCTGGAGTGCGAAGCGCTCCCAAGATGTTGGGGCCGCTGCGCAGCCCAGCGCGGGGCAAGCCCGCTCACTACAATGATCCGCTTTCCTTGATCAGCTTCCAGCCCAGGCCTACTCTGTTTGCCTGCCCGCGCTGAGCCCCCCACAAGGAAGGCCCCATGTTCGACCACCACGCCACACTCAAAAAGCACTTCAGTGCCCTGCGCACCCGCGCCGAATTTTTCTCGCTGCGTTATGTACGCGAATCCGGCCACTACCTGGCCGTACGCAAGAACGTCGCCGAACCGCCACACCTGAACCACGACGAGGGCGCCATGCTCACGGTGCGTGTCAACGGGGTGGAAGCCTACGCCGCGACCCACGACATTTCCCTTTCCGGCCTGCAAGCCGCCCTTGAGCGTGCCGAACAGCAAGCCCGGTTGATCAAGCCCCACGCCCTGCTCGACCTGCGCGACCAACACGTTTCCAGCGACGTCGCGGACTACCTGTCACCCGACCTCGACCAGCCCTTTGCGTCCCTGAGCGATTGCTACCAACTGCTGGGGAGCGAGTCGGCCGCCGTCCCCCGGGACGAACGCCTGGTGAACTGGGAAGTCAGCCTTGGCCTGACCCACGTCGAGCAGATCTACCTCAACAACGCAGGCGCCGAACTGCGCCAGGCCCAGCGCTTTGTATTCCCCGGCGTCAACGTCACGGCCTATGACGGCAACGACAGCCAGTCGCGCACGCTCGGCGGCAGCAACTTCGGCCAGCAAGGTGGCTTCGACGTGATCAGCCGCTTCGGCCTGATCGGCGCCGCGCCGCGTATTGCCGACGAAGCCCTGCAACTGCTGCTGGCACCCAACACGCCCCAGGGCCCGCGTGACCTGCTGCTGATGCCCGACCAGATGATCCTGCAGATCCACGAATCCATCGGCCATCCGCTGGAACTCGACCGCATCCTCGGCGATGAGCGCAATTACGCCGGCACCAGTTTCGTCAAGGCCAGCGACTTCGGCCACCTGCAATATGGCTCCACGCTGCTCAACGTGACCTTCGACCCGGACATCCCCGAACAACTCGCCAGCTACAGCCATGACGACGACGGCACCCGCGCCAGCAAACAGTTCCTGATCCGCGAAGGGCTGCTACTCAAACCGCTGGGTGGAGCGTTGTCGCAGTTCCGCGCCGGCATGGGCGGCGTCGCCAACAGTCGCGCGTGCAGCTGGAACCGCCCGCCGATCGACCGCATGGCCAACCTGAATATCGAACCCGGCGACCAGAGCCTGACGCAACTGATCGGCGGCATCGAGCACGGTATCTTGATGTCGACCAACCGCTCTTGGTCCATCGACGACGCGCGCAACAAATTCCAATTCGGCTGCGAATGGGGCCAACTGATCGAAAACGGCGAACTCAAAGGCGTGGTGAAAAACCCCAACTACCGGGCCATTTCCGCGCAGTTCTGGCGCAAGCTCAGCGCCGTCGGCGACGCCAGCACGTTCAAGGTCCTGGGGACGCCGAACTGCGGCAAGGGCGAACCCAACCAGGTGATCCGCGTGGGCCATGCCTCGCCTGCCTGTGTATTCAGTGATGTCGATGTATTTGGGGGAGATGCCTGATGAACAACTTCAAGGCACTGGTGGATTGGCTCAAGCACGCCATCACCGACGGTGAACGCTTCCATCTGGGCTACGCGGATGAGTCGTCCGAGTTCGTGCGCTTCAACCACGCACACGTGCGTCAGGCCGGACAGGTGCAACAGGCCAGCCTCACGCTGAAACTGATCAACGACGGCCGTCATGCCGACCTGGGTATCACCCTGGGCGGCCAACCGGAAGTCGACCGCCAACGCCTCGCCGAGGGCCTGCAACAGTTGCGCGAAACCTTGCCGCTGCTGCCGCAGGACCCGTACCTGCTGCTGAACCATAACGCCTGGCAAAGCCACAACGAACAGGCCCGCCCCCTGCCCGACCTGGCCCTGGTGTTGGAAGACATCAGCCGCGCCGCGCAAGGCGTGGACCTGGCCGGTTTCTACGCCGCCGGGCCGATCAGCCGTGGTTTTGCCAGCTCCGACGGCGCCTTTGGCTGGCATCAGGCGAACAGCTTCAACTTCGACTTCAGCCTGTTCCATGCCAATGGCGAGGCCGTTAAAGCCAGCTACGCCGGTGACCAATGGGACAGTGCCGAATTCGCCCGTCGCTTCCAACTCGCCCGTGAACAGCTGGAATTCCTTGGCCGCCCGCTGCACAAGCTGGCACCTGGGCAATACCGCGCCTACCTCGCGCCGGCGGCACTGGAAGAAATCATCAGCATCATCACCTGGGGTGGGTTTTCCGCCCAGGCCATCGCCAGCAAAGGCAGCTCGCTGCAAAAACTGTATGCCGGTGAACAGTCCCTGAGCCCGTTGGTGACGGTGAAAGAGCAGATCAGCGGCTCATTGAGCCAGGCGTTTTCCACCGAAGGCTACCCACGGGGCGATGTCACGCTGATCAGCGCCGGCAAAGCCGACGGCCAATTGGTGAACTCACGCAGCGCCGCCGAATACGGCCTCAGCGCCAACGGCGCCAGCCGTGATGAATCGCCCAGCGCCCTGCAAATAGCGGCGGGCAACCTGGCCCAGGCCGACATCCTCAAACGGTTGGGCACCGGGCTGTACATCAGCAACCTGTGGTACCTGAACTACTCCGACCTCCCGGCGGCGCGCCTTACCGGCATGACACGCTTCGCCACCTTCTGGGTGGAAGACGGCGAGATCAAAGCGCCGGTCAGCACCATGCGCTTTGATGACAGCGTCTACCAACTGCTGGGGTCGCAGTTGGAAGCGCTGACAGCGGATCGGGAACTGCTGCTGTCGGCCAGTACTTACAGCCAGCGCAACACGGCCTCCAACCTGCTGCCGGGCGCCCTGGTCAAACGCCTGACCCTCACCCTTTAAACACAGCAGGTCCCTGTGGGAGGGGGCTTGCTCCCGATAGCGGTGTGTCAGCCACAGATAAGTTGACTGATACACCGCAATCGGGAGCAAGCCTCCTCCCACATTGTTTCGTACTGGGTTCATACACCTTCGCTTTACACTTTCCTACGGTCAATTCTCGGCAGCTCAGTCTGCACGGGCAGCCTGTTGTCGCCTGCAAAAAACCTCGTTATAACAGTTGGTGGCGTCCCGCCACTCCCCCCCACGAGAGCACGACCTTGCCCGGGAAGGGCAAGCTGGAGCGTTGACATGAACCATGGAAGTTTTGTCATTGAAAAGCTGTTCAAGCACTACAACGTTCATGTTGAGCAGCTGGGAAACAATCCGCAAAGAAAGACCGTGCTGATGGTCAATGGCGCGCTGTCCACCACACGCTCCTTTGCCCGCACCAGCAAATGCCTGGCCGAGCATTTCAATGTGTTGCTGTTCGACCTGCCGTTCTCCGGCTATTCCCGCGAACACAACGCTGACCTGGACCTGGTCACGAAGGACGACGAAGTGCAAATCCTGCGCGCCCTGGTGGAGCGCTTCCAGGTCAACCATCTGGTGTCGGCGTCGTGGGGCGGTATCTCGACCCTGCTGACCCTGGCGCATAACCCTCCCTCCATTGAAAGCTCGGTGGTGATGGCCCTGGCGCCCAACCTCAACCAGGCGATGCTCGACTATGTGGAGCGCGTACGCGTGCTGATCGAAGCGGATGACAAATCCGCCGTCGGCCACTTGCTCAACGAGACCGTGGGCAAATACCTGTCATCCCGGCTCAAGCGCAACAACCATCGGCACCTGTCGACCATGGCCACCACCGAATACCGCCAGGCGCGTTTTCATATCCACCAGGTGCTGGCGTTGGGCGATGGCAACTACCTGCCGGCACTCAAGCAGATTGAAACACCGGTGCACTTTCTCAACGGTGCACTGGACGAATACACCCCGGCCGCCGAGGCAAAGGTGTTCCAGCAATACGTGGGGCGCAGCAGCTTTGCCGTGGCCGAACATACCGGCCACTTGCTCGACCTGGAGTCCCGCGAGGCCGCGCTGGCGGTACACCGGGCGCTGTTGGATTTCCTGGTGGGTGAGCACGCCGCGTTGTCGGATTTAGACGAATCGCCAGTGGGAAAAGGAGCGACGGATGGCGCATAATCGCCAACACATAGCCTGCTAACAAAAAGGTTTTCCATGCCGAATCGCGTCCCGCTCGATGCCAAGACCGCCCGCTGGCTCCCCTGGGTGGTCGCGATTGCCTTCTTCATGCAGTCGCTGGACGGGACGATCCTCAACACGGCATTGCCGGCCATGGCCCGGGACCTCGCGGAAAACCCGCTGCGCATGCAAGGGGTGGTGATCGCGTACATGCTCACCGTCGCCTTGCTGATCCCGGCCTCGGGCTGGATCGCCGACCGCTTCGGCACCAAGAAAATCTTCTTTGGCGCAATCATGCTGTTCAGCATTGGCTCGCTGCTGTGCGCCTTGTCCAGCAGCTTGACCATGCTGGTGGGCGCACGGGTGATCCAAGGGTTGGGCGGCGCGCTGATGCTGCCGGTGGGACGACTGGTGGTGCTGCGTGCCTACCCCCGCTCCGAGCTGGTGCGCATCATGGGCTTCATCACCATCCCCGGCCTGCTCGGCCCGTTGCTCGGCCCGACGATGGGCGGCTGGATGGTGCAATACCTGACCTGGCACTGGATCTTCCTGATCAACCTGCCGGTGGGCATGGTCGGTTGTTATGCCGTGTGGAAACTGATCCCCGACCTGCGGGGCAGTGAACGCACGCGCTTCGACGGTATCGGTTTTCTGCTGTTTGGCGCGGCGATGGTGCTGATCACCATCGCCATGGAAGGCCTGGGCGAACTGCACCTGCCGCACCTGCGGGTGATGTTGTTGCTGTTCGGTGGGCTGGCGTGCCTGGCGGCGTATTGGCTACGCGCCGGGCATATCGACAACCCGTTGTTTTCGCCGGTGCTGTTCAAGACGCGCACCTTCGCCGTGGGCATTCTGGGTAACCTGTTCGCACGCCTGGGCAGCGGCGCACTGCCGTTCCTGGTGCCGCTGCTGCTGCAGGTCGCGCTGGGTTACTCGCCGTCCGAAGCGGGCATGAGCATGTTGCCCCTGGCCGCCGCGGCGATGTTTGCCAAATCCATCGCCCGCACGCTGATCGAACGCCTCGGCTACCGCATCGTGCTCACCGGCAACACCCTGGCGCTGGGCATCATGCTCGCCAGCATGGGCCTGGTCAGCGAGCACACGCCCTACCCGCTGCTGTTGTGCATGCTGGCGGTACTGGGGGCGATCAACTCCCTGCAATTTACCGCGATGAACACCGTCACCCTGATCGACCTCGATGATGCTCAGGCCAGCAGCGGCAACAGTTTGCTCTCGGTGGTGGCGCAATTGTCGCTGAGCCTCGGGGTGGCGTGCGCCGGTGCACTGCTGGGCGGATTTACCGCCGAAACGGGCAATGACGGGGTAGAAAGCGTGCTTGGCGCGTTCCAGTTGACCTTCCTCACTGTAGGCATCATGGCGATGCTGGCGGCGGCGATCTTCCTGCAACTGTCGCCAAAAGACGGCAAACGTGTGGTCAGCCGTGAGCACGACATTGAGCACTGACAGGCTTCTCGTCTAGAACTTGCAGGGAAATTCCCACGAGACTGGTACACTGCGCGACATTTTGTTTTGCAGAGCCAGTCCCGTGACTACCATCGCCACCGCTTTTAATACTTTGCCCCTGTCCGCCGCCATGCTGGCTAACCTCGACTCGCTGGGTTATGTCGAGATGACGCAGATCCAGGCGCAAAGCTTGCCGGTGATCCTCAAAGGGCTGGACCTGATTGCGCAGGCCAAGACCGGCAGCGGCAAGACCGCTGCGTTCGGCATCGGCCTGTTGAACCCGATCAACCCGCGCTACTTCGGCTGCCAGGCCCTGGTCATGTGCCCGACCCGTGAGCTGGCCGACCAGGTCGCCAAGGAAATCCGTCGCCTGGCCCGCGCCGAAGACAACATCAAGGTGCTGACCCTGTGCGGCGGCGTGTCCCTCGGCCCGCAGATCGCCTCCCTGGAACACGGTGCCCACGTCATCGTCGGCACGCCGGGCCGTATCCAGCAGCACCTGCGCAAAGGTTCGCTGGTGCTGGATGGCCTGAACACGCTGATCCTCGACGAAGCCGACCGCATGCTCGACATGGGCTTCTACGACGCCATCGAAGACATCATCAGCAAGACCCCGCCGCGCCGCCAGACCCTGCTGTTCTCGGCCACCTACCCGGTGAGCATCAAACAGCTGGCCTCGAAGTTCATGCGCGCGCCGCAGCAAGTGAAGGCCGAAGCGTTCCACTCCGATGACCAGATCGAGCAGCGTTTCTACGAAATCTCGCCGGAAGAGCGCATGGAAGCCGTGACCAAGGTCCTGGCGCACTTCCGCCCGGCCTCCTGCGTCGCCTTCTGCTTCACCAAGCAGCAAGTGCAGGAAACCGTGGATCACCTGACCGCCAAGGGTATTTCCGCCGTCGGCCTGCATGGTGACCTGGAACAGCGCGACCGTGACCAGGTACTGGCGATGTTCGCCAACCGCAGCACGTCCGTGCTGGTGGCCACCGACGTCGCCGCCCGTGGCTTGGACATCGACTCGCTGGACATGGTGATCAACGTCGAACTGGCCCGCGATTCGGAAATCCACATCCACCGCGTCGGCCGTACCGGTCGTGCCGGTGAGACCGGGATTGCCATCAGCCTGGTCGCCCCGTCCGAAGCACACCGCGCCCAGGCCATCGAGCAACTGCAGAAGTCGCCGCTGAACTGGGACCAACTGGACAACCTCAAGCCGCAAAGCGGTGGCCCGCTGCTGCCGCAGATGAGCACCTTGTGCATCGCTGCCGGGCGTAAAGACAAGGTTCGTCCGGGCGATATCCTCGGCGCCCTGACCGGTGAAGCCGGTATCCCAGGCGCCCAGGTCGGCAAGATCGCGATCTTTGACTTCCAGGCGTTCGTGGCCGTGGAACGCGGGATCGCCAAGCAGGCGTTGCAGCGTTTGAACGACGGCAAGATCAAAGGCCGGTCGTTGCGCGTGCGGATCCTGTAAATATCTCCGATTCAATGGAGATCTAATGTGGGGGCTGGCTTGCTGTGGTGAGCGGGCTTGCCCCACGCTGGGTTGCGAAGCAGCCCCAAAATTTTGGGAGCGCTACGCACTCCAGCGCGGGGCAAGCCCGCTCACTACAACAGCCCTCTCCCACATTCAATTGCATTTCATACCAAGTTTTTATGAGGACATCGCTGTGCGCTCGACCGAAGTTGTGATCATTGGCGCCGGCGCCGCAGGCTTGATGTGTGCACTGACCGCCGCCGGGCGTGGGCGCAAGGTGATGTTGATCGACCATGCGAACAAGGCCGGCAAGAAGATCCTGATGTCCGGCGGTGGCCGCTGCAATTTCACTAACATGTACACCGAGCCGGCCAATTTCCTTTCGCACAACGAACACTTCTGTAAATCCGCCCTGGCCCGCTATACCCAGTGGGATTTCATCGGGCTGGTGGCCAAGCACGGCGTGCCGTACCACGAGAAGAAGCTCGGCCAGCTGTTCTGCGATAACAAATCCAGCGATATTCTCGGCATGCTGCTTGATGAATGCATTCAGGTCGGTGTGAGCATGCACCTGGACACGTCGGTCCAGGAGATTGCCAAGCTGGACGCCGGTTATCAGTTGCAAACCACCTTGGGTGAACTGCGCTGCGAATCCCTGGTGATCGCCACGGGCGGCCTGTCGATTCCGACCCTGGGCGCCACCGGCTTTGGTTACCAGGTGGCCAAGCAATTCGGCCATGAACTGCTGCCGACCCGCGCCGGGCTGGTACCGTTCACCATCACTGACCAGCTCAAGGACCTGTGCGGCGAGCTGTCCGGTACGTCGGTGGATTGCCTGGTGAGCTGCAACGGCCAGAGCTTTCGCGAGAACATTCTGTTTACCCACCGTGGCCTGAGCGGGCCGGCGATCTTGCAGATCTCCTCGTACTGGGAACCCGGCGACACCGTGGAGATCAACCTGCTGCCCGACCATGACGCTCACACCTGGCTGCAACAGCAACAGGCCGAGCGTCCGAACAGCGAGCTGAAAACCCTGCTGGGCGAGATCTTCACCAAGAAAATGGCCAACCTGCTGGCGGACAGCTGGTTTGTGTCCAAGCCGATGAAGCAGTACACCCACGCTGAAATCGCCGACATCGCGCAGAAACTCGGCAACTGGCAACTGGTGCCGGCGGGCACCGAGGGCTATCGCACCGCCGAGGTGACCCTGGGTGGCGTGGACACGCGGGAAGTGTCGTCCAAGACCATGGAATCGCTGAAAAGCCCGGGGTTGTACTTTATCGGTGAAGTGCTGGATGTGACCGGCCACCTGGGCGGTTTCAACTTCCAGTGGGCGTGGGCGTCGGGCTACGCAGCCGCGCAATACGCCTGACTGAAGGATGCACTCCCACATTTGGTTTAGGGTGTGTCTGGGAGATATTTTGCGAATTGATGTGATCGCCACGCTTGCCGTGGCGTCCTTGATAGCTCAATTTAACGGCATCGTCCCGGAAGACTCCAGCCTTCATGTCATCGACCTCGTTCAAGCAGTCCATGCGGCGCCTGTGGGCGCTGGATAAATTCAGCTACAGCATTCGGGTATTCATCGCCCTCACCGGCAGCATGGCGCTGTGCTGGTACCAAGATGAAATGACGCTGCTGATCCCACTGTTCCTGGGGATTATCGCCAGCGCCCTGGCCGAGACCGATGACAGCTGGCAAGGTCGCCTCAACGCCCTGGCAGTCACGCTGGTATGTTTCAGCATCGCCGCACTGTCGGTGGAGCTGCTGTTCCCTTATCCCTGGATCTTCGCGATCTCCCTGGCCCTGGCCACCTTCTGCCTGACCATGCTGGGCGCCTTGGGCGAACGCTATGGCGCGATTGCCTCGGCGACGCTGATTCTGTCGGTGTACACCATGATCGGCGTGGACCAGCGCGGTGGCGCGGTCTCCGATTTCTGGCATGAACCGCTGCTGCTGGTGGCCGGTGCCGCCTGGTACGGCGTGTTGTCGGTGCTGTGGCAGGCGCTGTTTTCCAACCAGCCGGTGCAACAGAGCCTGGCGCGGTTGTTTCGCGAATTGGGGCGTTACCTCAAGCTCAAGTCGTCGTTGTTCGAACCGATCCGCCAACTGGATGTGGAAGCGCGGCGCCTGGAACTGGCGCAGCAGAACGGCCGGGTGGTGGCGGCGCTCAACGCGGCGAAGGAAATCATCCTGCACCGCGTAGGCAATGGTCGCCCCGGCTCGAAAGTCAGCCGCTACCTGAAGCTGTATTTCCTCGCCCAGGACATCCACGAACGCGCCAGCTCGTCCCACTACCCCTACAACGCGCTGGCCGAGGCCTTCTTCCACAGCGACGTGCTGTTCCGTTGCCAGCGCCTGTTGCGCCAGCAGGGCAAGGCCTGCCAGGCACTGGCCGAATCGATTCAATTGCGCCAGCCGTTCATCTATGACGACAGCTTCGCCGAAGCCCTGGGCGACCTGAAAGCGTCCCTGGAACACCTGCGCATCCAGAGCAACCCGGCCTGGCGCGGCTTGCTGCGCTCGTTGCGCGCCCTCGCGGCCAACCTGTCCACGCTGGATCGCCTGCTGGGCGACGCCAGCAACCCCGACAGCCTGGCGGACGCCACCGACAGCAACCTGCTGGACCGCGCCCCGCGCAACCTCAAGGAAATGTGGACGCGCCTGCGCACCCAGATGACGCCGACCTCGCTGCTGTTCCGCCATGCGCTGCGCCTGTCGCTGGCGCTGACCGTCGGCTACGGCATGCTGCATGCGATCCACGCCTCCCAAGGCTACTGGATCATCCTCACCACGCTGTTCGTGTGCCAACCGAACTACGGTGCTACCCGGCGCAAGCTCGGCCAACGGATCATCGGCACCGCCATCGGCCTCACCGTGGCCTGGGCGCTGTTCGACCTGTTCCCGAGCCCCCTGGTGCAGTCGATGTTCGCCATCGCCGCCGGCCTGGTGTTCTTTATCAACCGCACCACCCGCTACACCCTGGCCACCGCCGCCATCACCTTGATGGTGCTGTTCTGCTTCAACCAGGTCGGCGATGGCTATGGGCTGTTCCTGCCACGCCTGTTCGATACCTTGCTCGGCAGCTTGATTGCGGGCCTGGCGGTGTTCCTATTCCTGCCGGACTGGCAAGGCCGGCGCCTGAACAAAGTGCTGGCCAACACCCTGACCTGCAACAGCATCTACCTGCGCCAGATCATGCAGCAATACGCCGCCGGCAAGAGCGACGACCTGGCCTACCGCCTGGCCCGGCGCAACGCGCACAACGCCGATGCGGCGCTGTCCACCACCTTGGCGAACATGTTGATGGAGCCAGGGCACTTCCGGAAGGAGGCGGACGTAGGCTTCCGTTTCCTGGTGCTGTCGCACACATTGCTCAGCTACTTGTCAGGGTTGGGTGCGCATCGGGAAACCCAACTGCCGGCCGAAGTGCGTGAGCACTTGATCGAAGGCGCCGGTAATACCTTGGCGGCGAGCATCGATGACATCGCCAGCGGGCTGGCCAACAAGCAGCCGATTGCGATTCAGAGCGATGCCGAGGAAGCACTGGCGGCGGACCTGGAGCAGATGCCGGATGAGATTGATGAAGGGCAACGGTTGGTGCAGACGCAACTGGCGTTGATTTGTCGCCAGTTGGGGCCGTTGCGCACGCTGGCAGCACATTTGATCAAGGACACCCGCGCGGCTTAGCCCGCTATCGGGAGCAAGCCCCCTCCCACATTCGACCGCCTTCCCAATGGATGTCCGCGGTTGAATGTGGGAGCGGCTTGCTCGCGAAGAGGCTCTGAAGAGCACTACATCCCGTGCTGCTTCATCAACCGCGCGTAACTGCCATCAGCCTTCATCTTGATAATCTCTCGGTCAAAGGCAGCGACGATCTGCTCGTGCTCCGGGTGTTTCAGGCTGACCAGGATATGCAGGCTGTTTTCGCTCAACGGCTGGGGTAAAAACTCCACCGCATTGCGCACCCGCGCCGATTCACGGGACAGGTAATAGCGCGCCACATATTCATCCTCCAACGTCAGCCGCACCCGCTGCGCCGCGAGCATGCGCACCGCCATGGCGAAGTTATGCACAGGGACTTTCTGTAGCTGAGGGTCTCCATCGAACGCCGCCGAATAGGCATACCCGCGCACCACGGCGATGGGGTAGTCGTGCAGTTGCGCGAGGTTCTGGAACTCGATGGGATCGTCGCGGCGCTTGATGAAGCGCACGCGGTTGAGCAGGTATTCGCCGGAGAACTGCCCCAACTGTGTGCGGGCATCGTCATACCAGGCGTTGACCAGCACGTCATAGCGCCCATCGCCCACGCCCATCAGCGCACGGGCCCACGGCACCTGTTCAAAATCACTCGCATAGCCCGCACGGGCCAGGGCGGTGCTGACGATGTCCGTGGCCAGCCCGCCGTTGATCAGGGTGGAATCGGTAAACGGTGGCCAGGCATCCGCTACCAGGCGCAGGCGCTGTGCGAACGCAGGCGTCGCCAGCAACAACACTCCAATCAAAGCAACGGCACGAGAGAATCGCGGCATGCTCAAAATCCTTGACAGGCAGGCGGTGGCCTTAGCCCAGGCGGGGCCCGAGGTTCTAACAGTAGCTCAGATTACACAAAGAAGCCGACGGCAAACGCACTCAATGATGGCAATTTGATTTCACTCACAAAAATAGCTCACTTAGACAGCATTGCCGGCTGCGCTTACTATCCGGAACAGACATTGATAAGAGAACACGTCATGACAGTTGAATGGGTCTGCAAACATCACGATGACCTGGGCAAGGAACAGCTTTACGCCATCCTGCGCCTGCGCAACGAGGTCTTTGTCGTGGAGCAAAAATGCCTTTACCAGGATCTTGACGGGCAGGACTTGTCGGGCGACACCCACCACCTGATGGCCTGGCAGGATGATCAACTCGTGGCGTACCTGCGCCTGCTGGACCCGGAGTCCCAGGGCGGCGATGTGGTGATCGGCCGAGTGATTGTGGCGCCCGTGGCGCGCGGCACAGGGCTGGGGCATCGGATGATGGAAGAGACGCTAGAGCGGATTACCGATATATGGCCGCAGACGCCGATGTTTCTGTCAGCCCAGGCGCATTTGCAGGGGTACTACGGGCGGTATGGGTTCGTGGTGGCGGGTGAGGAATACCTTGAGGATGATATTCCCCATATAGGGATGCGCCGCGCCTGAGGGCCTCTTCGCAGGCAAGCCAGCGCCCACATTCGAGAGTATTCACCGATCAAAGGTGGGAGTGGGCTTGCCCGCGATAGCGCCAGTTCACACACCGCCGAACTTCAGGGATACCCCAGCACCTGCTTCACCGAAGCCAGATTCGCCTCGATCCACCGCCGATCAATCGCTCCCCAGCTGCGAATCCGATAGTGCCCGGCGTGGTTGCGGGCGCCGTCTTCCTGTTCGAACTCACACACGATATCCAAGTCGGCCAATGCCGCAATCGTATCCTGGGCCGTACGCCGAGGCATGCCCGTGGCGTCGGTCAGCGCCGGGACGCTGCTCGCCTGGCCGCTGTCGATCAGGTACGCCACATACAGGCGACGGTAGAAGCTGCTCTTGGTCTTGCTCACATCCATGGTCGGTCGCCTTGTGTGGTCAGGGTTTGCCCTGCAGGTCGCGGTACGTGAGGTAGACCCGCAGGTCGAATTCCACCTGATGGTAGCCCGGCATCATGTACTCACAGAGTTTGTAGAACGCCTTGTTGTGGTCCGACTCCTTGAAGTGCGCCAGTTCGTGCACCACGATCATGCGCAGGAACTCGGGCGCGGCCTCCTTGAACAGCGCCGCAATGCGGATCTCTTTCTTGGATTTAAGATTGCCGCCCTGCACCCGCGAAATCGTCGTGTGCAGGCCGAGGGCGCGGTGGGTCAGGTCCAGGCGGTTATCAAACAGCACTTTGTCGATGGCCGGCGCGTTGCGCAGGTGCTCCTGCTTCAAGGCCAGAGCGTAGGCGTACAGGGCCTTGTCGCTCTGCACCGCGTGGCGCTCGGGGTAACGCTGTTCCAAGTAAGCGCCCAACTGATCCTTGGCGATCATCTGGCGCACTTGTTCTTGGAGGGCTGCGGGATAAGCCTGGAGGTATTTCAGCGCGGTCATGGGGCTCGGCAACAGGGTTCGGAGGGTCGCCAGTGTAACGAATTCAACGCACGCGGGCGCGTGACCAGTCCAGCACGTCCTCGGCCACCATCGGCTGCGCGGCCCACGGGCCCTGGATATACGCGCAACCATTGGCCTTGAGCCATTGGGCTTGCTCCGAGGTTTCCACACCTTCGGCGACCACGAGCACATCAAAATGCCCGCACAGCTCGATGATGCTGCGCGCCATCACCGCATCCCGTGCGGAGCCCGGCAGGCGGGCGATCAACTGCGGGTCGAGCTTGAGGGTGTCGAAGGCCAGGTCGCGCAGATGGGCCAGGGAACAGTTGCCCGAACCGAAGTCATCCAGGGCAATCCGCACACCGATCTGGCGCAATAACTTCAGCTGCTTGCCCGACTCTTCCAGGTTACTAGTGAGGCTGTCTTCGCTGATTTCCACCTCCAACTGGCGCCCATGCAACCCATGGCGCTCAAGCACCTGCTGCAGTTGGGCCGCCAGGTTGGGCATATTGAACTGGTGGCTGCTCAAGCTCACGCTCAGCACCAGTTCCTGATCGAAGGTGGCTTGCCAGGCCAGGCGCTGGGCGGCGACCTGTTGGTAAATCCAGCTACTCAGCTGGCTGATCAAGCGCGCCTCTTCCAGCAATGGCAAGAACAGCCCTGGCGGCACATCGCCGACACTCGGATGCTGCCAGCGCAACAGCGCCTCTACACCGCGCAAACGCCCGTCCGCCAGGGAAACCTGGGGCTGGTAGACCAGGGTGAAATCCTTGTTTTGAATCGCCGTGCGCACGCTGTCTTCCAGCATCAGGCGCGAACGGGCGCGGCCGTTCATTTCCTGGTCGTAATAGCGATATTGCTGACGGCCCGCACGCTTGGCTTCGTACATGGCGATGTCAGCCGCGCGCAGCAGGCCGTTCAAGTCCGAGCCGCAATCCGGGAACGTGGCGATGCCGATGCTGACGCCGAGCATCACATCCAGGCCATCCACCTGCTGGCAGATCGACACGCGTTCGATCAGTTTTTCCGCGATCTTCGCCGCTTGCTCGGGGAACTCCAGCTCTAAAAGCGCGGTGAATTCGTCACCGCCCATGCGCCCCAGAATGTCATAGGAGCGCAGGCAACCCTGTAACTGCTCCGAGACCCAGCGCAATACCCGGTCGCCGGCGTCATGGCCCAGGGAATCATTGACCCGCTTGAAGCCGTCAAGGTCCAGGTAGAGCAATACCAGCGATTGCTCTACCCGCTCGCTGCGCAGCAGGGTGTTCTCCACCGCCTGATAAAAACCACGCCGATTGAGCAGCCCGGTCAGCGGGTCAGTGACGGCCTGGAACTCCAGTTGTTGGTGCAGGTGGCGCACCTCGGACATGTCCAGCACCGTCACCACCATGGCCTTCTGTTCGGCGGGCAACGGTGCACAGGACAAGGCCACCGGCACCTGCTGGCCTCGGCCGGTGCGCAAGATCGCATCGTGCAGGCGCCAGGTTTCGCCGTCGCGGTAACCGGCATACATCTGCGACTCCAGCCACGCGGGCACATGGGGTTTCTGCAGGAAGCTCAAGAACTCTTGCCCCTGCAACTCATCCATCGTGGCATTGAGCAGGCGTGAAATCGCCGGGTTGGCGTACTCGATCACGCCCTCCTCACTCACCACCAGAATGCCTTCGGCGGCGTTGTCCAACACCGACGCATTAAAGGCGCGGGCAGACTCCAAATCATGACTCAGGCGCTGCAAGGCACGGCGATTGCGCTGGTGCTCCAGCAACGCCTGGACCTTGGGCTTGAGGATATGCGGGTCGAAGGGTTTGAACAGGTAATCGATGGCACCGCTGGCGTAGCCCTCCAGCACAGCGGCCGGGGATTGCGCATTGGCACTGAGGAAGATGATCGGCGTCATGCGGGTGCGCTGGTTGCCACGCATCAGGCGGGCCACCTCGAAGCCGTCCATGCCGGGCATTTTCACGTCCAGTAACACCAGGTCGACGTCATGCTTGAGCAGTAACTCCAGGGCTTCCACACCGGAACCGGCGGTGACCACTTGCCAGTCTTCGCGCTGTAAAAGTGCACGCATGCTGACCAGGTTTTCCGGATAGTCATCGACTACCAGTAAAACCGATCCGCCATCGCCTAGGTGTGGAGCGCAATCCATGCTACGTCTCTTCCTTGAAGGAGCTGCTCCGGTCACTTCTGGTATAAAACCCGGACAAATACTGAGGCCTCACTCTAGCCTCGGTTCCGGAAAATCAGAAGTGACCGCGGTGCCATCATCGCGCCAAAGTTCAGGAAGCCGACTAACGGTCAGGGTCTGGAGGCCACGGCGCATGGGAAACATGGCTTTTTGGCATTCCTTTGGCGCCAATAATTTGCCAGGGATTAATTAACAAGCGCAGGACTACCGCCTATAAAGAACCTGTCTGGCCCAAGGGCCATAGCCTATACCCCTCTGTAAAAAGGCCTACGCCATGATTGATCTTTCCACCTGGAACCTGAGCATTCCGGTCGGCTCCCCGCCCGCCACCATCGAGACCCCAAAGCTGATGAGCGGCTTCAAAGACCAGTATTTCCAGGCCGAAGGCAGCAACGTGCAATTCTGGACCCCCGTCACCGGCACCCGCACCGAAAATGCCGTGTACCCGCGCAGCGAATTGCGCGAGACCTACGCCGATGGGCGCCTGCGCAACTGGACCTACCCGGATGCGGACAACTTCCTGCGCGCCACCCTGACCGTCAATCAAGTGCCCTCTACCGGCAAAATCGTGATTGGGCAGATTCATGCGTACGACAGCCAGAAGCCGCTGATCAAGCTGGAATACCAATTCAAGGAAAAAACCCAGACCGGCAATATCGTCGCCAAGGTGCGCATGCGCCCGGATGACGGCGATGGGCGGGTGATCACCGTGGCGTCGAATGTGCCGCTGGAGAAGAGCTTCACCTACGTGATCAACCTCAATAAGGCGGGGTTACTGAGTGTGTACGCCGCGGACGGTGAGTGGAATGAGCGCATTGGTGCGGCGTGGGGCGCCAAGCCGCTGTACTTCAAGGCCGGGGCGTATGTGCAGGACAACAGTGGGGACAGCAAGGAAGGCGCGCGGGTGACGTTTGCCAAGTTGGATATAGATCACGATTGACCCCTCCAGACTTATGAAAGAAGCCCCCGCAACCCGCCGGGGCCTCTTGGTTACATCACTTTACTCAACACACATCAACATGAACCCCATCGAAGAATCACCCGCAGGTTTGTTATCACCCACTTTGAGCGTCACTACATTAACGTAGTTAATCTTCGGCAAGCCACCCAACTTGGCATGACCATAAAAAACATGCTCATTTGAACTGACATCTGTTACCGAGACCGTACAAAAACGGGGTGCCTGTTTAAAGACGCCGGGAACAAATCTGACCTTATATTCTGAGAAGTAATCAGGCTGCGCGGTCAACTTCACCTCCTTCAACCACCTAGACGATTGAGCGGTGACAGTGCCTTTCTCATCAATAGACGCGGTAAATATACGGCCCTGCGCATAGGCCGAAACAACTGAAAATGCTGCTACCAACACCATGACAACACCGGTAGTTTTAATAAAGCTCACGTTCAACCTCACCCTTAAATAGATTGCAACGCGCAATCAAAGGCCAACCTTAAACCATCTATATCCGATAAAGTCGCCTCTTCAATGGCATACAAACAAAGCAGAAAGTGACAACAGCGCACGTCATTTAAACTTACAAGCACCGACGACTTTTCAAAGGACTCTTAACTTTTTTACTTCGCTGTATAGCGGATGACTGTGCGGTGATAAACGTACTCACTGAACACGGCCATCGAACACCGTGGTTTCGATACCCTCAACGCCGCCGGACCCAATCGCAGCCATAAAAAAGCCCGCATCGCTGCGGGCTTCTTTTAAACGTCCCAGGCTCAGTTCACCTTGGCGTTCAACTCACCTTTCAGGTAACGCTGGTACATCGCTTCCAACGAGATCGGCTTGATCTTCGAAGCGTTACCCGCAGTGCCGAACGCTTCGTAGCGTGCGATACACACATCCCGCATCGCAGTCACGGTAGCACCGAAGAATTTACGCGGGTCGAACTCGCTCGGGTTGGTCGCCATCAAACGGCGCATCGCACCCGTGGACGCCAAACGCAGGTCGGTGTCGATGTTGACCTTGCGCACGCCGTACTTGATGCCTTCGACGATTTCTTCAACCGGTACGCCGTAGGTTTCTTTGATGTCACCGCCGTACTGGTTGATGATCGCCAGCCACTCTTGCGGGACCGAGGAAGAACCGTGCATCACCAGGTGGGTGTTAGGAATGCGCTTGTGGATTTCCTTGATGCGGTCGATGGCCAGCACGTCGCCGGTAGGCGGCTTGGTGAACTTGTAGGCGCCGTGGCTGGTGCCGATGGCGATGGCCAGGGCGTCAACTTGGGTCTTCTTCACGAAGTCAGCGGCTTCTTCCGGGTCGGTCAGCATCTGGCTGTGATCCAGCACGCCTTCAGCGCCGATGCCGTCTTCTTCGCCGGCCATGCCGGTTTCCAGGGAACCCAGGCAGCCCAGCTCACCTTCAACCGATACGCCGCAGGCGTGAGCCATGGCCACGGTTTGTTGGGTGACGCGGACGTTGTATTCGTAGTCGGTCGGGGTCTTGCCGTCTTCGCCGAGGGAGCCGTCCATCATGACCGAGCTGAAGCCCAGTTGGATGGAGCGCTGGCACACGTCAGGGCTGGTGCCGTGGTCCTGGTGCATGCACACCGGGATGTGTGGGAACTCTTCGATCGCAGCAAGGATCAGGTGACGCAGGAAGGGCGCGCCGGCGTATTTGCGCGCACCGGCCGAAGCCTGGACGATCACGGGGGAGTCGGTCTTGTCAGCGGCTTCCATGATGGCGCGCATCTGCTCAAGGTTGTTGACGTTAAAGGCTGGGACGCCGTAGCCGAACTCGGCTGCGTGGTCCAGCATTTGACGCATGCTGATAAGTGCCATTGTGTTGTCTCTCCCGGTCGAGGGTCGTTAATCGTGCAAGCCTGCCGTAGCGGCGGCTGCTATTCAAGTTATTGCGGGTCAGGGTTTGCATGCCTGGCCTGCTGAATCGTTATTGCTGATGAGGCTGACCCAAATTCCAGTCTGGAATCGAATCAATGTGGGAGGGGGCTTGCCCCCGATGGCTGCGGTTCACCCAACGAAGTCGGTGCCTGACACACCGCTATCGGGGGCAAGCCCCCTCCCACATTTGGATCTCATTAATTTCAAGACCCTGGTGTCTCTATTGGGCTTTACAGCCCCGCCCGATCAAATCATCGGTGGCGACCCAGTAAACCAGGCCTTCCTCACCTTTTGTGTGAAACGCCAGTTGATCGTTGGCATACAGCACACCCGAGGCGGCAACCTCCTGCTTGAGGCGATAAACCTGGTCGGAACCGCCGAGGCGTACATCCACCTCGCTACGAGCCTGGTTGGCAAAGCGCCAGTTGACCTCGGCCTTGCTGTCGCAGGTCCAGGTGGTCCATTTATCGGCAGGCTCTGCCTTGTTGAACATGTTCATGCTGCTGCAGCCGGCCAAAAGGGCCAGGGCTGCCAGGGCGAAAACGCCTTTCATTGCCAATCCTCACAGGGCGACCTGGGGGCCGCCGCTGCTGTCGGTTAGTTGATCAGACCCATCAAGGGCAACCCTGTTCCTGACCGTTGGGCGCGGAGTCGTATTTCTCCAGCCGTTCGTTGCCGATGCGCTTGTTGATCACCGGCATGGTCTCGGCTTGCCAGTCCGCCTGGTAGCAGCTTTTTTTCTGCTGCGCCGCAGGCTTTCCAGCTTCCGGCTCTGCGTTTGGCGTGCTGCCGCAGCCCGCCAACAGGCCCGCTGCGGTCAACACTGCCAACGACTTGATCATGGGAATACTCCTTTTCCGGATCACGCGCCTTAACCTTTGGCCCGGGTTTCCAGCACTTCAACGGCCGGCAGGACTTTGCCTTCGACGAATTCAAGGAATGCGCCGCCACCAGTAGAAATGTAGGAGATCTGGTCAGCAACGCCATATTTATCGATGGCCGCGAGGGTGTCGCCGCCGCCGGCGATGGAGAATGCCGAGCTTTCGGCGATGGCCTTGGCCAGCACTTTGGTGCCGTTGCCGAACTGGTCGAACTCAAACACGCCGACCGGACCGTTCCACAGGATGGTCTGGGAAGCTTTCAGCAATTCGGCGAAGTTGGCCGCGGTTTGCGGGCCGATATCCAGGATCATGTCGTCGTCAGCCACGTCAGCGATCAGCTTGACGGTGGCTTCGGCGCTTTCGGCAAATTCCTTGGCGACGACCACGTCCACCGGCAGCGGCACGCTGACTTTGGCGGCGATGGCACGAGCGGTGTCGAGCAGGTCCGGCTCGTACAGGGACTTGCCCACCGGGTGACCGGCAGCGGCCAGGAAGGTGTTGGCAATACCGCCGCCGACGATCAGCTGATTGCAGATCTGGCTGAGGCTGTTGAGCACGTCCAGCTTGGTGGACACCTTGGAGCCAGCGACGATCGCGGCCATCGGTTGCGCCGGAGCGCCCAGGGCCTTGCCCAGTGCATCCAGCTCAGCGGCCAGCAGCGGGCCAGCAGCGGCAACCTTGGCGAACTTGGCCACGCCGTGGGTCGAACCCTCGGCGCGGTGAGCGGTGCCGAACGCGTCCATCACGAACACGTCGCACAGCGCAGCGTATTGCTGGGCCAGCTCGTCGCTGTTCTTTTTCTCGCCTTTGTTGAAGCGCACGTTTTCGAACAGCACGATGTCGCCGGCCTTCACGTCAACACCACCCAGGTAGTCAGCCACCAGCGGCACGTCGCGGCCCAGGGCTTTGCTGAGGTACTCGGCTACCGGCTTGAGGCTGTTTTCGGCGGAGAACTCACCTTCGGTCGGACGACCCAGGTGGGAGCAGACCATCACGGCCGCGCCTTTTTCCAGGGCCAGCTTGATGGTCGGCAGCGAGGCCAGGATTCGCGCATCGCTGGTGACAACACCGTCCTTGACTGGGACGTTGAGGTCTTCGCGAATCAGTACGCGCTTACCTTGCAGATCGAGGTCGGTCATCTTCAACACGGTCATGGGTGGCAGTTCCTGAATTACTGTTGAGGTTGTTTAGAGGCGATATGCAGATAATGTTCCGCAACGTCGAGCATTCGGTTGGCAAAACCCCATTCGTTGTCGAACCAGGCCAGGATGTTCACCAGCCTCGGGCCGGAAACGCGGGTCTGGCTGGCATCGACAATGGCCGAATGCGGGTCATGGTTGAAATCACAACTGGCGTGGGGCAACTCGGTGTAGGCCAACAAGCCTTTGAGCG
Organism: Pseudomonas marginalis; assembly: GCF_001645105.1. Lineage (GTDB taxonomy): Bacteria > Pseudomonadota > Gammaproteobacteria > Pseudomonadales > Pseudomonadaceae > Aquipseudomonas > Aquipseudomonas petroselini. Next base: position 166,382 of record NZ_LKEG01000044.1, read on the forward strand.
GCCCGCTGGTGGCGGCGTCGCGCAGGATCCGGTTGACCTCCGTCGCATCGGTGTCGCTGACGGTTTGCATGGTGATGTCCAGGCAGGACACGTTCACCGTCGGCACACGTACGGCTTTGGCCTGGATTCGCCCGGCAAGTTCCGGCAACAGTCGCTCGATACCGCGTGCCAGCCCGGTGGACACCGGAATCACTGACTGGAACGCCGAGCGCGTGCGGCGCAGGTCTTCGTGATGGTAGGCGTCGATCACCGGCTGGTCGTTCATCGCCGAGTGAATCGTGGTGATCGACACGTAGTCCAGCCCGATCGCCTGATCCAACAGGCGCAACAGTGGCACGCTGCAGTTGGTGGTACAGGAGGCGTTGGACACCAGCAGCTCGTTGCCGGTCAGGCAATCCTGGTTGATGCCGTAGACGATGGTGGCGTCGACATCCGCCTCGCTTGCCATCGGCTGGGAAAACAGCACACGCGGTGCGCCAGCGTCGAGGAAACGCTGGCCATCGGCACGGGTGTGATAAGCACCGGAGCATTCCAACACCAGGTCGACGCCCAGCGCCGCCCAGTCGATGCCCTCGGGGGTGGCACTGCGCAGGACTTTCACGCAGTCGCCATTGATATGCAGACAATCGCCCTCGACCCGCACTTCGCCGGGGAACCGGCCGTGGGTGGAGTCAAAGCGTGTCAGGTATTCGATGCTGGCCATGTCGGCCAAATCGTTGATCGCGACAATTTCAAACCCGGCAGCCGCCCCTCGCTCGAACAGAGCACGCAAGACGCAACGACCAATGCGGCCGTAGCCGTTGAGTGCAACTTTGTAAGGACGCGGTTGGGGCATGGGGTTCTCGATTACCTTGGGTAATGGGGTGAATGTGCCACCGCCTTCGCGAGCAAGCCCGCTCCCACAGTTGAAATGCATTCCAAATGTGGGAGCGGGCTTGCTCGCGAAGGCGTCAGTACAGCCACCCCAATCTACAGCCTTAGTCTTCCAGCAGCTCTTCAGCCTGACCCAGGATATTTTCCAGGGTGAAGCCGAACTCTTCGAACAACGCTGGCGCCGGCGCCGACTCACCGTAGCTGGTCATGCCGATCACGCGGCCTTCCAGGCCCACGTACTTGTACCAGTAGTCGGCATGCGCCGCTTCGATGGCGATACGCGCGCTGACCTGCAACGGCAGCACCGATTGCTTGTAGCCAGCGTCCTGGGCTTCGAACACGCTGGTGCATGGCATGGACACAACACGCACGTTGCGGCCTTGGGCGGTCAGCTTGTCGTAGGCCTGGACGGTCAGGCCCACTTCGGAACCGGTGGAGATCAGGATCAGCTCCGGCTCGCCGATGCAGTCCTTGAGCACGTAGCCGCCACGGCTGATGTCGGCGATCTGTGCGTCGGTACGCACTTGGTGCTGCAGGTTCTGGCGCGAGAAGATCAGCGCCGAAGGGCCGTCCTTGCGTTCGATGGCGTGCTTCCAGGCCACGGCGGATTCGACCGCGTCGGCTGGGCGCCAGCAATCCAGGTTCGGCGTGGTACGCAGGCTGGTCAGTTGCTCGACCGGCTGGTGCGTCGGACCGTCTTCGCCGAGGCCAATGGAGTCGTGGGTGTACACGTGGATGACGCGCTTCTTCATCAGCGCGGCCATGCGTACGGCGTTGCGGGCGTATTCCATGAACATCAGGAAGGTCGCGCCGTAAGGCACCAGGCCACCGTGCAGGGACACGCCGTTCATGATGGCGCTCATGCCGAACTCGCGTACGCCGTAGTACATGTAGTTGCCGCTGGCGTCTTCAGCCGAAACACCCTTGCAGCCTTTCCACAGGGTCAGGTTGGAACCGGCCAGGTCGGCGGATCCGCCGAGGAACTCAGGCAGCAGCGGGCCAAAAGCGTTCAGGGTGTTCTGGCTGGCTTTACGGCTGGCGATGGTCTCGCCCTTGGCCGCGACTTCGGCGATGTAGGCCGAGGCTTTTTCCGAGAAGTCGGCAGGCAGGTCACCGGCCAGGCGGCGTACCAGTTCGTTGGCAAGCTCCGGGAATTCGGCGGAGTAGGCCGCAAAACGCTGGTCCCACTCGGCTTCGGCAGCCAGGCCTTTTTCCTTGGCATCCCACTCGGCATAGATGTCGGCCGGGATTTCGAACGGGCCATGGTTCCACTTCAGTGCTTCACGGGTCAGGGCGATTTCCGCGTCACCCAGCGGGGCGCCGTGGCAGTCTTCTTTGCCCTGCTTGTTCGGCGAACCGAAACCGATGGTGGTCTTGCAGCAGATCAGGGTCGGCTGAGCGCTCTTGCGGGCGGTGTCGATGGCGATCTTGATTTCTTCCGGATCGTGGCCGTCGACGTTGCGGATCACCTGCCAGTTGTAGGCTTCGAAACGCTTAGGGGTGTCATCGGTGAACCAGCCTTCGACTTCGCCGTCGATGGAGATGCCGTTGTCATCGTAGAACGCGATCAGCTTGCCCAGGCCCAGGGTACCGGCCAGGGAAGCGACTTCGTGGGAAATGCCTTCCATCATGCAGCCATCACCCAGGAACACGTAGGTGTGGTGGTCGACGATGTCGTGGCCGGGGCGGTTGAACTGCGCACCCAGGACTTTTTCCGCCAGCGCGAAGCCCACGGCGTTGGCCAGGCCTTGGCCCAGGGGACCGGTGGTGGTCTCGACGCCTGGGGTGTAGCCGAATTCAGGGTGGCCGGGGGTGCGGCTGTGCAGCTGGCGGAAGCTCTTGAGGTCATCGATGGTGACGTCGTAGCCGGTCAGGTGCAGCAGCGAATAAATCAGCATCGAGCCGTGGCCGTTGGACAGCACGAAGCGGTCACGGTCGGCGAACGATGGGTTGCTCGGGTTGTGTTTCAGGTAGTCACGCCAAAGTACCTCGGCGATATCCGCCATGCCCATCGGGGCACCGGGATGGCCGCTGTTGGCTTTTTGCACGGCATCCATGCTGAGGGCACGAATGGCGTTGGCACGCTCACGACGGCTGGGCATCGCTGATCTCCTGGGGTTTGCTGAAAAGAAACGGAAAAAAGGACCGGCATTTTCCCTCAGCCACCGCCTGCGGGCAATGACAGATAGTCACTTGTGGGTGTTTTTCCTGTGCTTTGGGCGGCATTCGCTTGCAGAAACCGTTAACCGGTTCGTCTAAAGGTTATAGCGGCTGCTTATAACCGCCACTTATCGATCAATATCAAAACTTTTTGATATTGGCCTTGCGAGGACTCCCACCCGTCTCTAGACTGCTGGCCTTATGAACCTACCCATGCCCTCCCTGCGTCCTGACGACGGCGATGAACTGGCAGCCTTATGCAAGGCCGCTGGCGACCCGTTGCGTTTGAACGTATTGCGCGCACTGGCCAACGATTCCTTCGGCGTATTGGAACTGGCGCAGATCTTCGCCATCGGCCAATCCGGTATGAGTCATCACTTGAAGGTGCTGGCCCAGGCCGACCTGGTGGCTACTCGCCGCGAAGGCAATGCGATTTTCTACCGTCGCGCCCTGCCCCACACCGAGTTGCTTGGCGGCAAGCTGCACGCCGCGTTGCTCGAAGAGGTGGACAACCTGGGCCTGCCGGGCGATGTGCAGTCGCGCATCGGCCAAGTCCATGGGCAACGCGCCGCCGCGAGCCAGGACTTTTTCGCACGGGTCGCCGAGAAATTTCGCGCCCAACAGGACTTGATCGCCGGTTTGCCGCAATACCGCGACAGCGTACTGGCGCTGCTCGACAAGCTGAGCTTCAGTGAGGAGGCCACCGCGCTGGAGGTCGGCCCAGGCGACGGCGGTTTCTTACCGGACCTGGCGCGGCGCTTCCAGCAGGTCACCGCGCTGGACAACAGCCCGGCGATGCTCGAACTGGCGCGCCAGCTGTGCGAACGCGAAGCGCTGGGCAATGTCAGCCTGCAGTTGGCGGACGCATTGAATAGCACGGCGTTAAAGGCCGACTGCGTAGTGTTGAATATGGTCTTGCACCATTTCGCCGCCCCCGCCGACGCCCTCAAGCAAATGGCCGGGCTGCTGCACCCCGGCGGTAGCCTGCTGGTGACAGATTTATGCAGCCACAACCAGAATTGGGCCAGGGAGGCCTGCGGTGATCTCTGGTTGGGTTTTGAACAGGACGATCTGGCCCGTTGGGCCACCGCTGCGGGACTCGTTCCCGGGGAAAGCCTCTATGTAGGTTTACGTAATGGTTTCCAGATCCAGGTCCGCCATTTTCAGCGGCCGGCTGGCGACACTCACCATCGGTAAATATCAGGAAAACATCGAGATGAGCGAATACTCCCTTTTCACCTCCGAGTCCGTGTCTGAAGGGCATCCGGACAAAATCGCCGACCAGATTTCTGACGCGGTGCTGGACGCCATCATTGCTGAAGACAAGTTCGCCCGTGTGGCGTGCGAGACTCTGGTGAAAACCGGTGTAGCGATCATCGCTGGCGAAGTGACCACCACCGCCTGGGTCGACCTGGAGCAGATCGTCCGTGACGTGATCACCGACATCGGCTACACCAGCTCCGACGTCGGATTCGACGGCGCGACCTGCGGCGTGATGAACATCATCGGCAAGCAATCCCCAGACATCAACCAAGGCGTCGACCGTGCCAAGCCGGAAGACCAGGGCGCCGGCGACCAGGGCCTGATGTTCGGCTACGCCAGCAACGAAACCGACGTGCTGATGCCTGCACCGATCACCTTCTCGCACCAACTGGTGCAACGTCAGGCCGAAGCGCGTAAGTCCGGCCTGCTGCCGTGGTTGCGCCCGGACGCCAAGTCCCAGGTCACCTGCCGTTACGAAGGCGGTAAAGTCGTGGGTATCGACGCCGTTGTATTGTCGACCCAGCACAACCCGGACGTGTCCTACGCCGACCTGCGTGAAGGCGTGATGGAGCTGATCGTCAAGCACGTGCTGCCGGCCGAGCTGCTGAGCAAGGACACCCAGTTCCACATCAACCCGACCGGCCAGTTCATCATCGGTGGCCCGGTAGGCGATTGCGGCCTGACCGGTCGCAAGATCATCGTCGACAGCTACGGCGGCATGGCCCGTCACGGCGGTGGCGCGTTCTCGGGTAAAGATCCTTCCAAGGTTGACCGTTCCGCCGCTTACGCCGGTCGTTACGTGGCCAAGAACATCGTCGCCGCCGGCCTGGCCGAGCGTTGCGAGATCCAGGTGTCCTACGCTATCGGTGTGGCCCAGCCTACGTCGATCTCGCTGAATACCTTCGGCACCGGCAAGATCAGCGATGACAAGATCGTCAAGCTGGTGCGTGAGATCTTCGACCTGCGCCCTTACGCGATCACCACCATGCTCGACCTGCTGCACCCGATGTACCAGGAAACCGCAGCCTACGGCCACTTCGGTCGTACCCCTGCGCAGAAGACGGTCGGCGACGACACCTTCACCACCTTCACCTGGGAAAAAACCGACCGCGCCAACGACCTGCGGATTGCCGCCGGCCTGTAATCGCTCTCGGTACACAAAAGCCCCGCCGGGTTCGCCCGGCGGGGCTTTTTATTGCCCCGCCATTTGCGCGATGGCCTTCACGTTTTTTGGATCCAAACCTTGCAGGCTCAATGATGGCCCTCTAGAATCCGCGCCCTCTCGGGCCCGTCACCTTATTTGGATATTGCCCTGCGCCAGCCCGGGACTCATCAGCGCGCAGGCAATCGAACATTGAGGTTTTCCATGCGCATCTCCACGCTCGCCCCTGCCGCCCTCCTGCTCAGCCTGTTTGCCCTGCCGGCAAACGCCGCCGACCTGAGCGCACTGAGTGGCGCCCTGGGCTCCCAACTGGGCGGCGGCAACTCCGGCGACTGCCAGAAGCAAGCCAACGACCTGCAAGCCAAGATCGATGCAGCCGAGGCCCAGAAGGACAGCTTGAAAGTGAAAGCCTTCAAAGCGGCGCAGGACCAGATCAACAAAGGTTGTAACAAACTCACTGAGGCCCAGGCCAAAGCCGACGCCAAGCAGCAAACCCAAGAGGCCAAGGCCGATAAGCCCGACGCGGTAAAAGCCCTGGGCGGCCTGTTCAAGTAAATAGAAACACCTCGTAAAGAGCCCCGCACTGCCGGGGCTTTTTTGTGGCCGCGTGGATCATTTAGGCTGGGCACCCTTTCCGAGCAAGGATGCTCATGATGCACTTACTGTTTGCCCTTTTACTCAGCGCCCTACCCTGCTGGGTGTGGGCCCAAGCGTGCTCCGATGAAGCCCGAGCACACGTCAGTACCCTGGCCGAACAGATACGCCAATGGGATGACAGTTACCACCGGCTTGGCCAGTCCCCGGTGAGCGACGAACTCTACGACCAGGCGCGCCAGCGCCTGGCTCAGTGGCATCAGTGCTTCCCCGCCCCCACCGCCACACCCAACAACCCACTGGCGAGTTCACGTGGCGCCCAGCCTCACCCCGTTGCGCATACAGGCCTGGAGAAACTGCTGGACGAACACGCAGTCGACGCCTGGCTGGGCACACGAAAGGATGTCTGGATTCAACCCAAGGTGGACGGTGTTGCGGTGACCCTGGTGTATCAACAGGGTCGCCTGCGCCAAGTCATCAGTCGAGGCGATGGCGTCATGGGCCATGACTGGTCTGCCTCCGCGCGCAAAATCCCCGGCATTGTCCAGCAGTTGCCCGACCCCATCGACCTGGTACTGCAAGGCGAACTCTATTGGCGCCTCGACGACCATGTGCAATCGGCCAGCGGCGGGCTCAATGCCCGCAGCAAGGTGGCCGGATTGATGAACCGCAAACACTTGGGCGACACCGATGCCGCCGGTATTGGCCTGTTCGTCTGGGCTTGGCCACAAGGGCCGGCAGCCTTTACCGAGCGCCTTTCCACACTGAAACGTTGGGGGTTCACTGACACCCAGCGCTTCAGCCAGCCCATCCGGAACATCAGCGAAGCCGCGCACTGGCGCGCCTATTGGTATGGCCATCCACTGCCGTTCGCCAGCGATGGGGTGGTGTTGCACCAGGCGCAGCACGCCCCTGCCGAGCGTTGGCAGGTCAGTACACCCTACTGGGCCGCCGCCTGGAAGTACCCGACGACCAAGGCCCTGGCGCTGGTGCGCGACGTGCAATTCAAGATCGGCCGTACCGGGCGCATCACACCCATACTGGAATTGGAACCGGTGCGCTTGGATGACCGGCAGATCAGCCGGGTGAGCGCCGGCTCATTGAAGCGCTGGCAATCGCTGGATATCCGCCCTGGCGACCACGTCTCCATCAGCCTGGCGGGCCAGGTGATCCCTCGGCTGGATGAGGTCATCCTGCGCAGTAGCACAAGGGCGGACTTGCCCGTGCCCAATCCGGGGAAATTCCATGCCTTGAGTTGCTGGCAACTGGACCCCGGTTGCGAGGAGCAGTTGCTGGCGCGCCTTTCCTGGCTGAGCGGCAACCAGGGCCTCGCCTTGCCACACATTGGCCGCGAGACCTGGAACGTATTGATCCAGGCCGGTCTAATCGCAGGCTTTCTCGATTGGTTAACCCTGGATACGGCAGAGCTTGCTAACATTGATGGCTTCGGTGATCGCACCCGTGCGCGCGTGGTCGACAGCTTCCACAGCGCGCGGCAACGGCCCTTCGCACAATGGCTCAAGGCCTTGGGTGTACCGCCTGCGGCACGTAATAACCTGGAAGGCGACTGGCAGACGCTGGTCGCCAGAGACACCCAGGCCTGGCTGGCCATCGATGGCATCGGCCCGGGCCGCGCAGCGCAACTGAGCGCTTTTTTTCGCGACCCGCACGTACAGGCCTTGGCTGAAACATTACGCGTGGCGGGGATAGACGGTTTTTGAACCTGCTGTCCGCGCCATCAGATTGCGACTTTGGAGCCCCACATGAAATTTCTAGCCCCCTTTGCCTTGCTGACCGTCGCAAGCTTCATGGCCACGCCGCTGCTGGCCGCCGAAGAAGCCCCTCAGCTCACCGGCTGCGCGGCCAAGCGCCAAGCCATCAGCACCCAGATCGAACAGGCCAAGGTCCACGGCAACAGCGAACAACAAGCCGGCCTGGAAAAAGCCCTGAGCGAAGTCACTGCCAACTGCACCGACGCCTCCCTGAGGAAAGAGCGGGAAAACAAGGTGCTCGACGCCAAGCATGAAGTCAGCCGCCGTCAGGCCGACCTCGACAAGGCCATGAAAAAAGGCGACGCGGACAAGATCAACAAGCGTAAGGACAAACTCGCCGAGTCCCGCAAGGAACTGCAGGACGCGGTGGAAGAACTCGACCAGTAAAACCGGTCAGTGGTCCCGGAACTGTTTATGGCAGGCGCTGCAGGCATCTTCGACTTTCTGCACCGCAGGCCCCAGGTTGCTGGCCTTGTAAGGCTGCACTTGGCTGGCGGTCACCAATTCACCGGTGGCCGCTTCAAGGTTGCGGGCCAGTTGCTGGAATTGCGCCTGTTTCTGCCAGACATCGTCCTTGGCGCTGGTGTGATCCTCTTCACGCACGCTCGGAAAATGTTTCCATGGTTCATGGGACAACGCGTCCAGCTTGACCGCACCGTCGGCGAATTTCGCGCCGTCGAACGGGATGCGCCCGCGCAGCATGCCGCCCAGGTCTTCGCCGGTCTTGAGCATCTGCTTGAAGATCGCCTTGCGCTGGCCCAGCGGCGAATTCGGATCAACGCCGCCACAGGCGGACAACGTCAGGCAGGCCAGCAGTACAACGGTCAGTCGTTTAAAAGTCATGGTGGCTTCGAGGTCACGGAAAACGGCGGCCAGTATCCTCGCCCCGCCCGCAAAGACCAATAGCCCTATTATTAATAAGGGTTGCCCAACAGCGCTGCGACGCGGGCAATCGCTTCAGGAAGTGTTTGTATGAATGTCAGCTTGAAACCCTGGAGCCGCCGCCTGGCGTGGGCTCTGCCGATAATCGCACTGCTGGCCGGCTGCGACGCGGGTAAAGAAACAGCCAAAGATGAAACTTCCAAACCCCACGCCGTCGCCACCTATGTGAGCGCACCGTGGGAAGCCTTGCCGACGGTGTCCGACAGCGATCTGCTGGCCGGTTTTGAATCCTGGCGCAGTGCCTGCCAACGGCTCAAGGCCGACCCGGTGTGGGGCGCGACCTGTGCGGCAGCCGCCACAGTGCCGAGCAATGCCTTGGCCGTGCGCGGGTTCCTCAAGGAGCGCCTGGATGTGTTCGGCCTGCGCTCGGCCGACAACACACCGAACGGCTTGATCACCGGCTACTACGAACCGGTCTACCCCGGTAGCCTGACCAAGACCGCCAAGGCCAACGTGCCGGTGTACGGCGTGCCGGACGACCTGATCATCGTCAACCTGGAAAGCATCTACCCCGAGCTCAAGGGCAAGCGCCTGCGCGGTCGCCTGGAAGGTCGCGTGCTCAAGCCCTACGACGACGCCAGCGCCATCAACGGCCAGGGCTCCACGGCCAAGCCGATCGCCTGGCTGACGAACCCGATGGACCTGCAATTCCTGCAAATCCAGGGCTCGGGTCGCATTCAACTGGCCGGTGGGCGCCAACTGCGCGTCGGTTATGGCGACCAGAACGGCTACCCCTACCGCCCGATCGGTCGCTGGCTGGTGGAACAAGGCGAGCTGAAGAAGGAAGACGTGACCATGGGCGCCATCAGCGCTTGGGCCAAGGCGCATCCGCAGCGTATTCCGGAGCTGCTGGCGAGCAACCCAAGCTATGTGTTTTTCAGCGCACGGCCCGACAGCAATGAAGGCCCGCGCGGTTCCTTGAACGTACCGTTGACCGCCGGCTACAGCGTCGCGGTGGATCGCAAGGTGATTCCGTTGGGCAGTCTGCTGTGGCTTTCGACCACCAAGCCGGATGGTTCGCCCATCGTCCGCCCGGTAGCGGCACAGGACACCGGCGGTGCAATCACGGGTGAAGTGCGCGCGGACTTGTTCTGGGGCACTGGCGATGCGGCGGGTGAACTGGCGGGGAACATGAAGCAGCAGGGGCAAATCTGGATGTTGTGGCCCAAGGGCGCAGCATTGCCGCAAGTGCCGGATGCACCTGTCGGGAGCTGAAAACCGCTCCGCCACGCTCGGTTTACTGTAGTGAGCGGGCTTGCCCCGCGCTGGGCTGCGCAGCAGCCCCCCCATCAGCCTCACCCCATTTATTCAGGCACACCGAGGCGTATGGTTCCGGGGCGGCTTCGCCACCCAGCGCGGGGCAAGCCCGCTCACTACAAACACCGCGCCAACAGTGGCTCTGCTTCAGCCTTCAGATCGAGACGAAGAAGAAACTCGCAATCAGCGCCATACCCACGAACCACACCAGTGAGCGAGCGATCGCCCAGTCGGCCAGGTAGCAGATGATGTACAGCAGGCGACTGGTGATAAACAGCACGGCCAGCACATTGATGGTGACCAACTCAGCCGTACCGGCCAAGTGCGCGATAATCACTGCCGCCGCAAATGCCGGCGTCACTTCAAAGCTGTTGAGTTGAGCACTGTGGGCACGCTTGGCAACCCCTTCGAGGGTGTCCAGGAACGCGCGAGGGTCGTGGTTCTGCCGCGGCCCGAACTTGCCACCGCTGAACTTGGCCACCCCTGTGCACAGATAAGGCAGAAAGATTGCGATCAACACACACCAGAAGGCCACCGTCATCACTGATTCCTTTTTTTAGTTTGCTTTTTAGTTTGAAGCAGAATTTAGAGTTTTAGCACTCAACATGAAACGCCGCACCCATCGCTATGAGCCGCCAGCCCCGCAAAAGGTTCTATCGGTGATTTGCCCCCAGCCCTGCAACATCGTGCAGAGGTTGCGGTCCATCCCCCATTAACGCTCTTCCACCCAACTTCCAAGGACCCCGGATGCTTGAACTTGTCGCCGCCTTCATTTGCCTCACCACCCTGCTCACCTATGTGAACTTCCGCTTCATTGGCCTGCCGCCCACCATCGGCGTGATGGTCACGGCCCTGCTGTTTTCGCTGATCCTGCAAGGCTTGAGTTTTCTCGGCTATCCAGGCCTGGAAGAGCGCATCCAGCAACTGATTGGCCAGATCGACTTCGGCGATCTGCTGATGAACTGGATGCTCTCATTCTTGCTGTTCGCCGGTGCCTTGCACGTAAACCTCAACGACCTGCGCAGCTACCGCTGGCCCATCGGCCTACTGGCGACCTTCGGCGTATTGATCGCGACCGTGGTGATCGGCAGCCTGGCGTATTACATCTTTGCCCTGTTCGGCTGGCACGTCAGCTTCCTCTACTGCCTGCTGTTCGGTGCGCTGATTTCCCCCACCGACCCGATTGCGGTACTGGGTGTGCTGCGTACCGCCAACGCCTCCAAGCCATTGAAGACCACCATTGTCGGTGAGTCGCTGTTCAACGATGGCACGGCCGTCGTGGTGTTTACCGTTTTGCTGGGCATTGCACAGTTAGGCGAAACGCCGACCGTGGGCGCCACCGCGATGCTGTTTGCCCATGAGGCGATTGGCGGCGTGGTGTTCGGTGGCCTGATCGGCTACCTGGTGTACCTGATGATCAAGAGCATCGAGCAGCACCAGATCGAGGTGATGCTGACCCTCGCCCTGGTCATCGGCGGCTCGGCGATGGCCACCGAACTGCACGTTTCGGCACCGATTGCGATGGTGGTCGCCGGGCTGATCATCGGCAACCTGGGGCGCAAACTGGCAATGAACGACATGACCCGGCGCTACCTGGACGGCTTCTGGGAATTGCTCGATGACATGCTCAATGCGCTGCTGTTCGCACTGATCGGCATGGAGCTGCTGCTGTTGCCGTTTAACTGGCTGCACGTGTTCGCCGCCAGCTTGCTGGCCGTGGCGATCCTGCTGTCGCGTCTGTTGACGGTTGCACCGGCCATCCTGCTGCTGCGGCGCTGGCGCACAGTGCCACGCGGGACCATCCGCATCCTGACGTGGGGTGGCCTGCGTGGCGGGGTGTCCGTGGCACTGGCATTGGCCCTGCCGCTGGGCCCGGAGCGCGACTTGCTGCTGAGCATCACCTACATCGTGGTGCTGTCGTCGATCCTGCTGCAGGGGTTGAGCATCGGCAAGCTGGTCAAGCGCGTGACCCGGGACGATCCCCAGGCCGCGCCGGACGCTCACTGAGCCTTGTCGATCTGCTGCGGATGCCTCGGGTCCGCAGCTTTCTTGCCCGGCAGACTGCTTTCGCTGCGAATCTGCGCATGGCTGATCAGCGCAAAGATAAAGCTGCCGCCAATGATATTGCCCGCCAGGGTCGGCCCGGCGAACACCAGCCAGAAATCCTTCCACGGCAACTCGCCAGCGAATACCAGGTACGACACCTCGGCGGAGCCGACGACGATATGGGTGAAGTCGCCCAGAGCCATCAGGTAGGTGATCAGAATAATGATCCACATCTTGGCGCTTTCCATGGAGGGGATCATCCACACCATGGTGGCGATCATCCAGCCGGAGACGATGCCCTTGGCAAACATCTGGCCGGCGTCGTTTTCCATGATCTTGCGGCCGATTTCCAGGAAGGCCAGGTCGGTCTTGGTGTCGAAGATCGGCAGGTGCAACATCACATAAGCCACCAGCAAGGTGCCGCACAGGTTGCCCACCAGCACCACTGTCCATAGCCGTAACAATCGCCCGGCATTGCCTAGCGTGGGTTTGCTCATCACCGGCAAAACAGCGGTCAGGGTGTTCTCGGTGAACAGTTGCTGGCGCGCCAGGATCACTGCCAGGAACCCTGCGCAGTAGCCGAAGCTGGCGATAACCTTAAAGCTTTCGCCATCCGGCAGCCGAGAGTTGAGCAGCCCCATGGCCATCAGCGAAAGGCCCATGGTCAACCCGGCCGCCAATGCCGACCACCACAAGGCAGCAACACTGCGCTCCAGTTCCTGGTCACCCTGTGTACGGATGATTTCATGCAACACCGCCGCACGGGGTGGTTGGTTCTCGTCCACGTCCTGTTGCTCTTCCTGCGACAGGTTTGGGGTCTTGCCGTCTGCTTGAGTGGCCATGATGTTCCAGAGTCCTAGGGGTGCCTGTAGCTACGACACGCCGCCACAGTAGCTGTTCAGTGGCCACACAACTAAACCTGCACCCTCCAGGCCTTTGCCATCTCCACGGTGGTTGAGCGGCGCGCCTTGTCCCAGGGCTTGTTACGCGCTTTGTAGTGACCACTGATGGTGTCGAGTACCTGGTTGAATTCGCTGGGGGTAGTAGCCCGAGCCAGGTCCTGAGCCGCACGGTGCAACAGTTCAACGTTAGACTTGGGCTGGCCTGGCCGAAACAACGAGGGGTAGATCACTTCCCGTGTGAAGTTTTCAGCTTTCATCGAAATATCGCGCACTTTCATTTCGGTCACTGCACCGCCGATGACTTTGGACAGAGGCATTGCATCACTTTCGATCTGTTTGGCCGCCACTTGCAGCAATTGCTGAAAGTTGCGCTGACTTGCAACATTGAGGCTGCGCCCCAACCAGTCGATATGCTCTGGCCGTCGGGCAAGGGCATCCAAGTCACGCAGGGCCGATGAAATGTTCGGCGTGAACACCAGGGAGCCCTGTGACTGATTGGCCTGGGTGATCGCACCATCCAGGTTTCGCAACGCCTGTTGCGCGTTTTTCCGAAACATCAGCACATCCGCGACCGCCGGGTCGCTTTGCAGCGTGGGTTGCACGCTGGCGAGCATTTCATCATCCATGGCCAGCACGGCTTCATTCAGTGATTGGAACGAATGATGCTCAAGTGCCTTGGTCCGTCGCTCCAAATGCGTCTCCACCGCTTGTCGCGCTTTCGTCTGCAGAAGTTGCTTCTGCTCATCCTGCATAGTGGAGTTGACCGTGCCATTGAGCAGACCCGTAAAGTCGCCTTTTTCGGTCTTCAGGGGCAGTGTCACAATCTGATCGGCGAACGCTTCGAGCCTTTTATCCTGAAACGCTCCAGCGGCCGAATGCTCAACGCCCACGAGATGGTCGGCCAGACTGCTGAAAAAACTGCCACTGCGAGCGGATGCATCAGAAGAGCTGGACTCAAATTTAACGATCAGCGATTCAAGCTTGTTCAGCGGACTATCGGAACATGGCCGCGCCACAACACCTGGCGCCGGAGTGTTGAGCAGCAACCCACCATCCTTGAATGCGGTTTTTTCAGCTGATGCCTGGAAGGCATGACCTTGTTCCACCGGTTTTTTGAACACCACCGGTAACGAACCCGAAATATGCGCGGCCCGGGCAATATCCATCGCTGGAGTCAGGCTGGCATTGAACATCACTAATTGCGGGCGGCCATCAAACATGCCGCTACCGGTGATACTGAGTTGCTTGATCGCAGGAATATGCCGGCTCAACACCTCGAGATCACCAAACGTGGGTGCGCCACCCGCATTCAGCTTGTCAGTAATACTCATGACTTCGGTCGGCCTGGTTTCTCGAGGGCTTTGCGCGATATGACCAAGAATCGACGCGCGCGACTCGTTGCGGATCAGTTCCTCAAGGGGAAGGGCTTCAGTCTGCAGGCGCGGCGCCAAGGTCATCAACAAACGGGAAATAGTGCCGACACCACCGGGCAAACGCCCCGCACATTTGCCAAGTGTCGTACAGGCATCCTGCATCCAGGCCGTCACGGCGTCCTGGCTGTTCAGTAGGCTTGGTAAATCGATGCTGTCCGACAACCGGTCAAATGCCGCAGCGCCCATTCCGCTGGCAATCAACGCCGCCGAAATCGCACCGGCGGATGAGCCGGATATCGACTGAATACCGTTCAGCTTCCGGGCGTCCTCAAGCGCCTGCACCACCCCCGAAAAAGCGACGCCCTTGGCCCCTCCACCGCTCAACACCAGGCTCGTGACGGGCGGCGCCGATAAAATCACCTCTACCCGCCCCTTACTATCGCGTAGAAGCGTCACATTGCGCTCGCCCACGCCCTCCACCAGCGCCGTCTTCACAGGGTGCTGGGTCGGGGAATGAGCCTTATCACTCCATGCGGGTTGATTCCGGGCGATCGAGTTAATCACTTTCATACGCAGGCTCTCTACAGGGTGTGGTCCTGAGTGATGAGAGAGCCTGGCAGAGATCCATGCGGAATGATTTGGTAAAGCAAATCACGCCGAGGGTTTGTTACTCAGGAAGACTGTCGTCCTTGAACTGGTCCTTCACGTACCGGATCTCGGTGCGGCCATGAGGCGCTGGCAGGCCATCTTCACCGAGGTTGACGAAGACCATTTTCTCTACCGTGAGGATGCTCTTACGCGTGATCTTGTTGCGTACTTCACAGGTCAGGGTGATGGAGGTGCGGCCGAACTCGGTGGCGGTGATGCCCAGCTCGATGATGTCGCCCTGGCGCGAGGCGCTGACGAAGTTGATTTCGGAGATGTACTTGGTGACCACCCGCTGGTTGCCCAGTTGGACGATGGCATAGATCGCCGCTTCTTCATCGATCCAGCGCAACAGGCTGCCGCCGAACAGGGTGCCGTTGGGGTTGAGGTCTTCGGGTTTTACCCATTTGCGGGTGTGGAAGTTCATGGTCACTCCAAAGCGTGTTGCGAAATGATGGGCAACATCATGGCAGAGCCCGGCCCCAAGCTCTATGAGCCATTGCCTATCACGCCCATGCGCGATCTTCATGTTGCCGACAGAAAGGCTTGGGAAGTCTGGCGCACACGGCTATAATCGCCCCCGCTTCAAAACGGTCATCTTCAGTTGATACCGTTCTCCCGCCACCTGTCCGAGGGGCGCTGCAGCAGGTTCAACCTGTCAGGCTCGGATGGGGCGTTGTCCGGCCTGGTCCACCTGGCCTGATACTAAACGCACAACGGCGCCCATTCGCACACTACGAATGGAGGCTCTTCATGAGCGCAGTAAACACGCCTGCAGATTTCAACGACTACAAAGTCGCCGACATGTCCCTCGCCGCCTGGGGCCGTCGTGAAACCTTTATCGCCGAATCCGAAATGCCTGCCCTGATGGGCCTGCGCCGCAAGTATGCCGCTGAGCAACCGCTCAAGGGTGCGAAGATCCTCGGCTGCATCCACATGACCATCCAGACCGCCGTGCTGATCGAAACCCTGGTTGCCCTGGGTGCCGAAGTACGTTGGTCGTCCTGCAACATTTTCTCGACTCAAGACCAGGCCGCTGCCGCCATCGCTGCCGCCGGTATCCCGGTATTCGCCTGGAAAGGCGAGACCGAAGAAGAGTACGAGTGGTGCCTGGAGCAAACCATCCTGAAAGATGGCGCGCCTTGGGATGCCAACATGATCCTCGACGACGGCGGCGACCTGACCGAGCTGCTGCACAAGAAGTACCCAGCAATCCTGGACCGCGTCCACGGCGTGACCGAAGAAACCACCACGGGCGTACACCGCCTGTTGGACATGCTGGCCAAGGGCGAGCTGAAAATCCCGGCCATCAACGTCAACGACTCGGTGACCAAGAGCAAGAACGACAACAAGTACGGCTGCCGTCATAGCCTGAACGATGCCATCAAGCGCGGCACCGACCACCTGCTGTCGGGCAAGCAAGCCCTGGTGATCGGCTACGGTGACGTGGGCAAGGGCTCGTCCCAGTCCCTGCGTCAGGAAGGCATGATCGTCAAGGTCTCCGAAGTCGACCCGATCTGCGCCATGCAAGCCTGCATGGACGGCTTCGAAGTGGTTTCGCCGTTCATCGATGGCGTCAATGACGGCACCGAAGCGAGCATCGACAAGGCCCTGCTTGGCAAGATCGACCTGATCGTGACCACCACCGGTAACGTGAATGTTTGCGACGCGAACATGCTCAAAGCCTTGAAGAAGCGTGCTGTTGTCTGCAACATCGGTCACTTCGACAACGAAATCGACACCGCTTTCATGCGCAAGAACTGGGCATGGGAAGAAGTGAAGCCACAGGTACACAAGGTTCACCGTACCGGTGCTGGCGCGTTCGACGCCCAGAACGACGACTACCTGATCCTGCTGGCTGAAGGCCGCCTGGTTAACCTGGGCAACGCCACCGGCCACCCAAGCCGCATCATGGACGGTTCGTTCGCCAACCAGGTCCTGGCCCAGATCTTCCTGTTCGGCCAGAAGTACGCCGACCTGTCGCCCGCCCAGAAAGCCGAGCGCCTGACCGTGGAAGTATTGCCGAAGAAACTCGACGAAGAAGTGGCCCTGGAAATGGTCCGCGGCTTCGGCGGCGTGGTGACTCAACTGACCAAGACCCAGGCCGACTACATCGGCGTGACCGTTGAAGGTCCGTTCAAGCCGCACGCTTACCGTTACTGAGTAACAGCCCCCTGCTTTGCTGGGGCGGGCTTGTTGTGGCGAGGGAGCTTGCTCCCGCTGGGCTGCGAAGCGGCCCCAAGATTTTGGGAGCGCTTCGCACTCCAGCGGGAGCAAGCTCCCTCGCCACATCAAGCTCGCTCCTACAGGGGGGCACCGTCGGCATTCTGAGTTTCAAAGGGTATTACCATGTCCCAAGACCGTCGCTACAGCTTCGAATTCTTCCCGACCAAGACCGATGCTGGGCATGAAAAACTGATGGCGACTGCCAAGCAGTTGGCCAGCTACAACCCCGACTTCTTCTCCTGCACCTACGGCGCCGGCGGTTCGACCCGTGATCGCACGATCAACACCGTGCTGCAGCTGGAAAGTGAAGTCAAAGTTCCCGCCGCTCCGCACTTGTCGTGCGTGGGCGACAGCAAAGCCGACCTGCGCAGCCTGCTGACCCAATACAAGGCAGCCGGCATCAAGCGCATCGTCGCCCTGCGCGGCGACCTGCCGTCCGGCATGGGCATGGCCAGCGGTGAGCTGCGCTACGCCAATGACCTGGTGAGCTTTATCCGTGAAGAAAGCGGCGACCACTTCCACATCGAAGTGGCGGCGTACCCGGAGATGCACCCCCAGGCCCGCAACTTCGAAAACGACCTGCAGAACTTCGTGCGCAAGGCCAACGCTGGCGCCGACAGCGCGATCACTCAATACTTCTTCAACGCCGACAGCTACTTCTACTTCGTCGAGCGTGTACGGGCCATGGGGGTGAACATCCCGATCGTGCCGGGCATCATGCCGATCACCAACTACAGCAAGCTGGCACGCTTTTCCGACGCCTGCGGGGCCGAAATCCCACGCTGGGTGCGCAAACAACTGGAAGCCTATGGCGACGACGTCAAGAGCATCCAGGCGTTCGGCGAACAGGTCATCAGCACAATGTGTGAAGAATTGTTGCAAGGTGGCGCGCCAGGCCTGCACTTCTATACCCTGAACCAGGCTGAACCCAGCCTTGCCATCTGGAACAACCTCAAGCTGCCACGCTGAAGCTTGTCCGGCTGTGCCAAGGCCCTCGTCTCGACGAGGGCCTTTGTCGTTTTACATGCCCACGGAACCCAGCAGTCCATGAATACAGTGTCCACGACTTCCCGCCCGCAACTGGTCTACCTGGTCTTCGGCTCCGAGACCTACCACCAGGAAGCGGTGTTCAGCATCGCCAGCGCGCTGGCCTTCCTGAACGACACCCCGGACGCCGCCGTGGATATCCAGGTATTCAGCGATAACCCCGAGCCCTATCGCCTTTTGCCGGTGCGCGTGCGCCCGCTGGACGAAGCCACTCGCAAACGCTGGAGCGAGCCACACGGCTATCACTTCCGCACCAAACATGTGGTGCTGCGCCAAGTGCTGGCAGAGTCGCCGGTGGCCATGCTGATCGACACCGACACGTTCTTCCATCATTCACCGATGGACCTGTTCGAGCGCGTGCAACCCGGCACCCTGCTGTGCAACGCCTTCTACACCAAGTACGGCGACAACCCCGAAAGTATTCTGTACACCGCGCTGCGCCAGCGCCTGCTGGACATGGGCGTCGCCGACGATGACATGATGACCCTCAATTCCGGGGTCATGGGCCTGACGCAACAGGACGCGCACATCCTCGACCGCTCCATCGCGTTGATGGACGAACTGTTTCCCTATGCCGAGGGCGCCTACACCCTCGAAGAGTTCTGCCTGTCGATTGCCGCTTATCGCAGCGTCAACGTGCGCGAGTGCCCCGACCTGATCCATCATTACTGGAGTCGCAAGCAACTGTTTCGCGCCAAGGTCAAGGCCTGGATCGCCAAGCATGCGGCCGCCCCTACCAGCGCATTGGCACTGGCCGACACCCGCCAGGTCTCCTCGCACCTGCCGCGCCCTCCCCGCCCGCAGCGCTTGCTCTACAAGCTGATCACCCTGCTGTTACCCAAGCACCAGCAGCAGTTCATCCGCGAAATCCTCTACGGCTGCTACGAGCACGAGAACGAATTCGATCAGGCGTGTGGCCCGGTTTGGTGGGACAAAGCCCGACAAAACCAAGAGGAACGTCAAAAGCGCCCGCTTGACGCGCATCAGTTGGAACACTGGTTCGCCAACCCCGTGGTACGCCTGATTCTCGGCGAGCGGCGCACCGCGATCTACGAACACTTGATGACCTCACCCGCCAAATAGCCCCGCCCGCGGATGCGCGTGCCAGAGCTTCTCTTTAAGGCAGGAGCGTCGTAACCTCAGGGCATGCCTGTCATTCTGAAGTTGCTGACTGCTGCCCTCTTTACTTGCCTGAGCCTGGCGGCTTATGGCGAGAAATTGCGCATTGTCACCGAGCCATGGGCGCCTTATGTGTACGACGACAACGGCACGATGCGCGGGCTGGACTACGAAACCACGGTGATCGTGTTCCAGCGCCTGGGTATTGAGGTGCAATGGCAATTCCTGCCTTGGAAGCGCTGCCTGGCCATGCTCGACCAAGGCCAGGCCGACGGGGCGCTGGACATTTTCCACAGCCACGAGCGCGACGCCGTGCTTCTATACCCCAGCGAACCGCTGTCGGAAGTGAATTTCGTGCTCTTCTATGCCAATGATCGCCCCCACCCTGTCCAGGGCCTCGAAGACCTGCGCGACCTGACCGTCGGCACGTCGCCGGGTTACTTGTACGGCGCAGCATTCAGCGACTCCACCCTGTTCAACCGCGAAGCGGCCCCCAGCCATGAGGCCAACTTCGGCAAATTAATGTTGGGACGCATCGATTTGGTGATCACCGACCGCCGGGTAGGCCAGCATGTGATCAAGGCACTGGGCCTGGAGGGCAAGGTCAGTCAGGCGCCGGCTGTGGTCAGCCACCAGCCGCAGTTCCTTGCGGTGCGCCGTGGCGCGGGCATGGATCTGCTGGTACAACGCTTTGCCGCCGAGCTCAAACGCTTCAAACAAGAACCTGCGTACACCGCTTTGAGCATCAAATATGGTGGAATCCAAGCAATTACGGGGGTTGGACACACCGTTGAGCAGCAGGAAAGCAGCGTACCGTGATTGCTCTGTTATACTCCGGCCTTTCCGCCAGGCTCACGCCCGGCCGCTGAGGTCTTGAAAAAGGCACCCAACCCCGCTACAGCGCAGCTTTCAGCCCGCGCGAGCCGGTGGAGTGCCCGCCAGACGCAGCAGGACCGGACGGGGTTGCGCTCCCCTAAGCGCCATTCACGCCCGGCAAGATTATCCCTTTGGGCCAAGCCCTAACTAAAACAGGATTACTCATGTCCTTTGCTTCCCTCGGTCTCTCCGAGGCTTTAGTCCGCGCCATCGAGGCAGCGGGCTATACCGAGCCTACTCCGGTGCAACAGCGGGCCATTCCCGCCGTGTTGCAAGGTCGCGACCTGATGGTTGCGGCTCAGACAGGTACTGGTAAAACCGGCGGTTTCGCCCTCCCGATTCTGGAGCGGTTGTTTCCCAACGGTCACCCGGACAAATCCCAGCGTCACGGCCCGCGCCAACCGCGCGTACTGGTCCTGACCCCAACCCGCGAACTCGCCGCCCAGGTGCACGACAGCTTCAAGCTGTATGCCCGCGACCTGAAGTTCGTCAGTGCCTGCATCTTCGGCGGCGTCGGCATGAACCCACAGGTTCAGGCCATGTCCCGTGGTGTGGACGTGCTGGTGGCGTGCCCCGGTCGTTTGCTCGACCTGTGCGGCCAAGGCAGCGTCGATTTGTCCCACGTGGAAATCCTCGTGCTGGACGAAGCCGACCGCATGCTCGACATGGGCTTTGTCCATGACGTGAAAAAGGTCCTCGCCCGCCTGCCGGCCAAACGTCAGAACCTGCTGTTCTCGGCAACGTTCTCCCAGGACATCACTGCCCTGGCCGGCAAGCTGCTGCACAACCCTGAGCGCATTGAAGTCACGCCGCCGAACACCACGGTCGAGCGTATCGAGCAACGCGTCTTCCGCCTGGCCGCCAGCCACAAGCGTGCGCTGCTGGCCCACCTGATCACCGCCGGCGCGTGGGAACAGGTGTTGGTGTTCACCCGTACCAAGCACGGCGCCAACCGTCTGGCCGAGTACCTGGACAAGCACGGCCTCACCGCTGTCGCCATCCACGGTAACAAAAGCCAGAACGCGCGCACCAAAGCCCTGGCGGACTTCAAGGCCGGTTCCGTGCGCATCCTGGTGGCCACCGATATCGCCGCCCGCGGCCTGGATATCGACCAACTGCCACACGTGGTCAACTTCGAGCTGCCAAACGTCGATGAAGACTACGTGCACCGTATCGGCCGTACCGGCCGTGCCGGTCGTTCGGGTGAAGCCATTTCCCTGGTTGCACCGGACGAAGAAAAACTGCTGAAAAGCATCGAGCGCATGACCAAGCAGAAAATCGCCGACGGCGACCTGATGGGCTTCGATGCCAGCGCCGTAGAGGCTGAGAAGCCTGAAGTGCGCGAGCGTCCGGACGTGCGCAACCCACGCAACCCACGCGGTCCGAAGGGTGATGGCCCGAACGGCGGCGGTGGCGGCGGTGGTCGGCGCGACAAGGGCAAGGACAAGGGCGGCAAGGAAAAAGCGCCTACCAACGGCCGTGGCGAACGCCCAGCCCGCGAGCAGAAGCCCCGTGAAGGCACCCCGGCCCGCGAACAGCGCCAGCCGAGCCAGCCGCCACGCGCCGCCGCTGACCGTGCCCCGGACGAGTTCCTCGACGACGACGTGGATAACTTCGGCAACCGCGTTGACTACGTGCCTCAGGCCAAGCCGGCCCAAGGCCGTGGCCGTCGTCCCGGCGCGCCTGCACAAGGTGCAGGCGCAGGCGCTCCACGTGGCGGTCAGCCACAAGGCGCTCGCCAGAACGGCCCACGCAACAGCAGCGGCGGCACCACCGGCACTCCACCGGCCAAGCGCAGCGGCCCGCGTAATGGCGCACCGCGTGACGGCCAAGCCCGTCGCGAAGACTCGCGCAGCAACAACCGCCGCCCAGCCCGTGACGACCAGCCTCGCTTGTCCGAACCGGCCGTGCAGAATCCGCGCGGTGGCCCAGCGCCAAAGATCATCCACAAGGAGTCGAAAGCGGATCGCTTCCCGACACCCGAGCAACTGGATCAGTTGCCAGGCCGTCCTCGTGGTGAAAAGCCAGCATTGCTGACTCGCAACCGCTGAGTTTTTAGCCCCATAAAAAATGCCCCGTATCTTTCGATGCGGGGCATTTTTTTTGGACTCAATAACGATCCGATGTGGAAGGGGCGGTACGACGATTCGACTTGCCCCCGATAGCTGAGTGTCAGCTGACCTACTTTTAACTGACACACCGCTATCGAGGGCAAGCCCTCTCCCACAAGGACCGCATTGCCAAGCCAGACATTACTTCTGCTTGACGCCTTCCAGCGAGATGTCCAGGTCCACGGTCTGCGAGGACGGGCCTGGGCCTTTGATGCCGAAGTCGTTCAGGTTGACGGTGGTCTTGGCGTTGAAGCCAGCACGTTCGCCGCCCCATGGATCCTTGCCTTCACCATTGAAGGTCGCCTTGAAGGTCACAGGCTTGGTCACGCCGTGAAAGGTCAGGTCGCCCGTTACGTCAGCGGTTTTCTCGCCGGTAGATTTAACGGCGGTGGACACGAACTTGGCGTCGGCGAACTTGGCAACGTCCAGGAAGTCTTTGCTGGCGATGTGCTTGTCACGCTCTGCGTGGTTGGACCACAGGCTGGCGGTTTTCACGTCGACCGCGATTTTGCTGGCTTCCGGCTTGGCGGCATCCCAGCTGAACGTACCATCCCAGTCCTTGAAGGTACCGTGGATGTAGCTGTAGCCCAGGTGGCTGATTTTCCAGTCGATGAAGGCGTGCTGGCCTTCTTTGTCGATCTTGTAGTCAGCCGCCATCACCTGACCTGCAGACAGCAGGGCAGTACCGATGGCCAGAGCAGCGAGAGTCTTTTTCAACATGCTTTCTATTCCTTGTGAGTCGAGGTTGAACATCAGGCTTTGCGCCCCAGCATTCGCGTAAGGGTCACATCACGATCAATAAAGTGGTGTTTCAACGCAGCCACGCCGTGCAAGCCGGCAAAGACCACCAACACCCAAGCGAGGTACAAGTGCACCACGCCCGCAGTGTCTGCCTGGTCCGGTAGACCGGAAACCACGGCAGGAATTTCAAACAAGCCAAACACCGGGATACCGACACCGTCTGCGGTGGAAATCAGGTAACCGGCGATCATCACGGCGAACAGCCCCAGATACAGGAACGCGTGGCCGAACGCCGCACCGATACGGGTCAGGCGGCTGTAGCTGGCCAGCGGTGGTGGCGGCGGGCTTACCAGGCGCCAGACGATACGCACCAGCATGATGGCGAACAGCGTGATGCCAATGCTCTTGTGCAGGTCCGGCGCGTCTTTGCGCCAGGCGCTGTAGTAGTCGAGGCCGACCATCCACAAGCCCAGGGCGAACAAGCTGAACACCACCAGGGCCACGCCCCAATGCAAAACAATACTGACCCAACCATAGCGGGCCGAAGAATTACGTAGCTGCATGTCCCAAATCCCGTAAGAGCTGCGCCCAAGACTAGCGATTTACCTATCGAATTAAAGCGGAAAATTTCGCTTTGAAATATCGAGAAATACGATCAAGAGCCTATGCACAATAAGTTAACCAAGGATTAAGGACTATTCCTAAGAAACGTGACAGACCGTCCTGTGTTTACCGCGAATTCCCTCACAATAGGTTGTGACACGCGCCACCATTGCATAGGCTTGCGCGATTGTTTTACCTGCGCTCGCCGCAGGACCGCTTCGAGGAGAGAACCGATGGGCTTGAACAACCAGTGGATGCAACGCGACCTCGCGGTGCTGTGGCATCCCTGCACCCAGATGAAAGACCACCAGCAACTGCCGCTGATCCCGATCAAGCGCGGCGAAGGCGTGTGGCTGGAAGACTTCGAAGGCAAGCGCTACCTCGACGCCGTCAGTTCCTGGTGGGTCAACGTGTTTGGCCATGCCAACCCGCGCATCAACCAGCGCATCAAGGACCAGGTCGACCAACTGGAACATGTGATCCTCGCCGGTTTCAGCCATCAACCGGTGATCGAACTGTCCGAGCGCTTGGTGCAAATGACACCCGAAGACCTGACCCGCTGCTTCTACGCCGATAACGGTTCGTCGTGCATCGAAGTCGCGCTGAAAATGAGCTTCCACTATTGGCTCAACCGCGGCCTGCCGAACAAAAAGCGTTTCGTCACCCTGACCAACAGCTACCACGGCGAAACCATCGCCGCGATGTCGGTGGGCGACGTGCCGCTGTTTACCGAGACCTACAAGGCGCTGCTGCTGGACACCATCAAAGTGCCAAGCCCGGACTGCTACCTGCGCCCCGAGGGCATGAGCTGGGAAGACCATTCGCGCACGATGTTCCTGGCCATGGAACAGACCCTGGCCGAAAACCACGACACCGTCGCCGCCGTGATCGTCGAACCGCTGATCCAGGGCGCCGGCGGCATGCGCATGTACCACCCGGTGTACCTCAAGCTGCTGCGCGAGGCCTGCGACCGCTACGGCGTGCACCTGATCCACGACGAAATCGCCGTAGGCTTCGGCCGCACCGGCAGCATGTTCGCCTGTGAACAGGCAGGTATCCGCCCGGACTTCCTGTGCCTGTCCAAGGCCCTGACCGGCGGCTACCTGCCACTGGCGGCCGTGGTCACCACCGATGACGTCTACGACGCCTTCTACGACGACTACCCGACCCTGCGTGCCTTCCTGCACTCCCACAGCTACACCGGCAACCCGCTGGCATGTGCGGCCGCGTTGGCGACCCTGGATATCTTCGAAGAAGACAACGTCATCGAAAACAACAAGGCCCTGGCCCAACGCATGGCCACGGCCACCGCGCACCTGGTGGACCACCCGCATGTGTCGGAAGTGCGCCAGACTGGCATGGTGCTGGCCATCGAGATGGTCCAGGATAAAGCCACCAAGACCGCCTACCCGTGGCAGGAACGTCGTGGCCTGAAGGTATTCGAGCACGCCCTGGAACGTGGTGCGCTGTTGCGGCCACTGGGCAGTGTGGTGTATTTCCTGCCGCCGTATGTGATCACGCCGGAGCAGATCGACTTCCTCGCCGAAGTCGCCAGCGAGGGCATTGATATCGCCACCAACAGCAAGGTCAGTGTGGCGGTGCCGAAGGACTTCCACCCAGGTTTCCGCGATCCGGGCTAATACCAGCCCCTGTAGAGCTCGCGCTTGAAAAACCTTTTCAGAGAACAGAAATGAGACTGTCCCGCTTTTTTACCGACACCCCGCTGAGCCTCGGCGACCACGAGCTGCCTGAAGCCCAGGCGCATTACATCAGCCGCGTGCTGCGCATGGGCGAAGGCGATGCCGTGCAATTGTTCGACGGCTCCGGCCAGGAGTTCCTGGGCAGCTTGCTCGAAGTCGGTAAAAAGCGCGTCACTGTGCAACTCACCGAAAGCGTTGCGGGCCAGGCCGAATCGCCGCTGCATATCCATCTCGGCCAGGGCCTGTCCCGTGGCGAGCGCATGGATTGGGCCATTCAGAAAGCCACTGAACTGGGCGTCAACGCGATCACGCCGATTTTCAGCGACCGCTGCGAAGTGCGCCTCAAGGATGAACGCGCCGACAAACGCCTGCTGCACTGGCGCCAGGTGGCCATCAGCGCCTGCGAGCAATGCGGGCGTTCGACGGTGCCGCTGATTCACCCACCGCTGTTGCTGGCGGACTGGTTGAAGCAGACCGAGGCAGATTTGAAGCTGGTGCTGCACCCGGTGGCCGAGCCGCTGGTCAGCCATGCCAAGCCCTCGAGCCTGGCCTTCTTGATCGGGCCTGAGGGTGGGTTGACCGACGCAGAAGTCCAAGCGGCCCAAGGTGCCGGCTACAACGCCGCCCGCCTCGGCCCGCGCGTCTTGCGTACCGAGACGGCGCCGGTGGTGGCGCTGGCCGTGGCCCAACAACTCTGGGGCGACTTCTAACCCTCTTGATTGGGTGACCAAGCCGTTACATCACTCCACCGGATCACTCACTGGCTTGGCAATAATCGCCTTCAACTCACGGGTCATCGGGAATTCCAGGTTCAAGCCCTTGGGCGGAATCGGTGATTCAAACCAGCGCTGGTAAATCCCGTTGATCTCCCCACTGCGATAAAGGTCGCCAAGAGTCTCGTTGACCACTGCGAGAAATTGCGGGTCGTCCTTGCGCACCATGCAGCTGTAGATTTCCCGCGACTGCTCCTCCCCCACCACCACCCAATTGTGCGGGTCCTTGGCCTTGGCGCGCTCGCCGTAAAGCAGCGCGTCATCCATGTAGAATGCCGCCGCGCGGCCGGTATCGAGCATCTTGAATGCTTCGCCATGGTCCTTGGCGCTGATCACGAACATATTGGCCTTGTGCTCGGCGTTGTAGCTTTTGAGGAAACGCTCATTGGTGGTACCGGCGGTGGTCACTACGTTCTTGCCCGCAAGATCGGCAAAGCCTTGGATGCCACTGTCCTTGGCCGTCAGCAATTGCCCCTTCACGTAGATAAACCCGTAGGAAAACGCCACCTGCTTCTGCCGCTCGGCCGTCACGCCGGTGGAGCCGCATTCCAGGTCGACAGTGCCGTTCTGCACCAGCGGAATACGCGTTTGGGACGTCACCAGGGTGTACTTCACATCGAGCGTGGGCACCCCGGTTTTCTGCCGAATGCGCTCGACGATCTTATCGGCCAGCTCCACCGAATAGCCCATGGGTTTGCCACTGTTATCCCCGACGTAGGAAAACGGCACCGACGCATCGCGATAGCCCAACGTGATGGACTTGGCGTCAGCGATCTTGCCCAGCGTGCCGTCCAACGGCGCTGGGTTCGCATGGGCTTGAGCGCCCAGCAAAAGCCCCAGGGTGCAGCCGGTCAACAGGATTTTTTTCATTGTTATTCTCCGTGGGGCTTTCGGTTATTTGCGTACCGCAATCACGCTGATTTCCACCAGCACACTCGGCCGCGCCAGTTCCGCTTGCAGGGTTGTGCGCGTCGGCGCCATGCCCGGTGACAGCCAGGCGGACCAGACCTCGTTCATCGGTGCAAAACCGCTGCCGATATCTTTCAAATAGATCGTTGCGTTGAGCAGATGATCCTTATCGCTGCCCGCCTGGGCCAGCAGTGCATCGATCCTGGTCAGGACCTCCCGGGTTTGTGTCGCCACGTCCTGGCCGTCACCGGGCACCTGGCCCGAGAGGAACACCAGGTCCTTGAAGGTCACTGCGCCCGAGAGGCGCTCATTGCTGCTGATTCGGGTGATGGTCATCAATACATCCTCATGCGGCGCGGGGCGCAAGGCCCTGCATATCAATGGAAGGCGTGTGTTGCCCGATCAACTCAGCCAGCAACTGGCCACTGCCGCACGCCAGGGTAAAGCCGAGTGCACCGTGGCCCAGGTTCAGCCATAGGTTGCGATAGACACTGGCACCAATCAGCGGCACGCCCGTCGGGGTGGCCGGGCGCATACCCGCCCACTCCACCGCATGTGCGTAATCGCCCGCCAAAGGAAATATCTCCAGCGCCTGGCGCTTCATCAGCGCCAGGCGCTTGGGTTCAAGGCTGGCGTCGAAGCCGACGATATCCACCATGGCCGCCACCCGCAGTTGTTCGCCGATGCGCGCATAGACGATCTTGCGGTCGTAGTCGGTGATGCTCACGTTCGGCGCCTGGTGCTGCGCGCCAATCGGCACACTGAGGCTATAACCCTTGAGCGGGTACAGCGGCAGCGGCACACCCAACGCCGCGCTGCGATACCCGGCCGCCAGTACCAGATGCTCGACAGGCATCACCTCTGCGCCCAGTTCGATAGCCTGCACCACACCGTCAGCGTGGCGAATGCCGGTGACCTTGCGCCCCAGCAAAAAGCGGCAGCGGCCGGACGCTTCAAGCCGCGCCGCCAAGCGCTGGCAGAAGGCATGACAATCCGCCACCTCCTCATTCGGCGTGTAGATCCCGCCGACAAAACCACCGCCCGCCAGCGCCGGCTCCAGGCGTGCGCAATCGGCGGCCGACAGCACCTGCTGCTGAAGGATATCGGTGACCTTGCTGCGGGCATGCGCAAAGGAACTGGCGTTGCGGAAGGTGACCAGTTTGCCGTTGCGCCGCCAGTCGAAGCCGTCCAGGTGATCATCCTCGCGCCATTGCTGCAAAGTGTCCTGGCTCAGGGAGGCAAGTCGCAGCAGGTGGGCGGTATTGCGTGTGTTCACCGAGCTACGGCAGGCGCCGAGGAACGCGGTCATCCAGCGCCATTGCTGCGGGTCGAGGCGTGGGCGCAGCTTCAACGGCGAGTCACCGCGCAACAGCCAACCGATGGCCTGAAGCGGCACGCCGGCATCGGCCAGCGGCGCCACATAGCGATAGGACAATTGCCCGCCATTGGCAAAACTGGTTTCACTGCCCAGGGTCTCGCACGCGTCGATCACCGTCACCTCATGGCCCGCACGCACCAGCGCATACGCGCTGGCCAGACCAATCACCCCACCCCCAATGATGTGCACCATTCCCGCCGCCCGCCGTTGAATCAAGAGGCCTCAAGCCTAGGGGCAGGTGACAGGCCGCCGACAATGAATAAAGATGGGTCACCTATAAACAAAGGTTATGGACTTGCCATGCGCTTGCGTCATATCGAAATTTTCCAGGCCATTCGCCAGACCGGCTCCGTCAGCGCCGCCGCACAACTGCTGCATGTGTCGCAACCAGCGGTGACCAAGGTGTTGCAGCACGCCGAATTGCAGCTGGGCTTCCCGCTGTTTCTGCGCGTGCGCGGCAAGTTGCAGCCCACGCCGGAAGCCCTGGCGCTGGAAGGCGAAGTGGAGAAAGTCACCGAAAGCCTGCAAGGCGTACGCCGCCTGGCCAAGAGCCTGCGCCGTGCACCGGGCCACAGTGTGCGCATCGGCGCGATCCCGGCGCTGGCCCTGTCGCTGCTGCCGCCCGCTATTCTTGAGTGGAAGCGCGATTACCCGGACATGGCCTGTGAGTTGTCCAGCGACCACAGCCGCGAGCTGGTACAGAAGCTGCTGATGCGTGAGATTGACCTGGCGCTGACGCTCAACTTCTCTGGTCATCCAGGGCTGACCACGCAAGTGCTGGCCAACGGCGTGTTGGTGGCATTGGCGTCCAAAGGCTATTGGCCTGATGCCGAGTTGAACAGCCCACTGCCCCTGGCTGACCTGGCGGGTACGCCGCTGATAGGTCTTTCCAGCGCCGACCCGCTGGCGGCTAAACTCGACAGTTACCTGGAACACGTCGACCCGCCGCCAAGGGTGACGATCTCGGTGCAAACCTACTCGCTGGCCCGTGCGATGGTGGAATCCGGCGCCGGCGTGACGGTGATCGACCCCTTCACCGCCCTGGGTGCTTCGACCGCCACCACCTGCATCCGCACGCTCACCCCGCCGCTGCCGATCACGCTGTACGCCCTGACCCGCGCCGATGAACCGCCGCCGCATATGCTGGCTAATCTGCTGGAGATCTTCGGCCACCGTGCCCGGGAGTTATTGGAGCGGCTCTAACAGAATACCGATGATCTACAGGGTCACAGCACGTAATGCATGATCGCCACAAAGTGCAGCAGGCTCCCGCCAATCACAAACAAATGCCAGATCCCATGGGAATGCCGCAGGCGGTCCTCCAGGGCAAAAAAGATGATGCCGACGGTGTACAACACCCCACCCGATGCGAGCCATACAAACCCCGCCATGCCCAGTGCGGCGATCAGCGGCTTGACCGCCACCAGCACGATCCAACCCATCACCGCGTAGATCACGATCGACAGGATGCGCGCCTCGGAGCGCGGCTTGATCTCCTGCAGGATGCCGATCACCGCCAGCCCCCACACAATCCCGAACAACGTCCAGCCCCATGGCCCGCGTAACGTCACCAGGCAAAACGGCGTGTAACTGCCGGCGATCAACAGGTAGATCGAAAAGTGATCGACCTTCTGCATGATCTCTTTTCGCCGTCCCTGCACGCTGTGGTAAACCGTCGACGCGCTGTACAGCACCATCAGCGTAAAGCCATAAATCGCCACGCTGACGATCTTCCAGGGGCTGCCATCCAGGCTCGCCACCACCAACATCCACACGGCGCCAATACACGCCGCGACTGCACCGAGCAAATGGCTCCAGGCGTTGAACCGTTCCCCGTGATACATCTGTCACTGACCTCCTGTAACCGTTAAACACTGGCTGGCAAGCGTCCAGCCTTGCGCATAAGAGTGCAAGCAGGTTATGACGTTCCGAGGACGCCAGACGGTTTTGCGGGCACAATCGACCGCATTCGAACAAGAGCCCATGGCCATGCTGATCGACGAAGAATTCACCCTCAAGAAACTGGAAATCTTCCTGGCGTTCATGCGCACCGGCAACTTGGCCCGCGCCGCCGCCGAGCTGCAGACCAGCAACGTCAGTGTGCACCGCGCCATCCACTCCCTGGAAAACGCCCTGCGCTGCCCGCTGTTCAAGCACGAGGGGCGCAACCTCACGCCGCTGGAAAGCGCTTACGTATTGGAAGAGCGCGCGCAGAAACTGGTGGCCGACGTGGTCGACAGCGTACGCCTCACCCGCGAAGCCGCCGGGTTCTCCGCCGAGCGCTTCAAACTGGGCTCACTGTATTCGCTGACGGTGAAGACCGTGCCGCAACTGATCATGGGCCTTAAGATCCGCCGCAGCGAACTCAATATCGACCTGATCCTGGGCTCCAACTTCGACCTGCTCTACAAGCTCAAGAACATGGAAGTGGACGCGATCCTCATCTCCCTGGACGAACACGCCAACGACCCCGATTGCGAGCAGATCGCGCTGTTTTCCGACGACATCTTCCTCGCCACCCCGGCCGACTCGCCCTTCGACCGCGAACACGAAATCGACCTCGCCGACGTACGCGACGCGACCTTCATCACCCTCACCCAAGGCTTCGCCACGCACCAGGATGGCAATCGCGTGTTCAAGCAAGCGGGGTTCGAGCCGAAGGTGGCGATGCAGGTCAATGACATCTTCACCCTGCTGAGCATGGTCAGCTCGGGCGTGGGTTATGCGCTGTTGCCGGGGAGGATTGCGGCGGTGTATGAAAACCGGGTGAAGTTGATACCGCTGCAACCCAGGTATCGGTTGCAGCAGCATATTGGGGTGGTGTTTTTGAAGGCCAAAGAGCGCGATCCGAACTTGCTCGCGTTGCTGGCCGAGTGTCGGATGTACGCGAACCGCAGCGGCTAGCCGACCAGGCCGCGCATGAGCAGAAACAGCAGCGAAGGCCCCAGCAAACAACCCAACGCCGTATAAAACGCTGCGGTCAGGCAGCCATACGGCACCAGTTTCGGATCGGTGGCCGCCAGCCCGCCGGCCACGCCGCTGGAGGTGCCCATCAAGCCGCCGAAGATCACCGCACTGCGCGGGTTGTTCAGGCCGATAAGGGGCGCAACGAAAGGTGTCATCACCATCACCAGGATCGCCTTGATCAACCCGGCAGCGATGGACAACGCCATCACTTCGGAGCTGGCGCCGATCGCCGCTCCGGTGACCGGGCCAACGATATAGGTTACGGCACCCGCACCAATGGTGGTGAGGCTCACGGCATCGGTGTAGCCGAACGCCATGGCCACGCCGACGCCAGCAACAAAGGACGAGCCCACGCCGACAAACAACGCGAGTACCCCGACATAGCCCGCGCGCTTGAGCTCATCGACACTCACGCCAAAGGCCGTCGCGACAATGGCAAAGTCCCGCAACATCGCCCCGCCCAGCAGGCCAATACCCGACAACAACGGAATATCCACCACACCTTTTGAACCACCGGTAAACGCACCGCCGACGTAAGACAGTACCAGCCCCAACAGGATGGCAATCGCCGAACCGTGCAGGCGGCCCTTGGTGAAGGTGTCGGAAATCCAATAGGAGACCCACATGGTCAGGCCGATTACGGCGAAACCGCTGATCAGGCCATAGCCGGTGATCACTTTCATCATCGATTCGTACATGGCGATCACCCGGCTTCTTTAGTGGTAACAACAGCACTTGGTTCACGGTTGCCGATACGCACCAGCACCGGTACCAACGCAAAACCCAACACCACCGCCAGGGTGCCCGCCAGAATTGCCATCGGCCCACCCTTGATCGCGCCATAGACGTTTTGCTGCGCCGCCATCGCCACCACAATCGGAATATAAATCGCCGCCCAGAACGTCAGGCCCTGCTCGGACTTGCCCACAAACAAGCCGCGTTTTTGCAAGTAGCTGCCCAGGCCGATCAGCAGCAACATGGCGATCCCCACCCCGCCGACGTTGGCCGGAATGCCCAGCCACTTACCGAGCAACTCGCCCACAAACAGCCCTACAAGCGTACAAAACGCCAGAAACGCCACACCGTAAATAATCATTGTTGTTATCCTCAAAGTGCTCGATCGAAATTGTTGTTTTTGTGCTTCGAAAGCCTTGGGTGGTGCTTTATCGGTGGCGGCGTTCCTCCTCTTGCAGCAGGGCCTGCAAGGTGTCCAGGCGTGCGCCTTCGCAGGCGATCACCGTGCCCTGTTCAAACACCCGGCGTGACAGGCCGGTGAGCACCGCGCCCGGAGGCAGTTCGATTTGCAGGCGCACACCGCGCTCATAGGCGCTTTGCACGGTGCCGCGCCAGTCGACGACGCGGCACATGTTGAAGGCCAGGTCGTCGCGCAATTGCTCGGGGTGATGGATCGGCCGCGCGCGGGTGCTGCTCAGGTAGGTGATGCGCGGCGCCTTGAGCGGCACGAAGGCGCGCGCCAGGGCCTGGGCAGGCGCTTCCAGCAACGCGCAATGGGACGGCACGCTGACGGCCAGGCGCTTGGCGATGCCGTTGCCTTTGATGCGGTCGGCGACACGCTGCATGGCCGCGTTGCTGCCGGCGATGACGGTCTGGTTGTCGGCATTGATATTGGCCAGGTACACCGGGGTTTCAGCACTGTGTATGTCGGCCAGCACGCTTTCGACGGTGGATAACTCAGGGCCAATCAGAGCGGTCATGCCGTAGCCCTGTGGATAAGCGTTTTGCATCAGCTCACCGCGCAGGCTGACGAGTTTGATGGCATCGTTGAAGTCCAAAGCGCCGGCGACCACCGCCGCCGGGTAGGCACCGATGGACAGGCCCGCGACGTAATCCGGGGCGTGTTGCAGCAGGCGGGCGTGTGCCACGCCGACGATCAACAGGCAGAGTTGTACCGCGCGGGTATTCGCCAGAGCCTCAGCCGAATCCAATGCACGAACATCTTCACCCAGCGCATCGCTGGCCTGCTCCAACACCTCGGCCGGCAACGCCTGGAGCATGCCCGGCCGTTGGGCGCCCTGTCCCGGGAACACCAGAAGGCTACTCATGCCACGGCCTGCCAAGGATCAAGCACCAAGTGCGCACCGCTGGCGGTTTTAAGCAGCACGCGGCGTGAGCCACTCGCCCATTCGCGCAAGGCAACGGCGCCAAATGGAGTCTGCAGTTGCAGGTCCACGGCGCACGCCGCCGTCTCCAGGATCGCCAGCAGGTCGTGTGCATCACCTCGAGCCAAAGGCTCGGGTGTGCGCAGAATCAAATCCAGGTCACTCTGTGCATGCAGCGCTTCGATCCCGCTGGCCAATTCGAAGCCCGCGCTGCCCGTGACGCCCCAGGTCTCCTGCGTCAGCACCCGCCGCAGGGCTGCGAGCGCTCGCAACGCCGGCAAATCCCGTGGCGAGATCACACCGCGCAACGCTTCGGGTATCACGCGCCGCTGCACCGCTGCCATGGGCATCTCGGCGGCGAAACGCTGCTCCCGCAGGCGCCCGCGCACACCGACCGCCACGTAGCCCGGTGCGGCGATGGCGCGACGCACCACCACCGGGTGTCCGGCGCTGATCGCTTCCACCGCCCAGGCCGGAGCCTCGGCAGGCAGATGCGCCGGGGTCATGCCCCAGAGCAAATCGTGGGCGTTCACCATTGCTCCCGCAGCAACTGCCGTACGTGGCTGGAGGCTGCGCGATGGGTTGCACCGAGGCGCCCGCTCAAGTCGGTGCTGCCGATATCCTTGATTGCATGCACCAGGCAATCGCTGACCCGCGCCACGTCGTCCGCCGTGGGCTGTTCGATCTGGCTGACCGACAAGGTCTCCCAGAGCAAACCGAGGCTGGCATAACTGTCGATGTCATAGGCCATGGGCGGCACGCTGGCGGCCAGGGCTTCCAGTTCTTCAACACTGCGCAACGTCACCCGCGCGGCCGAAGCCTTGCCCATGGCGTGCACCATCACGCCGGGGTCGCGCAGGGCGATCAGGCGGTTGGCCTGGTAGCCGTGGGCGAGGAAGGCGCCGGACATGGCCTTGCCCACCAACAGTGCAATCACCGGGTGCCCGGCGAGTCGAGCGCGGGCGTAACTGTCGGCGGCGGCGGCCAGGGCCTGGTGGATGCCGAGGGCTTCTTCGCGCCGGCCATAGGCTTGGCTGGGCACGTCGACGATGGCGATGATCGGGCGTTTGTCGCCTCGGGCGATGGCTTCATCCACCGCGTTGGCCAAGCCCCAGCCTTCGAGCAAGCCGACTTCGCCATTACGCGCACGCGGGAAGCGGTTTTGCGCGTCAGTGACCACGGCAATAAAGCGCACGGCGTACTCGCCCAACAGGCCATCGGCCACTTTTAGGGAGTTCGGCAACCCCTCGACAGACGTCGCACCCGCGCTCAGCGCGTCGAACCACTGCAAACCTCTCATGAGCGTTCTCCTTGATACAGCTCGCGCACCGTCGCCGGGTCGATCTGCGCCGTGGCATCCAGTTCGGCCAGGCGCGCCAGGTAGTACGCGGGCTGGCGGCTGCGTTGTTGGGTGGGCAGGCCTTGTTGCAGCAATGCGCTGACGGTCTGTTGAATCTCGGCCACATCGTCCGCCACATAACGGTCGGCCAGGCCACTGTTGAAACGTTGCTCACCGCCCGTAAGGCTCCAGATGAAAGGCCGGTCGCGGGAGTCGTACTCCTCCAGGCCGGCCTCCTGTTCGATGACTTGCGGGCCATTCAGGCCCAGGCGGGCTTCGCGCGTGACCACCAGGTAACTGCACAACCCGGCGGCGATGGACATGCCGCCAAAACAACCGACGCTGCCGGCCACCACGCCGATCACCGGCTGGTACTGGCGCAGGTCGACAATCGCCGCGTGGATATCCGCGATGGCGGCCAGGCCGAGGTTGGCTTCCTGCAGGCGCACGCCACCGGTTTCCAGCAGCACCACCGCGCGAGTCGGGATGCCTTTGCGGTTATCTTCGGCTGCCAGCTCCAAGGCGCCGGCGATTTTCGCGCCGCCCACTTCGCCAAGGCTGCCGCCCTGAAAGTTGCCTTCGATGGCGGCAATGACCACAGGTTTTCCGTCGATACTGCCCTTGGCAATCACCACGCCGTCATCGGCCTGCGGCACCACGCCTTGGCGGCTGAGCCACGGTGACATGACGCGCTGGAACGGGTCGATCAATTCGCGGTAAGAGCCCGCGTCCAGCAAGGCCTTGGCGCGCTGCCGAGCGCCCAGTTCAACGAAGCTGTGTTTGGCGAGTAAGTCAGTCATGGCCGATCTCCTCGAAACCCTGCTCCAGGCGCAAGCGCACCACGCCGGGGGTGGCGCCGAAGTCGTGGATATCAATGTTCAAGGCCGGCGGGGTTTGCTCTTGGAAGATGCGTTCGAACAGATGCTGCCAGCGCTGTTCGGCGCCATTCACCGAAGTCTGTACCTGAATGGTCAGGGTGCCAGGCGTGCCCGGTTCCAGCAGCACTTCCAGGTCGCCCGAGCCGACGCAACCCACCAACGCACGGCCTTTTGGCGGCTGCCCGGCGGGGAATTCAAAGGATAAGGTTTCCATCACAACGCTCCGTCGAGGCGGTCGATAAACAGGCAGGCGGCCAACAGGTCGGCGGCGCCGCCTGGGGAGGCATTCAGGGCCAGCAGTTGGAGGTCCAGCGCGTGCAACTGGCGGCGACCGGCCAGGGTTGCGCTGCCGCCGGCATCCAGCACGGCCTGGGCGCCGTGTTGCATGGCTTGAAGGCCTTCGGTGCCGGCGCGGTAGAGCACGCAGGTGTCGGCCAGGTCCGTCATGATCGCGAGCAAGGCGTCCAGGCGGGCGTTCTGTTCGCCAGCGTTTTGCTGGCGGCTTCTGTGCAGTTGCGGCAAGCCGCGTTGCACCACCGACGGGAAGCCCAGTTGCGCTTCTTCACGGGCGCCGCGTGCGCCATAACGCTGGGCGACCTGGGCACCGTGGCTCATGGGCTGCGGGGCGTAGCGGTCGTTGAGCAAGGCCAGTTTGGCTGCCGTCAGCGTGACGGCGCGTGGTTCCAACGCGGCAGCCGCCGTCAACAAGCCAAGGGCCCAGATCGCACCGCGATGGGTGTTCACGCCGTGGGTGGTGATGAGCATCGCTTGCTCACCTTCACGACCAATACGCCCGAGCGCTTCACGCAGGGGCAAGCCGACTTCACCGTGTTCAATCGCGGCCTCGGCCATTTCCTTGAACATCGGCCACAGCGACAACGCCGAGGCGTGCATCAGGCCCAGGTGCAAATCGCTGTGGGCGCCGTTGCCACGCCGGTCCACCAAGGCGGGTTTGGGCGACAGGTCCGCTTCATCGATCAGCGCATCGACGGCCCTATCCGCCAGGCGATCCGCGAGGCTGAGTTCATGCAGTTTGAGGGCGCGCATTTACCAGCTCCTGAATTTGGCGGGCGGGTTGTACAGGCCACCGGACCACTCCACCAAGTCGGCCACGCTTTTGGCGGCCAACAGCTCGCGGGTGGCGTCGGTGCGGCGGATGCCCAAGTCTTCGGGCAAGGCGATCAGGCCTTCGCGGCGCATGCGCGCGGTGTCTTTAGGGTTGTGGCGCATGCCGATGGCCGTGACGCCTGCGACAGCGGCGATCATCGCCTGGCGCTCTTCGAGGGAGCGCGCCTTGTACAGGTAGGCGATGCCCTCTTCGGTGAGCAAGTGGGTGACGTCATCGCCGTAGATCATGATCGGTGCCAGCGGCATGCCGCTTTTGCGCGCGACTTCGACGGCGTCGAGGGTGTCGACAAAGGTGGGTTTGCCGCCTTCCTGGAAGGTCTCGACCATTTGCACCACGAGTTTTTTACCGCGTTCCAACAAGGCTTCGGGCGCATCGTCGTGGCGCATATCCAGCCAGGCCGGCGTGCCGTGACGGCGACCGCGTGGGTCATGCCCCATGTTCGGTGCGCCGCCAAAACCGGCGAGTCGGCCACGGGTCACGGTGGAGGAATGGCCGTCGCCGTCGACCTGCAGGGTGGCACCGATAAACAGGTCCACCGCGTATTGGCCGGCGAGCTGGCAGAACATCCGGTTGGAGCGCATCGAGCCGTCGCGACCGGTGAAGAACACATCCGGCCTCGCGGCGATGTAGTTCTCCATGCCCAGCTCGGTGCCGAAGCAGTGCACGCTTTGCACCCAGCCGCTTTCAATCGCGGGGATCAACGTGGGGTGCGGGTTGAGGGTCCAGTTGCGGCAAATTTTGCCCTTGAGACCGAGGGATTCGCCGTAGGTGGGCAGGATCAGCTCGATGGCGGCGGTGTTGAAGCCGATGCCGTGGTTGAGCGACTGCACATTGTGTTTTTCGTAGATGCCACGGATCGCCATCATCGCCATCAGCACATGCACCGGCTTGATGTGGCGTGGGTCGCGGGTGAACAACGGCTCGATGTAGAACGGCTTGTCGGCCACCACCACGAAATCCACCCAACTGGCGGGGATGTCGACACGGGGCAAATCGGTGACGTCGTCCACCAACTGGTTGACCTGCACGATCACGATGCCATCGCTGAAAGCGGCAGGCTCGATCAGCGCCGGCGTGTCTTCGGTGCTGGCGCCGGTGTAGATATTGCCAGCGCGGTCGGCCATGAAGCCGGCCGAGAGCACCACGTTGGGAATCAGGTCCACCACCAGCCGCGCATAGAGCTCGATGTAGGTGTGGATCGCGCCGATTTCCAGCAGGCCGTCTTCGAGCAACTGGCTGATGCGCAGGGATTGGGTGCCGGCGAAGGAGAAGTCCAGCTTGCGCGCGATGCCTTTTTCAAACAGGTCCAGGTGCTCGGAACGGCCAACACTGGGCATGATCATGTGCAAATCGTGGAGCTTGGCCGGGTCGGCTTTGGCCAAGGAGCGCGAGAGGAAGTCGGCTTGCTTCTGGTTGTTGCCTTCCAGCACGACGCGGTCGCCGGGGAGGATCAGGGCTTCGAGCGCCTCGACGATCCTGTCACTGGGCAACACCACCCCGTCTGCGTATTTCTTGACCAGCCCGAGCCGCCGCTGCTTCTCGTCGCGCCGCCGCGTCCAGCGCGAGTCGGGGGTAATTGTTGTTGTCATGGTCGCTCCACGAGGTTTGCTGTCGTGGGACTACCTTAGGGATGACCAACCGGGCGATCAATCACGCTGGTTGAGCAACAGTTACGGTGAGAGTAACGATGCTTACTTTCTTAAACTTCAACGGGAACCCGACAGCCTCAAATATTCACCCATCTAACGGCATGCGAAGAAAGTAGTTATTACTGCACAATCACCTTGCGAGATGTCTTTATGACCCAAACTGCTCGATTGATGGAAACCCGCCCCCCCGAATCGCCTCCGCCCCCCTCACAGCCCGTTACCCCGTCTGCGGCACAGACTATTACCCAACAGCAGCCTGCCCTCGCTTCACCCACGTCAACCTATTTACCCAACGGCTATCACTTGCCCACATCACCGGGCATAACGCCGGTCACGGTGGATCGTCCCAATCTAGCAATACGCCACAATATCAGCGACGAGGAACTTCTCATCCGTCAACATGAAAGTCTGAGTGCCCAGATTCAACGCCTACACAGCCAGCAACCCAGCCTCAAAGCTTTTGTGCAGACGCAACGTGAGCAAGCCTTTCCAGACGTCAGGCCGCTCAATGCCGAAACGACGCAGCACGCCATCACCAAGGACATCGCCACCCAATACCCCAAGAGCCTGCAGGCGTTCTGGACCACGCCCCGTCCGAAGGAGAGAGAACCGCGCACTCTGGAGGCGCCGCAAAACCAGCTACTGACCCTGCACAAGCAACAACTGTCGGTCCTGGCGGCGCTGCGCGTGAGCGACGGCACATTGACCCCGGCCAGCAAACAGCTGATTGATG
This sequence comes from Pseudomonas marginalis, assembly GCF_001645105.1. Classification (GTDB taxonomy): domain Bacteria; phylum Pseudomonadota; class Gammaproteobacteria; order Pseudomonadales; family Pseudomonadaceae; genus Aquipseudomonas; species Aquipseudomonas petroselini. The sequence continues at coordinate 205,669 of NZ_LKEG01000044.1, forward strand.
CCGCGCTGCAACACCCCACGCTGGCCGAACGCGAGCGCGCCTTCGCCAACGGTGCCCGACCTGGGGTTTACCCGATCACCGTCGATGACGGCACCGAACGGGGTGCGCTGCTGGCCGGCGCTTTTCTCATCACCAAGACCGATAATTCCTGGGCCACAGAACCCACATGGCCGAACGGCCGCGCGCTCCCGCTCAACGATGCCAATGGCCCCGTGGTGTTGTATACACCCGGTGAAGGTTTCGAGGAGTTCACCACTCCCGCCCAGGCACGCCAGGCATTGGCCGATCGCCTTGAACAAGGGGGTGCCACTGCCGACCTGCTGTTGCAACAGATGCCACTGGCCATGCAAAACCGTGACGATCCCCCCACCGGGGATGACCTGATGCTCAGCGCTGAACCGCTGACCGGGGATGTGCTGGCCGAAGGGATACCCTGGATGCTCAAGCGTCAGCAAGAGGAAATCCAGGCAAAAGCTGCCCAGGCATTCACGCAATCCGGTGGCAACCCGCTGACAGAGCCGACTGCGTTGGAGGCTCTCGAGGAATCCGCCGACTGGTCGTACTTGCTCGACGGTAGCAATGCGCTGTCAGCACGCGACGCCAAGCTGGCCGATAAGCTGCAACCCCAGTGGCTGAAAAACCTGAGCCCGAAACAAATAGCACTGTTCGACCACCTGGAGCATGCCGAAAAACAAAGCACGCGCACGCTGGCGTCCCTGCTGGAAAAGATCCCTGACCTGGCATCCTTCGCCCGGGACAGGATCACGGCGGCCATCCAAAGGCTATCTCCGCCTGGGCGGTTGGATGCAGACCAGTTAAAGGTAACGGTTACAACGAAGACCCGGATTCATCTCAGTCGACCCAGCAGCAATGAAACGCCGTTTATCAAAACCCACAACGTGTCGCTGACAGATCTGGCGCTGAAAAACCCCACCGAGTTCCCAACCGCTGAAAGCAGTCACTTCACCGAAACTACCTTTACGTTGCCGCTCACCGACTCTCAAGGCAAACCTGTCCTGGACGTTAGCGGCAAGCAGGTCATCTGGACCACCGAGCAGCTTAAGACGCTGGTCAATACCGCAGATGTCGGTGGCGAATACACCAAGCTGCTCAAGGAAACGCTGGCCACGGATACCGAGTCAGGGCCCGCGAGCGAGATTCGCAAAGCGTGGAAAGCCAACCTGAGCGATAGCCTGGAAAAGGATGCGCTTCTGGCAGAACTCAACCCGGATGTTTACAAGGCAAAAGCAACGCTCGACACCACCACCCAGCGAGGCGCGCAATGGGTTGCCGCCGTGCTGGGCAATCCCGACCCGGCCGACCGGCCTCAGGTCGATGGAAAAACCATCACCGCCAATGCCCTTATCCAGCGCGGGGTACCGGTACAGGGGGTGATGGTGATTGGCAATCAGACGGATGACGCGCTGGTCCTGTACACACCGGGTGCGCCCGACGGCATGTCGTTTCGTGAAGTAGCAGACCAGAATGCGCTGAATACCTTGCTGGAGAAAAACGAATGGCGGGTCTACACCGCAAGCAGGAAATCACCCGTCAATAAAGATGACGTGGCCAAAGCCTATGATGCGCTCAAGCAGCAAGCAACCGGCCAGCTGACGAACCCCTTCAAGGCCATTGATTTGCTCGTCAAGGTGCTCAAGCTGACGGGCGCCGGCACGACACTCCAGCCCATAGAAGGTAACGTTCAGGATGAGCTGTACAAACAGCACGTGCAGTTGCTCATCGACAAAGCGGACCACCAATCTGTGAGCAGCGCGGAAGTCGCGGCTCAATCGAGAATCAACAAAGTCCTGTTCGGCGTTGAAGTGGGCTTTGCACTGCTTGATCTGTTGCCCGTGGTTGGCAAAGGCCTTTCGGCGGGAGCCCGATTGGCAAAGACTGGCCTGAGGGCCCTGCGTGCCAACGGGAAAACGCTGCCGCGGCTGGTCAAGGGGCCCGGCCTGGGGCCTGCGGTGTATGCCGATGGTACCGGGGCGCCGACACGTCTCTCGAGTGTTCGCACAGCGCCTTTACGCCCAGCATCCAGCCACACGCCGCCACCCACACCGCTACGCCCTTCCGTGGTTGACACGCCAGCCCCAAAGCGAGACCTGAGCGCTTTCAGCGTTCCGGACGACGTCATCAAAGGCGTCCCGATGAAGGCGAATGGCACCTATCAGGTTGGCGAAAATTGCTACGTGCGTTATACCGACGCGACTGAGGTCAGCAAGGTGTACCTGATCGATTCAAGCTTTCATGCACGGTCCGGAAGGGTTTCCATCCTGGACCCCAATGAGCCTGCGACGAGATCAACGTTCTTTCGACGAAGGGAGAACCTGGTGCGTGCCACCAACGGTGAATGGCGAGCGAGCAGATTGCCAGCAGGCACCCCAATAAAACGCCCGCTGGAGCCCGCTGTTTCGACTTCAGGACATACGCCAAACGGTCAACCACTCACTAAACGCCCCCGAGTGCCAGAGGCCTTCCCCGGTGAAAAAGCGCAGCTGGAACCGCCTGTCAAAGGCAAAACCGTTTTCTACAAATATGTAGCGAAAGATCGCCATGCCAAGTTCAACGCCGACCGCGCTTTCAGCCCTTCAGATACCAATTTGAAGGGTGACCCCCTTCCCCGAGGAAAAGGCCGGCACTACTTTACGGACCTGGCGCCAGACGATATGCCCAGCAAGCAGCTGTCCGAGACCATCTTCGGGCGGCGTAAATTCGGCAATTGGCAGGATAAAATGACGTATCACTACGAAGTGAATACATCGGGACTGAACCTCATCCAAAGCCCTGACAACCCTCATATCTTTTACCTGGAAACACCGTTTTCCATTCCAACGACCTATCGAAGCGGACCGAACGCTGATTTGACCCAGCGCATTATTTCGCATGGGAGAACACCTTTGACAACCTGACCCCGCCTTGCAGGCAGACGCATGGCGGCGGCCAATGAGTCCCAGAGAGGGAACGATAGGTTAATGCCAGTCAGTTAAGACGTAGAAAGGGTAAAAAATAACCTGTGGCGAGGGAGCTTGCTCCCGCTGGGCCGCGAAGCGACCCCAGCTCTTTGTTTCAAAAGACTGGGACTGCTGCGCAGTCCAACGGGAGCAAGCTCCCTCGCCACAGGTACAGTGTTTGCCNNATCGATAGGTCCCTTTTTTGGGTTTCGGTATTTTGGTGTGGGTTTACGGTGAAGAGGGGGGCGACCGTGCGCAGGTGTGCAAAACCGGGCCTGTTTAGGACACCCAGCAGGTCCGAAGACCTCCTGCGCGCAGCCGCCATCAAAGCAGCGAGCACAAAAAACGCCCGTTGGATGGCTGGGCGTTTGTACGCCTAAACAGTTTCGTCGGACTTGCACATCCGTGTCACCGTTTTTTGCGATGACGAGACGAAGACTAGGCGCGCTGGCTGCACGCGACAAGTTCATGCACGGCCCAAAATCTTGCAGGAAAAATCCGAAGGTCAGTCCATCACAACCCCATCACCACCTTGATCGGGCCAAGACCTTCGAGGGCATAGCTGTTGTACTCATACACTCGCCCCTGAATATCCAATAGAAGCACGCCCTCATGCTCACTCACTTGAACATTGGGTTCCTTGGTTTTCAGAAAAGGATGCGCCGACACCAATGTGGTGAGTATTTCCCGATCGTTACTCAAGTTCCTATGCACGTAGTAGCGGTATGAAAAGCCCACCGTCGCACCGCCTTGGCCATCCCGCGCGCCGTAGATCGAGGAGCCGTTGCCCAAGGAATGCTTCAACACCACTTCGTCCAAATCCGGTGTTCCGGGCGATATTAACCAACTGCCTGCGATATAAATCAGGCAGCCCACCAGCAGGCAGTTACGCAGGATCGGTATGAGGCCTTCAGTAGCCTTGTGAAATCGCATACTCGATACCTCTCCTTATCCAATATTGATCTCGCGGGTCATCACCAAAAGGGTCACCTCCCCACCATGAGCCAAAGTCCGGCAGGGTGGTTTTGGCGATGGTTTGAGCAACTCCTGCAGCCCGCAGTAACACATGATCGGGAATGCCTAACACCGTGCCCGTGGCACCGTAATTGAAATTACCAAAAGCCTCGTATTGACGCCCTTGCTTCTTGTAGTTCCACGGCCCTGCAGCTCTGACCTGCGAATAAAACCAAGAATAGGCGAACGCCGAACCCGGCCTGAGATGGATGCGCTTGCACTTGGCAATCGCCATATTTTCAAACATTGAAACACCGGGAGGCATTAACGGCACAGCCATTTGCGTGTCCTTACTGGCATAGGGAAGCGCCGAACCTAGCATCCCACTCAGGCCAGAAAACCGGCCCAATCCAGTTAAAGAAATTACTTACACAAATAACATTCAGTTCCGACATTTTTGGACGGCTAGGGTCGCGACGGCCGGTCAAACACAGAGGATCAAATGTAAGACAGGGCTTGCCCCCGATTGCGGTGGTTCAGGTATAAAAGTATCAAATGACAGTCAGCCATCGGGGGCAAGCCCCCTCCCACATTTTGATATTCACTGGGATTGAGAATGAGGGGTCAGGCCAAGCCGGACTCGACCAATAGCGCTTCCAACCCCATCAAGTCCGGCACCTTCGCCACATGCTCCCCTACCTGCACCGCCGCCAACTCCAACGGGCACAGCGGCACGTCCACATAACTCAACTCGCTGTCGAGCTTGTAAGACCGTGGAATCCCCTGAATCACCAGCGCGATAAACTTCAACGTCGGCCGCCCACCCAAGGCATTCAACACTACGATTCGCGAGCGTTCGCCGGTCATGCTGGCTTCACCGCACACCGCTTCAAAGCTGATCAGCGGTATCTGCCGATCGCGCCAGGTTACTTGCCGCAAATACCACGGCGGCGCATCACTGGCGGGCTCACCGCGCTGGAAGTCGATCAGCTCGGCAATGGCGACGTTGGGCAGCACCAGGTGGCGGTCGGCCAGCGGCAGCAGCAGGCCGGTGAGTTGGCTGGTGCGGTGGTCAAGCATGGGACTTGCTCCAGTAGGCGATGCTTTCGAGCAGCACCGATTCCTGGTACGGCTTGCCGAGGTAGTCGTTGACGCCGATGGCCATGGCGCGGTCGCGGTGTTTCTGGCCGGTGCGCGAGGTGATCATGATGATCGGCAGGCGCATCAGCCGTGGGTCGTTGCGCACCTGGGTGGCGACTTCGAAGCCGTCCATGCGCGGCATTTCGATGTCGAGCAGCATCAGGTCCGGGGTGTGTTCTTCGAGCACAGCGAGGGCGTCGATGCCGTCTTTGGCGGTGAGCACGTTCATGCCGTTGCGCTCCAGCAGGCGGCTGGTGACTTTGCGCACGGTGACGGAGTCGTCCACCACCAGCACCAGCAACGGGCGTTTTTTCAAGGGGTCGTTGAGGATCAGCGGCGCATCGACCGACTGGGCCGGCAAGGCCGGCTGGCGGGCGCGGATATGCGCGAGCAAATCGATGATCAGCACTACGCGCCCGTCGCCCAGAATCGTCGCGCCCGACAGGCCCTGCACCCCGGCAAACTGCGGGCCCAGGCCCTTGACCACAATCTCCCGCGTACCGGCCATGGCGTCCACATGGATGGCCACGCGCCGCTCGTTGCACTGCACCAATAGCACCGGCACCGGCTGGTACTGGCCCAGCAGTTTCGGGCGGCTGACGGTGTGCAGCAGGTCGCCCAGGTAGAACAGCTCATAGCGCTGGCCGGCGTATTCATAACACGGTGGGTCTTGCTGGTAATGCCCCGCCAGCTCATGGGGCAGCACCCGCACCAGCCCTTCGATGGTGTTGAGCGGAATCGCGTACTGGTCGTCCGCACATTGCACCATCAGCGCACGGTTGACCGACACGGTAAACGGCAAGCGAATACGAAAATGCACACCCTCGCCCGGCGTCGAATCAATGACCATCGAGCCGCCAAGCTGACGCACTTCCTCATGCACCACGTCCATGCCCACGCCGCGTCCGGAAATCTGCGTGATCTTTTCGGCGGTGGAGAAGCCCGGCTGCAGGATGAACTGCAACACGTCGCGGTCGCTGATCTCTTGATGCGGGCCCAGCAAACCACGCTTGATCGCCTTGCGCCGCACGGCCTCCAGCGGTACACCTGCGCCGTCATCGCGCATGTCGAAAACGATGTCGCCGCCTTCGTGGGTCAGGTCCAGGGTGATGCGGCCTTTCTCGGGCTTACCGGCCAACAGCCGCACATCGCGGGACTCCAGACCATGGTCGACGGCGTTGCGCAGCATGTGCTCCAGCGGTGCCGCCATGCGTTCCAGCACATTGCGGTCCATCTCGCCCTCGGCGTTGCCGACGATGAATTCCACGTCCTTGCCCAGCTCACCCGCCACCTGGCGCACGATACGCTTGAGGCGCGGCAGCATGCGTTCGAACGGCACCATGCGCGTGCGCATCAGGCCTTCCTGCAACTCGGTGTTGATGCGCGCCTGTTGCTGCAACAGGTCGTGCGCGTCCTCGTTGCGGCGCTCGAGGGTGTCCTTGAGGTCGAGCAGGTCGGAAGCGGACTCGGACAGCGCGCGGGACAATTGCTGCAACTGCGAGTGGCGGTCCATTTCCAGCGGGTCGAATTCTTCATAACCCAGGCGCTCGGCCTCGGCCTGCTGGCGGCTGAGGATGCGGCCCTGGGTCTCGGTGTCGAGACGCCGCAGTTGGTCGCGCATGCGCTCGATCGTGGTTTCCACTTCGGTCAAGGCAATGCGGGCGTCGTTGACTTGCTGCTCGATACGGCCACGGAAGATCGAGGTTTCACCGGCCAGGTTGACCAAGTCGTCGAGCAGCTCGGCAGAGATCTTCACCATGTCGGCGGCCGGGTCTACCACGGCCTCCGCCTTGCCCGTCGGCAACGCCACCGGTGTCACCGGTTCGTCGCTGGGGTGCACCAGGCTTTTGATTCGCTCGATGAGCTTGTCCACCGAGCCGACCGGCAAACCGTCGGCCACCGCGTCGATCATCTGCGCCAGACGGTCGTGGCAGCCTTGCAGCAACGCAAACAGCTCGGCGGACGGCGCCAGCAGGCCTGCGGACAGCCCTTCGTAGAGAAACTCCAGTTCATGGGCCAGATCGCCGATCGGCCCGATCTCGACCATGCGCGCGCCGCCCTTGAGGGTGTGCAGGTCGCGCAGCAGGGTTTCGACTTCCTGGCGGCTGCCGGGCTCGGCCTGCCAACGCAGCAAAGCGCTGCCTGAGCTGTCGAGAATGTCGGCGGCTTCTTCGAGGAAGATATCCAGCAATTCAGGATCAGCACCCGAGGCTTGCGCAGCCTCGGTCGGTGCCGTCGGTGTGCTGCCCTGGCGGAATCCACGCAATTGGGCGATCAACTCGCCGGCATCGCTCAGGGGCCGTTGCTGTTGCAATTCATCAAGCTGCAAGGCCAGCCGCTCATGGCTGGCCATCAGTAACAGCGACAGCTCGGAAGAGTAGCTGTAGCGACGGTCCACCAGCCCTTCATACAAACATTCCAGCTCGTGGGCGAGGTCACCCACCGGCCCGATTTCGGCCATGCGCGCGCCGCCCTTGAGGGTGTGCAGGTCACGTTGCAACGAGGACAACGGTCCCGCGTTATCCGGCTCCAGCAACCAGCGTTTGAGCGACTGCCCGGCGCTGTCGAGGATGTCCACGGCCTCTTCCAGGAAGATCTCGACGATCTCATCGTCCATCGTCGTTGGCTGATCCAATTGCGCCGTGGCCGCCCCCAGCTCGGAGATGCTCAAGGCGCGGCTGCCGTCGCTTTTGATCAGGCCGGTGGCCGACGGGTCGAGGGCCTCATCCAACAACTCGCGCAACGCCTGTACCCGTGCCGGCGCCGGGCTGATTTCCTGCCCGGCGGCCAATTGGTCGAGCATGTTGATCAAGGCTTCATGGGCCTGCTCGGCCTCGTGGAAAAACCGCTCGCTCACCGCCAGGCTGCTCTCCTCCACCGCGCCATAGAGGTCGAGCAGCGCTTCGCAGAGTGCGTCGATGGCGTGCAGGTCGGCGACGTGCGCGCCCTCCCCCAGGGTGGTCAGTTCGTCCAGCAGCGCGGTGAGTTCCTGGCGTTCGCCGGGATGCTGTTGCCAGCGGCGCAGCAGGCTTTCGGCGTCGAGCAGAATGTCCATGCCCTGGGCCAGGAAGTTGGCGATCAGTTGCGGGTCGCGCTTGATACGCAGGCCGGTATTCGGGGCGTCGAGCAATGCTTCAAGCTGCTGGTCCAGCAGGCGTTGGGTGCGGTTGATCAGGTCCTCTGCGCCTTTGATCGGCGCCAACGGGTCGCTGTCCAGATCACGCAGCCCGCGCTGGAACAGGCTCTCGGCTTCGAGCAGCAACTCCACTTCGTCCAGGTCCAGCGGCAGGCGGTGTGCCTTGTATTCGCGGGTGAGGTGGTCCAGCGGGCGCGCCAGTTCGGCGATGGGCAGCACGCCGGCCATGTAGGCGCTGCCTTTGAGCGTGTGCAGGGCGCGTTGCAGTTCATCGCTGACGTGCAGCGGTACATGCTCGGCGGCCTGTTGCAGGAAGTGATTGAGGCTGTCCAGATGGCTTTGGACTTCGTTGCGGAAGATCTCCAGCAGCATCGGGTCATGGGGTTCGGCAGACGGCTGCGGCGTACCGCTGGCCAAGGCGTGGGCGCGGGCGGCCAGGGCGTCGACTTCATCGCGCTGGCGCTGGTCGTCGGTGGCGAAGTCGGCGATCAACTCCGGCAGCAAGGCCACCGCTTCATCCAGCACCTGTTGCACCTCGGGGCTCAGGGCTACGCTGCGTTCCAGTACGCGATTGAGCAGGTTTTCCACAGCCCAGGCCAGCTCGGCCAGGACCAGTGCGCGGACCATGCGGCCGCTGCCCTTGAGGGTGTGGAAAGCACGGCGCATTTCGCCCTGGGCGGTTTTGTCCGCGCTGTTGGGCAGGTAACGGTGCAGCACGTCGAGGACTTCGTCGGTTTCCTCGAGGAAGACCTCGCGCAGTTCATCGTCGATGGGCTCTTCGTCGGCCGGTGGCGGCAGCAGGCTACCGGGGCGTTGCAGGGCCGGCGGGTTCAGGCGCGACGTGGGGCTGGCCAGCGCGTCGAACTGCGACTGGCTCGGCGCGACCTCCACCGCCAGCGCTCCATCCGGTGCAACCAAGGCTTGGCGCCAGGGTTTCTCGGCAGGCAGGTAACCCAGCGCCGCCAGGCCTTGGGTGGCCAGCTCCAGCACCCGTTCGCCTGCGGCATCGGGGTCTTGGAGCATCCGTTCGAGGTAGTACTCCAGGCTGCTGATCACGTCGGCAAAATGCGCCAGTTGCCGCTCGGTCGGCGGCGCGTCGTTGCCCATCAACTGTTCATCGACGTAGTCCGTGCAACCGCGCATCAGGCTCGCCGCGCGGGGTAAAGGGATCATGGCCAGGGCGCCGCGCACCTGGCTCAGCAGTTCCGGCAGGGACTCAAGGCGCTGGCGGTCCCAGTCGGCTTCGATGCAATCGATCACCAGCTCCTTGGCTTGCTTGAGGCACTGGCAAGATTCACGGATCACCAGTTGGTGAATCTGGGTCAGGTCGGTGGTGGGCAGGCGGCTTTCTTCGCGGCTTTCCGGCTCCACGGTGCCGGCCATGCCGGCCAGTGTGGCTTCGACATAGAGCAAGGCGCCGGCGACGTCCATCAGCACAGCATCGTTGGGCTCGCGTTGGCCCTGGGCCAGGCTCAGCACCACGGCAAGCTGGTCGATGATGACTTTACGCGGCTGGCCGAAGCCCAGCACCGCCAAGGTGTCGGCGATCTGCCGCAGTGGCGCGAGCAGCGCGTCGAGGTCGCTGGTGTGCTGACGGTCGCTGCGTACGAACAGGTCGAGGCGTTCTTTTACCCGCACCAACTCTTCACACAATGCACCCAGCACCGAGCCCATGGCGTTGCGGTCCGGCCCGGCCAGGCGTGCGCGTTCGGCATCGACCACCGTGCTGTCCGGCAAGGCTTCATCCAGGCCGTAGCGTTCCTTGAGGCTTTGCATGCGCGGTGTCGGCCGGGTGACCTTGGCCACATAAAACAGCAAGCTCTTGAGCAACTCATCTGGCGCCGGCTGGTTGATGCCGCCGATGCCTTGGGCAAGCAGGCGCTTGAGCTGTTTGTCACTGGCCTTGAGCAAACTGCGCAGCGCTGGGCTGTTGGCGATCACGCCGATGAGCATGCCTTCGACCAGCGCCGAAGTGACTTGCCAAAGCGGCAACAACGGCGCGCCCTGGCATAAGGCTTCGAGACGCGCGAACACCCGCGCCATGTCCTCCAGGTTGCTGGGGCCGTGGTCTTCGCGCAGCAGCCCGGCCAGGGCCTGTTGCAGCAGCTGATGCCACTGGCGCAGTTGCTCTTTCAGGTCGGGCACCGCGCGTTGCGCCAGGGCTTCATCGGGCAGCGGCGCTATGGTGAGCAGTTGCGGGCTGAACAGGCTGGTCTCCGACAGCAGGCTTTCGCCGCGGGCGCTGCGCAAGTCGTTGAGCAGCGGCAATACCACCAGCGGCAGGTCGCGGCGGGCGCTGTGCACGCGGTCCAGGTAGAGCGGCAATTGGTTGAGGGCCTGTTGCAGCAGGCGGATGCTTTCGTCGCGCTGGCTCACATGGCCGGCTTGCAGAGCCAGGGCCAGTGCTTCGATTTCCTCGGCCAGCAGGGCCGCGCCGTAGAACTCGACCATTTGCAGCGCGCCATGCACCTGATGGATGCCGGCCAGGCATTCGCTGATCGCGTCGCCGTCAGTGGTTTCGACGTACGCATCCAGCGCCGAACGGGCCTGTTGCAGGGTTTCGGCAATGTCGCCCTTGACCCATTCGAGGGCCACGTAGTCGTGCCGATCAACCATAACTGCTCCGCTTAGAATTCGTGGGTTGCTGGTGGTGCGAGATCTCAAGACAGATAGAGATCAAATGTGGGAGGGGACAAGCTCCCTCCCACATTGGTACTGCATTTCAATCGTCGACCTGCTTTGGCGGCGGCAAGGTAAACCCCGACACCGACCGGCGCAGCTGGCTGGCCATTTTCGCCAGGTTGCCGATGCTTTCGGCGGTGGCCGTGGAGCCCGACGAGGTCTGGGTAGTGATCTGCTGAATCACGTTCATGGTCAGGGAGATCTGCCCCGCCGACGAGGTCTGTTGCTGCGCCGCGTTGGAAATACTCTGGATCAGCGCCGCCAGGGTTTTCGACACGCCTTCGATCTCTTCCAACGCCACCCCGGCGTCCTGGGCCAGCCGCGCGCCGCGCACCACTTCGGTGGTGGTCTGCTCCATGGAGATCACCGCTTCGTTGGTGTCAGCCTGGATCGCCCGTACCAGGGTTTCGATTTGCCGGGTGGCCGCCGACGAGCGCTCGGCCAGCCGTTGCACTTCATCGGCCACCACCGCAAAGCCGCGCCCGGCGTCACCGGCCATGCTCGCCTGGATCGCGGCGTTGAGGGCGAGGATGTTGGTCTGGTCAGCAATGTCGTCGATCAGGCTGACGATGTCGCCAATCTCCTGGGACGACTCACCCAGGCGCTTGATGCGCTTGGCGGTGTCCTGGATCTGTTCGCGAATGTTGTCCATGCCGTGGATGGTGTTGTGCACCACCTCGTTACCCTTGTTGGCGATCTCCACCGAGCGCTCCGCCACCGCCGAGGACTCGGCGGCGTTGGCCGACACCTGGTCGATGGACTGGGCCATCTGGTTGATCGCCGTGGACGCTTCGGCGATCTGCTGGGCCTGGTGCTCCGACGCCTGGGCCAAGTGCATCGCGGTGGCCTGGGTGTCCTGCACCGCACCGGCGACTTGCCCGGCGGTGAGGTTGATGGTGGCGACCAGGTCGCGCAGTTGATCGACGGAGTAGTTGATGGAGTCGGCGATGGTGCCGGTGAAGTCTTCGGTCACCGAGGCCGTCACGGTGAGGTCGCCGTCGGCCAGGTCTTCGATTTCATCCAGCAGGCGCATGATCGCGTTCTGGTTGCGTTCGTTCTTCTCGGCGGTTTCATGCAACTGGCGGTTGGTCTCGCGCACCATCACCAGGCCGATCAGGATGATCGAGGTCAGCGCCAACAGCCCCAGCACATAACCGCCGATGGTGTCGAAACTGCGCCCGCTGGCCAGGTTTTCAAAACCGGTGGCCAGGTGCGAGGCTTCATCGAGCAGGGTTTGCGACAGGTTGAAAATATTGCTCGCCGAGGCGCGGACCTGGAACAGTTGCGGCGAGGTCTCGAGGATTTCATCCACGGAGCCGGAGACAAATTCGAACAGCTCGGCGATTTCCGCCAGCCGCGCACGGGCGTCGCGGTCTTCGACCTGGGTGATGCGCAGGCCGGGGTTGCCCTGGAGCATGCCGTTGAGCACCTGGCCGAAGCGGTTGGCGTCACGGCCAAAGGCGTCGGCGGCCTGCACGGCGGTTTCGTCGCCGGCCAGTACGGTGTTCACCGCGCCAAGGATCCGTTCGGCCAACAGTGACTGGCGCTGGGCCAAGGCCACCTGGCTGGCCGGGGCGCCACGCTGCAGGAGGATATCGACGACCTTTTCCGACTCCATCTGCAACTGCGGCACGGTTTCGGCCAACGTCGCGGCGACCTGATGCAAGGACAACACGGTCTGTTCGCTGGCGAGGATGGCGTCTGTGTTTTTCAGCAGCGCTTCCCAGTCGGTCTGCACCGCGCGCATTTCGGCGCGCACGGCGTTGGGCGCGGCAGGCAGGCCGGTTTCCGGGTCACCTTTTTTCAGGTAGCCCCAGCGCTGGGCGAAGTCGTTGCGCGCATCGCCCAGCAGCTTGAACGCGGCGGCCTTGCCGGCGGCGGCTTCGGTGGCGTTCTTGGCGATGCGCTGGGACAGCACGCGCAGCTCACCGGCGTGGCCGATGTACTGTTTGTCATAGGTGGACTGGGTGTTGAGGTACGCAAAGTTGGCGAACAGCAACATGATGAACACGATCAGTGCGATGAACAGCACGATGATCTGCGAGCGGCTGCGCGAGCCGGCCTGGGGTTTTGGCGTGGTGGCGGTGGTCATGCGGCAACATCCATGAAGCCTGGGGCCTGGGCCAGGGCGAAGGGGCTGAAGACCTGCCACTGCTGGTCGCCCTCGAACTGGCCCTGGATAAACGGAACACCGGGCGCGGCGCTCGCCAGCAGTGCGTCTTGTGCGAAATGCTGCATCCCCACCACCTCGTCCACCAGCAGCCCGACAAACAAGTCGTTGAATTCCACCACCAATACGCGCCGCTGTTTGCGCGCCTTGGACAGTTCAAGCCCGAGAAACCCACCCAGGTCCATCACCGGCAACAGGCGCCCACGCAGGTTAGCCACGCCCTTGACCCAGGCCTTGACCCCGGGCATCAGCGTGCAGCGCGGTTCATGCAGGACTTCGGCAACTTCGCCCATGGGTGCCACATACCAGTGCGGCCCCAGGCGAAAACCGATTCCGCTCCAACGTTGCAGGCGGGCTTCCTGGGACGGCAGGTCGGCGGCCAGCAGGCGGCAGCGCCGGTCGATGTCCAACAGCAGCTCGAAGGCGGTTTGCGACTCGGTCATGATGGCGAACCGTCAGCCGGCCAGCACCTTGTTCAGGGTGGCGATCAGGGTTTCTTCATCCACCGGCTTGGTCAGGTAATCCTTGGCGCCTTGGCGCGCCCCCCAGATCTTGTCGGTTTCCTGGTCTTTGGTGGTAATGATGATGATCGGGATGCCGTTGGTTTCCGGCTCCTTGGACAGTTGGCGGGTGGCCTGGAAGCCATTGAGGCCCGGCATCACGATGTCCATCAGCACGGCGTCGGGTTTTTCCTGGCGGGCCAGGGCCACGCCGTCCGCACCGTTTTCGGCCTTGAGAACCTGATGACCATGCTTTTCCAGCATGCCGGTCAGTTTGTACATTTCGGTCGGCGAATCGTCGACGATCAGAACACGTGCCATGGTTTTCCCCGCTACATAAGTTCGCGCCGACCCTCGTGAGGCGACGTCAGTGTGCTTGTTCTACTGCGGCGAAGCCGGGCACGTAGGCCTTGATCGCACTCAGCAGTTCTTCCTTGCTGAAAGGCTTGGTCAAAAACTGATCGACGCCGACGATGCGCCCCTTGGCCTTGTCGAACAGGCCGTCCTTGGAGGACAGCATGATCACCGGGATCGACTTGAACGCCGGGTTGTTCTTCACCAGGGCGCAGGTCTGATAGCCATCCAGGCGCGGCATCATGATGTCGACAAAGATGATGTGCGGGTGATGATCGACAATCCGGGCCAGGGCATCGAAACCGTCGATGGCCGTGATGACATCGCACCCCACGTTCTTCAACAAGGTTTCAGCGGTACGGCGGATCGTCTTTGAGTCGTCGATCACCATCACTCTCAAGGCGTTGGAATGCTGTTCCATATCTGCTCTGCCATCGCCACAGCGAATCGGTTTTCGGTGTGTACTGCCTGATGTTGCACAGGATGAGCGCCGCAAGCCTTGGAATTCAAGGGCTGCTGCGCCGTGGCAGTCTTTTTAGCACAGTCTCCGGGCGCAATCTATCGAGCAACCGGCCAGGTGGTTTTTCCTTGACCCACAACAGCCACAGCGCCACTCTGACGCCACTTTTATGCGCCCTAATTTGCTAGAGGAAATCCCCCATGAGCGTTCGCGTCGGCATTGTCATGGACCCTATCGCCAGCATCTCCTATAAAAAGGACAGCTCGCTGGCCATGCTCCTGGCCGCCCAGGCCCGCGGCTGGACGTTGTTCTATATGGAGCAGCGCGATCTTTACCAGGGTGACGGCGAGGCCCGCGCACGCATGCGTCCGCTGCAGGTGTTCGCCAACCCTGAGAAGTGGTTCGAGCTGTCGGACGAAATCGACAGCCCGCTGAGCGATCTGGATGTGATCCTGATGCGCAAGGACCCGCCGTTCGACATGGAATTCGTCTACTCCACCTACCTGCTGGAGCAGGCCGAGCGCGCCGGCGTGCTGATCGTGAACAAGCCGCAGAGCCTGCGCGACTGCAATGAAAAGCTGTTCGCCACCCTCTTCCCGCAGTGCACCCCGCCCACCGTGGTCAGCCGCCGCGCCGACGTGCTGCGTGAATTCGCTGCCAAGCACGGCGATGTGATCCTCAAGCCGCTGGACGGCATGGGCGGCACCTCGATCTTCCGTCACCGCGCGGGCGACCCGAACCTGTCGGTGATCCTGGAGACCCTGACCGCCCTGGGCACCCAGCAAATCATGGGCCAGGCCTACCTGCCGGCGATCAAGGACGGCGACAAGCGCATCCTGATGATCGACGGCGAGCCGGTGGACTACTGCCTGGCGCGCATCCCGGCGGCTGGCGAGACCCGCGGTAACCTGGCGGCCGGCGGTCGTGGTGAAGCACGCCCTCTGTCGGACAAGGACCGTTGGATTGCAGCCCAGGTTGGCCCGACCCTGCGTGAAAAGGGCTTGCTGTTTGTCGGCCTGGACGTGATCGGCGAGAACCTGACTGAAATCAACGTCACCAGCCCCACCTGCATTCGCGAGATCGACAACGCATTTGGCACGAACATCGGCGAAATGTTGATGGCTGCCATTGAGCGCAAGCTACAAGCCAAGTGACATAGAACAGCCGGACACACACCAACATTGCGTTATCATGCGCCACCTGTGAAACGCGCGATGTTGGTTTTTTTGTCATGACGCTCCCGTCCGAACTGCCCCCCGAACTCTCCCATAGCGGCGTGCGCCCGGCTGATCGGCTCGGATTTACCCTGTTCCTCGCTGCGCTTATTCACCTGGCCTTGATCCTCGGCGTGGGGTTCACAATGGTCGAACCCAAGCAGATCAGCAAAACCCTGGAAATCACCCTCGCCACGTTCAAGAGCGAAAAGAAACCCGAGAAGGCTGACTTTCTCGCCCAGGACAACCAGCAGGGCAGCGGCACCCTCGACAAGAAAGCCGTGCCCAAGACCACTGAAGTGGCGCCGTTCCAGGACAACAAGGTGAATAAAGTCACTCCGCCGCCGGCGCCCAAGCCCGAGGTGAAGCAGGCCGCGCCCAAGGCTGCGGTGACCACCGTCGCGCCCAAACCCCAAAAAGCCCCGACCCAGCGCGAAAAAACCAAGACCGAACCGACGCCCGAGCCCGTGAAGCCCGCGCCGACGTTCGACAGTTCGACACTCTCCGACGAGATTTCCAGCTTGGAAGCCGAGCTGGCCAACGAACAGCAGCTGTACGCCAAGCGCCCGCGCATCTACCGGCTGAACGCCGCCTCGACCATGCGCGACAAAGGCGCCTGGTATAAGGACGAGTGGCGCAAGAAGGTCGAGCGTATCGGTAACCTCAACTACCCGGATGAAGCGCGCCGCCAGCAGATTTATGGCAATTTGCGCTTACTGGTGTCGATCAACCGCGACGGCACGTTATATGAAGTCCAGGTGCTGGAATCGTCAGGTCAGCCACTGCTGGACCAGGCCGCCCAGCGCATCGTGCGCCTGGCCGCGCCCTTTGCCCCGTTCAGCGGCGACTTGAACGACGTCGACCGCCTTGAAATCATCCGCACCTGGAAGTTCGCCAAGGGCGACCGCCTGTCCAGCAACTGACCCGCAGCCCCTGTAGAAGCTGGCTTGCTGTGGTGAGCGGGCTTGCCCCGCGCTGGGGGGGCGAAGCCCCCCCAATCCAGGCACTGAAGTTCTCCAGCTAAAATGAAACATCCTGTTTTGGGGCGGCTTCACAGCCCAGCGCGGGGCAAGCCCGCTCACCCCAACAACCGTGTTTGCCACAATTATGGTCCACCCCAGCTTGTCAGTTCGCCCCTCCACCGCCACACTAGCGGACATGAAAAATGTCAGCCCGACCTACCTCAAGCACCAATTCCTGATCGCCATGCCCCATATGGCCGACCCGAACTTTGCGCAGACCTTGACCTACATCGTCGAGCACACCGCCAAAGGTGCCATGGGGTTGGTCATCAACCGCCCGCAAGAGCTGAACCTGGCGGATATCCTTGAGCAACTGCGCCCGGAGGTCGACCCTCCAGCCCGCTGCCAGGGCGTGCCGATCTACATCGGCGGGCCGGTGCAGACCGATCGCGGCTTTGTGCTACACCCCACCGGGCCGAAGTTCCAGGCCACGGTCGACCTGGAAGGCGTGTCGCTGTCCACTTCACAGGACGTGCTATTCGCCATCGCGGACGGCGTGGGCCCTGAGCAAAGTGTGATCACCCTCGGCTACGCGGGTTGGGAAGCCGGCCAACTGGAAGCCGAGTTGGCCAGCAACGCGTGGCTGACCTGCCCCTTCGACGCCGAAATCCTGTTCAACACCCCCAGCGAACTGCGCCTGGAGGCAGCCGCGGCCAAACTGCGCGTCAACCTCAACCTGCTGACCAGCCAGGCGGGGCACGCCTGATGGCTTTGCGCTTAATCCTCGGTTTTGACTACGGCACCAAGCAGATCGGCGTAGCCGTCGGCCAGGTCATCACCGGCCAGGCTCGCGAACTGTGCACCTTGAAAGCCCAGAACGGCATACCGGACTGGAACCAGGTCGAGGCCCTCATTAAAGAGTGGAAGCCCGACGCCGTGGTGGTTGGCCTGCCCTTGAACATGGATGGCACGCCCAGCGACATGTGCCTGCGCGCGGAAAAATTCGCCCGACGCCTCAATGGCCGCTACAACATCCCCTTCTATACCCACGACGAACGCCTGACCACCTTCGAAGCCAAGGGTGAGCGCCGTGACCGTGGCGGCCAGAAGGGCAGCTACCGCGACAACCCCGTGGACGCCATCGCCGCCGCGCTGCTGTTGCAGGGTTGGCTGGACGAAAACACCGCTTTATTTGAATCCTGACTGACGCGGCTTGCCGCGTCTTTTTACGTTTGAGCCCGGACCTTGCCTGCGCCAAGGTCCTGAAGGAGCCTGCATGAGCTTGCCGAACCCCGCCGAACTGATCAGCCAAATGGCCAAAAACCTCACGGCCCATCTGCAACACCGTGCCATCAGCGAGCCACGTTTCATTGGCATTCGCACCGGTGGTGTGTGGGTGGCCCAGGCGTTGCTGGAAGCGCTGGGCAGTGACTCGCCCCTCGGCACCCTGGATGTGTCCTTCTACCGCGATGACTTCAGTCAGAACGGCCTGCACCCGCAAGTGCGTCCGTCGGCGCTGCCTTTCGAAATCGAAGGCCAGCACCTGGTGCTGATCGACGACGTGCTGATGAGCGGTCGCACCATCCGCGCCGCCATGAACGAATTGTTCGACTATGGCCGCCCGGCCAGCGTGACGCTGGTGTGCCTGCTGGACCTGGACGCCGGTGAGTTGCCGATCAGCCCGGATGTGGTCGGCGCCACCCTGTCGCTGCAAGCCCACCAACGGGTAAAATTGTCCGGTCCCACGCCGCTCGAACTCGAACTGCAAGACCTCGCCCTTTAAACCGCCTTGTAAAGAGTCCCCGCGATGACGCCTCTAGATGCCAAGCGCCCGCTGCAGCTCAATGCTCAGGGTCAGTTGCAACACTTCTTGTCCCTCGACGGTTTGCCCCGCGAACTGCTGACTGAAATCCTCGACACCGCCGACTCATTCCTCGAAGTCGGTGGCCGCGCGGTGAAGAAGGTCCCGCTGTTGCGCGGCAAGACCATCTGCAACGTGTTCTTCGAGAACTCCACCCGCACCCGCACCACCTTTGAACTGGCGGCCCAGCGACTGTCGGCCGACGTGATCACGCTGAACGTGTCCACCTCGTCGGCGAGCAAGGGCGAAACCCTGCTCGACACCCTGCGCAACCTGGAAGCCATGGCCGCCGACATGTTCGTGGTACGCCACGGCGACTCCGGCGCCGCGCACTTCATCGCCGAGCACGTGTGCCCGCAGGTAGCGATCATCAACGGCGGCGACGGCCGTCACGCCCACCCGACCCAGGGCATGCTCGACATGCTCACTATCCGTCGGCACAAGGGCAGCTTTGAAAACCTCTCGGTAGCCATCGTCGGCGACATCCTGCACTCGCGAGTGGCGCGCTCGAACATGCTGGCCCTGAAAACCCTGGGTTGCCCGGACATCCGCGTGATCGCGCCGAAAACCCTGCTGCCGATCGGTATCGAGCAGTACGGCGTGAAGGTCTACACCGACATGGCAGAAGGCCTCAAGGATGTGGATGTGGTGATCATGCTGCGCCTGCAACGCGAACGGATGTCCGGTGGCCTGCTGCCGAGCGAAGGCGAGTTCTACCGCCTGTTCGGCCTGACCACTGCACGCCTGGCCGGCGCCAAACCGGATGCCATCGTGATGCACCCTGGCCCGATCAACCGTGGCGTGGAGATTGAGTCGGCGGTGGCCGACGGTAACCAGTCGGTGATCCTCAACCAGGTGACCTACGGCATCGCCGTGCGCATGGCGGTGTTGTCCATGGCCATGAGCGGGCAAACCGCGCAACGTCAATTCGAGCAGGAGAACGCCCAGTGAAGCTCAGCATCCTCGGCGCCCGCGTCATCGATCCGGCCAGTGGCCTGGATCACGTCACCGACCTTCATCTGGAAGCCGGCAAGATCATCGCCATCGGCGCCCCGCCCGCAGGCTTCAGCGCCAGCGAGACCCTAGACGCCAAAGGCCTGGTGGCCGCGCCTGGCCTGGTCGACCTGAACGTCGCCCTGCGCGAGCCAGGCTACAGCCGCAAGGGCAACATCATCAGCGAAACCCGCGCCGCTGCAGCCGGTGGCGTGACCAGCCTGTGCTGCCCGCCGCACACCAAGCCGGTGCTGGACACCTCGGCGGTTACCGAACTGATCCTCGACCGCGCCCGTGAGGCCGGCAATTGCAAAGTGTTCCCTATCGGCGCCCTGAGCAAAGGCCTGGAAGGCGAACAACTCGCCGAGCTGATCGCCCTGCGTGACGCCGGTTGCGTGGCCTTCGGCAACGGCCTGGAAAGCTTTCGCAGCACCCGGACGCTGTTACGCGCCCTGGAATACGCAGCCACCTTCGACCTGACGGTGATCTTCCACTCCCAGGACCGCGACTTGGCTGAAGGCGGCCTGGCCCATGAAGGCGCCGTGGCCAGCTTCCTCGGCCTGCCGGGCATTCCGGAAACCGCCGAAACCGTGGCCCTGGCCCGTGACCTGCTGCTGGTGGAACAAAGCGGTGTGCGTGCGCACTTCAGCCAGTTGACCAGCGCCCGAGGCGTCGCCCTTATCGCCCAGGCACAGGCGCGCGGACTGCCGGTCACGGCGGATGTGGCGTTGTATCAGTTGATCCTGACGGATGAGGCGCTGATCGACTTCTCCAGCCTGTACCACGTGCAACCGCCGCTGCGCACCCTGGCCGACCGCGAAGGTTTGCGTGCGGCGGTCAAGTCCGGTGTGGTCTCGGCGATTTCCAGCCATCACCAGCCCCATGAGCGGGATGCCAAGCTGGCACCGTTTGGCGCGACAGAGCCGGGCATCAGCAGCGTCGAACTGTTGCTGCCGCTGGCGATGACACTGGTGGAGGACGGATTGCTGGACTTGCCGACACTGCTGGCACGCCTCAGCACCGGCCCGGCTGAGGCATTGCGCCTGCCGGCGGGTAAGTTGGCGGTGGGTTCGGCGGCGGACCTGGTGCTGTTTGACCCGGCCCGCTCCACGGTTGCCGGGGAGCAATGGCTGTCCAAAGGTGAAAACTGCCCGTTCATCGGCCATAGCCTGCCGGCGACGGTGCGCTACACCTTGGTGGATGGGCGGATCAGCTACCAAGCCTGAAAAATCCCACATCTAATGTGGGCATGATCAATGTGGGAGGGGGCTTGCCCCCTCCCACATGTTGATCTCCACCAGAAGTTAAAGATCAGCGGCCGCTGTTGCGCTCGGCATTACGGATCGATATCTGTGTATTCAACGTCCAGAAGTCATACAACACCCCTACCAAGAACAAACCGCCGGTCAGCAGGTAGATCAGGCCGGTGATCCATTTGCCTTGGTACATGCGGTGCACGCCAAACACCCCGAGAAACGCCAACAGCACCCAGGCCACGTTGTATTCGATCGGCCCGGCGGTAAAACGCAGGTCCGCTTCACGGTCCATGGACGGGATCAGGAACAGGTCGATCAGCCAGCCGATACCCAGCAAGCCAAAGGTGAAAAACCAGATCGTGCCGGTCACCGGCTTGCCGTAATAGAAGCGGTGCGCCCCAGTAAAACCAAAAATCCACAGCAGGTAACCGATCACCTTGCTGTGGGTGTCTTGCTGCGAACCAATCTGCTGATAGGTGTTCATCGCGTACCTCTTTTGCCTCGATAGATAAATTTTTTCACTTTCTTTGTGACTTTTTTACAGGCGCCCGACGTACGGCAAATGGTATCTTCCCTGCCCTGAAAGCCTTATGCCACCTGACTCGTGTAGGACAATTGCGGCGAATCGTCGCGTTTTTCCTGATTTTGACGTCAAGGTTCAGTCGACAAACGGCCTGAGAACGACACAAAAAGCTGTTATAAAGTTGCGCGCAAACCCATAAGAGCCACGCCTAATGCGACCATTTTTCAAGACATGGCTAACCATTTGCCTATTAATGCCACTGGCCGCCCACGCCACCAATCGTGAGCAACGACTTCCTAACGTTAACGGTTTCACCCCTAAAGTTCACAGCACACCAAGCACGGCCAAATCGGTAAAGCTGACCGTCAACCGCCCGACTCAACTGAGCAAGGCCCACGGTAAAGCAAACCCGGCCCTGATGGCAGTCAACACCAAACAGAGCAGCACCGTCCTCAGCCGCGCCGTGAACGTGCTCGGTACTCCTTATCGTTGGGGCGGCAGCAGCCCAAGTAAAGGGTTCGACTGCAGTGGTTTGGTGAAATATGCGTTTAACGACGTAGCGGCCGTGGATTTGCCGCGCACCTCCAACGCCATGGCCGCCGGCCACGGGCAGAAGGTTGACCGCAAGGACCTGAAACCGGGTGACCTGCTGTTCTTCAAACTGAAGAGCCGCCAGGTGAACCACGTTGCCATCTACCTGGGCAACGACCGTTTCATCCACGCACCGCGCCGTGGCAAGGCGGTCAGCATCGACACGCTGAAGAAGCCGTTCTGGGACAAGAACTACGTGATCGCCAAGCGGGTGCTGCCGAAAGAGCAGAACAATCTGCGGGTCGTCCAGCGCTGATTCCAGGCTGAAATGCGGTAAACAATGTGGGAGGGGGCTTGCCCCCGATAGCGGTGGATCAGTCAGCTTATTTGTAGCTGACCCACTGTAATCGGGAGCAAGCCCCCTCCCACATTTGGATCTTCATATCTCCCCAGGCACCCTCGCCTTCTCCCGTGCGTCTTCACGACTGATCACCCCCTCCCCGACCAGCGCCTTCAAGCTCATATCCAACGTCTTCATCCCCAACGCCCCACCGGTCTGGATCGCTGAGACCATCTGCGCCACCTTGTCCTCGCGGATCAGATTGCGAATGGCCGGCGTGCCCAGCATGATTTCATGGGCCGCCACGCGCCCGCCGCCGACCTTCTTCACCAGGACCTGGGACACCACCGCCTGCAACGACTCCGACAGCATCGAGCGGACCATGGCCTTTTCCCCCGCCGGGAACACGTCCACCAGCCGGTCTACGGTCTTTGCCGCAGACGTGGTGTGCAGGGTGCCAAATACCAGGTGTCCGGTCTCAGCCGCTGTCAGCGCCAGGCGAATGGTTTCCAAGTCGCGCAATTCGCCTACCAGGATCACGTCCGGGTCTTCACGCAGCGCCGAGCGCAGAGCGGTCGAAAAACTGTGAGTGTCACGGTGCACCTGGCGCTGGTTGATCAGGGCGGTCTTGGACGTGTGGATAAACTCGATAGGGTCTTCCAGAGTGAGGATGTGCTGGCGCCGATGCTGATTGAGAAAATCGATCATCGCCGCCAGGGTGGTGGACTTGCCCGAGCCGGTCGGGCCGGTCACCAGCACCAAGCCGCGTGGCAGCTGGGCGATACGCCGGAACACTTCGCCAAGGCCAAGGCTTTCCAGGCTTTGCACCTCGCTGGGAATCGTGCGAAACACCGCCCCCATGCCACGGTCCTGCGTGAACACATTGGCCCGGAAGCGCGCCACGCCAGGCAGTTCGAACGCAAAATCCGTTTCAAGAGATGTTTCGAAATCCTTTTGCTGGTGCTGATTGAGCAACGGGCTCAATAAGTCCGCCACTTGCCGGGGTGAGAGCACCGGCCAATCCAACGGCCACACCTCGCCATCCACCCGCAACATCGGCGCCAGGCCGGCCGACAGATGCAGGTCGGAGGCGCCACGGCTTACGCTGGCCGCCAGCAATTCAGTGATATCCATAGGGCTTTCCATTTCCAGTAGAATGCCGCGGACTCCATATCCACGGGCGCATCTTGAATGTCGACGATAGCAGACAACATCGGCCAGGTTAGCCAGCGCATCCGCGCCGCAGCCGACGCCGTGCAACGTGACGCAAGCAGCATCCACCTGCTGGCCGTGAGCAAGACCAAACCCGCGCAAGCCGTGCGCGAAGCCTATGCCGCCGGAATGCGCGACTTTGGCGAGAACTATCTGCAGGAAGCCTTGGGCAAACAGGCCGAATTAACCGACCTGCCCTTGAGTTGGCACTTCATCGGCCCCATTCAATCGAACAAGACGCGCGCTATCGCCGAGAACTTCGCTTGGGTGCATTCCGTGGACCGCCTCAAAGTTGCACAACGCCTGTCCGAACAACGCCCGGCCGACCTGCCACCGCTGAACATCTGCATCCAGGTCAACGTCAGTGGCGAAGCCAGCAAGTCCGGCTGTACGCCCGCCGACCTGCCCGCCCTGGCCAATGCGATCAGCGCCCTGCCGCGCCTGAAGTTGCGTGGCCTGATGGCGATTCCTGAGCCGACTGAAGATCGTGCCGCGCAAGATGCAGCGTTTGCCGCTGTACGCGACCTGCAAAACAGCCTGAACCTGCCGCTCGACACACTTTCCATGGGCATGAGCCACGACCTTGAGTCGGCCATCGCCCAAGGCGCCACCTGGGTGCGGATCGGTACCGCCCTGTTTGGCGCCCGCGACTACGGCCAGCCATGAAATGGCTGACTTCCATCTGAGTAAGGACCTGTCATGAGCAACACGCGTATTGCCTTTATCGGCGCCGGTAACATGGCGGCCAGCCTGATCGGTGGCCTGCGGGCCAAGGGCCTGGACGCCGCGCAGATCCGCGCCAGCGACCCCGGCGCCGACACCCGTGCCCGCGTCAGCGCCGAGCACGGTATTGAAACCTTTGCCGACAACGCCGAGGCCATCCGTGGCGTCGATGTGATCGTGCTGGCGGTGAAGCCGCAGGCCATGAAGGCCGTGTGCGAAAGCCTTCGCCCGAGCCTGCAACCGCAGCAACTGGTGGTGTCCATCGCCGCCGGCATTACCTGCGCCAGCATGAATAACTGGCTGGGCGCCCAGCCGATCGTACGCTGCATGCCCAACACCCCAGCGCTGGTCAGCCAAGGCGTGAGCGGCTTGTACGCCACCGCCGAAGTGAGCGCCGAACAACGCAACCAGGCGCAAGCGCTGCTGTCCGCCGTGGGCACCGCCCTGTGGTTGGAACACGAGCAGCAGCTGGACGCGGTCACCGCCGTGTCCGGCAGCGGCCCGGCGTATTTTTTCCTGTTGATCGAAGCCATGACCGCCGCCGGGGTGAAGCTGGGACTGTCCAAGGACGTTGCCGAGCAACTCGCCGAGCAGACCGCCTTGGGTGCCGCGCATATGGCGGTTGCCAGCGATGTGGACGCGGCCGAGTTGCGCCGCCGCGTGACCTCCCCCGGCGGCACCACACAGGCGGCCATCGAGTCGTTCCAGGCCGGGGGCTTTGAAGCCTTGGTGGAAAAAGCATTGAGTGCCGCTGCGCACCGCTCGGCGGAACTCGCCGAACAACTGGGCAAATAAGGAGCCAACATGATTGGTTTGAACACCGCAGCCGTCTACGTGCTGCAAACCCTCGGCAGCCTGTACCTGCTGATCGTACTGATGCGCTTCGTGCTGCAACTGGTACGCGCGAACTTCTACAACCCGCTGTGCCAGTTCATCGTCAAGGCCACCCAGCCGCTGCTCAAGCCGTTGCGTCGAATCATCCCGAGCCTGTTCGGCCTGGACATGTCGTCGCTGGTGCTGGCGATCCTGGTGCAGTTGGCCTTGATGGCGCTGACCCTGCTGCTGACCTACGGCACCACCGGCAATTTCGTACAGTTGCTGATCTGGGCGATCATCGGCGTGACCGCGCTGTTCCTGAAGATCTTTTTCTTCGCCTTGATCATCAGCGTGATCCTGTCCTGGGTCGCGCCGGGTAGCCACAACCCTGGCGCCGAGCTGGTGAACCAGATCTGCGAACCGGCCCTGGCGCCGTTCCGCAAGCTGCTGCCGAACCTGGGCGGCCTGGATATTTCGCCGATCCTGGCGTTCATGGTGCTCAAGTTGCTGGATATGCTGGTGATCAACAACCTGGCGGCGATGACCATGATGCCGGACATTCTGCGTTTGCTGATCTAACGCGGATCAAATGTGGGAGCAAGCCTGCTCCCACATTTTCGAACTGCACACTGAATTCAATCCGCGCAGGCCTTTGCTTGCCGCTGGGGTTCGCGCTCTTTAGACTTACGCCTCATTTAAACGAGAGCAGGGTCGATGCCAACTGCCTTTCCCCCCGATTCTGTTGGACTGGTCGTGCCCCAAATGGCGCACTTCAGCGAACCGCTGGCCCTGGCCTGCGGCCGTTCGCTGCCTGCCTACGACCTGATCTATGAAACCTACGGCCAACTGAATGCCACGGCGAGCAACGCCGTGCTGATCTGCCACGCCTTGTCCGGCCATCACCACGCTGCCGGCTTCCACTCGGTCGACGAGCGCAAACCCGGCTGGTGGGACAGTTGCATCGGCCCCGGCAAACCCATCGACACGAACAAGTTCTTTGTGGTCAGCCTGAACAACCTCGGCGGCTGCAACGGCTCCACCGGCCCGAGCAGCGTCAACCCTGAGAACGGCAAGCCGTTCGGCGCGGACTTCCCGGTGCTCACCGTGGAAGACTGGGTGCACAGCCAGGCGCGCCTGGCCGACCTGCTGGGCATCGACCAATGGGCCGCCGTGATCGGCGGCAGCCTGGGCGGCATGCAAGCGCTGCAATGGACCATCACTTACCCCGATCGCGTGCGCCATTGCCTGGCCATCGCCTCGGCTCCTAAATTGTCGGCGCAGAACATCGCCTTCAACGAAGTGGCGCGCCAGGCGATCCTGACCGACCCTGAGTTCCACGGTGGTTCGTTCCAGGAGGCCGGTGTGATCCCCAAGCGCGGCCTGATGCTGGCGCGGATGGTCGGTCACATCACTTACCTGTCCGATGACTCCATGGGCGAGAAATTCGGCCGTGGCCTCAAGAGCGAGAAGCTCAACTACGACTTCCACAGCGTCGAGTTCCAGGTAGAAAGCTACCTGCGTTATCAGGGTGAGGAGTTCTCGGGGCGTTTCGACGCCAACACCTATTTGCTGATGACCAAGGCGTTGGACTACTTCGACCCAGCCGCCAACTTTGATGACGACCTGGCGAAAACCTTCGAAGGCGCCACGGCCAAGTTCTGCGTGATGTCATTTACCACCGACTGGCGCTTCTCGCCGGCGCGCTCCCGCGAGCTGGTGGATGCTCTGATGGCTGCGCGCAAGGACGTCTGCTACCTGGAGATCGATGCACCGCAAGGCCACGACGCCTTCCTGATCCCGATCCCACGCTACTTGCAGGCCTTCAGCAATTACATGAACCGCATAACTTTGTGAGAACGCCATGAGAGCCGACCTGGACATCATCCAAGACTGGATCCCCGCCGGCAGCCGCGTGCTCGACCTTGGGTGCGGCGATGGCGAACTGCTGAGCTGGCTGCGCGACCACAAGCAAGTCACCGGCTACGGCCTGGAAAACGACCCGGACAACATCGCCCAGTGCGTGGCCAAGGGCATCAACGTGATCGAGCAGGACCTGGACAAGGGCCTGGGCAACTTTGCCAGCAACAGCTTCGATATCGTGGTGATGACCCAGGCCCTGCAGGCGGTGCACTACCCGGACCGCATCCTCGACGAGATGCTGCGCGTAGGTCGCCAGTGCATCATCACCTTCCCCAACTTCGGGCATTGGCGCTGCCGCTGGTACCTGGCCACCAAGGGCCGCATGCCGGTGTCGGACTTCCTGCCGTACACCTGGTACAACACGCCGAACATCCACTTTTGCACCTTCGAAGATTTCGAAGCCCTGTGTGGCGAGCGTGAAGCCAAGGTGATCAACCGCCTTGCCGTCGATCAACAGCATCGCCACGGCTGGGCGAGTAAGCTATGGCCCAATCTGTTGGGCGAAATCGGTATTTATCGGGTCAGCAGTCCTGGCCTGACGGACCACAAGATTGCCGTCTAATCATTTTCAAGAGGGACGATCATGAGTCGTTTGGCTGTTTTTCTATTGACCGCATGCCTGGGTGCCAGCGCCATGGCCGCGGACGCTATCGACGCTAATCGCAAGAAAGACTTCGGCGATATCACCGTTCACTACAACACGTTCACCTCCAGCTTCCTGCAACCGGAAACCGCCCAGAAAGTCGGCGTGGTGCGCAGCAAAGAGAAGGGCTTGATCAACGTGACCGTGATCAAGGGCGTGACCCCGGTGGCCGCGCAAGTGACGGGCACCATCAAGGATTTGGGTGGCAAAAGCGAGATCCTCACCTTCAAGCAAATCAACGAGAAAGGTGGCATCAATTATCTCGCGCCCTACGCCGTGACCCAGCGCGAATACAAGACCTTTACCATCAACGTTGAAACCGGCGGCAAAGCCCATAGCTTCCAATTCAACCAGGAACTGTTTCCGGCGGAATGATGAACCTTACCCAACTCGTACTGGCCAGCCATAACGCCGGCAAGCTTAAAGAACTGCAAGCCATGCTCGGCGATTCCGTGCAGTTGCGCTCGATCGGCGAGTTCAGCCAGGTGGAGCCGGAAGAGACCGGCCTGTCGTTCGTCGAGAACGCCATCCTCAAGGCGCGTAATGCTGCGCGTATCTCCGGCCTGCCTGCGCTGGCGGACGACTCGGGCCTGGCGGTGGACTTCCTCGGCGGTGCGCCGGGCATCTACTCGGCACGCTACGCCGATGGCAAGGGCGACGCCGCCAACAACGCCAAGCTGCTGGATGCGCTCAAGGGCGTGCCCGACGCCGAGCGCGGCGCACAGTTCGTCTGCGTGCTGGCCCTGGTGCGGCATGCCGATGACCCGCTGCCGATCCTGTGCGAAGGCCTGTGGCACGGGCGCATCCTGCACGCGGCCAGTGGTGAGCACGGTTTTGGCTATGACCCGCTGTTCTGGGTGCCGGAACGTAACGTTTCCAGCGCCGAACTGAGCCCGGCCGATAAGAATCAGATCAGCCACCGTGCTCGCGCAATGGATTTGCTGCGCCAACGCCTGAGCCTGAAATGACCCAGAACACCTCTGCGCAGCCACTGATCCACGGTGGCGCGCAAACACTTCGGGCGGCCTTGCCTGTGCTGCCGCCTCTGGCGCTGTATATCCATATCCCGTGGTGCGTGCGCAAATGCCCCTATTGCGACTTCAACTCCCACACCGCCAGTAAAGTGCTGCCGGAAGAAGAGTACGTGGACGCCCTGTTGGCCGACCTCGATCAGGACCTGCACGCGGTTTACGGTCGCGAACTGAACTCGATCTTCTTTGGTGGCGGTACGCCGAGCCTGTTCAGCGCCGCAGCGTTGGGCCGTTTGCTCAAGGGTGTGGAAGCGCGCATCCCGTTCGCCAGTGATATCGAGATCACTCTGGAAGCCAACCCCGGGACGTTCGAGCAGGAAAAGTTCGTGGCGTACCGCAAGCTGGGGATCAATCGCCTGTCCATCGGTATCCAGAGCTTCCAGCAGCAAAAGCTCGAGGCTCTGGGCCGTATTCACAACGGCGATGAAGCCGTACGCGCTGCCGGTATGGCGCGCCAGGCCGGGTTCGATAACTTCAACCTGGACTTGATGCACGGTTTGCCCGATCAGTCCCTGGACGACGCTTTGAGCGACCTGCGCCAGGCCATCGCGCTGAAGCCGACGCACTTGTCCTGGTACCAGCTGACCCTGGAACCCAACACCGTGTTCTGGAACCAGCCGCCCGCGCTGCCGGAGGACGACACCTTGTGGGATATCCAGGAAGCCGGCCAGGCACTGCTCGCCGAACACGGTTATGCGCAATATGAAGTGTCGGCTTATGCCCAACCGGGCCGCCCGGCGCGGCATAACCTCAACTACTGGAGCTTCGGTGACTTCATTGGCATCGGCGCCGGTGCCCACGGCAAACTCAGCCACCCCGACGGACGCATTGTACGTACCTGGAAGACCCGAGCACCGAAGGACTACCTCAACCCGGCCAAAAGCTTCCAGGCCGGCGCGAAAGAACTGACTAACGAAGAACTGCCGTTCGAATTTTTGATGAACGCCTTGCGCCTGACCGAAGGCGTCGAAGCGAAGCTCTACGCTGAGCGCACCGGGCTGGCGTTGTCGAGCCTGGATGAAGGCCGCCGCGAGGCAGAACAAAGTGGCTTAATGCAGGTCGAACCGTCACGCCTGGCGGCGACCGACCGCGGGCAACTCTTTCTCAATGACCTGTTGCAGAAGTTTTTGAGCTGACGCTCTAAGGAAATCGAATGGATTTGGTACTCGACCTGCTCGCCACCGTATCCCGTTGGAGCCGTAGCAACCTGTCGGAAATCTCCCTGGCCCTCGTCGGCTGCCTGCTGGTGCTGTTTGGCGCCGATATCAAAGGCTGGGTGGAAGCGCGCTTGGGCAGCATCGCAGGCGCATTGCGCGTCCCGTTGATGGCGTTGGTGTGCATGATCGGCAGCGGCGCGGCGTTGATCTATGCCACGCCGTGGATTGTACGGGGGTTGAGCCAGTTCAATAACTACAGCCTGGCGCCGGTGTTGGTGGTGGTGCTGGTACTGATCGGTGTAGTCGCCGACCGCCGCTGATCCTGAGCAAAACGTCGATACAAATGTGGGAGGGGGCTTGCCCCCGATGGCGGTGGACCAGTCACTGTTTGTGGTGACTGACACTCCGCTATCGGGGGCAAGCCCCTCCCACATTTGATTGCATTTCAAGCTAATGGTGAGTTACGCCAACTTCTCGAACTTCAGATCCCACACCCCATGCCCCAACCGCTCGCCACGGCGTTCGAACTTGGTGATCGGGCGTTCAGCCGGGCGTGGCACGCATTTGCCGTCTTCCGCCAGGTTGCGATAGCCGGGGGCGACGTTCATCACTTCCAGCATGTATTCCGCGTAGGGTTCCCAGTCGGTGGCCATGTGCAGGATGCCGCCAACCTTGAGCTTACTGCGTACCAGCTCCGCGAAGGAGGCCTGGACGATGCGGCGCTTGTGGTGACGGGCTTTGTGCCATGGGTCAGGGAAGAACAGCATCAGGCGGTCGAGGCTATTGTCGGCGATGCAGCGGTTGAGCACTTCAATCGCGTCGCAGTCGTAGACCCGCAGGTTGGTCAACCCTTGGGTCAACACACCATTGAGCAGCGCGCCGACACCGGGGCGGTGGACCTCCACGCCGATGAAGTCCTGGTCCGGCGCGGCGGCCGCCATTTCCAGCAGGGAGTGGCCCATGCCGAAGCCGATTTCCAGGGAACGCGGGGCCGAACGGCCGAACACCTGGTCGTAGTCCACCGGCGCGTCGGCCAAGGGCAACACGAACAGGGGCGTACCTTGCTCCAGGCCCTTTTGCTGGCCTTCGGTCATGCGACCGGCACGCATCACAAAACTCTTGATGCGGCGGTGCTTGGACTCGTCGCCTGCTTCCGGGGTGTTCGGCGTTTCGTTTGATTCAGTCATCAATGGCTCTTACTTGATCAGACCATCCAGCGGCGAAGAGGCGCTGGCGTAGAGTTTTTTCGGCATGCGACCAGCGAGGTAGGCCAGGCGGCCCGAGACGATGGCGTGGTTCATGGCTTCGGCCATCATGATCGGTTGCTGGGCATGGGCGATGGCCGAGTTCATCAGCACTGCGTCGCAGCCCAGCTCCATGGCGATGGTCGCGTCGGAGGCCGTGCCCACGCCCGCATCCACCAGCACCGGGATCTTGGCTTCTTCAAGGATGATCTGCAGGTTGTACGGATTGCAGATACCCAGGCCGGAACCGATCAGGCCGGCCAGCGGCATCACGGCAATACAGCCGATTTCCGCCAGTTGCCGCGCGATGATCGGGTCATCGCTGGTGTAGACCATCACGTCGAAGCCTTCCTTGACCAGGGTTTCAGCGGCCTTGAGGGTTTCGATCACGTTGGGGAACAGGGTTTTCTGGTCAGCCAGCACTTCCAGCTTCACCAGGTTGTGGCCGTCGAGCAGCTCACGGGCCAGGCGGCAGGTGCGCACGGCTTCGATGGCGTCGTAGCAACCGGCGGTGTTCGGCAGGAAGGTGTAGCGATCCGGCGACAGCACTTCGAGCAGGTTCGGCTCGCCTTCGATCTGGCCGAGGTTGGTGCGGCGCACGGCGAAGGTGACGATCTCGGCGCCCGAGGCTTCGATGGCCAGGCGGGTTTCTTCCATGTCGCGGTACTTGCCGGTGCCGACCAGCAGACGGGACTGGTAGGTACGACCGGCCAGGACGAAGGGCTTGTCGCTACGAACGATGCTCATGGGAAATCCTCGAAATGGGGTGAGGTTCTGCAGAATTCAGGAAGCTGCGCGATCAGCCGCCGCCGATGGCGTGGACCACTTCGACCTGGTCACCTTCGGTGAGCGCGGTCTCGGCGTGCAGGCTACGCGGGACGATATCCAGGTTAAGTTCCACTGCGACGCGACGCCCGGTGAGGTCCAGGCGGGTCAGCAGGGCCGCAACGGTTTCACCGTCGGGCAGTTCAAAGGATTCGCCGTTCAACTGAATGCGCATGCCACGGGCCGCCATCGTTTTTAGGGGCCCGCATTCTAGCCCGATCAAGGTTGATGACCCAAGTCCCTCGGTCAGATCGCCTGCAAGCGCCAGGCAGCCAGCCCCAGGAAAAACCAGCCCAGCAAGAACGCCAACCCGCCAAATGGCGTGATGATGCCCAGCTTGCTGATGCCCGTCATCGTCAGCACATACAAGCTGCCGGAGAACAACAGGATGCCGACAGTAAAGGAGATGCCCGCCCAGCTGACCAACCGACCAGGAATATGCGCGGCCAGCAGCGCTACGCCGAACAGCGCCAAGGTATGTACCAGTTGGTAGGTCACCCCGGTATGGAAGATCGCCAGGTACTCGGCGCTCAAGCGGTTTTTCAGGCCATGGGCGGCGAACGCGCCAAGGGCCACACCGGTGAAGCCAAAAAAGGCAGCCAGCATCAGAAAGCTACGCAGCATCAGGAACTCCAGTCAGACTCATCGGGCAGGGTCTGTATAATGGCCCGCTCAACGGGTTCGGCCAAGCCATCTCTATGCTGCGTCTCCTCTTCAAACGCTTTCTCAATGTCGTTAAATGGTTTGCCATCGCCAGTGTGCTGTTGGTGCTGCTGTTTCGCGTCGTCCCGCCGCCCTTCACCGCGCTGATGGTGGAGCGCAAGGTCGAATCCTGGTTCGACGGCGAACCCATTGACCTGCAGCGCAGTTGGGTGCCGTGGGACGAGATCTCCGATGACCTCAAAGTGGCGGTGATGGCCGGTGAAGACCAGCGTTTCCCGCAGCACTGGGGCTTTGATTTCGGCGCGATCCAGGCGGCTATCCAGCACAACGAGCGCGGTGGTTCGATACGCGGCGCCAGCACGTTGAGCCAGCAGGTGTCGAAAAACCTGTTCCTGTGGGCCGGCCGCAGTTATTTGCGCAAAGGCCTGGAGGCTTGGTTTACCGGGCTGATCGAGGTGTTGTGGCCCAAGCAGCGGATTCTTGAGGTGTACCTCAATAGCGTGGAGTGGGATGAAGGCGTCTTCGGCGCGGAAGCAGCCGCGCGGCATCACTTTGGGGTGAGTGCCAAGGGGTTATCGCGGCAGCAGGCCAGCTATTTGGCCGCGGTGTTGCCGAACCCTCGGGTGTGGAGTGCCAGTCATCCGACGGCGTACGTGGCAAGGCGCGCGGCTTGGATTCGGCAGCAGATGGGTCAGTTGGGTGGCGATGGTTACTTGGTTGAGCTGAACAACTCCCGCAAGGCCCCCTGGTCCGACTGACACAACACAAACAACTGTGGGAGGGGGCTTGCCCCGATAGCGGTGGACCAGTCACTTTGATGTTAACTGACACTCTGCTATCGAGGGCAAGCCCCCTCCCACATTTTTACCGCGCAGCGTTTTAGGCGGCGATCGACAACTTCAGCTTATTCATCGCGCTTTTCTCAAGCTGACGAATCCGCTCGGCCGACACGTTGTACTTCTGTGCCAGGTCGTGCAGCGTGGCTTTTTCTTCCGCCAGCCAGCGCTGGTAGAGGATGTCACGGCTGCGGTCGTCCAGCACTTCCAGCGCTTCGTGCAGGTTGTGGTTGGAGTTGTCACTCCAGTCCGCATCCTCCAGTTGACGCGCCGGGTCGTACCGGTGGTCTTCCAGGTAGTTGGCCGGCGATTGGAAGGCGCTGTCGTCGTCCGCTTCGGCGGCCGGATCGAAGGCCATGTCATGGCCGGTCAGGCGGCTTTCCATCTCGCGCACTTCACGCGGCTCCACACCCAGGCTTTCGGCCACGCGGTGGACTTCCTCGTTGTTCAGCCACGCCAAGCGTTTTTTCTGGCTGCGCAGGTTGAAGAACAGCTTGCGCTGGGCCTTAGTGGTCGCGACTTTCACAATGCGCCAGTTGCGCAGGATGAACTCGTGGATTTCCGCCTTGATCCAGTGCACAGCGAACGACACCAGGCGCACACCCATCTCAGGGTTGAAGCGCTTTACCGCCTTCATCAGGCCAACGTTGCCTTCCTGGATCAGGTCAGCCTGGGCCAGGCCGTAGCCGCTATAGCTACGGGCGATATGTACGACAAAACGCAGGTGGGCGAGCACCATCTGCCGAGCCGCCCCCAAATCCTGCTCATAGTAGAGACTCTCGGCCAGTTCACGCTCCTGCTCGGGCGTCAGCAATGGAATGCTGTTGACCGTGTGCACATAGGCTTCCAGGTTCGCACCCGGGACCAAGGCATAAGCAGGTTGCAAAGAAGTGGTCATACGAAAAAACCTCCGACTCACATAACTCGTGCAGTTCAGCACTGCGAAAATTGACCGGGAACCGTAGGACAAGTTCCCTAAATCACTGATACGGTCAATACAAACGAAACCACATTAATCTGACATTAACTACTTCGGTGCCAGCTCACGTAAATGCCGAGCGACCGCAATCCAAGCACCGATATACCCCAACAATACCGCGCCAAGCAAGAGACTAAGACCATCGGCTACCGGCACACCGGCCAGCGCGAAATCGCTGCCGTAGAGTCCGGCAAGCCCGACCACCGCGTCGTTCAGCCAGTCTAGGCCAAATGCCAGCACCCCCCAGGACAAAATCCCTGCCCCGAAGCCATAAAGCGCGCCCATGTACAGAAATGGACGACGCACATAGCTGTCCGTGCCGCCGACCAGTTTAATCACTTCTATCTCTGTGCGACGGTTTTCAATATGAAGACGAATGGTATTACCTATCACCAAAAGTAATGCAGACACCAACAGCACCGTCAGGCCGAACACAAACCGGTCGCCGAGCTTGAGGATCGCCGCCAGGCGCTCTACCCAGACTAGATCAAGTTGTGCCTGCTGCACCTTCGGCATCTCTGCGAGCTTTTGTCGCAGGGCCTCCAGCGCCGGCTTGTCGACTTCATTCGGCGTCACCAGCACCACGCCCGGCAGCGGGTTCTGCGGCAACTCCTTGAGCGCCTCGCCCAGGCCGGATTGTTGCTGGAACTCTTCCAGCGCCTGATCGCGGCTGATGTACTCGGCATCCGCCACGCCGGGCAGGTTCTTGATGTCATCGCGCAAGGACTCGCCGTCTTTAGCGCTGGCGTCGATGTTCAAGTACAGCGAGATCTGCGCCGCGCGCTGCCAGGAGCCGCCCAGGCGCTCCACATTATTAAGCAGCAGCGACAGGCCCATCGGCAGGCTAAGGGCCACCGCCATCACCAGGCAGGTGAAAAAGCTGCCGATCGGCTGTTTGCCCAGGCGGCGCAGGCTGTCGAGCAGGCTGGCGCGATGGCTTTCGATCCAGGCGCGCAGCAAGGTGCCGAAGTCCGGACCGTCGTCATCGTGATCGTGTTTTTTCTTCTGCGGTTGCGGGTCGGCCGGTTTCGGCGCCACGCGCTCGGAGACTTTTGGGCTGCGTGTTGCACTCATACGCCGGCCTCCCCATCACCGATCAGGCGGCCGCGTTGCAGGGTCAGCATGCGATGGCGCATGCGTGCGATCAGCGCCAGGTCGTGACTGGCGATCAGCACGCTGGTGCCCAAGCGGTTGATGTCTTCGAACACCCCCATGATCTCGGCCGCCAGGCGCGGGTCGAGGTTACCGGTGGGTTCGTCCGCCAGCAGCAGGGCCGGGCGATGGACGATGGCGCGGGCGATGCCGACGCGCTGTTGCTGACCGGTGGAGAGGTCGCCAGGGTAGAGATCGGTCTTGTCCGACAGCGCCACGCGCTCCAGGGCCGAATCCACGCGCTTGACGATCTCGGCCTTGGACAGCCCGAGGATCTGCAACGGCAGCGCCACGTTGTTGAACACGGTGCGATCGAACAGCAACTGGTGATTCTGGAACACCACGCCGATCTGGCGGCGCAGGAACGGGATTTGCGCATTGCTGATGGTTGCCAGGTCCTGGCCGGCCAGCAGCAGTTTGCCGGTGGTCGGGCGCTCCATGGCCAGCAGCAGGCGCAGCAACGTACTTTTACCGGCGCCGGAGTGGCCGGTGACAAACAGAAATTCGCCGCGACGCACTCGAAAGCTCAGCTCATGCAAGCCGACATGCCCGTTGGCATAGCGTTTACCGACCTGTTCGAATCGAATCATGAACGCTCCCGCTCGGCAAAGAGTGCCTGTACAAAGGGTTCGGCTTCAAAGGTGCGCAGGTCATCAATGCCTTCACCGACACCGATATAACGAATCGGCAACCCGAACTGTTTGGCCAGGGCGAAGATCACACCGCCCTTGGCCGTGCCGTCGAGCTTAGTCAATGCCAGGCCGGTCAGTTGGACCGTCTGGTTGAATTGTTTGGCCTGGCTGATGGCGTTCTGGCCGGTACCGGCATCCAGCACCAACAGAACCTCGTGCGGCGCGTCTGCGTCGAGCTTGCCGATCACGCGACGGACTTTTTTCAGCTCTTCCATCAAATTGTCTTTGGTGTGCAGGCGACCGGCGGTATCGGCGATCAGCACATCGATGTTCCGCGCTTTGGCGGCCTGCACCGCATCGAAGATCACCGAGGCGGAATCGGCACCGGTGTGCTGGGCGATGACCGGGATCTTGTTGCGCTCACCCCAGACCTGCAACTGTTCAACCGCTGCGGCACGGAACGTATCGCCCGCCGCCAGCATCACCTTCTTGCCTTCGGACTGCAGCTTTTTGGCCAGCTTGCCGATGGTGGTGGTCTTGCCGGCGCCGTTGACGCCCACCACCAGGATCACAAACGGCTTTTTCGGGGTGATCACCAGCGGCGCTTCCACCGGCTTGAGCATGGCGGCCAGCTCGGCCTGCAGGGATTTGTACAGCGCGTCGGCGTCGGTCAGTTGCTTGCGCGCGACCTTCTGGGTGAGGCTCTGGATGATCACGGCGGTGGCTTCGACACCCACGTCGGCGGTGAGCAGGCGGGTTTCGATGTCTTCCAGCAATTCGTCATCGATGACCTTTTTACCCAGGAACAAGCTGGCCATGCCTTCGCCGATACTGGCGCTGGTCTTGCTCAGGCCTTGCTTGAGGCGGGAGAAAAAGCCAGCTTTGCTGGTTTCAACAGGGGCAACGGGTTGCTCGATGACCGCAGGAGCGGCAACCAATGGCTCGACCGCCACGGGTGCTGGTGCTGGTGCTTCAACGATAACCGGCTGCGGCTCAACGATCACCGGAATCGGTGGAACCACATGCTCGGCCTGCACATCTTCAACCAGTGCCACGGGCTCTTCAGCCACCGGCAGTTCCAGCCATGGCTTGTGCTCGGGTTCCGGCTCAGGTTCCGGCTCGGCCTCGGCGACCGGCTGCAATACCGGCTCAGCCATCGGCAATACCACCGGCGCCGGGGTTTCGGCGACCGGCTCGGCTTCTACTATAGGCTCGGGGATCGGTTCGGCTTGAACCTGCGGCTGTTCGTCAACGGTTTCCTGCGGCTTTTTGCGCAGCCATCCGAACAGGCCTTTTTTCTCGCCAGCCGGGGCTGGGGTCTTCTTGTCGTCGTTGGAACCAAACATGGAGACGGCTATCTCAAGGTAGCGATGCGCCAGGGCGCCT
Organism: Pseudomonas marginalis; assembly: GCF_001645105.1. Taxonomy (GTDB): domain Bacteria; phylum Pseudomonadota; class Gammaproteobacteria; order Pseudomonadales; family Pseudomonadaceae; genus Aquipseudomonas; species Aquipseudomonas petroselini. The sequence continues at coordinate 242,921 of NZ_LKEG01000044.1, forward strand.
CGGTAAATAAATTCGATGCAGAACAGACTGCTTTAACGCCCGCTTGTTCATGCGCAACATTTTGTAAGGCGTAAATAAAGGCCTCAACAAATCGACTCAATATAGGACTGAAGCGACAAAATCGGCGAAAAGTGGAAGATCATCGGGGAAACCCTCCATCTATTCCAACATTCCTACGACCGGATTCGGGACAAGATGACTACCGCAGTGGCCGTCCCTAAATCGGATCAGTATCCTAGCACCTCCTCGCCCGCCGACGCTAAGACCAAGCGGGCAGCCCAACAGGTTTAAAAACGAATGAATGCTCTAGCCCGCCGCGCCGCAGGCCTGCTGTTCAGCACAGTTTGTCTGCCTCTTTCAGCCTTGGCTGCCGACCCACAACCCACCCACGAATTCACCTTGGACAACGGCCTAAAAGTCGTCGTGCGCGAAGATCATCGCGCCCCGGTGGTGGTTTCCCAGGTCTGGTACAAGGTCGGTTCGAGCTATGAAACCCCGGGCCAGACCGGTTTGTCCCACGCCTTGGAACACATGATGTTCAAGGGCAGCGCCAAGGTCGGCCCCGGCGAAGCCTCGCTGATCCTGCGCGACCTGGGCGCCGAAGAGAACGCCTTCACCAGCGATGACTACACCGCTTACTACCAGGTGCTGGCCCGCGACCGCCTGGGCGTTGCCTTCGAGCTGGAAGCCGACCGCATGGCCAGCCTGCGCCTGCCGGCCGACGAGTTCAGCCGCGAGATCGAGGTCATCAAAGAAGAGCGTCGCCTGCGCACCGACGACAACCCGATGTCCAAGGCCTACGAGCGTTTCAAGGCCATGGCATTCCCCGCCAGCGGCTACCACACGCCGACCATCGGCTGGATGGCTGACCTGGACCGCATGAAAGTCGAAGAGCTGCGGCACTGGTACCAATCCTGGTACGTACCGAACAACGCCACCCTGGTCGTGGTCGGCGACGTCACCCCGGACGAGGTGAAGAACCTCGCCCAGCGCTACTTCGGCCCGATTCCCAAGCGCGACGTACCACCGGCCAAGATCCCGATGGAACTGGCCGAACCCGGCGAGCGCCAGCTGACCCTGCATGTGCAGACCCAACTGCCGAGTGTGATGCTGGGCTTCAACGTACCCGGCCTGGCCACCGCCGACGACAAACGCTCGGTACAGGCTCTGCGCCTGATCTCCGCCTTGCTGGACGGCGGCTACAGCGCACGTATCTCCGAGCAGCTGGAGCGCGGTGAAGAGCTGGTCTCTGCTGCGTCCACCAACTACGACGCCTATACCCGCGGTGACACCCTGTTCATGTTGAGCGCCACACCCAACCAGCAGAAAAAGAAAACCGTCGCCCAAGCGGAAGCCGGCCTGTGGCGCCTGCTGGACGAGCTGAAGGCCAAGCCGCCGACCGCCGAAGAACTGGAACGCATCCGCGCCCAGATCATTGCCGGCCTGGTCTACCAGCGTGACTCCATCACCAGCCAGGCCACGGCCATTGGCTCCCTGGAGACCGTCGGCCTGTCGTGGAAATTGATGGACACCGAACTTGCCGACCTGCAAAGCGTGACGCCGGAAGATATCCAGAAAGCCGCACGCACCTATTTCACCCGCGAACGTCTCAGCGTCGCCCATGTCCTGCCTCAGGAGACCGCTCATGAGTGATCGCAAAAGCAGCCGCCTGATCCTGCCTGGCCTGATCGTCGTTACCCTGATCGCCGCCGGTGCCGTGTACTTCCTGCGCCCGAGCGAATCCGTCGCCAGCCAGGCCTTGGAAAAAGCCCAATCGAGCAACCAGCTGCAATCCCTGGCGGAACTGGACGGCAAAGCCCCGACCAACCGCAAGCTCGATGTGCAAACCTGGACCACCGCCGAAGGCGCCAAGGTGTTGTTCGTCGAAGCCCATGAACTGCCGATGTTCGACGTGCGCATCCTGTTCGCCGCCGGCAGCAGCCAGGACGGCAACGTACCTGGCCTGGCGCTGATGACCAACGCCATGCTCAACGAAGGCGTGCCGGGCAAGGATGTGAGCCAGATCGCCCGCGACTTCGAAGGCCTGGGCGCGGACTTTGGCAATGGCGCGTACCGCGACATGGCGCTGGTGTCCCTGCGCAGCCTCAGCGACAGCGACAAACGCGACGCGGCGCTCGCGCTGTTTGACGACGTGATCGGCAAACCGACCTTCCCGGCCGACTCCCTCGCGCGAATCAAAAACCAGATCCTGGCCGGCTTTGAATACCAGAAGCAAAACCCCGCCAAGTTGGCCAGCCTTGAACTGTTCAAGCGCCTGTACGGCGATCACCCTTATGCACACCCCACCGAAGGCACGCCAGAGAGCGTCCCGAAGATTACCCTGGCACAGCTGCAGGCCTTCCACGCCAAGGCATACGCAGCGGGCAACGCGGTGATTGCGGTGGTCGGCGACCTGACCCGCGCCGAAGCCGAAGCCATGACGGCCAAGGTTTCCGCATCGCTGCCCAAGGGCCCGGCCCTGGCAAAAATCGCCCAGCCGACCGAACCCAAACCAGGTTTGAGCCGTATCGAATTCCCGTCCAAGCAAACGCACCTGCTGTTCGCGCAACTGGGCATCGACCGCGCCGACCCGGACTACGCCGCCTTGTCGCTGGGTAACCAGATCCTCGGCGGTGGTGGTTTCGGCACCCGTTTGATGAGCGAAGTGCGCGAGAAACGTGGCCTGACCTACGGCGTGTACTCCGGCTTCTCGCCGATGCAGGTACGCGGACCGTTCATGATCAATCTGCAAACCCGCGCAGAAATGAGCGGCGGCACCTTGCGCCTGGTCGAGGACGTGGTGGCCGACTACCTCAAGACCGGCCCGACGCAAAAGGAGCTGGATGACGCCAAGCGCGAGCTGGCCGGCAGCTTCCCGTTGTCTACCGCGAGCAACGCCGATATCGTCGGGCAGTTGGGCGCCATGGGTTTCTATAACCTGCCGCTGAGCTATCTGGAAGATTTCATGAAACAATCCCAGGCCCTGACCGTAGATCAGGTCAAGGCTGCAATGAACAAACACTTGAGTGCCGACAAGATGGTCATCGTGACCGCCGGCCCGACCATTGCGCAAAAGCCACTACCGCCCCCCACTGATAAACCCGCCGAGCAGCCGCTCGGGGTTCCGGAGCATTAATGGCCAGTTCATCTCGCCCGAAAAAACCTGTCCACAACGTGCATAACGGTGTGGGCCAACTGCGCATCATTGGCGGTGAATGGGGCAGCCGCAAGCTGAGCTTCCCTGACGTCGTAGGCCTGCGCCCGACGCCGGACCGCGTGCGTGAAACCCTGTTCAACTGGCTTGCGCCGTACATCGCCGGCGCCAAGGTGCTGGACCCGTTCGCCGGCAGCGGCGCACTGTTCCTGGAGGCGCTGTCCCGCGGTGCCGCACAGGCTCAGGCGCTGGATGCGAGCAATGTCGCAGTCTCCAGCCTCAAGGAACACCTGGGCACCCTGCGCTGCACCAACGGTCAGGTGCAAACCGCCGACGCGCTGCGCTACCTCGAAACCCAGGCCGCCAGCGAATACGACGTGGTGTTCCTCGACCCGCCGTTCAACCAGAACCTGCTGCCGACCGTGTGCGCACTGCTGGAAGAACGTCAATGGCTGGCACCGGACGCGTGGATCTACACTGAAAGCGAGACCGCGCCTTCTACCCTGGGCTTACCGGGCGCATGGCGCCTGCACCGGGAGCAGAAGTCCGGGCGGGTGTATTACGCGTTGTGGCACCGCAGCGCCGCCTGACCCGTAGTGAGCGGGCTTGCCCCGCGCCGGGTGGCGAAGCCGCCCCAAAACCAGGCACCTGCAGTCCGCCTGGAAGAATGCATTGACCGGATTAGGGCGGCTTCGCCACCCAGCGCGGGGCAAGCCCGCTCACCACAGAGATTTGCATGAACCCTTGCGCTGAAAAATTCACCCCCGCCTTCGGCCTCGGCAACCCCCACCTGCAAACGCTGTGGGGCCCGCTGTGGCGACCCACCACCCACATCGAACGCCAACGCGAACGTCTGTGGCTGGAAGACGGCGACTTCCTCGACCTCGACTGGCACGGCCCCCACGACGCGCAAGCGCCGTTGGTGCTGGTGTTGCACGGGCTGACGGGCTCCTCCAACTCGCCCTACGTGGCCGGCCTGCAAAAAGTCCTTGCCGCGCAAGGCTGGGCCAGCGCGGCGCTGAACTGGCGCGGGTGCTCGGGCGAACCAAATCTGTTGGCGCGCAGCTATCACTCGGGCGCGAGCGAAGACCTGGCAGCGACGATTGCCCATCTGCGGGCCAAGCGGCCGTTGGCACCGCTGTACGCCGTGGGTTATTCACTGGGTGGCAATGTGCTGCTCAAGCATTTGGGCGAAACCGGCGAGGCGTCAGGGCTGCAAGGCGCGGCGGCGGTGTCCGTGCCGTTTCGTCTGGACCAGTGTGCGGACCGTATCGGCCTGGGCTTTTCGCGGGTTTACCAGAAGCATTTCATGCGTGAAATGCTGGCGTATATCCGCGTCAAACAAAGCCGCTTTCTACAGGATGGGCGGGCGGATGGGCTGAAAACCCTGGAAGCCCTGGGCTCATTGGAGAAGATGCGCACGTTCTGGGATTTCGATGGCCGGGTTACCGCGCCACTGCACGGCTTCTTGAGTGCAGAGGACTATTACCGCCGTGCATCGAGCCGCTATTACCTGGGCGATATCCGCACACCCACCCTGATCATCCAGGCAGCGGATGACCCGTTTGTGTTCGCCCACAGCCTGCCCGAGGCACATGAACTGTCGGCGTGCACGGAGTTTGAACTGCTGGCCAAAGGGGGGCATGTCGGCTTTGTCGAAGGAACCCTGAAGCGCCCCGGTTATTACCTGGAGCGCCGCATTCCTGACTGGCTGCTCAGTCGCCGGTAGCGATTGCCCGCGCTGGATCGTTAATCCACTCACTCCACGACCCCGCATACAACTTGCCCAACGGATACCCCGCCAGGCTCAAGGCGAACAGGTTGTGGCACGCCGTCACCCCCGAACCGCAATACGCCACCAGCTCATCTGGCGAGCGCCCCTGCAATTGGGTGGCGAAGCGCTGCTTGAGCTGCTCAGCCGGCAGGAAGCGGCCGTCGCTGCCGAGGTTTTCGTTGAACGCCGCACACTGCGCGCCAGGGATGTGCCCGGCAATCGGGTCGATGGGCTCCACTTCACCGCGAAAGCGCGGTTGGGCGCGGGCATCGATCAGGGTCAGGCTGGGTTGGCCCAGGCGTTCTTGTAGGTGTTCGGCGTCCAGCACCATTCGATTATCCGGCGTACCGACGAAAGTGCCCGGCTCAACCACCGGTGCGTCGAGGCTCAACGGGAACCCCGCCGCATGCCAGGCCTTGAGGCCGCCATCCAGAATAAACACGCCATCACGCTTGCCCAGCCAGGCCAGCAACCACCAGGCCCGTGCGGCATAGGCGCCAGGGCCGTCGTCGTAGAGCACCACGTCGGTGTCGGCATTGACGCCCCAGGCCCGCAATTGCTCGGCGAAGGCATTCGCTGCCGGCAATGGATGACGGCCGGTCACGCCCTTGGTCACCGGCCCGCTGAGGTGGCGCTCCAGATCGGCGTACTGCGCGCCTTCGATATGCCCTTCGGCATAGCTGCAGCGCCCGTAATCCGGGTCTTCCAAGGCAAAGCGGCAATCGAGCATCACCACACCGCCGGCCTTCTGGCGTTCGGCCAATTGCTGGGGGCTGATCAGTTGGGCAAGCGGCATGACGGACTCCTATGAACAGATTCGGGAAAGGTCCTACTTCACTTCTTCCAATGCCTGATTCAACGGCACATAAAATTCTTTGAACAATGCATCCACTGCCTCTTTGGCCTGGGGCGTGACAAACCCAGCCTCCAGCACCAGCACCTGATACACCCCACGCTTGATCGCCTCGGCGCTCAAGTGGGCGGAGTTTTCGTTGGTGGTGCACAAAAAACGCACCCAGGAGGTGAGGATGATCCAGGCATTGAGGGTCAGGGCTTCGGTTTGCACCGGGTCCATATTGAGAATACCGGCGTCGACGAACCCCTGGTAAATGGCGCCGCCCTGGACCAGGCAGCGTTGGGAAAAGCGCCGATAACCAGTGGCCAGTTCCGGGTCGCTTTCCAGCAGGTGTTCGAGGTCGCGGTGCAGGAAGCGGTAGCGCCACATGCCGGCCAATACGGCTTGCAGGTAGAAACGTTTGTCTTCGACAGTGACAGCGCGGCCTTGGGGCGGGCGCAGGAAACTGTCCACCAGGGCTTCGTATTCGCGAAACAGCAAGGCGATGATCGCCTGCTTGTTGGGGAAGTGGTAGTACAGGTTGCCCGGCGAAATTTCCATATGGGCGGCAATATGGTTGGTGCTCACACTGCGCTCACCCTGCTGGTTAAAAAGCTCCAGGCTGGTTTGCACAATGCGCTCGCTGGTCTTTACTCGTGGTGCCATAGGGGATCAGCTTCTGTACACGTGATGGGGCATCTTACGGCCTATTCTCGTAGGGATAAATCCGCATGTAGGCGTAATGACATTTGACAATTTAGAGTAATGACTCTAAAAATCCAGGCAGACCTATAACAATCGGGAACGCCGCCATGTCCGCCAACGTTGCCTACCTGCAAGATTCCCAGGCGCTGGATCAACTCCAGCACCTGTTCGACACCCAGCGCCGTGCCTACGCAGCCAACCCGATGCCGCCAGCGGCCCAGCGCCAGCAATGGCTCAAGGCCCTGCGCGATCTGCTCAGCGACGAGCGCCAGGCGCTGATCAACGCGATCAGCCAGGACTTCAGCCACCGCAGCGCCGACGAAACCCTGTTCGCTGAACTGATGCCCAGCCTGCATGGCATTCACTACGCCAGCAAACACCTCAAGGGCTGGATGAAACCTTCCCGCCGCGCTGTAGGCATTGCCTTCCAACCCGCGTCAGCCAAAGTCATCTACCAACCGCTGGGCGTGGTCGGGGTGATCGTGCCCTGGAACTACCCGCTGTACCTGGCCATCGGCCCCTTGGTTGGCGCGTTGGCGGCGGGTAACCGGGTGATGCTCAAGCTCAGCGAATCCACTCCCGCCACCGGCGAACTGCTCAAGGCGCTGCTGGCAAGAATCTTCCCCGAGGACCTGGTGTGCGTGGTGTTGGGTGAAGCGGAAGTCGGCATGGCCTTCTCCAAACTGCCCTTCGATCACCTGCTGTTCACCGGCGCCACCAGCATCGGCAAGCATGTGATGCGTGCAGCGGCCGAACACCTCACGCCGGTCACTCTGGAATTGGGTGGCAAGTCGCCCGCCATCGTGTCTGCCGACGTACCACTCAAGGACGCCGCCGAACGTATTGCCTTCGGTAAAGCGTTGAACGCCGGCCAGACCTGTGTCGCGCCAGACTACGTGCTGGTACCGGAAGACCGGGTCGACGCGTTCGTCGCGGCCTACACCCAGGCCGTTCGCGGATTTTATCCGACCCTGGTCGACAACCCGGACTACACGGCCATCATCAATGAGCGGCAACTGGCCCGGCTGAATGCCTACGTCAAGGACGCCACCGACAAAGGCGCCACCTTGATCCCGCTGTACGACCAGGGCCAGGCACGGCGCATGGCCCACAGCCTGTTGCTGAATGTCAGCGATGACATGACGGTGATGCAGGACGAAATCTTCGGCCCGGTGCTGCCGATCGTGCCGTATCGCGGCCTTGACCAGGCCTTTGCCTACATCAACCAGCGCCCTCGCCCACTGGCCCTGTACTACTTCGGCTACAACAAGGCCGAGCAGAACCGCGTACTCCACGAAACCCATTCCGGCGGCGTGTGCCTGAATGACACCCTGCTGCACGTGGCCCAGGACGATATGCCGTTTGGCGGCATCGGCCCGTCGGGCATGGGCCACTACCACGGTCATGAAGGTTTTCTCACCTTCAGCAAGGCCAAGGGCGTGCTGGTGAAACAGCGCCTGAACGCGGCGAAGTTGATCTACCCGCCCTACGGCAAATCCATTCAGAAGTTAATCCAGAAGCTGTTCGTTCGCTGAAACCGCCACCCACGGGACAACAATAACAATGAACCCTAGCCTGACTGATTCACCTGCGCTGTCGCGGCGCGGCGTCTTGAAAATCGGCCTGTGCGCCAGCGCGTTCCTGGCCACCGCCGGGTTGGGCGCCAGCCTCAGCGGTTGCTCCAGCAGCACCCCGGCCAGCGGCTTTGCCCTGTTGCGCAGCAGTGACTTGCCGTTCTTGCGCGCGGTCATCCCCGTACTGCTCGAGGGCGTGGCCAGCGCCCAGGAAGTCGCCAGCGGGGTGGAAGACACGCTTAAAAAGCTCGACTTCAGCCTGCAGCGCCTGTCGCCGGAAATGTTCAAGCTCACCCAGCAATTGTTCGACGTATTGAGCATGGGTATCACCCGCGGGCCGTTGACCGGGATTTGGGGCAGTTGGGAAAACGCCAGCGGCGAGCAGATCCGCAACTTCCTGCACCGCTGGGAGAACAGCTACCTGAACCTGCTGCGCATGGGCCAGGGCTCGCTGCTCAAGCTGGTGATCATGGCCTGGTACTTCCAACCGGCGTCCTGGGCCCACTGCGGCTACCCCGGCCCGCCGAAGATCTAGCCTTGATAACCGCCCCCCCCCTGTGGGAGGGGATGTGCAGTGTTTTCCCGAACTCAACTTCGTACAAAAATAAGAGTGCATTCCTATGCCCGTACCTGATCTGTTCCGCGACGGCATGGCCCGTGGCTGGAAAACCCACAATGGCGCCGCCCTCGACAACGACCTGACCCTGGAAGCCGACGTGGTGATCATCGGCAGCGGCGCGGGGGGCGGCACCACCGCTGAAACCCTCAGCGCAGCGGGCTACAAAGTGCTGCTGATCGAAGAAGGCCCGCTCAAGACCAGCAGCGATTTCAAGCTGCTCGAAGACGAGGCCTACACCAGCCTCTACCAGGAAGGCATCGGCCGCATGAGCAAGGACGGCGCGATCACCATCCTGCAGGGCCGGGCCGTGGGCGGCACCACGCTGATCAATTGGACGTCGAGCTTTCGTACCCCGGACGCCACCCTCGCCCACTGGGCCAGCGAATACGCCGTGAAAGGCCACAGCAGTGCCGAAATGGCGCCCTGGTTTGAAAAAATGGAACAACGCCTGGGCATCGCGCCCTGGGCTCTGCCGCCCAACCCCAACAACGATGTGATCCGCAAAGGCTGCGAAAAGCTCGGGTACAGCTGGCATGTGATCCCACGCAACGTACGCGGCTGCTTCAACCTGGGGTATTGCGGTATGGGCTGCCCGGTCAACGCCAAGCAGTCGATGCTGGTGACCACGATTCCGTCGACCCTGGAGAAGGGTGGAGAACTGCTCTACCTGGCCCGTGCCGAACGCCTCATCTACAGCGGCGACACCATCAGCAGCCTGGAATGCGTGGCCATGGACGCCCTGTGCGTGGCGCCGACCGGACGCAGGATCACGGTGAAAGCCAAGCATTACGTGCTCTCGGGCGGCGGCATCAACAGCCCTGCACTGCTGATGCGCTCGGACGCGCCCGACCCGCACTCACGGCTGGGCAAACGCACCTTCCTGCACTTGGTGAATTTCTCCGCCGGGCTGTTCGATGAGGTGATCAACCCGTTCTACGGCGCGCCGCAGTCGATCTATTCCGACCATTTCCAGTGGCAGGACGGCACCACCGGCAAAATGTCCTACAAGCTGGAAGCACCGCCTTTACATCCAGCGTTGGCCAGCACCCTGCTCGGTGGCTACGGCACCCAGAACGCCCTGGACATGAGCCAATTGCCTAACACTCACGCGATGCTGGCGCTGCTGCGCGACGGCTTCCACCCTGACAGCCCGGGCGGCAGCGTGGAGCTGCGCGGCGATGGCACGCCGGTGCTTGACTATCATGTGTCGGACTACGCCTGGGATGGCTTGCGCCGTGCGTTCCACAGCATGGCCGAGATCCAGTTCGCCGCAGGCGCCACGTCGGTCAAGCCGCTGCATCACGATGCGCGCTACGTGAAAACCTTGGGAGAAGCGCGCGCGATGATTGAAGGCCTCAACCTGGAATTGCACCGCACGTGCCTGGGCAGCGCCCATGTGATGGGCGGATGTGCCATGGGTGAAGACCCCAAAAATGCGGTGGCCGACAGCCTCGGGCGCCATCACCAGTTGCGCAACCTGTCGATCCACGATGGGTCGCTATTCCCCACCAGCATTGGGGCCAATCCACAATTATCGGTGTACGGCTTGACCGCGCAACTGGCGACGGCATTGGCCGAACGTCTGAAAACGGCATGAAAAAACCGTCGATTAACGGCATGTATCTCCATAAGTCGACTTGGCCGACCGGGATGGCTGCGATACCATCCGATTCCCCAACGGACTCCGCCAGGACGACGCGATGAACCGAGTGTTGTACCCAGGTACCTTCGACCCGATTACCAAAGGCCATGGCGATCTGGTCGAACGTGCCTCACGCTTGTTCGACCATGTGATCATCGCGGTCGCGGCCAGCCCCAAGAAAAACCCGCTGTTTCCCCTGGAACAGCGCGTGGAGCTGGCGCGTGAGGTCACCAAACACCTGCCCAACGTGGAAGTGGTGGGTTTTTCCACGCTGCTGGCGCATTTCGCCAAAGAGCAGAACGCCAACGTGTTCCTGCGCGGCCTGCGCGCGGTGTCGGACTTCGAATACGAATTCCAGCTGGCCAACATGAACCGCCAACTGGCGCCGGACGTTGAAAGCCTGTTCCTCACCCCGTCGGAGCGTTACTCGTTCATTTCCTCGACGTTAGTCCGTGAAATCGCCGCTTTGGGCGGAGATATCACCAAGTTCGTGCATCCGGCCGTGGCCGATGCGCTGACGCTGCGCTTCAAGAAATAATTCTGATGAGCGGTCCAGTTGTAGCCATCGGGCTTGCTGTGGTGAGCGGGCTTGCCCCGCGCTGGGCTGCGCAGCAGCCCCTCTGAACACACCTTGCACTGTCGGTTACACCTTGCCGTCAGGGTTTAGGGCCGCTTCGCGCCCCAGCGCGGGGCAAGCCCGCTCACTACAGACAAGCACCTACCTCAGGCTCGCACTGCGGGCGCCAATGCGGCACAATTGCGCGCATTAGTTTTCAGATGCCTTGGCTGACAGCCCTGGCAGGAGTTTCCATGTCCTTGATCATCACCGACGATTGCATCAACTGCGACGTCTGCGAACCCGAGTGCCCGAACGCCGCGATTTCCCAAGGCGAAGAGATCTACGTGATCGACCCCAACCTGTGCACCCAGTGTGTCGGTCACTATGACGAGCCGCAGTGCCAGCAGGTTTGCCCAGTGGATTGCATTCCGCTGGATGAAGCTCATCCGGAGACGGAAGAGCAGCTGATGGAGAAGTACCGGAAGATTACCGGTAAGGCCTGACGCTGTTTAGCGCCTGTCATGGCCTCGTCGGGGGCAAATGTTCGCAATTCAAATGTGGGAGGGGGCTTGCTCCCGATGGCAATATCAGCCATCACATAGAATCAGCGCTGGCACCTAGGGCAAAACACACTCGCCCGCTGCCCCAGCACCACGTTGCGCAACTCGGTCCCGCAGACCTTGCACGCCTCCCCTCCCCGGCCGTAGACGAACAGTTCCTGCTGGAAATACCCCGGTTGCCCGTCGCCGCCGATAAAGTCTCGCAACGTGGTGCCACCGCGTTCGATGGCAGCCGCCAGCACACGCTTGATCTCGATCGCCAGCTTCAAATAGCGCCCACGTGAAATACCGCCTGCGGCCCGACGCGGGTCAATCCCCGCCGCGAACAGCGCTTCAGTCGCATAGATATTACCCACGCCCACCACCACAGCGTTGTCCATGATGAACGGCTTCACCGCCATCGACTTGCCACGCGACAGCTGGAACAAACGCTCACCGTCAAACAGCTCGGTCAGCGGCTCCGGCCCCAGGCGAAGCAGCAGTTCGTGATTGTGCGGGTCCTGGCTCCAGAGCATCGCGCCAAAGCGACGCGGGTCGGTATAGCGCAGGGCCATGCCCGATTCGAGTTCGATATCCACATGTTCATGCTTAGCCGCCGGCAGGCCGACCTCCACCAGGCGCAGGTTACCCGACATGCCCAAATGGCTGATCAAGGTGCCCACTTCGGCATTGATCAACAGGTACTTGGCGCGCCGCTCCACCAACACGATGCGCTGGCCGGACAGGCGCACATCGAGGTCTTCCGGGATCGGCCAACGCAAGCGCCGCTCACGCACCACCACGCGGCTGACCCGCTGGCCTTCCAAGTGCGGGGCAATCCCGCGCCGGGTGGTTTCGACTTCTGGTAACTCGGGCATGTGTACCTCTTGCAAGAAGGATCAGTGGGCGCCGAGCTCGCGAATCGACAATTTCAAGCTCTCGAAGTCGTAGTCCGACAGGCCCACGTAGTCCAGCACCAGGTGGCTAATGGCATTCCACTCATGGTCGACCGCCTGGTTGCCTAGTACGCGGTAGGACGAGCAAATGTGCTCGGCCATTTTCAGGATCGCCAGCAGGTTTTTAAGCTGCGGATTGCGCGAAGACTCGTCGCTGAAAATCGCCAGGGCGTTGTGGTGGTTGGCGATCGCGTCGGTCACATGCTCCGGCAGGCGCCAGGACTTGGCGGTGTAGTAACCCACCACGGCATGGTTGGTGTTGAACGCGTTGTTCTCGGTGTCGACCACGCGGCAGTCGGGGCCGGCATTCGCATACGCCTGTTCCAGCACCGACATATAGCTGGGAAAGCGCTTGAGCATCAGCGGCACGCCACAGTCGTGGAACAGCCCCAGCGCGTAGGCCTCATCCACCGCCTGGGCGCCGGTGCGCTTGGCCAAGGTGAGGCAAGTCATGGCCACATCCTGGGCGGTGTCCCAAAAACGGTTGAGCGTGACGATGGTGTCGTCGCTCATCTCGCCTTTGATCGACAGGGCGTTGATCAGGTTGATGATCGACCGGCTGCCCAGCAAATTCACCGCTCGCTGGATCGAGGCAATCTTGTTGCTCAGTCCGTAGTACGACGAGTTGACGATCTTCAGCAGCGCGCCGGACAGGCCGGGGTCCTGGGAGATCAACCGCGCGATCACTTCCAGGTCCGGATCGGGCATGTATTGCTCCATTTGCAAATCCACCATGATTTGCGGCTGGGGCGGCACGCTGATGCCTTGCAGGGCCTGTTGGATCTGTTCGGCGGAAAGCTCTTGGGACATAAGTACACACTCTGGGCTAGGCAGGGATTCTAACCCCTAAGCAAAGCTGACTGACACCTCAAAACCCGAATTGAAACCGGATCAAATGTGGGAGCTGGCTTGCCTGCGATGCAGGCGCCTCGGTGTAACAGTCAAACCGAGGTGAGGCTATCGCAGGCAAGCCAGCGCCCACATGTCCGGCGGCGCCACCGAGCCCTATACAAAAAGGTATACTCCCGCTCTTTTTTCCGGAGCGACGTCATGTCCCTGCCAAGCCTGCGTCTCAAAGCCAACGCCGATCGTCGTTTGCGCAACGGCCACCTGTGGGTCTACAGCAACGAAATCGACGTGGCCGCCACCCCACTTCACGGCTTCCAGGCGGGCGACCAGGCCATCCTCGAAGCGGCCGGCGGCAAGACCCTGGGCATCGTGGCCATGAGCCCGAACAACCTGATCTGCGCCCGCCTGCTGTCGCGCGACATCAAGTTGCCGCTGGACAAGTCGCTGCTCGTGCACCGCCTCAACGTCGCGCTGTCCCTGCGTGACCGCCTGTTCGACAAGCCGTTCTACCGCCTGGTCTACGGCGATTCCGACCTGCTGCCAGGCCTGGTAGTCGACCGTTTCGGCGACATCCTCGTGGTACAGATCGCCTCGGCGACCATGGAAGCTCATAAAGAAGACGTGATCGCCGCCCTGACCCAAGTGCTCAAGCCGAGCGGCATCCTGTTCAAGAACGACTCCGCCGCGCGCGACGCCGAAGGCCTCAACCGCTACGTCGAAACCGTGTTCGGCCTGGTGCCGGAGTGGGTGACGCTGGAAGAAAACGGCGTGAAATTCGAAGCCCCGGTGATCCAGGGCCAGAAAACCGGCTGGTTCTACGACCACCGCATGAACCGCGCCCGCCTGGCCCCGTATGCCAAAGGCAAACGCGTGCTGGACCTCTACAGCTACATCGGCGGCTGGGGCGTGCAAGCTGCGGCCTTCGGCGCCAGTGAAGTGTTCTGCGTCGACGCGTCGGCCTTCGCCCTCGACGGCGTGGAGCGCAATGCCGCACTGAACGGCGTTGCCGAGAAAATGACCTGCATCGAAGGCGACGTGTTTGAAGCCCTCAAGGAACTGAAAGCCAGCGAAGAGCGTTTCGACGTAATCGTCGCCGACCCGCCGGCCTTCATCAAACGCAAGAAAGACATGAAGAACGGCGAAGGCGCCTACCGCCGCCTGAACGAGCAAGCCATGCGCCTGCTCAGCAAAGACGGCATCCTGGTCAGCGCCTCGTGCTCCATGCACCTGCCGGAAGACGACCTGCAGAACATCCTGCTGACCAGCGCCCGACACCTGGACCGCAATATCCAGATGCTGGAACGCGGCGGCCAGGGCCCGGACCATCCGGTGCACCCGGCGATTGTCGAGACGCGGTATATCAAGAGCATTACGTGCCGGTTGTTGCCGAATAGCTGATGCCGTTGGCCTGTAGGAGCCTCCGGGCTCCTACGAGCTTTCAGGAAGTTTCGCACCGCACCAGGTTTTGACTTTCCTCTGCTCAGGCTCGATCCTCGACCCCCTCACGGAATCGAGGCTCGCGCATGTCGGCGGCAATCACACACGCTGAAAAACCCTTCATTATTTTCTGGCTGATGACCATGACCTTGCTGGGCGTCTTCCCGCTTGACGTCGTGCTGCCGTCCTTTCCCGCCTTGGCGGAACACTTCTCCACCTCGACCACCCAGATCGCCCGCTCAGTCAGCCTATTCGCTATTGGGTTTTCCTGCTCCATGCTGTTGATCGGCCCGCTGTCCGACAGGATCGGCCGCAAAAAACTGCTACTGGCCAGCATGGTCGTTGCAATCATTGGCGCGGCCGGGTGCTTGGCGGCCAGCAACACGCCCCAATTCCTGTTTTTCCGTGTCATCCAGGCCATGGGCTGCGGCGGCTTCATACTGTCCCAAGCGCTGGTACAGGACCTGTTCTTCGGCAGAGAACAAGAGCGGTTGCGGATCGCAATGGTCACGGCCGGAGGAATCTTCATTTCGATTTCCCCGCTGCTGGGCGCGTGGCTGCAACTGCACTGGGGATGGCAAGCAAGCTTCTATGTGTTTATAGCGCTTTGTGCCGCAACCTTGATCATGGCTCACCGGCTACTCCATGGCGGCCTGCCTCAAGCGTCAGCGAGCCAGCAGAGCATGTTCAAGGCCTACGCCAAGGTCTTCGCCAACCGCCACTTCGCCAGCTATGCCACGATCTCGGCGATTACTTTCGCCTGCCATTTCTCGTTCATCGTGGTTTCGCCGCTGATTTTCATGGACCAGCTACAGCTGTCGCCCCACGAATACTCCTTGACCTTGCTTCTCTACGGCGCCGCTTACGTATTGGGCGGAATTTGTGCAGGCTTCCTGCATAAACGGCTACCGGCTGCGACCCAGATGGCCATCGGGCTGGTACTGATCGCGATCTCGGGCGTGGTCATGCTGTCCCTGGCCTATCATTTCGGCCTATCAACACTGACCGTGCTGGTGCCCATGCTGCTCTGCACTGCTGGCACCACAATCACCCGGCCCATTTCCAACTCCAAGGCCATGAGCTTGTTTCCAGACAACGCAGGTACGGCGGCTTCAGCCGTTGCAGCGGTATTATTCATTGCCGGTGGCCTTATCAGTGCATTCATCAGCACCTTTACGCACCACCTGAGCACCGCGCTGGGTCTGTGCTTTCTGATCCTGAGCATCGCCGCCCTGGTCCTGAACGCATGGGCACGGCGCCACCCGCACGTCCCGTAGCCGTTATCTTCACGGTTTCGGCCATTCCCTCCAGCCTCCAGCGGTGTAGAATCGGCCTATTCATCGCCAGTCATCCCCCGGCGGGTTTATGAGCTCGAGGCCCAAGCAAGCGGCGATCCCGCGACGCGAGTGGCAACTTCCGGACACACGGCTATTTTCGGGTGTTCCAGTCGTCAATTAGAAGCTCACTCCCCAGTAGTACCTGATAGTAGTTACTTGATTAGCCGCCCGGAGTGCTCCATGCCAGATTACCGCTCGAAAACATCCACCCATGGCCGCAACATGGCCGGCGCGCGCGCACTGTGGCGTGCCACGGGGATGAAAGATGACGACTTCAAGAAGCCGATCATCGCGATTGCCAACTCGTTCACCCAATTCGTACCAGGCCACGTCCACCTCAAGGACCTGGGCCAACTGGTCGCCCGTGAGATCGAACGTGCTGGCGGCGTAGCAAAAGAATTCAACACCATTGCCGTGGACGACGGCATCGCCATGGGCCATGACGGCATGCTGTATTCCCTGCCGAGCCGCGAGATCATCGCCGACTCCGTGGAGTACATGGTCAACGCCCACTGCGCCGACGCCATCGTATGCATCTCCAACTGCGACAAGATCACCCCTGGCATGCTGATGGCCGCCCTGCGCCTGAACATCCCGGTGATCTTCGTCTCCGGCGGCCCGATGGAAGCCGGCAAGACCAAGCTCGCCTCCCACGGCCTCGACCTGGTCGACGCCATGGTCATCGCCGCCGATTCCAGCGCTTCTGACGAGAAGGTCGCGGAATACGAGCGCAGCGCCTGCCCGACCTGCGGCTCGTGCTCCGGCATGTTCACCGCCAACTCGATGAACTGCCTGGTGGAAGCCCTGGGCCTGGCGTTGCCGGGCAACGGTTCCACCCTGGCCACCCACAGTGACCGCGAGCAGCTGTTTCTGCAGGCCGGCCGTACCATCGTCGAGCTGTGCAAGCGTTACTACGGCGAGAACGATGAGTCGGTGTTGCCGCGCAATATCGCCAACTTCAAGGCGTTCGAAAACGCCATGACCCTGGACATCGCCATGGGCGGTTCCACCAACACCATCCTGCACTTGCTGGCCGCCGCCCAGGAAGCCGAGATCGATTTCGACCTGCGCGACATCGACCGTCTGTCCCGTCACGTGCCACAACTGTGCAAAGTCGCGCCGAACATCCAGAAGTACCACATGGAAGACGTGCACCGCGCCGGCGGGATCTTCTCGATCCTCGGCTCGCTGGCCCGTGGCGGCCTGCTGCACACCGACCTGCCGACCGTGCACAGCAAGTCCATCGCCGAAGGCATCGCCAAGTGGGACATCACCCAGACTGACGATGAAGCCGTGCACACCTTCTTCAAGGCTGGCCCGGCGGGCATCCCGACGCAAACCGCGTTCAGCCAGTCGACCCGTTGGGACACCCTGGACGACGACCGTGAAAACGGCTGCATCCGCAGTGTCGAGCACGCCTACTCGCAAGAAGGCGGCCTGGCCGTGCTGTACGGCAACATCGCCCTGGATGGCTGCGTGGTGAAAACCGCCGGCGTGGATGAATCCATCCACGTCTTCGAAGGCCGCGCCAAGATCTATGAAAGCCAGGACAGCTCGGTACGCGGCATCCTCGCTGACGAAGTGAAAGAAGGCGACATCGTGATCATCCGCTACGAAGGCCCGAAAGGCGGCCCGGGTATGCAGGAGATGCTCTACCCGACGTCGTACCTGAAGTCCAAGGGCCTGGGCAAAGCCTGCGCCTTGCTGACCGACGGCCGTTTCTCCGGCGGCACCTCAGGCCTGTCCATCGGCCACGCTTCGCCGGAAGCCGCTGCCGGTGGCGCGATTGGCCTGGTGCAGGATGGCGACAAGGTGCTGATCGACATTCCGAACCGCTCGATCAACTTGTTGATCAGCGACGAAGAACTGGCTGCACGCCGGGTCGAGCAGGACAAGAAAGGCTGGAAGCCGGTGGAGAAGCGTCCACGTAAAGTGACCACCGCGCTGAAGGCCTATGCCTTGCTGGCTACCAGTGCCGACAAGGGTGCGGTGCGTAACAAAGCGATGCTCGACGGTCTGTAAGCTTCGCCCATAAAAATGCCCCGCCAGGTGCGGGGCATTTTTTTGCCTGAAACAACGCTCCAAAACAATGGAGATCAAATGTGGGCGCTCTTTAAAACTGTGGGGTGTAGGTCATGGTAAACATCACATTGCGCGGGTCGCCATAGTAGTTACTGCCCCAATTCGCGTTGTACGCCGGGATGTAATACTTCTTGTCGAACATATTGTTCAGGTTCGCCGCAACGGTGAACTCCTGGTTGATCTTGTAGGCCACCCGCGAATCCCACAGCGCATTGCCGGGCACGCTGAACGTGCGGTCATAGGCGACGGTGCTGCTTTGTGCGGTCACGCCGGCACCGACGCTGACGTTGTTCCAGTCGCCCGGCAACTGGTAGTCCCCCCAGACCTTGAGCAGGTGCTTGGGCGTCCAGGTGCTGAAGATCTTGCCTTCGTAGGTGTCGTCCTTGAGGAATTTGGTGGTGTTGTAGGTGTAGCTGGAGACCAGTTGCAGGCCCGGCAGCACTTCACCGCTCAAGGTGGCCTCGAAGCCTTGGCTACGGACCTTGCCGGAGGCGAGCGAGCAGTACCAGCCGCCGCAGACTTTACCGCCTTGCAGGTCTTGAGCCGCGCGGTTTTCCTGGTCATAGCGGAAGAGAGCGAACGAGGTATTGAGCCGACCGTCCGCCAGTTCGCCCTTCAGGCCCAGCTCGTAATTCTGGCCTTCAATAGGCTTGAGCACGGTCAATGAGGTGGTCAGGTTGGTTTGTGGCTCAAAGGCATCGGTATAGCTGGCGTAGGCCGACCATTGCTCGTTGAGTGCATAGACCAGGCCGGCGTAGGGCGTGACGTGACCATTGCTGTGCGTGGTGCTCCGGGTTGGGTCGCCGTACACACCCTGGAACCCGCTCTCGTCCCTGTAGGAATAGTCATACCAACTGGTGCGCGCACCGAGGATCAACGTCAGCGGGTCCGCGACCTTGACACGCCAGGTGCCATAAATGCCCTTCTGGCGAATGTCATACCAGCTCTTCGTCGCATTCCCCGCCTGGAACAACTGATTCCTGTCGCGCTGCGGCCGGTTGTGGTCGATGTTGAAAATATCTGCACCCGGCGTCGCCGCGCGCGCCCAGAAATCATCCGTGGTGAGTTTGGAATAGTTGGCGCCCAGAATCATTTCCTGCTGGAAACCCAGGCCTTCGAACTTGCCGTCGACATACACATCGACACCACGGCTCTTGGTGTTGAAGTCAGTGACCCAATCGACATAACGCACGGTGCCGGTGTCGCCGGGGTTGGGGATGGTGTCCCACGTCGCCTGGTAGGTCGCGTCATTGTGTTCGTCCATCGCCACCAGGGCGGCCTTCACTTTCCAGTCATCGTTGAAGCGATGCTCGATATCGGCAAACACCTGGGTCTGGTTATTGACGTTGCGGTTCCAGCTGGCGCCGACGAAGGTCGATCGCGACAAGCCGATGTCACTGCCGTTGGCGTAACGCGGCAGCGACATGAAGTTGGGGCGCGAATGCCCCTTCTGGTTGCTGATGCCCACGCCGACGGTGGTGTCTGGCGTGAAGTCGTAGTCCACCGCTGCATAGACCGTCTGATTCCAGCCGCCAGCGTAATCGACGAAGGAGTCGGTGGTGTCGTAATCCGCCACAAACCGGCCGCGCAATGTGCCTTCGGTATTGAGCGGGCCGCCGGCATCGACTTGGGTACCGTAATGGTCCCACGAGCCGGCCTTGGCGGTGATGGTCACGGTCGGTGCCTGTTGCCCGCGCTTGCGCACCAGGTTCATGGTGCCGCCGGGGCTGTTCGCGCCTTGCAGCAAGGCGGCTGGGCCGCGCAGGGTTTCCACACGGTCGTAGATCGCCATGTTTTCGGTGAGGTAGCTGCCCAACGCGTAGGTGTTACGCGGAATGCCGACGCCGTCGTATTGCAGGGTGCCGACTTCGAACCCCCGGGAGAAGATGAACATCCCAGGGCCGGGGGATTTGGTCGCCGTCAGGCCGGGCGTGCGCTTGACCACCTCGGAAAGCTTGGTGGTGTTCTGGTCATCCATCTGCTTGCGGGTCATGACGCTGACCGATTGCGGGATGTCCTTGAGCTTCTGCTCACCCTTGCCCAAGGTCACGGCGCCCGTGGTGTAGGAGCCGGTGCCTTCGGTGGTGGCCCCCAGGCGTTCGGCGCTGATGGTGGTGGCGCCGACTTCGAGGGCGCCGCCTGTGTCGACACGTTTTTCCAGGGTGACGGTATCGGCATTGATAAAAGCGGCGCTCAACCCTGTGCCGCCCAACAACTGGCCCAACGCCTCGCGCTGACCCAGATTGCCACTCACACCGGGCGACATCACACCCTGTGTCAACTCACCGGACACCAACACCTGAACCCGCGTGACCGCCGAAAACGCCGCCAGCGCACCGTCCAGGCTCTGCCCTGG
The DNA here is from genome assembly GCF_001645105.1 of Pseudomonas marginalis. Classification (GTDB taxonomy): domain Bacteria; phylum Pseudomonadota; class Gammaproteobacteria; order Pseudomonadales; family Pseudomonadaceae; genus Aquipseudomonas; species Aquipseudomonas petroselini. Next base: position 263,339 of record NZ_LKEG01000044.1, read on the forward strand.
AATATCGAAGCGGTAGGCCTGGGCCTGGGTGCTTTCAGCAGCTTGCAAATACAGCGGCGCAGTGCCGCAGGCCAAGGAAATGGCCAGTGCCAGCAAGGGCCGTGCGGCGAATTGGTGTGCCATGGATGGTGCTCCCCGGTGCAAAAAGTCTGTGATCGGCGCCGCACTACTTGAGAGTGCTTACTATTTACGCCTCAGTGATCAAGGACGATGGCTTGCGGGGAAACCCTGAAAATATTTTGAAAAAGTTGCTGTCAGGACGCTTTGCCTTCGCGCAACACCAGTAAATACGGGGTGTAGTGCTCGGCGCGCAGGTTGAGGGTGTATTCCAGCGCCTTGATCACGGCCTCGGGCTTGTCGATCTCGAACACGCCGGACACCACGCGATTACGCAGCGCCTCGCCCAGCACCAGGGTCTTGCCCGGCCAATAGCGGTTCAACTCGCTGACCACTTCGGACAGCGGTTGTTGACGGAACACCAACTGCCGCTGACGCCAGGCAAAGCCGCTGGCTGGATCGAAACCGTGGACGTCGGCGAGGCGCTGGCCCTGATACTCCACCGCCCGTCCCGGTTCCAAATAAACCGCCGTATCACCGCCGGAACTGACCTGCACCTTGCCCTGCGCCACCTGCACTCGCGTCTGCGCATCGCGCCGTGCCACGCTGAACTGAGTGCCGACCACCTTCACCCAGCCATCGCCGGACTGCACTACGAAGGGCCGCGCCGGGTCTTTGGTGACGTCGAAAAAGCCTTCGCCACGCAGCAAACGAATCTGCCGCTCACCGGCACTCATGCGGACCTGAACGGCGCTGTCGGTGTTGAGCTGCAAGTGGGAACCGTCAGCCAGTTCGACCGTGCGCGATTCGCCGGTGCCAGTGGCGTAGTCCGCGCGCAGGCGGTCGAGCCAGGGCGTGTTCTGCACGGTCAGCCCCACCGCCAGCAACACGGCGGCGGCGCAGGCCCAACGCCGGGCGGGTTTGCGCCAGGCAGCCTGTTCGGCGCGGCGGATCAGGCGTGCCGGTTCACGCAAGCCGCCGAGCATCGCCTGCACTTCCTGCCAGGCGTCATCCTGGGCCTGGCCCTGCCCGAGCCACGCGGCAAAGGCGTCCATTTCGGCCGGGGTTACATCCTCAGCCTGCAGGCGGAAATACCAGCCGGATGCTTCTTCGAATAGGTCGTCGGCAGTGTGTGTGGCAGTCATGACCGACGTCCTTGTGTCTCGCAGGCAAGCCGCGTCTTGATGTAAGCGCGGCATTCAATCAAGGCGCGACGCAATTGGTATTCCACACTGCGCGGGGTGATCGACAGGCGCTCACCAATTTCGCGGTAGGACAGTTCGTCGACATGATAGAGCAGGAAGATCTGCCGAGTCGCTTCGGGCAACGCCAGGATCGCGTCCTGCATGAGTTGCTCCTGTTGGTAGGCGGCCAATTGTTCGTCGGCACCTGGGTTGCCGCACGGCAACTCTTCGCTGGGCTCACCGGCATCCAGGCGTTCACGGCGGATGGCCTGGCGCTGGTGATCGCGCACCAGGTTACTGGCAATGGTGAAGAGGAAGGCCGGGAGGTTGTCGATCTTCTCGCCGGAGTCCAGGCGCGCCAGGCGCAGGAACGACTCCTGAGTCAGGTCGGCGGCCACCTGGGCGCTGCCGGTGCGGCGGGTGACGAAGGCTTCGAGGGCTTTCTTCTGCTCCGCGAACAGGCGCGCGATCTGCGAATTCCAGGAGGGCACAGCACTACCTTGAGAAGAACGGAGGGTTCAGGAAGTGCGCACGCTAGCAGAGGATGAGATTGGTTCGCAATTGATATCTATTTTAGCCGAGGCTTTGCGGTGTCAATCAAATCGCTATCGGGGGCAAGCCCCCTCCCACACTGACTGCATCCTCATGTTGGAACTCGGTCAAATGTGGGAGGGGCTTGCCCCCGATTAAAGCCACCTCAGGCTTACTGAATTTCGTCAGGTTTGACGATCACCCAGTTTTTGTCCGCCGTCACCGGCAACCCTTCCTTGGCCTGCGCCGCCGCGTGCTTGGCGATCATGCCGTTCAGTTGGGTCATGTATTTGTCTTTACGGTTGATCCACAGGTGGATGCCGCCCTTGGCCACGTCCACATCGTGGAACAGCATGTAGCCGTCGCTGGTCGGTGTGTCACCGCCAACGATCACCGGCTTCTTCCATTCGTCGATGTAGGTGAGGATCGCCGCGTGCTTGCCCGCCATCCAAGTGGCCGGCGTCCACAGGTACGGGGTCAGTTCCAGGCCGAGGTTGGCCTTCTCGTCATATTTGCCGGCGGTGATCTGTTTGCGCGCGGTGGTCAGCTCACCGGTCTTGCGGTCCTTGAGCAAGGTGCTCACGCCGATGACGTTCTCGGGTTTGACGTTGTAGCCATACTTCGGATCGGCGGCGACCATGCGCACCAGCTCCTCGGAAGCGGCGGTCATCACATACACCTCGATGCCGTTTTCCATCAGCTTGTTGTACAGCTCGGCCTGGCCGGTGAAGACTTTCGGCGGTTGCACTTCGGACTGCTTCACCACGTCGCCGTCAAAATAACTGACCGGCACGGGCTTGCCGGAGGCCATCAGCTCATCGACCTGCACTTTGAGCTCCTTGAGGGTGAAGCCCGAGAACACCTGGGCGACCCACGGGTAGCAAACCATGTCGTCCACTTCGCAGAGGCGATAGTAGTAACTGAACAGACTTTCCTTATGGTCGGCGGTGTCTTTGAACGGCATAAGCTTGAGCGACGGATCAAGGCTGTCGCGGGTGATCAGGCCCTTGTTTTCCATGTAGGGCAGCAGGGACTCTTCGAGGTCGTAGCGGTAGCTGGTGTTGTCCATGTCGAACACCGCGAAGTTACCCTTGTTGGCATTGGCGGCGATCATTTCATTGAGCTGCTTGGCGGCAGGCGCCGGCCAGTGTTTCAACTCGGTGGCGGCGAACGCCTGGCTGACGAGTCCGAGGCAGAATGCGGCGGCTAGTAATTTCGGCGCGAACTTCATAGGCGGTGTCTCCCTGAGTGAAAGATACCGACGCTAACAAATCCCTGTGACAGTTCCCACGTTGAGCACGACCGTACGCGTCCTGATCCCGTCACCCTCATGCGCCTGAGCGTCAGGTGCTTATTCCAAAAACGACAGCCACCATTCCATATCGATATTAAATCAATATATTTCAAGCTGTTAGGCTTGCCGGTTCGCAGTCGCAGGCTCGCGCGATTGGCTGCCCTCTCAACGGAGTTTCAATGAATCTTCCCCTGATTCTCAATTTACTGGTGTTCGCGGCCCTCTTGCTGGGCCTGGCACAAACCCGCCGCACAAACTGGAGCCTCGCCAAGAAGGTCCTGTTTGCGCTGGTTCTCGGCGTGGTGTTCGGTGCCGTTCTGCACACGATCTACGGCGACGGCAATCCTGTGCTCAAAGCCTCCATCGGCTGGTTCGACCTCGTCGGTAACGGCTACGTACAACTGTTGCAAATGATCGTGATCCCGCTGGTATTCGCCTCGATCCTCAGCGCCGTGGCACGTCTGCACAACGCCTCATCACTCGGCAAGATCAGCTTTTTGACCATCGGCACGCTGCTGTTCACCACCGCGATTGCGGCGCTGATCGGTATCGCGCTGACCAACCTGTTCGGCCTCACCGCCGAAGGCCTGGTGGCCGGCACCCAGGAAATGGCGCGCCTGCAAGTGATCCAGAGTGACTACGCCGGTAAGGTCGCCGACCTGAATATCCCGCAATTGCTGCTGTCGTTCGTGCCCGCCAACCCGTTCGCCGACCTGGCGCGGGCCAAGCCGACGTCGATCATCAGCGTGGTGATCTTCGCCGCCTTCCTGGGTGTTGCCGCACTGCAACTGCTCAAGGATGACGTGGAAAAAGGCCAGAAAGTGCTCAACGCCATCGACACCCTGCAAGCCTGGGTGATGCGCTTGGTGCGCCTGGTCATGAAGCTCACGCCCTATGGCGTGCTGGCACTCATGACCAAAGTCGTCGCTGGCTCCAACCTGCAAGACATCATCAAGCTCGGCAGTTTTGTGGTCGTGTCATACCTGGCGCTAGGCCTGATGTTTGTGGTGCATGGCCTGCTGCTGTCGCTGGCGGGGATCAACCCGCTGCGCTTCTTCCGCAAGGTGTGGCCGGTGCTGACCTTTGCCTTCACCAGCCGCTCCAGCGCGGCGGCGATCCCGCTGAGCATTGAAGCGCAGACCCGTCGCCTGGGCATCCCGCAATCCATCGCCGGTTTCGCCGCGTCGTTTGGCGCGACCATCGGCCAGAACGGCTGCGCGGGTCTCTACCCTGCGATGTTGGCGGTGATGGTTGCACCGACTGTCGGCATCAACCCGCTGGATCCGCTGTGGATCGCGACCTTGGTGGCGATTGTGACCCTGAGTTCGGCCGGTGTGGCGGGCGTGGGCGGCGGGGCGACCTTCGCCGCATTGATCGTACTGCCGGCGATGGGCCTGCCGGTATCGCTGGTGGCGCTGCTGATTTCCGTGGAGCCGCTGATCGACATGGGCCGTACGGCGCTGAACGTGAATGGTTCGATGACGGCGGGCGCGATTACCAGCCAGATCATGGGGCAGACGGATAAAGAACGGTTGAATGCGGATGAGCATGCTGAGTTAGCGCAGGCCTGATAGACCGCAATCGGGGGCAAGCCCCCTCCCACATTGGACCGCGTTGTTCAAAACCACTCGGTCAACTGTGGGAGGGGGCTTGCTCCCGATGCTCTTAAGCTTTTTCCCAAACTTCGAAGCTGTACGCTGGCTTATCACCCTCAGCCGCATTCTCGACATTCGACACCAGCGTCCACTGGCCCGCATCAAACTGCGGAAACCACGCATCCCCTTCCGGGCTCAGCGCCACCCGCGTCAAATACAGGCGATCCGCCTGCTCCAACCCCTGCGCATACAACTGCGCACCGCCGATCAGCATCAGCTCATCCACGCCCTGCTCCAACGCCCACGCCTCGGCGCGTTCAACCGCAGCATCCAGTGACGGAAAAACTTCCGCACCTTCGAGCGCCAGATCGGTCTGACGGCTAACCACCAGGTTCAGGCGCCCCGGCAGCGGTCGGCCCAGGGAATCCCAGGTCTTGCGCCCCATGATGATCGGCTTGCCGAGCGTGGTGGCCTTGAAATATTTGAAATCCCCCGGCAAATGCCAGGGCATGCTGTTGTCGACGCCGATCACACGGTTTTCACCGAGGGCTGCGATCAGGCTTAAAGGGAGAGTTTTTTTCATGGCGACGAGAATACCAGAGCCGCAGGTCTGCGGTTATGCTCCAACCTCACTTGCTCAACAGGACGGCGCGTGACTGCACTGAACCCCCTGCAAAAACTCTGGCTGACAGAAACCGTACGCCTGCGCGAAGAACACGCCGGCAACCTGGAAGATCTGGAAGCCAACCGCCTGGCCCGCTCGGCCGGCGGTGACCTGCCGACGCGCATCCAGCAGCGCGCCCTGCACCTGGCCGAGCGCGATGGACTCACCGCCGCCCTCACCCGCTGGCTGCAAGGCGCGCGTTTGGCGCTGGTGCTGCTGGCCATCGTCGCCGTGATCAGCGGCGCCGGACTGGCCTTTGCTGCGCTGGGTAACGGCCTGACCCCGGTGAATGTGTTCTGGGCCCTGGGCAGCCTGCTCGGTTTGAACCTGATCCTGCTGATCAGTTGGGCGCTGGGCCTGCTGTTTGCCGGCGAACACAGTGCCAGCCTGGGGCGACTGTGGTTGTGGCTCAGCGAAAAACTCGCCCGTGACGCTAAAGCGGCCCAACTGGCACCCGCGCTGTTACTGCTGCTGCAACGGCACAAACTCAATCGCTGGGCGGTGGGTGTGCTGGTCAACAGCCTGTGGTTGTTGGCGTTGCTCAGTGCGCTGGTGATTCTTCTTACGCTGCTCGCCACCCGCCGCTACGGCTTTGTGTGGGAAACCACCATTCTTGGTGCCGACACTTTTGTCGCCGTCACCCAGGCCCTCGGCACCTTGCCCGCGTTGCTCGGCTTCAACGTGCCGACCGTCGAGATGATCCGCGCCAGCGGCGACTCCGCGCTGAATATCGAAAGCGCCCGCCAAGCCTGGGCCGCCTGGCTGGTGGGCGTGCTGCTGGTCTACGGCCTGCTGCCCCGCCTGGTCCTCGCGCTGCTGTGCCTGTGGCGCTGGAAACGCGGGCGCGCGGCATTGCGCCTGGACCTGAACCTGCCGGGCTACAGCCAACTGCGTGAGCGTTTGATGCCGAGCAGCGAGCGCCTCGGCGTCAACGACGCCGCACCCGAACAGCTGCATCACGTCAGCGGCGGCGTCAGTGAACTGGAAAGCGACGGCGCGCTGGTGGTCGCCATCGAATTGGACGATCAACACGCTTGGCCACCCAAACTGCCGGCCAGCGTGAAGAACGCCGGCATCCTCGACAGCCGCGAATCGCGTCACAAACTGCTCGAACAACTGACGCGCTTTCCGCCCGCACGCCTGGCCATTGCCTGCGACCCGCGCCGTTCGCCCGACCGTGGCAGCCTGGCGCTGATCGCCGAGCTGGCGCGCAGCGCCACCGCCACCCGCGTGTGGTTGCTGCAAGCCCCGTCCGGCCAGGCCTTGGACGCCGAACGCTTGGGCGACTGGCACGCCGCACTGCAACAGCTTGAACTGCCGTTCGCCGATTGTGCGCCATTGAACTGGCTGGAGAGCGGTCATGACTAAGCCCCTGAAACTCGCCGTGGTCGGCCACACCAATGTCGGCAAGACCTCGCTGCTGCGCACCCTCACGCGTGACGTGGGCTTTGGCGAAGTTTCCCACCGCCCCAGCACCACGCGGCATGTCGAAGGCGCGCGTTTGTCGGTGGACGGCGAAGCCTTGCTGGAGCTGTACGACACGCCCGGACTGGAAGACGCCATCGCCCTGCTCGATTACCTGGAGCGCCTGGATCGCCCCGGCGAACGCCTCGACGGCCCGGCACGCTTGGCGCGCTTTTTGGAGGGCAGCGAAGCCCGCCAGCGCTTCGAGCAGGAAGCCAAAGTGCTGCGCCAACTGCAGGCCTCCGACGCCGGATTGTACGTGATCGACGCCCGCGAGCCGGTACTGGCCAAGTACCGCGATGAGCTGCAAGTGCTGGCCAGCTGCGGTAAGCCGTTGCTGCCGGTGCTCAACTTTGTCAGCAGCAGCGACCACCGCGAGCCGGACTGGCGCGAAGCCCTCGCCCGCCTTGGCCTGCATGCGCTGGTGCGCTTCGACAGCGTGGCGCCGCCGGAAGACGGCGAGCGACGCTTGTATGAAAGCCTTGCCTTGCTGCTGGAGAACGCGCGGCCACAGCTGGAGCGGTTGATTCTCGACCAGCAAGCCCAACGCCAGGCCCGTCAGCAAAGCGCCGTGCGCTTGATCGCCGAGCTGCTGATCGACTGCGCCGCCTGCCGCCGCAGCGTGCTCACCGAAGATGAACAGCAAGCCATCGGTGACCTGCGCAAAGCCGTACGCCAACGTGAACAAAAATGCGTGGAAGCCTTGCTCAAATTATTCGGCTTCCGCCCGCAGGACGCCGCCGCCAGCGACCTTCCCTTGCTGGACGGGCGCTGGGGCGATGACCTGTTCAACCCGGAAACCCTCAAGCAACTGGGCGTGCGCGTCGGCGGGGGGATCGCGGCAGGCGCGGCCGCAGGGGCCGGTGTGGATTTATTGGTCGGTGGCTTGACGCTTGGCGCCGCCGCCCTGGCTGGCGCGATTGCCGGTGGCGCACTGCAAACCGCACGCAGTTATGGCAGCCGCCTGTTGGGCAAAATCAAAGGCCAGCGCGAGCTGACCGTCGACGACAGCGTGTTGCGCCTGCTCGCCCTGCGCCAACGCCAGTTGCTCAAGGCCCTCAACCTGCGCGGCCATGCGGCGATGCACAGCATCAAGGTCGACACGCCCCAGGACAAAAGCTGGCGCGAAGGCAAGTTGCCGGACGCGTTGCACAAAGCCCGCGCGCATCCGCAGTGGTCATCGCTGAACCCGAATGCCAAGCTGAGCCAGGCAGAGCGCAACGAACAGATCGAAAGCCTGGCCAACGCACTCTGAGACCAGCGCTCAACGCCCGTTACAACGTGGCGCCCCCTCGGGCTCATGCCATTTGAATCTCAAGTAGGTCTCGGCAAGCTGTTGAACCAGCGTCCTGTCGATGTCGTCAATAACGCCATCATGGTTAACATCAAAGTGAATGTTCCATTCGAGCGCCCCGTCGTTATCGAAGTCATACGCAGCGTTCCACATGACCCGTGTTTTTTTAGTGATAGGGCCGAAGCCCTTATACAGATGTAAACGGACAGTATCTGGGGTGCCGTCCTTATAAAAATCCTCGGTAAAGATATGCATATAACGCATTGAAGCAAGCCCGCTGCTGAACCAGTTAAATTTCAGATAGGCGCCGGCAAACTTGCTCAGCAACTGGTGATCACGGGTACTTTCCAGCTTATTATTTGTGACATCCCCCAAGCAGACATCAATGTCTCCGTCTTCATTGATGTCCAGCGCGTAGGCGTTATTAATCACCGCTTCTTTGCTGCCAGCCACCGTTGCGCAAAACTGCAGCACGACGGTATCTGGCCTGCCACTGTAAGAGCGGTCTTGAGCAATCACCTTTAAATAACGCATGGACCTTCTCCCTTTAGAACACGCTCACACGCTAGCGCAAGGGAGGTTTATCAACTAGGTCAGCGCGGCCATGCCGAAGACAGGAAAGTACAACTGAACAACACCCTGCCTGTACCTTTCCCTGTCGGCAAAAGTCCCCTGTCAGCGCAACATCCCACGGGCCTTGACCTTCAGCACCTCAACGTCCAACACGGGTACGTTCACGCCTTTGGCCTGTTCGTCCCAGTGACGCATGCGCAAACTGACGGCGCACAGCGGGTCCTGCTCAAAGGCTCGGGCTTCTTCGGCGCTCATCACCCCGCCCTGATAGGCCAGGGTACGGCGGCTGGCCTCACTCAAGCGCGCGTAGTAATCCGGTTGAACAAAGGTCAAGTAGCGTTTGGCCTGTACGTGATACTCGACCAACTTGGCCATGCGCTCGCTGAACCCTGCACGGCGTAGATAATCCGCACCCAGCCGCTCATGGCTGACGACGCCATAACCGTCCATGTTTTCGCCACCCTGGCCGCAGAGGTGACCGATATCGTGGAAAAACGCCGCCAGCACCACTTCATCATCAACGCCCTCGGCCATGGCCAACTGCGCAGCCTGGGACATGTGCTCGAGCTGCGACACCGGCTCGCCGATGTAGTCCGCCGTGCCGTATTGCTCATACAAGCCGAAGACGTCGGCGATTGCCTGTTCCGGGTTCATCACGCCGCTCCCCACAGTGTGGTGATATTGCGCTCTGCCATCGCCGGCCCGACGCTCATGCCCACGCCGGTGTGCATCAACGCCGCACTGATGCCTGGAGCAGCCCGCAGGAAGGAAAACGGCGCCGGCCCGCGCGAGCCGTACACGCCCTGCCAGCGTTCCACCACCTGGATATTGCAGCCCAGCGTCTGCTCGGCCAGTTCGATCATCCAGTCGTCGATCTGCTCGGCATTGAAGGGCGACGCATCGCTGCCGTAGTCATGGGAGTCGCCGATGATCAGCTCGCCATGGGGTGTCGGGCTGATCAGCAGATGGATGCCGTGTTCGTGCAGGTGCGGCGCTTCACGCAGGATCTGCGCCTGCACCGGCGCGGCTTCCGGCAGATCGGCGAAGGCGCCGTAGTGCACGCAACTCAAGCCGGTGAGCAACGCGTGTTGCAGGTTCAGGTTCACCGCAGGCCGCGCACGCAGCATTTGCAGGCGGCAGATGCTCGGGTTGAGTTCGGCGATCACCTCGGCCAGCAGGGTCTGGTAGTCGTGGCCGGAGCACACGATGATCTGCTCGCCGCGAAAGCTGCCCGCCGTGCTGTGCAACTGGCCCGGTTCCACATCGCGCACCAGCGTTGAGAAGTAGAACTCCACGTTCAGCGCTTGCGCCAGGTAGTTGATCAGCGCCGGGATCGCTTCGCGCGAATACAGCTGCTGATCGTCCTTGCCATGCAGCGCGGCGCGATGATGACGGAACTGGCCGCCGTATAGATCTTTCATCGCTGCGCCTTGCAGCAGGTCAACGTTGTAGCCGTGCTCCTGTGCACGGCCGGCACAGAAGGCTTCCAGCAGATGCTCTTCCGCTTCGGTGCGGGCGAACAGGTAGGCGCCGTTGCGCTTGAGCTGCAGACCCGCCCGCTCAGCCCATTGCCCCCAGATAGCGCGACTTTCCCGTGCCAGGTCGAGCATCGGCCCCGGCGGTTGGCCGGTGACCAGCGCCTGGCCAAAGTTGCGCACCGAGGCGCCCAGCGGGGTGGCACTGCGCTCGAACACCTTGACCTTGAGGCCGCGCTTGGCGGCGGCGTAGGCATGGGACAGGCCGAGGATGCCGGCGCCGATGATCAGCAGGTCGCTGTGGTGTGTCATATCGTGATGTCCTGTTTTCCAGACCGCCATCGGGGGCAAGCCCCTTCCCACAGTTCGATTTGTGAATGCCATCCGTGTGGGAGGGGCTTGCCCCCGATGATGCCAGTAGCCCTAACGAAAAACCTTACTGCCCTGCCACTTTCTCGGACTTGCCGTCATAGCGCTTACGCCACTCGGTCAAAATGCTGTCGCGGTTCTTCGAGGCCCAGGCAAAGTCGTTCTTGATCAGGCGCTGTTCATAATCGGCCGGCAATTCGGTCTGCGGCTTGGCAATGCCGGGCTGGGCGAGGACGGCGAAGTTGTCCTTGTACAGGTCCATGGCAGCTGGGCTTGCGGAGAAGTCGGCGAGTTTTTTCGCGGCGTCGGCGTGGGCCGTGCCTTTGATCACCGCCGTGGCTTCGATGTCCCAGCCCAGGCCTTCCTTCGGCAGGATGATGTCCAGCGGCGCGCCCTGGCGCTTCAACTGCACGGCCGGGTATTCGAACGAAATCCCGATCGGGAATTCACCCGACGCTGCCAGCTTGCACGGCTTGGAGCCGGAGTGAACGTACTGCCCGATGTTCTGGTGCAGGTCGTCCATGTACTGCCAGCCTTGCTTCTCGCCAAAGGTCTGCAGCCAGGCGCTCACATCCAGGAAGCCCGTGCCGGACGACGCCGGGTTGGGCATGACGATCTTGCCCTTGTACTCAGGCTTGGTCAGGTCTTGCCAGCTCACCGGCTTGGTCAGGCCTTGTTTCTCGGCCTCCACAGTGTTGAAGCAGATCGTTGCGGCCCACACATCCATGCCGACCCAGGCCGGTGGGTTGGCGGCGTCGCGGTAGTTCTTGCCGATCTTGTCCAGGTCCTTGGGTGCGTAGTTGTCCAGCATGCCCTGCTGGTCGAGGATCGCCAGGCTGGAGGCGGCCAGGCCCCACACCACATCGGCCTGCGGGCGGGCTTTCTCGGCCAGCAGCTTGGCGGTGATGATGCCAGTGGAGTCGCGTACCCATTTGATTTCGATATCGGGGTTGGCCTTTTCGAAGGCCTGCTTATAGGTCTTCAACTGCTCGGCTTCGAGGGCCGTGTACACGGTCAACTCGGTCTTGGCGAAGGCATTCAGGCTGAATGCAGTGAGTACGGCAGCGACCAGCGCCAGGGGCTTGAACATGAAACACCTCCTTCAGGATTATTGGCCCGGCGCGGTCTGGCGCCAGGCTTGGGAGCGGCGCAGCGCGCCATGTGAAGCCCACGCCAGCAGCAGCGAGACGCCGGCCGAGGTGAACAGAATCAAAGTGGACATGGCCGCCGCACCGCCGACGTTGCCGGCGTCGTCCATATTCAGCACGGCGACGGCAGCGAGGATGGTGTCGGGGCTGTAGAGGAAGATCGCGGCGGACACGGTGGTCATCGCCGACACAAACAGGTAGCGCACGATGTCCAGCAGCGCCGGCAGGCAGATCGGCACCGTCACTTTCAAGTAATGGCGGTACAGCGGCGCTTTGAGCGACAGCGCGGCGGCTTCGAACTCCGCGTCGAGCTGACGCAGTGCAGTGGTGGCGGTCATCTGTGCGGTGGTCAGGTAGTGCGCGATGGTGCACACCACCAGCAGGGTCATGGTCCCGTAGAACACATGCAGGGGGTTGCCGTTGAGGTTGAAAAAGAACACGTAGCCCAGGCCCAGTACCAACCCAGGCACCGCCATCGGCACAAAACTGAGCATGCGCAGCGCCAGGTTCAAGCCCTTTTGGCCCTTGGTCTTTTCCATCAGGTAGGCCCCGGTGAAGATCAGCACGCTGCCGATCAACGCCGTGCACAGCGCCATGCTCAGGCTGTTGCGGTAGGCCAGCCAGCCGCCGCCGGCGGTGTCTTCGAACTGATAGTGGTTAAGGGACAGCGACAGGTTGTACGGCCAGAATTTCACCAGCGACGAATACACCGCCATGCCGAACACCAGCAGCAACACGGCACAGATCAACAGCACGATACTCAGATAGCAGCCGTCTCTCAGGCGCGAGGGTGCCGGCTGGAACACTTGGGCGCGGCCGCTCATGGAATCGCCGTGGCGACGACGCAGCCAGGCATCCACGCCAAAGCTGAACAGCGCCGGAAGCAGCAACACCATGCCGATCAATGCGCCACGCCCGAACTGCTGCTGGCCAACCACGGCTTTGTAGGCCTCAAGCGCCAGCACCTGATAATCGCCGCCCACCACCACGGGCACACCGAAGTCGGTGATGGTCAGGGTGAACACCAGGCAAAACGCGGCGAACACCGCCTGGCGTGTGGCTGGCCAGGTGATGCTGCGAAACGCCCGAGCCGGGCTCGCGCCCATGCTGGAAGCCGCATCAAACAGCCGCGCATCCGCCAGGGATAACGCCGACAGCAGAATCATCAAGGCATGTGGAAAGGTGTAGATCACCTCACCCAGCACAATGCCCCAGAAGCCGTAGATGTTGTCCGAGAGCAGCCCGCGCAGCATGCCCTGGTTGCCGAACAGGTACACCAGCGCAATGCCCGGCAACATCGACGGCGCCATCAACGGCAGCAGCGACAGGCCGCGCCAGATCGCCTTGCCGGGAATCAGCGTACGTTGCAGGGCGTAGGCAAACAGGTAAGCCAGCGGTACGACGATGGCCGCCACGCTGAGGGAGACTCTGAGGCTGTTGCCCAGCAGCCAGTGGAAGTTGTCGCTCGTGACCAGTTCCCGCGCGGCGACCAGACCACCGCCCTGCCCGGCTTCGCTGCTGAAACCGCGCCAGAAGATCGCCAGCAATGGCAGCAGCACGGCGATGCCCAGCAGCAACAGCCACAACAGCTTGCCGCCGAGCACGAAAATACGGTCGCCCGTTTCGGCGCGGGAAGCCTGGCGCGGCAGCGTCATCACCGTAGCCATCTCAGGCAAACACCTGCAGGCTGCGCGGCGGCAAGGCCACCCAGATATCCTGGGCGCCCAGGCGCGGCATGGCTTCCGGCGCCAATTCGGCCAGTAACGGGTGGCCGGGCAATTGCTCCAGTTCAAAGCTCATGCGGCAGCGGTTGCCGAGGAAGGTGATCTCACGGACCTTGGCCGGGAACAGGTTCTCTTCGTGCACCGGCGGGTTGATGCTGATCGCCTCCGGGCGGCAGAACAGGCGCCCGGACTTGGCCGCACCGGCATCGTCGGCCAGGCGCATGTTCATGCCGCCGACCTGGGCGTGGCTGACACTGTTGCGGCTGAACGGCAGCCAATTGCCCTGGCCGACGAACTCCGCCACGAACGGCGTGGCCGGGCGGTCGTAGATCTCCTGGGGCGTGGCGTATTGCTCGACCTTGCCGTTGTTCATCACGGCAATGCGGTCGGCCATCAGCATGGCTTCGTCCTGGTTGTGGGTGACCATCAACGTGGTGATACCCAGGCGTCGTTGCAGTTGGCGCAACTCGGTGCACAGATGCTCGCGCACGCGGGCGTCGAGGGCTGACATCGGTTCATCCAGCAGCAATAACGACGGCGCCGGGGCCAAGGCACGCGCCAGCGCGACCCGCTGCTGTTGGCCACCGGAGAGTTGCCCGGGGTATTTCTTTTCGCTGCCCAGCAAGCCGACCAATTCCAGCATCTGGCCAACGCGCTGGCGTACTTCATCACGACTGCTGCCGGTGAGGCCGTAGCCGATGTTCGCTTCGACGGTGAGGTTGGGAAACAGCGCGTAGGACTGGAACAGAATGCCGTAGTCCCGTGCCTGGGGCGGCAGCAGGGAAACATCCCGGTTGCCCAGGTAAAGTTCGCCGCTGTCCTGGCGCTCCAGCCCGGCGATGCAGCGCAGCAAGGTGGTCTTGCCGCAGCCGGACGGGCCCAGCAGGCACACCAGCTCGCCGGCGGCGACGTCCAGGGAGACGTTATCCAGCGCGGTAAAGGCGCCGAAGCGTTTCTGGATACCGCGCACCTTCATCGGCGCGCCGGGTTGGGTCAGGGCTGTGTTCATGGTGGCACCTCATCAAACTGATGAAGGCCATGCTAGGCAGGCAATGCGTCCCTGATGTGGCAGAAAGGCAAAACGCGGTGATAGTGGTATTGGTGGATTTGGGTAGGGCTCTCAGCGGTGAGTTGCCTGGTCTATCGCTATCGGGGGCAAGCCCCCTCCCACACTTGACCGAGTTCCAAGATGAGGCTTGCCCCCGATTGGCCCTCAAGGCAGCCACACACCTCTAAATTGGAGACATTTCCTGCGCCAACCCCAGAAACGCCGCCGGCAACCGCGCGCCCTTTCGTTCCTTCAGGCAGTACAGGTATTCCGGAATCTGCGGCGCATTCTCGATCGTCAGCACCCGCAGCTGCGGGTCATGAGGCACTTCCTGACGGGCAATGATACTGATGCCGATATTGCGCAGCACCGCTTCACGAATGGATTCGCGGCTGCCGATTTCCAGCAGCGGGCCGTAACTCACGCCGGCGCCCTGCAGCATGTCTTCGGTCAACCTGCGGGTGGTGGAGCCGGCCTCACGCATCAACAGCGTGTGCCCTGCCAACGCGTTCAACGACACATGATCAAGCTGGGCCAGTGGATGATTGCGATGCACCGCCAACACCAGCGGATCAGTGCCCAATACGCGGCGAATCAGGCGTGGGTCTTCCAGCAATTGCGAGGAGGCGGCGACGTCGACGCGATAATCGTCCAGCGCTTCCAGCACTTGCTGGGAGTTGCCGATTTCTACCGACACCTCCACCTGCGGCAGGCGTTCGCGGAAGGCTTTGACCAAATCGAGGATGTAATACGGCGCGGTCGCGGCAATTCTCAATGCACCCTGGACCTGGCCATTGTTGCGCAGGAAGAACTCGATATCCGCTTCCTGCTGCAACAGCGCCTTGACCATCGGCAGCAGGCGCGCGCCGTCATCGCTGACGGTGAGGCGGCGGCCGCCTCGGTAGAACAGCTCGACGCCGTATTGGCTTTCCAGGTTACGGACCTGGGTGGTGACCGTGGGTTGGCTCAGGCCGAGCTTTTTCGCCGCCTGGGTGATGCTGCCCAGGCGGGCGACCATGTAAAACGCCTTCAACTCGGCACTCAGCACACCACCCTCTCATCGACTATTTGCGCAACAGGCGCAGGCCATTGAACACCACCAACAGGCTCACGCCCATGTCGGCGAACACCGCCATCCACATGGTGGCCATGCCCAGGAAGGTCACGGCGAGAAAAATCGCCTTGATCACCAGCGCCAGGGCGATGTTCTGTTTGAGGATACTCGACGTTTGCCGCGACAGACGAATGAATGCCGGAATCTTGCGCAGGTCATCATCCATCAGCGCTACGTCAGCGGTCTCGATGGCGGTGTCGGTACCGGCTGCGGCCATGGCAAAACCGATCTCGGCACGGGCCAGCGCCGGTGCGTCGTTAATGCCGTCGCCAACCATGCCCACGCGATGGCCTTGGCCGTAGAGGGTTTCGATGGCTTGCAATTTGTCGGTAGGCAACAGGTCGCCCTGGGCCTGGTCGATACCGACCTGGGCAGCAATCGCCTGGGCGGTGTGGGTGTTGTCGCCGGTGAGCATCAGGGTCTTGATGCCCAGCTCGTGCAGTTGCTGGATGGCCTCACGGCTGCTGTCCTTGACCGTGTCGGCCACAGCGAACAGCGCCAGCGGGCCGGATTTGTCGAGCAGCAGCACCACGGACTTGCCCTGTTTCTCGAGGGCGAAGAGTTTCTCTTCCAGCGCCGGCGAGCAGAGGCCCAGGTCTTCCACCAGGCGGTGGTTGCCCAAGTGGTAGGTTTCGCCATTGATATCCCCGCGCACGCCGCGACCGGCCAGGGCCTCGAAGTTATCCACAACGTGGGTGGGCAGATTTTTATCCACAGCCGCGTTGGCAATCGCCAGCGACACCGGGTGGTCGGAACGCCCGGCCAGACTGGCGGCCAGGGCCGGCGCGCTGTCTTCGACGTTAGGGAACAGCGCCAGGTAATCGGTTTGCACCGGCTTGCCGTGGGTGATGGTGCCGGTCTTGTCGAGGGCCAGGTAGTCGAGCTTGTAACCGCCCTCCAGGTACACGCCGCCCTTGATCAGGATGCCTTTGCGCGCCGCCGCAGCGAGACCGCTGACGATGGTCACTGGGGTGGAAATCACCAGCGCACACGGGCATGCCACCACCAGCAGCACCAGGGCACGGTAGATCCAGTCGAACCAGACGCCAGCCATGAACAGCGGCGGAATAATGGCCACGCCCAAGGCAAACAGGAACACGGCCGGGGTGTAGATTTTCGAGAACCTGTCGACGAACCGCTGGGTCGGCGCCCGTGCGCCTTGGGCCTGTTCCACCGCGTGAATGATGCGCGCCAGGGTGGAGTTGTTGGCCGCCGCGGTCACTTTATATTCCAGGGAACCGGCCTGGTTGATGGTGCCGGCGAAGACTTTATCGCCCACGGTTTTTTCAATCGGCAGGCTTTCACCGGTGATCGGCGCCTGGTCGATGGTGGATTGGCCGGCAGTGACTTCACCGTCCAGGCCGATGCGTTCGCCGGGCTTAACCCGCACGATGGCACCCATTTCTATGCTTTTGACCTCTTTTTCAACCCACGTTCCGTCAGCCTGCTGCACGGTGGCCTGCTCGGGTGTCATCTGCATCAAGCCGCTGATGGCATTACGCGCGCGATCCAGGGATTTGGCTTCGATCAACTCGGCGACAGTAAACAGGAACATCACCATCGCGGCTTCCGGCCACTGGCCAATCAGGATCGCGCCGGTCACCGCGATACTCATCAAGGCATTGATGTTCAGGTTGAGGTTTTTCAGGGCAATCCAGCCCTTTTTGTACGTGGTGAGGCCGCCGCTGAGGATCGACACCAATGCCACCACCGCGATCACCCAGGTAGGCGCGGCGTCATTGAAGTGCAGCACTTCGGCAGCCAACGCGCCGACGCCGGACAACGCCAGCGGCCACCAGTGTTTCTTGGCGGGCGGCTCAGCGGCAGGCGTACCTTCTTCGATGGGATCGGCCTGCATGCCGAGGGATTTGATCGCGTCGATGATCGGCGCGGTGCTCGGCAGGTCATGGGTGACGCCGAGGATGCGGTTGATCAGGTTGAATTCCAGCTGCTGCACGCCCGCAAGCTTGCCCAGTTTGTTCTGGATCAGCGTCTGCTCGGTGGGGCAGTCCATGGCTTCGATGCGAAAGGTGCTCAGCCGCGAACCGGCGGTGGGCGCTTCGCTCAGTTGCACCAACGCAGGGGCCGGCGTGCCGGAACAGCAGGAGCCGCCGTGGCCGTGGTCATGCACGGGGGTCAATTTCTTCGGGCCATGATCGTGGTCATGTTTGTGCGGGGTGTGGATGGAATCGCTCATTCTGTCGCGTCCGTAGAGGTGCCTGTTGCCAAGTAAAGACCCTGTAGCCACTATAGGGTCAAGCACCCATTTGGAGATTGCTGCGATGAAGATCGGCGAATTGGCCAAACTGACCGACTGCCCGGTGGAAACCATCCGTTATTACGAGAAGGAAGGCCTGCTGCCGCCCCCGGCGCGCACTGACGCCAACTACCGCGTGTACACCCAGGCGCACACCGAGCGGCTGGTCTTTATCCGCAACTGCCGCAGCCTGGACATGACCCTGGAAGAAATCCGCAGCCTGCTCGGGCTACGGGACAGCCCGCAGGACCAATGCGAAAACGTAAATGCGTTGATCGATGAGCATATCCACCATGTGAAAGCGCGGATCGACGGGCTGCTGGCGCTGCAGGAGCAATTGCTGGACCTGCGCCAGCGCTGTGGCGGCGGAGATCATTGCGGGATTTTGCAGCAACTGGAGGTGAGCGGAGGTGTTGCCGCCAGCGAGGCAGAGCCCTCGCATGTGGGCAGAAGCCACGGCCATTAATTCAAGCGAACACGGTTCAAATGTGGGAGGGGGCTTGCCCCCGATGGCGGCGTGTCAGTCACCGATGACTTAACTGACCCACCGCTATCGGGAGCAAGCCCCCTCCCACATTTAGACCGAGACCGTCTTCAGATAGCGACGTCGGCCTTGATGCTTGGGTCAGCGTCGTAGCCTACGATTTCAAAATCTTCGAATTTATAATCGTAGATCGACGCAGGCTTACGCTTGATCACCAGTTCCGGCAACTTCTTCGGTGTGCGCGCCAGCTGGGTGCGAATCTGCTCCATATGATTGCTGTAGGCGTGGGTGTCGCCGGTGGTGACGATGATCTCGTGAGGGATCAGATCACATTGCTGGGCCAGCATATGGGTGAGCAACGCCAGCGCGGCGGTGTTGTACGGCAGGCCGAGGAACACGTCGGAGCTGCGGATATACAACTGCATCGACAAGTGACCGTCGTGTACGAACGCCTGATACAACAGGTGGCACGGCGGCAGGGCTTGTTTGCCGTTGCGCGCGTTTTCCTGCGGGCTCTTGGTTTCGTCGGGCAGGTACTCGACGTTCCAGCCGTGGAACAGGATGCGACGGCTATTAGGGTTGGTCTTGAGCGTATGGACCATGTAGTCGATCTGGTTGATCGTGCCGCCGTCCTTGGTCGGCCAGGCGGTCCACTGCTCGCCGTACACCGGACCGAGGTCACCGTCTTCAGTGGCCCACTCGTCCCAGATTTTCACGCCGTTTTCGTTGAGCCACTTGATGTTGGTGTTGCCGCTCAACATCCAGATCAGCTCGTTGGCGATACTTTTGAAGTGAAGCTTCTTGGTGGTCAGCAACGGGAAGCCGTCGGCCAAGTTATGCCGATACTGACGGGCGAACACCGCTTTGGTGCCGGTGCCGGTGCGATCGCCCTTGGTCAACCCATTGGTCACGACGTCGTTCAGTAGTTCGAGATATTGCTTCATTTGGGTACCCGTATCGTTGAAGCCGAGGCTTGGAAGCCTCGGCATTCGAATTTATAGCGCGGTGTTCTTCAAAGGCTGCGGGCGGTTGTAGGCCCACCACAGCAGGCCTAGGCCGCCCAGGATCATCGGCAGGCTGAGGATCTGGCCCATGGTCACCCAACCGAACGCCAGGTAGCCCAGTTGCGCATCCGGCACGCGCACGAACTCGACGACAAAGCGGAAGATCCCGTAGAACAACGCGAACATGCCCGACACCGCCATGGTGGGGCGCGGCTTGCGCGAGAAGATGTACAGGATAAGGAACAGTGCCACACCTTCCAACGCGAACTGGTAGAGCTGCGACGGGTGGCGCGGCAATTGCGCCGGGTCGCTGAACGGCGGGAAGATCATCGCCCACGGCACGTCGGTCGGCTTGCCCCACAACTCGGCGTTGATGAAGTTACCGATACGCCCGGCGCCCAGGCCGATCGGCACCATCGGCGCAACGAAGTCCATCAGTTGGAAAAACGACTTGCCATTGCGGCGACCGAACCACCAGGCCGCGATCATCACGCCGATAAAGCCGCCGTGGAACGCCATGCCGCCTTTCCACACTTCGAAGATCAGCGTCGGGTTGGCGATGTACGCGGAGAGGTCGTAAAACAGCACATACCCCAGGCGCCCACCGACGATCACCCCCATCGACAGCCAGAAAATCAGGTCGGAGAGCTTCTCCTTGGTCCAGGTCGGATCGAAACGGTTCAGGCGTCGGGAAGCCAGAAACCAGGCACCGCCGATGCCAATCAGGTACATCAACCCGTACCAGTGGATTTTCAGCGGACCGATGGCCAGGGCCACCGGGTCGATCTGCGGGTAAGGCAGCATTGCGACTCCTCGTTAAATCATTCGTGATGGCGCCGGACCATGCCGGGGCGCGATTAAGCCTGCATTACTCAAGTTGTTTAAAGCAAAAAGTTTATGCCGACGCAGAACAGCAACCCGGCGAACAACCGCTTGAGCAAACGCGGCGACAACCGATGTGCCAAGCGTGCGCCGAAGCGGGCAAACACCATGCTGGTCAGGGCAATGCCCAACAGTGCCGGCAAATACACGAACCCTAGACTATGAGCGGGCAACAGTGGGTCATGCCAGCCCAGAATCATGAAACTTAAAGCGCTGGCCAGCGCAATCGGCAGGCCACAGGCCGATGAGGTGGCCACCGCTTGCTGCATCGGCACGCTGCGCCAGGTCAGGAACGGCACGGTCAGCGAGCCGCCGCCAATCCCGAAAATCGCCGAGGCCCAGCCAATCACCGTGCCCGCCAGGGTCAGGCCGACCTTGCCCGGCACCGTCCGGCTGGCTTTGGGCTTGACCTCCAGGGCCAACTGCACGGCCACCAGCAGGGCGAACACGCCAATGATCTTCTGCAGGTGCGGGCCGGAAATCGCTTCGGCAGTCAGCGCACCAAAGCCGGCGCCGAGCAGGATGCCCACGGTCATCCACACGAAGATCGGCCAACGCACCGCGCCACGCCGGTGGTGCTCACGCACCGCGTTCACCGAGGTAAAGATGATTGTTGCCAAGGACGTGCCCACGGCCAGGTGGGTCAGCACCTGCGGGTCGAAGCCCTGCAAGGTGAAGCTGAACACCAGCACCGGCACGATGATTATCCCGCCGCCCACGCCGAATAGCCCGGCGAGCACGCCCGCACAGGCGCCAAGCAGCAAATACAGCAGAAATTCCATGGGAGCCCCCCAACCAAGTCCGGCATGTTAACGGATGGAAGGCATGCGACCCAACTGGATACGATGGAACGCTGCAGCCGGTGTGGGTAGAGTGGCAAAAAAACACAAAAGGGATCGCCTGATGTGCCTGATTGTTTTCGCCTGGCGGCCGGACCATGCCCAGCCGCTGGTCGTTGCGGCCAACCGCGATGAGTTCTACGCCCGCCCCAGCCTGCCGCTGGCCCAGTGGCCGGATGCGCCCGGTGTCTATGCCGGTCGCGACCAGGAAGCGGGGGGCACTTGGCTGGGTGTGAATGCCGATGGGCGTTTTGCCGCCCTGACCAATATCCGCGATCCCCACCAGCCGCCGGCACGCAAGTCCCGAGGGGAACTGGTGGCGCGTTTTCTCAACGGTTCACTGCCGATTGAGGACTATTTGGCCGACGTTAACGGCCGTTCGATTGAATATGCCGGGTTCAACCTGCTGGTGGGCACGCGGGATGAGTTGTGGCATTACAACGCCAACCATACCGAGCCGACGCGGTTGAAGGCTGGGGTGTACGGGTTATCCAATGCAGGGTTGGATACGCCGTGGCCTAAGTTGCTCAAGGCCAAGGCGGCGTTGAGCGAACTACTTGGGGACCCGCAGCCGGAGGCGTTGCTGGGGATTTTGAGTGATCCACAGACGGCGCCGTTTGCGGACCTGCCAGATACAGGGGTGGGATTGGCGACGGAAAGCCTTTTATCCAGCGTGTTTATTGCCAGCCCGAGTTACGGGACGCGGGCGAGTACGGCGCTGATTGTGAATGCCGACGGGACGAGGCGGATGGTGGAGCGTAGTTTTGGACCGCATGGCGGCAGACTGGGCGAGGTAGAACTCCTCCTGTAGTGAGCGGGCTTGCCCCGCGCTGGGTGGCGAAGCCGCCCTAATACAAGCGCCGCATGCTTTCAGATAGAACCGGTTAGCGGGTTGTGGGGCGGCTTCGCCACCCAGCGCGGGGCAAGCCCGCTCACTACAAAAGCCGACCGGCTGAAATTAGAGGGTTTTTGCGGAGGCGGGGTTGATCATCCGCGTCAGCCCCAAATTCTTCAGCGCCAACTGCAGCGAGCTGTGGATAACTTGCGGGTTGTCGATGGTCATCAGTTCCGCCAGCAGATCCTTGGCCATGCTCAGTTCAACCTGGCGCAGCATCCACTTCACCTTCGGCAAGTTGGTGGCGTTCATCGACAGGCTGTCAAAGCCCATCGCCATCAACAGCACCGCCGCCGCCGGGTCGCCGGCCATTTCACCGCAGATGCTCACCGGCTTGCCTTCGGCATGGGCGTCGCGCACCACGTGTTGCAGGGCTTGCAGCACCGCCGGGTGCAGGTAGTCGTAGAGGTCGGCCACCCGTGGGTTGTTACGGTCCACGGCCAGCAGGTATTGGGTCAGGTCGTTGGAGCCCACCGACAGGAAGTCCACCTGCCGCGCCAGCTCCTTGGCCTGGTACACCGCCGCCGGGATTTCGATCATCACGCCAATCGGCGGCATCGGCACGTCGGCGCCTTCGTCGCGTACTTCGCCCCAGGCACGGTGGATCAGGTGCAGTGCCTCTTCCAGTTCATGGGTACCGGAGATCATCGGCAGCAAAATGCGCAGGTTGTTCAGGCCTTCGCTGGCCTTGAGCATGGCGCGGGTCTGTACGAGGAAAATTTCAGGGTGGTCGAGGGTGACGCGGATACCGCGCCAGCCGAGGAACGGGTTGTCCTCTTTAATCGGGAAATACGACAGTGACTTGTCGCCGCCGATGTCCAGGCTGCGCATGGTCACCGGCAACGGGTGGAAGGCTTGCAGTTGCTCGCGATAAATCGCCAGCTGCTCCTTCTCACTCGGAAAACGCTGGTTGATCATGAACGGCACTTCGGTGCGGTACAGCCCCACCCCTTCGGCGCCGCGCTGTTGCGCACGGGCCACGTCGGCCAGCAGGCCGGTATTCACCAGCAGTGGCACACGGTGGCCATCGGTGGTCACGCACGGCAGCTCGCGCAATGAATCAAGGCCCAGCGCCAGTTGCTTCTCTTCTTCAACCACTTCGGCGTACTGCTTGCGCATCACTTCGCTGGGGTTGGTAAACACTTCGCCGCGGTGGCCATCAACAATCATGTCGATGCCGTCGACTTTGGAATACGGCAGGTCCACCAGGCCCATCACCGTCGGGATGCCCATGGCACGGGCCAGGATCGCGACGTGGGAGTTACCCGAACCCAATACCGACACCAGGCCGACCAGCTTGCCTTCCGGCACTTCGCCAAGCATGGTGGCGGTCAGTTCTTCACTGATCAGGATGGTGTTGTCGGGGTAGACCAGGTTGGTGGTGCGGTCTTCCTGCAGGTACGCCAACAGACGGCGACCGAGGTCACGCACGTCCGAGGCGCGTTCGCGCAGGTAGGCGTCGTCCATCAATTCGAAACGGTTGACGTGATCGGTGACCACCTGGCGCAACGCGCCCTGGGCCCACTGGCCGGTCTTGATCACGGTCTTGACTTCATTACCCAGCGACGCGTCGTCGAGCATCATCTGGTACACGTCGAACAGCGCACGCTCTTCGGGGCGCAGCTGGGTGGCCAGCTTGGTCGACAGGTTGCGCATGTCGGCGCGCACGCCTTCCAGGGCGGTCTTGAACAGTTTGATTTCAGCGTCGATGTCATGGACGGTCTTGTCCGGCACCACATCGAGGTCGGCCGGCGGCAGCATGACCACGGCGGTACCGACCGCCGCACCTGGCGAACCCGGTACGCCGACGAACTTGGCTTCCTGGATGCCCTTGCCCTGGCGCCCCAGGCCGCGAATCGAGCCGGTGGCTTCGGCGTGGGCAATCACGCCAGCGAGCTGCGCACTCATGGTCACGAGGAAGGCTTCTTCACCTTCGTCGAACTGGCGGCGTTCTTTTTGCTGGATAACCAACACGCCGACGACGCGGCGGTGGTGAATGATCGGTGCGCCGAGGAACGAGGCGTAACGCTCTTCACCGGTTTCGGCAAAGTAGCGGTAACGCGGGTGATCGGCGGCGTGTTCAAGGTTCAGGGGTTCTTCACGCGTCCCCACCAGGCCCACCAGACCTTCATTGGGCGCCATGCTGACCTTACCGATAGAGCGCTTGTTCAAGCCCTCGGTGGCCATCAGCACAAAACGGTTGGTCTCGGGGTCCAGCAGGTAAACCGAGCAGACTTGGCTGCCCATGGCTTCCTTGACGCGCAACACAATAATCCCCAACGCCGCCTTGAGATCCTTGGCGGAGTTAACTTCCTGGACGATCTTGCGCAGCGTATTGAGCATGGCTCGGGGTCGAACTCCGTCGTCAGTCGCGCGCTAAAAGGCGCGGGGCAAGCTCTTTGAGAGCGCGACGATAAACTTCGCGCTTGAATGTCACCACCTGGCCCAACGGGTACCAATAGCTGACCCAACGCCAGCCATCGAACTCCGGTTTACCGGTCAAATCCATCCGCACCCGCTGCTCGTTGGAGATCAGGCGCAGGAGAAACCATTTCTGCTTCTGGCCGATGCACAGCGGTTGGCTGTGGGTACGCACCAGGCGTTGCGGCAAACGATAGCGCAACCAGCCACGGGTACAGGCCAGAATTTGTACATCTTCACGCTCAAGGCCGACTTCTTCATTCAACTCACGGTACAAGGCGTCTTCAGGGGTTTCGTCGGGGTTGATTCCGCCTTGAGGAAACTGCCAGGCATCTTGGTTGATTCGGCGAGCCCATAGCACCTGTCCGGCATCATTCGTAAGAATAATCCCGACATTAGGACGGAAACCATCGGGGTCGATCACGGCAACAACCTCGCAAACGCATGTCGCCGCATTGTTCCACAAAGGTTGATGAAGCGGCAACGAGGCTTCTTACCTTATGTGCACTCTTGTGAAAAGACCGTATTCTGGACGCCTTTTTACAGACTTTTCAGCGAGTAACTGCAATGCGCCTGGCTTTATTCGACTTGGACAACACCCTCCTCGGCGGTGACAGCGACCACGCCTGGGGCGATTACCTCTGTGAACGCGGGATTCTCGACCCTGTGGCCTACAAGGCCCGCAACGACGAGTTCTACCAGGACTACCTGGCCGGTAAGCTGGACAACGCCGCCTACCTGAACTTCTGCCTGGAAATCCTTGGCCGCACCGAAATGGCCCAGCTGGACGAGTGGCACAACGACTATATGCGCGACTGCATCGAGCCGATCGTGCTGCCCCTGGCCCTGGAACTGCTGGCCAAACACCGCGCCGCCGGTGACACCCTGGTCATCATCACCGCCACCAACCGTTTCGTCACCGCGCCAATTGCCGCACGCCTGGGCGTCGAAACCCTGATCGCCACCGAGTGCGAGATGGAAAACGGTCGCTACACCGGGCGCAGCACCGATGTGCCGTGCTTTCGTGAGGGCAAGGTGACGCGCTTGAACCGCTGGCTGGAAGAAACCGGGTACAGCCTGGAAGACAGCTACTTTTACAGCGATTCGATGAATGATTTGCCGTTGCTGGAGCAGGTGACCCACCCGGTGGCGGTGGATCCGGACCCGAATCTGCGGGCTGAAGCCGAAAAGCGTGGTTGGCCGGTGATTACGCTGCGCGGCTGATAAATCTATCGGGGGCAAGCCCCCTCCCACACTTGATCGGGTTCACACGGTCAAAATGTGGGAGGGGGCTTGCCCCCGATGCAGGCGACTCGGTCTAAAGCCTCAAACCGGCTTTGCACCCATGAGCCCCGCAATCGCCACAAACCCCACCAGGCTGACCACTGCCAGCACCAAGGTGAAGTTCAAGCTACCACCCTCGCCCCGACGCAGCCGATTAAGCCGCGCCACCAGCCAGAACCACGCCAGCGCCGCCACGGTATAGAGGAGGCTGGACCCCAGGATCCACGTCTGCCCCAGCGGCCAGCCGATCAGATGCGCCAGCCACCAGCCGGTAAACGGCATGCTCACCACGCAAATCCCCATCAACAACCAGACGAATGCCCACGGGCGCTGCACGGTCACCGCCGGGCCGACACTGCGTTTGCGCCAGGCCAGCAACGCCAGCCCCAGACCACTGAGCAGCAGCAACACGGTGGCTGCAACGTGGATAACTTTCAAGGTAGTCAGGGTTTCCATGTGTCGTTTTCCTTAAAGGCCGCCCCGTCAGCGTAGTCGCTCAACCGAGGAACAGTGTGTAGGCCGGGTTATCGCTTTCATCCCAGTATGGGTAGCCAATGGCTTCCAGGGCTGCCGGTACCAGGTGACGCTCGTCCGCCGGCACTTGCAGGCCGGCGACCACACGGCCATCGGCTGCGCCGTGGTTGCGATAGTGGAACATCGAGATGTTCCAGCGCCCGCCCAATTTGTTAAGAAAGTTGAACAAGGCGCCCGGACGCTCCGGGAATTCGAAACGCAACACCACTTCGTCACTGACTTTGGCCGCGTGCCCGCCGACCATATGACGGATGTGCAACTTGGCCAGTTCGTTCTCGGTCAGGTCCAGCACCGGGAAACCCTGGCTCGTGAGGCTGGCGATCAGTGCACTGCGCGGGTCGGTTTCCGGATGAGTCTGCACACCGACGAAAATGTGCGCCTCGCTGCCGGAGTGGTAGCGGTAGTTGAATTCGGTAATCTGGCGCTTGCCCACGGCTTCGCAGAACGCCTTGAAGCTGCCGGGCTTTTCGGGAATGGTCACGGCGATGATGGCTTCGCGGCCTTCACCCAGCTCGGCGCGCTCGGCCACATGGCGCAGGCGGTCGAAGTTAACGTTGGCGCCGGAGTCGATGGCCACTAGGGTCTGGCCGGTCACACCACGGGTTTCCACGTATTTCTTGATCCCGGCCACACCCAATGCCCCCGCCGGCTCGGTGATGGAACGGGTGTCGTCGTAGATGTCCTTGATCGCCGCACAGATTTCATCGGTGCTCACGGTGATCACTTCATCCACATAGTGCTTGCAGATGTCGAAGGTGTGCTGGCCGATCTGCGCCACCGCCACGCCATCGGCAAACAGGCCCACGGTCGGCAGCACCACGCGCTCGCCCGCGGCCATGGCGGCTTGCAGGCAGTTGGAGTCGTCCGGCTCGACGCCGATGACCTTGATCTCCGGACGCAGGTACTTCACGTAGGCCGCGATACCGGCAATCAGCCCGCCGCCGCCCACCGGTACGAAAATCGCGTCCAGTGGCCCTGGGTGCTGGCGCAGGATTTCCATCGCCACGGTGCCCTGCCCGGCAATGGTGTGCGGATCGTCGTAGGGGTGGATGTAGACGTAGCCTTTTTCGTCGACCAGTTTCAGCGAGTAGGCCAGGGCTTCCGGAAAGGAATCGCCATGCAGCACCACTTTGCCGCCACGGGAGCGCACGCCTTCGACCTTGATCTCGGGGGTGGTCTTGGGCATCACGATGGTGGCTTTCACCCCCAGCACCTTGGCCGCCAGGGCCAGGCCCTGCGCATGGTTGCCCGCCGACGCGGTGACCACGCCACGCGCACGCTCTTCAGCGGTCAGCTGCGTCAGCTTGTTATAGGCGCCGCGAATCTTGAACGAGAACACCGGTTGCAAGTCTTCGCGCTTGAGCCAGACCTTGTTGCCCAGCCGCTCGGAGAGCTGGCGAGCGGTCTGCAACGGGGTTTCTACGGCAACGTCGTAAACGCGCGAGGTGAGGATCTTTTTGACGTACTGTTCAAGCATCGGCGGAAATCACTGGGCGAGTTGGGCAGGGCCAAGGAGTCTAACCCAGCGTTTGGGCGGGCGACCACACGAATCCAGAGGTTTTGTTGGGTTATACTCGCGCCCCTCTTTACTCCCCGCCCGTTCCGGAGCCCGCATGACCCAGGATCAACTCAAACAGGCAGTGGCCCAGGCCGCCGTCGATTTAATCCTTCCTAAACTCGACGACAAAAGCATCGTCGGTGTCGGCACCGGCTCCACCGCCAACTGCTTTATCGATGCGCTGGCCCAGCACAAGGGCGCGTTCGACGGCGCCGTGGCCAGCTCCGAAGCCACCGCCGCTCGCCTCAAGGGCCACGGCATTCCGGTGTATGAGCTCAACACCGTGAGCGACCTGGAGTTCTACGTCGACGGCGCCGATGAAAGCGACGAACACCTGAACCTGATCAAAGGCGGCGGCGCAGCCCTGACCCGCGAGAAGATCGTCGCGGCCGTGGCCAAGACCTTTATCTGCATCGCCGACGCCAGCAAGCTGGTGCCGGTCCTCGGCGCGTTCCCGCTGCCGGTGGAAGTGATCCCGATGGCCCGCAGCCACGTGGCTCGCGAGCTGGTGAAACTGGGCGGCGACCCGGTGTACCGCGAAGGCGTGTTGACCGACAACGGCAATATCATCATTGACGTGTTCAACCTGCAGATCACCAACCCGGTAGAGCTGGAGACGCAGATCAACGCGATCGTCGGCGTGGTCACCAACGGCCTGTTCGCGGCGCGCCCGGCGGATGTGCTGTTGCTCGGCACCTCTGAAGGCGTGAAAACCCTCAAGGCCTGAGAACACCCCATTAGTCATGCAGTATCTTCAGGAACTGGGTTTCTTGAAGACGTAGAACAGGTTCGGCTCGCTGACGAGGTACAACGTGCCCTCGTCATCCATGGCGATCCCTTCGGCCTGCGGCACCCGCTTCGTCAGGCCATGGCGCCCGTTCAGCAGTGACAGACTGCTTAGCGGGCGACCGTCGATATCCAGTTCCAGCACCAGGAACGACTCATCCGACAACGCCAGCAAATGGCCGCTGCGCTCATCGTATTGCAGGCTCGACAGGTCACGCACAAACAGCCCGGCATCGCGCTTGGGGTTGTTGATCACGTGCACCGAGTAGGTTTTTTCCGGTTTGAAATGCGGGAAGCCGTGGACCTCGTAGATCAGCATCGGGTCGCGCTCCTTGGCCACGAACAGGCGCTTGCCCACCGAGTCATAGGCCAGGCCTTCAAAGCCCTTGTTGCCCCCCACGTGCAGGCCCAGCGTCATCTGTTCCGCATCGGCGGCATCGAGGAATTGGGTGTCGTCGTCCACATGCACCTTGATCAGCCGCTGCTGGCGCTCATCGCTGATGACATAAATGTTGTCGCTGATAAATTCCACCGCCTCGGCATCGCCGAAGCCCACCAAGGGAATACGCCGCAGGATCTTGCCCTCAAGGGACAACTCGATCAGCTCGGCGTTTTTATTGGTGACGGTAAACAGGCTTTTGCGCACCGGGTCGTAGGTCAGGGCCGACACATCGTCATCGAGTCCTTCGATCACTTGGGCCTCCAGCGCCACACGGTAATCCGCCAAGCCGATGGAGCGCTCATTCGTCGGCTGACGCCACGCCTGCCAGTTGAACCAGGCACGCTCGAACAGGCGAAAGTGCTGCGCAACGGCCCCGGCACTGATCAGCGCGATCAACACAAGAATAGAGAAAACGGGTTTGGGGCGGGCTAGTCGACGCATCGGGGCGGGCTCAAAGTCAAAAGTGGCGAATGAATATCACGCCTGTCTGAATTTAAACTTAAACGCGCCCTGATGTCTGGCGAATGCCGCACACAGCGACATATCCGACGTAATCAGTTGTTATTTCTGCTTTTCGAAGCGATAGAACAGGTTGGGCTCACTGACCATGTAGAGCGTGCCGTCGTCGTCCATGGTCACGCCCTCGGCACGCGGAATGGTGTCTTTCAGGCCATTGAAACCGCCCAGCAAGGTCATGAAGCTGACTTGCTCACCCTTCTCGTCCAGCTCCAGCAGCAGATGGGAGTCGGCCGACAACACCAGTAGATGCCCGGTGCGCGGGTCGACCGCCAGTGCCGAGAGGTTGCGCATGTCCAGCTCGGTGTTGGTCAGCTTCACCTTGTTACCCGCCAGGGTCTGGCTGCCATCGCTTTTCCAGGTAAACAGTGCCGGCGGGCGCTCTTCGCCCAGGACCAATTGCTGGTTACGCTTATCCCAGGTGATCGCTTCAAAGGCCTTGTTCTGGTCCTTGGACGGGCCCAGGTCATAACTTGGGAAGTCGGCCTTGTTCAGCGCCGTGGTGGCAGCGTCGACCTTGACGATACTCAGGCTATGCTGGCGCTCGTCGACCACGGCCATCAGGCCGTTTTCCATCATTGTCAGCCCTTCGGGGTTGTTCCATCCGTTGAGCGGCATCTTGCGCAGCACATCACCTTGCAAGGTCAGCTCGACGAGAAACGGGTTTTTGCCCATGACCGAGAACAGCGTCTTGGTCTGGGGGTTATAGGCCAGGTCCGAGGCCTCGTCCTTCTCCATACCCGGTAGCAACTTGGCGTCGATGACTGCGTGGTAGTCCGGCAACCACACGCTTTCCTGGCGCTCAGCGGTGGTTTCGAAACGTTCCAGCACCCACAGCACACCGCGATCATCCCAGTGCATGGCCCAGGCAATGCCGTACACAATCGCCCCGGCGAGAAACACCCAGGAATACCAGCGCAGGGCAAAACGGGAACGCAGCTTAGGGGTGGCGGTAGGCAGGGGCACGGCCATTGGGCACTTTTCCGGAAAGTCAGCGTTAGGTGATAGCACAGGAACAACGGACCCGCGCGCTTGAGGCAGAGGATTATCCGGATGGGGTGTGAAAAAAATGCAAAAACTTGGATTTTGCGGCGACACACAAATAAAGGTGGGAGGGGCTTGCCCCCTCCCACAGTTTTAACCGCGTTTCGTCAGCGCACGCTGCTTTCGAAGCGGTTCACACCCGACAGTTCCAGCACCAGCTCATCACCCACATTCAGCGGGCCCACGCCGGCCGGGGTGCCGGTGAGGATCACATCGCCCGCCTGCAGCGAGAAGCAGCCGGCCATGTGCTGGATCATCGGGATGATCGGGTTGAGCATCTGCGCGCTGTTACCGTCCTGGCGCACTTCGCCATTGATGCTCAGGCGGATACCGATATCGGTCACGTCCTGGAAAGTGCTGCCCACTACGAACGGCGCAATCACCGCCGCACCGTCGAACGACTTGGCGATTTCCCACGGCAGGCCCTTGGCTTTCAGCTCGGCCTGCTTGTCGCGCAGGGTCAGGTCCAGGGCCGGGGCGAAGCCGGAGATGGCGTCCAGTACTTCTTCACGGCTGGGCTTGTTCGACAACGGCTTGCCGATCAATACCGCGATTTCCGCTTCGTAGTGCACCGAACCGCGCTCGGTAGGGATGCTGAAACCACCTTCCAGCGGCACCACACAGCTGCCCGGTTTAATGAACAGCAACGGTTCGGTCGGCACCGGGTTGTCCAGTTCCTTGGCGTGCTCGGCGTAGTTACGCCCGATACACACCACTTTACCGACCGGAAAGTGAATGTTGGTGCCGTCGACATACTTGTGCTGGTAGCTCATGGAACGACTCCTTAAGGGCAGTTAAACAGCGAAGATCTTGCCGGGGTTCATGATCCCGTTAGGGTCGAACACCGCTTTGACGGCCTTCATGTATTCGATTTCAACCGGCGAGCGGCTGTAGGTCAGGTAATCACGCTTGGTCATGCCCACACCGTGCTCGGCCGAGATGGAACCGTTGTACTTCTGGACGGTTTCAAATACCCACTTGTTCACGGTGGCGCACTTGGCGAAGAACTCATCCTTGCTCAGGTTTTCCGGCTTGAGGATGTTCAGGTGCAGGTTGCCGTCGCCGATGTGGCCGAACCACACGATTTCGAAATCCGGGTAGTGTTCGCCGACGATCGCGTCGATTTCTTTCAAAAACCCTGGGACTTTGGAGACCGTCACCGAGATATCGTTCTTGTAAGGGGTCCAGTGGGAAATGGTCTCGGAGATGTACTCGCGCAGTTTCCACAGGTTGTGCAGCTGGGTTTCGCTCTGGCTCATCACGCCGTCCAGCACCCAGCCCTGCTCCACACAGTGCTCGAAGGTTTCCAGCGCGTGATTGGCAACTTCTTCGGTGGTGGCTTCGAACTCCAGCAGCGCGTAGAACGGGCACTCGGTGTCGAACGGCGCTGGCACGTCGCCACGGCCCATGACCTTGGCCAGGGCCTTGTCAGAGAAGAATTCAAAGGCGGTCAGGTCCAGTTTGCTCTGGAACGCGTGCAGCACCGGCATGATCGAGTCGAAATCGGTGGTGCCGAGCACCATCGCAGTAAGGTTTTTCGGCGCACGGTCCAGGCGCATGGTGGCTTCAACCACAAAGCCCAGGGTGCCTTCGGCACCGATGAACAGCTGGCGCATGTCATAGCCGGTGGCGTTCTTGATCAGGTCGCGGTTCAGCTCCAGTACGTCGCCCTTGCCGGTGACGACCTTCATGCCGGCCACCCAGTTGCGGGTCATGCCGTAGCGAATGACCTTGATCCCGCCGGCATTGGTGCCGATATTGCCGCCAATCTGGCTGGAGCCCGACGACGCGAAGTCCACCGGGTAGTACAGGCCTTTTTCTTCAGCGACGTTCTGCAATTGCTTGGTAACCACGCCCGGCTGGCACACGGCGGTGCGGTCGGTGAGATTCACGTCGAGGATCTGGTTCATATAGTCGAACGAGACGACCACTTCACCATTGGCCGCCACGGCCGCCGCCGACAGGCCCGTACGACCACCCGACGGCACCAGCGCCACCTTGTGTGCATTGGCCCAACGAACAATGGCTTGCACCTGCTCGGTCGTCTTGGGGAAGACGATGGCGGTCGGCGCGGGTGCGAAATGCTTGGTCCAATCCTTGCCGTAAGCCTCCAGGGAGTCGGCATCGGTCAGCACTTTGCCGGGCTCAACCAGGGTCTTTAGCTCATCAATCAGGGCAGGATGGGTCATCGACAGAACTCTCGAACAATTCATGGTCATCCTGAGAACGCTTCACGTCGCAGGAATGAGTGTTAGCGGGGCGCATATGCTAGCATACCGCCCCCGCAGGACAGAGCCCAAGGGCGTTTCTGCGGTGACGGCTTTCCTGCCGTCCGGGTCAGCTTGCGCTGCTCGATTCCCTGCCATTTTTCTCCGGGATACAGGTTTACGCAGATGAGCAAGACTTCTCTCGATAAGAGCAAGATCAAGTTCCTTCTTCTGGAAGGCGTCCACCCATCGGCTGTCGACGTTCTGAAAGCCGCCGGGTACACCAGCATTGAGTACATCACCAGTTCTCTGCCGGAAGCCCAGCTCAAGGAAAAGATCGCCGACGCGCACTTTATCGGCATTCGCTCCCGCACTCAGCTGACCGAAGAGATCTTCGATCACGCCAAGAAACTCGTGGCGGTCGGCTGTTTCTGCATCGGCACCAACCAGGTCGACCTCAACGCAGCGCGCGAGCGCGGCATCGCGGTGTTCAACGCACCGTACTCCAACACCCGCTCCGTTGCGGAACTGGTGCTGGCCGAGGCTATCCTGCTGCTGCGCGGCATTCCTGAGAAGAACGCTTCCTGCCACCGTGGCGGCTGGATCAAAAGCGCGGCCAACTCCTTCGAAATCCGCGGCAAGAAGCTGGGTATCGTCGGTTACGGTTCGATCGGTACGCAACTGTCGGTCCTGGCGGAAGGCCTGGGCATGCAGGTGTTCTTCTACGACACCCTGACCAAGCTGCCGCTGGGCAACGCCACGCAAGTGTCGAGCCTGACCGAGCTGCTGGGGATGTCCGACATCGTGACCCTGCACGTTCCGGAAACCGCTGAGACCCAGTGGATGATCGGCGAGAAGGAAATCCGCGCCATCAAGAAAGGCGGCATCCTGATCAACGCTGCACGCGGCACTGTGGTCGAGCTGGACGCCCTGGCCGACGCGATCAAGGACAAGCACCTGATCGGCGCCGCCATCGACGTGTTCCCGGTAGAGCCACGCTCCAACGACGACATCTTCGAAAGCCCGCTGCGTGGCCTGGACAACGTGATCCTGACCCCGCACATCGGTGGTTCCACCGCTGAAGCCCAAGCCAACATCGGCCTGGAAGTGTCGGAGAAGCTGGTCAAGTACAGCGACAACGGTACGTCGGTCTCGTCCGTCAACTTCCCGGAAGTGGCCCTGCCGGCTCACCCTGGCAAGCATCGTCTGCTGCACATCCACCAGAACATCCCTGGCGTGATGATGGAGATCAACAAGGTCTTCGCGGAAAACGGCATCAACATCTCCGGTCAGTTCCTGCAGACCAACGAGAAAGTCGGCTACGTGGTGATCGACGTCGACGCCGAGTACTCGGACCTGGCGCAAGAGAAGCTGCAGCACATCAACGGCACGATTCGTAGCCGCGTGTTGTTCTAAGGTTTCGATCGCAGCACGAAAAAGGGAGACCCTCGGGGCTCCCTTTTTTTCATCTGAACACATCTTACTTGACGTTAACCGTGATCACTTTCGAGGCTACAGTCGGGTTGAACTGCATGTGCAGTTTGTCGCCGGCAACCAGTTGCAGCGTGTGTTTGCCTGGGGTGAGGGTCAGCTCGGTTTCGGTCTGGGCCTTACCGTAGTGGATCACGGTGTCGGTGGCGGGGATCGGCACGCTCGCGTCAGGCAGTTCTTTCTGGTCGATCAGCAGATGGTGGTGACCGGTGTCTGGATCCTGGCTGGTGGCCGGGGCCAGCTTCAGGCCTTCCATGCCGAATTTGACGGTGAAGGTCTTGTCGACGGTGGCGCCGTCTTTTGGCGACACGATGAATACTTTGGCGCCTTCAGGTGGAGCACTGCGCGGGATGCCGTCGGCGGCGGTGGCCAACATCGAAGCACCCAGCAGCAGGCTGGCAATCGTTGCACGGGACAAAAGGGCTTTCATTCGCTTCTCCAGTTTTTCTATGAAATCTGTAGGGTTATGACAACTTCGCGACAAATTGCGGTCCAAGGCACTCAACACCATAGCAAAGCGAGGCTGAACGGCGCCTCGCACATTCGAATTCTTTAGGAGTGACCATGCGCTTTTCGCCTGGCCTGTTACTGCTGCTTCCTCTTCTGAGCCCTTTGGCGCATGCCGAACTGGTCGATGATGTGTTCGACCGTGGCGAACTGCGCATCGCCGTTGAAGCCAACACCCCGCCGTTCAACTTCAAGCAAGGCGACAAACTGACTGGCTTCGAAGTGGAACTGGGTGAGCAACTGGCCCAGGAGATGGACGTGCGCCCCTCGTTTATCACCACCGATGACACCGACCTGCTGCCGGGGGTGGAAACCGGCAAGTACGACGTGGCCATCAACCATATCGCTATGACTGCCGAGCTGCAGGATCGGTTCGATTTCAGTGAGCCTTACAACGAGAAGCCTGAGCTGGCGATCCCGTTCCAGAAGGGTAATCCGGCGTTCAAGGCGAGCCTGGACAAGGCGTTGCAACGCTTGAAGGCGGATGGCCGATTAAAGGCATTGGCGCAGAAGTGGCTTGAAGGCGACACACCGGTAGCCAAGGCACAGTAGATCAACGGTGGGAGGGGGCTTGCTCCCGATTGCGGAGTGTCAGTGACTGCATGGTTGACTGACTCACCGCTATCGGGAGCAAGCCCCCTCCCACAATTTTTGATCTAGGCAGGGCTTGAGAGTTGGGTCAGGGCGGCGGCGGCCTCGGGGAGTTCCAGCTCGCTGAACACCTGTACCCCATGCTGCCTGAGCAGCGCCGTGGTGACGCCTTCGCCTGCCACCTTCACGCCCCTGAAGGTGCCGTCGTAGGTCTGCAGGTTACCGCACGACGGGCTATTGGCCTTGAGCACAGCGATGCGGATGTTGTGGCGCTGCACCAGCGCCAATGCCTGGCGGGCGCCATCAAGGAACGCGGCGCTGAAATCTTCGCCCTCAGCGGTCAGCACCTGAGCGCGGCCCTCCCACACATCCACGCCCTGCCCGCCCGGAATCTCCGCCGCCGGGCGCGGCGTCGGCAAGCCACCCGACACTTCCGGGCAGATCGCAACCACGCGCCCCTCGGCCTGCCACACCGCCAACAGGTCGAATGGCCCGCTGGCCCCGCCGTCGTAGCGCACCTTGTGGCCAAGCAGACAGCGGCTGATCAGAATCTTTTGCATGCTTAAAACGGCTCGTTGCCCCGCCGGCGAAACCAGCCGGTGAGGGACAGGCGTTCGCGCGTAGCGGGCATGACTTCGTGGGGCACTTCGCCCGACAGGAACACCACCAGGCAACCGCCCGTGGGCACCACATCGTATTCGACGCCGTCCTTGAGGTACATGCGCAACTGGCCGCCATGCTCGGGCAGCCAAGCGTCGTTCAAGTAGATCACCGCCGAGACCATGCGCCGGTCATCGTCGCGGAAGCGGTCCAGGTGCTTGAGGTAAAACGCCCCCGGCGGGTACAGCGCGAAGTGGCTTTCGAAATCCTCAAGGCCGAGGAACAAACTGCGGTTCATGGCCAGGCGCAGGCTGTCCATCAACGCCATATAGGTGTCGCAGACCGCCGCATCGCCCTCTTCCAGCCACTGGATGTGGTCGCCGCGAATACCTTCGCGAATCTCCTGGGTCGGACCGCGTCCCACCGCTGCCGGAGCCAACTCACCCTCGGCTGCACGTTTATGGCACTCAGCCGCCAGTTCCAGGGTCAGAGCCTGGGGTAGGAAGCCGTCCTGCCGGGACCAGCCCTTTTCGGCCAGGTCGTCGACAATACGTTGCAGCAAAGGGTGATCGAGGGGTATTTGCATGGCGCGCATAGTATCCATACGCCTGTGAATCCGACAGAGCCGCCGAGCGTCTGAATACACTTTAGTCAGGTGACTGATAGGACTTCTCGACAAATCCTACGCCCGACACGGACAATAGTGGCCGACTGACAGGAGTCCATATGCGTCGTTTGTTTTTTTCATTGCTGATGTTCTGCGTTTTGCCCGCCTGGGCAGACGGCCATGACCAGTTGTACAAGGTCGCCGGCTGGGCCGAACAACGTGCACATTTCAATGACGCCCTCAGTGCCGCCCAGCAACGCTACCGCAATAGCCTGCCGCCAGCGGTGTACCAGGCGCTGGTGGACAACAGTAATAAACGCTTTGCCGCCCAGTCCATGGACCAGCGCGCCGAGGCGCAATTGCGCAAGAACCTGGCGGACCCGAAGCCCGCCCTGGCCTTTTTCCAATCGCCCCTGGGCCGCAAGATCGTCGCCGCTGAGTTGCTCGCCACGCGCCGCGACCAGTTGGCAAAAAACGCCCAGGGCTTGCCGAAAATCCAAGCCGACGCGACCCGCAGCCTGATCATCGGCCACCTGGCCCAGGCCCTGCCCGCCCGTGAAGCCGGCGCGGAAGTCAGCCTGGCGATTGCCGGTGTGGCGGCCGACAGCCTGAGCCAGATGATCCCCGGTTTGTTGGGCGGTGGTCAGGCCCAGGGCATGTTGAATGGCCAACGCGAGCGGCTGATGCAGCAGATCGACAAAGATCTGAACAACACGTTGTTGTACGTCTATCGAGATTTGTCTGACCCGGAGCTGGAAGAATTCGCTACGTTTGCGGAGTCGCCGGAGGGTAAGGCGTATTACCAGGCGGCGCTGGCAGCCATTCGCGCGGGCCTTGCGGTCGGCCAAAGCACCTCTAGCCTGACGCAGTAACAAATGAGGGAGAGGGCAAGCCCCCTCCCTCATTTGTTAGATTGAGTTACTTCAGGTGATCGGTGAGGTACGTGAAATACGCTTCGCGAATCTCCGGTATCTCATTCGCCAAATGGTGCCTGCCACGCGGCAGCATCAACACCTCGGGCTGGTCGAACTTGCTCCTTAGCACCTGCAAGTTGTGCTGCCAGTCCACCGTCATATCTTCCTCCCCCTGCACAATCACCGGCCTCCGAGGGCTGCGCGGTGCGGCTTCGATACGCTTGATCCAGCGCGCCAAGGCGCCCACCCAGGCGGTAGGCAGTTGACGCGGCTGCAGCGGGTCGGCCTCAAGGAAGGGCTTGAACGCGGGATCGTGGGTGTTCTCGCTGAACCGCCGCGCGATGCCTTTGACGAATGGCCGCAACAGGTAATAGCTGACCTGCGACCAGCCCCAGGCACGCGGCCGCACCAGTGGCGAGAGCAGGAACGTCTTGCCTTGGGCCGGGCTCTCAACGCCATGGTTGAGCACGTGATCCACCACCACCGCGCCGCCGGTGCTTTGCCCGAACAGGTGCCAAGGTTGCGGCAGTTGCAGTGCTTCGGCTTGGCCAAACAGCGCCTGCACCACCTGTTGATACACCGCAAAATCATCGATGCTGGCGCGCGCGCCGCTGGACAGGCCGTGCCCCGGCAAATCGCAGGCGATCACCACGAAGCCCTGGTCCAACGCCCAGTCCACCACATGGCGATACAAGCCCATATGGTCGTAGAAGCCGTGGAACATGAACATCGTCGCCACCGGCACGGGCGGCCACCACACTTGCGCGACCACCTCGAAGCCGTCCACCTCGAAGCGTCCCAGACGGCTGACCACCGGAACGTTGCGCGCCGCCAGGTCCAGCCCGTAGAAACGTTGATAGACCCGTGCCTCGGCTGAAAGCGGCTGTGCATCCACCAGGGGCCGCAAGCTTTCGCGCAGATGATCGGGGTCAAAGGTGACGGGCATAAACGGTTCCAGACTGACGGCGAAGATGAATATCGAGCTGCGATATTCATCTGTCAGGACAAGCATGGCAAGCTACGCGACCTTCGAGGATACATCTGAATGCGACAGCCCTACCGTACCGCCCTGTTCGCCAGCCTGATCCTGATTATCTGCACCGGCGTGCTGTGGGCCGCGTATGACTGGTTCCAGGGCCGCTACCTGCGCGCCTTCAGCGAACACACGGCGGTGTTTTCCGGAGACCCGCTGAAACTGCCTGCCGACCTCGCCGGCCCCGGCCCGATCCGCCTGGTGCACTTCTGGGACCCCGCCTGCCCCTGCAACGTCGGCAACCAGCAGCACCTGGGCGAGCTGATCGAGCACTACGCGCCCCAAGGCGTCGAGTTCTACGCCCTGCAAAAGCCCGGCAGCCACGGCCAACTGCCCGACAACCTGCGCCGCATGAAAACCCTCACCGCACTGCCCGGTGCCGACCAAGTACCGGCCAGCCCGGCAGTGGGCATCTGGGACCGCAGCGGCAAGCTCGCGTATTTCGGCCCCTACAGCGAAGGCCTCACGTGCAATTCCAGCAACAGTTTTATTGAGCCGATCTTGAAGGCCCTTGAAGCGGGACGCGAGGTGAATGCCACGCACACTCTGGCGGTGGGCTGCTATTGTTCGTGGCCAACAGGCTCGTAACTCGCCACCCACTCTTGGTAAGGAATGTTCATGAAGCGCGTCTTGCGGGTTCTCGCGGTTCTTGTAGTGATGATCGCCCTCGGCGCAGGCGCGTACGTCTACAGCAAACAACCCACCCGCCAGGGCACGGTGACACTGGCCAACCTGCAAGGCTCGGTCACGGTGCGCTACGACGACCGTGGCGTGCCGCACATTCGGGCCGAGAATGAAACCGACCTGTATCGCGCCTTGGGCTATGTGCATGCCCAGGACCGCCTTTTCCAGATGGAGATCATGCGGCGCCTGGCCCGTGGCGAGCTGGCCGAGGTGCTCGGGCCCAAGGTGCTGGAGACCGACAAGTTGTTCCGCAGCCTGCGCATTCGCGACCGCGCGGCCACCTATGTGGCGCAGCTGGACCATGAGTCGGCGCACTGGAAGGCGCTGCAAGCCTATCTGGACGGGATTAACCAATATCAGGACAGCCACGCCCGCCCGATGGAGTTCGACGTGCTGGGCATCCCCAAGCGGCCGTTTACCGCCGAGGACACCATCAGCGTCGCCGGGTATATGGCCTACAGCTTTGCCGCTGCCTTTCGTACCGAGCCTTTGCTGACTTACGTACGTGACCAATTGGGCAGCGACTACCTGAAAGTCTTCGACCTCGACTGGCAACCCAAGGGCGCCCTCAACCTGGCTGCCGGCGATTGGCAGACCCTCGGCGCCATCGCCGCCCTGAGTGAGCAGGCCCTGGCCGACAACGGCCTGCCGCAGTTCGAAGGCAGCAACGCCTGGGCCATCAGCGGCAACCGCACCCAGAGCGGCAAACCGTTGCTGGCCGGCGACCCGCATATCCGTTTCTCGGTGCCGTCGGTGTGGTATGAAGCGCAGCTGTCAGCGCCAGGGTTCGAGTTGTATGGCTATCACAACGCCCTCGTGCCGGTGGCGTTCCTGGGGCACAACCTGGACTTCGGCTGGAGCCTGACCATGTTCCAGAACGATGACCTCGACCTCATCGCCGAAAAGACCAACCCGGACACCCCCAACCAGGTCTGGTACCACGGCCAGTGGGTCGACATGACAAGCACCGAGCAACAGATTGCGGTGAAGGGCCAGGCGCCGGTGACCTTGACCCTGCGCCAATCGCCCCACGGCCCGATCATCAATGACGTGCTGGGCGAAAACGCCGGCAACACACCGATTGCCATGTGGTGGGCGTTCCTCGACACCCAGAACCCGATCCTCGAAGGGTTCTACCAGCTCAACCGCGCCGACACCCTGGTCAAGGCGCGTGCGGCGGCAGCCAAGGTGTCCGCGCCGGGGCTGAACATTGTGTGGGCGAATGCCAAGGGCGATATCGGCTGGTGGGCGGCGGCGCAGTTGCCGATTCGTCCGGCCGGGGTCAACGCCGGGTTTATCCTCGACGGCAGCAGCCCCCAAGCCGACAAACTGGGCTTCTACCCCTTCAGCGCCAACCCCCAGGAAGAGAATCCGGCACGTGGTTATGTGGTGTCGGCCAACGCCCAGCCGGTTTCGCCCACCGGCATGGAGATCCCCGGCTATTACAACCTGGCCGACCGTGGCCAGCAGTTGAACGCGCAGTTGAGCGACAAGAGCGTGAAGTGGGACGTGAACAACAGCCAGGCCCTGCAGCTGGGCACCACCACCGCCTTCGGCCCGCGCCTGCTGGCGCCGCTGTTGCCGGTGCTGCGCGAGGGTGTCAAGGACCCGGCGCAGTTGAAACTGGTGGAGCAGCTTGCACGCTGGAAGGGTGACTACCCGCTGGACTCCACCAGCGCCACGCTGTTCAACCAGTTCCTGTTCAACCTGGCCGACGCCGCCTTCCACCCGAAGCTCGGCGACGCCATGTTCAAGACCCTGCTCAGCACCCGCGTGATCGACGCTGCCCTGCCACGCCTGGCCGCCGCGCCGGATTCGCCGTGGTGGAATGGCAAGCGCGCGGAGACCGTCAAGCTCGCCTGGGACAACAGCATGGCGCACCTCAAGGCCACCTTAGGGGATGATCCGACCCAGTGGCAGTGGGGCAAGGCGCACACCCTGACCCACGGCCACCCGCTGGGCTCGCAGAAGCCGTTGGACCTGATCGTCAATGTCGGCCCGTTCCCGGCGCCGGGCACCCACGAAGTGCCGAACAACCAGTCCGCCAATATCGGCCCGGCGCCGTGGCCCGTCACCTACGGGCCTTCTACGCGCCGCCTGATCGACTTCGCCGACGTGGCGCACGCCCTGACCATCAACCCGGTCGGGCAAAGCGGTGTGCCGTTTGACCGGCATTACGGCGACCAGGCGGAAACCTACATCGAAGGCGGTTACGAACAGGCGCATTTCACCGATGAGGAAGTGACGGCCAATACGCGCGGCACACTGAAACTGCTGCCCGCCAGATAACCGCTTGCAACGCGGTCAAACGGTGGGGGCTTGCTCGCTCCCACATTAGATCGGCGCCGCAAAGTTAAGCCGGAACTGTTGCGGCGTCACGCCCAGCCGGCGGTTGAACACACTGCGCATGTGCTGGGCATCGCGAAAGCCGCATTGATAGGCCACAGTCTTGAGCGGCGCCGGGCTGCTTTCCAGCATCACCCGCGCGGCGTCCACCCGCGCCCGCTCGACAAACTCCGCCGGGGTGATGCGTGCTTCACGGGCAAACACCCGCGAGAAGTTGCGCGCGCTCATATTGGCTGCCTTGGCCAAGTCGGCAATGGTCAGGTCCCCCGTCAGGTTCGCCAGCACGTGCAGCTGCACCAGCGCCACCGCTGACGTGGTTTCGGCGTGGGGCGTGAGAAACGGGCTGAACTGCGACTGCCCACCCGAGCGCTGGGTAAACACCACCAGGCGCTTGGCCACACTCAACGCGACTTCCGGGCCATGATCCTGGGCCAGCAGATACAGCGACAGATCGATGCCCGCCGTGACCCCAGCCGAGGTGTAGAGGTTGCCGTCCTGCACGTAGAGGCGGTCGGCCTCAACCTGGGTGGTGGGGCACAGGCGCGCCAGATCAGCCGCGTCGTTCCAATGGGTGGTGACGGTTTTCCCATCCAGCAGCCCGGCTCGGGCCAGCATGAACGCGCCGTTGCAGATCGAACCGAAGCGTTGCGCACGCGCGGTGGCGCCCCGCAACCAATCATCGAACTGCGTGCCGAAGTCTTCGAAGGGTAACTGCGGGCCGCCAGCGACCAGCAGCAGGTCATAAGCGTGCAGGGCTTCGCTGTAGTGCCGCTGGGCCTGCAATGACAGGCCGTTGGAGGCGGCCATGGTGCCGCGGCCAAGGCCAATCACTTCAAGCTGGTAATGGTCCTCAGGCGCTAGAAACCGGTTGGCCTCGCAAAACACATCCATGGGGCCGGTCACGTCCAGTGACTGGACGCCGGGGAAAATCAGGATGGCAACGGTTTTGCCCATGAACAACACACCTTCTCTAACTGAATAAACGCAATTGCCCTCCCACAGTTTGATTTTTGCAAGGTTCGAGGGACCAATCGCCTGCTACACCCTAGCTGATTTTGCCTTGGCACGATGTGGCTGCACATTGGCCGACATCGCTTCCTCGCCGCGCTAGCCCCTCCACGGGCACGCGACCAGACTGGATGCTTTCCAGAGGAGAACGCCCATGACCACCACCATCGCCGGCATCCAGATCCCTGACAGCGCCCTGGCCAAGGCCACCACCGAATACATCCGCGACGTCGAATCCGACCTGCTTTACCACCATTCCCGCCGGGTATTCCTGTTCGGCGCGTTGAGTGGCGAACGCAAGCAACTCGCCTACAACCCGGAGCTGCTCTACGTCGGCGCGATGTTCCATGACCTCGGCCTGGTGGAAGGCCATCGCAGTAACGACGAACGCTTCGAAGTGGACGGCGCCAACGCCGCCGCTTCCTTCCTCAAGCCTTACGGGCTGAGCGATGACGACATCGAACAGGTGTGGTTGTCCATCGCCCTGCACACCACGCCGGGGGTGCCGCAGCATTTGCGTCCAACCGTTGCACTGGTGACTGCGGGTGTCGAAATGGACGTGCTGGGCATGGACTACGCCGCGTTCAGCAACGTGCAGCGCGACGCCGTGGTGCATGCGCATCCACGCGGTGAAGGGTTCAAGGAGTGCATCATCTGCGCGTTCGCCGACGGCTTGCGCCATCGCCCACACACCACGTTTGGCAACGTGAAGACGGATGTGCTGGTGGATCAGGAGCCGGGGTTCCGGCCGATGAATTTTGTCGAAGTCATCCGCAAATCCCCCTGGACTGCTTAACCAACAAGCCAAACCCGATCCATGTAGTGAGCGGGCTTGCCCCGCGCTGGGCTGCGGAGCGGCCCCTTTTGCAGGCACCACATTCCTTCAGAAAGAACGCGGTGCCTGGTTTTGGGGCTGCTCCGCAGCCCAGCGCGGGGCAAGCCCGCTCACCACAACAGGCCTGCTCACCACAGCAAGCCCCTCCCACATTGGGTCCCCGTTCCGGGTTTTAAACCGGTGCAGGCGCCCGACGCTTGTCCGGCTGCTGCCAGCCATCTGCCGCTGCTTCTTCGATGGCTTGCTGGATCGCCTTCTTGCGCATCTCTTCCGCACGGCGGCTGAAGAACCACACCAGGAAGGTCACCAGCGACACCGCCAACAGGATCAGGCTGGCCACGGCGTTGATCTCGGGTTTAACCCCAAGACGCACCGCCGAGAACACTTCCATCGGCAAGGTCGTCGACCCCGGCCCCGACACGAAGCTCGCCAGCACCAGGTCATCCAGGGACAGCGCGAACGACATCATGCCGCCCGCCGCCAACGACGGCGCGATCATCGGGATGGTGATCAGGAAGAACACCTTCCACGGCCGCGCGCCCAGGTCCATCGCCGCTTCTTCGATCGACAGGTCCAGCTCACGCAGGCGCGCCGACACCACCACGGCCACATACGCCGCGCAGAACGTGGTGTGGGCGATCCAGATGGTGACGATGCCACGTTCCTGGGGCCAGCCAATCATCTGCGCCATGGCCACGAACAGCAGCAACAGCGACAGGCCGGTGATCACTTCCGGCATC
This sequence comes from Pseudomonas marginalis, assembly GCF_001645105.1. GTDB lineage: Bacteria > Pseudomonadota > Gammaproteobacteria > Pseudomonadales > Pseudomonadaceae > Aquipseudomonas > Aquipseudomonas petroselini. Next base: position 307,382 of record NZ_LKEG01000044.1, read on the forward strand.
ACCAACGGTGCGGTCACCAGGCCGCCGAACAGCGTGCGGCCCTTGAACTGGCTGATGCGCGTCAGCACGAACGCCGCCAGCGTACCCAGCGCCACTGCCGCCACTGCCGTGTAGCAGGCGATTTCCAGGGAGCGGGCCACCGAGCCCATCAACTGGGTGTTGTCCAGCAGGCCCACGTACCACTTGATCGACCAACCGCCCCAAACCGTCACCAGCTTGGATTCGTTGAACGAGTAGATCACCAGGATCAGCATCGGCAGGTAGATAAACAACAACCCCGCTACCAGCATGAAACTCGAGAAACTGAAGCGCTTCATATCTTGCCCTCCAACTCTTTGGCTTGGCTGCGGTTGAACAGGATGATCGGCACGATCAGGATCGCCAGCATCACCACCGCCAGGGCAGACGCCACCGGCCAGTCACGGTTGTTGAAGAATTCTTGCCACAACACTTTACCGATCATCAGGGTTTCCGGGCCGCCCAGCAGTTCCGGAATCACGAACTCGCCCACCACCGGGATAAACACCAGCATGCAGCCGGCGATGATGCCGTTCTTGGACAGCGGCACGGTGATTTTCCAGAAGCTGTTGAAGGTGCTCGAGCCCAGGTCGGATGCGGCTTCCAGCAGGCTCTGGTCATGCTTCACCAGGTTGGCGTACAGCGGCAGGATCATGAACGGCAGGTACGAATAGACCACGCCGATATATACCGCGATGTTGGTGTTGAGGATCTGCAGCGGCTCGTTGATCAACCCCATGGACATCAGGAAGCCATTGAGCAAGCCGTTGTTGCTGAGGATGCCCATCCACGCATACACGCGGATCAGGATCGCGGTCCAGGTCGGCATCATGATCAGCAGCACCAGCACGGTCTGCATCTCTTTGCGCGCAGTGGCAATGGCGTAGGCCATCGGGTAGCCGATCAGCAGGCACAGCAGCGTGCTGAAGAACGCCATTTTCAGCGAGCCCAGGTACGCGGCGATGTACAACTCGTCGCCCGCCAGCAGGCTGTAGTTCGCCAGGTTCAGCACCACCTGCAGCTTCTGCTCAACGTAGGTGTAGATCTCGGTGTAGGGCGGGATCGCAACGTCGGCTTCGGCGAAGCTGATTTTGAGGACGATGAAAAACGGCAACGCGAAGAACAGGAACAGCCACAGGAACGGAATCCCGATGACGACCTGCTTCCCGGTGGGGATTATGCGGTTCAAGCGGCGCTTGAGCTTCTTGGTGTTCATGAGCGAAGTACCACGCCGCTGTCGTCTTCCCACCACACGTAGACCTGGTCACCCCAGGTCGGCCGCTGGCCACGGCGCTCGGCGTTGGCCACAAAGGACTGCACCAGCTTGCCACTCGGCAGCTCCACGTAGAACACCGAGTGGCCGCCCAGGTAGGCGATGTCGTGCACCTTGCCGCTCGACCAGTTGTGCTCGCAGGTCGGCATTTCGGTGGTAACCAGCAGCTTTTCCGGGCGGATGGCGTAGGTCACCGACTTGTCTTCCACCGAGGTGGCGATGCCGTAACCCACGTAGATATCGCGGTCCAGGTCCGGGCACTTGAGCACCGCGTGGCCTTCGGCGTCGTCCACCACTTGGGTGTCAAAGATGTTGACGTTGCCGATGAACTCGCACACCAGGCGGCTGGTGGGCGTTTCGTAGATGTCGATCGGGCTGCCGATCTGGGCGATCCAGCCCAGGTGCATGATAGCGATGCGCTCGGCCATGGTCATGGCCTCTTCCTGGTCGTGGGTCACCATCACACAGGTCACACCCACGCGCTCGATGATTTCCACCAACTCCAGCTGCATCTGCGAGCGCAGTTTCTTGTCGAGGGCGCCCATCGGCTCATCGAGCAGCAGCAGTTTCGGGCGCTTGGCCAGGGAGCGCGCCAACGCCACACGCTGACGCTGGCCGCCGGACAACTGGTGCGGCTTGCGCTTGGCGTACTGGCTCATCTGCACCAGCTTGAGCATCTCCGCCACACGGGCGTCGACCTCGGCCTTGGGAATCTTGTCCTGCTGCAGGCCGAACGCGATGTTCTGCGCCACGGTCATGTGCGGGAACAGCGCATAGGACTGGAACATCATGTTGATCGGCCGCTCATAGGGCGGCATGTCGGTGATGTCCGCACCGTCGAGGTAGATGCGCCCCTCAGTCGGGCGCTCGAAACCTGCGAGCATGCGCAGCAAGGTGGACTTGCCCGAACCCGAACCGCCGAGCAAGGCGAATATCTCACCTTTCTTGATTTCCAGGGACACATCGTCCACGGCAATCGTCTCGTCGAACTTCTTCGTGACCCGGTCGATTTTGACCAACACCTTCTTCGGTGTCTGGTCGCCCTCAAGGGCTTTCTTATAGGCGCCGGAGGCAACTGCCATTTACGAAACTCCCAAAAAAAACAGTGCAGTTCGCCCGAGGCGGGCGAACCCAGGATAGTTTGAGCCTTACTTGCCCGTCTTGACCTTGGTCCAGCTACGGGTCATCAAACGTTGCACTTTCGGGGGTAGCTCGAAGTTGACGAATGTCCGGTCGAGTACCGCCTGCGGTGGGTAAACCGCTTCGTCGGTGCGTATCGATTGCTCCATCAGTTTGTCCGACCCAGGGTTAGGGTTGGCGTAACCGACGTAATCACTGACCTGGGCGATCACCTCAGGTTGCAGCAAATAGTTGATGAAGGCGTGGGCCTCTTTGACGTTGGTCGCATCCTTGGGGATGGCCAGCACGTCGAACCACAGGTTGCCGCCTTCTTTCGGAATGGCGTAGGCGATGTTCACGCCTTTGCCCGCCTCGGCCGCGCGGGCCTTGGCCTGGAACACATCGCCGGAGAAACCGGCCGCCACGCAGATGTTGCCGTTGGCCAGGTCGGAGATGTATTTGGACGAATGGAAGTAGGTCACGTAAGGACGCACTTTCAGCAGCTTGGCTTCAGCCTTCTTGTAGTCATCAGGGTTGGTGCTGTTGGGATCAAGGCCCATGTAGTTGAGCACTGCCGGCAGCATTTCATCCGCCGAGTCCATGAACGACACGCCGCACGTCGCCAGCTTCTTCATGTTTTCCGGCTCGAACAGCACGGCCCAGGAGTCGATATGGTCGACGCCCAGCACTTCTTTCACCTTGTCGACGTTGTAGCCGATGCCATTGGTGCCCCACAGGTACGGCACGGCGTACTGGTTGCCAGGGTCGTTCTTTTCCAGGCGCTTGAGCAACGCCGGATCGAGGTTGGCGTAATGTGTCAGCAGCGACTTGTCGAGCTTCTGGAACGCCCCGGCCTTGATCTGCTTGCCGAGGAAGTGGTTGGACGGCACCACCACGTCGTAGCCGGTACGCCCGGCCAGCAGCTTGCCTTCCAGGGTTTCGTTGGAGTCAAACACGTCATACACGGGCTTGATGCCGCTGGCTTTTTCGAAGTTGGCCAGGGTGTCGGTGCCGATGTAGTCCGACCAGTTATAAATATGCACAGTCGGTGCGGCCTGCACGCTGACAGCCAGCGTGATACCTGCACCCACCAGCAAGGCTTTGCGAAATAAAGAAATTGGCACGTGGAGGTCCTCTTAAATAGTTGGGCCTTAAAGTTGTTGCCCGGCAACAAAACCGGCGCGCAACTTACCCTCGATAAACCGATCCGGCAAAACTTTCTGGCATTTAATGTGTGGGAGGGAGCTTGCTGTGGTGAGGCGGCTTGTCCACCGCCGGGTTCACCGCAGATCGATGGGGCTGCTTCGCAGCCCAGCGCGGGGCAAGCCCGCTCACCACATTTCCCCCTCCCACAAGGTTCAGGGCTTATTTACCGGACTTGATCTTGGTCCAGCTGCGCGTCATTTCACGCTGGGTTGCGGCTGGCAGGTCAGCAATGGCATAGAGCTTGGCTTGCACGTCTGCTGGCGGGTAGATGCCCGGGTCGCTGGTGATGTCTTTGTCGACCAGTGCGGTGGCTTTCGCGTTACCGTTCGGGAAACGTACGCTGTTGGTGATCGAAGCCATTACTTCCGGCTTCAACAGGTAGTTCATGAATTTGTAGGCGGCGTCGACGTTTTCGGCATCTTTAGGGATGGCGACCATGTCGAAGAAGCTACCGGCGCCTTCTTTCGGAATGTCGTAGGCCACTTTCACTTTGCCACCGGCTTCAGCCGCGCGGGACTTGGCCTGCTGGATGTCACCCGAATAACCCACGGCGACGCAGATGTTGCCGTTGGCCAGGTCGGAAATGTACTTGGACGAGTGGAAGTAGCCGATCGAAGGACGGATCTTCAGGAACAGCGCTTCGGCTTGCTTGAGGTCGTCTTTCTTCTGGCTGTCGGTCGGCAGGCCCAGGTAATGCAGCGCGATCGGCAGCATTTCGGTTGGCGAGTCGAGGAAGCTCACACCGCAGCTTTTCAGCTTGGCGATGTTCTCAGGCTTGAGCAGCACGTCCCAGGAATCGATCTTGTCCACGCCCAGCGCAGCCTTGACCTTCTCCGGGTTGTAGCCGATGCCGATCGAGCCCCACATGTAAGGGAAAGCGTGCTTGTTGTCCGGGTCGCTGACCGACACGGCTTTCAGCAAGGATGTGTTCAGGTTGTCGTAGTTGGACAGTTTGGTCTTGTCCAGCTCCTGGTAGACGCCCGCCTTGATCTGCTTGGCCAGGAAGTTGTTCGACGGTACGACGATGTCGTAACCGGACTTGCCTGCCAGCAACTTGGCTTCCAGGGTCTCGTTGCTGTCGAACACGTCGTACACCACTTTGATGCCGGACTCTTTTTCAAAGTTGGCGATGGTATCCGGCGCGATGTAGTCGGACCAGTTGTAGACGTGCAGCACTTTATCGTCTGCCTGGGCCGCGCCCGCCATTGCGCCCATCAGGGACAAGGCGAGGAGGGTCTTGCCAGCGTTCTTCAAACCTAATGCCTTCATTTGGTGATGCTCCAATTTTTCTTTTTTGGGCCACGTTCTTACAAGGTTTTGCGGCCCGTCTAAAGGGCAACAAAACAGGGCGACAGTCTGGCAAGTTCTGAGGCCGGCTTTCAACCAAAGCCTCATCTATAACTGCTCGGCACACAGCGCCCGAAAGCCGCTGCGCACTGAGCCTAGCACTTAGCCCTGCAATGCCGCCAAAGTCAGGTCCAGGCAATGCCGAGCCTTGGTCACCAGCTCGTCAATTTCGGCCTGGCTGATCACCAGCGGCGGCGAAATGATCATGGTGTCGCCCACGGCGCGCATGATCAGGCCATTCTCGAAGCAGAAGGTTCGGCAGATCATGCCTGCGCCCTTGCCTTCGTAACGCTTGCGCGTTGCCTTGTCCTGCACCAGCTCAATCGCACCGAGCATGCCCACACCGCGCACTTCACCCACCAACGGGTGATCCGCCAGCTCCCGTAGACGTTTCTGCAAATACGGTGCCGTTTCGTCGTGAACGCGGTTAACGATTTTTTCATCGCGCATGATGCGGATGTTTTCCAGGGCCACTGCCGCCGCCACCGGGTGGCCGGAGTAGGTGAAGCCGTGGTTGAAATCGCCACCTTCGTTGAGCACGGCCACCACGTCGTCGCGCACGATCAGGCCGCCCATGGGGATGTAACCCGAGGTCAGGCCCTTGGCGATGGTCATCATGTGGGGCTTGAGGTCGTAGAAATCGCTACCGAACCACTCACCGGTCCGGCCGAAACCGCAGATCACCTCATCGGCGACAAACAGGATGTCGTACTTGGCGAGGATTTCCTTGATGCGCGGCCAGTAGGTGGCGGGCGGCACGATCACGCCACCGGCACCCTGGATCGGCTCGGCAATAAAGGCACCAACGTTGTCCACGCCCAGTTCCAGGATCTTCTCTTCCAACTGGTTGGCAGCCCACACGCCGAATTCTTCGGGGCTCATGTCGCCGCCTTCGCCAAACCAGTACGGCTGCGCGATGTGGGTAATGCCCGGGATCGGCAAGTCGCCCTGCTCATGCATATAGGTCATGCCGCCCAGGCTGGCGCCGGCCACGGTGGAGCCGTGGTAGCCATTCTTGCGGCTGATGATGGTTTTCTTGTTCGGCTGGCCCTTGATCGCCCAATAGTGGCGGACCATGCGCAACATGGTGTCGTTGCCTTCGGAGCCGGAACCGGTGAAGAACACGTGGTTCATGCCGGCCGGTGCGATATCGGAAATGGCCTTGGCCAACTCCAGTACCGGCGGGTGAGCGGTCTGGAAGAACAGGTTGTAGTACGGCAGTTCTTTCATCTGCTTGGCGGCGGCGTCAGCCAGTTCATCGCGACCGTAACCGATCGCCACGCACCACAGGCCGGCCATGCCGTCGAGGATCTTGTTGCCTTCGCTGTCCCACAGGTAAACGCCGTGGGCTTTGGTGATGATCCGTGGGCCTTTCTCTTTCAATTGCTTGAAGTCGCTGAACGGCGCCAGGTGGTGATCACTGCTCAAGGCTTGCCATTCACGGGTTTGCGGGTTGTTGCTGGACATACCGATCTCCTAGACTTTTCAGTAAAGGGCGCGCCGCTTTCAAGGGCGCGCCCGGCGCATCAGACGGCGAAGAGCAGGAATTCCCGCTCCCACGAACTGATGACGCGCTTGAAGTTTTCATGCTCGGCCCGCTTGACCGCGACGTAGCCTGTGATGAATTTCTGACCCAGGTATTTCTCGATGGTCTTGCTGTTTTCCATGCGTTCCAGGGCGTCTTCGATGGTCAACGGCAGGCGCAGGTTGCGACGCTCGTAACCACGGCCTACCACTGGCGCGCTGGGGTTATGGCCTTCGACCATGCCGATGTAGCCACACAGCAGGCTGGCGGCAATCGCCAGGTACGGGTTGGCGTCGGCGCCCGGCAGGCGGTTTTCCACCCGCCGGTTCTGCGGGCCGGCATCCGGTACGCGCAGGCCCACGGTGCGGTTTTCTTCGCCCCACTCCACGTTCACCGGCGCCGAGGTATCCGGCAGGAAGCGGCGGAACGAGTTCACGTTAGGCGCAAACAGCGGCAGCAATTCAGGGATGAATTTCTGCAGGCCGCCAATGTGGTTGAGGAACAGCTCGCTCATGGACCCGTCTTCATTGGAGAAGACGTTCTTGCCGGTAGCGATGTCGATGATGCTCTGGTGCAGGTGCATCGCGCTGCCAGGCTCGCCGGTCATCGGCTTGGCCATAAAGGTCGCGGCCACATTGTGCTTGAGCGCGGCTTCACGCATGGTGCGCTTGAACACCAGGATCTGGTCGGCCAGCGACAGGGCATCGCCGTGACGGAAGTTGATTTCCATCTGCGCCGTGCCGTCTTCGTGGATCAGCGTGTCGAGGTCCAGTTCCTGCAGTTCGCACCAGTCGTAGACGTCTTCGAACAGCGGGTCGAATTCGTTGGCGGCTTCTATAGAGAAAGATTGGCGACCGGTCTCGGGGCGCCCGGAACGGCCAATCGGCGGTTGCAGCGGGAAGTCCGGGTCTTCGCAGCGTTTGGTCAGGTAGAACTCCATCTCCGGCGCCACGATGGGCTGCCAGCCTTTGTCGGCATAGAGCTTGAGGACTTTTTTGAGTACGTTGCGCGGCGACAGCTCGATCGGGTTGCCTTGCTTGTCGTAGGTGTCGTGGATCACCTGGGCGGTCGGCTCGATGGCCCAAGGCACCAGGAACACCGCGTTCTGGTCGGGGCGGCAGATCATGTCGATGTCGGCCGGGTCGAGCAATTCGTAATAAATGTCGTCTTCGACATAGTCGCCGGTCACGGTCTGCAACAGAACGCTCTCGGGCAGGCGCATGCCTTTTTCGGCGATGAACTTGTTGGTCGGCGAGATCTTGCCCCGGGTGATGCCGGTGAGGTCGCCAATCATGCATTCGACTTCTGTGATCTTGTGGTCTTTCAACCAATCGGTGAGCTGGTCGAGGTTGTTACTCATAAATGCCTCTGGGCTGGGTTTCCTGGCATCCATTAAAGGCCAGGCGTTGGTTGACGCAGCATCCGCGTCGTTTTTTCATTCAGGGTAGGAGCTTACCTGCCATTTGCTGCAGCGTTGCATTCCTCACGCCAAAGTTGTGTGCAATTTTGAGCAGCACAGCGGAAGCGAGCCGTTCGGTGGCAAACGAGGAGGCAAAAAAGAGGTCGGACCGGGCGTCAAGAATATTGGCCGGGGCGCGAGCAATCACGCGGGAGGAATGGACGGATGACACAGCCTGGCTGAAGCAGGCCAAGACGCCGAGTGGCGGCAGGCGAGACATGAAGCACCCCGGTATTATTGCTGTTATGGGTTTGAATCGAGCTTAGCCTTGTTCATTTTTTTACACAACACCCCCGTAAAAAATACAACACGGCCCGCTCAAGCCTGCGAGTCCCAAGCCCGTCAAACCCAAAAAACCGCCCCAAAAAGCCCCAAAAAAGCCTTCGCAGCGCTTTTTTAGGGCAAAAAAGGCCTCGCTTGACTTCGGCATGCCGTTCGGGTTGACTGAAACGAGAAAAGATCAATGATTGATATTTTTAACAACAAAGGTGTTGCATCATGTCGGTACCCCCGCGTGCCGTTCAGCTTAACGAAGCGAACGCGTTCCTTAAGGATCATCCTGAGGTTCTGTACGTAGACCTTCTAATTGCGGATATGAATGGTGTGGTGCGCGGCAAGCGCATCGAACGCACCAGCCTCCACAAGGTTTACGAGAAGGGCATTAACCTGCCTGCCTCTTTATTTGCCCTGGATATCAACGGCTCTACGGTGGAAAGCACCGGCCTGGGCCTGGACATCGGTGATGCTGACCGAATCTGTTATCCAATCCCCGACACCCTGTGCAATGAACCGTGGCAAAAGCGCCCTACCGCGCAACTGCTGATGACCATGCACGAACTTGAAGGTGAACCTTTCTTCGCCGATCCGCGCGAAGTGCTCCGCCAAGTTGTAAGCAAATTTGACGACCTTGGCCTGACCATCTGCGCCGCTTTCGAACTCGAGTTCTACCTGATCGACCAGGAGAACGTGAACGGCCGCCCACAACCGCCCCGCTCGCCGATCTCCGGCAAACGCCCGCACTCGACACAGGTCTACCTGATCGACGACCTCGACGAATACGTCGACTGCCTCCAGGACATCCTGGAAGGTGCCAAAGAGCAAGGCATCCCGGCCGACGCCATCGTCAAGGAAAGTGCCCCGGCGCAGTTCGAAGTGAACCTGCACCACGTGGCCGACCCGATCAAGGCGTGCGACTACGCGGTCCTGCTCAAGCGTCTGATCAAGAACATCGCCTACGACCATGAGATGGACACCACCTTCATGGCCAAGCCTTACCCAGGCCAGGCAGGCAACGGTTTGCACGTACACATTTCGATCCTGGACAAAGACGGCAAGAACATCTTTGCCAGCGAGGATCCCGAGCAGAACGCCGCATTGCGTCACGCGATCGGCGGTGTGCTCGAGACCCTACCCGCTCAAATGGCGTTCCTGTGCCCCAACGTCAACTCCTATCGCCGTTTCGGCGCACAGTTCTACGTGCCGAACTCGCCGTGCTGGGGCCTGGATAACCGCACCGTGGCGATTCGCGTACCGACCGGCTCGTCCGATGCCGTGCGTATCGAACACCGCGTGGCGGGCGCCGACGCCAACCCTTACCTGCTGATGGCTTCGGTTTTGGCAGGCGTGCACCACGGCCTGACCAACAAGATCGAGCCTGGCGCACCGGTGGAAGGCAACAGCTACGAGCAGAACGAACAAAGCCTGCCGAACAACCTGCGCGATGCATTGCGTGAGTTGGACGACAGCGAGGTGATGGCCAAGTACATCGATCCTAAATACATCGATATCTTCGTTGCCTGTAAGGAAAGTGAGCTGGAAGAGTTCGAACATTCCATCTCCGACCTTGAGTACAACTGGTACCTGCATACCGTGTAAGCGGTTGCGACATTGAAAAAACGCCGCGGGCCTTGGGCCTGTGGCGTTTTTTTATGGGTCTCTTACTGAAGACCGAGTTGGCCTCATCGGGAGCAAGCCCCCTCCCACAGTTGACTGCATTCTAATGTTGGAACTCGGTCGAATGTGGGAGGGGGCTTGCTCCCGATGGCGGTTTGGCAGACAACAAACCTTCCTGCTCATACAATGCCCGCTGCCTTGTAGGAGACTTCCATGACCACCCGCCCCGCCACCCCTCGCAAACCCCGCGCCCGTAGCCAGGCCCGGATCGACGCGATCCTCGACGCCGCCCGCACCTTGCTGGCCGCCGAAGGCGTGGCCGGTTTGTCGATCTACAGCGTGGCCGAACGGGCGCAGATCCCGCCGTCGTCGGTGTATCACTTTTTCGCCAGCGTGCCCGCGTTGCTGGAAGCGCTGACAGCAGATGTGCACGCAGCATTCCGGGCGGCTATTCAGGCGCCCATCGAGCACGACTCACTCAAGCACTGGCGTGATCTGTCCTACATCGTCGAGCAACGCATGCTCGCGATCTACGACGAGGACGCCGCTGCACGCCAGTTGATCCTGGCCCAGCACGGGCTGACCGAGGTCACCCAGGCGGATCGCCAGCATGATCTGGAATTGGGGAACTTGATGCTGGACGTGTTCAATCGCCACTTCGAGGTGCCGACACTGCCCAGCGATGTCGACGTGTTTGCCCTGGCGCTGGAACTGAGCGATCGCGTGTATGCGCGCTCGGTGCATCAGCATGGGCTGATCACGCCACGCATGGCGGAGGAAGGGATGCGGGTGTTTGATGCGTATGTGGGGCTTTATTTGCCGGCGTACCTGCCCAAGCGCTGAGTAGTGTGGTGGCTGGGCCGGCCTCATCGGGGGCAAGCCCCCTCCCACATTTTGATCTGTGAATACATTCAAAAGGTGGGAGGGGGCTTGCCCCCGATGGCGGCCTCAGGCGCGATCACAACTTGGCAATCGACACCTCGGTGGACTTCACGAAGGCGATCACTTCGCTGCCAATCACCAACTCCAGCTCTTTGACCGAGCGGGTGGTGATCACGGAAGTGACGATGCCGGACGCGGTCTGTACGTCGATTTCCGACAGCACGTCGCCTTCGACGATTTCCTTGATGGTGCCTTTGAACTGGTTACGCACGTTGATGGCTTTAATAGTCATGTTGTTCTTCCTTCATGGGACAAGTGAGTTATTGAGCCCAACGCAATTGCGTAGGCAGCGGTGAAACAGGTTCGGGTTCCGGCGGCGTGCCGGGTAACGACAACACACGGTTGAGCACTTCGGCTTCCAGCGCGGCCAGGCGATGTGAGCCCCGGGCACGTGGGCGCGGCAGGTCGACGATGAGGTCGAGGCCGATTTCGCCGTCTTCGATCAGGATCACCCGGTCGGCAATGGCCACGGCTTCGCTGACGTCGTGGGTCACCAGCAACACGGTGAAACCGTGCTTCTGCCAGAGGTTTTCGATCAGTTGCTGCATCTCGATGCGGGTCAGGGCATCCAGCGCGCCCAGCGGTTCATCGAGCAGCAGCAAGCGCGGTTGGTGAATCAGCGCACGGGCCAGGGCCACGCGTTGCTTCTGCCCGCCGGACAGCGCCGCCGGCCATTCATTGGCACGCTCGGCCAGGCCGACCGCTTCAAGGGCTTCCAACGCTTTGGGGCGCCAGTTGCCTTTAAGGCCCAGGCCGACGTTGTCGATGATCTTTTTCCACGGCAGCAGGCGCGCTTCCTGGAACATCAGCCGCGTGTCTTCAATGGCTTCGCTTAGCGGTGCAGAACCGGCGAGCAGCTCACCGCCGCTGGCTTTGTCCAGGCCGGCCAGCAGGCGCAGCAAGGTACTTTTGCCGCAACCACTGCGACCGACCACCGCCACGAATTGGCCGGCTGGAATGTGCAGGTCGATGTCCTTGAGCACTTCGCGCGCGCCAAAGGCCTTGCGCAACTTGCGTACCGCCAGGGGGATGCCCTTGAGCAGGCGCGGGGGTTGTTGAGCTGTCATGCCGCACCTCCTTTATTCACTTGATACGCCGGGTGCCAGCGCAGCCACACCCGCTCCAGACCGCGAGCGGCCAGATCGGCGAGCTTGCCGAGGATGGCGTACATGACGATGGCCAACACCACCACGTCGGTTTGCAGGAATTCACGCGCATTCATCGCCAGGTAACCGATGCCGGAGCTGGCGGAAATGGTTTCCGCCACAATCAGCGTCAACCACATAAAGCCCAGGGCAAACCGCACGCCCACCAGGATCGACGGCAGCGCGCCCGGCAGGATCACCTGGCGGAACAGGCTGAACCCGGACAAGCCGTAGCTGCGCGACATTTCCACCAGTGCCGGGTCGACGTTGCGAATGCCGTGGTACGTGTTGAGGTAGATCGGGAACAGCGTGCCGAGCGCGACCAGGAAAATCTTCGCCGTCTCGTCGATGCCAAACCACAGGATCACCAGCGGAATCAACGCCAGGTGTGGCACGTTGCGGATCATCTGCACCGAGCTGTCCAGCAGGCGTTCGCCCCACGTCGACAGGCCGGTGATAAAACCCAGGGCCAGGCCGATGCTGCCGCCGATCACAAAACCCAGGCCCGCGCGCCAGCCGCTGATGGCCAGGTGGGTCCAGATTTCGCCGCTGGCCACCAGGTGGACGCCGGCTGCAATCACGGCGCTGGGCGCCGGCAGAATACGCGTCGACAACCAACCCGCCGACACCGACAACTGCCACACCGCCAGCAACAACACCGGCAGCACCCAGGGTGCGACGCGGTGGCTTAACTTTTCAAAATTCATGGCGCCACCTCAGCTCTGTGACGCAGCTTTAGGAAGGATGTCGTTGGCGACCATTTCGCCGAACGGGCTCACGTACCCGGCGCTTTTCGGCAGCTCGGGACGTTCGATATCCAAGTGGGGGAACAACAGCTCAGCCACCCGATACGACTCTTCCAGGTGTGGATAACCGGAGAAGATAAAGGTGTCGATGCCCAGTGCTGCGTATTCCTTCACGCGTGCCGCGACGGTTGGGCCATCGCCTACCAGCGCGGTGCCCGCACCGCCGCGCACCAGGCCGACGCCGGCCCACAGGTTAGGGCTGACCTCGAGGTTGTCGCGATTGCCGCCATGCAAGGCCGCCATTCGTTGCTGGCCAACGGAATCGAAGCGCGCCAGGGAGGCCTGGGCACGGGCGATGGTGTCGTCGTCCAGGTGGGAGATCAGTTTGTCGGCGGCTTTCCACGCTTCATCGTTGGTTTCGCGCACGATCACATGCAGGCGAATACCAAAGCGCACCGTGCGCCCCAGCTTCGCGGCCTTGGCCCGCACCTGTGCGATTTTTTCCGCGACAGCGGCCGGTGGCTCACCCCAGGTCAGGACCATTTCCACCTGTTCGGCTGCCAGGTCCTGGGCCGCTTCGGAGGAACCACCGAAGTACAACGGCGGACGCGGTTGCTGGATCGGCGGGTAAAGCAACTTAGCGCCTTTAACGCTGATGTGTTCGCCGTCGTAATCCACGGTTTCACCTTCCAGCACACGGCGCCAGATACGGGTGAATTCCACCGAGGCCTGGTAACGCTCCTCGTGGCTGAGGAACAGACCGTCGCCGGCCAATTCTTCCGGATCACCACCGGTGACCAGGTTGAACAACGCACGACCGCCGGACAGGCGGTCGAGGGTCGCGGCCTGACGCGCCGCCACCGTCGGGGAAATGATCCCAGGGCGCAGCGCGACGAGGAATTTCAAACGCTGGGTCACCGGGATCAGCGAAGCGGCCACCAGCCACGAGTCTTCGCACGAACGCCCGGTCGGGATCAGCACCCCGCCGAAACCCAGGCGATCAGCGGCCTGGGCCACTTGCTGCAGGTAACCGTGGTCAACGGCGCGAGCGCCTTCGGCGGTGCCAAGGTAATGGCCGTCGCCGTGGGTAGGCAGGAACCAGAAAATATTGAGGCTCATGGAGTTGTCTCCTGAAGAAGTCGGATTACGGCGCTTTAGCCACGGCGGCGGGTGGCGCCCAGATCACGTCCTTGATGCTCAAGGGCTTGGGGATCAATTTGAGTTGGTAGAAGCTGTCGGCAATTTTCTGCTGGGCCGCCACCACTTCCGAGGTCAGGAACAGTGCGCCGTAGCCTTGGCGCTTCACCGAGGTCAGGGTGATGTCTGCCGGCAGGCCGAGCAGCGGCGCCACTTGTTCAGTCACTTCCTGAGGGTTGGCCTTGGACCACTCGCCCACGGCGCGCACTTCTTCGATCAGAGCCTTGAGCACCTCAGGGTGTTTTTCAGCGTATGGCTTGGTGGCCAGATAGAACTGATGGTTGTCGGCGATGCCGGTACCGTCACGCAGGGTGCGGGCCTGCAGTTGTTTCTCGGCGGCCGCCTGGTACGGGTCCCAGATCACCCAGGCGTCCACGCTGCCACGCTCGAAGGCGGCACGGGCATCGGCGGGCGGCAGGAACACGGTCTGCACGTCGGTGTATTTCAGGCCGGCATCTTCCAGGGCACGTACCAACAGGTAGTGCACGTTGGAGCCTTTGTTGAGCACGACTTTCTTGCCCTTGAGTTCGGCCACGGATTTGATCGGCGAATCTTTCGGCACCAGGATCGCTTCGCTGGTCGGCGCTGGCGGCTCGTAGGCCACGTAGAGCAAGTCGGCACCGGCGGCCTGGGCGAATACCGGCGGGGTTTCGCCGGTCACGCCGAAGTCGATGGAGCCGACGTTCAGGCCTTCAAGCAGTTGCGGGCCGCCCGGAAACTCGGTCCATTGGACATTGACGCCCTGGGCCGCGAGGCGTTTTTCCAGGGAACCCTTGGCTTTGAGCAGCACCAGCGTGCCGTACTTCTGATAACCGATACGCAGGGTCTCGGCGGCTTGAGCTTGAACAATGGCGCCGAAGGACACAGCCGCAGCAAACAGTGCGACCAGACCACGACGCAAGATGACAGTGCGCATGGCGCTCTCTCCAAATAATGCGATGAGGGGGTTGGCTGCACCTGCTTGGCCGTTAGCGGCTGAGTAAGGTGAGTACTACAAAATCCGGTAAGGCTCAGATGCTCCAGCGAGCACTCAACAAACGTTCATTCAACACATGGGGGTCCAGCGGTTTCGGGCGACGGACCATCGCGCCGTAGAGCGTTTCCAGGGCCTCGTGCAAACGGTGTTCAAGCACCGGCACCAGCTGCGCCTGGGCGCTGCCTTCGCCATAGGCGATCTGGCTGTCTTCGGCAAAAATACCGTGGAGCAATTCCTGGGCTTTCAGCGCCGACAACACCGGCTTCAGCGCGTAATCCACCGCCAACATGTGCGCGATGCTGCCGCCGGTCGCCATCGGCAACACGATCTTGTGGGCCAGGGCGCGCTCGGGCAGCAGGTCCAGCACCGTCTTCAGCGCGCCGGAGAACGAGGCCTTGTACACCGGCGTGGCGATCACCAGACCGTCCGCGTTAGCCACTTGTTGCAGCAGGTCGATGACCTTTGGGCTGTCGAAGCGCGCATGCAGCAAGTCCTCAGCCGGGAAGTCCCGTATCTGGTAACTCACGACTTCTACGCCTTTGTCTTGCAACCACTGACGGGTTTTATCCAGCAACACCCCGGAGCGGGAACGCTGGCTGGGACTGCCTCCAAGTGTTACGACCAACATGCAGGAATTCCTTGAGCAAGTGCCGGCGGTTCGCTGTGTGGCGATGGCGCCAAGATGGAACAGACCTTATCAGCAGATTTATATATCTTTAAATCTTATTTTTTCATTTGTTTATTCTTTAAATGCATATATGGGCGGTTAAACGCCAGGCGAAAAAAAAGGCCGTCGAAACGGCCTGAAAACCCCTGCTATGTGTTTCGGTACAACTCAAATTCTGTGGTGCATGTACTGACGCCATCGGGGGCAAGCCCCCTCCCACAGGGAAATGCGGTCAACGGCGGGAGGGGGGCTTTTCCCCGATGCCTATATCCGCGTTAACGATTGGGTTGCGGGGTGAGTCGCAGGTACGGCTTCACTGCGCGATAACCCTTCGGAAAGCGCTTCTTGATTTCCTCTTCATCCTTGAGCGACGGCACGATCACCACTTCATCACCGTCCTGCCAGTTGGCGGGCGTGGCGACCTTGTGGTTGTCGGTGAGTTGCAACGAGTCAATCACCCGCAGGATTTCGTGGAAGTTGCGCCCGGTGCTGGCCGGGTAGGTGATGGTCAGGCGGATCTTCTTGTTCGGGTCGATCACGAACAAGGAACGCACGGTGAGCGTGTCACTGGCGTTGGGGTGGATCAGGTCATACAGGTCGGACACTTTGCGATCGGCGTCGGCCAGGATCGGGAAGTTGACGACAGTGTTCTGGGTTTCGTTGATGTCTTCGATCCACTTGTGGTGCGAGTCCACCGGGTCCACCGACAGGGCGATGGCCTTGACGCCACGCTGGGCGAATTCATCCTTGAGTTTGGCGGTGAAACCCAGCTCGGTGGTGCACACCGGCGTGAAGTCCGCTGGGTGGGAAAACAACACACCCCAGCTATCGCCCAGCCATTCGTGGAAACGAATCTTGCCGGCGCTGGAATCCTGTTCGAAGTCGGGGGCGATATCGCCCAGTCTTAGGCTCATGGTGTGGCTCCTGGTGAGTGCTTATGGAGCCCACTGTGCATGGATTGTGGATTATTTAAAAAGAATAAATATCGATTTATCTAGACGATAAAGGAATATTAAAAATCTGTTCATTGGACGGGCGTACGTGCGAGGAGCAACATCCATTTCAAGGTTTGAGAAGGCCTTGAGACGCTGTACACAGAGGGGTTCAGGAAGGGCTTGCGGGGGTTGAGCCCGACTTGAAAAGTAAGACACCTTGCCCGGTGTTGCGCCGGGCAAGGTTTTACAGGCTTACAACAGCTTCACGCTATTACAGCAGTGGCAGCGAGTAGCTGACGATCACACGGTTTTCGTCTTGATTGCGCTGACCAGCAATGTCGTTGCGCCACATAGCGTTTTTCCAGGCGACACCGACGTTCTTGAAGGTGCCTTCTGGTACGACGTAGGCAACGGTGATGTCACGTTCCCACTCGTTCGCGCCATTGGAGTTGACTTGGGTCTGAGCAACACCTACTCGGCCACGGGTATCAATGTTATCGCCACGCAGGTAAACCACACCAGCGGTCAAGCCGGGTACACCAACCTTGGCGAAGTCATAAGCGTAGCGAGCTTGCCAGGTACGCTCGCCTGCACGGGCGAACTTGGAGATTTGCGAGTCAGTGGTCAGGTAAGCCGACGAACCGTCGCCTTGGTTCAACCATGGGAAGTCGCTATCGCCATTGCTGACTTGGTAACCACCACCGAAGGTGTGACCTGCCACCGAGTACAGGAACAAGCCGCTGTACAGGTTGTTGTCCACTTTACCTTTGACGATATTGGCACCGGCAGCGTTAGTACCGTAGTCACCGCTGGTGAAGTAGTTCGCATCGTTGCTGTTGGAACCATCCGCGCGGCTATTGAAGTAGCGCAGGTCGGTTTTCAACACGCCAGGACCGATTGCCCAGTTGTGCAGCAGGCCCAGGAAGTGTTGCTTGTAGAACTGGTCCAGATTGCCGTAGTAGTACTGGGCAGTCAGGTCCTTGGTGATCTTGTAGTCACCACCGGCATACACGAACTTGTTGCTGTCGCGACCCGCGGCGGTACGGCCGTTGGCACCTGCGAGAGACAGGTTCTCGACGTTGCTGGAGTTACGACCCTTGGCCTTTTCGATCTGGCCGGCAACCAGGGTCAGGTCCTTGATGTCGTTGGTGGTGATCTGGCCACCCTGGAAGGTTTGCGGCAGCAGACGGCCATCGTTGGTCACGATAACAGGCAGCTTAGGCTGCAGGGTACCCAGCTTCAGCTCGGTCTGGGAGATCTTGACTTTAGCCGTCAGACCCAGGCTGGAGTAGTTATCAACGGCTTCGCCATTGGACTTGCTCGGGAAAACCGTGCCGCCGTATGACCCGGCGTTGCCAGCCGAAGCTGGGGTAGCGCCGTTGGTGCCGCCGCCCGAATCCAGGCGCACGCCCAGCAGGCCGATAGCGTCAAGACCGAAACCTACGGTGCCTTGGGTGTAACCGGAGATGAAACGCAGGTCAAAGGCTTGACCCCATTCTTCTTGCTTGTTCTGCGCGCCAGCCGCTTTGGTGGCGTCATCACGGTTGTCCGTGTTGATGTAAAAGTTACGCAGACCCAGTGTGGCCTTGCTGTCTTCGATAAAACCGGCAGCGCCTGCTTGCTGGGCGATTGCGCCCAAAGCTACAGCCAAAGCCAAGGTGGACTTCTTCATGTACCGCTCCTCTCATTTCTAATTTTTGTATTTCTTAGGTCTCGGGTCTAACGCCCTCGATCCACAGATGCGCGATTAGCACCGCATAGTGACTGACAAGTCAATCGTAACCTTGTGTGTCTACTACCTTCGTCTAACCGCAGTTGATTTGGTCCCTGCAGGGTAATGAGTTTTTCATACACCCAAAAAGAATTGTTTCATTCTTTTTCATACGATTTGGGAATAAGCCATTTCGTGACGCGGACAGGTCAGGGTAGACCAACCGCTCCATTAGCTAATGCCTAAAAGGTATTTCTTAACGCCTTTTTAGATCGAATAGCGTGGCCATACGGTTGCATACGTCACCTACGATCAAAAACGCGACGCCATCATGGCCAAACGCATATCCTCCCGTCAATTTGTTACAGTTTTTGTGTCACTAATTCTTTCTTTTGATGTCAAAGCCGCCCATTTGCGATCGCATACCGCAGCGGCTTCACGAAATCTACCCCTCGTTGCATCGTTAGTATCGGCCCAGATCAATACTTCTGAAGCATGAGCGGTGCATAACGGCGGCCACAATGTCGCAGCCCAGGACCTGATCGGAAGAACCATCGCCACACCGATCCTCTCAACCTCTCATAAAAGCCAGCTCGGCACGCTGAAGCCTTGGGGCCTGCATGCTCGGAAAGTGAATGTGTTGAACCTGAACGCGGCAGAAATTGCCGCTGAGTGGAAACGTAGCGAAATCGACGCTGTATTCGGGTGACAGCGCAATAATTCTCGAAACTGACAGCCTAAAAAACTACGGACATTTCCGAACTGCTGGCCAGCGTCCGATTGCCGGACGCCCAGACACCTCAGATACAATGTGGGAGCGAGCAAGGCCGTTCCCACATTTTCACACCTGTGTCGTTCCCGAAATCGGGTTTAGAGCGCCTTCTCGAAAATCTTCGAGTTACGCTGATAGTTGTACAGCGACGCCCGCGCCGACGGCAGACGGTCCACACTGCTCGGCACAAAGCCGCGCTCACGGAACCAGTGCGCGGTACGCGTGGTAAGCACGAACAAGGTCTTCAACCCCTGCGCCCGCGCACGGGTCTGGATACGCTCCAGCAACACATCACCCCGTGCGCCGTGGCGGTATTCCGGGTTCACCGCCAGGCAGGCCAACTCACCCGCGTCCGAATCGGCGATCTGATACAACGCCGCACAGGCGATGATCATGCCTTCGCGCTCCACCACGCTGAACTGCTCGATCTCACGCTCAAGCACTTCGCGCGAACGGCGCACCAGGATGCCCTGCTCTTCCAGCGGGCTGATCAGGTCGAGCAAGCCGCCGACATCTTCAATCGCCGCTTCACGCACCAGTTCGAACTGCTCCTGGGCCACCAGCGTACCGCCGCCGTCCCGTGTGAACAGTTCGGTGAGCAAGGCCCCGTCTTCGGCGTAGCTGACGATATGGCTGCGTCCTACGCCGCCCCGACAGGCCTCGGCGGCCGCATCCAGCAACTCGGCCTGGTAGTTGCTGCTGCCCAGGCGTTGCAGGTGAGCCGGCACTTGTTGCGGGCGCAACTCGCGCACCAGGCGACCGTTTTCATCGATCAAGCCCAGGTCGGCACCAAACAGCAGCAGCTTGTCGGCGCCCAGGTCGATGGCGGCGCGGGTAGCGACGTCTTCGCAGGCCAGGTTGAAGATCTCACCGGTCGGTGAATACCCCAGCGGCGACAGCAGCACGATGGAGCGTTCGTCCAGCAGGCGGTTGATGCCCTTGCGGTCGACACGACGCACTTCGCCGGTGTGGTGGTAGTCCACGCCTTCCAGTACGCCGATAGGACGTGCGGTTACGAAATTGCCGCTGGTCACGCGCAGGCGCGAGCCCTGCATCGGCGACGAGGCCATGTCCATCGACAGGCGTGCTTCGATGGCGATACGCAAGTGGCCGACGGCGTCGATCACACACTCCAGTGTCGCGGCATCGGTGATGCGCATGCCTTCGTGGTAAGTCGGAGTCAGGCCACGCGCCTCAAGGCGCACCTCAATCTGTGGGCGCGAACCGTGCACCAGCACCAGTCGCACGCCGAGGCTGTGGAGCAGCACCAGGTCGTGGACGATATTGCCGAAGTTGGGATGTTCCACACCATCGCCGGGCAGCATGACCACAAAGGTGCAGTCCCGGTGAGCGTTGATGTAGGGCGAAGCGTGACGAAGCCAATTGACGTATTCGGGCATGGAACCTGGGCCTGTAATAAAAAGCAGCCGAAAAAGGATGAGTCGTGAAAACGCACAGCGGGCTGATGGTTATCGTCGGAACAGGCTTGGCGACACGCTCACTCTCCTTCTATGTACGAATAGGCAGGGGTTAATTTATGCAGGTTTCAGGCAGTAATGTTCGATCAGTTCCCGCAATAGACGCACTGTAGGCGTCAAGCGTGACATTTCGAGGTACTCGCCCGGCTGGTGGGCGCAGGCGATGTCGCCGGGGCCGAGCACCAGGGTTTCACAACCAAGGCGCTGAAGATAAGGCGCTTCGGTGCCGAACGCTACTGCTTCGGCACGATGACCGGTCAATCGTTCCGCGACCCGCACCAGCTCGGCGTCTTCGACTTGCTCAAACGGCGGCACTTCGGGGAACAGCGGCGCATAGTCGATCTTGACCTGATGGCGCTCGGCCAAGGGTTCAAGCTTCTGCCGGATGGCCGCGCGCAGCACTTCGGGATCCATGCCCGGCAAAGGTCGCAGGTCGAATTCCAGGGAGCATTGGCCGCAGATGCGGTTGGGGTTGTCACCGCCGTGGATGCAACCGAAGTTCATGGTCGGCTGGGGCACACTGAATTGCGGGTTGCGGTACTCCCGCTGCCAGGCCAGGCGCAAACCACGCAGTTCGCCAATGGCGTCGTGCATGGCTTCCAGGGCACTGTGACCCAGGCGCGGGTCCGACGAGTGGCCGCTTTGCCCAAGAATGTCGATGCGCTCCATCATCACGCCTTTGTGCAGGCGGATCGGCTTGAGGCCGGTGGGCTCGCCGATCACGGCCGCACGGCCCAGGGGGCGACCCGCCTCGGCCAGTGCGCGCGCGCCGGACATCGAGCTTTCTTCATCGCAGGTCGCGAGGATCAGCAGTGGCTGCTTGAACGGTTGGTCCAGCAGCGGCAATACCGCTTCGATGGCCAGCGCGAAAAAGCCCTTCATGTCGCAACTGCCCAATCCTACCCAGCGGCCGTCGACTTCCGTCAGTTTGAGCGGATCAGTTTTCCACAACGCGGCGTCATAAGGGACGGTGTCGCTATGCCCCGCCAGCACCAAGCCGCCGGGGCCGCTGCCAAAACTGGCGAGCAGGTTGAACTTGCCGGGGCTGACGTGTTGGATGTCGATGGCGAAGCCCAGGTCTCCCAGCCAGCTGGCAAGCAAATCGATCACCGGGCGGTTGGTCTGGTCGAGAGACGCTTGGGTGCAACTGACCGAAGGCGCGGCAACCAGTGCGGCGAACTGCTCTTTCATGGACGGTAACGGCATGCGCGGTCTCTCAACTTCCCGGATGAACCTCACTATAGAGGCATCTGCACAACACAATAAACCGTTGCGGCACGTTGCCGGGCTCAGTCCTGTACACTGCACGACCTTGGCAGCCACACTTTTCCCCGGCTGCGCTCCCGATCCTGGATTTTCCGGCCATGCAGAAAGAAACCGAAATCAAGCTCCGCGTCAGCCGCGAAACACTCGCCGCGCTGCGTGAGCACCCGCTACTGAAAAAACGCAACAAAAGTGGCTGGGAACGCCGTGAGTTGATGAACCAATACTTCGACACCCCCGAGCGCGACCTGGCCCAGGCCAAAGTCGCCCTGCGCCTGCGCAAGGACGGTGACGACATCATCCAGACCCTCAAGACCCGTGGCCAGAGCGTCGCCGGCCTGTCGGAACGTAACGAATACAACTGGGAACTGCCCAAAGCCAAGCTCGACGTGAAGAAGCTCGACGGCGAATGCTGGCCAGAGCAGTTGGCCGAGCTGGACAAAAAGACCCTCAAGCCGATCTTCACCACCGACTTCGTGCGTGAACGCGCCGAAATCGCCTGGGGCCGTGGCAAGGCCAAGGTGGTCATCGAAGCCGCCCTGGACCTGGGCCATGTGGTGGTCGGCAAGCAGAAAGAAGAAATCTGTGAGCTGGAACTGGAACTGCGCGAAGGCGAACCGGCTGCCCTGCTGGAACTCGCCGCCGAACTGGCCGCCACCCTTGCCTTGATGCCATGCGACATCAGCAAAGCCGAGCGTGGCTATCGCCTGTACGACGCCAGCAGCTACTCCTTGAGCCTGCCGGCGCCGCAACTGCCGGCCGAAATGCCGCTGGACGACGCCTTCGCCGCGATCATGTGGCACTTGCTTGGCAGCAGCCAGCGCCTGGCCGAGCAATACCGTTTTAATGGCCACTGGCGCCTGCTGCAGGACTGGGTCGACAACCTCGGCGAACTGCGCGCCCTGATCGGTAGCCTCGGTCAGGCGGCACCGCGCCAATCCACCAGCGAACTGCGCAGCGCACTCGACGCCCTGCTGGAAGACTGGCGCCCGCTGGTGCAAGCCGGTGATGACGACGAAGACATTCGCAAAGCCGCACCGGAACAGTTCATCGCAGAATTGGACGACGTGCGTTGGGGCCTGTTCTCACTGAACGCTTCGCGCTGGCTGCTGGCCCGCACCTGGACCGCCGACCGCAACGTACGCGGCAACCGCCAGGGCGCTGCGCAAATCACCAACTGGCTGCCACGCCTGCTGGCCGACGATGCCGTCGCCCTGCAACTGCCGCGCTACCAGCAACAGCCGGAAGACCTGGCTGAGCAGCTGCCGCGCATCGAACGCATCCAGGCCTGGCTGCACCATGCGCGCCAGGTGGTGGATATTCCGGAACTGGACCGCCTGTACGGCGAGCTGAACAAGTTGGTGCAACTGGCCAACCAGCCGATCACCGACGAGTCGCTGGACGCGCGGATGCATCAGGCGATTGCGGTGTACCAGAACCGTGCGTGGAAGATGTTGCTGCGTCTGTAAGATCGCCATCGGGAGCAAGCCCCTCCCACATTTGAAATGCATTCCAAATGTGGGAGGGAGCTTGCTCCCGATGAGGCCGGTCCGGTCAGCGCAAGACCGGCAGGCTGGTCGTGGATTTGATCTCCGACAACGCCACAATCGAATTAACTTCCTGAATCCCCGGCACCATCGACAGCTTTTCAAAGAAAAACCGCTCATAGGCCTCGATGTCCGAGGTGACGATACGCAGCAGAAAATCCACCGCCCCCATCAGCACATAACACTCCAGCACTTCCGGAAACCCGCGAATCGCGTCGGTGAACTCGGTGAAGTTGGAGCGACCGTGGGCGTTGAGTTTCACCTCGGCGAAAATCTGCGTGTTGAGGCCGATCTTCTTGCGGTCCAACAAGGTCACTTGACCGCGAATCACGCCCTCTTCCTTGAGCCGTTGGATCCGTCGCCAGCACGGCGATTGAGACAGGCCGACCTGTTCGGCGATCTGCGCGCTGGAGAGCGAGGCGTCTTCTTGCAACAGGGCCAGGATACGGCGGTCGTAGGCGTCTAACTGGCTGTGCATATAAATACCCTTTATTGTGCCTATCTTGAATTGTACGATTCGATTAATCGCACAAAAGGCTCATCTTAGATAAGAAATCTCCGCGAGCGAATGTAAAAATTTCTCCAGTCGAATCTGGAGAGCCAGCATGCACGCCATCGAAACCACCCACCCTGTAACCCGCGCCGATGCGTGGGCCGTCAACAGTGCCCACTGCCAGGCGCATTACCGCATCGTCGCCGAGGCGGAACCGGATGTGTTGTGCCGGGTACTCAACTATTTCGCCCTGCAATTTCTCACGCCGCGACAGGTCACGGTGAACAGGGAAGATGACCTGCTGAACATCGATATCCTGACGGATGGCTTGAGCTGGCACCGCGCCCAGGTGATCGGTGAAAAGATTCGAAACCTGATCAGCGTGTGCTCGCTGGACGTGTGGTCGGCTGATTCGGCGGGGCCTCAGGCGGTGATGGCCGTTGCGCAGTAAAAACCTGCAATACACGCTGGGAGGTGGATATTCAGAGGCTGACTAGCCTGGGTTTTACACCCATTGCCCCAGGAAAACCTTCATGCTTGTTGATCAACGATTGGAACTGCATCAGCTGTTGCCGGCTTTGGTCGACGGGCGCCTGATCACACCCGAAGTGGCGCAGCGCTTGTCGGCGCTGCCGGCCAGCAACAGCCAGCATCCCCTGGAGAGCATCGCAGCCCAAGGCCCCAACCTGGAAACCCTGACCGAATGGCTTGCCCAGCATGCCGGGCAACCCTATCTGCGTATCGACCCGTTGAAGATCGATGTGGCAGCCGTGGTGCCGCTGATGTCTCACGCGTTCGCCCAACGTCATGCCATTCTCGCGGTGGCGGTGGACGCGCAGACCGTCACTGTCGCCAGCGCCCAACCCCACATCACCAGCTGGGAAGCCGGGCTGGCGCAGGTGCTCAAGCGTTCGATCAAACGCGTGGTGGCCAACCCGCAGGACATCGCGCGCTGCATCGGCGAGTTTTACCGGCTGGCCAAATCCGTCAGCGGTGCCGACCAAAGGGTCGCGGCGCCTGGCCACGTCGAATTGCTCAACCTCGGCGCCAGCGAGCAAGAGCCGGATGCCAATGACGCGCATATCGTCAACATCGTCGACTGGTTGTTGCAGTACGCCTTCGCACAGCGTGCCAGTGATATCCACATAGAGCCGTGCCGCGAACAGGGCCGGGTACGCTTTCGTATCGACGGGCTGCTGCATGACGTCTATCAGTTTCCGCCCCAGGTCACGATGGCGGTGGTCAGCCGCCTGAAAAGCCTGGGCCGTATGAACGTGGCGGAAAAGCGTCGGCCCCAGGACGGCCGGGTCAAGACCAAAAGCCCGACAGGCGCGGAAGTGGAGCTGCGCCTTTCCACCTTGCCCACGGCGTTTGGCGAGAAGCTGGTGATGCGGATCTTCGACCCGCAGGTGTTGCTCAAAGGCTTTGACCAGTTGGGCTTGTCTGCTGATGACCAACAGCGCTGGCACGTCATGACCAGCCAGACCAATGGCATCATCCTGGTCACCGGCCCTACCGGTTCGGGCAAGACCAGCACCCTCTACACGACGCTCAGGCAACTGGCGACCCGGGAGGTCAACCTGTGCACCGTGGAAGACCCGGTCGAGATGGTCGAGCCGGCATTCAACCAGATGCAGGTGCAGCACAACATCGACCTGACCTTTGCCAGCGGCATCCGCGCCCTGCTGCGCCAGGACCCGGACATCATCATGATCGGCGAGATTCGCGACCAGGAAACCGCTGAAATGGCGATCCAAGCCGCGTTGACCGGACACTTGGTGCTGTCGACCCTGCATACCAACGATGCACCCAGTGCCATCAGCCGCTTGCAGGAACTGGGAGTTGCTCATTATTTGATCAAAGCAACGCTACTGGGCGTGATGGCGCAGCGCTTGGTGCGGGTTTTGTGCCCCCACTGCAAGCGTGCACGGGGTGACGTGCATGAGGCCGTGGGGTGCGTTGAATGTAGAAACAGCGGTTATCGGGGACGCGCCGGCGTATACGAAATCATGGTGTTGAACGAAGCACTGAAGACGCTGATCACGCCCGGCGCCGACGTGCAGGCGCTGCGTCAGGCGGCGGTGGCACAAGGTATGTGCAGCCTGCGCATGGCTGGCGTGCAAAAGGTCCAGGCAGGGCTGACCACCCTGACGGAGGTATTGCGGGTGACCCCTGGGGATTCGGTAACAAATCCTTTGTTTGTTACGCGGTGAAACCGTTCTTATCGGTGACAACACCGTTACAATCGGCCGAACGTCGTTTCACTGACACCATCAGATAGGGAATCGCTATGCAGATCGGAACCGTACTGCTTCTTTTCGTGGGCTTGGCCATCGCCATCCTGTTCATGGGCTTCAAGGTCGTCCCCCAGGGTTACCAATGGACGGTCGAGCGTTTCGGCCGCTACACCAACACCCTCAAGCCTGGCCTGAACATCATCATCCCGGTCATGGACCGCATCGGCCGCAAGATCAACGTGATGGAAAGCGTGCTGGACATCCCGCCCCAGGAAGTCATCACCGCCGACAACGCCACCGTGCAGATCGACGCCGTGTGCTTCTTCCAGGTGGTCAACACGGCCCAGGCCGCCTACGAGGTCAACAACCTCGAACATGCCATCCGCAACCTGCTGCAAACCAACATCCGTACCGTGCTCGGCTCCATGGAGCTGGATGCCATGCTCAGCCAGCGTGACGGCATCAACGAAAAACTGCTGAAAACCGTGGACGAAGCCACGGCACCTTGGGGCATCAAGATCACCCGTATCGAGATCAAGGACATCAGCCCGCCGGCCGACCTGATGGCCGCCATGTCGGGCCAGATGAAAGCCGAGCGGATCAAGCGTGCGCAAATCCTCGAAGCCGAAGGCCTGCGCGCCTCGGCGATCCTGACTGCCGAAGGCAAGAAGCAGGCGCAGATCCTTGAGGCTGAAGGTAGCCGCCAAGCGGCGTTCCTTGAGTCCGAGGCCCGCGAACGTCAGGCCGAAGCGGAAGCCCGTGCCACCCAGGTCGTGTCCGAGGCGATCGCATCGGGCAACGTGCAGGCGGTCAATTACTTCGTCGCGCAGAAATACATCGATGCCCTGGGCAAGCTGGCTTCGGCCAACAACAGCAAGGTCATCCTGATGCCGCTGGAAGCCAGCCAAGTCATCGGCGCGGTCGGCGGTATCGGCGAGATCGTCAAGGCGACGTTCGACAACAAGAAAGGCTGAGGCCATCGCCATGTGGGATTTCCTGCAGCATCTGTCGTTCTGGGATTGGCTGGCACTGGGTACCGTGCTGTTGATTCTTGAAGTGTTTGGCGCCGGTGGTTACCTGTTGTGGATGGGTATCGCAGCGGCCGCCGTGGGTGTGATCAAGTTCCTGGTGCCGCCTCTTGGGCTGGAATGGCAACTCCTGCTGTTTGCCGTGTTGTCGATCCTGACAGCGGTGTATTGGTGGAAGCGCCAACGCAGCAGCGCCAAGGCCAGTGACCAGCCAGGCTTGAACGAGCGTGGCTCGGAGCTGATCGGCCGCACCTTCGTGGTGCATCAGGCGATTGTAGATGGCCGGGGCAAGGTAAAGGTCGGCGATGGCGTGTGGATGGTGACCGGCCCGGACAGCCCCGTAGGCGCTCAAGTACGGGTGGTTGGCCAGGAAGGCGTGGTGTTAAAGGTTGAAACTGTTTAGTCAGTGATGGAACTCGATTGGCCTAACTACAATCATAAACTACAGATAACCCACCCGGAGTCACCCATCATGCGTCTCAAATATGCTGTCGCAACCCTCGCTGTGCTTTCCCTCCCTGTCGGTTCAGCCATGGCCGACAGTTTCTGGCGCAATGTCATCTCGTCGGGCGCCACTACCGGCTCGACGTACCTGACCTTCAAAGACCACAAGCTGGTGGTTGCCGCGCAAGATGACGCAGGCAGCTTTGTTGCCAGCGACGGCGGCATCCGTGGCCCGTACCTGGAAGCCGCGATGCAGAAAGTCCGCGCCGATAACCCTGGCCTGCAGGCCACGGACATGGAGCTGGCCAACGCCATCCTCGCGAAAAACGCCGTCACCGAATAACTCGGGCTCGATAAAAAATGCCGCTTTTGACAGCGGCATTTTTTTGTCTTCAATTCCTACGGTCATCGCCGCTGATTACTACATAAGCATCCCTGCTTTCCCAAGTGAACACGGAGAAGTCCTGTCGAGCCTCACCCTGCCAGGCAACAAGCTAAGGGTTCCTTTTTAAATAAAGCGAACCACTGCCCATGCACACGCTTGCCTACGCACTGCTGCTCTCTGCATTTGCCACCCCTTACGCACAAGCGGAAAGCTGGTACGGATCAGCCAAAATCAACAGCGCTCGCCAGAATCTCTCCAGCTCGCTGCTGACCAGCCCACGCGTCACTGACAGGGTGGACGCCCCGGATAGCAGCAAGTCATTTGTGGCCTCTTTCGCCGCGGGCTATGCCTTTGACAATGGCTGGCGCCTCGAAGGGGAATACACCATGCCGAACAACTCGACATTCAAATCCCACTGGGCCCCCTTCAATGCCAACGTCAACAGCCTGCATGTCCAGAGCCAACGCTTGATGCTCAATGGCTATAAAGACATCCCGATCAACCCATGGTTGTCGTTCTACGGCATGGCCGGGGTGGGCGTCGCACGCATTGAAGCCGAGGGCTATCAAACCAATGAGACCCGTCGTTTCGCCAGCAACCGCCAGCATCATTTCGCCTACAGCGTAGGCATGGGGCTGGAGGCCAAGGTCAGTGAGCAAATCACGCTGGGTGCCGGCTATCGTTACATCGCAATGGGCGATGTTGAAACCGGCTACAACACTTTCGCAAACCGTGTGAACGCTCGGGATGAGCAACTCAAAGGTACGCTCAAGGAACAGAATGTGTTTCTGGAGGCGCGCTATTCCTTCTGAAACCCAGTAGGAAATGCCGCTTTCGAAGCGGCATTTTTTAACCGGACGGTGACGATTCATTCACAGGCGACAGGCTATATTCAGTCAAGCCGTGCAACCATGCCGGTACTGATACCTCGCTTACTCATCGCCAATCTGAAACGGATGCCTTCGTCGTCATGAGCCAACAGCCCTTCCTGCCGTTTTCCAAACCCACCATTGATGAAGCCACCATCTCCGCGGTCGGCGATGTACTGCGTTCGGGCTGGATTACCAGCGGGCCGAAAGTGCAGGCCTTCGAAGCGCAGTTGTCGGAATACTTTGGCGGACGGCCGGTGCGCACGTTCAACTCGGGCACCTGCACCATGGAGATTGCCTTGCGCATTGCCGGTATCGGGCCAGGCGATGAAGTCATCACCACGCCGATCTCCTGGGTGGCCACGGCCAACGTGATCCTGGAAGTGGGTGCCACACCGGTGTTTGCCGATATTGACCCGGTGACCCGCAATCTCGACCTGGTACAGGTGGAGGCTGCCATCACCCCGCGCACCAAGGCGATCATCCCGGTGTACCTGGCCGGCCTGCCCTTGGACATGCCGATGCTGTATGCACTGGCCAACAAGTACAACCTGCGCATCGTCGAGGACGCAGCGCAGGCGCTGGGTTCCAGCTGGGATGGCGAACGTATCGGCGCCACTGGGGATTTCGTGTCGTTCAGCTTCCAGGCCAACAAGAACATCACCTCTTCCGAAGGCGGTTGCCTGGTGTTGAACAACGCCGAGGAAGCGCGGCTGGCAGAGAAGTACCGCCTGCAAGGCGTTACCCGCAGCGGCTTCGATGGTCTGGACGTGGACGTGCTGGGCGGCAAGTTCAATATGACCGACATCGCCGCCGCCATTGGCCTGGGGCAATTTGCCCATATCGAGAAGATCACCGCACACCGCCAGCACCTGGCGCGCCACTATTTCAAATGCTTTGGCAGTGATTTCGAAGAGCAATACGGCGCACAGCTGCCGCCGGCTGATTTCGAAAATAGCAACTGGCACCTGTTCCAGTTGGTACTGCCGGAGCGCCACGACGGCCTACCGGCCCGCGCCACCTTCATGGAGCAGATGCAGGCCCACGGGGTCGGCATTGGCTATCACTATCCGCCGATCCACCTGCTGAGCCTTTATCGGGCGCAGGGGTTCAAGGAAGGTATGTTTCCGGTGGCGGAGAAGGTGGGGCGTTTGATCGTGTCACTGCCGATGTTTACGGCGATGACTGAGGCGGATGTGGAGCGCTCGGTGGCAGCGGTGAAGGCGGTTCTACAGCGCTGAAACACATTGCGGGAGCCGGATAACCGGCTCCCGCAACAGGATCACTCGCCGATGGCGGCTTTGTAGCCAGCAGCATCCAGCAGTTTTTCCAGGTCAGCCGGGTTGCCAGGCTTGAGCTTGAAGATCCACGCGCCGTACGGGTCGGAGTTGAGCAGCTCGGGGCTACCGCTCAGTTCTTCGTTGACGGCAATCACTTCGCCCGCAATCGGAGCGTAGATATCCGAGGCGGCCTTCACCGACTCAACCACGCCCGCTTGGCCCGCAGCGTCAAACTGAGCGCCAACTTCGGCCAATTCAACAAACACCACATCACCCAACGCTTCCTGAGCGTGGTCGGAGATACCGACGGTCACAGTGCCGTCAGCTTCCAGGCGCGCCCATTCGTGGCTTTCGGCGAAACGCAGGTCGGCAGGGATATCGCTCATAGTCTGTGTCCTCAAGAAGTAATGTCAGCGGCCTTCGGCCTGCCGGAAATAGGTTAGATCAAGGTTTTGCCATGGCGCACGAAGGTCGGTTTGACCACTCGAACCGGGTACCACTTGCCGCGGATTTCCACTTCGGCCCGATCAGCGGTTGCCGTCGGTACACGCGCCAGGGCAATGGATTTGCTCAGCGTAGGAGAGAAACTACCACTGGTGATCTCCCCTTCGCCAATATTGGCGATACGAACCACCTGGTGAGCGCGTAAAACCCCGCGTTCTTCCAGTACCAGCCCGACCAGTTTGAACTGCACGCCGGCTGCTTTTTCCGCTTCCAGCGCAGCGCGGCCAATGAAATGACGCTCGGCAGGCTCCCAGGCGATACTCCAGGCCATGTTCGAAGCCAAGGGCGAAACGCTCTGGTGGATGTCCTGGCCGTACAGGTTCATACCGGCTTCGAGACGCAGCGTATCGCGGGCGCCGAGACCAATGGGTGAAATACCAGCGCCCACCAGGTCGTTGAAAAAACCCGGCGCCTGATCAGCCGGCAAGACAATCTCCAGGCCATCTTCCCCGGTATAACCCGTACGCGCGATAAACCAATCGCCATCAACCTGGCCCTCGAAGGGCTTGAGCTGGTGAATCAGCGTGCCACGAGACTGGGTGACCAACTCGGCGATCTTCTGCCGGGCGTGGGGACCTTGAATGGCCAGCATCGCCAACTCAGGCCGCTCATGCAGTTGCACTTGGTAATTGCCCAGTTGCGCATGCATCCAGGCCATGTCCTGGTCGCGAGTGGCGGCATTGACCACCAGCCGATAGGCGGCCTCGGTACGGTAGACAATCATGTCGTCCACCACGCCGCCCTTTTCGTTGAGCATGGCGCTGTACAACGCACGGCCACAGCCATGCAGACGTTCGACATCATTGGCCAGCAGGCGCTGGAGCCATTCCTTGGCCTGGGGGCCGGTGACATCGATCACGGTCATATGAGATACATCGAACACCCCGCAGTCGCGTCGCACCTGGTGGTGTTCTTCAACTTGCGAGCCGTAGTGCAGAGGCATATCCCAACCGCCAAAATCGACCATTTTCGCGCCGAGGGCGAGATGCAGGTCATACAGAGGCGTACGCTGTCCCATGGGTTTCTCCTTCCGGGCTTGGCGAAGGTGCGCAGCATCGCTGTTCGTGCCGGACACCTTGAATTACAAGGCCTGCAGCCACGTCCAGCGACTCGATCCGAAAGACGGACCGCACCGAATGCCGCGCATTGTAGCCGCAAGCCGTAGGACTGGCACCTAACCGATTTGCCGGGCGGAGCGTCGGATCAGCCCGATCACCGGCAACAGGCCCACCAGCACTAGGGTCAGCGCAGGTAAAGACGCCCGGGCCCACTCGCCTTCACTGGTCATTTCAAAGATCCGCACCGCCAGCGTGTCCCAGCCGAACGGGCGCATCAGCAGGGTAGCGGGCATTTCCTTGAGCACGTCGACGAACACCAGCAACGCTGCGCTCAAGGTGCCCGGCAACAACAACGGCAGATACACTTTGCAAAACAGTCGTGGACCGCTGACGCCAAGACTGCGTGCCGCTTCCGGCAACGAGGGCCGGATACGCGCCAGGCTGTTTTCCAACGGCCCGTAGGCCACCGCCAGGAATCGCACCAGATACGCCAGCACCAACGCCGACAGGCTGCCCAACAGCAACGGTTTGCCCGCACCACCGAGCCAGCCGGACAGCGGCACCACCAGTTCACGGTCCAGGTAGCTGAACGCCAACATGATCGACACTGCCAGCACCGAGCCCGGCAATGCATAGCCGACATTGGCCAGGCTGATGCCGGAGCGGATCGCCCGTGTCGGCGCCAGGCGGTTGGCGAAGGCCAGCACCAGTGCCACGCTGACGGTGATCAGGGCAGCGATGCCACCCAGGTACAGGGTGTGGAGGATCAGTCCGGAATAACGCTCATCCAGATCGAAGCGGCCGCGCTGCCAGAACCAGGCGAACAATTGCAGCATCGGGATGACAAACGCACAGGCGAACACGAGCCCACACCCGCTACTGGCCGCCGCCGCCTTGAACCCGCGCAGCTGATACAGCGCCTGGCCCCGTGGCCGCTCATTGCTCGGTCGGCTCGCGCCCCGGGCACGCCGTTCGCCGTACAGCACCAGCATCACCACCAGCAGCAACAGGCTGGCCAATTGGGCGGCGCTGGAAAGGCTGAAAAAGCCGTACCAGGTCTTGTAGATGGCCGTGGTGAAGGTGTCGAAGTTGAACACCGAGACTGCACCGAAATCCGCCAGGGTTTCCATCAATGCCAACGCCACCCCGGCACCAATCGCCGGCCGCGCCATGGGCAGTGCCACGTGCCAGAACGCTCGCCACGGCGATTGGCCGAGCACCCGCGCTGCTTCCATCAGGCCTTTGCCCTGGGCCAGGAACGCGGAGCGCGCCAGCAAGTAGACGTAGGGGTAGAACACCAGCACGAGGACGATGATCACACCACTGGTGGAGCGCACCCGTGGCAGACGCAGGCCGGTGCCGAACCATTCGCGCAGCAGGGTTTGCACAGGCCCTGAGAAGTCCAGCAAGCCGACGAATACAAACGCCAGCACATAAGCCGGTATGGCGAAGGGCAGCATCAGCGCCCAGTCGAGCCAGCGTCGGCCGGGGAATTCGCAAAGGCTAGTGAGCCAGGCCAGGCTCACGCCTAATAGGGTTACGCCAACACCGACACCCAGCACCAGCGTCAGCGTGTTGCCCAGCAGGCGGGGCATCTGGGTTTCCCAGAGGTGAGACCAGATTTGCGCGTCGATACTCTGCCAGGACAGCAACAGCACGCTCAGCGGCAGCAGCACCAGGGCGGCGACGGTAAAGACCGGCAGGTACCAGCGGCGTTGGGCGGGGTGGGCCAAAGTCAGTTCTCAGTGAATGAATAGCTTGAAATCGCCGCAACCCAATGTGGGAGGGGGCTTGCTGTGGTGAGGGAGCTTGCCCCCGACGGGTTCACTGCAGAACCTTGGGGCTGCTCCGCAGCCCAGCGCGGGGCAAGCCCGCTCACCACAGGAAGCTCGCTCATCACAGGAAGCCCGGTCACTACAGCAAGCCCCTCCCACATTTGGATCTACGGTGCCCGGCAGAGGTACTTAGTTCCAGCCAGCGCGATCCATCAGGCGAATGGCTTCAGCCTGGCGCTTGCCCGCCACTTCCACCGGCAAGGTATCAGCCACGAACTTGCCCCAGGTCGCCACTTCGGCCGACGGCGGTACCGCCGGGTTGGCCGGGAACTCTTGGTTCACGTCGGCAAAGATCTTCTGCGCCTCAGGCGTGGTCATCCATTCCACCAGCGCCTCGGCGGCTTCCGGGTGCGGCGCGTGTTTGGTCAGGCCGATGCCCGACAAATTCACGTGCACACCACGGTCGCCCTGGTTCGGCCAGAACAGCTTCACCGCCAGGTCCGGCTTCTGCTTGTGCAGGCGGCCGTAGTAGTAGGTGTTGACGATGCCCACATCGCACTGGCCGGCATTGATGGCTTCGAGCACGGCGATGTCGTCGGAGAATACGTCGGTGGACAGGTTGTTGACCCAACCCTTGACGATTTCCTCGGTCTTGGCCGCGCCGTGGGTTTCGATCAGGGTGGCGGTCAGCGACTGGTTGTAGACTTTTTTCGCCGTACGCAGGCACAGGCGGCCTTCCCACTGTTTGTCGGCCAGGGCTTCGTAGGTGGTGAGGTCACCCGGTTTTACCCGGTCGGTGGAGTAGGCAATGGTCCGCGCGCGCAGGCTCAAGCCCGTCCAGGCGTGCTTTGAAGAGCGGTACTGCAGGGGGATGTTCTTGTCGATGACCGCGGAGGTGAAGGGTTGCAGAATGCCCATTTGCTCGGCCTGCCAGAGGTTGCCGGCATCCACGGTGAGCAGCAGGTCGGCAGTGGCGTTCTCGCCCTCGGCCTTGATGCGCTGCATCAGCGGGGCTTCCTTGTCAGTGATGAACTTCACCTGCACGCCAGTCTTCTGAGTGTAGGCATCGAACACCGGCTTGATCAGCTCGTCGATGCGCGAGGAGTAGACCACCACTTCGTCGGCGGCCTGCAAGGTCGTGCTGCCGATCAAGGTGAGTGCCAGGGCAGTCAGGAGGCGCTTGGGTGCCAACATGGGGGCGGTCTCTCATTTGCAAAAAGAGGGCAAATGATAAGGACTGGCATTTAGTGGCGCTTGGTGGAGGCGTTACCAGATGTTGCATAGTCAGCTTTTTGCGGTGGAGCTGATGGCCTCTTCGCGGGCAAGCCCGCTCCCACAGGGGACCGGGCGTCAATGTCAGGGTTTTGCCAGGTCAGGTAGATCGCCGGTCAGGCCCAGCGCCTGGCGTACAAACACGGCCTTGGCTTCAGGCATCTGGTCGACCATCTTCAAGCCAGCATTGCGCAACCAGCGCAACGGCAGTTGATCGGCCTGGAACAGACGCTCGAAACCCTCCATCGCCGCCATCAACGCCAAGTTATGCGGCATGCGCCGACGCTCATAACGGCTCAGCACCTTCACATCCGCCAGCCGCTCACCACGCTCGGTTGCCGCCAACAACACCTCGGCCAACACCGCCGCATCGAGGAAACCCAGGTTCACACCCTGCCCCGCCAACGGGTGTATCACGTGCGCCGCGTCTCCGATCAACGCCAGGCCCTCAGCCACGTAACGCTTGGCGTGACGCTGGCGCAAAGGCACGCACACACGCGGGTCGGCGCTCACCACGGTCCCCAACCGCCCTTCAAAGGCGCGCTCCAGTTCACCGCAGAAGCTTTCATCGTCCAACGCCATCAGGCGCTCGGACTCGGCCGGCGTGGTCGACCACACGATCGAGCACCAATCCTCCTGCCCATCCCGCACCAGCGGCAAAAACGCCAGCGGCCCGGTGTCGGTAAACCGTTGCCACGCCGTGCGCTGGTGCGGCTGGCTGCTGCGCACGCTGGTGACGATGGCGTTATGCAGGTAATCCCATTCGCGGGTCGCGGTGCCGGTCAGCCGGCGCACGGCGGAGTGGGCGCCGTCGGCGGCTACCACCAGCGGCGCACGCAACTTACGGCCATCGGCCAACGTCAGCAGCCAGTCATCGCCGGAGCGGCGCATCTGTTCCAGGCGGGCATTGGCCAGCAGGCCCAGGTCGCAGTCATGCAGGCGGTCGAGCAAGGCATCCTGAACCACGCGGTTCTCGACGATGTGCCCAAGCACCTCGGCATGCACGCTGGCCGCCGAAAAGTGGATCTGCCCGGTGCCACTGCCGTCCCACACCTGCATCTCGCCGTAGGGGCTGGCGCGCCGCGAGACGATACCGTCCCACACGCCCAGGCGCTCGAGGATGCGCTGGCTGGCGGCCGACAAGGCGCTCACCCGGGGCTCGAAGGCCGCATCACGGTCGAACGGCTTGACGCTCAACGGGCTGCCGTCGAGCAACAGCACCTGCAGGCCACTGCCCTGCAACGCAAGCGCCAAGGCGCTTCCGACCATTCCGGCCCCGACAATCAGCACATCTGCGCGCATGTCCATGCTTTAAGCCTGTCTCACTGGCGGCTTGCGCCGCACGTAAAGGGTTTTTTCGACCCGCGCCACCAGGGTGCCGGAGCCGTCATGAATCTGCACCTTGAGGTGGGGCAGGTACTTCTCGCCCCCTTCGGTGTGTCGACGGACCTCGTCCAGCAAGGCCTCGTCGATGGAAAATTCGGCATACACCGGGCCTTTGCCCGGCGACACGAAGTCAATGCTCGCGGCCTTGTCCCACACAATGTAGTCGCGGCCCAGGTTCTCCATCAGCATCAGCATGTAGAACGGGTCAACCATCGAATACAGGCTGCCGCCGAATTGCGTGCCGACATAGTTGCGGTTGTACCAGCCCAGACCCATGCGCACTTTGACGTGACGGAAATCGGCGCTCATGTGCCGGACGCTGACCCCCGCCCCCAAGTACGGCGGATACAGGGTCATGATCCAGCGCAATAACCGCGCCTTGCCCAGGCGCTCGATCAACCACTTACGCATCGGGACGCGTGCCCAGGCCCATGGCCTGACGGGCGAACCAGCGTTTGGCCGGTGGCAAAAGGTCCAGGCCCAGCAGGCCCATGTTGCGGCCCAGCGCCACCAGCGGCTGGGCGCTGCCGAACAGGCGCGTGACCTGGTCGGAGAAGCCCACGGTGAGTTTCTGGTCCAAGCGCTGGCGTTCGCGATAGCCCTGCAAGGTCGCCAGGTCACCCGGCACTTGCGGCCCGGCCAGCAAGGCCTCGGCCAAGGCATTCGCATCGCGCAGGGACAGGTTGAAGCCTTGCCCGGCAATCGGGTGCAGGCTGTGGGCGGCGTTGCCGAGGATCGCCAGGTGGGAACGCACCTGCTCTTCGGCTTCGACCAAGGTCAGAGGGTACAGATGGCGGGCGCCGACTTGCTTGAGGGTGCCCAGGCGGTAGCCGAACACGCCCTGCAATTCACTCAAGAAGCTGCGTTCGTCGAGGTTGGCCAGGCGCTGTGCGTCCATGCCGATGCGGGTCCAGACCAGGGCGCAACGGTTGTCCGGCAGCGGCAACAGGGCCATCGGGCCCTCATCGGTAAAGCGTTCGAAGGCTTCGCCGTTATGAGACTCGCTCGGGGTAATGTTGGCGATCAGCGCGCTCTGGTTGTACGGGCGGGTTTTCACGCCGATGCCCAGCTGTTCGCGCAGTCCGGAGCGGCCACCATCGGCCAGTACGGCGAGGTCGCATTCCAGTACGGTTTCATCGTTGAGGGTCAGGCGGTAGCCATCGGCCAGCGGCTCCATGCGTGTAACTTCCGCCGGGCAACGCCAGCTGACCACGTCTTTGTCCAGGCCTTGCCACAGGCATTGGCCCAGCCAGGCGTTTTCCACCACGTAACCGAGGGCCGGCACGCCCTCCTCCATGGCAGACAACCGTGCGGTGGAGAAACGCCCACGATCCGACACGTGGATTTGCTTGATCGGCTCGGCACGGCGGGAAATGTCCTGCCACAGGCCCAGGCGCTGATAGATCTGCCGGGCGCCATAGGACAGCGCCGAAGACCGCGCATCGTAGCTCGGCTGGTAGCTGTCGCCCGGCGCGAAGGGTTCGATCAGCACGATCTTCCAGCCACGGGCCTTGGCCCCGGCCTGCAACGCCAGCGCCAGGCTGGCGCCTACCAAGCCACCGCCGATAATGGCCAGGTTGACCCGGCTCATCGGGCAGCCGCCATCAGCGCTTCGATGTCGGCGACAGTCTTGGGCACGCCGCCGGTCAGGATTTCACAGCCTTGCTTGGTCACTACCACGTCGTCCTCGATGCGTACGCCAATGCCACGCCATTTCTTTGCCACGTTCTGGTTGTCCGGCGAAATGTAGATCCCCGGCTCCACGGTCAACGCCATGCCGACTTCCAGCACACGCCATTCACCGCCCACTTTGTACTCGCCCACGTCATGCACATCCATGCCCAGCCAATGGCCGGCGCGGTGCATGTAGAAGGCTTTATAGGCTTCGCCGGCGATCAACTCGTCGACGTCGCCCTGCAACAAGCCCAACTTTACCAGCCCGGCGGTGATGACCTGCACCGTGGCCTCATGGGCCTGGTTCCAATGTTTGTCCGGGGCGATTTCGGCGAAGGCGGCTTCCTGGGAGGCCAGCACAATCTCGTAGATCGCCCTCTGTTCCGGCGAGAACTTGCCGTTGACCGGCCAGGTACGGGTGATGTCGCTGGCGTAGCAGTCGATCTCACAACCGGCGTCGATCAGCACCAGGTCGCCGTCCTTGAGCAGCGCGTCGTTTTGCTGGTAATGCAGGATGCAGCTGTTGCGCCCGGCGGCGACGATGGAACCGTAGGCCGGCATCTTTGCGCCGCCCTTGCGGAACTCATAGTCCAATTCTGCTTCCAGGCTGAACTCATGCAAACCGGCGCGGCTGGCCTGCATCGCCTTCACGTGGGCGGCGCAGGAGATTCGGGCCGCCTCGCGCATCACCTTCAGCTCTGCCGCCGATTTATACAGGCGCATGTCGTGGAGCAGATGATCCAGGGCAACGAATTCGTTCGGCGGCTGGGCGCCCAGGTGCGCTTTAGAGCGGATCACGTTGATCCACTCCATCAGGTGCCGGTCGAATTCGGCGTTGCTGCCCATCGCCGAGTACACCCGGTCGCGGCCTTCGATCAGGCCGGGCAGGATGTCGTCGATATCGGTGATAGGGAAGGCATCGTCGGCACCGAAGTCACGGATCGCGCCTTCGGTGCCGGCGCGCAGGCCATCCCACAGCTCGCGTTCGACATTGCGCTCGCGGCAGAACAGCACGTACTCGCCGTGCTGGCGACCGGGCATCAACACGATCACGGCTTCCGGCTCGGGGAAACCACTCAGGTACTGGAAGTCACTGTCCTGGCGGTACACGTGCTCGACATCGCGATTGCGGATCGCCACGGCGGCGGCCGGCAGGATCGCGATGCTGTTGGGTTCCATCTGCGCCATGAGCGCCTTGCGGCGTCGGGTGTATTCCGCTTTGGGGATATGGATCATGGGCAGATTGGCTTCCTTTCTTAGTGCAGCGACGGCTTGGGTGCAGCAGGCTCAGCGGACTTCTTGGTCTCGGTGAACAGCAGCAGCGGCGCAACGCGCAGGTACTCCATCACCTCCATGTAGTCGCCTTCGCCGTCTTCGGACTCTTCCAGGGCGTCCTGCACCTGGGAGATGGCTGCCAGGTCCTGCAGCACTTCCTTGGCGTCGGTGCTCAGTTCCAGGCCACCGGCGTTCACGCCGAAACCGTGGAGGAAGCCCTGGCACCATTGGCCCAGTGCAGCCGCGCGCTCGGTGAGCGGCGCGTCGTCGGTCGGCAGCAGCAGGACCACGGTGACGTCGTCACCGGTCAGCTCGCCCTTGACCATCTCTTGCAGGCCGATCAGCGCGTTGCGCACGTTGTCGGTCGGTTCGGTTTCCAGCAGCTCGGCCACGTCAGCCAGCCAGTTGTCGGCATCAAAGCCAACGCCGGTGCAGCTGCGGCCCAGCAACACGCCGTGCAGTTCGGCAGGCGAGCATGGGTGGCCGCTGGTGCTCAGCAGTTTGGAAAAAGCGTCGTACGGGGAGTTCTGAATAGGCATGGTGAGCTAGGCGCCAGACGGCGCAATGTCTAGAATGGAGCGCTGTATCCTAGCACCGGCAGACGTACCAAGACTATCAAGGGCGTCAGATCGTTTATCCTGCAGTTGCCATTCATCAGACAAATCCAGTGGAACCCAATGGAAGACACCGACCTGCAAGCGCTGATGGCCAGACTCGAATTGCTAATTACTCGGGTCGAGCAACTTAAGAGTCAAAACGGACTCCTATTAGCTCAGGAAAAGACCTGGCGCGAGGAACGCGCTCACCTCATTGAAAAAAACGAAATCGCCCGGCGTAAGGTCGAATCGATGATTTCGCGCCTGAAGGCCCTGGAGCAAGACTCATGAGTTCAAGCAATAGCGTCACCGTGCAGATCCTCGATAAAGAATATTCGATCATCTGCCCCCAGGAAGAGCGCAGCAACCTGGTGAGCGCCGCCCGCTACCTGGATGGCAAGATGCGTGAAATCCGCAGCAGCGGCAAAGTCATCGGCGCAGACCGCATCGCCGTGATGGCCGCACTGAACATCACCCACGATTTGCTGCATAAGCAGGAACGCCCTGACGTGCAGGCCAGCGGCTCCACCCGTGAGCAGGTGCGTGACCTGCTGGAACGCGTGGATCTGGTGCTTTCCAGCGACTCAGACGCACCCAAGGGCTGATTGCCGCGACTGTTTGGGGTATACTCGCCCCACTCCCTGGCGTGTTTGCCAGTCGGCGATGTCCCTGAGCCGATTCGCACTACCCTGGAAGTTGCACGTTGGGCTGGTGTGCATGTCCGCTAGACGGAAAGCCTTAAAGCCTACTGCATCTTCCACCTTGAACTTTCGGGTTCAAGGGCTAAGTCGACAGCGGCTCTGTCGGGGAGCCTGAATTCCCAAACTCAATGCCAGTCCTCGGACTGGCATTGTTTTATGAGCCGAAACCATGACCGAACCTGCGCCGCTTTCCCGTCCGCAACTTCGACGCATGTTGCGCAATGCCCGCCGCGCCCTCACGCCGAGCGAGCAGCGCAAGGCCGCCCACGGCCTGTATCGGCAACTGGCACAGCACCCGCTGTTTCGCCGCGCCAAACATATCTCTTTGTATTTACCGACGGACGGTGAAATCGATCCGCGCCTGCTGCTGCGCGCCGCCCAGCGCCGTGGCAAGGCCACCTACCTGCCGGTGCTCAGCGCCTGGCCACGGACCAAGATGGTGTTCCAACGGGTAAGGCCTGGGGAAAAGCTGCTGCCCAATCGCTTTCGCATCCTGGAGCCACGCGTGAATATCAGCCGCCAACGCAAGGTCTGGGCGCTGGACCTGGTGCTGCTGCCGTTGGTGGGGTTTGATGAGACGGGGGGACGCCTGGGCATGGGCGGCGGGTTTTACGATCGCAGCCTGGCATACCTGGCGCGCCGCCAAAGCTGGCGCAAACCGACGCTGCTGGGCCTGGCCCATGAATGTCAGAAGGTCGAGCGTTTGGTGCAGGCGAGTTGGGATGTGCCGCTGGCTGGCACCGTCACGGATAAGCAGTGGTATATCGCAGAGACGCCACTGGAATCAGCGGCGCCTTGAAGCCGTGTTAACGCTTGAATTGCTGCTGCACGGGTGACAGTTCAACCGGCGCATCGGTCTTGTTCGACCACAAGCTTTGCGCATACCCGGTGGTCACGACGCCCAGACCAAACAAAATCACCAAAATCCATAGTAAATCCGGTTTACGTTGCATCGATTGCCCCCCTTCAGGCACCTCGTACACGATGACAACAACGTTCCAAAGTAGTCCGTTGCAGCTGCGTCAAGCTTAAAGGCCGGCATTTTGCGGTAACGTGAACCAACACGCAAACCTTGACGCCAACCGACTGTCGGTTTGTCATCAAATTGCCTGACAACTTGCCCAATGCCTTTTTCAGGAGCCCCAAAATGGCCTATTGGCTGATGAAATCCGAGCCCGACGAACTCTCCATCAACGGTCTGGAAAAGCTCGGTGAAGCGCGCTGGGACGGGGTGCGTAACTACCAGGCCCGCAACTTCCTGCGCGCCATGGCGGTGGGTGACGAATTTTTCTTTTATCACTCCAGTTGCCCGGAACCGGGTATTGCCGGTATCGGCAAGATCGTCGAGGCGGCCTATCCGGACCCTACTGCATTGGAGCCGCAAAGCCACTACTTCGACGCGAAGGCCACCCCGGAGAAAAACCCGTGGAGTGCGATCAACGTGGCCCACGTCCAGACCTTTCCCAAAGTGCTCGGCCTCGGTTTCCTGAAGCAGCAAACCGCCCTTGCCGAACTGCCCCTGGTGCAAAAAGGCAGCCGGCTGTCGGTGATGGCCGTCACGCCCGAGCAATGGGCTGCAGTAATCAACTTGCTTTAACTGACGGGTATCAACGCCCCGTCGGGGCAAACCGCTCAAACTAGGACGCTAATGCCGCAGGAAGCCGCCATGTCGACGAATCACCATACCTCCCGTCTTTTCGCCGTCGCACTCATCGCTTTGTTGTTGGGTGCCGGTGGCTTTGGTTACTGGCGCTCCACCCAGGACCGCCTGCCGGAAGGCATCGGCATGGGCAATGGCCGCTTGGAATCCACCGAAGTGCAGATCGCCGCCAAGATCCCCGGACGCCTGGCCGAAGTGCGGGTTGACGAGGGCGACAAGGTGCTCAAGGGCCAATTGCTTGCACGCATGGACACGCGCACCCTCGAAGCCCAGCGCGCCCAAGCCGAAGCCGAAGTACTGCGCGCCAAGGAAAACTTCGCCGCCGCCGAAGCCAATGTGCAACTGCGCCAGAGCGAGCAACTGCTGGCCAACCAGGAACTCAAGCGCACCCAAGAGCTGTACAAGCGCGGCTTCGCCAGCAGCCAGCTGATCGACCAGCAGCAAGCGCGGCAAAACACCGGCAATGCGGCAGTGATTGCCGCCCAAGCGCAGGTCAACTCGGGAAAGGCCGCCATCGGAGCCGCCCAAGCCCAGGTGGCTCAACTTACCAGCGAAATCGACGACAGCAGCCTGCGCGCGCCCATCGACGGCATTATCCAATTGCGCCTGGCCGAGCCAGGTGAGGTGCTGGGCGCGGGTGGGCGCGTACTGCTGTTGATTGATCCCAATGATCAATACATGAACCTCTACCTGCCCGCGTCCGTCACCGGTCGCCTGACCGTCGGCAGCGACGCGCGTATCCTGCTCGACGCCCTGCCCGGCCAGCCACTGCCGGCCAAGATCAGTTTTGTCGCCGCCAAATCCCAGTTCACCCCCAAAGAGGTGGAAACCCGCGACGAACGCCAGAAACTGGTCTTCCGCGTCAAACTGCGCCTCACCCAGCCCAGCGCCGTGCCCCAAGCCAAACCGGGCATGCCCGGCGCAGGTTATGTGCGCACGGCTGACACTGACTGGCCGGCCAACCTGCAATGACCGCCCTGGCGCTGCAGGCCACGGGGATCAAGCATCGCTACGGCAAGCAGCAGGCACTGGTCGACATCACTTTCAGCCTGCCGGCCGGTACGCGCTGCGGGTTGATCGGTCCGGATGGCGCGGGCAAGTCGAGCCTGCTGGGTTTGATCGCCGGGGTTAAAAAGCTTCAGGATGGCCAGTTGCATGTGCTCGGCGGCGCCATCGAAGACCGCCGTCACCGCAACAGCCTGTACCCACGCATTGCCTTTATGCCCCAGGGTTTGGGCGGCAACCTGTACCCCGAGCTGTCTATCCGCGAAAACATCCGATTCTTCGCCACGTTGTTCGGCCTGTCGAAAGCCGATTGCGACCAGCGCATGCACAACCTGCTGCTGGCCACCGACCTCGCACGCTTCGCCGACCGTCCGGCCGGCAAGCTGTCTGGCGGTATGAAACAGAAGCTTGGCCTGTGTTGCGCGCTG
Source organism: Pseudomonas marginalis (assembly GCF_001645105.1). Lineage (GTDB taxonomy): Bacteria > Pseudomonadota > Gammaproteobacteria > Pseudomonadales > Pseudomonadaceae > Aquipseudomonas > Aquipseudomonas petroselini. The sequence goes on from NZ_LKEG01000044.1 coordinate 350,671, forward strand.
ATCCACGACCCCGACCTGTTGATCCTCGACGAGCCCACCACTGGCGTCGATCCGTTGTCACGTCGACGCTTCTGGGAATTGGTCGACAGTGTACGCAGCGAGCGGCCACAACTGACGCTGCTGGTGGCCACGGCATACATGGAGGAAGCCGAGCAGTTCGAGCATTGCCTGATGCTTGATCGCGGCAAGTTGATCGCCGACGGCCTGAGCAGTGAATTGGCTGGCGCAACATCCAGCGGCAAATTGGACGAGGCGTTCACCCACTTCCAGGGTGACAGCGCCCACGACAACCAACCGCTGGTGATTCCGCCGCGCGAAGGCGACAACACCGACATCGCCATCGAAGCCCACGACCTGACCCTGCGCTTCGGCGATTTCACCGCAGTCAACAACGTCAGCTTCGCCATCGGCCGAGGTGAAATATTCGGGTTCCTCGGCTCCAACGGCTGCGGCAAGACCACCACCATGAAAGTCCTCACCGGGCTGATGCCAGCCACTGAGGGCAGTGCGACGCTGCTGGGCAACCCGGTCAATGCCAAGGACCTGGCCACCCGCAAGCGCGTGGGGTTCATGTCGCAAAGCTTCTCGCTGTATGGCGAACTCAGCGTGCGCCAGAACCTGGTGCTGCATGCGCAATTGTTCGACTTGCCCACAGCTGATAGCGGTCCGCGCATTGACGAGCTGATCCAACGCTTCGATCTCATTGACGTCGCCGAGCAAGCGTCCGGTGAACTGCCTCTCGGCCTGCGTCAGCGACTGTCATTGGCGGTGGCCGTATTGCATCGCCCGGAAGTGCTGATCCTCGATGAGCCCACCTCGGGCGTCGACCCGGCTGCGCGAGATGATTTCTGGCGGCTGCTGATCGAGCTATCCCGCGAACAAGGCGTGACCATCTTCCTGTCCACCCACTTCATGAACGAAGCCCAGCGCTGCGATCGCATCTCCCTGATGCATGCGGGCAAGGTGCTGGCCTGCGATACACCGGATGCGCTGCGACGGCAATTTCACGGTGACACGCTGGAAGCCGCGTTCGTCACCTGCCTGGAACAGGCCCAGGGCGAAGCCGAGCCCGCTGCAGCCACCGCAACCGTCAGCGCGACCAGCGCACCGCCCGTGAGCAAGCGTGGATTCAGCCTCGCTCGCCTGTTGGCCGTGGCCAGCCGCGAAGGCAAGGAACTGCTGCGCGACAAAGTGCGCATGGCCTTCGCGCTGCTGGGAGCGATGTTCATGATGGTGATCTTCGGCTATGGCATTTCCCTGGACGTGGAAAACCTCGCGTTCGCCGTCTACGACCAGGACCAGACGCCGCAAAGCCGCGCCTACCTGGAAGCCTTTCGTAGCTCACGCTATTTCGCCGAGCAGTCGCCCATTCAGGATTCGACTGAATTGCACCGACGCCTGCAACGTTCGGAAATCAAACTGGCCCTGGAGATTCCGCCCGGTTTTGGCCGCGACCTGTACGCCGGTCGCCAGCCCACAGTGGCCGCGTGGCTCGATGGCGGCATGCCGTTTCGCGCGGAAACCAGCCGCAACTACGTCGAGGCCGTACACCAGGGCAACCTTGCGCAACTGGCCGAACTGAGCAGCCTGCCCCGCAACGACCTGACCGCCGCCAGGCTGGAGACGCGCTTTCGCTATAACCAGGACGTGGTCAGCGTGAACGCCATCGGCCCAGGAGTGATGGCGCTGATCCTGGCGTTTATCCCGGCGATGCTCACCGCCCTCGGCATCGTGCGCGAGAAGGAACTGGGCTCGATCACCAACTTCTACGCCACGCCGCTGACCCGCCTGGAGTTCCTGCTTGGCAAACAAGCGCCCTACTTGGCCGTCAGCCTGGTCAACCTGGCGGTATTGGTGGCGATGAACCGCTGGTTGTTCGGCGTACCGTTCAAGGGCAGCGGCCTGACACTGGCGTTCGGCGGGTTGCTGTACGTGCTGGCGACCACCAGCATGGGCCTGCTGATTTCGGCGTTCACCCGTACGCAGATCGCGGCGATCCTCGGCACGATGATCATCACCAGCCTGCCGACGATCCAGTTCTCCGGGCTGATCGTGCCACGCTCGTCACTGGAAGGAGCGGCGGCATTGATGGGCATGCTGTTTCCGGCCGGGCACTTTCTGGATATCGCCGTGGGCACGTTCACCAAGGCCCTGGACCTGCGCCAGTTGTGGCCGCAATGCCTGGCGCTGTTCGGGTTTTTCGTCGGGTTTACCGGGCTGAGCCTGATCATGCTCAAGAAGCAGGAGGCCTGATGCACACGTTCGCACACATCCTGCGGCTGGGGATCAAGGAGCTGACCAGCCTGCGACACGACAGCGTGTTGTTGCTGTTTCTGTTCTACGCCTTCACCGTCGCCATCTATATGCCCGCCGCCGGCTCGGTGATCGGCGTGCACAACGCCAGCGTGGCGTTTGTGGACGAAGACCACAGCTCACTCTCACGCCAAATGGCCGAGGCGTTGCAGCCGCCCGAGTTCCAAGCGCCTGTGCCGTTACCCTATGACCAGTTGGACAAGGTCATGGACAGCGGCGAATACACCTTCGTGATCAATGTGCCAGCGAACTTCCAGGCCGACCTGTTGGCAGGGCGCCAGCCGGGCGTGCAGGTGAATGTGGATGCCACGGCGATGAGCCAGGCGTTCATGGGCGCGGGCTACATTGGGCGGATATTTCAACGCGAACTGCTGAGCAACAGCGGACAAACCGATGCCGCCGGCCAGGCGCCCGCGTTGCTGACCACCCGCGCCCTGTTCAACACCAACTTGGAAGGTGGCTGGTTCCTGGCGGTGATCCAGATCGTCAACAACATCACCATCCTGGCTATCGTGCTGACCGGCACGGCGCTGCTGCGCGAACGCGAGCACGGCACCCTCGACCATCTGCTGGTACTGCCACTGACGGCGCTGGAAATCATGCTGGCGAAAATCTGGAGCAACATGCTCGTGGTGGTGCTGTGCACCTGGCTGTCGCTGGAAGTAGTGGTCAAAGGCCTACTCGGCGTACCGCTGGCCGGGTCGCTGAGCTTGTTTCTGTTCGTGACGGCGCTGTACCTGTTTGCCAGCACCGCGCTGGGCATCTTCCTCGCCACCCTCGCCCGCTCGACGCCGCAGTTCGGCTTGCTGGCAATCCCGGTGATCATCCCGATGCTGCTGCTCTCAGGCGGCAGCACGCCGCTGGACAGCATGCCCGAGTGGCTGCAGTGGATAATGCAGGGCTCGCCGTCGACGCATTTTGTGAGTCTGAGCGCGGCGATTCTGTTTCGGGATGCGGGAGTAAGCGTGGTGTGGCCGGACTTGCTGGCGCTGGCGGGGATTGGGTTGGTGTTTTTTGCGGTGGCGTTGGCGCGGTTCAGGAAGAGCCTGGCGTCCTGAGGCGTCTGTACCGCCGTCATCGGGGGCAAGCCCCCTCCCACATTTGATCGCATTCCAACTATGGGAGGGGGCTTGCCCCCGATAGTTGCGTAGCGACTTATTGGATGATCAGGTTGTTGAACAACAGGTCTTCCACCACCGGCTTGCCCGTCTCGTCGTTCATCACTTGCTGGGTTTGCTTCAACGCTTCCTGGCGCAGCTTTTCCTTGCCTTCAACGGTGCTCATGGCCTCGTTGGTCTGCTGGGTGAACAGTGCCACCAGCTGGTTGCGGATCAATGGATCGTTGGCTTTGACCAGTGCTGCCGCCTCGGTGCCGGTCACGCGCAGGGCGATGTCGGCCTTGAACACCTTGAGCTTCGCCGTGCCATCCAGGCCATAGTTACCCACGAACGGCGGGCTCAGGCTGATATAGCTGACTTTCGGCGCCTCGCCTTCTTTGGCCTCTTCGGCCTGGGCTGCCATCGGCAAGGTCAGGGCCAGCATCAATAGGATCCACGCTTTCACAGTTCATTCCTCACATTCGGTTGCCGGGTAGCATAACGCTAGCAAGGCAGAGCACAAGCTTATGGCGACTTATCAGGCCCGGGCATGCTCGTTGACCCAGGGGCATACCCTCCTACACTTATCGGCCACGACGCCAAAAGGAATAGTCCGATGAAAGCTGTGCTGTGCAAAGCCTTCGGCCCCGCCGAAACCCTGGTGCTGGAAGAGATCGCCAGCCCGGCGATCAAGAAGAACGAAATCCTGCTGGACGTGCATGCCGCCGGGGTCAACTTCCCGGACACCCTGATTATCGAGGGCAAGTACCAGTTCAAGCCGCCCTTCCCGTTCTCGCCGGGTGGCGAAGCGGCGGGCGTGGTCAGTGAAGTGGGCGAAAAAGTCAGCCACCTCAAAGTTGGTGACCGGGTCATGGCGCTGACCGGCTGGGGCAGCTTTGCGGAACAGGTCGCGGTGCCGGGCTATAACGTGCTGCCGATCCCGCCGAGCATGGACTTCAACACGGCCGCCGCGTTCAGCATGACCTACGGCACGTCCATGCACGCGCTGAAACAACGGGCCAACCTGCAACCCGGCGAAACCCTGTTGGTCCTGGGCGCCTCCGGAGGCGTGGGCCTGGCCGCCGTGGAAATCGGCAAGGCCATGGGCGCACGGGTGATCGCTGCCGCCAGCAGCGCCGACAAACTGGCGGTGGCGAAGGCCGCCGGCGCCGATGAGCTGGTCAACTACAGCGAAACCAGCCTGAAAGACGAGATCAAGCGCCTGACCGACGGCAACGGTGCCGATGTGATCTACGACCCGGTGGGAGGCGACCTGTTTGACCAGGCCATCCGCGCCATCGCCTGGAACGGCCGCTTGCTGGTGGTGGGGTTCGCCAGCGGGCGCATCCCGGAGCTGCCGGTGAACCTGGCGCTGCTCAAGGGGGCGGCGGTGGTCGGGGTGTTCTGGGGTTCATTTGCCCAGCGGCAGCCGCAGGACAATGCGGCGAATTTCCAGCAATTGTTCGGCTGGTACGCCGAGGGCAAGTTGAAGCCGTTGGTGTCGCAGGTGTATCCGCTGGAACAAGCCGCCCAGGCGATCAATGACCTGGGGCAGCGCAAGGCGGTGGGCAAGGTCGTGGTCCAAACGCGCTGAGCGATGTGAAATGCGCTCACAGGTGGAAGGGGGCTTGCTCCCGATTGCAGGGTGTCAGTCACTGAATCTGTCGACTGAGCCACCGCTATCGGGAGCAAGCCCCCTCCCACATTTGGATCTCCATCACCCTGAAGAACTCAATCACGACCCGCACTTGTCTATTAGCGACATGTTCATAAGAGAACATGCAATTGCGCCCATTTCCTGTGTTTGCCACCAAGAGGCGATGCTATTTTCGGTAACGAAACTGTAACATTCGCATCCGCAGTCAAAACAAGAAATCTGGAGCCCTTGAATGTTTGCTTTCTTTCGTCCTGCCGCACATCAGGCGCCCCTGCCTGAAGAAAAAATAGACAGTACCTACCGACGCCTGCGCTGGCAGATCTTCGCCGGTATTTTCTTCGGTTACGCCGGGTACTACCTGCTGCGCAAAAACTTCTCCCTCGCCATGCCGTACCTGATCGACGAGGGTTACACCCGTGGCGAACTGGGCCTGGCGATGTCCGCCATCGCGATTGCCTACGGCCTGTCCAAATTCCTCATGGGCCTGGTGTCCGACCGCTCCAACCCGCGCTATTTCCTGCCCTTCGGCCTGCTGGTTTCAGCAGGGGTGATGTTCATTTTCGGTTTCGCACCTTGGGCGACGTCCAGCGTGACCATGATGTTCATTTTGCTGTTCATCAATGGCTGGGCCCAGGGCATGGGCTGGCCGCCGAGCGGACGCACCATGGTGCACTGGTGGTCGCAGAAAGAACGCGGTGGTGTGGTGTCGGTGTGGAACGTGGCGCATAACGTCGGCGGCGGCCTGATCGGCCCGCTGTTCCTGCTGGGCATGGCCTGGTTCAACGACTGGCATGCGGCGTTCTATGTACCGGCGACAGTGGCCTTGGCAGTGGCAGCGTTTGCCTTCATCACCATGCGCGACACGCCGCAGTCGGTCGGCCTGCCGCCGATTGAGAAATACAAGAACGATTACCCGGAAGGCTACGACGCCAGCCACGAAGACGAATTCAGCGCCAAGGAAATTTTCGTCAAGTACGTGCTGCGCAATAAAATGCTGTGGTACATCGCCTTCGCCAACGTCTTCGTCTACCTGCTGCGCTACGGCGTACTGGATTGGGCACCGACCTACCTCAAGGAAGCCAAGCACTTCACGGTCGATAAATCATCCTGGGCGTACTTCTTCTACGAATGGGCGGGTATCCCAGGCACGCTGCTGTGCGGCTGGATGTCGGACAAGATCTTCCGTGGCAACCGTGGCCTGACCGGTATCGTGTTCATGGCGCTGGTGACCGTGGCGACCCTGGTGTACTGGCTCAACCCGCCGGGTAACCCGATGGTCGACATGATCGCGCTGGTGTCCATCGGCTTCCTGATCTACGGCCCAGTGATGTTGATCGGCCTGCAAGCGCTGGAACTGGCACCGAAGAAAGCCGCCGGCACCGCGGCAGGTTTCACCGGTCTGTTCGGTTACCTGGGCGGCTCGGTGGCGGCGAGCGCGGCCATGGGCTACACCGTGGACCATTTCGGCTGGGACGGTGGTTTTGTGCTGCTGATTGGCGCGTGCGTATTGGCGATCGCCTTCCTGATCCCCACGCTGTGGCACACCAACAGCGTCAGCTCGGCGCGTTAATCGCCTGAGCAATCCTTTGCACAACGCTTGAGCCGCGCCTCCAGGTTTTTATCTGGCATGGCGTGGCTACGCAGGGCGTTGACGGTCTGCTCGACATAATCGCGAGTGGTGCCGTAACGCCCGCAAGCGCTTTGCAACACATGGTTCAGCACGATGTCGGGCAGGTTGCCGGCGTAGCTGGGCAGGTGTCGCTCCAATACAAACCCGAGCGCCTGCACGGTACTGCCATCCTCAAGACGGCAACTGAGCCAGTGCGGCCGATAGGAGGGGTAAGGCATCTCGCGCTGCCACAGGGCATAAAGCGAGGCCTCCAGCTGATCTTCCGGCAAGCGGTAAGCGAACCCACTGCAAGAGCCTCCACGGTCCAGACCAAACACCAGCCCCGGCAACTCCGGCGTGCCCCGATGCTCGTGAGACCACAGGTACAGGCCCCGGTGATAACCGTGAACCCGCGCCCGCACGCGCTCGGTCGACGAGCATTCAGGCCGCCAGATCAGCGAACCATACGCAAACAGCCAGACCGGCCCACCCTTATGCCGAGCCATGGTGGCTTGCATCGAGCTCATCAATTGTTCGTGAGTGAGTTGCGGCCCAAGATCGAGTCGCGGAGGGTAAGCCAATTGCAAAAGATCGGTTTCAATGGCGGTCATGGCAAATCGCTTAGGTCTCCTGTGCTCTTACCAGTTATAGGCAACTTTACCGTAATAGAACGCGCCGCTGTAACCGTACGGCGAAAAAGTGCTATAGGCCAAATTGCCACCACTGCTGGCGAAGGCGTTGACCTTCTCCGGGTACTTATCAGTGACGTTGTCGCCGCCCAGGGTGAAGGTCCAGTTCTTCAGCGTGTAGTCTGCCGACAGGTCCAGCACCCAGGCCGCCTTGAAGGTCTGGTCATTGACCTTGTCTGCCTGGTAGCTGGTGAATTCACCATAGCGCACCAGGTTGCTGTGCAGCGCCCAACGGCCGAAGGTGAAGTCGTTACCCAGGCTCAGCTTATGTTGTGGCGTGGTATCGCCGAGCAACCCGATACGCTCGCGACGGTCCACGCGCAACAGGTTCACACCCAGGCTGTCGAGAATCGCCGGGTTGGCTTTTACGTCGGTGACTTTGGTGTGGTTGTAGTTATAGCCCACGGTGCTGTTCCAGCGGATACCGTTATCGAACTGGTAGCGATAGTTGGCCACGAGGTCGACACCGTCGGTGCTGGTGTCAGTCGCGTTGGTGAAGTAGCGGGCGCTGGTGTAGTTGATGTTGCCCACGCCATTGGCTTGCAGGTAGGCAATCGCCGCCGGGTTGAGGTTCAGGTTTGACGACAGGCTGATGCGGTCGCGGATGTCGATACGGTACACATCGAGCGTCACGGTCAGGTCATCGGCAGGCTCCAGCACCAGGCCGAGGCTGTAGTTGCGGGACTTTTCAGCCTTGAGGTCTTCGGCGCCGAGCAAGCGAGCCACCTGGCTGTTGGCCGGGAAGGTGCCCGCTTCCTGGACGGTACTGCCGATCAGTTGCGATGAGGTGTAGGCAAAGTTCTGCTGGGCCAGGGACGGCGCGCGGAAACCATTGGAAATACTGCCGCGCAAGGCCACCTGCGGGGTGAAGTCGTAGCGGGCCGACAGCGAGCCACTGACGTTGGAACCGAAGTCGCTGTAGTCCTCATGGCGCACGGCGGCGGAGGCGCTGAGTTTTTCGGTGAAATTGGTTTCCAGGTCCAGGTACTGCGCCCAGTTATGCCGCGTGCTCGTACCGGCGTCGGCATCGCGGAAACCGCCCAGGCCGGAGCTGCCGGTCTGGAAGTAGGACGCCGGCTCACCCGCTTCGATCTCGTAACCCTGGTGCAGGTATTCGCCACCAAAGGCCACGGAGACCGGGTAAGGCAGGAAGCCCACGTCGAACTCACGCGACAGGTCCAGGCTGATCTGCTTCTGATCGTTGCTCAGGGTGCCGTTGTTGAACTTGCGCAGCGTGGCCAGGCTCAGGGACGTGTTGATGGTTTCGGTGCCCAGCTCGTACTGGTTCTTGCCGTAGTTGGCCGACAGGTCGTAATGCCAGTCGTAGGCCAATAGCCCGCGCAGGCCCACCACCAGCGAGGTGTCTTCCAGGTTGCCCTTGATCAGCGGCAGGTAGCCGTTGGGGTTGAGTGCCGCGATGTTGTTGGAGGCGTTGCTCGCCCGGTAAAACGCTGCCGTCTCCCCGCGCCGTTTGCTGTAGCCACCGAAGCTGTAGAACTCGGCGGCATCGTTGAAGGCATATTCCGAGTTGAACTGGAATTTGCCTTCATCGGTGGCCGGCTCGCCCTGGCGGAACACGCGCTGGCCGTAGGTGGTGGAACCGATGCTGGCTGGGCGGTAATCATTGCCGGCGCGGTTGGTGTAATCGTTATCGGCGCCTTCGGCCGACAGGTTGATAAAGCCGTTGTCGCCCAGCGCCAGGCCGGTATTGCCGCTGACATTACGCTGGATACCGTCGCCCTTCTTGTACTCGCCGAACTTGGTGGAGATCGAGCCGCCCTGGTCGGCGTGCTTGAGGATCACGTTGATCACCCCGGCAATCGCATCGGAGCCATAGCGGGCGGACGCGCCGTCGCGCAGCACTTCGATATGGTCCACCGCCGACAGCGGGATCGCGTTCAAGTCCGCCGGTGCAGAGCCACGGCCCACCGCCCCACCCAGGTTAACGAAGGCGCTGGTGTGGCGACGTTTGCCATTGACCAGCACCAGCACCTGATCCGGCGACAGGCCGCGCAATTGCGCAGGGCGCACCAGTTCGGCGCCGTCCACCAGGCTTGGGCGTGGGAAATTGATCGACGGAATCAGCCGCGCCAACACCGCGCCCAACTCATCGGAACCCGTGCTGCGCAAGGTATCGCCGGAAATCACATCGATCGGTGACAGCGAAGCACTGGCCGTACGCTCCTGGGCGCGGGTACCGGTGACGATCACAGTGTCGAGCTTGGGTGTATCGGTGGCGGACGTTTCGGCCGCAAAGACGGGATTGAAACCCACAGCGGTCAGCAAATTGGCCGACAAAATCGCCGTGTACAGCGCGTGTTGCTTGTAGCTCCCCATACCGCTCCCCTTGAATCAAAAACCAGAACGTCGTGCTCTGAGTTCGTACGATCGATCCGGCTGGCGGGCGGTGGCGGTCAGTGATTGGTTGTTGTGAGTGTTCGGTAGTCCGTTGATATATAGCCTAATGATATTTATGAAACAAATTAAATACCTTTAAAGAATAAGCGAATGCATAAGCAAACCCGCCCATTCATCAGGATTGAGCGCGCCAATCTCGCTACTTTCAGCCCCGGTTCAGCCTGGGAACGTGCCAAACCCTCAAAATAACGCACACATCACGACCCACCTAGCCGCCCAATAATCGACTACCGAGGTCGCACCCATGAAGAAATTCCGACTGCCTGGCCTGTTGCTGCTGGCCCAGGCCACCACCGCACTGGCGGGCGAAACATCCGCTACCGAGGACGACAAAGGCTTCTGGTATGCACAGACCAGCGTCTACACGCGGCACTTCGCGCCCGACCCAGACCACAACAACAACCAGGATCTGATCGGCCTGGAGCGCAACGAAGCATCCGGTTTTGTGTACGGCGGGGCGACGTTCCGCAACTCGTTCCGCCAACGCTCGTACTACGCCTATGCGGGCAAGCGCTATGACATGGCCGACTATCCGGTGTATTTGAAGCTGACAGGCGGGGCGATCCAAGGTTATCGCGGCAAGTACCGCGACAAGATCCCGTTGAATCGTTTTGGCGTGGCGCCGGTGATCATTCCGTCCGTGGGCACGCATTACGGGCCGGTGGCGGCGGAGTTGGTGTTACTGGGGTTCAACGCAGCGATGGTGACGACCGGCGTACGATTTTGACTCTGTGGTGAGCAGGCTTGCCCTGCGTTGGGCTGCGAAGCAGCCCCACACCAGACGACTCGCTTTAACTGAAACTGCGCGGTGCCTTTACTGGGGCTGCTTCGCAGCCCAACGCAGGGCAAGCCTGCTCACTACAAAAGCATTCCCAGTAGGTCTCTCAGCGTGGCGCGTAGGCAAACACATCGGCACGCATCTGGTGCGCATCCATACCGGCCTCGACCAGGGCATCCAGGGTGCCGTAGATCATCGCCGGTGAACCGCTGGCGTAGACGTGCACCGACTTGAGGTCGGTGATGTCTTCGCACACCGCCTCGTGCAGCAACCCGCAGCGCCCTTCCCAGCCGCACAAGTCACTGACGACTTTGTGCAGGAACAGGTTGGGCAGTTGCAGCCACTGGTCCCAGTGTTCTATCTGGTAGAAATCTTCCGGGCGACGCACGCCCCAGTACAGGTGCACCGGGTGCTTGAAGCCGGACGCGCGACAATGTTCGATCAGGCTGTGCATCTGCGCCATGCCGGTGCCGGCGGCGATCAACACCAGCGGCCCATCCGGCAACTCGGCCAAATGGGTGTCGCCGAACGGCAGCTCCACACGGGCCATCTGATTGCGCTGCAGTTGCTCCAGCAAGCTACGCGCGCTGTCCTCACGGGCCAGCACATGCAGCTCCAGCTCGCGCCCGGCATGGGGGGCCGACGCCAGGGAAAACGCCGACTTCTCGCCATTCTCCCGCTCGATCATCAAGTATTGCCCGGCGTGGTAACGCACCGCCTTGCCGGCTGGCGCCCGCAGGCGCACACGCCACACGTCGCCACCGACCTCTACACATTCACTCAATTGGCACGACAACTTGCGCAACGGCAACTCTCCCGGCGCCAGCACGCCATCCCACAACACAACGCAGTCTTCCAGCGGCTCAGCGATGCAGGTGTAGAACTCGCCGTGGTCACGCACCTCACCGGCTTGCTGCACGCGGCCCTCCACCAACAGCGCCGCGCACACATGGCACACGCCGTTGCGGCAGGCCTGGGGGCATTCGTAGCCCAGGCGGCGCGCACCTTCGAGGATTCGCTCGCCGGGGACCAGCTCCAGCACGGCGCCGGAAGGTTGCAGGGTTACACGCATCAATCTATTCCCAATTCTTTCCAGATCGCATCAACACGCGCGGTGACGGCTTCATCCTTGACGATCACCCTGCCCCACTCGCGGGTGGTTTCACCCGGCCATTTGTGGGTAGCGTCCAGGCCCATCTTTGACCCCAGGCCAGACACGGGCGACGCGAAGTCGAGGTAGTCGATCGGCGTGTTGTCGATCATCACAGTGTCGCGCTTGGGGTCCATGCGCGTGGTGATGGCCCAGATCACGTCGTTCCAGTCGCGGGCATTGATGTCGTCGTCGGTGACAATAACGAACTTGGTGTACATGAACTGTCGCAAAAACGACCACACACCGAGCATTACCCGCTTGGCATGACCGGGATACGACTTCTTCATGGTCACGATGGCCATGCGGTACGAGCAGCCTTCCGGCGGCAGGTAGAAGTCGGTGATCTCCGGGAATTGCTTTTGCAGGATCGGCACGAACACTTCGTTGAGCGCCACGCCGAGAATGGCCGGCTCATCCGGCGGACGGCCGGTGTAGGTGCTGTGGTAGATCGGTTTGATCCGATGGGTGATGCGCTCGACGGTGAACACCGGGAAGCTGTCGACTTCGTTGTAGTAGCCGGTGTGGTCGCCGTAAGGGCCTTCATCCGCCATTTCGCCGGGATGAATCACGCCTTCGAGGATGATTTCGGCAGTCGCCGGCACTTGCAGGTCGTTGCCGCGGCACTTCACCAGCTCGGTACGGTTGCCGCGCAGCAGGCCGGCGAAGGCGTATTCGGACAGGCTGTCAGGCACCGGGGTCACGGCCCCGAGGATGGTGGCCGGGTCGGCACCCAGGGCTACGGAGACCGGGAACGGTTTACCAGGGTGTTTTTCGCACCACTCGCGGAAGTCCAAGGCACCGCCACGGTGGCTCAGCCAGCGCATGATCACCTTGTTGCGGCCGATCACTTGCTGGCGGTAGATACCGAGGTTCTGGCGATCCTTGTTCGGGCCTTTGGTGACGGTCAGGCCCCAGGTGATCAGCGGGCCGACGTCGCCGGGCCAGCAGGTCTGTACCGGCAGCATGGCGAGGTCGACATCATCGCCTTCGATGACCACTTCCTGGCACACCGCGTCCTTGACCACCTTGGGGGCCATGGCAATGATCTTGCGGAAGATCGGCAGCTTCGACCAGGCATCCTTCAGCCCCTTGGGCGGCTCGGGCTCCTTGAGGAAGGCCAGCAACTTGCCGATCTCGCGAAGCTCGCTGACCGACTCGGCGCCCATGCCAAAAGCCACGCGCTCGGGGGTACCGAAGAGGTTGCCCAGCACCGGAATATCAAAGCCGGTCGGGTTCTCGAACAGCAGCGCCGGGCCCTTGTTGCGCAGGGTACGGTCGCAAATCTCAGTCATTTCCAGCACCGGGGAAATCGGCATCTGGATACGTTTCAACTCTCCGCGCTGCTCAAGTTGCTGCACGAAATCCCGAAGATCCTTGAATTTCATTAACCATGCCACCCGTAAAATAGGCGTACATCCTACCTGCTCTGAAGGCAGCTGGCAGCTTAATTGGCCGTCAGCCGCCGTGATTGCAAGGAACTGAACAGCGGTTCCAGGAAGGCCTCGATGTGCCGCGCGCCCACGTCAGAGAGGTGGTTGTCGTCGGTGTACAACGCGCGACCATTGAGCTCGACCCGGCACAGGCCATCGGCGCCACACAGCAGGGGCGCGGGGTCCAACACGGTCACGCCGCTGTCGGCCGCCGCCAGTTCGTCAAACAACTGAGTGATAAAGGCCTGGCGCTTCATATGTTCCTCCACGGGCAGCCCTTCCTTGTCCACCGGACGGTGCATCATGGCCAGGCGACTGAGGCGGTACGGCACAATGATTTCCTGCAACGGCACCTCCTTGACCAGCCACACCCGATGCCCGGCGGCGCGCAGCCCTTTAATGCGCTCGCGCAGGCCCTGGGCGAAGCGCTCTTCAGCCACGGCGCGTACGTAGTTGCCGGTGGCAGGGTCTTTGAGCGCATGCTCTTTGTCCCCTGACATTTGCCCATAGAGGTACAGGCTCCAGCGCGCCACCAGCACTACATCGCTGAACGGCTGTTCGGCCATGGCTTTCTCGACCCGCTGGTTGAAATGCGCGCAACGGGCAATATTCTCCAGGCCATCCAACGGCATGCAGCCGGCGAAGCTCGCCTGCACCAGGCTGATATCGTGACGTTTGGCGCCGTCCTCGAGTGCCGGAATCAATGCGGTGGCATGGCTGTCACCCCAGACCAGCGCGGACACCGAGCTGTTTTTGGGACCGAAGTGGCAAAACAGGCGTTCATCCGGCGTGTTTTTGTCGGCCATGCACGCCATCAACGCCGGGCTCCATGTTTTCGCTTGGGCATAACGCAGCGCCTGTTCGGACAAGCGCCAGGGCACCCCTTTGGCTTCACGCAACGCCAAACCGGTAAAACCCAGGCACAGGATCCCGGCGAGACCCGCCGCCAGGATCGCCTTGCGGCCCACCAGCAAGCGCTTTTCGCGAAACGGTGCCTCCACGAATCGCCAGGACAGATAGCCCAGCACCAGGCTCACCAGCATCAGGCCCGCCAACTCAAACGGGCTCAAACCGTCCACCGCCGCATAGTTGGCGTACACGAACACCGGCCAGTGCCACAGGTACCAGGAATATGAAATGAGCCCCACGCCCACCATCACCCGAGAGCTCAACCAGCGCCCGACCCAGGTGTGTTGCTGCCCGTTGGCCCAGATCAACCCGACCACGCCCAGCACCGGCAGCAACGCGGCAGCACCAGGAAACGGCGTGTGTCGATCGAAACCGAACACGGCAATCAGGATCAACGCCAGGGAGACCAGGCTGACCCCTTGGGCCAGGGCGGGTGGGGCGCGCCAGTCACGCAGGGGCATCACCGCCAGCATCGCCCCGGCGAGTAACTCCCAGGCACGCAGGTGCAGCAGATAGAACGCTTTTTGCGGCTGATGCGTGACCGCCCAGACGCTCATGCCGAAAGACACCAGCAACACACCCAGCAACGCCAGCCGCCAGTGTTTCAAACGGCTTGAAAGCAGGGTCAGCAACAGCGGAAAGACAATGTAGAACTGCTCTTCCACTGCCAACGACCAGGTATGCAGTAACGGCTTGATGTCGGAGGCCGCATCGAAATAACCGTGCTGGCGTGCAAACAGCAGGTTGGAGCTGAAGGTCGCCTGATAGTGCGCCGAGCGCCCCAACGCTTCGTAGTCCTTGGGCGCCAGCAGGAACCAACCCACCACCAGCGTCGCCGCCATCATCACAAACAGCGCCGGCAGAATACGCCGGGCACGGCGCGCCCAGAACTCCACGAAACTGAAACGCCCGGCCTGACGTTCGCGCCAAATGATCGAGGTAATCAGAAAACCGGAAATCACAAAAAACACATCGACGCCGACAAAACCGCCAGTGACGCCTGGAACGCCAAAATGGAACAGCACGACAGCCAGGACAGCAATGGCACGCAGGCCGTCGATGTCTCTTCGATAAGCAAGAACGGTCATAAACAATGGTCAGCCAGATACGAATGGGGATGAGCGTAGCCGCACTCACCTATTTTTGTTTCTTAACTGACACTTGAGGCGCTCAAACCTCCCCTTTTCGACACAAAAAAAATGGCGCCCCTGAGGGCGCCATTTTTTCGGACCTGAAACGTGGTTTTACTTACGCTTCATCGACAAGAAGAACTCATCGTTGGTCTTGGTGGTTTTCAGCTTGTCGATCAAGAACTCGATGGCAGCGACTTCGTCCATCGGGTGCAGCAGCTTGCGCAGGATCCACATACGCTGCAGTTCGTCATCGGCGGTCAGCAACTCTTCGCGGCGGGTACCGGAACGGTTGATGTTGATCGCCGGGAACACGCGTTTTTCCGCGATGCGACGGTCCAGGGGCAGTTCCATGTTGCCGGTACCCTTGAACTCTTCGTAGATCACTTCGTCCATCTTCGAACCTGTTTCAACCAGTGCGGTGGCGATAATGGTCAGCGAGCCGCCTTCCTCAATGTTCCGCGCGGCGCCGAAGAAACGCTTCGGTTTCTCCAGGGCGTGGGCATCGACACCACCGGTCAATACCTTGCCGGAGCTCGGGATCACGGTGTTATAGGCGCGGGCCAGACGGGTGATGGAGTCGAGCAGGATCACCACGTCCTTCTTGTGTTCGACCAGGCGCTTGGCCTTCTCGATCACCATTTCGGCAACCTGCACGTGGCGGGTTGGCGGTTCATCGAACGTGGAGGCAACCACTTCGCCGCGCACAGTGCGCTGCATTTCGGTCACTTCTTCCGGACGCTCATCGATCAACAGCACGATCAGGTGAACTTCAGGATTGTTACGTGCGATGTTCGCTGCAATGTTCTGCAGCATGATGGTCTTACCGGCCTTCGGCGGTGCGACGATCAGGCCACGTTGGCCTTTGCCGATCGGGGCACACAGGTCGATGACACGGCCGGTCAAGTCTTCGGTGGAACCGTTACCGGCTTCCATCTTCATGCGCACGGTCGGGAACAGCGGCGTCAGGTTCTCGAAGAGAATCTTGTTTTTCGCGTTCTCGGGACGATCGAAGTTGATCGTGTCGACCTTGAGCAGGGCGAAATAACGCTCGCCTTCCTTCGGAGGGCGGATCTTGCCAACAATGGTGTCGCCGGTGCGCAAGTTGAAGCGACGGATCTGGCTCGGCGAGACGTAGATATCGTCTGGGCCGGCGAGATAGGAGGCGTCTGCAGAGCGGAGGAAGCCGAAGCCGTCCTGGAGAATCTCCAGCACGCCATCACCGGAGATTTCCTCGCCGCTTTTCGCGTGCTTTTTCAGCAGGGAGAAAATCACGTCCTGCTTGCGCGAACGGGCCATATTTTCTATGCCCATTTCTTCGGCCAGTTGGAGCAGGTCGGTAATCGGCTTTTGCTTGAGTTCAGTCAGATTCATATAGGAATGACGTAATCATTTATGGAGGGGGGAAATTAAGCTTTTGGCTTAATGAGGCCGCGCCGCAGAGAAGGCGACAGGATCGCGTACTAATCGAAAAGGAATGCGTCGGCGACGGCTTGCAGGGGGCAGTGGAGAAACCAGTGCGGGGCCGAATGTACCACCTGAGTTTGGGAGCGTCTAGCCCTGTTTCACGAAAAAGCCCCGCTATTTGCGGGGCTTTTTTGACGACGCTTAGATGTTCGCGTCGAGGAAAGCTTGCAGCTGAGACTTCGACAGCGCGCCTACTTTAGTGGCTTCGACGTTGCCGTTCTTGAACAGCATCAGCGTAGGAATACCACGCACGCCATGCTTGGCCGGGGTTTCCTGGTTGTCATCGATGTTCAGCTTGGCAATGGTCAGCTTGCCTTCGTAGGTGGTCGCAATGTCGTCCAGGACTGGAGCGATCATTTTGCAAGGGCCGCACCATTCAGCCCAGTAGTCAACCAGCACCGGGCCAGCAGCCTTGAGTACTTCGGCCTCAAAGGTCGCGTCGGTGACGTGCTTGATAAGATCGTTGCTCATGGATGTCTCCGGATTGTAAGCAAAAAAAACGTGGCCCATCATAGCCGCCCTTCCCCCGTTCAGGAAGCCGCCTCTGATTGAGTCTTGCTATGGTGGCGCATGAGTTTGCGTATAGCCCAACTCACGGTGTTACGGGAGTCACGAAGGCGATGCCCGTGCGCAACGCCGCATTGCGCACGTGTTCCTGCATGGTTTTCTGCGCCGCCGCACTGGCGCGCCGGGCCAGGGCACGCAGGATCTTGCGGTGCTCCTGCCAG
Source organism: Pseudomonas marginalis (assembly GCF_001645105.1). Lineage (GTDB taxonomy): Bacteria > Pseudomonadota > Gammaproteobacteria > Pseudomonadales > Pseudomonadaceae > Aquipseudomonas > Aquipseudomonas petroselini. The sequence goes on from NZ_LKEG01000044.1 coordinate 368,049, forward strand.
GTTTCCATGGCCCGCTCCGGCCGGATGAACGGTAGTTTCTGGCTTTCCAGGAAAACCTCGGCGCTGGCGCTCAGGATACTCACCATGGCTTGGTTACCGCTGGCCAGCAGGATGCGTTGGTGAAATTCAAAGTCCAGCCGCGCGGCGGCTTCAAAGTCGCCGACCTTGAGCACCTTGCGCATCGCTTCGACGTTGTCTTCCAGGCGGTCCAGTTCATCCGTCGTCAACGTGACCGCCGCCAGCCCCGCCGCAAACCCCTCAAGGGCGTAGCGCAACTGGAAGATATCCAGCGGCGTGGCCTGCGCCGCGAATGGCCAGGCAAACCCTGGCGATTCCTCGGGCGCTTGCACGAACACCCCCTTGCCAGGCTGCACACTCACCACTCCCAAGGCACTCAGTGACGACAACGCCTCGCGCAACGACGCCCGGCTCACGCCCAACTGCACGGCCAGGTCACGCTGGGACGGCAACGCATCGCCCGGCCCGAAGCCTTGCTCCTTGATCAGTTTGCGGATGGCCTGCAGGGCCGCTTCCGGTACGGCTTGGGCGATGGAATTCATAAAAAACTCAAGGTTCCAGTCAACTGAGCGGCTAGTTGTAAAGCTATTCGCGGCAGGCGGCAAGCCACGCCCCAAAGGCGCTCGCCCGATTCTGCCAGCGCTCGAAAAGGGTGCGAAAAGCCCGGCAACTGTTCAGACCAGTAAGACCACCTCGACTCAATAAACACCAGCCTTACAGACGATCTGAGCGGTGCTGGCATGGGCTGTGCACTGGGCAAATCCAGAAAATCCCTTCGCCCTTCTCGGAGAGTTGCCATGACCAAGCGCTACAGCGCCCTGCTTACTGCCCTGTTCGCCAGCCTGATGCTGAGCCAGGCACCCGCCCAGGCCAATGGTCTGGACGACATCGTTGCCCGTGGCACCCTAAAGGTCGCCGTGCCCCAGGACTTCCCGCCGTTCGGCTCGGTCGGCCCTGACATGAAGCCTCGCGGCCTCGACATCGACACCGCCAAGCTGTTGGCCGACCAGCTCAAGGTCAAGCTGGAGCTGACCCCGGTGAACAGCACCAACCGTATTCCGTTCCTCACCACCGGCAAGGTCGACCTGGTGATTTCCAGCCTGGGCAAGAACCCCGAGCGCGAAAAGGTCATCGACTTCTCCAAGGCCTACGCGCCGTTCTACCTGGCCGTGTTCGGTCCGCCTGATGCCGCCATCAGCAGCGTCGACGACCTCAAGGGCAAGACCATCAGCGTGACCCGTGGCGCCATTGAAGACATCGAGCTGACCGCCGTCGCGCCCAAGGAAGCCACGATCAAACGCTTCGAAGACAACAACTCGACCATCGCCGCCTACCTGGCCGGCCAGGTCGACCTGATTGCCAGCGGTAACGTGGTGATGGTGGCGATCAGCGAGCGCAACCCGAAACGCGTGCCGGCGCTGAAGGTGAAGCTCAAGGATTCCCCCGTGTACGTGGGCGTGAACAAGAACGAGCCCGCGCTGCTGGAGAAGGTCAATCAGATCCTGGTTGCGGCCAAGGCCGACGGCAGCCTGGAAAAGAACGCGATGCAGTGGCTCAAAGAACCATTGCCTGCTGATCTCTAAGGCGGAGCTTACCCATGGCCTATCAATTCGACTTTGTGCCGGTGCTGGCCAATACCGACCTGCTGCTGCGCGGCGCACTGTTCACCCTTGAGCTAACAGCGATCGGTGCGATCCTGGGGGTAGCCCTGGGCACCGTCGGAGCGGTGGTGAGGGCGTGGAAGATCCAGCCCTTCGCCTGGTGCTTCGGTGTGTATGTCGAGTTGATTCGCAACACACCGTTCCTGGTGCAGCTGTTCTTCATCTTCTTCGGCCTGCCGTCATTGGGGCTGAAAATTACCGAGTGGCAAGCCGCCGTGCTGGCGATGGTGATCAACCTGGGGGCCTACTCCACCGAGATCATCCGCGCCGGCATCCAAGCCATTCCCCGCGGGCAACTGGAAGCCGCCGCCGCGCTGGCCATGACGCGTTTCGAAGCCTTCCGTCATGTGGTGCTGCTGCCGGCGCTGGGCAAGGTGTGGCCAGCGCTGAGCAGCCAGATCATCATCGTGATGCTCGGTTCGGCGGTGTGTTCCCAGATCGCCACCGAAGAGCTGAGCTTTGCCGCCAACTTTATCCAGTCGCGTAACTTCCGTGCGTTCGAAACCTATGCCCTGACCACCTTGGTGTACCTGTGCATGGCGCTGATGATTCGCCAGTTGCTCAATTGGATCGGTCGACGCTTCGTGATGAGGAACAGCCGATGAGTGATTTTTCCTTTTGGGACATCGTGCGTAACCTGGCCACCGGCCTGCAATGGACACTCCTGCTGTCGCTGGTGGCGTTTGTTGGTGGCGGCGTGATCGGTTTGCTGGTGATGACGATGCGCATCAGCCGCAAAGCCTTCCCACGCAACGTCGCGCGCACCTATATCGAACTGTTCCAGGGCACACCGCTGTTGATGCAGCTGTTCCTGGTGTTTTTCGGCATTGCCCTGCTCGGCGTGGATATCTCGCCCTGGCTGGCGGCGGCCATTGCCCTGACCCTGTTTACCAGCGCCTACCTGGCCGAAATCTGGCGCGGCTGCGTCGACTCCATCGCCCATGGGCAATGGGAAGCGTCGGCCAGCCTGGCGCTTAACCCACTGGAGCAACTGCGCTACGTGATCCTGCCCCAGGCGCTGCGAATTGCCGTGGCGCCAACGGTGGGCTTCTCGGTGCAAGTCGTCAAAGGCACCGCCGTGACTTCGATCATCGGCTTCACCGAACTGACCAAGACCGGCGGCATGCTCGCCAACGCCACCTTCGAGCCCTTCATGGTCTACGGCCTGGTGGCCCTTGGTTACTTTTTGCTCTGCTACCCCTTGTCCCTCAGTGCGCGCTACCTGGAAAGGAGACTGCATGCCTCTGCTTAGAATTTCCGCCCTGCATAAGTATTACGGCGATCACCACGTACTCAAGGGCATCGACCTGACCGTTGAAGAAGGCCAGGTGGTGGCGATCATCGGCCGCAGCGGCTCGGGCAAGTCCACTTTGCTGCGAACCCTCAACGGCCTGGAATCCATCAACGACGGCGTGATCGAAGTCGATGGCGAATACCTGGACGCCGCCCGCGCCGACCTGCGCAGCCTGCGGCAGAAAGTCGGCATGGTGTTCCAGCAGTTCAACCTGTTCCCGCACCTGACTGTCGGCGAAAACGTCATGCTTGCGCCACAAGTGGTGCAGAAGGTGCCCAAGGCCAAGGCCGCCCAATTGGCCAGGCAAATGCTCGAACGCGTGGGGCTGGGCGAGAAATTCGACGCCTTCCCCGATCGCCTGTCCGGCGGCCAGCAACAACGCGTGGCGATTGCCCGCGCGCTGGCGATGTCACCCAAGGTGTTGCTGTGCGACGAGATCACCTCGGCCCTCGACCCGGAACTGGTCAACGAAGTGCTCAGCGTGGTGCGCCAACTGGCCAAGGACGGCATGACCCTGATCATGGTGACCCACGAAATGCGCTTCGCGCGGGAAGTCGGCGATAAGCTGGTGTTCATGCACCAAGGAAAGGTGCATGAAGTGGGTGACCCCAAGCAGCTGTTCGCCAACCCGCAAACGGTCGAACTGGCCAACTTCATCGGCTCTACGGAACAGTAGGACTGACCAGTTCGAATTGGCCATGCCCCTCCAGCAGCACCTCCCGGCGCACCGAGAGGGCATCGGCGGGCAAGTGAACCTCAATCTCTACCTGGGCCGTCAACCGGCGGCCCGTCACTGGCACACCGGCTGCGCTCGCCACCAATGTGCGGCCAGGTAACAGCCGCCCGTCAGCCGTTTCATCGGGTTGCCACGCCACCGGCCTGCCGTCGACCTGAGCCCGCCTTAGGCTCAACATGAAGCGTCCTTGCCGGCCAAACTGAAAACCCTGGGCATCGGCAGGCGCACCACTGAAGCGCAATGCCATTGCCGCCGGGTTGGCGCAGAGCACGCTCAGGTGCAGCGTACGCTGCGTATCCAGCCTCAGTGTCGAGCGACCAGACGACGTTTGCGAGGGTCGAATCACCCCGTAATCGACCCGGGGCTCGCTCAAGGTCATCCGGCAGTCTTCAGCCCGCGCCTGGTTCACCAGCAGGGCGACGACCACCAGACACACGCCAGCGGCACGCGGGCCGTTCATCCGTTCAGCGAACATGGCATACCACGGGTGCGGTTTCGTAGAGTTGGTCATCGTCAGGCTCTTGCTCCGGGTTGACTTGCAGCAGGCAGGATTGCGAATCCGGCAATGAAACCTTCAGGGCTTGCGGCCCATCGATGTTGCTGAGGAAAATCATGCCCTCACCCACCACGCTGGTTACAAAGTTGTTGTCCTGGCCAAACACAGCAGCCCCTTGAGGCAAGGGCCGACCTTGTTCATCCTGAGCTTCAAGCAACAGGCGACGGACTTTCACCACATCAAAGTTGAGAATATTGACTGAACCCCGACCAGCGGCGAGCACCTTGGTCCCGTTCTTCAAGTCGACGCGCTTGGGCAGCGACTGGGTCTGCACCTGCAGATGGTTGTTGCTGTAGGCCTGCAGCCCGGGGATCACGGCCTGACCGCTGAAATCGGTCCATACCGGTCCTTGGGGCGTCGAGACCTTTGCCGCACCGATATCGCCCACCGAGACAATGCCAAAGGTGTCCTGCACCGCATACGGCGAGAAGGTCACGCCGTGCTCATGGGCCACGATGCCGCCTTGCAGTTGGCCGGAATAGTTGGTGTTCGACGGGTCACGGTCGACGCCCAGGCTCACGCGGGTATAGAGCGGCAGGATGTCCACACGGCCACGCACGCTTTGCTCTCGTTCTTTCAGGTCCCGATCAACACCGACCTCGTAGTTCACATAGTCGTTGACCCGCTCGCTGAGGGCGGTGCCGGCATCCAGCCGGTCACCTCGACGACTGACGTAAGCGCTCACACGCCGATCATCGCCGAGCGGCACCGTGACCTGCAGCCGGACAGACGTGCCCTCGTCCAGCCGCTCGTCACGGCGACCGCCCCGAACCGGGTCCAGGCGCCGAGGCTCGGTCGCACCTACCTGAGCGTCGGCGATCAGGGCTACCCCCACGCCGTTGAAGGTGTTATTCCACGAGGCAAAGAGGTGATCGTTGGAGTGCCCGTCAAATTGCGAGTTACGTGTGAAGCCGAGGGAGAAACCACCCAGGGACGGGTCCGCCCAGCTCAAACCTGCCGTGTACTGGCGCTTGAAACGCGCATCCAGATCGTACCCTCGCGACGCCTGGCCGGCGTCCAGTACTTCCCGGTAGCCGCGGCTCTGTGCCGAGGCACTCAGGTTGATATCAAGGTTGGCAAATAACGGAGTCCCCAAAGACAGCGTGCTACGTGCGCCTCCCACCTCATCTTGAGCATCACGGGACAGGTTATGCCGCACACCCACGGTCACCTGGTGGAAAAATACACTGCTCAGGGAGCCGCCTGCCGATTGGTACTCATCGGTACTCAGCAGACCGAAGCCCAACGATGAACGCTGGCCCAATCCCCAGGTGCCGCTGCCCATGGCGACCACAGGGGACTCCCGGTTGTCGAGGGACGTCTCACGCACCTTGCCGAGGGAAAAATAGTACCCCGGCTCCACCGGCGCTCCACCACGAAAGGAAGCAGCGGGCACCACGAAACTGCGCTTGGCCCCACGCACGTCAATCACGCTCACGTCGAGGTCGCTGGTGCTGTTCAGCAATGGCAAACCGGTGAGCCTGAACGGACCTTCCGGCACCAGGGTGGAGTGGATCAATGCGCCCGATTGACGGACTTCGACCCGAGACTGGCTTTGAGCCAGCCCTTCCACCACGACGTTGCTGTCGCCCGCGCCGGTGCGCTGCTGGCCATCCGGGGAGAACTGCAAGCCCGTCAGTTGCACACCGCCAAATATCGGGTTGTTGCTGGAAATCTGCCCCACTTGGAAGGTCGACTGCAACGCCGCGATATCACGCTGGGCATAAGCATTCACCTGCTCGGTGCGCGTCTTGCCATTGTCGGACACATAAAACTGGCGACTGCGGACAATCCAATTACCCAGGTTGAAACCCGCCTCCGTATAGGCCGATACGAAGCGACTTGGCCCACCGCGCGAGTGGGTATCGAAACCCAATATGTCGTAGTTAAAGAGGGCTGCCGCGCCCCCCTGGGAAAAATTCCCGGTCTCCCACTCGGGCTCGCGCAGGGACTGCGTGGGCACCACCAGGGTGATCTCATCGCTGCTGGGGCGTAGCCGCACCATGGTCGCCGGGTATTCCCCGACGAAGTCATGGCAGGCCTGGTCAGGTGTGATGCCCTCGCGCAGAACCCTGGACGGGGTGACCAGACCGGCCTTTGCCAGTAACGCAGGGGTGAAGCACAGTTGGCCCTGGTAATCGAAACGTGCGTCAACCAACCCCAGCGGGGTGCCATTGACTCGCAGCCCGACCACATGGACACCTTCGCGAAAGCGCGCGGCGCTACGAAAGTATTCCGACACCTGTGGATCAATGCCAAGGGAGGTCAACGCAGCCAGATCAAAACCTTCCCCCAGCCCGACCGCTGCGCTGGTACCGGGCAGACTCCACAGCGTCGCAAGCCCCAGCAGAATCCTGGAACGCGCCTGGGAAACATTGCTCGGCACACTATTGGCAGAGCGACGGGTATGCCTGATCTTCTTCATAGGCCCGTCAATCCGCATCAGCCGTAACGGGTGCGCGGTAGGTATCCACCGTAAACCCGTAGACCGTGGCCGGTTGAATCCCCACGGCGACCACGCCCGCCACCGAGCCTGCCGATGCAAGCGTCAGCACTTCACCCGGCAGGATGTAGGTTCGCGGCAACGTTGCAACGCTTGCCTGCGGATGCAGTTGTACTTCCATCCCCAGGCGTACGACGTAAGCGCTGTTGTTGTGGACCCTCAACTGATCCCCTTCACGCTTCCATGTCAGCAACTGCCAGGGCGCGTCATGCTTCGGCAAGCCTTTAGGGTGCAGGATCAAGGGCAGGCTCTGGCGCAGGGTGATACCAATGGTCGCACCGCCAGGTGCACGTGCCTCGGGAATACCTTCAAAGGAAACCCGTTTCAGGCGCTGGGTCTTGAGCGGTTTCTTCGTGGTACTGATGAAGCGAACAAGTTGGGTGTCGCCCGCTTCGACCCGAGTAATCGGGGGCGTTACGATCAACAAGGGTTCCAGGTCTTCGGGTATGTTTTGTATGACCGAATGGAGCAACGCAGGGCCAAGGTCGGTATTTTTAACATTAAGCGTCGCCTCACCCTCTTCTTCATTCAGAATGACAACGGTTGTTTCGGGCTGCATTCCGTCTGCGACTGCCGAACCACACCACAAGAGGCACAAGCCTATATAGCGCAGCAACGACATAACCATTATTGATAGAGCATTCACCGATTTTCCCCACAGCCATAAAGTCAAACACCGACAAACGCACACGTTAAAACAGCCGACATTTAACAAAGATAGGTCAGTACCTTTGCGTTAATGCCGGCCGTTAATGACGTACTTAGATGTAATCCACTGACAGACTGGTGCGACCATCCAACGTTACATCGCGGGTCAGGTCCAGATCCTGCGTGCGGTTGATAACGGCTTGCACTTCAAGTGTGCCCGTAAGACTGGTGACGGATGCAGGTACCACACTGGTACCGCTACGCCACGAATACTGGGCGGGTGATTGGGCGACTTTACCGTCACTGTTCTGCCAGGCAGCGCCCGAACTGCTGCGCATGATAGGGCTCAGGGTCCCGCTGGACGATTGCAGATTTTTGAGAGTGACGGAGTACCCACCGGTACGCTTGCTATTGGCGAGACCCAGGCCGTAGTTCTGCGCCTCGGTGAACCCGGCACCGAGGATGCCTGTCACCTTGCTGGCGGATTGCAGGTCACTCAGCGCCACTCGGAACTGCGCTGGGGTTTGGCCGCAACTGATGCTCAAGCCGACCGTTTTCGCTGCAAGAGAAGTGAACTGCGTCGGCGACAAGCTTGCGGCGGGAATTGTCTGGTAATCAACGATGCCGCCACCGGCGAGGCTAAGGTTGCAAGCCACCGGTTTGATAGTCCCGCGTACAATCAGTTCAGCAACATTCGTTGCATGAGCCCCGATACTCGCGACCAGGCAAAGAGTCCCCACTGTCACACCAAGCATTTTTTTCATAGTCAACCTGTCATCTGTAATGAGTCGGTGCATTCACGAAGGCCGAACATTCCGACCCTAAATAAATAACACCACGGCGTAATTGCCGGATGACAGTCTGTCGTTTTGGTACCTGCTTAAAGAATCAGATTAGACGCCAGTCATTGTGGGAACCGTAAAAACAAATAGTGAGCCAAGCCAAAACACCAAGTAGGCGTAAATACAAAACCAATAAGTTATTAATCGCTCCCTTGTAGGCAAAATCATAAACAGCAAAATGACAACAAAAGGTTAATAACTCCTACAAAAGTGAAGCTCTATTCAAGGGTGGTTTAGAAACCGCCCTACATTACCTACAAGAATTCCTCACAGACACCTACATGAAAATTACCGAAGCCGTACGCGTTGGCACCAAAGGTCGATCGTGGCACGATGGCTGGGTTATCGACCGAGACCCCCTAACCATGCCGCAATCCCAAGCCAAGAATCTGTCCCTGATCGCCGCCATCGACCTGGGCTCGAACAGCTTTCACATGGTCGTGGCCAAGGCCCAGAACGGCGAAATCCGCATCCTTGAGCGGCTCGGCGAAAAAGTGCAACTGGCTGCCGGAATCGACGATGAGCGCCAACTCAATGAAGAATCCATGCAACGCGGGCTTGATTGTCTCAAGCGCTTTGCCCAACTGATCAACGGCATGCCCCTGGGCGCCGTGCGAATCGTCGGCACCAACGCCCTGCGTGAAGCCCGTAACCGCGGCGAATTCATCCGGCGCGCTGAGGAGATCCTCGGGCATCCGGTAGAAGTCATCTCCGGCCGTGAAGAAGCGCGCCTGATCTACCTCGGCGTGTCCCACACCCTGGCTGACACCCCTGGCAAACGCCTGGTCGCCGACATCGGCGGCGGCAGCACCGAATTCATCATTGGCCAGCGCTTCGAGCCGCTGCTGCGCGAAAGCCTGCAGATGGGCTGCGTCAGCTACACCCAACGCTATTTCAAGGATGGCAAGATCACCCCGGCGCGCTATGCCCAGGCCTACACGGCGGCGCGACTGGAGATCATGAGCATCGAGCACGCCCTGCACCGCCTGACCTGGGATGAAGCCATCGGTTCGTCCGGCACCATCCGCGCCATCGGCCTGGCCCTGAAGGCCGGCGGCCATGGCACCGGCGAGGTCAACGCCGAAGGCCTGGCGTGGCTCAAGCGCAAACTGTTCAAGCTGGGGGATGCAGAAAAAATCGACTTCGACGGCATCAAGCCTGACCGTCGTACTATCTTCCCCGCCGGCCTGGCGATTCTCGAAGCGATCTTCGACGCCCTCGAACTTCAGCGCATGGACCACTGCGACGGCGCCCTGCGCGAAGGCGTGCTCTACGACCTGCTGGGGCGTCACCATCACGAAGACGTGCGGGAGCGCACGCTCACCTCGTTGATGGAGCGCTACCACGTCGATCTGGAACAAGCCGCCCGCGTGGAACGCAAAGCGCTGCACGCCTTCGACCAGGTGGCCGAGGATTGGGACTTGGAAGACGGTGTATGGCGCGAGCTGCTGGGCTGGGCCGCCAAGGTGCATGAAGTGGGCCTGGATATCGCCCACTACCATTACCACAAGCACGGCGCCTACCTGATCGAGCATTCGGACCTGGCGGGTTTCTCCCGGGAAGACCAGCAGATGCTCGCCCTGTTGGTGCGCGGCCATCGCCGCAACATCCCCAGGGACAAGTTCGCTGAATTCGGTGACGAAGGCATCAAGCTGATTCGCCTGTGCGTGCTGCTGCGCTTTGCGATCCTGTTCCACCACATTCGTGGCACCCAGGAAATGCCTCAGGTAACCCTGCGCGCCGACGGCGACAGCCTGGACGTGGTGTTCCCGAAAGGCTGGCTGGATGAGAACCAGCTGACCCAGGCGGATTTTGGCCAGGAAGCGGAGTGGCTGACGCGGGTGGGGTTCAGCCTTAATTTGCGCTGATGAACACCGCAAACAACTGTGTGAGCGGGCCTGTTGTAGCGAGCGGGCTTGCGTGGTGAGCGGGCTTGCCCCGCGCTGGGCTGCGAAGCGGCCCCAATAAAAACGCCGCATTCTGTCAGACAGAATGCGGCGTTTCGTTTTAGGGCTGCTTCGCAGCCCAGCGCGGGGCAAGCCCGCTCACTACACAAGCCTGCTACCACATGGGGTCGCGTTAGCCTGGATTAATTCACCGACAGGATCGGGCTACCCAACTTCTCCAACAGCGTCGCCTGCGCACTGCGCGGGTTCTGGTTGCCGGTCGGTGTGTTGCGCACGTAGCGGCCGTCCGACTGCAGGCTCCAGCTGTGGGTGTTGTCGGTCAGGTAGCTTTCCAGCTCCTTCTTGACCCGCATGATCAGCTTCTTGCCTTCCACCGGGAAGCAAGTCTCCACACGCTTATCGAGGTTGCGCTCCATCCAGTCGGCGCTGGAGAGGAACATCTGCTCCTCGCCGCCGTTGAGGAAGTAGAACACCCGTGTGTGTTCCAGGAAGCGGCCGATGATCGAGCGCACATGAATGTTGTGCGACACCCCGACAATGCCCGGACGCAGGCAGCACATGCCACGCACCACCAGGTCGATACGCACGCCGGACTGGCTGGCCTTGTACAGCGCGCGGATGATCTTCGGATCGGTCAGCGAGTTGAACTTGGCAATAATGTGCGCAGGTTTGCCCTCCAAGGCGAACTGGGTTTCGCGGGCAATCATGTCGAGCATGCCCTTCTTGAGGGTGAACGGCGCGTGCAGCAGCTTCTTCATGCGCAAGGTCTTGCCCATGCCGATCAACTGGCTGAACAACTTGCCGACGTCTTCACACAAGGCATCGTCGGACGTCAGCAGGCTGTAGTCGGTGTAGAGCTTGGCGTTGCCGGCGTGATAGTTGCCGGTGCCCAAGTGGGCGTAACGCACGATCTCACCGGCTTCACGGCGCAGGATCAGCATCATCTTGGCGTGAGTCTTGAAGCCCACGACGCCGTAGATCACCACCGCACCCGCCGCCTGCAGACGGCTGGCCAGCTGCAGGTTGGATTCTTCGTCGAACCGCGCACGCAACTCGATCACCGCAGTGACTTCCTTGCCGTTACGCGCGGCGTCGACCAAGGCGTCGACAATTTCCGAGTTGGCGCCGGAACGGTACAGGGTTTGGCGTACGGCCAAGACGTGCGGGTCCTTGGCAGCCTGGCGCAGCAGGTCGACCACCGGGGTGAAGGACTCGAACGGGTGCAGCAACAGGATGTCCTGCTTGCTCACCACACTGAAAATGTTCTCGCTGTTTTGGAGCAGCTTCGGGATCTGCGGGGTGAACGGCGTGTATTGCAGCTCCGGGTGGCTGTCCAGGCCGGTGATGCTGAACAGGCGCGTCAGGTTCACCGGGCCATTGACCTGGTAAAGCTCGGACTCGGACAGGTTGAACTGCTTGAGCAGGTAGTCCGACAGGTGTTTGGGGCAGGTGTCGGCCACTTCCAGGCGCACCGCGTCGCCGTAGCGCCGCGAGAACAGCTCACCGCGCAGGGCACGGGCCAAGTCTTCGACGTCTTCGGAATCCAGCGCCAGGTCGGCGTTACGGGTCAGGCGGAATTGGTAGCAGCCCTTCACCTTCATGCCCTGGAACAGGTCATCGGCGTGCGCATGGATCATCGACGACAGGAATACATAGTTATCGCCAGCGCCCCCCACCTCTTCGGGTACCTTGATGATCCGTGGCAACAGGCGCGGCGCCGGGATGATCGCCAGGCCGGAGTCGCGACCGAAGGCGTCGATACCTTCCAGCTCCACGATGAAGTTGAGGCTCTTGTTCACGAGCAACGGGAACGGGTGCGTCGGGTCGAGGCCGATCGGGGTGATGATCGGGGAAATCTCGTCACGGAAGTAACGGCGCACCCAGGTCTTGATCTTGGTGGTCCAGTGACGGCGGCGGATGAAGCGGACCTGATGTTTTTCCAGTTCCGGCAACAGGATGTCATTGAGGATCGCGTACTGGCGGTCCACATGGCCGTGTACCAGCTCGCTGATGCGTGCCAGGGCCTGGTGAGGCTGCAGGCCATCGGCGCCGGCTTGCTCGCGGGCAAAGGTGATCTGCTTCTTGAGGCCGGCGACGCGGATCTCGAAGAACTCGTCCAGGTTGCTGGAGAAGATCAGCAGGAACTTCAGCCGTTCCAGCAACGGATAGGACTCATCCAGCGCCTGCTCCAGCACGCGGATGTTGAATTGCAGTTGTGACAGCTCGCGGTGGATGTACAGGCTGCTGTCATCCAGGTTGGTCACGGCGACCACCGGGGCCGGTACGGGCGGCTCGGTGACCACGACCGGCGCGGCAGGCTCGTGCTCCGGCGGGGTCTCGCTGACCTGTTCAACCACCGGGTGAGCGTCTTTTACGGCAACTTCTGTGAGTCCTTCGGTATTCATCGAGTGTTCCTGTGAGGGCTATTGTTGCTCTCTAAGCAATTGGGCGGCGCGGGCGGCGAAGTAAGTCAGGATGCCATCAGCCCCGGCGCGTTTAAAGGCTGTCAGGGATTCAAGAATCACCCCTTCACTCAGCCATCCATTCTGTATTGCAGCCATGTGCATCGCGTATTCGCCGCTGACCTGATAGACGAAAGTCGGCACTTTGAATTCTTCTTTGACCCGGTAAAGGATGTCCAGGTAAGGCATCCCCGGCTTGACCATCACCATGTCAGCGCCTTCGGCCAGGTCGGCCGCCACTTCGTGCAGGGCTTCATGGCTGTTGGCCGGGTCCATCTGGTACGAAGCCTTGTTGGCCTTGCCCAGGTTCAGCGCCGAGCCCACCGCATCGCGGAACGGGCCGTAATAGGCGCTGGCGTACTTGGCCGAGTAGGCCATGATCCGCACGTTGACGTGACCGGCCAGCTCCAGGGCTTCGCGGATCGCCTGGATGCGGCCGTCCATCATGTCCGACGGTGCAACCACCTGGGCGCCTGCCGCTGCGTGGGACAACGCCTGCTTTACCAGCGCGTCGACAGTGATGTCGTTCTGAACATAGCCGTCTTCGTCAAGAATGCCATCCTGCCCATGGGTGGTGAACGGGTCCAACGCCACGTCGGTGATCACCCCAAGCTCCGGGAACCGCTCGCGCAAGGCACGGGTGGCGCGCTGTGCGATCCCGTCCGGATTCCAGGCTTCGGCAGCATCCAAAGACTTGAGTTCAAGCGGCGTGACCGGGAACAGCGCCAATGCCGGAATCCCCAGCTCGACCCAAGCGGCGGCTTCTTCAAGCAGCAGGTCAATGGTCAAGCGCTCCACACCGGGCATCGAAGCCACTGCTTCGCGACGATTTTCACCGTCCAGCACAAACACCGGCAGGATCAGATCGTTGGTCGTCAGCACGTTTTCACGTACCAGGCGACGAGAGAAATCATCTCGACGATTGCGACGCAGACGGGTGGCGGGAAACAGGCGATTGGCAGGGGTAAAGCTCACGACAGACTCCTGAGCCCGGGTTCACGGGCGAGCGTTGCAGTTATAAGCGGCCATTATGACGAAGGTATGACAGTTGTGCTTAACGATGCGACCTGTAGTCGCATTCGTCATTTCCGTAGGAATTGTTCACTTCGTGACACATCTCGATACTTTCATGAATCTTCGTGAAGGCGTAGGCTGCGCGTTCATTTCGCCAGCACCCAGACCATGCTTCAACAATTTCTGCATGACTTCGGTTACTTTGCCCTCTTCCTAGGCACCTTCTTCGAAGGCGAGACCATCTTGGTGCTCGCAGGCTTCCTGGCGTTCCGTGGGTACATGGATATCAACCTGGTGGTCGTGGTTGCCTTTTTCGGCAGCTACGCCGGCGATCAGCTCTGGTATTACATGGGCCGTAAACACGGGCGCAAGCTGTTAGCGCGCAAGCCACGCTGGCAGTTGATGGGCGACAAGGCCCTGGAGCATATCCGCAAACACCCGGATATCTGGGTGCTGAGCTTTCGCTTTGTCTACGGATTGCGCACGGTCATGCCGGTGGCGATCGGCCTTTCCGGCTACCCACCCCTGCGCTACCTGATCCTCAACGGTATTGGAGCCGCGATCTGGGCTGCCGCGCTGGGCGCTGCGGCGTATCACTTCGGTGCCGTACTGGAAGGCATGCTGGGTAGCGTCAAGAAATATGAGCTGTGGGTATTGGGTGCGTTGCTGGTACTGGGCTTCGGCCTGTGGCTGCGCCGCCGCTTCAAGAATGCGCGTATTGCCCGTGAGGCCTGCGCCGAAGCCAAGGCCCGACTGGCCGCCGAACCCGCCCCTGTCGAAGCCCCTAAGACGCCAGTCGAGTAAACCGGCCTCTGCAGCAATAGAGGCCGATCACGCTGAGCAGGCTGTAGCTCAGCAGGCCCAGCCAGCCCAAGTTGCTGGCCGGCCATAGCCCGGTCAACGGCGCCAGCCATACCAGCGGCACATTCAGTGCCAGCCTTAAAAGCTCGGCCTTCCACGCCCACGGCCGGTTCTCCAGGGCCACGCCCAACGTAAACAGCCCCAGCGCCATCGCACTCCAGCCCAGGATCAACGCCGCCGTGGGCAAGCCTTCGCCAACATTCATCAAATAGCTGCCAAAACCTACATACGCCGCAAACTGCAGGGCGATATAGACCTGCTGGCGCACACCCAGCGGGACTTCGAATTTGCGGAACTGGCTCAAGTCATGTTTGGCCAACGGGTACTTGGCCTTCACGTCCGCCGGGCGCCAGCCGGTGCGCATGAACCAGATGCGCAGCTTGTCCCACCGGCTCTCGGTGCGCCGTGCATCACGCCATAACTGTGCATAAAACTGCAGGTTGGCCCACAGCGGATTCCAGCTGGCCAGCGGCGTGGTCACGCCGAAAATCACCGGTTCGTTGTCGTCTTCCTCCTGGAAGGTGCCGAACAGTCGGTCCCAAATAATGAACACCCCGCCGTAGTTACGATCCATGTAGAGAGCGTTCTGTGCATGGTGGGCCCGATGATTGGACGGCGTGACAAAAAACCACTCATACCAGCCGAGCTTCGGCACATGCCGGGTGTGCACCCAAAATTGATACAGCAAATTGAGCGATGCCACGCTGATAAACACCACCAATGGCACGCCAAGTACAGCCAGGGGGAGGTAGAAGATCCAGCTGAGCAGGAAGCCAGTGCTGGTCTGGCGCAGTGCGGTGCTGAGGTTGTAGTCCTCGCTCTGGTGATGCACCGAGTGCGCGGCCCACAGGATGTTGCGCTCGTGGCCCATGCGGTGCAGCCAGTAATAGCAGAAGTCGTAGAACACAAACGCGAACACCCAGGTCCAGACACTTTGGGCAGGCAGTTCGATGACAGCGAGATGCTTGAGGGCGAACGCGTAGGTCAACAGCCCCACACCCTTGGTCAACAACCCCGTGGTCGTCGACAACACCCCGGTGCTGAGGCTGTTGATAGCATCCGCCACCCGGTAGTTGCGCTCGCCGCGCCAACGGTCGGCAAGCAGCTCCACGATGATCAAGACGACGAAAAACGGTACCGCGTAAGGCACAAAGTCCATGGTCTGGTCCGGTCTATTTTTGTTACATCAAGATTAGGTGCAGCGGCGCGAGATCCCATTGGCAACAGATGACAAATTAGTAGACATTTAACGCCAAGAACCCAGGAGAAATGCCCATGAGCAAAAAGATTGCAGTGATCCTTTCCGGCTGCGGCGTGTACGACGGCGCAGAGATTCACGAAAGCGTGATCACCTTGCTGCGCCTGGACCAGCGTGGCGCTCAGGTCCAATGTTTTGCCCCGGATATCGCGCAATTGCACGTGATCAACCACCTCACCGGCGAAGAGATGCCCGAGTCGCGCAATGTACTGGTGGAGTCGGCCCGGATCGCACGGGGTGACGTGAAGGACCTTCGCGACGCCAACGCCGAAGACTTCGATGCGCTGATCGTGCCCGGCGGGTTCGGCGCGGCGAAAAACCTCTCGAACTTTGCCGTTGAAGGCGCCGGCTGCAGCGTAAACCCGCAGGTGCTGGAACTGGCCGAGGCGTTTGCCGAAGCAGGCAAGCCTGTGGGGCTGATCTGCATTTCACCGGCCCTGGCGGCCAAAATCTACGGCCCAGGCGTGACCTGCACCATCGGCAACTGTGCCGACACCGCTGCCGCGCTGGACAAGATGGGCGCTACACACCAGGAATGTGCGGTGGAAGATATCGTCGAAGACACGGCACGCAAACTGGTGAGCACGCCGGCCTATATGCTCGGCAAGAACATCAGCGAGGTCGCGTCGGGGATCAACAAGCTGGTGGACCGGGTGCTGGAACTGACCCACGAGAACGACTGATAGCCCCCTACTGTGGTGAGCGGACTTGTTGTGGTGAGCGGGCTTGCCCCGCGCTGGGTGGCGAAGCCGCCCCAATTCAGCCGACGCGGTGAGTCAGTTAGAACATGATTGCAGGGTTTAGGGCTGCTGCGCAGCCCAGCGCGGGGCAAGCCCGCTCACCACACAAGCCCGCTCACCACAACAAGCCTGACCACCACAACAAGCACCCTCACCAAAACAAGCCTGCTCGGCACAGCTACCCTGCCACAGGGTCAGGCCTGGCGCATTAACCGTGTCAGGATCCGGTCCAACGCATTGGCAAACGCCTGCTTCTCCTTCTCCCCGTGCGGCGGTGGCCCTCCGCCCATCTGGCCTTGCTCACGCAGATCAGTGAACAGGTTGCGCACCGCCAGGCGTTCGCTCATGTTCGCCGGGCTGAACTCCTTGCCGCGTGGGTCAAGGGCCGTGACGCCGTTTTTCACCAAGCGGTCAGCCAGGGGCACATCGCTGCAGATCACCAACTCGCCGGGCACCGCGTGTTCCACCAGGTAGTCATCCGCCGCATCCGGGCCACTGGGCACCACGATCAACTTCACGCAAGAAAAGCTCGGCTTGACCTGGCTCTGACCGGCCACCAGTACCACTTCGAACTGGCGCTTGAGGGCAAACTTCACCACTTGGTCCTTGGCCGCCCGAGGACAAGCGTCGGCATCGATCCACACCCGCATACTTAAGCCATCACCCGGCGCTTCTCGGCCAAACGGCTGCGGCCATACAGCACCACAATCGCCAGGATCGCCACGGCCTGCGCACTCAGCGAGTACGCATCGGCGTGGATGCCCAGCCAGTCGAAGTCAAAGAAGGCGACCGGCCGCGTGCCAAAAATGCCGGCCTCCTGCAACGCCTTCACGCCATGCCCGGCAAACACCACCGACAGTGCACACAACAATGCCGCGTTGATCCCGAAGAACAACGCCAGCGGCAGCTTCGCCGAACCGCGCAGGATCACCCACGCCAGGCCCACCAGCAGCACCAGCGCCGTGGCGCCACCGGCCAACACCGCGTTGTGCCCGGCCGGGCCAGCTTGCAGCCACAGGGTTTCGTAGAACAGGATCACTTCGAACAACTCGCGGTACACCGAGAAGAACGCCAGCATCGCAAAGCCGAACCGCCCGCCGCCGCCCACCAGGCTGCTCTTGATGTAGTCCTGCCAAGCGGCGGCGTGGCGGCGATCGTGCATCCACACGCCGAGCCACAGCACCATCACACTGGCGAACAGGGCTGTGCAGCCTTCAAGCAATTCGCGCTGGGCGCCGCTCACGTCAATCACATACGCCGCCAACGCCCAGGTCGCCAGACCCGCCAACAGCGCCAGGCCCCAACCGACGTTGACGCTGCGCACCGCCGACTGCTGGCCGGTGTTGCGCAGGAACGCGAGGATCGCGGCCAGCACCAGGATCGCTTCCAGGCCTTCGCGCAACAGGATCAGCAAACCGGAGATGTAGCTCAACGACCAACTCAGGCCATCACTGCCCAGCAAGCCGGCAGACTCGGTGAGCTTGCCCTTGGCCACGTCCAGGCGTTGTTGCACCTGCTCTACCGGCAAACCGTCCTGCAACGACTGTCGGTAGGCCATCAGCGCCTTCTCGGTGTCCTTGCGCACGTTGGCGTCAACGTTATCCAGCGAGCTTTCTACCAGCTCGAAACCTTCCAGATACGCGGCCACCGACAGGTCGTAAGCCTGTTCGTGGTCACCCTTTTGGAAAGCCGCCAGGCTCTTGTCCAGCGTGCTGGCGGTGTAGTCCAGCAACTGCGCCGGGCCACGCTTGACCTGCGGCGGTTGCGCACGCTGGGCGCGGAACGTCGCGGCAGCCGCCGGACCGCTGGCGGCCAGCACTTCATTGGGGGTCTGGCGGGCCAGGTCGGCGAGGTTGAACGGTTGCTCGCTTTTCGCAGCGGCCGGGTCGGCGGTGAAGCCGGCGATGTAGGTGGCCAGGTCCCAGCGCTGGCGGTCGTCCAGTTGGTCGGCGAAGGACGGCATGTCAGTGCCTTCGACGCCCAGGCCAAGGGTGTTGTAGATCGCGTAAAGGCTCAAGCGGTCCAGGCGTACGGCGTCCCGCAGGTTGGCGGGCGGCGGCGTCATGCCCACGCTGGCTGGGCCGTCACCGGCGCCAGCAGTGCCGTGGCATACCGAACAATGCTGGGCGTAGAGCGGCGCACCGCGCGTGGGATCAGGGGTGATCGCCGGGGCCTGGCTGACTTCATAGGCCACGGCCAACTGGGCGCCCAATTGACGGGCTTGGCGAGCGACTGCCGCGCCGTCTTGATGGGCAGTTACAGCCGCTAACAGTTCGTCGACGCCCTTGACCAACGCCGCGCGCTCCGGGCGTTGTGGCAGTTCGGCCACCAGGCCCTGCAACACGCCGAGAAACTCCAGTTGTTCGCGGTATTCGGATTCATCGATAACCTTGCCCGCCTCCACCGTCGGAGGATAGTCAGCGCCAATGTAGTCCAGCAAATGTAGGGCTTGTGGGGCGCCCTCGGCAGTCGCGGCCAACAGGTTGAAGCTGCACGACATCAACGCCGGCAATATCAGCCAGGCGAGAAAACGGAAGGGGGCAGTCATGAACGAATCTCAAAGGGCATGAACGAATCTCAAAGGGAAATACGAAGTAACACATTGTTGAGCCTTAATGGGTTTGACTCAAGGCGTAAGTGATTGGGTGTTGGTGGGGGCGGGGCATTTTTAGAAGCGGACTAGTGGCGTTTTGGCGACTTCGTCGGGGCAAAAAGCCATTGTTTTGCCAGTAATGGTGCTTATAATGCCGCGCCCTGTTAGTGCGAAAGGGAATTTCGTTCCTTGTTTTTATGAGGAATGACCACATCGGTTGATACTTTCAGGGAAGAAGTCTGCATGGCATTTCGCGCCTTACCCTCGCTCGCGCTCGCGGCGGTGACCTTGTTGTCCGGCTGCTCGATGTTCCGCAGCTACGATACCGAGCTGCAAGCCACCAATCAGCAATTGGCCACCGGCAATGTCGACGCCGCCCTGACCCTGCTGGAAAAGAACAACACCGGCGACGACAAGGACCTGCTCTATTTCTTCGAAAAGGGCGAGCTGCTGCGTGCCAAGGGTGACTTGACCGGCAGCCAGACCGCCTGGCGCAGCGCCGACCTGCAAGTCTACAAGTGGGAAGAGTCGGTCAAGTTCGACAGCGCCAGGTACCTCGCCCAATTTGGCAGCTTCCTGGCCAATGACAAGGTGCGTCGCTACGAAGGCTATGACTACGAAAAGGTCATGCTGACCACGCAGATGGCCCTGAACCTGCTGGCCCTGAACGACTTCAACGGCGCACGCACCGAAATCAAGAAGACCCATGAACGTGAAGCCGTGATCGCCGACCTGCGGGACAAGGAATACCTCAAGCGCGAGGACGAAGCCCAGCGCGAAGGCGTGACCACCCAGATGAAAGACCTGCGCGGCTACCCGGTGGAAACCCTGGACGCGCCGGAAGTGGTCGGCCTGAAAAACAGCTACCAGAGTGCGTTCAGCCATTACCTGGCTGGCTTTGTCTACGAAGCCCTCGGCGAAAAAGACCTGGCGGCACCCGGCTATCGCAAGGCCGTTGAACTGCGCCCCAACACGCCATTATTGGAAAAGGCCCTGCTGGACCTGGACAAATCCAAGGTCGGCGCCGATGAAACCGACGTGCTGATCGTGGTACAGAGCGGCCTGGCACCGGCCCGCGACTCTATTCGCCTGCCGCTGCCGATCCCGATCAATGGCAACCTGGTGATCACCCCGCTGTCGTTCCCGGTGATCAAGGCTGATACGTCCACCGCAACCTTCGCGCAGATTGGCGTCGACGGCCAGCAACAGAACCTCACTGCACTCAACAGCACCACGGCCATGTCCCGCCGCGCCCTGCGCGATGACATGCCGGGGATCATCCTGCGCACCACCGTGCGTGCGGTCACCCGTGGCGTGGCGCAAAACAACCTGAACAAGACCAACCCCATGGCGGGCCTGGTGCTGGGTATCGCCTCGGCCATCACCGAAGGCGCCGACACCCGCACGTGGCGTACCCTGCCGGACCTGACCCAGGTGACCCGCCTGCGCCTCAAGCATGGCGAGCATCAGGTCAGCCTGCCCAACGCCCTGGGCGGCACGCGGGTGACGGTAAAGGCCGATCAGCGTTATCAGGTCATCACCCTGCGCGTGGTCGGCAACCAGGTATTCGCCGGCGGCCTGGCCGCCCACGTGGAGCCGAACACCGCCAACCAGGCCATCGCCCTCAAACAACCTTAAGGAGCACGTTATGCGTCATTTCATCCTCGGCGCCCTGGCGCTGGTCCTGCTGGCCGGCTGTGCCACCCCGCCGCCGCCGGAGCCTGGCAGCGCCGCGAGCAAAATCGTGGTGATGGGCAAGTTCAAGGGCATCGCGGTCGGTGCCATCCGCGTGGCCCGCGAGAACGGCTTCCTCACCGCCAAGGTTCAGTTGAGCAACATCACCAGCAGCAACCAGATGATGTATTACCGCTTTGCCTGGCTGGGTGCCGACGGCTTCCCGGTGGGCGATGAAGAAACCTGGAAAGTGCTGAACCTGTACGCCAACCAGGCGACCTTCCTGCCTGCGATTGCCAATGTGCCGCAGGCGGCGGACTTCCGTCTTGAAGTGAAAACCCCTTGAGCCGTCCATCCTTTTTGCTGCTGAGAGAATTCCCAATGTTTGCACGCTTCTCGATCCTTGCCGTCGTCGCCGTCCTGGCCAGCGGCTGCGCCAACACCTCCCCGGTACTGGGCGGTAAAAACATCAGCTACGGCGATACCAAGGCAGTGGAACTGGTGACCAATGAGTTCGGTTCCACCGACCTGCAGATGATCGCCGAAAGCATGACCCGCTCCCTGGCTCAGTCCGGCATCCTGCAAGGCCGTCCGGTGGTGCAGGTATACGACGTGAAGAACAAGACCAGTGAGTACATCGACACCCGTGAAATCACCACGTCGATCAAGACCCAACTGATGAAGACCGGCACCGCACGCTTTGCCAGCGACAACACCGACATGCAGAGCCAGGTCGACCAGCTCAAGCTGCAGAACCAGAGCGGCCTGTACAAGAAGTCCACCGTCAGCAAGACCGGCAATATGGTCGCCGCCAAGTACCGCCTGGAAGGCTCCATCAGCTCCATCGTCAAGCGCAGCTCGGACTACAAGGACGTGTTCTACAAATTCAGCCTGCAGCTGATTGACGTCGAGAGCGGCCTGGCCGAATGGATGGACGAAAAAGAAATCCGCAAAACCACGGAGCGCTAAGCAATGCGTGCATGGATCGGCATGATCGGCCTGCTGTGTGCCTTCGGCGCCTCGGCCGCCCCGAAGATCGCGGTGACCGACCTGGCCTACGAGGCGCGGGTCGAGGAATACATCCACCAGGTTTCGGCGAGCAACAACTTCCAGGCCAGCGCTTACCACGCCAGTGGGGCGTCGAACTACAGCGAGTACGAAAGCCGTACCAGCTACATCGAACAGACCGAGCTGCGTAAATTCAGCGGTGATATCAAGGGCGAGATCCTCAAGTCCCGACAGTTCCAACTGGTGCAGGGCACGCCCTACACCGCCGATGCCAAGGGTGACGTCTACGACGTGATCAAACGCATCAAGGCCGGTAATTTCAAGGGCGCCGACTATGTGCTGTTCGGCACACTGTCAGACATCGACTTCACCCAGGACATCAACGCCCTGGACCACACCAACAGCTACTCGGCGGTGCTGGGCCTGACGCTGGTGGCGGATTTCAGCCTGATCAATACGCGCACCTACGAGATCACTTCGGCGTTTACCGCCATGGGTGAAGGCCAGGACACCAAGCTGGTGAACAGCCGTGACGTACGCGTGAGCCTGAACCGGCCGCGCGTGGTGAAGGAAGTGTCGAAAGCCTTGGGTGAAGATGTGGCCCGGCAGTTGGCGGAACAGTTGGGTGGCGGGTATCAAGACCCTGGCCAACCGCCACTGCGCAATAACCTGCCAAGGGATGAAGCGCCGAAGATTCTGCGCTGAGCCTAAGCCTCACAGACAACACAAAACCAAATGTGGGAGGGGGCTTGCCCCCTCCCACATTTTTGATTCAGTTTTTTCAGTTACGCGGTAGCACGATGCAAGCTGGCCAGGAAACCCGCAGCGCCCACAAACAACCCGGCAAACGTGCGGTTCATACGCTTCTGCTGCTTAGGCGTACGCAACAAGCGCAACACCTTCGACGCCAGCCCCGTATAGCCTGCCATCACGACCATGTCGACGCAGATCATCGTCGCGCCCAGGATCAGGTACTGGATCAGCAGCGGCGCCTGCGGGTTCACGAACTGCGGCAGCACCGCCAACATGAATACCAAGGCTTTGGGGTTGCTGGCATTGACCAGAAAGCCCCGGAACATCATCGCCATCGGCTTGCCGATCGGGCGCACCGCCGCGTCATCGGTCATGTCCATGGGCAAGGCGCGCCACTGCTTGATAGCCAGGTACACCAAGTACGCCACGCCAAACCATTTGATCACATAGAAGGCCGTGGACGACGTCGCCAGAATGGCACCCAGGCCGCAAGCAACGACGGCAATCTGCATCGCCAGGCCCAGTTGCAGGCCAATGGCGTTCCAGTAACCACGCAGGAAACCGTATTGCAGGCCGCTGGACATCGAGGCGATGGCGCCGGCGCCAGGGGAAAGGGAGATGATCCAACTGGCCAGGAAAAAGGCCAGCCACGTATCGAGTGCCATTACACACCTCAGGAGGGAGTTTGCTGTTGTGCCTTAAACTAACTCCGCCGACCAAAGAATGGCTATAGATTTTTACAGGATGACTGCTAGCGGTCGCCCGGAAACACATGGGTACCTGGCCAACGTCGCACCGAGCGCTGGAAGAACAAGCTGTTGGGCACTTGCACCATCGCGCTGTCGGTTCCGGCTTCCGCTACTTCGACCAGCGTGGTGTAGAGCAGGTTGATCGCCACGACGCGGCCTTTCACACCCGGTTTGTCGACGGTGTCCACCAACTCGACGATGTCACCCAGGCGAAACGGCCCGACGGTGAAGATCAGAATGGCGCACAGCAGGTTGGAGAGCACCGACCACATGGCGAAGAACGCCACCGCCGCCACCGCGACAAACCCCGACAGCGCCGTCCACAACACCGTTGCAGACACACCCAGGCGACCCAGCACAAAGATCAGCGCACTGCCCATGATCAGCCAGCGCAAGCCACCGCGCAGCGGCATCAACAATTGCGGTGGGAACGGGTAACGCTCACCGAGGCGCGTCAGGCCTTTGGCAACAAAACGCTGGGCGAGGTAGCCGGCCAGCAGAATCAGCAGGATTTGCACGCCGATCCACACGGGTTCGATCCATTGCGCCGGCAGTGGCAGTTGCAACGCTTCCATCAGGACAGCGCCTCCAGCTCCGCTTGCAGGGTTTCCAGCACTTCGAGGGCTTCCATCCAAGTCTCTTCCAATTGCCCTTCGCGGACCTTGAGCTTGGCCTGTTCAGCCAGCAGGTCGCGCAACTCGTCCTTACGGGCGGCTTCGTAGACGGCGCTGTCGCCCAAGCTGGTTTCGATTTTGGCCAGGCGCTCGTGCACCTTGCCCAACTCGGCCTCCAGCTTGTCGGCTTCACGCTTGTGCGGCGCCAATTGTTGGCGCAACGCAGCGGCAGCCTGACGCTGGGCTTTCTTGTCAGTCTTGTCGGGGTTGACCGGGGTATTGCTGACCGGCGCATTGCGCAGGCGGTAATCCGTCAGCCAGCGTGCGTAGTCATCCAGGTCGCCGTCGAATTCTTCGACTTTACCGTCCGCCACCAGCAGGAAATTATCCGTGGTGCTCTTGAGCAAGTGGCGATCGTGAGACACCACCAGTACCGCACCACTGAACTCTTGCAGGGCCATGGTCAGCGCCAGACGCATTTCCAGGTCCAGGTGGTTGGTCGGTTCGTCGAGCAGCAGCAGGTTCGGGCGGTCCCAGGCGATCAACGCCAGGGCCAGGCGGGCTTTTTCGCCGCCGGAGAAATTCAGCACCGGCTCATCGATGCGCGCGCCACGGAAGTCGAAACCACCGAGGAAGTCGCGCAGGGTTTGCTCGCGCTCGGTCGGCGCCAGGCGCTGCAAGTGCAGCAACGGGCTGGCCTTGGCGTCGAGGGAGTCCAACTGGTGCTGGGCGAAGTAGCCCACCACCGTGTTCTCGCCACGGGTCAAGCGCCCGGCCAGGGGCGAAAGCTCACCCGACAGGTTCTTGATCAGCGTCGACTTGCCCGCACCGTTAGGGCCGAGCAAACCGATGCGCGCACCTGGCGTGAGCTGCAGCTTCACTTTTTCCAGGATGGTTTTGTCGCCGTACCCCAAGCGGGCATCTGACAAGTCCAGCAGAGGGCTGGAGATCTTCGCCGACTCACGAAACACAAAGTCGAACGGCGAATCAACGTGGGCCGCCGACAGCTCTTCCATGCGTTCCAGGGCCTTGATCCGGCTCTGGGCCTGGCGGGCCTTGGTGGCCTGGGCCTTGAAACGGGCGATATAGCTTTCCATGTGCGCACGCTGCGCCTGCTGCTTTTCAAAGGCCTGTTGCTGCTGGGCCAGGCGTTCGGCGCGGGCGCGTTCGAATGCGGTGTAGCCGCCCCGGTAGAGCGTGATTTTCTTCTGTTCGACGTGGGCGATGTTGTCGACCACGGCGTCGAGGAAGTCCCGGTCGTGGGAAATCAGCAGCAAGGTGCCCTGATAGTTCTTGAGGAAGTCTTCCAGCCACAGGATCGCATCGAGGTCCAAGTGGTTGGTCGGTTCGTCGAGCAGCAGCAGATCCGAGGGGCACATCAGCGCCTGCGCCAGGTTCAGGCGCATGCGCCAGCCGCCGGAGAAGTCGGCGACCGGGCGGTCCATCTGTTCGTTGGTAAAGCCAAGGCCGGCGAGCATCTTGCGGGCGCGGGCGTCGGCGGTGTAACCGTCGGCGCTGTCGAGTTCCGAGTGCAGGCGGGCCTGAGCGGCGCCATCCTGGGCTTTCTCGGCCTCGGCCAGGTCGTGTTGCACCTGGCGCAGGCGCAGGTCGCCATCGAGCACGTAGTCGATCGCGATGCGGTCCAGGGTGTCGATCTCCTGGCGCATATGGGCGATACGCCAGTCGGCCGGCAGCAAGCAGTCCCCGGAGTCCGGGGTCAGCTCACCCAGCAACAGGGCGAACAACGTGGATTTGCCGGCACCGTTGGCACCGATCAGGCCGGCTTTGTGACCGGCGTGCAGGGTCAGCTCGGCGTCTTCGAGAAGACGTTGCGGGCCACGCTGTAATGTTAGGCTTTGAAGTCGGATCATAATGGCGGCGGAGTCTACCAGCTTCGTTGGCCGCTGGCTTGGGTGTGAATATGTACGCTGACCTGTGGAGCTTTGCCCTCTCGACTTACGCCCGCCCGGACGTCGAAGCCGCTTGCCTGCGCTTGCAGGAGCAAGGGGCGGATGTGTGCCTGTTGCTGTGTGGCGCCTGGCTGGAGCAGCGCGCTGTGACAGTGACCGCCGAGCGCATACAGGCGCTGAAACAAATCGCCAGGCCCTGGCAGGCACAGGTGATCGAGCCGCTACGACGCGTACGCATGCAATGGCGCGCCATGGCGCAGCAGGATGAGGATTTGGCGGGATTACGCGAGCGAGTCAAGGCTTTGGAGCTGGACGCCGAACGGCAGCTGTTGATGCGACTGGAAGCGTTGGCACAAACGTGGCCGACTGGCGAAGCGATGAATCAGCAACTGTGGCTGGAAGGACTGGCGGCTGAGGATGCCGCCAACCTTGACCACGACGCGCTGCAGCGGCTGCGCGTCGTGGCCACCAGCGCTTAGGAAGCGCTGGTTGGGGTGGTGCTTGGCGCTACCGGTGCAGACGTGTTGCTGGCCGGTGCAGTTGGAGCGGTGGACGCTGTCGGGGCGGCAGCAGGTGTTGCTGGCTTGGCCGGTGCGGGTTTTGCGGCAGCGGGTTTGGTAACGGCTGGCTTGGCGGCTGGCTTTGCAGCAGCAGGTTTGGCAGCTGGCTTAGCGGCTGGTTTTGCAGCAGCCGGTTTAGCCACTGGCTTGGCAGCTGGTTTCGCAGCAGCGGTTTTAGCGGCTGGCTTGGCGGCTGGTTTTGCAGCAGCCGGTTTAGCGGCTGGCTTGGCGGCTGGTTTTGCAACAGCCGTTTTAGCAGCTGGCTTGGCAGCTGGTTTCGCAGCAGCGGTTTTAGCGGCTGGCTTGGCAGCTGGTTTCGCAGCAGCGGTTTTAGCGGCTGGCTTGGCGGCTGGTTTTGCAGCAGCCGTTTTAGCAACTGGCTT